>NZ_CP018620.1:1410724-2821448 GCF_001908275.1 Paenibacillus xylanexedens | reverse complement strand
TTACGCTTCGAATAGAACGGTTTAAGTATCCAGCGCACGATGCCTTGTGCCGCAATGAAGAAGATAATCGAACCGATCACAATCCGAATAATCTCAGGCGGAACATCCGCAGCAAAACTCATACCTGCAGATCCGTACGTGAGGGTACCGAACAGCACTGCACCCAATAACACTCCAAATGGATGATTCAAACCAATCAGTGCAACCGCTATTCCGTCAAAGCCTGTACCCGGTGAACCCGACATTACGGTCTGGTAATGGAACACACCAAGAACCTGGAAGGCACCACCAAGACCGGCAAGCATACCACTGATAAACATCGCTTTTACGATATTCCGGTTAACATGCATACCTGCATATTCAGCCGCATTAGGGTTGTAACCTACCGCGCGGATTTCATAACCTTGTTTTGTTTTCCACATATAGATATAAAAGAGCACAGCCATCACAAGGGCAATCAACGTCCCCATGTGTACACGGGAATTGCCCATCAGTTCAGAGAGCCATGTCAAACTAATCGACGCCGACTCGCTGATATCCACGGAACGATTCTCGCCCTTCAACAGCAAGAATTGGCGTACGATAAGGTTGGCCAGATACAGACCAATCCAGTTCAACATGATACTACTGATAACTTCATTGACCCCACGTGCCGCCTTCAGATAACCAGCAATAGCGGCCCACAGACCACCAAACAATGCACCGGCAATCAAAGCCAGTGGCGCATGAAGGTAGATCGGCAAACCTGCAAACTTAACACCAACAAATGTTGCAGCGGTCATACCAACGAGAAATTGACCTTCTCCCCCGATGTTAAACAACCCTGCACGTGATGCAAATGCAAATGCAAGTCCAGTCATAATTAGTGGTGTCATTTCCCGTACTGCTTCACCAAAGTTGTACATGTCGCCAAATACCTTGGTGAACAATGCACCATAGGCTTCAATTGGATTGTAGCCACCAATCAGCATGACAACTCCACCGAGAATAAGACCCATAATAATAGCTACTACAGGCAAAATAAATGAATCTCGGGTAAACCATTTCAATACGTTATTCATGCGCAGTACCTCTCTTTTGGGTGCTGCCCGCCATCATCAAGCCGAGCTCCCTGTCATTGGTTTCTTCCGGCAGCACCTCGCCAACGATCTGTCCTTCATAAATAACAGCAATTCGGTCAGATACATTGATAATCTCATCAAGCTCAAATGAAATCAGCAGAACAGCCTTCCCTTGATCGCGCTGTGCAATCAGTTGCTTTTGCACGAACTCAATAGCCCCTACATCCAAACCACGTGTTGGTTGCGCAGCGATAAGCAGTTCAGGGTTTTTATCTACCTCACGGGCGATAATGGCCTTTTGCTGGTTTCCTCCGGACAAGGACCGAGCTTTGGTCTCGATACTTGGTGTACGCACGTCAAATGCCTCAACAAGCCGCTTCGCCTGCTGTTTGATGGCATCGAAGTTAAGGAACCCTTTACGGGTGTATGGTGCTTTATAATACGATTCCAGAACGATATTTTCACTCACTGAAAAATCAAGTACAAGTCCGTGTTTATGTCGATCTTCCGGAATGTGGGCTACACCCGACTCCGAGATATGGCGCGGAGAATGATTGGACAGCTCCTTGCCCTCCAAAAGAATCGAACCGCTCTCTACTTTACGAAGTCCGGTAAGAGCTTCGATCAGTTCACTTTGACCGTTACCATCCACGCCTGCGATTCCGACAATCTCTCCTGCACGTACGTTCAGGTTAAGTTGGTTCAGAACCGAAATACCTTCTTTATTCTTGGCCGTTAATTTACTGACTTCGAGCACATTGGCTCCGGGTGTAGCCGGTTTTTTGTCCACTTTGAATGTGACATTCCGCCCCACCATTTTCTCTGCCAGCTCATTCGGATTCGTTTCCGAAGTTTTGACCGAATCAATCACTTTACCCCGACGGATAATCGTTACCGTATCGGAGATTTCCATGATTTCTTTTAGTTTGTGCGTGATCAAAATAATGGACTTTCCTTCAGCTACAAGCCTCTTCATGATGATCATCAGTTCTTTGATCTCTTGAGGAGTCAATACGGCTGTAGGCTCGTCAAAAATCAGAATGTCTGCACCGCGATACAACGTTTTAACAATCTCTACACGTTGCTGCATTCCGACAGAAATATCATGAATTTTGGCATGAGGATTCACCTTAAGTCCATACTGTTCGGAAAGACTCTGAACTTCAGCGGCTGCTTTTTTATAGTTAATATTGAGACCCTTCGTTGGTTCAGATCCCAAAATAATGTTCTCTGTTACCGTGAACGGCTGTACAAGTTTAAAATGCTGATGCACCATGCCTATGCCAAGATCGATTGCTCGGTTAGGGCTGTCGATGATGACAGGCTTGCCATTCACTTCAATGGAACCTTCATCTGGCTGATAGAGACCAAATACAATATTCATCAACGTTGACTTACCAGCGCCGTTTTCGCCCAGTAGCGCATGGATCTCGCCTTTACGAAGCTGAAGGCTGATGGCGTCGTTGGCAACAATGCCTGGGAAACGCTTCGTAATTTGTTTTAACTCAACGACGGGGGTTGCTGCACCCATGTAATCACCCTTATAACTGATATAGTGTGGTTCCGCAAACGTAAAAAAAACGTCTATCGACGTACTTTCAAAGAAGACAGACCGCGCTTAGCTGAAGTTTTTCTTGCGATAATCGAATGGCTCAGCTCATTAAAAACATATCAATTCCATTATCTTAAGAAAAGCTCCTACCGGAGCGTTGGTGCACAGTGACCTTGTACAATTGTTATGATGACTTGATCAAATGTTCCTGTTCTTGCAATCATAAGGCCGGTCAAGACCGGCCCCAATGATTATTCATTTGCGACTAAGATCAAAATTACTCCGTAGGAACTTTGATTTCGCCGCTGATGATTTTTTCTTTGTACTCTTCCACTTTTGCAAGTGTATCAGCAGATACATTGGCAGTAGAGGTATCAGCAATACCTACGCCGTTTTCTTTCAAAGTCAGGTTCTCGGAACCGCCAGCGAATGTACCATCAACTACTTCTTTGTTAACGCGCTTAACTGCTTCGTCAACTTTTTTGATCATGGAAGTCAAAGTGATCTCATCACCAAACTCAAGAGATTGGTCTTTGTCAACACCGATAACCCATACATCTTGACCTTGTTTCTTACGAGCACTTGCTTCGTTAAACACACCGTTACCTGTTGCGCCAGAAGCGTGGAAGATAATATCTACGCCTTCATTGTAAAGTGTTGCTGCTGCTGCTTTACCCAGGTCAGGTTTATCAAATGCACCTGTGTAGTTAGAAATGAATTGAGCATCAGGGTTAACTGCTTTAACGCCTTCTCTGAATCCTACTTCAAACTTTTTGATCAGTGGGCTTTCCATACCGCCTACAAAACCAATTTTGTTGGATTTTGTTGTCAGACCAGCCACAACACCAACCAGGTAAGATCCTTCTTCTTCAGCAAATGTTACGGATTTAACGTTAGGCGCATCAACAACACTGTCGATGATCGCAAGTTTAGCATCAGGGTTTTGCTCAGCTACAGTTTTGATTGCATCAGCCAATTGGAAACCGATACCCCAAGTCAGATCATATCCACCTTTAACGAATTCGTTCAGGTTAGGAATGTACTCTTCATCGGATTTACTTTGCAGGTATTTAACAGCAGTACCTGTTTCTGTTTCAGTCGCTTGCAGAGCTTCCCAAGCGGATTGGTTAAAGGATTTGTCATTAACTCCACCTACGTCAGTAACCATACCGATTTTGAGGTCGGATTTCGCTTCAGTGGGTGTGCCACCTGTATCTCCTCCGGCATTTGTTTCTTCTTTCGGTTTGCTACCGCAACCTGCGAGCATAACAGATACCGCCAGCAACATTACCAAAGACAAGCTGAGCATCTTTTTCATTTCTCTTTTTCCCCCTTAATGATATATCCCTCATTCCAATCCAGCCTACAATTGAACGGTTAACAGATAGCAGGAATGACTTTTATGCAGAATGTATGGTTTCTTCGACATTAAAAGCGCATTCTCACCCTTGAAGCATCCTATCATCTGTCGAAAAACCGAACATTATGACATGGAGAGAAAAATCTAGGACTAGCCTACTAGAGGTGATTATACAATCAACCAGTGTTAAAATCCAGATGTTTCATCACCAAATATCACATATTTTTGTTCTTTTTTTATTGAAAACGCTTAATAATTTAGCGTTTTAACACACTAACGTTACAACGATGTGATGTTACATAACAAAAACATATCGTGAACTTTAGTGATGAGAGGGATTTACCTGTTTTTATTTGTATTATTTCACCGTTCGTATTTTATGTATTCCCATGGACCGTTATTCACCAGTTATCTGATTTCATTGTTCCCTTCCAGACTACAGCCTATTCGCTCTACTCATTCAGAGATTCATCCTCGAATTTCTTCCCAAGCCGTAAAAAAAGCCGCCATATAGGTACGGCGGCTTGTATCATACAATTTAAGCGTTGATTTTGCCTTTAGCTACAGTAGCCAAAGAGTTGAACGCATTGATGTCGTTAACGGCCAGATCAGCCAACATTTTGCGGTTCATGTCTACTCCAGCAAGTTTCAAACCATGGATCAGTTTGTTGTAAGACAAACCATTCATACGTGCTGCAGCATTGATACGAACGATCCACAGTCTGCGGAAGTTACGTTTCGTGTTGCGACGGTCACGGTATGCGTATACCAGGGATTTCATTACTTGCTCGTTAGCTGTTTTAAAAATACGGTGTTTGGAACCGAAATAACCTCTTGCCAGTTTCAAAACCTTTTTATGACGACGACGTACTACAAAACCGCCTTTTACTCTTGCCATATTAAAGAACCTCCCAAATAAATATAAATGTATCCGTGGTATGTGTACGGCCGTAGCCGATCCCCCATACGGAATGTACTAATTAGAATTAGCCTTTCAAGTTAGCCAAGCCTTGTTTCAAACGTCTAACATCCCCGGCAGCCATAACTGGGTTACCGTTCAGAACGCGCTTAGCACGTTTGGATTTGTGGGAAAGCAAGTGGTTTTTGTGAGCTTTGTAACGAAGGACCTTACCGGAACCGGTAATTTTGAAGCGTCCTTTCAAACTGCTGTGTGTTTTCATTTTAGGCATTTTGTGTTTCCTCCTCCAATGTTATCAGGCTTTAGGAGCCAAAATCATGATCATACTGCGGCCTTCCAATTTCGGTTGACGTTCAACAGTACAAAGTTCTGCAACTTCTACCTTAACGCGCTCCAAAATCCGTTGACCAATCGCGGCATGTGCAATTTCACGTCCGCGATAACGAACAGAACATTTCACTTTGTCGCCTTCGTTCAAAAACTTAACTACATTACGAAGCTTCGTTTGATAATCGTGCTCCTCAATATTGGAACGGAACCATACTTCTTTAATATCAACAATTTTCTGGTTCTTACGGGCTTCTTTATCTTTCTTTTGTTGCTCATAGCGGAATTTGCCATAGTCCATAATACGACACACCGGCGGTTTAGCCTGTGGTGCCACATTGACCAGATCCAAATTCAGGTCAATCGCCATTTGCAGTGCTTCGCGAATGGGCGTAATCCCAATTTGTTCTCCTTCAGCTCCGACAAGGCGTACTTCCTTCGCCCGAATCTCATCATTAATCATGTGATCTTTACTAATAATCGTCCACCTCCAGGTCATTTTGAATATCCAGTTAAACAAAAATAAAAGGGATGCCGGTCAAGCTACCGACATCCCTGTAATCAACACAATTCTTCATGAGTATACACTTCATAAATTATTGGGATCGTTGACCAGCCAACATGTTTGTTGATCAGGTGAGAAGTCGGACTTCTGCTTGTGATTCCATTGCTATTCGTTTTAAGGCACTCAAATACTATATCATCCACAAAACATATTGTCAACATCTTCACAACTTTTTTTTGTAAATTATACATTTGTTATATCAGATGTCGACAAAGTCTCATATGCATGTTCCTTACCCTTGTTTGCTCTGCACCTCATCCAACCGTACAACACGTGTATGTTGAGTGTGGCTCCACTGTTTGTTGTTCTGCGTAAAGAAAGCGTAGAACGTAATCGGGTACCAAGACAGCAGGTAGATCGGGAACAAAATCAGATATAGATAAACTTTGGCAAAGGTAACCTTCTCCAGCGCCATGGACAGTAGGAACGTCAGAATGTTCAAACCAATAGCCACGAACCCAACCCATAACGGGAAGTATCCATAAATATTAGCAATGTGCGGACCGCTGAATATAGCCATGTCTACCCACATCACAGCCGTCATCAGGAACGTAAGCAATACCACATAGACATTGGCTCCATAGATAGCAAGGTCGAATTTCACCAGGCTTCTTTCCTTAATGGACTGCCAGAGCAGCGGGAAGAAGTATCTACGCGCAACTGTAAAGTGACCTTGCATCCAGCGCAGACGTTGTCTCGCTGAAGCTTTGAATGTCAATGGCTTCTCATCAAATACTTTGGCGTCATAGTTGAAAACAGGATACACATTACGTTGCACACTGCGCATCGTAAACTCCAGATCTTCAACCAGACTTGTTGCACCCCAACCAATTTCCTTCAACAGGTTGGTCTCGAAGCACATTCCGGTTCCTCCGAGGAAATTCGCCATATTCAAGTTATGACGAGACAACTGCCACAGACGGTTGATGTACCAGTAAGATACACCGTAAGCTGCAGTAATCCAGGAATCCTCCGGATTTTTCGTATCAATGTATCCTTGGATAACACGCGAACCATTGTTCAAGTCATCATTCATCTCAAGCAAGAAGTTACGGTCAACCAGGTTATCCGCGTCAAACATAACAACTGCGTCATACTGACGCGGCAATTTCCACAGGTACTTAAGCATCCATTCGATGGCATACCCTTTACCTCTTAAATCGGCATTGGTACGTACACATGCGTTTAATCCATGCTCTCTGACAATTTGAGCCGTTCCATCCGTACAGTTGTCACAGATGACAAACACATCGTACAGATCTTCCGGATAATCAAGTTGTTTCAAGTTCTCCATCAAGGCACCAATGACTTGTTCCTCATTGTGTGCTGCGACGAGTACAGCGAATGATTTTGTCGCCGGATAATGTTTCTTTTTCTTTTTCTTAATCAGACCGAACAGCGAAAACGTGAATTGGTACACGGCTAGCAGTGCCAGAATGACCTGCATCGTGACGAATATAGCGTCCAACATCGTTCTCTGTTACCCCCTTTTTTTCAAAACCCAGTTTACTCAAGCATTTCTCTTCCTGATTCTGCAATTTATTTTTTTTTGATCTGCAGAATATGACCCTGTTCTTTTGTGTACTACGTGATTATATCAGGCAATGTTTCAAAGCTTGGTTGCTATCAGTTGGCTGCTTTATCGATTCTGTATCCTTTTCAGTCATTTGTCAAAACCCCAATTCCACTTTCTGAAGCAGAAATGTGATCTTTAAACGCTGAATAGACACTTCGTGATACCACAACCTCGCATTCATGCCTGTTATATCTTATTTTCAGCCGTTTACTTGATTTTTATTTCTAAAGTCCCTGCTTTTTTCATCAGCATGTTATTCTTCGTCAGAGGCTCTATAACAAATAACGCAAACAGACCTCAAAAAGTTTGAAACAGAACTCACATTTTTTTACCTCATTTCAGCCATGTTGAATCATTGTATCTTTTTTGGCTGACCCAAGTCAAAAAGTTAAGATGGGTATATATCCACTCTTTAACATGAATTTCACGTTCTTTACATGGGTTCTTCTTGAAAAGGACAACATTTAAAAATATGATAAACATATACCTGAAATAACCTCAAGTTCATGAAAAACGGTTATATACTAATCAGGACGAAACCGGATGCAGAAAATCACCGGAAATAATGCCGCCATTACGGGCGGCCTGACTGGCAGGAGGCCAATATGAGCCGTTTATTCTTAAAGTTTCAAGATTATGATCGAAATGTTTTTATGTGGATCAACGGCCGACTTCATAATCGTTTTATGAATTTTTGGCTGTATTATTTCACCCATCTGGGTGGAGCAACTTCATCTATTGCAATATCGTTGTTAATCTGGCTGCTTGCTCCAGCTCCATGGAGCACAACAGGACTCCAGGCATGTATCGCCCTTGCGGTCAGCCATATCCCTGTAGCTATCGCGAAAAAATTGTATCCCCGCATTCGACCTTATCTGGCCTTGCCGGATACAATTACGTTCCGTAATCCCCTGACGGATCACTCGTTTCCTTCAGGGCACACAACTGCCATTTTTTCGGTCACAGTTCCCTTTATGACCACTGATCCGATCTTATTGCTAATATTGTTGCCTGTAGCCCTTATTGTCGGATTCTCTCGAATTTATCTGGGGTTACACTATCCTTCCGATGTTCTGGCGGGTGCCACAATAGGTACTTTAGTCGCACTTGCAACAGTTGCATTCTGGTCTTAAAGCCGATATGTTAGACTCAGAAAAACCTAGCAGGAACAGGTGAAGCAAGCGTGGAGAAAAAAAGAGTATTACTATTATCTGAAGGCTTTGGTACGGGTCATACTCAAGCCGCCTATGCACTGTCCAGCAATTTGCGAAAGCTCTCGCCAGACGTGCAGACAAAAGTGCTTGAACTGGGAAGTTTCTTAAATCCAAAGGTTGCACCTCTGATTATAACAGCATACAAAAAAACGGTTACCAACCAACCCAAACTTTTCGGATACGTATACAGACACCAATATAAAAAATCATTGAACAGGCTGACAACACTGGCGCTGCATAAGCTGTTCTATACACATACACGCAGCGTTGTGCGCCAGTTACGTCCCGATGCGATCGTCTGTACACATCCGATTCCAAGTGCTGTCATATCCAGACTGAAGCGTCTGGGTGTACAGGTTCCTCTATGCACAGTCATCACCGACTATGATGCACATGGGACGTGGATTAACCGCGAAGTAGACCTTTATCTAGTTTCTTCAGATGAGGTTAAGTCCAAACTAATGCTACGAGGCGTACCTGCAGACAACATTCGAGTCACGGGCATTCCGGTGCATCCAAATTTCTGGGAGCATCCCGGGCGAGAAGAGATCCGAAGCAGATTTAACCTCAAGAACATGCCTACTGTACTGGTGATGGGCGGCGGTTGGGGAATGCTCAGCGACAAGCTGGTCCATCCGCTGCTGACACGCTGGCATGAAGATATTCAAATCATTTTTTGTCTCGGTCGCAACGATAAAACACGGATCAGCATGGAACAGAACCCCATGTATCGCAAAGAAAACATTCACATTATGGGATACACCAACGAAGTGGACAAATTAATGGAAGTATCCGACCTTCTGATTACCAAACCTGGGGGAATGACATGCAGTGAAGGCTTGGCCAAAGGAATTCCCATGTTGTTCCACAACCCTATACCTGGTCAGGAAGAAGAAAACGTCCATTATTTTACGGCAAGAGGGTTGGGAGAACCCATAACTTCGCCCGACGTAGTGGTTAAATGGATGAACAAGCTGTTGCATCACTACCCGGATGTTGTACGTAAACGCAAACGTCATCTGGCGGAAATCGCCAAGGTTCATCCAATGCAGAGCGCTCAAAGTATTATCGATCTGCTTGAGGACGTTCGTCCTTCATCCGTAGAAGAGGCCCGTTTATGAATTTATCCCAATAGGATGTCGCTTCCCGTATTCTTCGTCCAATCACGCCTCTAACCAACGACTTCAAACAAGCCTGCAACCACATTGAAAAGGTGCCTTCGGAATTGAAGGCACCTTTTCTTTATGAAGGAAAGTACAAACTATTGAATGCCTGTTGACTTCAAGTACTCCTGCCACTGCTTGGTGTATTCTGCCTGAATTTTTTCCAACCCTGCTTGTTTAGCCTTCTCCATAAATGTGTTCAATCCAGCCTCTACGTCTGCCACCAAACCTACATTAAGCGGATACAGATATTGTTTTTCTACTTGTTCCAATGCAGCCTTCTCGGCTTGGTACGGTGTCCAGTCTTCAGCAAATCCGGTATAAATATCCGGCTTCTTGATTTTGTCGAGATCTTCAAACATGGTCAGCACGTCATCAAAGGTTTTGTCATAGAGCATGAATTCTGGGTTACGCCATGCCCAACCATTCATGCCCTCACGCGGGAAGCCATTTGTTTGTGCATCGCCTACCATCTTGTAGTATCCATTATCTACCTCGAAGTTTTTGCCTTCAACGCCGTATTCAGTCAACCAGTTATATCGTTTGTCTGTCACCAGTTTCTCATAAAATGCCAATGCTTTTTCCGGGTTTTTACTGCTACGCGGAATCGCAAAACCATTGTGGATCGGGTGAACCGGTTGTGCAAACCCTTTCGCATTCGGGTACGGGAAATAAGCCAGTTTCCAATCTGGATGAGTAGACTGCACCTTGATGACATCTGCATTAAATTTGTTCGGGTTCTCCCCGGACAGAACAACAGCCGCTTTTCCATTTTGCAGCAATGAGTTGGAAGTATCCTTTACATTCAGTACGTTTTTCGGGAAAAAGCCTTTATCCATCCAGCGTTTGTATGTTTTCAGGTCTTCCAGGTGTTGCGCGGATCCCCAGTAGGACGTCACGGTCGATGGTGAGTCATACATAATATCCAGTCCATATGGAAGTTGACCTGCTGTATTAACCAGCTTGGATGTTAATTGACGAATACCATGGGTATGGTTGGCATTGCTATCGGCAATCGGAATCATATTGGGTTCGTTGGCTTTGATGCCCTCCAGATATGCTTCGAGCGTCTCCAAGGATTCCGGTTTCGGAAGATTGTACTTCTCGCGCAAGTCCTCACGGTACGCAATCCCCTCGGTTACATACTCAATCCAAGTTGATGGAACAGTATAGATTTTGTCATTGATTTTGACAGCATTCCACATGTCATCAGGTACATGAGCTTTCAGCGCCGGCGCTGCTGTAGGCAGCATTTCATCCAGTGGCAGGAACGCACCCTTCTTGGCATAGGACTGGTAGAATGTCCAATCCGCTGTGAAGATCAGATCGATCGGCTGCCCGGAAGACAGCAACAGTTTATATTTTTGATCCCAGTCGGTCCATGAGGTGTAGTTGAATTTCACATTGACGTTCAGATCAGCCTCCGCCAGCTTATTGATCTCGGATTCAATAACAGGTAGATCTTTCGGAGCATCCCCAAGCATGTAAAATTGAAGCGTGACTTTCTCGCCTTTGTTCTCGGATGTTCCTCCCTGCTCGCTTCCTTGCGTCGATCCCCCCGAACCGTTATTACATGCGGCAAGTACCCCGGCGAACAACATCAGGGCAAGTACCAGAGACAGGTGCCGAATTGTTTTGTTACGCATATGCATCCTCCCTTTTTGTGGTGAACCTTTATATGTTAGCGCAGACTCGCCATGTTTCAGACCGGAAATGATGTCAATGGCCTGACACCCACAGCGTGTTCACGTTCTAACCTTTCACTGCACCAATGGTGAGTCCTTTAACAAAATAACGTTGTACAAACGGATACAGGAACAAAATCGGTCCCGTTACAACGATGGCCATTGCCATCTTGGTTGATTCGGTAGGCACATCCTGACTGAGTGTGATCCCTGTGCCAATCGCCATCTGGTCAATGAATGTGATCGTGTTCATCGTGTTGTAGAGATAAAATTGCAGTTGGTACATATCCGGGTTGTTAATGAAGAGGGATGAGGTAAACCAGTCATTCCAGTAACCGAGTGCCAAGAACAGACCTACGGTGGCGATACCAGGCATCGCCAGTTTCAACACAATGCTGAAATAGATGCGGAAGTCATTCGCTCCATCAATTTTGGCGGACTCAATCAATTCATCCGGCACTGCCGAGCGAATGAAGTTTTTCATCAGGATAATGAGGAATGGCGTCATCAACCCCGGGAAAATCAGTACGGTGTACGTATCTGTGAGATTGAAGTAGTTCGCCAACATAATGTACCAAGGCACAAGTCCCCCACCAAACAGGGTTGTGAAGTAGATAAAAAACGAGAACGTGTTCCGATATTTAAAATCCTTACGCTGGAGCACAAATCCGGCCATCGTGATGAGGAACAGCCCAAGCGTAGTCCCCACCACCGTTGTAAAGACCGTTACCCCATAAGCCTTGAGTACCTTTGTAGGGAATGTAAAAACCATTTTGTAACCTTCCAGGGAAAAGTCCGTTGGAAAGAGGTGATAACCATCCCTCACAATGGACTCGTTGCTGCTGAATGAACCGGATAAAATCAGCAGAAACGGTAGCAAGCACATGATTGATAAAATGATGATGAAGCTGTAGGAAATCAGTTGAAACATGAAAGTGAATTCCGAATCTCTGAGACGAGTATTCGTACGAGTGTGAGTATTCATTGGCGTGTTCATGATCGTTCTCCCTCCTGCCCTGCGGGCGTTCTAGAACAAGGCGTAGTCCTCATTTACTTTGCGGATAATATAGTTGACGGTCATGATCAAAATGAATCCAAACAAGGACTGATACAGACCAGCTGCCGTTGCCATCCCGATATCAAACGTTACTTTCAGTGAACGATACACATACGTATCAATAATATCTGTAGCGTTGTACAACACCCCGTTGTTGCCGATCAGTTGATAGAACAGGTCAAACTGCCCCTTCATAATGCTGCCGAGTGAGAACAACAGCAGGATGACAAAGGTTGGCTTCAGCATCGGTACTGTAATGTACCAGATCCGCTGAAATATATTGGCCCCGTCGATTCGGGCAGCCTCATAATACTCATCACTGATACCCGTTATGGCGGCCAGATAGATGACCATGCTGTATCCAAGATTTTTCCATAGGTAAAAGATGATGATCAGGAATACCCAGATCCAGGGTGTGTTATAAATGTCGACCGGGCCGGCCTCAAAACGTTTGAGCACCGTGTTCACAAAACCCGACTCGTAGTTAAACATGTTGTAAGCGATTACACTTAATAGTACAAATGAGATGAAATACGGCAAGAACATGACGGATTGCGTAATTTTTTTGAATAACCTGCCCCGGATCTCGCTAAGCATGATCGCACAGAAGATCGCCAGACCGTTTCCTAATATAATGAAGGCGAGATTGTAACCCACGGTATTGGTTGTGAGCTTGAGCAACATTCCGGATTGCCATAGGAACTTAAAGTTCTCCAGACCGACAAATGGACTGCCAAATAATCCGCCTTCAAAATCATACCGGGTGAACGCATAATAGATGCCGACCATCGGAAAATACGAGTTAATCAGAAAAAAGATCAGCGTGGGCAACAGCATCAGAAACATGATTTTGTTTTTGTTCAATTCTTTGAGCATGGCTCGATCCCTCCCGAATTTCTTGCGGTGCTACGTGGTGGAGCTCTCTTTTTATTGTAGATGCTCTCTTCACTCACGGATACTGAAGCTTCCCTTCAGAAAATGAACGATTCTGCGAAATGAACTATGAACAAAATGAACGAACCATGAAATGAACAGACATCCACACACATCCGTTCACAAATGTTGATATCGTGCATAGGCTACACCTAGTGAACAATCCAGCGAAAGTTGAACTTTATGTAGAGAAAACAGGCAAAACAGCCTGTCCATCATTGATGTAAACGCATACATAATATATAATTCAAGTTACTCTTGCTCTTCTGCTCATCCAACTATGAAGCCTCACGTATGTATATGAAATTCTATGTGGTTCACCCAAAATAGGAGGTTTGAGGGGGAAACAGAATGCGTAAACGTTCAGAGGACAGTCAGCAGGTCTTCACACGGATTCTGATCGGCATTATTATCAGTACCGTCGCTACCTTACTTGTGGCTTCTTCTATTTTGTACGTCAACTATAATCGAATTGCTCTTCGCCAGGTGTATCGTACAGATATGAACAGTCTTACTCAAACCAGCCGTGAAGTGGCCAAAATGACCGAGACTGCAAAATCATTGTCATATCAGATTTATCAGGACTACACCATCTCTTCATTACTGCTTTATTCCAAACCAAATATCTATGAAATCACATCGGCGATGGAGCAGCTCGACAACTACCGTATGTCCCTTCCCTTTATTGAATCCATCTATGTATATAACTCCAAAAGTAATGAATTCTTTATCAGTTCCGACGTGCGCAATGGGCAGCAGTCCATCTCGGAGATCGACGATCAGGGGATTAAAAGTATCCTCCAGAACTTCCATGACTATAAACCTTTTGTTCCCATCCCGCGTACATATCAGGTCGGTTCTACCGAAGCGACAGAGGTTAACAGCTACACCTATCTCTGTTATGACACGATCAATGACAATGCCAAACTAAACTACGCTGTCATCGTTAATATCAAGGATGATTGGCTCAGTCCCAATATGAATGCTGTGGATCAACCAGGCAAAACCTTTATCGTGGATGAGAAGGGAGACCTTTTATCCGACTTTGGCGACCGTGCATTGATGAAAAATCTCTCCAGCGAAGCTTTTATGAAGCCAATTATGCAGGATACGGAGCAGTCAGCTTACTTTACCGAGAAGGTCGACGGAGAAAAATCTCTCATCACCTATACCGCTCCCGATGACCTGGGTTGGCGTTATGTGAGAATAACACCTTATGATCTGATTACCTCAGATATACGGAGTATGCGCACACATACCGTTCTGTTTTGTGTTGGACTTCTCTTCGCAGGGTTACTGCTCTCTTACCTTGTGTCCCGAAAACTATATCATCCTATTGATAAGGTGCTTGTTCGTTTACGTGTGATGGAAGCAGAGCGACGTGGCAGTCTTCATTTGTTACGGCAGGATTTTCTACGAGGGGCCCTACAGGGCCGCGAAACAGTAACTGGAGGTATGCTGGAAGAACGGATGAAGTTCTATGGTTCCTCCATTGATGTTCAGCGTGCATCCAGACTGGTATTGCTGCGTATTGACCACTTTACCGAATTTAGCGAAACGTATCGTGATGAGACCCAGCTTGTAAAATACGCCATGATGAACATCTGCACCGAGACAGCCGATCTCCACTACAATGCGGAAGCTGTGGACATGGGTGGTGATCTGATCACACTCATCTTCAATGAAAAAGCGGAAAGCCATGAACTTGGGCAACCTGCTCATAACCGGATCGAAGAGCTGCTACGTATGATGCAGGCAGCTGTAATGACCCATTTGAAATGCTCCATCTCCTGTACGATCGGCACGGAAGAAGATTCATTGGAAGACAGTATTGCATCCTACACCAGATCAGCCGAAGCTTCACTGCATCGTTTGTTCATGGGACCGGGCTGTCTGATCTATACCTCTGACATCATGGCTTATCACGCCAAGGAGTACGCATTCCCAGCAGGTAAGGAAAGACAACTTGTCGATTATCTAATGACAGGCAAGACGGAAGAAGCCAAACACGTCTATGCAGACATCGTCGGCGAGACAGCCGCATATCCATTTACCGTCTTCCAGCTAGCTTTATCCCATCTGACGATGACACTGAACCATGTACGAAATACCCTCAAGAAGAATAATCAACTCACGCTTGATTCAGTCTCGGATGGTCTGATGCTGCCTGTCAAAGACGCGGAAGACATCAGTGAAGTACATGAACACTTCTATCGGATGTTTGATGAGCTTGGTTCCAAAGTCGAGGAGAAACGTACACTGAAGCACGAAGAGTTAATTCGTAAAATCAATGGCATTATTGAGCGGGACTATGCGGACCCCAATCTATGTCTAACTTCTATCGCAGATGAGTTGGGCATGTCGCCCATCTATGTAAGCAGGCTATACAAACAGCTCACCCTGAAAGGGCTCACGGACGTAATTAACGAAACCCGCATAGCCAAGGCCCAGCATCTGCTGGTGGAGACAGAAAACTCCGTTGCCGACATTGCCGAGAGGACCGGATTCACCAACAGTTCATACTTCTATCGCATGTTCAAAAAGTTCAATGGGGTTACACCAAACGATTATCGCCGCAAAGAATTTCATTCAGAAAACTTTTGAAATCATCCCAGACTTGAGTTTATGGAGCATTGCACATGGATTGTTAATGCAAAAAAAGAGCGACCTATGAGAATGAATCATTCACCTCATGTGTCGCTCTTCTTTAATGAGTTTAAGTTAGATTTCGATTTATTCCTGTTCCTGATCTTCACCAGACTCATCAGAAGCTTCACGAACTTTATACTTGTCCAGACGTGTCTGCTGATACTCACGCAGGGCCTCTTCACCCACAATCACTTCAACCCGGTGAATGTTCATACCTTTACCCATGAATTTCTGCTCGTACTCCGTCATCACATGTTCTTCATTCAAACCATCACGATGCAGATTCAAAGAAATATTGGTCATTTGCAGGCCGAAGTCGGCAATGGCGTTGAGTGAGAAATCAAACAGCGTTTCCGAATCGGTTTTGAAATGAATCTGACCTTTGGGATTAAGCAATTCCGTGTATTTCTTCAGGAAGCGCGGGTGCGTCAAACGACGACGTGCATGCTTTGCTTTTGGCCAAGGATCGCTGAAGTTCAAATAAATACGCTCCAGTTCTTCCGGTTCAAAAACTTCTTCGATCTGTTCGATATTCGCCAGCGCCAGCTTCAGGTTAGGGGGTGTCTCCACATCAGACTGACTCCACGCATTACGAGCTTTCTCACTGGCACGACGCACCAGTTCATCATACATATCAATACCGATGAAATTAAATTCCGGATATTTATAACTCATTTGGCTGATAAATTGACCTTTACCCATACCAAATTCCACGAAGATCGGGTGATCATTGCCAAACAGTTCAGACCATTTTCCTTTATGTTGCTTAGGGTCCAGTACAACAAGATCAACTTGTTGCTCCAGATTTTCTCTTATCCCTTTTCTGCCACGTAAACGCATTTTATTCCTCCGTTTGTCCCATACTTGTCTCAGACTTATTTTGCCGAAGAACTGGCAAATTGTAAAGAGCAATGAAAAGGGAATCTTCGGATCTGCCACTTTGGGCAAATCTCAAAGATTCCCTCTTCGATTTATTTGGAATTGGGGTCCAACTACTTTAGTAGTTCATAGTCTACCTTATCTTGGTGTGAAAAATCAAATGTCTTTTCGAAAGCATCGCGAACTTTTTGTCTTGCAGCCGCTTTCACTTTCGGATTTCCATTAAAACGAACACCTGTTAAAGCCAGTGCTTCTTCTGCCGTCAATTCAACAGACACATGATTCAATTCATTGTTTTTAACTTGGGAATTCATTCATATCACCTCACGGTATAGTATGGTCCATGACGTCAACGTTGATTCAAATGCTATGATGAATAATACCCATTAGATGGTGTCTGACGCTGATTTAAATATAACATAAGGTGTAAACTATAGCAAGGAGAAAACCTTGATTTTACGGCCTATTTTTGCGTTTCGATTCCCTTTTTTTTTCGTTTTTTGATACAATGATAAAAGTTCATGAAGACACCTATAATCGCTATCCATCGTCTATGACGGAAATCGCATAGCGCTTCTTCTTTTGTTCACGTATGATTACGGTAATTCGACAGCCAAAGGAGTACCCTGAAGATGAATGCACCTGCATTACAGTCCCCTCTCCTGCGGGGAGATAAACGATTCCATACCTGGAATTATGAGATGCGCGATCAATTTAACAATAAGGTTTTCAAAGTGATGCTGGATGCTGGATTCACCTGTCCCAACCGCGATGGTTCCATTGCCAAAGGTGGCTGCACCTTCTGCAGTGCGCGTGGGTCAGGCGATTTTGCTGGCAGCAGACGTGAAGATCTGGTCACCCAATTCAATACAATTCGAGATAAACAGCACCTCAAGTGGCCTACAGCCCATTATATTGGCTATTTCCAAGCCTATACGAATACGTATGCTCCGGTTGAGGAGCTGCGCGAATATTTTGAAGAAATTCTTGAGCAACCCGGTGTTGTTGGTTTGTCCATCGCCACTCGCCCGGATTGTTTGCCAGATGACGTTGTTGATTATTTGGCTGAACTGAACGAACGCACCTATCTGTGGGTTGAGATGGGCCTTCAAACGATCCATGATTCCACATCAACATTGATTAATCGCGCGCACGACACGAAGTGTTACGAAGAAGCGGTTGAGAAACTGCGAAAACGGAATATACGAGTGTGTACACATATCATATATGGTCTGCCTCAAGAGACACATGAGATGATGCTGGAGACTGGACGGGCAGTTGCCAATATGGATGTACAGGGAATCAAGATTCACCTGCTGCATCTGATGCGCAAAACACCAATGGTGAAGCAATACGAAGCTGGTCTTTTACGTTTTCTGGATCAGGACGAGTACATCAAACTGATCGTAGATACACTGGAGATGCTTCCACCGGAAATGATCGTGCACCGTCTTACAGGTGACGCACCGCGTGATCTGCTGATTGGACCGATGTGGTCCATGAACAAATGGGAAGTGTTGAACTCCATTGATCGTGAGCTGCGAGAGCGGGATTCATGGCAAGGTAAGTATTGGAGGCGAGCATAGATGGGCTTTCTTTCGGTTCTCAGCTGTGCACATCAGTGGATTGCTTCCCGTCTGCAGCCAGGTGATCTGGCCATAGATGCAACGGTTGGTACAGGAGCAGACACACTATTTTTGGCACAACAAGTAGGCAGGCGTGGTCAAGTCATTGGATTCGATATTCAAAGTGAAGCCCTCACGCTGGCACAGGCCCGGATTCGAAAACAAACCGATGAAGCCAAGCTTGGCTCCATCTCCATGCTGCAACTAAGCCATGATCGAATGGCAGAAGCGGTTCCTGAGTCATGGCTTGGTGCGGTTGGTGCAGTTATGTTTAATCTGGGGTACCTGCCTTCAGAAAGTGCAGATTCCTCCATCATCACCGAGACTGACAGCACGATCGCTGCACTCGAGGCTGCACTCGCTTTATTACGCCCTCGCGGAATCATTACGGTTGTACTCTACCCCGGTCATGACGGAGGCGCACAGGAAGCGGCAGCCGTATTGGAATGGTCCTCTGCCCTGCCGGTGGAACAGGCACAGGTTGTGATGTATCGCCAATTGCAGCGAGAAACTTCTCCTTTTCTGATCGGAATCGAGAAAAAATAATTTCCTTTGTTCACCAAATACAATAAACTAGACACAATCGCAAGGTGAGCTATTAACGACTTTTTCTTACTGCGATCTGTGTTCTACATCTACATATGCAAACGTATTCACTTGTTTGCTCATGGCGACTACATGCCCATGACTGATTAAAGCGATCCACCATTTCATATACTAGAGGAGAGATTACTGATGTCTACGCCATACCCACTACAATTCCAACCTGAATTCAAAGAACGTGTATGGGGCGGTCGTGCGCTGGAGCAATTCGGCCTTACGCCCCCTGAAGGACATATCGGAGAAGGATGGATGATTGCGGATCATCCAAACGGTACAACCAAGGTATTAAATGGAGCACTGGCTGGCAAGGGTCTGGATGAAGTTCGTGAACAACTGGGCACCGAATGGCTTGGAACCAAAGGCGTTTCCGAAAAAGGCGGCCGTTTCCCCCTTCTGATTAAGCTGCTTGACTGCAACGATGACCTGTCCGTGCAGGTTCATCCAACAGACGAGTATGAGGCACTTCCTCCTGGCGAGCTTGGCAAAACAGAAATGTGGTATGTACTCGATGCAAAACCGGGCGCACACATCATCTATGGCTTGAATGAAGGCGTTGATCGGGCAACATTAAAAGAAGCATTGGAAAACGGAACGGTGATGGATACCCTTCGTCAGGTACCTGTAGAAGCTGGTGATACGTTCTTTATCCCTGCCGGAACAGTACATGCGCTCTGTGCAGGTGTCGTTGTCGCTGAGATTCAGCAAAACTCGGATACGACGTACCGAATTTACGATTACAATCGTCCAGGGCTGGATGGCAAACCACGTGAGTTGCATGTTGAAGACTCCTTAAATGTCACCGCTTATGAGGGCGCAGGTGCCTCAACGATGAAAACAAATAACGCTACTCCTGGTGAATGGCTCAAGCTTGCGGAATGCCCTTATTTTGTGGTGGAAAAAGGGATTGTGACTGAACGGTGGGAACTCTCCACCAATCCTGACAGCTTCACGATTCTCGTTGTCTGTGAAGGCGAAGGAACACTTTCGTGGGCACATGCTGAATCAGACAACATTGAATTGAAAGCTGGACAATGTTATCTCTTGCCAGCCAATCTGGGTTCTTATACATTAGATGGAAATACCACTGTTCTTCGCTCTTATCTGCCCTAAATCAAGCTTATATGTAACCTGTGAAGGAGGAATTACACGAGATGCAGGAATCTACCTTTGCCTTGGTCGCTAGTGAAGGTACCCGTATTCATGTGTACCGCTGGCTTCCCGATCCGGAATGCAACGTTAAAGGTGTAGTGCAAATTGCACATGGCATGGGCGAGACGGCAGCCCGATACGCAGAATTTGCCAGCATTCTTACCCAAAATGGCTATGCGGTCTATGCCAATGACCATCGGGGTCATGGCAAAACTGTGGAGAATGCCAAGTTGCTTGGTAATGCTGGTATCGATGCCTTCCGCTGGATGGCGAGTGATATGATCAATTTGGGCGAAGTAGCCACCAAGGAGAATCCTGGGGTGCCCCTGTTTCTAATGGGACATAGCATGGGCTCATTCTTGGTACAACATCTCATGTACGCTGGTCATGAGCAGTACCATGCCTTTATTTTATCCGGGACAAACGGCAGACGCGGTCTGCTCCGATTTGGAGAGAAGTTGGCCTTCTTGCAGTGCGGCATTCAGGGTGCTACCCACCCCAGCATGCTGCTCAACGCAATTGTATTTGGTGGATTTAACCGCTCTTTCCGCCCTGCAACGACACCATTTGATTGGTTGTCCCGGGACTCACAAGAGGTTCAGCGATTCATTGATGATCCCCTGTGCGGAGCAGTCTGTACAGCAGGCTTTTTCCGCGACTTCTTCAAATTGCTGCTTGAAGTACATCTTCCACACAATATGGAGCGCATACCCAAACACAAACCCGTTTACCTGTTCTCAGGTGAGAAGGACCCTGTCGGACTTCATGGCAAAGGCGTTCTTAATCTGGTCTCTCAGTATAAGAAGCTTCAGCTGGAGAATATTGAGTATCGCCTGTATCCGGATGGACGCCATGAAATGCTGCATGAGATCAACCGAACAGAAGTGGCTCAGCATGTTGTGAACTGGTTAGAGCGGAATACCCCTGGCCCGAATACACACCCTAGTCCGTTGAACCGTACTGAGACGGCTGACTCTATATAATAGAGTCGGAGACATATCAAGAGCAAAAAGAAACCCCAGAATCGGATGTACAGCTCACGCTGCGCACCAGTTCAGGGGTTTTCTTGTTAAGCGATATGAATGATAGCTATAATCAAACGTTATGGATTAACCTTCAATTAACAGGGATTCCGGGTCTTCAAGCAGTTCTTTCACGGTCACGAGGAAACGAACAGCTTCACTACCGTCGATAATCCGATGATCGTAGGACAACGCGATGTACATCATTGGACGGTTCTCCATCCGTTCTGCATCAATCGCCACTGGACGAAGCTGGATCTTATGCATCCCCAGAATACCCACTTGAGGTGTATTCAGAATTGGCGTAGACAACAAGGAACCAAATGTTCCACCATTGGTGATGGTGAACGTTCCACCTTGCAGATCAGATAACGCCAAAGTGTTGGAACGAGCTTTGGATGCCAGGTCCGCAATGCTCTTCTCGATCTCGGCAAAGCCCAGACGATCTGCATCACGCACAACCGGTACAACCAGTCCTTCCTTCGCAGATACGGCGATGCCGATATCATAATACTTTTTGAGTACAACATCTTCGCCATCAATCTCTGCGTTAATTGTAGGGAATTTTTTCAGAGCCCCCACAACCGCTTTGGTGAAGAAGGACATGAAGCCCAGGTTAATTTCATGTTTCTCTTTGAACTTGTCCTTACGGCGTTTACGTACATCCATGATCGCAGTCATATCAACTTCATTAAACGTAGTCAACATGGCTGCTGTCTGCTGAGCCTCTACCAGACGTTTCGCAATGGTTGCACGACGGCGAGACATCCGCTGACGCTCCACTGGTTTGGTATAGGTTGAATTTCCAGCTGCCGGAGCACTTGGTGCTGCTGGAGCTTTACTCGCAGGTGGAGCAGCAGGAGCAGGCGCCTGATTGTTATGACTCTTCACATCATCCTGGTATACCCGTCCAATCGGATCTTTGCTCTGAACCTGATCCAGTTCGATACCACGTTCACGTGCAAGCTTACGGGCAGACGGTGAAGCCGTCTTGGCACTATCGGATGACTCCGGTGCTGCCGCAACAGGTGCTGGTGGTGGTGTTGGAGCTTCAGGTGCAGGAGTAACGGCCTTTTTCTCTTCAGCTGCTGGTTCGGAAGCGGGTGCACCGCTTCCTCCTCCAGAACCAGCTGAGAGTGTACCGATCGTTTCACCGATCACTACCGTCTCTCCTTCCTGACGAATGATCTTCTCCAGCACGCCACTTTCTTCGGCGCTGATCTCAATATTTACTTTATCCGTTTCCAGTTCAAGAAGCACATCACCCTGATTAACGGTATCCCCTTCTTTAACCATCCATCTGGATACAGTTCCCTCAGTTATTGACTCACCCATTGCAGGTACTTTAATTTCACTCACAGCTGTTACCTCCCCAGTGGAATATTATTCTTCGTCGTTTGTTTCAACGCAGATGTAATAATCTGTTGCTGTTCCATACTATGCACAAGCTGATAACCGCTGGAAGGACTTGCGTGTTCCGGGCGACCTTCGTATCTAACGGTTGTGCCTTCCGGGGCAACTTCACGAAGACGAGGCTCCATGTATGTCCAGGCACCCATGTTTTTGTTTTCTTCCTGTACCCATACCAGTTCTTTTACATTGCTGAAACGTGCGAGTATGCGTTTAATCTCTTCTGCCGGGAACGGATATAGCTGTTCCACTCGAATGATGTGAAGCCATGACCAATCTGCTTTATCTTTTTCAAAAGCATCTTCCAAGTCAATGGCAATCTTGCCACTGCACAAAATAATGCGCTCTACGCGATCCGGCTGTGTACCCAGTCCGGCTTGCTCCAGCACAAGCTCAAACTTGCCTTCACTGAATTCGACTGCCGGTGAAGCAACACGCGGATTCCGAATGAGACTTTTCGGTGACATCATCACAAGTGGACGAGCATCTTCCGTTTCAGTCAAGGAAGCTTGACGACGCAACAAGTGGAAGTACTGAGAAGCACTCGACAAGTTGGCAACCGTCATGTTGTCTTCTGCACAAAGCTGAAGGAAGCGTTCAAGACGAGCACTTGTATGCTCAGGTCCCTGACCCTCATTCGCATGTGGAAGCAACATGACCAGACTGGATTTCTGAGACCACTTGGCACGACCCGCTGATACAAACTGATCAAAGATAACCTGTGCACAGTTGGCAAAGTCACCGAATTGAGCTTCCCAGATGACCAGTGTATCGGGTGAATATACGTTATATCCGTATTCGAATCCAACAACGGATTCTTCAGACAACGGACTGTTATAGATTGCAAAGGATGCTCTTGCCTGTGGCAAGTGATGTAATGGGCAGAACTTTGCTCCATTCTCCGAATCATGCAACACCAGATTCCGATGAGCGAATGTAGCACGCTCGGCATCCTGTCCACTAATCCGAATTGGCTTGCCATCTGCCAGAATGGTTGCAAATGCGAGTGTCTCCGCAAGGCTCCAATCCACTTTTTCCCCTTCGTTCAGGGAAGTGCTCCGGCGTTGCAAAATCCGCTGTAACTTCGGATACACATTGAAGTTCTCAGGCCATTTCAGCAGATCGGCATTAATGCTGCGCAGATTCTCCAGCGGTACCGCAGTCGGAGTAATCGTAACAGCTTCCGGCTCACTGATTTTCCGCTGATAATATTCATGTACTTCATTTTTCTTCATCTGGTCATAAGCTTCTTTTAATTTGTTCGTTACTCCATCGCGAATGCTCGTAATGGATGCATCATCGATAATCGATTCCTCTTTCAACTGATCCTGATACAAGTGGCTTACCGTTGGATGGTTTTTCACCTTGTCATAAACGATAGGTTGAGTCGTTTCTGGATCATCGGTTTCGTTATGGCCGTAGCGACGGTAACCGATCAAGTCGATCAGGAAATCCTTTTTGAAACGATTGCGATACTCGGCTGCCATACGAATGGCTGCAATACAAGCATCCGGATTGTCCGCATTCACGTGTACAATCGGAATTTCGTACCCTTTAGCAAGGTCACTTGCGTAGTACGTTGAACGGGAATCACTGCTATCTGTAGTGAAACCCAGACGATTGTTGACGATAATATGGATGGTTCCACCATTCTGATATCCTGGCAGAGCTTTGAAGTTAAGCGTCTCTGCAACGATCCCTTCTCCAGGGAATGCTGCATCACCATGCATCAAAATGGTAGCTGCCTTAGTCACGTCCTGCTTCGGATATCCTGGGTCACGACGGTCATCCTGAGCCGCACGTGCAAACCCTTGTACAACCGGATTAACGTATTCCAGATGGCTCGGGTTATTCGCCAGAGTAAGGCGTGCCTGCACAGTTTCCCCGTCTTTCACAAAACGGTTGGCACCCATATGATATTTGACATCCCCCGTCCAACCGTAGTTGATTCCAGTCGATCCTTCCGATGGAACCAAATCTTTGTTCGGAGCATGATGAAATTCAGAGAAAATTTTGCTGTACGGTTTGCCCAAAACATGAGCCAGCACATTTAACCGTCCACGGTGGGCCATACCCATCAGAATGTGGCTTGATCCGGCTTCTGCCATGATGCGAACAGCTTCATCCAGCATCGGCACAAGCACATCGTTACCTTCGATGGAGAAACGTTTCTGCCCAACAAATGTTTTGTGAAGATAATCTTCAAATTGCTCAACTTCAACCAAACGTTCCAGCAAAGCCTTACGTTCTTTCGGCGTAAGTGGAGCCGGTGATGTCCGGGATTCCGCACGACGATTCAGCCACTCACGCTCTTGAACTTCGTGCACATGACTGAATTCGTAGGCCATGGGTCCAGTGTATATCTGACGCAAGCGTTGGATTGCATCCCATCCGGTTGCTGTCTGTCCATCTGCACCTTCCCAGATCAGGGAAGCAGGCAAAGCTTTCAGATCTTCTTCGTTTAATTCAAAATGCTGAGGTTCCAGCAAAGATGTGTCTGTATCTTCACTGATTCCAAGCGGATCTATATCTGCAGCAAGATGACCATAGGTACGGATGTTCCATACCAGTTTACCCGCTGTAACCGCTTTCTGTAATAGTTGAATGTCTACGCTTCCGGAAGCCGATTGGGCGTTGCCGGAATTCAAGGTTGTGCGTGCATCCCTGCCAGACATCGGCGGTGCACCCCATTGTTCAAATAGTTCACGATAAGCCGGTGTAACCGAACCAGGGTCTTGAGTGAATAATTCATATTGTTCCTGTACGTATCCCATATTGGGGCCATAGTAACTTTCCCAGGGCTTCTTGTTGCCTTCCACGATCGTCATCGACGTTCCCTCCGTCTTGATTTAGTCATAAGTTTTTGACGGAAATCATTGACTAAGCCGTAATTTGCGTTCGTTCAACATTTTAAGCGAAATTTTTCATGAAGTCCAATAATCGTGCTGTTGGTGGTAGTAACGTTAGTCCGACGCTCCCGTCAAGGTTTGTCTGCGTTTTCAAAATCAAAGTAAAACAATGATTGTATATACCGTCGCACAGATGTCGAATACTGTCCTGATCCGTTCGAAGGTTACACTTTCTCCTCTTCTTCAAGTGAAGTCCATGTTCTACTCTCTATTCTATAAACTTTTACGCTCAGGAGCATTTCCTATTTTTAGTTCAATTGATGCATAAATTAGATGAATCGAATAAATCGGTCAATTTGGGTAGAACAACGAACGCTTAATTATAACAAAATAGGCATACGATCTCCCATTTTACCTCCTTAATTGAATTGTGGTCCATTATGTTCAAAAACAAACCGTCAAGTTAAACATTAACCATTTGACGTCACATTCAACAAATAATTGGGGTTTTCTTCAGGAGACACACAGCAAAAAGCTGGCCCAGACATAAATTATCCGAGCAGCTTCTTTGGATTCAGCATATTTCACCCCAGCAAATACTTCCTATTTCTTTCCATCCTCTGTAACAGCATCCAAATCTATGGCCATACGGATCATATCCACACAGCGGATACCATCCTCTATAATCTCTTCCTCATAGTGCCTCACAAAGAAGTCACGATCAACCCCGATAATGCGAAAACCGCAACGTTGGTATAACTTCAATTGATGAAAACTAGAGTTGCCTGTCCCAATCTCGAGAATCCGGCAGCCCAATCTACGTGCAGCTTCCATCGCTTCCTTAATCATGTGTTTGCCTACACCTTGTCCCTGCAGTTCTTCCTGTACGGCAATATTAACAATCTCCGCAGTCTCTGGACGAGTCTTCAACAATACGAACTCCCCAACCATCTCTCCTTCATACTCGGCAATAAAACAAACACCCCGACTCAGGTACTCATCTACAATTGCTTTTGAAGGATCAGCCATCAATAAAAGTTCGTACGGTCTCTCTTCTTCCCAGTCCAAAATCCGGAACGACAATTTCATGCCAATCTCCACCTTTTCATCGTACAATATTCATTTACGTTCTGTTTGCAGAAGCCTATGTATGGCAAATCCACAAATATATCATTCTTCATTTCAACAAACTAGTTTACTCAAGCTATTAATCACACACTATTACCCACAGACTAGTCATCTCCTATAAAAATAGTAAACTTCATTATATCATAATATTTGGATATAAATATATAGATATGGATGATACATTATGAGGCATTATTTTATATCCTAACCCAAGCTTAAATGCTCATGGATTAATTTCCATTCCCCATCAAGCGTCGCCGCAATGTATCCTTGCAGGGCATGCTGGTATCCCATGATTTTTCCTCCTTCTGACGGTTTAACTTATCGGGTCCCACTCTGTTCAAGTACCGAATCGCTATACACCATAAATGTCTCTTGCAGTGTACGTCCGGATGACTTCTCCCAGATCACGCTGCGCTCAAAAGTACCTTTTTGGAAAAAACGCGGGAAACGTTCAGCAAACCAATCCTGCATAGGCAGCTCAAAAACCCGCTTCATAGGCACCCATAACAGTTCGCCTTCGGGCGGATCTTGCAATAACCGACCCTCGAATGAAGTCGCCAAATAGTTAAATACCATGTACCGCAATCCTTGTTCGGGATCACAGAACTCATCAAGCCCTTTATACGTAATCTCATTAACTACTAGCCCTGTCTCCTCCAGAACCTCCCGCACGGCACCATCCACGATACTCTCCGGAAAATCTACCTTCCCCCCAGGAGCAATGTATCCCGGAAATCCTTTGCGGTCCGGCCGATTCATTAACAACACCTGATCATTCATTTTGTCCCATACCATACACATCGTTAATATCTCTATTCTAGTATCCATATTCGTCCTCCTGCTAACGTGCGTTTCTCTGCTGTACACTAACATTTCTGGGAATAACCTGTGTTTTCCTTCTTTATTCCCACTCTGATTCATTGGTATTTTCACCGGTCTCACAGTATAGTCTATGATGATATATATGCATACGAAAGGCGGACGCCCTGTACACCTGTACATCAGAAGCCCGCCTGTTTTGTGATATTCTATGCTGCTCTTTCCTCAAGCCTGGAGTTTCCAGTTCTCAGTTCAATTCCGTAATCAACACCCGGCGTTCCTTCCATTCAGCCCGGCGATAAGCCTGTTGCATACCAAATTTGCGGATACTTGCCTTTGGCACCGATTTATAAGGCAAAACGATCGTAAAGTCCTCATCAAACGGGAAAAACGACAGGCCTACTTTTTCATTGGATAACCACTCTGCCTGAATCGGTTGTCTGGAACAGGCATCAAACGTACAACTGAGCCCTTCTGCAAAAAAATCATAACGCGCAGCAGGTGTTCCCGGTTCCTCCATACAGAGAAACAGACTGAGCTGATCACAGAAAAGCATGATCTCCACATCACTTTGCAGCCTCTGTTTCAGTGCTTCAGCATCACCACCAAGCTGTTTCTCCCAATCCAGCTGACGTTCGTGTTCTTGTTGCAGATAATCTCGGATGTCATCATCATCCTGAGCATTGGCCCCCAGATTTTTCTGAAATAGCTCGGTGTACATCAAGCTACACAATAATCCGGCGTAGAGGTTTTTCTCACGAACTTCTTCAATCCCTTTATGGTAGAATACAAAACGCGGACGCAATGGAAAGTCACGAAACGAATACGGCGATTGACTGTAATCATTCCAGAACGGAGACGAATCCAGTTCAATCCAGCCACGGTCATGTTCCTTGGCCGCTAGAATCAATTCATCCCGATGCGCAGCATCGGCTAATAATTCATTTTTCCAGTGGGAAGCCATCTCTCCGGCTACTAATCCATGCTCATGCTGTGCGGTCAAAACAAAATCATGCTCTCTCTCATATACGATCATGTGCTGTCACCCTTCCGCATGGTATACGTTGACTTTAACATAAATTGGGTTAAACTTTCCTAGTAAGTTGTTTTTCGCTCCATTTTGACGAAAGGCATTATGAAATGCACAATGTAAAGGTGTTGTCAGTTTCCTGAAATTTGATACACTAAAGGTTGTGTCCACAATTATATTACATACAGAAAGCGGGATCTCATGAATTTATACTCTCCTTACATCGAGTTTAACCGCAAGGAATGGGCTGAACTTAAAGAACATCAGACCACTCTTCCACTGACGGAAGCCGAATTAGAACAGTTAAAGGGATTGAATGAAGAGGTATCGATTCAAGAAGTCGAAGATATATATTTGCCTCTTACCCACTTTATTGACCTATATGCAAGAGTTTCACGAGAGCTGAATCAACTGACGGCCTCCTTTATGAAAAAAGAAGCCCTACCCACCCCCTACATCATTGGAATCGGGGGTAGTGTTGCCGTGGGCAAAAGTACAGCGGCCCGCTTGCTACAGGCACTGCTCGCCAGAGGTAAGAATAGCCCGAAGGTTGACCTTGTCACAACCGACGGTTTCTTATATCCCAATGCGGTGCTGCAAGAGAAGGGCATCATGAACCGCAAGGGATTCCCGGAAAGCTATGATATCAAATCCCTGATTCAGTTCATGGGTGATGTGAAATCAGGCAAGCCCGAAGTGAAAGCACCCGTCTACTCTCACCTCGCCTACGATGTCATTCAAGGGGAAGAGAAGCCGATCTGTCAACCGGATATTCTCATTATTGAAGGTATCAATGTACTTCAGATCAAAAAGGAAACGCCTTTGCTGGTTAGTGATTTCTTCGATTTTTCCATCTACATTGATGCGGAAGAAGAGCATATACGACACTGGTACGTTGAGCGTTTCAAGCTACTCCGCAATACAGCGTTCCAGAACACGGATTCCTTTTTCCATCAACGATTCGCCAATATTGATGAAGAAGAAACCGTGCGTACGGCCAATCAGATCTGGCAAGATATCAATGCCAAAAACTTGCATGAAAACATTTTGCCAACCAAAGGACGTGCCAGACTGATTCTGAAAAAGGAAGCCGATCACTCCATTGGGCAGATTCAATTGCGCAAACTGTAGACAACACTCGTGCAGTACACTTTGATGTTATATCTAATTACCCCTAAAAGGAGAGAAAAACACATTGCAAACCCTGATTATACTCGGCAGTATTATGATGTTCCTGGCTGTTGCTTTGGGTGCCTTTGGCGCACACGCGCTCAAGCGCAAATTATCAGCTGACATGATCAAAATCTATGAAACCGGTGTTCAATATCACCTCATCCACGGACTTGGCATCATCCTGATCGGACTGCTGGCAGACCGTCTTGAATCCTCTTCACTCGTCATGCTTGCCGGATGGCTGATGTTCGCCGGAATCATCCTGTTCTCTGGCAGCCTGTACGTTTTAAGTGTAACGGGTGTTCGCAGATTGGGAGCCATTACCCCACTTGGCGGAGTCGCATTTTTGGCTGGATGGGTTATGATCATGATTGCCGCATTGTAAATATGCCCCGTGGATAAACGAAAAGAGTGTTCTCGCTGATATAATATCGCTGGAGCACTCTTTTACTGTTTAATCTGTCCAAATTCTTCGAATGGTGGATAGCCCTGCATCTGACCGTTGTCGCTCCAGCACATACACATCCGGGTTAGAAAGTTTGCTCCACTCTTCATAACCAAAGGATGGTTCATACTCATGAATAAGCAGTGATAACAAGTTTCCATGTGTAACCACGGCCCCGTGCTGTTCTGGTCTGCTCCATAACTCTTCCAGTAGTGCCAGACCCCTTGCAGCCGCGTTTCTCGAAGATTCCCCGCCTTCTTCCACCCAATCCACATCATCGTATGTACGTTTCAGTACATCTATCCAGTTAGGCAGATCAAGTGAGCTAAGTATCCTCTCCTGGAGACGTTCATCCGTATGTATATGTTGCAGCGTTGCTATGCCCAGTGGCATAGCCGTCTGAACGGCCCTTTCCCATGGACTGGAGACAATGTACGTTATGGAGTGATGAGCCAAGATATTGGCAAGTTTTTCAGCCTGCCTGATCCCTTCATCTGTAAGCTCTGCATGGGGTTCCTGCCCTGTGGCCTTGGCGTGACGGATAAGATAAATGGACTGCATAGCTATTACCTCCTATGGTGTAACCTACATAGAGTTCATCTCAAGATATTGAAGTGCACTGTACATCTTCTCCTGCTCTTCCGGTCGGCCTGATGAACTGAGGAAAGTGACTTGTTTCCCTGTTCTGTCTCCATGTTGAGCCACCAGTCCAAGCCGCTGCTTCAGATGGTTCACCGTGCCTGTACTGCCATCAATAATCTGTATATGATCGGGCAGAACCGTGCGCAGAATGGACGTATAGAATGGATAATGCGTGCAACCAAGCACCACTGTGCCATACCCATGAAGATCGAGATCTGCCAGCTTCAACCGGAAATAATCAGCGATTTTGTCCGGTTCAAAATCCAGCTGTTCACACCACTCCACAAGTTCCGGCAGCGCAATGGAATCCACACTGTGGTGATCATCAACACGTGATACCAGTTCGTTATACTTGGTTTGGCTCAAGGTGAGGGCCGTAGCAAATACAAGCACCCTCTTCCCACTGTTGCGATTCATCTCCACGGCTGGTTTCACCGCAGGCTCCATGCCAATGATCGGGATATCATACTTGGCGCGCAGATCCTTCACAGCCAGACTTGTTGCTGTATTACAAGCAATCACGATGGCTTGAACATCCTCCTGAACGATGGCTTCCACACAATCAAAAATATGTCCTCTAACCTCATCCGCAGACTTGGTTCCATACGGGACATGCAGGGTATCCGCGTAATACAGAAATTTTTCTTCAGGAAACTGTTGTAATGCCTTATGCAAAACGGTTAAACCACCGATGCCTGAATCAAAAAAAGCAATTTTCTTATTCAAGGATTTCACCTCTATAATGTATTCTTTCGGGTTCCAAGAACCTCTCAATGCTGCTCATGCTGACTGGAGGTGAGGTTTGTACTTCCGGCTCATCACACACTACAGTGCTTGACGGCTTGCGGGAACCATTCCGGTTACGGATCGTTCTTCTGATCGCTAACAAAGGCGAACGCTATCGCTTCTTCAGAATCGATTCCGCCCCCTCCATTACTTCCGCTAAGTCAGGTACTATAGAGAAGATAAACCATTATTCTACGCTCATTTTATACTGTCTGAGCCAGTCCTTGCCACTATGCCACGCCTCTACAGGGTTAAGCTCTCCGAGCATTTCAGTACTTGCCTGAGCCATGATCCATTCCTTAAGACCATTATCCGGACTGGATTCGAGCTGCTGTAGCAGCAGATGCAATCCTTCCTCACCCGTATTCAAGATGTCGTCGTAAGCCTCCCGGTTACCAGCAATATAATCATTCGGATTGCTGCTGGTCAGGAGGACAGGGTCGCTAACCATCTGCTGCAGGTTGCTTTCAATCGATGCTGTTAATGCTTGGTCTTCTGTCCGAATCGAACATGCTGCTACCGTCAATGCTGTGCATACGGATAACAAACCCAGAATCAGTCTTCTCCGATTCACTGTACCACTCCTTTCAACAACGAGTTAACGCAACAGATTCGACTTTCATGCTCAAGCCCTCGGCCAACTACAGAACAAGTTCCCATTGTTCTTCGGTAAGCCCCTGACCTGACAACATCTGCTTGCGGACTTCCTTCACTTCAAAGCCCACAGATTGATATAATCTACGCGCGCCATGGGTGATAAATTCAGCAAAGCTATGATCATAATTATACTCGTTTCGATAAATTCGGATATGCGCTTCAATGACATACTGCAGATCCTTTTGTACGAAAGTGCGGATCATCAGACATCACAGCCCTTCCTCAAATCCACAGTTGTGATACTGAAATCCACACCGAACTGGATTAATCCGAGTTTACGGGCAACATGCTGTGAAGCGAGATTATCCCAAGATGTACTGTAGATTGGCATGCGTCCACGCTCCTTGACATAATACTGCCAGCACTTTACCGTTTCCGCTGCATATCCATGTCCTCTATAACCGGGTGCCGTATATAGGCTCGCTTCCGCCCCATGATTGGAGAGCCTCGCGGAGCAGCACACTGCCACAGCAGAATCCCCAATAACATAAGCGGCAACAGGGCTTTTTTCATACAAGTAGTCTGTTAATTCAGGGAAATGCTCTGCCAGCGAATAACGCTGCTCCTGACCAATCAACTGAACCTTCTGATTCCACTCGTGAGATATCTCAGGAAAAGCATAGGCGGGTCCCATCCACACACGGTTAACTGGCTCAAAGGTTTCCACCTTGCGAATCAGTTTCGGAATATCCAACGGAAGCTCGCAATCCTTCCCCAACTCATCCATTAGATCCGGCGGTAACTGCTCATGGTAATAGATCAGTGAATCAGCAGAAGTCATGCCGATAAAAATGGCTGGAGCTTGCCCACCACCTGGCTCGTTAATGCTTATGAGACGCTGCTGCTCATTGATTGTATACAACGTGCTCACCTGTATTTTCAACATTTCCATAGACGACAGGTTGGATTTTGGAACCATAACTAAGAAGTTAACCTTTGCAATAATCGTTTGCCTTCACTGCCTTTACCAGCTTCCTGCCGCTCCAAACAAATGAAACATGCATAGATGTCTTTATATGGTCCTGACAAGGCATATCTGCACATCATCTGCACCCCCTTAATAATTTCCATTATACGGGATTTCACACACACATACGAATGGATTTTGCATATTTGCGAAAATTCCGCCCACTCACTCATTGACCTTACAAGGTAGCTTCTTTCCATGCCTCACCGAGTTCCGCAATCGTTGCATACCGCTCGGACCGATCGGCGCTCACTGCACGCATCACAACCTGATACAACGCTTCTCCGGCATCCCATCTGGCATAGGAACGATCTTTCTCCCCGCCAAGCAACCCAAACGCCATTGCCCCCATGTTGAATACATTGGTAACCACATCTATGGGTGCGCCTAGCTCAAACTCTTCGGGAGACATAAAGCGGGAAGAACCCCACATACGCCCCATGGTATTGGTAAAAGAGCCCTTGCGATACAGATCAATATCACAAATTCTCATAAAGTTTCTGTCAAAATCATAGATCAGACTGCCATCATACAGATCAACAGCCACATACCCTCTTCGTTCCACCTCGATATGAAAATCCAGAATCTGTTCCATCGCCCGAATGCGTGTCTCCACTGGAAGCTGTCTGAACCGATAATAAGGTGAACGCGGATCTTCATACTTGGCTGGAGGCGGAAAATACCAGTGGGAATGCAGACATTCCCCATCTACCCAGTCGAAGACACAGGCATAGCCCTCATCCGTTGCAAAATGATCCGTTAGTCGAATCAACGTGTCATGTGCCAAATCTTTATAGACGGAAACAGATGATTTCAGATTACGAATGGCTTCCGGGGGACTTCCCGTATGATTCGCATGAATTGTATGTGCTCCCGCATATTTAACGAACAATTTCTTTCCATCCTCTCGCACAATCCCGAAGCTCAGGTTCCCTGAATCCTGCTGATCGAATACGCGAAAGATCTTACCCATGGGCCGTAACCAATCAAAAGAATGAGACTCTTTTAAGACAAAGGAAATACCATCGATCTCAAGTTCAACTTGATCTGTCATAGGGCTCCTCCTGTTGTGATATCATCATCCAATGTTGAGTGCACCGCATAAAAGTAATTCATATGCGCCTCATCATATCCCCGGCCATGGACTTCCAACGCGTTACGCTCGATGCCATAAACTTCAAATCCATATCGCTCGTATAAACGTCGGGCTGATTCATTGGTTGTCACTACACTCAGATTAATCTGCTTGATACCTTCCAGATGTCTTCCCCGATCCAGCACCTCGCGGAGCAAACGCGAAGCCAGCCCACTTCCCCGATATGGCGGAGCAACATAGACGCCCCAGATCATGCCTTTGTGCCTGAGCTTCAGGCCGTGTTCCCTTTTGAAACCCATCATTCCCGCCAGTGTTCCTTCTGTTGTATATGCGCCTAGAATATAATCATCGGGCTCATTATGTATGCGTTCCTGCACTTCATTCATAGGGATCTGAATGGACAATTCAAACGAAGCCCCAAAGGCTTCAGGATGTGTTTTCAGTGCTTCCAGTCGCAAAGGCCAGTAGATGTCTGCTTCATCCCGCTGAATATTGCGAATGATATAGGTCTCTTGCTTTCGACCTTCGTTCATTCTTCGACCACTCCCTGCATCTCATAAGGATAATCGATCTGAAGTTTTACATTCGCTGCCGCTTCCTGTCCTGCAAGCAACCCAACAACATAAATCCCAAGGTCAATGGACGTGGCTACTCCACCAGCCGTAATTACATTTCCATCTTTTACAATCCGCTTCTGAATCACCTCGGTGACATACGGCTCAAGCAAATTATATGCACGGGGATGTGTTGTTGCTTTTTTGCCGGATAAAAAACCAGCTGCACCCAGCAGCAGAGAGCCTGTGCACACCGAAACCTTCAATGGTACAGACGCAGCCTGTCTCAGCCAACCTACAAATGCCTCGTCATATCGAAGCTTGCGCGTTCCCATGCCCCCGGGGATGAACACGAGATCATATTCCGAGAGGTCAGGCTTCACTCGATCCACCTTCATCGTTAAACCAGACTCATCCGTAACCTGATCTGTCATGGCACAGGTTTCCCACGTCGTTCCTTTGGTTGGTTCAAAGAAATTCAACCGATTGATCACATCATAAAACCCTGCAAAATCAAGGAAAGTCAGTCCATCAAACAAAACGAATGCAATTTTCATTGGTAACCTCCGCGTTTTAATTTGGAGCATCCTGATTATGTTTCTGATTCCGATCACGTTCCATTGCTTCCTTCACCCGGTCACGCGCTGGCAGCTTGCTATTGATATGAAAGAGCAGACCCACAATCGCAAGAAGTAAAATAATGACGATGAATTCGAATATGGCTAACCCCTCCTATTCGCAAACTGTACAATTTTGGCTCCTACCTAATCTCTATTTTAAACCACGGGCGATAATCCGCTCCAGCCACTTCCAGGGTAGCACGGCTTTGCCTATGATGAGCACACGCGAACCTTTTCCCAGCGCATATCGAAGCCTTGGTGCACGCATCCGTGCAATTCGGCCAATCAGATCAGCTACCTCCTGTGGATCAGGTGCCGTCTCGCTTGCATGTTGGGAATAACGAAGAACCGCATCCAGTTTATGTTTATACGGAGAGTCCTCGCTCCGATGAATCTCACCCAAACCTTTATTCCAGATCGGCGTGCGATAAGATCCAGGCTCAACTAATACCACCCGAACACCGAACGAAGATATCTCATGACGCAAACTTTCCGTGAATCCTTCCACAGCGAATTTGGAGGCAGCATAGGGCGCATACCCTGGAAAACCGGACAACCCACTTACACTGGACAAGTTAATAATCAGCCCCTGCTTCTGTTCACGCATCACAGGCAGGACCGCACGTGTCACGGCGATTAATCCAAATAGATTCGTTTCCATCTGGCGCCGCCAATCCTCCATCGATACTTCCTCAATGAACCCGCCCACCGCAAATCCTGCATTGTTCACCAGCATGTCGATTCGGCCATTATTATGAAGTACGGACCGCACAGCTTTCTGCACGGATTCAGCATCGGTCACGTCCAGTTGCACATATTGCAAACGTTCAGCTAACCCCGCCTGTTCAGCCAGTTTCACCAATTCTTCTCTTCGACTCAGATCACGCATTGTAGCAACAACAAGATACCCCTGCTTAGCAAGGGTGATTGCGGTGAGCATACCAAAACCACTGGATGTACCCGTAATTAAGGCCACCGGAGCGTTCGCTCTCTCCTTTGTCTTCTTCACTGCACCAAGACCCGTGTTAATGCGCCCCTGGCCGTCCTTTGTTAAGTGTTCCTCTGCTGTCACGGTGTGTCCTTCTTTCCTCGGTAAATTACTTACTTCCGTTCCTACCTATACCGCACGACCCCTGTTGCTTAATCCGCCACTCCGTTATCTCGTCTCTCCACCCTGCGCAGCTTCGTAAGTCCCGGTTCAAACGTATACGGAACAAATCTGATCTCAGGTAGGGTACATTCCAGACGCTCTCCCAGCTTCATCAGTTCACCCCGTACATCCGTCTCGACCTGCTCCATCACTGCGCTCCCGCCAAGTCGAAGAGATACTTCCATTGTTCCGTCTCCTTGCTGCACCACACGATAATGTTCAATATCCGGCGAAGCCGCAATGACCGAACGGGTAACGAAATCCGGAAAGACCGGTACCGCCTCATCCGTATGCATGTTTGAAAAATAAAGCGTGTCATCACAGCGGCCTTCAATCCGCTCAATGGCGGTAAACGGGGAACCACAGGCACATGGCAGCGCCGCCTCGGTCAGAATATCATTCAACCGATACCGGATGATCGGCTGTGATGTTCTGGAGAAGTCCGTAATAATGGGCACGAACCGCAGGGTGGCGGGATCAATGAACTCTTTTTCAATATGCACGATATCTTCATTCAAATGCAGTGTGCCATAACGACAGGTCGCACCCAGAAATCCTTCCGTACACTGATAGACTTGATGAACGGTCTGTCCGAAGACCTGCTCCAACACCTTGCGATCCAGGGGGTCCAGCACCTCGGCAACAGAGATGATTTTATCCGGTACAGCGGTCAGGTGGCCTGCCACATAGGCATCCGCCAACAGACGCAGCATGGATGGAGGAGCCACCCACACGGTAGGTTGGTAGGTTTCCAGCCGATTCACCAAGGTCTCCACACGCTCCAGCAGATCAAAGTACTCAAACTGCAATTTGCCACGTTGCACCGATTCATACAGATTACTGTTGGCCCGCAGGAAAAACGCAATCTTCGCAGGTTTCCACAGTCCACCAGGAAGCAACTTAGCCAGCACTGTGCCCGTCCACGCATCCTGCTCCCGATCACTCACCAAAAATATCCCCCGATTCCCTGACGTCCCCGAAGACAGTCCAACCGTCACACCTTGAATGGAAGGTTTGAAATCGCGTGTTTCTTCACTTTCACCCGCAAGAACCAGCGCTTCGTCCTTGGTAATGCCCACCGTGTTCAGTGTATCGAAGTGCTCCATCATGATTGATTTGTCAATCAAGGGAAAGCTTCTCCAGTCGGATGCGTCCAATCTCCCCCACCACTTCTCGTAAAATGGAGATCGGGCACGAATCTGATGAACATGCCGAATAATCCGGCGTTCTTGCCAGCGCTCCAGTTGTTCTCGTGCCTTCCATGTTCGCAGCCCACGTGCGAGTGCATAATGAACCACAATACGAAAGGTATTACTCATCGTGCTGGCCCTCCTTCACCCCAAGCGTCCAGTGCATCTCGACAATGACTCGGCACAATCCGAATGTGGGGAAACTGCTGATGCAGCTGAACCAGTCGATCAAAGTTCCGTCCATACTGCTGTCGATCCGACATAATGATTCCAGCAAGAATGTTCGGTCTGCGCTGTTCACGAAAAGCCCGACTCGACCACACCGCGTCCGCGCAGAGAAAATAGTCATGTTCTTCCGTACGCAGCAGGAGTCCCATCATGCCTTCTGCATGACCGGATACATCCACCCCCAGCAGACTGCCATCGCCAAAGATATCGTAGACCTCATCAAAAGGGAAAGCTTCCCCCGCTCTTGTCCATCGCTCAGGCTGACGCGTAACAGGCCATGATCTGGCCATAAAATTCTCGGGTAACAGCCCGGCAAGAAAGCCTGCTTTTACAGCCGCAATCGGACCAAGTGAGCGCACAGCATCATAGGCTCTTGGCAGATAGATGAATTGTGCCTCCGGGAAATCTCGCACACCCGCGATGTGATCGCCGTGAAAATGAGAGAGGATGATATACCGAATATCGGAAGCTTTCAGTCCAAGCCCAGCCAGAAAATGAACGGCACTATCCTCCTCACGATAGACCACTGGTGTAATATGACGATACAGTGCGTTAGGCAAATGAGCCGTCTCCTCGAAAAAGCGGGAACTATATCCCGTATCCAGCAGGATCGGTCCATGTACGGGATGAATGATGCAGGCAAATCCTGCCGGGAAAGGTACTGGGCTCCATCGACCACCACGCAGCGTCAGAAACTCTGGATGTGTACAGTAACCCGCCGCACCCAAATATAGTTTTACCGGAGTTGTCGTCAGCATGATTCAGCCCTCCACCAGTCTGCAAATTGTTGCAATCCCTCTTCAATGGACACCCGAGGGATGTATCCCAATTGCTCCTGTGCATCCGTAATATCCAACGTCTGTGGGATGGATAAGGAGCCGACTGTATACCTTGTTAACGCAGGCTCACCCAACGCAGGAATATAGCCATGAACTCGCTCCAGCAACGCTGCCACACCATATGCCATCCGATAAGGAATGTTTCGACGATGCAAGGGCATATCCAGCATGCCAAACAGGCTGCTCACCAACTCACTGAACGCCCTCGGATCGCCATTGGAGATATTGTAGGCTCTGCCGAGTGCTGTGGCATCAACATCTCGGCACAATAATAGGGCATCCACCACGTTATCCACACATGTCAGATCGATTAATGCCTGTCCACCACCGATCATGGGCACGCCCGATTTTGCGTTTGCTGCGACAATTCTGGGAAATAACGTCTGATCATACGGACCAAAGATCGCTCGCGGTCGAATCATGATCGACGGAAGTCCCTTCGCATGCCCCTCCATTACAACCTGCTCAGCGAGAAGCTTCGTGGCTGCATAATGATTGGCTGATTTGGATGGCAACGGGTCATTCTCATGTACGTTAAATCGCGGTATGTAGTTAAAATATATACTTGGAGTTGAGACATGTATGAATCGCTGTACCTCATGATGCAGGCAGACATCAATGAGGTTTTGTGTGCCTTCTACATTACTGCTATAAAAGTCACGATAACGGCCCCATGGCGAGGATAGAGCTGCACAGTGAAACACCACATCCTGTCCCGTACACGCTTCGTTCACGACAGCCTCATCCCGTATATCTCCATTCAGGAATCGGATTCCTGCCAACTCAAGTTCTGCCCCAACTTTGGGCTGTCGGCCCATGCCAGTGACTTCCCATCCCTCTTGTGCAAGTCGTATCGCGAGATGCCTGCCCAGACATCCCGTAGCTCCTGTAACCAATGCTCTGTTCATTGTTGTTCACCGTTCCATTCTATGTCGTGAGTCAAAGCTTCAGTCAGCGAGCACTTCTGCGATCTTGCCAGACGCCATGCGGCCAGCACCACTCCGAATTGTTCCATTAAAGGTTGAAGATCCTGTCGTGCATAGACCACATCCCTGGTGCCACGCCACGCTGCTATCCATGCCCGGAACTTTCCTTTGCCGAAGATCTGCTGAACCCCGCTTCCCAGCATGGGAAGCATGAGCATGGCTTTGCTGCCCCGTGCGGGCGTGATCATTCTTCTTTCTTTGACCAACGTCTCCGGTTCAGTCAGTGCACGCACCAAGTCATCTCCGGGGTGAAACAGATGAATCCCACTCGTTGCCCTCGGATTACACTCAATTGCATATACTTGCCCATCCGGACCTTCTATAAAATCAAACCCAATCTGTCCACTAAAACCCGTTGCCTCAACAAATTGTCTCACCCACGCAAGGGCATCATCATGTTCCACCTGTTCAAAAAAGACACTGGCTCCCACGCTTCCTGTACGATAGCGACTGTCGTAAGTGGCATGTGCAACCAGTTGCCCTTCATGCGCTATGCTGTATGTACATAACATCTGACCAGGAATGTAGGCCTGTGCAACCCAAGGGGAAGCAACGGATAACTGCCCTTCTTCCGGAGGGTCGTTACAGAAATGTCGACGTTTCTTTTCGCTTACGTTTCCTTCCTGATCCGTCCCTACCCCAGTGTCATCGGTCATGAGTGTTGGCATGCGAACTTTGGCTGCAAAGCGGGAATACACCGGTTTCCACACCCAATCTCCTACTTTTCCCAGAACAGACTGAGCTCCCATCCATTCCTCCCGACTGGTGATCAGGCGTGTATCCGGAACCGAAAGACCGAGTGACCCTGCAAGCTTGATAAAATTATATTTATGGTGCAGCTCATGTAATTGCTCCAGAGTTGTAACCAGGACACGGCAATGTACACGCAGTCTGTCTGCCCCTTGAGCAACATAGAAGACTTCTTCACACATCGGAATCAACAGGTCAATCTGCCAATCCTGAATCAACCTTTCCAGCTCCGCCAGATAAGCATGTGTCTCATGACGTGGCGACGGGACCACAGCACACTGTTCCACTGCACGAGATAATCTGGTCAGATGCCGTACGGCACTCTCCGCAACATAGACCCGATGGCCTGCTCGATGAAGCATGCGTGCCAGATCAAGCGTTACAGGAGCCCTTCCGCCTGTAAGCAACACACGGAGAGAAGCAGATGTACGATGTCCGGTTTCCCCAGATCTAGTAGTCAAAAATGAGTCCTCCCAATGATAATCCGGCAGCCGTGCCAATCATCAACACCCGATCTCCACGCTGAATACGCTGTTGTCTAATCGCTTCATGCAGACCCATCGGGATAGATGCCGCGATCGTATTGCCGTGATTTCGTGTGATGTCCATAAATCGATCTTCAGCAATGCCAAGCTTCTTACGGATCAGTCTCATCGCCATGGCACTTCCCTGATGGGGAATGACCAATTGGAAATCCTCCATTCGATTCCCGGTAGCCTGCAGCATATCGCTGATGAAGCCAGGCAAAAGTCTGGAAGCCATGCGGAAGATCGCCTGTCCATCCATATGAAATAGGTAGGGTTCAGGCTGATCTGCCTTATAATTCGAAGCATGCAGCCGTGTACCTCCACCGGCAATCTCCGAGAAGCGAGCACCTCGGCTGTAGGTTTGAAGGGAAGCATGTACAATCTGAGAGGATGACCCTTCAGGCGAACGCTCAATAATAACAGCGGCCGCTCCATCTCCGAACAGGGCCGCACTTTCTTTATCAGACCAATTTAGTCCGGCTGAGGCAATCTCGGTGGCTACGAGCAGTACTCGCCGGTAACGTCCAGCATCTACCATATAGGAGATCACATCGAGTCCGTTCAGGAAACTCAGGCAGGTTGCATCCATATCAAAAGCAGGTACGCCAGAATCTTCCTGCCCCATAGCCTGCTGGATAAATACCGCCGTACTTGGCAGCGGTTGTTCCTTCGTGCCACTGGTACACACCAGACAGTCGATATCACTGAATTGTAATCCTGCATCCGCCAGTGCAGCTTGCGCAGCCCGCGCGCCCATGAAAGAGGAGGTTTCTTCACCCGAAGCATAATGGCGCACACCTACACCTGTGGCTTTGCTGACCCAGCCCGCAGGCACGTCTAAGCGGCGATCCAGTTCCTCATCGGTGACTTCCTGTTCAGGCAGGTACTTCCCTGTTCCCGCGATCCTTACTCTTCTAAGTTGCATTTCCCCAACCTCTTTCTGTTCATCTGACTGATATATAAGTTCGTATTCAAAAAGACCGGTTTTCAGTACCGAGAAGATGGGATGAAGCTAGAAATGGAGTAGCGGAGCGTAGGAAAACTACGTGAGCAACGGACATTTCGGCTGAATTCCATATTCGATGCTGATGATGCCGATAGGCATCCTTCGTAATCAAAAGCGGACTTTTTGAAAAACCTCTATAAGTTCAGCTAATTAGTATTTACACAGACACTCCGATGACAGAACAACCTTCCGATCGCTGTTATCCCCAGATTTTTTTGATTCCCTTCTTAAAAAGGGAAAATCCGGGGATAAGCATATGCTTCCGATGCAGCTTTCTTTCAGAAAGCTTGTAGGCGAACGCTTCGCTTCTTCAAGTTATTTCTGTCCTCTCCGTTATCGTGTAAATGTTTAGTTGAACATATATAAATGAAATGAATCCTCCACCTCAAATGGCGAAACGCCATGACGTAAACCTTAAAATATATAATAAAGGGCAGATGCCTCTGCCCTTCCTGTTGTGTTTTCTTTTGTTATGAAGTGTCATTTCTTCTTATTCAAAATCTCGGCAAGAGCTGCATCTAGTGTACCGTATGTGAACGTGAAGCCTTCCCTCTCCAATCGCTCTGGAATCACCCAACGACTTTTGAGAACCAGTTCCGTCTCGGTCTGTATGAAACATGCGCCCAGTTCAAGCATCCAGCGAGGAGAAGGCAGTCCAATCCGCACACCCATCTGTTCTCTCAGACGCGCCATTAGCTCCCGATTCGTCACCGGATGCGGAGAGGACGCATTGAACACACCATTCAAGTGTGGATGCTCTTGCAGATAGATCACCATGCGGAAGAGATCCTCGATATGAATCCAGCTGAACTGCTGTGTTCCTGCACCTTGAGATCCTCCCAATCCAAAACGGACGAGGTTCGTCATGGGCACCATCACGCCACCCTCGCCCAGCACAATCGCAATTCGCAGTGCAATCTGACGCGTAGACGGCAGACTGAATTCAAAGAAAGCCTGTTCCCATGCCTTGGCAACGTCGACCGAGAAGCCAGAGCCAATCTCGCCCTCTTTTTCCGTCATGGGACGATCTTCAGCATGTCTGTATATGGTCGCTGTACTCGAATTAATCCATAGTTCGGGAGGATGATTACAAGCCAGAACGGCTTCGCCGAGAATACGCGTGGTACGGGTTCTGGATTCCAGAATGGCTTTGCGATTCTCCTCCGTATAACGGCAGTTCACCGATTTACCTGCCAGGTTAATTAACATCTCTGCTTCTTCCAGTACCTCTATGATTCCTGCACGATCCTCCCAAGCAATATGACCGGGCTGACGCGAGATAATTAACACCTCATAACCTAGTTTCTTGAATCTTTGGGCAAAATCCTGTCCGACAAATCCCGTTCCACCAGCTAATACAACCTTCTTCACGGTATCCCCTCATTTCCCATACTGGGTAAAGATTTCGCAAGAAATAGATCAAAATGTTTCTATACATGCAAAATGCAGATATTAGATTAACACCGCCGGTGACCCGTTGGTTTGATTTATTTCGCACCCAGGGCTGCGTACAAACGATCCCGCTCTTTGATTGCCCATTCGTTTGCAGGGTTTTGTTCCAGTTGATATCGGAGTTCATCATAAAAATCATGGATCATGAATCCGTCCGGCAAGTTCCCAAGCATCGCTGTAAAGTTGTACTCTGGCAGTGTTTTCTTTCCTTCGCTGATCTGCTTCAGCCAGTCCATCCACTTTGCAAGAGTAAGCACTTCCTCCTGCCATAACTCAGCCTGTAACCCAAGCGCATCCTGAAGTTGTTCGTACGCCAATGGATCAGCGAAGACGCGGCAGGCCTGAACAGCCAGTTCATACAACTCGGTCACTGCACGGCGTACCTCATGCTCAAGTTCGACCTCCAAGCCTCCCATGTAATCCTGAACCTGAATGCTCTGTCCATCATCGTATAATAGCGGTGCCTGGGCTAACAGGCGTACAATCTCTTCCATCTCGTGCATTGAAACTCGCTTCTGCTCATAGAGAGCAGGTAATTGATATGCTGTAATGATCATTCACTCCTACATCGTTCTTCTATTAATGACCTATATTATAACATGGTTTGGCAATCATCTATCAGGATAACTTGACTATCCACTACAAGTTGTAGTAGTTTATGCGTACTACGTAGTGTAGTAATACAATCGTTATGGGCGCATAACGATGTTAAGGAGTGTTCACTGTGAACCAGATTCAAAAATTATCCGAAACAGAAATGGAGTTAATGGTCGTTATATGGTCATGCGCCCCACCGGTCACCTCGACAGAACTATTAGACATATTCGCTGAGAAGGGGAAAGCGTGGAAAGCGCAGACCATGTCTACCTTTCTATCACGGTTGGTGGATAAAGGCGCACTTACCGTCACGAGACGTGGACGAACCAATGATTATGTACCTCTTCTACAACCCGAAGATTACAAACTACAGGAAACGCAGCACGTTATTGATGGACTCTACCAAGGTTCAGTTAAAAATTTGGTTTCGGCCATGTATGATGGCGACAAGCTTTCAGACGATGACATTTCAGAACTGAAAAAATGGCTTTCGGAAAAGTAGGTGCAGATGATGAACATCTTTTTTGAAATTCTGTGCAGCCTGACCGTGGCGGGAAGTATCGTTTCTGTTTGTATTTTGGCACTACGACTTATACCCGTATCTGTTTTTCCGACCAAGTGGCTCTACAGACTCGGTAAAATGGCTATCTTGTTTTATCTGTTCCCGGTATCTCTTGGCCTTTCATGGCTTTTGGATATGGCATTCCAAACGACATCAACTACACAGGGTACGGAGAATGCAACAGCTTCGCTCTTACTCGCAGGAACGTTTATCCCGGAACAAACCATTTCGGTAACTACAGCCTGGTTCTTGTTATTCGTATGGGGCATTGGAGTCATAGGTTTTTCTGCATGGCAGGTGTACTGTTATCGGAGATTTTTGAATGAATTATCTCGTACACGTACGTCAGTCCTCTGTAATAGTGAGGCAGCTATACAGCTACCATTAATCAAAGAGGCTTTGGGTCTCAAACGCAATATCACGCTTGCTCACAGCACTCTAGTACGTAGCCCTATACTGGTTGGCTTGTTTAAACCAACGATATATCTGCCACCCGAAAATACGGTGAAAATGGACATCAGCATGGTAATTCATCATGAGTTGGTACATCTAAAACATAAAGATCTGTGGGTCAAGGCTGTGACCTTGGGGGTTAGTGCACTGCACTGGTTCAATCCCCTGATTCATATGATTCGTCTTGACATTCATACTTGGAGCGAGTTGGCCTGTGATGAAGATGTGGTGAAAGAGATGTCCCACGAAGAACGAAGACGATATGGTGAGACAATTTTAAATGTGATGGCGGGAACCAAGAAAATACCTGCTCAATTTTGTTCGTCCCTATCGGGTGAAGGCAAACAATTAAAAAGGAGATTGATGATTATGTTTAATGTAAAGAAACTGAAAAAGAAACATTGGATGTTAAGTATGGGAGCCCTCCTGCTTATTACAGGTGTAAGTACGTCCACTGCCGTATGGGCATCAAACCACACAGTTAAAGTAGAGGCCCATGCTACTGAAGCTGTGCCTGTTCCTTCTACTGATGGATCTTCTGAAATCGTAGCTTCTCCCAACAAGGTCGGAATTTCCGAAGCTGTAACTGCTCCTTCCACTTCCGAAACTCCTGAAATCGTGGCTCTCCCTGAGGATGAAGTTTCCGAAGCTGTGCCAGTTCCGTCTGCTACTGTACCTTCTACTACTAAACCTTCTGAGGCTAAAGTTGTAGAAGCAGCAACTGTTCCTTCTATGGGTGGATCTCCTGAAATCGTATCCGTCCCTTCCGAGGCCCAGGTCACCAAAGCTGTACCTGCTCCTTCAGAAAAATAACCTATCGTTAAGGATCAATAACATCCTTATATGCAAACAAGACGAAGCATAGATCATAGATCTCCAGCTTCGTCCTGTTTCCGTTTTTCTGTCATGTGCATTAAATAAATGTTTTGATCGTAGCAAAATATTCACGGATCATGTTGACGGGTTTCAGATAACCCGGTGACGGGGCCGATATGCCATATTCTGCCGCATAACCGTTCTTGGCAGCAATATATTTGGAGCGGAACATATGATAGTCACTGGTGACAATCATGATCTCGGGATGCTCTAACCCGGATTCAAGAATGATTTTTTTGGAAAAGGCCAAATTCTCCTGTGTACTTGTGGAGCGATCTTCCATAATCACTTGGGCGGGGTTAACCCCCTGTTCAATCAGATAGTTTTTCATGGCAAGCGCTTCAGGAATCGATTCCCCGGGTCCCTGTCCACCCGATACAATGACCGGTGTCTGAGGGTGACTGCGAATGTAGTCCAGACTGGCATCCAACCTTTGTTTTAGGGTCAATGACAATTCCGTTCCACGGATGCCTGAACCCAGAATAATGACATAGTCCGCTTCTTCCGGATCATTCGCACCAAGCTGTGTGAATAAAAGTGCTTCGATAATAACAAAAGAGACGGCAACCACGCCAAATCCGGTAAGGATAATCCGTTTCAGAATAACATGCTTCTGATAGTCGATCCGTCTTAGAACGATAAAAGCCACCGTAATCATTCCGAATAACATGACTGGGAATCTTTGGCCCCAGAAGATCAGAAATGCCACAAAACATGCCAACAGGACAAGATCAATGATCAGTCCATTTTTTTGTAAGAACTTTTTTATCAAATCCGTAGACACTCCTTCTTGTACCCGCTATTCAGCAAATCATTTATTATTCAAGCTGTTATTATCGTTAGTTTCGGCCATTGTTCCTGCCAGCGCTTCTTCTGTACTCTCTGATTATAATAGTCAGCATCCGTGAAGAATGGACTTTTGCGGACTATAAGATGATACAGATCATGCAAACCATGCGGAGCACAGATGTTCACCCGATCCTCTTCATCCAACTGTACTGCTATAGCAGTCACAACTTCTGGCCAGTAGCGAAGAGCATCTTCAGTAGAATGATTAGGAACTGTGCCATTGCGCAGATGCATTCTCGCCTGATTTTTGACCGACCACTTTGAATTGCCCGTCTCCTCACAAAGCTGTTGTTCGAGCTGTATGTCTCGCTCCTCACTCAAGTCTTGTGCATCATAATAGACAACATCAATATCGCTGTGAAGTTCACGAAGATCATATCCATGCAGAACATCCCAGATGTAATTACGAATATATCCTGCACCTATGTAACTTTGAGGCAAATGGAGACTACGAACTCGCCGCAGGTCATGCATTAAATGCTCGTGTTTAATGATCGTCTGAATGAATGGGTCCTCATATAACATATCTGCCTCCTGCGGTTTACCTCATTGTCCTCTTATAGCTGTTAACCTTCATTCCAATATATCATGTTTACCTATCTGCAATAAAATGAACAACGCTTGAACATCCTCTGTACAACTTCGAATCCCTGATTAATCACAACCAAATAACCCATAAACAGCTTCGGTTATCCGAGTGTTTATGGGCTACAATGATCGAGTTTGAAACGGTTAAAATTTATTTAATCGGTATCCAGATTTGCGGCGGTTGATTGGGCCCCGGGTATACTTCCAGTTCCGGCATATATGCGTGCTCATAAGGATTGGATGGAAACCATTCCGAAATAATCCGTTTCCACAGAAGCTGCATACTTTCCGGCATCGGGCCTTCTACTTCAAATACACTCCATTTGGAAGCAGGCATGGTGAAGCTTGATAATCCTTCCGGTACTTCACCATCGTAAGTTGTAGCAATCCAGTATTGCATCTGTTTCTCCTGAATTTCACTCTGATCCACAACGACACCGAGTAACCCTGGAATATCCCCATTGTTCAATTCAAATAAACGATCCTCTGTACCGCTTGTCCACGCTTCCTGCCACATCTTCCCGATGCCTTGCAGATGTTCTCCATCTGCATATGAGAAAGTCTGCTTTACTCCGACCAACGTAAATTCGGGATGTTCAACGATTTTATATTTCATCGGCTCTGCTCCTTTAAGACTCACTTGAATCACCAGACGATTATACGATTGGACAGCTTTACTATTCTTACGAGCCTCACTGGGTGCGATCCCATGTTGTCTACGAAATGCTTTGGAGAAAGATTCCGGTGTGTCGTAACCGTATTTAAACGCCAGATCAATGATTTTGTGATCACTTTGAAGCAGCTCATGTGCCGCCAGTGTCAATCGTCTGCGTTTTATGTACTCAGCTACAGTAACATCAGTTAATAAGGCAAAGGTACGTTGAAAATGAAAAGGAGAGATATGGGCCTGCGCTGCAATCTGCTCCATCGTCATATTTTCGAGCAAGTGGTCTTCCATATATTGAATAGCGACCTGTAATGCGTTGATCCAGTTCATGTAATAATCACTCCTTGATGTCTAATATAACGGATAAACCACCCAAAAACCTGTCATGTTGTGCTCTCATATGTCCGGTTAATGTGCAAAGACGTTGTTCATATAACGCCCTGCCCAGGCTTTGAACTAACCAAAGACAAGGGGAGTCACAAAATTTGACAATGTCAACGAATTATTATAGCCTACAAGTATAATGATCGTTCTATCTTATTTTGAAGGGAGAGTATCATTGAATATGAGCAGCAAAAAAGAAATACTTTTGAACGTGGCTGAAGAATTGTTCTACCTTCACGGCTTCCATTCCATCGGCTTGAAGCGGATTATCACGGATGCCGGGATTGCCATCATGACGTTATATAATCATTTTGAGTCCAAGGATGATCTCATTGTCCAGGTACTCTTGCGACGCGAACAGCGTTATTTAGAACAGCTCAGGCAATATGCAGACAATAAAGCACAACCTATGTTTCTCAATCTGGCTGAAGGACATGCGAACTGGTTGAAGGAACACGAATCAAGAGGTTGCTTATTTTTACGCGCCAAAGAAGAATTCGGAGGTCATACAGACCATATCATCGTGCAGACAGTAAATGCGCATAAAAGACATATGCGAACGTTAATCCAAACATTGGCGCCTGTTGCAAGTGATCGAGATCTATTGCGATTCTCCCTGCTGCTGGAGGGTTCCACGGCACTTGCTGAGACAGAAAATGTAAATGACGTCTGCCGTGAACTGATCCATATGACGCAGACCAGTTTCAAGTAATGCGATTCCGGGTGAGTTAGTAGTTCAACTCACTTTTTTATTTAATAAGAAATATAATGATCGTTCTATCTAAAAGGCGGTGGATTTAATGAAAAAAATTATCTTTCCAGGCATTGCACTTATCGCTGTATGTTATGCATTCGGGCGATTCAGTTATGGATTGTTTATGCCGGAAATTTCGGAAGCCTTACAATTGAATGATGCAGCCTCTGGCGCGATTAACTCAGGAACGTATATTGCCTACTGTCTGTCCCTTCTAACTGCACCACTGTTGATTAATCGCAAGGGACATCATTATGTCATTCAATTGGCAGGGATCAGCGCAGTGCTCGGATTAACCGGCATTGCCCTGGCTCAGAATGCCTGGGTTCTTACATTTAGTATATTTCTAGCCGGTTTGAGTACAGGCTGGGCCTCTCCAGCCCTCGGTAACACGGTTAATGCCGAGCTTGCTCCCGATCTTCAAGCAAGAGGCAACAGTTGGATTAACACCGGAACCAGCTTCGGGATTGTAATATCGGGTCCACTCTACTGGCTGTTCACGGATTACTGGCGTCTAACCTACATCCTGTTTGCTGTAATCGGTGTTGTGGTTCTTTTGTGGAACAGACGTGTTATTCCGGCAACCAAGACACTGCCTTGTACCAAGTCTCTCTGGACATGTATGAAACCTACCAGACCAGGGTCTGCTCTGCTCATGGCTTGTCTGTTGACAGGTTTCAGTTCTGCAATCTACTGGACCTTTGCCCGGAACTTCCTCACAGACGAGAAAGGGGCCTCCGATTCGGAAGCCGTGTTGTTCTGGATTGTGATGGGGGTTATGGGGATACTCGGTGGATGCGCTGGTCGCATTATTGAACGGATCGAGATTGGGTGGTCCTACCGAATAGGCATACTGTTATTGGCTATTTCGCTCGGGGTTATCCTTCTGCCATCGATGACTGCCAGCCTCATCTCTGCGATCATGTTTGGCAGCACGTATATTTTCCTGACCAGTGTATTTATCGTTTGGGCCACGAGACTATTCAGTCCGAATGTATCCATCGGAATTAGTCTCGCCTTTCTCGCGCTGGGTGTTGGGCAATTCCTTGGCTCATCCATGGCAGGTTACACGATTGAAGTGTTTTCCAATACAACGGCATTTCTGGCCTTTGCTGTACTCGGCCTGTTCGGATTGCTAATTCGGGTGAAATAAATGACAGAACGACCTTCTGATCACTGTTATTCTACTCGGCGAACACTTCCGGTCGCCCCATGTTGAAGCTGTACATTTGTAAAAGTAACCGTTGTCCCCTGCCCAATGGGGGATTGGGCCACAATGCCAACTTTGATCTCTTCCGGGCAGTCGAGTCCGAAATAACGAACCAGCTTCCACTTCTCTCCATCTTGAGAATAATGGAAAGCAAAGCTGTTGCCTGCCCGGGCTACACGTAAATAAGGCTTGTTAACGTCTACAGGTGCGGATACACAATCATCCGAGTTACCACGAGTAACAACACTAAGAATAGACGGCTGTTCTTCAAAATACTCAAAGCAAACTTTAGCCCAATTCGTATCGTCCACCCTCACCATCAGGCAACCCGAGTCATACTGTTCTTTCATGTCCACCTGTACTTGAGCGACGATGCTGAAATCTCCCTTTACTATCGTATGTAAAAATGGAGCTGAAGCTTTCACCGGCTCACCTCCCGGATCAATGAAAAAGTCACTGATTGGCGAAACGGTTATCGTTACTTTGCCGTCTTCAATGGACCAATCTGCTGGCTCGTTCAGCCATCCCAGGTTGGCAGATAATGTTTGACCTGAACAATGTTCGAATAGATTCGTCATGTGGCACACCCTTTGTCTGTGATTTTGAATTCGCTGAGTTCTCTGTTGTATTCGTGAAATAACGGAATTATCCTTTTGGATCAGTAAAAGGAAAAAAGCGACTCACATGAGTCGCTTGTAATCCTTATATATACATAATCGTATTCGGTATTTCATATCAATAGCACGCTATACCGACAATACATCGGATGCACATCTAAAACCGATATGTCCGGTGGATGTATCCGACGTATTGGGAATCCGTGCTGCCACTCTGTACCGGTTGCAATAGGAACGGTGGCAAAGGTAGGAACCGCCTTTTAACACCTTGCGAACTTCATCGGGAGAAGCAACAATCTCAGTAAGTATAGACTTCTCATGATCCGTAACATAGTTGTCAGCGCACCATTCCCATACATTACCTGACATGTTGTACAATCCATATCCGTTCGCAGTAAAGGATCGGGATGGAGCTGTACCCGCATAACCATCTGCGGCATTATTTTGAGTTGGAAAGGTTCCTTGCCAGATATTGCACTGGTGCTGTCCATCCGGCCGCAGAACGTCACCCCAGGGATATTTCTTCTGGATTAATCCACCTCGGGCTGCATATTCCCACTCGGCTTCTGAGGGCAGGCGCTTACCCGCCCAGTCACAATACGCATTGGCATCGTTCCAGGAGACATGGATAACGGGATGGTCAGCCCTGTCATTTGCATCAGAGTCAGGTCCTTCGGGATGAGACCAGTCCGCACCTTCAACAACCCACCACCAGGGCGTTGACTGCACCACAGTACGAACATGAGCAGCCGTTTGCGAAGAAACGAATAAATGAAAAACAAAGGACCAGCCGAATCGCTCGGCCTCCGTTCGATAACCTGTCTCCCTCACAAACTGTCCAAACTGCGCATTGGTCACCGTGCATTCATCCAGATAAAAGGAGTCTACCTGGGTTTCCCGGACTGGCCCTTCCCCATCACTTGCAAAAGCTTCCGGATCATTGGTGCCCATAAGGAACCTTCCACCTTCAATCCATATGCGGTCCCTGTCGTTTCGCCCAGCGATGTATCCATCATCTCCTCCCAGCGCACTAAGCGGTAGGCGGTCAACGGAAAGTGGAGATGCATTGTCAGACGCTACACTCATGTCACGGGTAGCCGTCAATTCGGGCTTGTCCTCTGATTGAATTTTCACTTCCATCCTGCCGCTCCGACTCGCAGAACAACAGCAGGAAGTTTCCTTTTTGGATATCTGACCATGCATCTGAAGCATCCCCTTCCCCTGATTTAAGATTCCTGATCCTCATTGTACACGACGGGAAGAATGTCCGGAACGGTTGGTGTTGTCATTCCTTCACCCAGATAATAATCCGTCAACAAGGATTGCATATATCCTTTCACCGCTAGCCCATTGCGGTAGGCCGGGTTATGCGGCAACGTGTAGATGCGAACATCGGATGGTATCGTTGTTGTATACAGACGCAATGCTGTGAAATCACTCGTTTCATAGAGAATTTCCTCTCTCCAATCCCCGAGCAGATCACCATAGAGCACAGGGGCGTTTCTGGAATTCACGCGAACATCATCGGCTGTAAACAGACGTGTTGTTGTGTTCTGCTCCCAATCCCACTTTTCCACAAAATTCTTATCCAGCAGCTCGCCGAGCACATCACCATCCCACCAAATTCTGAAATTGGTTGAGGGCTGAACTGAGCTGATCACCTCACCGTGCACATTGTAGATATTGCCTGAACTGGACCACATCTCAAGCCCATGGTGCGTTGGATCAATATCCGCCAGTGTTCCCCGTGCGACGTCCTGCGGGATTTCCCCTGTACGAATGATCTCGCCCGTCGCCGCATCGGCATAAAACCAAGGGAATTGATTGACGTTTCCGTTCTCCGCCTGCTGAATCCCGAATTGCTCCAGCCCCGGTCGATCCGGATCAATGTCTGTAATGTGAAAACGATCGCCATGGACTACACCCGGCAGACTGTATAAGGTCTCTCCGTTATCATCCAGCGCCCAGCCTCCGAATGACACCTCATCCTTCCCATCCCCGTCAAGATCCAGTATACGAATCTGGTGGAAAAACTCACCGTCCGCTCCCGCATGTCTCCAACGCTCGGTCAGGGCACCGCCTGCATAGTCATAGGCTGACGTCACATACTGAAAGTTGCGGCTGAGCGCACGATTCTTAAGCGCCGTAATCAGGCTTGGATGTTCACCATCCAGATAAGCAATGCCAAAGTGCCCACTGAGGGGACCATCGGCTGCATAATCATTGGTTATCGCTGTGCGTGCCGCTTCTGTTCCGGTCAGTCCATCCACGACGGACACATATTGAGCACGCTCCGTTGTCGCAGGAACGACCTGACCATCTGCAAACGTTACCCCTTCAAAGGTACGCAGCAGCACTTCAGCCTTCCCGTCACTGTCCAGATCAAATACCGTTATATTGTCGTTGTCCCGCCAGCCGCCAAGTCCCGGCACTCCAAATTCACTGACGGAAGCAGGCGGCGCATTATATGTATCTATCGTTGTGACACTGTATGGCCCCAGATCAATCCGCCACAGGAAACCTTCGGTCAGACTGTAGGCCTCCACATATTTATTGCCTCCGTTCACCGGAATGCGGGTGACCACGTATTCATATTCCCCATCACCGTCCAGATCCCCAGGCCAGCCATGCTGCACAAAATAATCGGACGGATTGGATGTTATATTTTGCAATGGAATACTGAAGTAATTGCGGATCTCGGGATTGGCTGCCAATACGACCTCGTCACTCGCATCCTGTAAGCTATCCTCCACATAAGACTTCACGATATACGTATGGCTCTGGGTTACATCTACATTGGTGTCCGTATAATTGGTTCCCTGTGTCAAAGGCTGGTCATTCAGCTTCACCTCTTCTGTACCCGTCCGACGATAGATATCAAATGTAACCTGCTGCGGTTCGGTCCCAAGCAGACGCCAGCTCAGATATACCTTGTTCTCTCCCAGATATATCGCAGTAAGGCCGCGTCCCAGATTTTCAACCAGACGTGGTGCAGACCCTTCTGCGGCATCTGCCTGAAGTACTCCCCCTCCCGGTGAAACAAGGCCTGTCCATCCAATAACGCCACTTAACAGCAATGTGAATAGTACTTTTGTTCCTTTGACCACAGTTGATTTGGTTTTCATTTACAATTCCCCTCCGTCGATTGGTTAGTATATGCTTACAAAAAGAGCAAAGTCGGTTATCTCTGTCCCCACGAGCCAATCTAATGAGATCGACTGATCTGGATCAGCAATAACTGCTTTGCCTCCGGATGCCCGGTCAACAGGGTCTATCTACCGCTCTAACGGCTTGGTTCCTCCACGATCATAGAAAAAGGGGCCTTTCGCCCAACTGACAGCCAGATGCATCAGCAGTTCGGTCTTTAGTTGCTCCCGAATTACAGCATGCTGCTCCTCATCATACAGGTTCGTCCACTCATGAGGGTCAACCGTCAGGTGATACAATTCCCCCTTCGTTTCATGCACTCTGGATGCAGACTCTGCGACAGAACCTTCCAGGTACAGAATGAGCTTCCACTCCGCAGTTCGCCACATATAGGCCGGAGCCGAATGAGGTGCCGTTACTCCCTTCCCATGGAATTCACAGAACGTTCCGCGATGCCGGAGATCGCCCAGCAGATCGACACCAGGCAGCATCGGATTCGCTTGAAGTCCGGCTGCACGCGTCAAAGTGGGCACCAGATCCACCAACTCCGCAGGCCCCTGGTCGATCGTTCCGCGCTTCTGCTCCTTAATGTGGGTACCAGACAAGATAAGCGGCACCCTCACGCTGCTGTCATACAGATTATATTTGGTGAAGCGAAACTGTCGTTCCCCCAGCATCTCTCCATGATCCGAGACAAATACAATCAGCGCGTTCTCCAGCCTTCCCAGGTTCTCCAACTTCTCCAAAGCGAGTCCAAAGTAATGATCGAGCCAGGAGCAATTCGCCCAGTACCTTAACGTAGTCCACCTTCGCTCCTCCGAACTGCGCTGGTCCCATACCTTCTTCTTGTCGAGATACGACTGTCGACTATTCGAATTCAATTCATCGGAAGCTGCCAGGTGAGTGTGCATTTCATCCTCCCAAGGCGGTTGCGGGATATCCGGGATATCTTCCAGCCTATACAAGTCTTCGAATGTTTTCGGTACATTGAACCCGGCATGAGGCTTCAGGAAAGACAGATAAAAAAATAACGGCCGCTCCGGGTCTACCCCTTCATCCAAAAATTGCAGCGCCTGTTCGGCTACCCAGCCATCCCTGTGCTGATTCATCGGAATCTGACTCGTAAGCCCTGTATAACCATTGACATTTTCCTCACCGCTACCAAAATCCTTGGTCTCCTGATGGTAGGCTTCCAGTGCTTCGGGATGGGTGTCACCCATCATTGTCGCTCCCTGTTCATAATGACCACTTTGACGGGAAAGTCCGATGGATCTTACTTCAAACCCTCGCGTGGAAGGCTCATCTACGCTCTCGCTATGGTTCCAATGCGTTTTCCCGAATCCGGCTGTCTGATACCCTGCGCGGTGCATCAACTCCGGCAAAGGTTCGGAGGGCAACTTGTCTTCCTCAAACAATCCGCCATAATTCGTTCGAACCCCAAGCTGTGACGGATAATACCCCATCATCATGGAGCTTCGACTTGGCGCACACATTGGCGATTGGCAAACTGCATCGCGGAAAGTGATTCCCTCGGCTGCAAGTTTATCGAGATTCGGTGTATGAATATGTTCATTGAACGTTCCAATACAGTCCCATCGTTGCTGATCTGTCATGAGAAAAATAATATTTGGCTTGTCCTGTGACACGTCACATCCCACTCTCCTTTGGGCTGAAAACTAAGGCGTGATTTAAACGGAGCGGTTACCCCGATTGTGCCCGGTATGCTTGTGAATGTCTTCCCGATAACGACTTGGCGTCGTTCCCTCACTTTTTTTGAACAAACGATTGAAGTAACTGGGCTGATAGCCCACCTGCTCCGCAATTTCACTGATCTTGACATCTGTTGATTCAAGCAGCTCTTTGGCCCGATGGAGCCTCACCTCAGTCAAATAGTCCACAAAATTTTGCCCGAATGACTGCTTGAATGCCCGGCTTAATGTGTAAGAATGAATCCCGTGAAGATCTGCCAATTCATCCAGCGATAATGCTTCTGCATACTGCTGCTGCGCATGTTCCTTCATCTGATGAACAGCCATCTGTATCTGCTTCTCTTCCTTGCCTGTGAATTCCTCTACACATACGTGCACAATCCGTTCCCTGAACCACAGGAACAGTTCATCCAAATCATGCAGTTGCAGCACCTCTTCATACATCCCTACCCCAAACAGTTCGACTGGATCTTCCCCTAATTGCAAAAGGGTATATTGTATGCGTGCCAGCAGTTGGAATAAAGCTTGACGAACATGCTTCTCCGGCACTTCAGATCCAGCATACGTGCCAATAAATATGCTGAACTGTTCCAGGGCAGAGTCCTGTTCACCACTACGTAATGCCGAGATGATGGCCTGCTCCAGCTCAAGCGGATATACTCCATGTTCATTCACATCCTGCTCTGCCTCCTCATTCATATCAATGATGGTCGCATTGGAAGAGAACTGTCTTTTCCTCAATACAGCCCTCGATTCTCTGACCAGCTGTGGGATATGGGAAGCATCTGATGTGAGTTTACTGATCGAAACTGTCATGCGAACGTTCCATTCCGACTGCACAGTTTCAATCCAATGTTGGGCCATCCGAGATAATTCTTCTCTGAATTCAGGCGTTTCTGGCTGAATCTCTGGAGGGACAGCGAGCAACAGCGCAATGGACATGTCATGGTAATTGATCGTTTCGGCCCGGTAAGGAAGTTCCTCCAACTGCCTGTTCAGAATATCGGTTGCAGCAAAACTGATCCACTCCTGAGATTCACTCCGATTTCGCTCCTTAGCCCCATATAGAAGAACTGCACTCGGACGAATGTGAGCAAACAGGATGATAAACCGCTCATCCCTAAGAACCCAACCCAGCTGTGCCAGACGTTGCTTCCATTCATGGTCGGATGACAGTAACAGATGACCCAACGTGAGCTGAATCAACAAGCTCTCCCGGGCGAGTGGAAGTTGCTCTTCCAACCGTTGCTGCAACGATTCTCTCTCCTGATTAACACCAATCCAGCGCTGTTCAATATGCTTGATTTCATCCAGTTGCACAGACCCATTTGAACGAGTAGAAGCTGCGTACGACAATTGAGGAGAGGATGACACTTCTGGCGCTATAGCATCGACTGGTGCTCCAGTCACGGTAAATATTCGCAGTAATTTCGTAAACGGTTTATAGAGCTGGAGCGAACCGACCCACGACAGGATCAGAGCCAGCAAGAGTCCAGATCCGTTGATGAGAAGAACGATTCGGGGTACAGACACAATCGGAGCTACAATTTCATTGAGGGGAACCGCAGACACATAAGTCCAATCGGTACCTAATCTGCGGAAGGTGCCCGATTGAACCGAGTAGGTCAGTCCTTCATATTCCATTAGAAATGAAGACAGATTCCCTTCCAGGTTCAACAGATGTTCACGGACAGTATGCTGTAATCCACCAAGCGCCTGGTCTTGTGGAAGCATGGGCTTGCCCTGCTCATCCAGCAGGAATGTCGTCCCTCCATTATACGGAGACAAGGTCTGTAACATGTTACCCAGTTGCTTGTTATCCAGCGTGATCGTTAGTGCACCCAGTGCATCGTCGCTTCCACCGGGAAGTCGATTTACCATCATCATGGACATGCCATCCATGGAGCGGGACCAATATGTGGCCTGGGGCTGGTGAGTTAGCAGTTCATACTTCTCAATCTCCCCAGCGTCTTTAACAAAATCATATCGTTCAGAATCCATCTTCACGGCCTGGGGTTCCCCCAGATACAATTGAACTTTACCGATCAATGTATTGGAATTCTGAATCAGCAGCAGCAATCGGTACAGTTCATGCACCTGTTTATACTTGAATACAAAATCAAGCTCTTTCAGACGGTTATCGAAAACCGGATCGAAGGCCCACTGCGAGAAGGTCAATTCAAGCGCATCCAATTGATCGCCAACCCACACGGTACGTTGTTCAAACTGATGCAGATGGGTTTGCTGCAAAATCTTTTCCATTTTGACGGTGACCCAGCCATACAGCAGCACCCCTGTAATGACTCCCGGAATGCAGGCGATAAACAGAATCATCATCAGGCTGCGCCTGAAATAACGCCCTTTGGGTAATGGGTCTGCTGTGCGCTTGAATATCATCTGTATGGACCTCCTTCCCGGGAATACCCGCCTGAATGCAGATTCATCCTTTGACCGAGCCGATCAGTGCTCCTTTGGCAAAATGCTTTTGTATAAACGGATACACCACCAGTACTGGCAATATGGCTACAATGATCGCGGCCATCTTCAACATTTCTGTCGGCGGTGTCTCCACCTGCTGTCCAGGCGCAACCAGATCGATATTGGATGCGTTCAGCAACATGTTTTGCAGTAATACTTGGATGGGCCATTTGGCAGAATCATTCAGGTATAACAGTGCCGCGAAGAATTGATTCCAGTACCCTACAGCGAAAAACAATCCAAAGGCAGCAAGCGCAGGCATCGACAAGGGCAACACAATCGTGTACCAGGTTCGGATGGCACTACAGCCATCAATGGATGCCGCTTCGCTGATCTCTGCGGGCAGGCTGTCGAAGAAATTTTTCATCAACAACACCGTCCAGCCATTGGCGAGCGCAGGCAGAATTAATGCCCAGATATTATTGATCAGCCCCAGTTCCCTCACCAGCAGGTAATTCGGAATAATCCCCGGGCTAAACAAAATGGTTAGTACAATCAGGAACATCAGTATTTTTCTGAAGTGAAATCGCTTCTGGGACAGCGCATAAGCCAGAGAGGATGATACAGCCAGGCTGCACACCGTGCCAACAGTTGCCAGAAATGCACTGTTCCCCAGCGAGCGTGCAAAGGCAGGCGTGGATAACAAATACGTATAGGCTTCAACAGACCAGCGTTCCGGAAAGAGTACGATTTTCTTTTGCAAATACTCTCCGGGGTCCGTGAATGAAACGACGAAAACATAATATAGCGGGAAAAACATAACCACAGCCAGTAGTCCAAGCGTAACCACATTCAGGGACTGTCCAATTCGCTCACTCCATTTCATGCGATGCATTCGAAACCTCCTCTCCATTGATTAATGGCTGGCCCGGGTATGGGTAGGTACCGGAATGAACTAGTAGACACCTTCCTGACCCATGCGCTTAACCAAGCGATTTGCAACAACCACGAGCACCAGGCCAATCACGGATTTGAACAGCCCAACCGCTGTACTGTAGCTAAAATCGCCCTGCTCGATCCCTGTGCGGTATACATAGGTGTCGAACACTTCGGCCACTTCAGATACAGCGCCGTTGTACATAAGGAAGATTTGCTCAAACCCCACCTCCATGATGTCTCCGAGTCTTAAAATCAAAAGCACGATGATGACACTGCGGATGGCAGGCAACGTAATATGCCAGATCTGACGCAATCGTCCCGCTCCATCCATGCGTGCCGCCTCATACAGCTGAGTATCCACACTCGCCATGGCAGCCAGGAACACAATCGTGCCCCAACCAGCTTCCTTCCACATCGCTTGCAAGGTGACCATAATCCAGAAGCTGTCCGGGTTCGTCAATATATCCACGCGGGGCCATCCCCATAAAGTGAATAACTCGTTAACCAGTCCCGTTCCTTTGGCGAACAGCAGCAGTGTTAACCCGGCAATGATCACCCAGGAGAGGAAATGCGGCATGTAGATAATCGTTTGAATCAGTCTCTTATACGCCACACTTCGCAGTTCGTTGAGTCCCAGGGAAATCAGAATCGGAAAAGGAAAGAACAATATCAGATTGAGCAGGCTGATCGCAAGCGTATTTCGGAACAACAAGGCAAAGTCCGGATTACCAAATAGTGCTGTAAAGTGCTGCAAGCCAACCCACTCACTGCCCTGAATCCCCCGAAAGGGAGAGTAATCCTGAAACGCAATGATGATGCCCCACATCGGGATGTATTTGAAAATGAGGAAGAACAATACGCCCGGCAGTGCCAGCAAATATAACGAACGGTCACGCCGAAGTGCGGACAGCAGGTTTAACCCTTTCTTTTTGGATGAAGTCTGCTTCCCCTTAACCGTACTCATTCGTTGCTCATGGGTGCTCATGGTTTGCAGCTCCTTCCCTCAGATTCACTGTCCATTTCTTTTCTTGTAAGCTTCGGTCATCTCATCACTCATCGCCTGGAAATTCGGATCATTCCGTAGGGTTTCCACAAAGGCATCCCAAGCTTCAATCGGCTCCCGGCCCAGAATAATCTTTGCTTTCAGATCCTGGATCTTCTTGTTAAGTTCAGGCAGCACCTTCTGCCCGGTCTCGGATTGAAGGCCAGCAGCCAGATCCGCCACGCTCGTTTTGTCTCGCTCTGCCTCCACTTTTTTGAACAGTTCATTGGCCTGTGTCTCTTCATCCGTTTCACCCGTGGTATCCCAAGGCAGGTCGATGACGTTAACGATATGATTGAAATCCGACGCGTTATCCGCCGTCAACTTTTCACTACTTGCTACCTTTTTGCCATCGACCACTTCATAATGTGTACCTTCAATCCCGAACTGCTGGATTTCAAATACTTCCGGATTCATCCAGGTATCGACGAGTTGGAGAATTCGTTTCATCTTCTCTTCCGGCACACTAGCAGGGATCGCCAGAATACCGTTGTATCCCGAACCCTTCGGATTATATCCATTCAGATTGGTCAAAGGATAGAAATCCGTATATTTAAAAGAAGGATCGACCTTCTTCAGGTCATCGGCATAGATTTTGCGCATCGTACCTGTCTTGTCCACGATAATGCCCGCCTGATTGCGCTTGAACAGTTCCCTGGCCTGCGTCAGCTTGAGCGAAAGCAGATCTTCCGGCATCATGCCTCTGCTATAGGCTTTGGTTAGATATTGAAGAGATTCTTTCACCTCAGGCAACAGCTCCCTGTAGATCAACTTCCCCTGCGACTCATCCCATTTCCAACTGCTATTGGTTCCGATAAAAGAATTCTCAATGGCACCGAGTACTGGGCCCAGATTACCTCCCCAACCGAGATCATCGGGACTGATATAAGCGGCAAGTGCAGTGGTATCTTTAGTTCCGTTACCATCGGGGTCCTGCTCCACAAAAGCCTCCATCACGTTGAACAACTCATCCGTGGTCTCTGGCACCTGCAAATTCAATCGGTCAAGCCAATCCTTGCGGATGATGAAAAAAGAATCTCCAGTGACTGGACGAGGCCGCGGGATACCATAATTGTTACCATCTGCTGCCTTGGTCGTATCCCATGCAATATCAGGAATGCCTCCGCTAAGGTTGGTATAGTCCTTGATATAAGGGGTGATATCCCAGAAAGCACCTTGTTTGACCATCTTGGTGAAGGTACTTCCAAATGGATCATTAATCATGATGAGATCAGGTATATCCCCGGAAGCCAGGGTCAGATTGAGCTTGTCACCGTAGATATTGTTGGAGACCCACTGGATATTCATTTTGGAGTTAGTCGCTTCTTCAATGGCGCGTTTGATTACATTATCATCAGCAGCGGGGACGGCACTCGGCGTGATGGTCATAATGCTGACTTCCAACGGATCGTCGGCATTGCCGCTGCTGCCACTTACCTGTCCTTCTTCTTTACTTCCGCATGCACTAAGCACCACGGACATGACCATGACAACCGATATGATCCAGGCCAGATTACGGGTATTGCGTTTCTCCACTTTTTGCATAGGCTTTCCCATCCTCCTTAGTCTCTTAAACCTATAGTCTTAATCGGATTAACGATTAAAAAAGGGGCTTTGACAGGCTCTTGAAGAAGATTCTTCCTGACCGGTCAAAGCTTTCACTCACTATAACGAACACCCGTATTTCCTGCAATTGCACTTTTTTGCACCTGTTAGAAACGGTAGAAATGTGCCCTAAACCCCTTCGCTTCAACGATAAGGTCTGATAATGCGCTCATCCCATACTTGTACTTCAATATATCGTTCGGGACCTTGATCACCTTGACGGTTCCATTCTTGAGGCCAACCATAGGCCTGAATAACTCCCAGGATTTCATCCTTGGTGTAGATCTGCTTACGGTAAGGCTTATCATCCGAATAACGCATGGTTGGAAAGAGGTCTCCATACGTGAAGCTCACAGCTTCGGCAGGCAGATCTTCCCACGGAATGATCACTTGATCCGGTTCGGTATACCAGGATGACAGCCATTCACATGCACCAAGGGTCAGATAGTGGGGATATGGATTGGTGGGGGTTCCGCCTTTGCCCTTAAACTGCTCATACGCTTTATGTTCAAGCGCTCTTCGGATGGTCATATAATCAGCTGATCGCTGACTGGCAAAATTCCGGCCTTGATCACGGATTTGTTGAGTAACTGTTTCGGCTTCTTCATTAGACAGACTGGAGAGATTGCGGAAAGGTCCAAGACTTTGTTCAAAATAATGATACGCCTTCAAATCCGTCATAGGAATCTCACCACCTCCAACAAATCGTTCCGTATCCATATTCGTTAGTCATAGTGTACATCATGCCATCATTTATGGAAATATCTGTGCAACATATTACTCGTGGATAAAGTTACACTTGGGCACTTCAATTGCAACGGGGGAAATCCACTATTATTAAGGAAATATTAACCAATAAGTGGTAGACTAATAAAAGATATTTATCTTCAGAGGGCTTAAAGGGAGGTCGTATTATGTTTGGTGTTAACGTGAAAAAAGTAGAAGATCAACTGGTCATCCGGTGGCAGTTTTCCAAAATTGAAATTCCCATCACACATATCACATCGGTCACCCTGGATGATACGTACGGTGGCAGCGAACCATCCGCCATTCGGATCGGTCCAGTCAATGGCACAAGCGAGAGGATTCTGATCCGCACAGTGAATCAATCGTATATTTTATTCACTTCCAGCGTGACATTACATACCAATATCCAAGCTATGTTACACCCGTCAAACTAGATTGTTTTTCGAACCGGATTCCCATGTTTCTCGGAAGAGGGGTTCCATTTACATATGTACGCCCAAAAAAAGCATTAGTATTCGCATTATTTCTTACAGCGAATACTAATGCTTCATTGATTCCAATTCAAGTTGGACGTGGGATTCTTATAACCAACTCCACTTGGGTAACTGATCGAGCGTAATGACCTCTTTGCTATGGTACAATTCCTTCAAAAACGCCACATCATTATGCGTCCCGTCTCTCAGGAATCCACCTGTCCAGGTACAGAACCAACTCCAGTGTACATCCTGTTCCTTCATCTGCTTAGGGTCAGGGATGGAGCCGTTCTCGGCCAGTGCGATGATTTTGCCGTTCTGTACGAGCTCTCGCAGGTTGGTGTAACGTGCAGCCAACGGGCTGTGATCTCCTGCTTCAGGGTATACATCCACACTGATAATATCCACGACATCATCACCCGGATACCATTCCGGTTTTTCCGAGTTCCAGACCCAGATGAGATTGTGCAGCTGATGTTCTTGAACCAATCGATCATACAACAAACGATATAACTGTTTGGCAGGTTCGGGGCCTTTCGCTCCCCACCAGAACCAGCCACCCTCCGCTTCATGAAGTGGTCGGAATAATACAGGCACACCAGCATCCTTCAGCTCCTGTAAATGTGTAGCAATAACATCGATATCCCGAATCAATAACTGATATGCTTCCAATTCAGTATCAGCTAGCGCGGAGGCAAGATCATAGGTTGTCGCGTCCGTATAGAACCCCCGCCACCACTCTTTACCCGGTTCATCGATCAGATCCGTCGGTGCGTTCCAGTGCCAGCATAGCGTCACGATCCCGCCTTGTTTGTGCCAGTCTATCGCATCGCGAATCTCCTGGGAGACCGCACCGCGCTCTGTTCTTGATGGCGAATATTCCATGAGATCAAAGCCAATCACAGCTGGTTTGCGGCCTGTGTTTTCATTAATCCAGTTCAGATTGCTGTAATCCTGCTGACCTGACAACATCCCTTTCCCATAACGCTCGATCAGAAACGCCATTAGTTCTCTCGCTTCAGATGTCGCTGCTTCATTCACCGGAGCACTGTTGATCGTACGCACCGTCATCACTAACACCTCCAATTGGGTTTACCATGTTAACCAACGACACCGGAACGTTCAATACTCTCCACGAAATAGCGCTGTACAAACAGATACAAAATAATCAGCGGTGCAATCGCCAGCAAAATGCCTGTATCCACGATCATGGCCACATAGTTCGGATCGGCCTTGATGCCCGAGTTCGAACCAAAGCCCATCAGTTGCGGAATCAACTGGTTCGCCTGTGCAGGCAAGGAAGCCACCTTCAGTGAGATCAGTGGACTTTCACTCATGAATAATGCCGAATAGAAGGTATCGTTATACTGCCATACAAACGAAAACAGAATAACCGTAATCAACGGCGAGATTGCATTGGGCAGCATGATTCGGGCAAACGTTTTGAATCCACCTGCACCGTCAATCAATGCAGCCTCCTCGATTTCCTTTGGCATGCCCTTGAAGAACTGACGGAAAATATAGATGAACAGCCCCGCCTTCAGCCCTCCCGCTGTAGCAGCCGTGATCATGGAAGGCCAATACGTATTCAGCAGATTGATGCCATTTTTTCCAGAGAACAACTGGATGATGCCCAGAAAGTCAAAGCTGCGGAAATGCAGATACATCGGCACCATAAGTGTGCTTGTCGGCACCAGAATCGTCAGAATCACAAGGATGAAGAGTACATTACTACCCGGAAACGAAAACCGGGCAAAGCCATATCCGGCAAGTGCACAGGATATCGCTGTCAGAAGCGTTGTGATGGTAACAAACAATAACGTGTTCGCCAGCAGAGGCAGGTAATCCATCACTTGCGCCGCTAGCCGGATATTATCCAATGTAAAGTGCTGGGGAATCATATAGATCGTTGGATTGTAGATATCCTGTTTATCCTTAAACGCAACTGACACTTTGAGAAATAACGGGTACAAAATAATAAATGAAATGCCGATGACCAGTGCATATCTGAATATGGAATAGAGAAGGTCCGATGTTTTGTTTCGCACCCGATGCATGTGATAATTCTGCTTCGGAACTACCACCATGCGATCTGTCCCTGATGCAGCCATAATCTGAAGCCTCCCTTAATGTTAACCGTCAGTTGTAGTGAACCCGCCGTGACAAGACCCATCCCACTACGATCAATACAAGACCAATCACCAGTGTGTACAGCCAGGACATCGCCGAGCTTAAGCCAAAGTTCTGGGTTTTGAATGCGGTTTGGTAGATGGCCTGTGTGACTGGACTCCCGGCAAATGAATCAATGATCGTGTAGATGACATTTGTCAGAATCAACGGACTGACCATGGGAAATGTAATTTTCCAGAATGATTCATAAGCTGTCGCCCCTTCGATCTTTGCAACCTCATACATCGATCCCGGTACCGATTGCAGTGCAGCGAGGAAGATCAGAATCTGGACGCCAGAGCTGCTAATAATCTCATAGATCCGCATGATGGCTTCTACAATGTAATCCACATAGGCCATCGGCAATCCCACATCCGCCAGCATCCGCACAATGGATACCACGTTGAACGAAGCACCGCCATCGGCTGATGCATCCACCGCACTCGCATCCCCCATCAGATTGATTAATCCCGCAGACTCAGCTGCTGCGACTGCACTGGAAGCCAGAATAACCGGCAGGAAAAAGATTGCACGTGCCATTGTTCTGCCTCTGAACTTCTGGTTAAGCAGTGTCGCCGTGAACAAACTGAAGAACAAAATCATCGGCACGTTCAGTACCATCGCTCCAACTGAATCCACCAGAATCCGGTTGAATGTAGCGTCAACCAGAAGCGCATCCTTGAAATTTTTAAATCCAACGAAGTCCAGAACATACCCGCCCGGAGCAACGGATAGATTACTCAGACTGAACCGAATCGATTGCAGGAGCGGTGTGGCAAAGAGGAAGACGAAACCGACCAGCCACGGGGAAATGAATGCAAGTCCAAGCAGCGCTCTCCGTGACTTCAGCGATAATCGAATGGTTCTCATCGGTTCACTCCTCCCACCACATAGTCCGTCCCGCCAACCGTTGTTCCATCCACGGTTACTGCATCCGCATTGTAATTCACAAGGATGGATGTACCTCCAGTATAGGTGATCCGGACAACGCCATCCTGAATGCGTTCATGCTTAAGAATCTGCTCATTCGCCAGATTTCCCAGCACTTCATTGGCCTGCTTATACAAGGCAACGGCATCATCCACCCAATATGCATACTCCGTTGCGTAAGCAGAATCATAATTCGTCAGCTTCAGCCTGGATGATGGTTCATAGGTCCATTGAAAATATGGAGCTGCCCCAAGCTCCAGACTGCGCAGCAACTGTTTGCGGAGATCCTGATCCCCCGACGTGTTCATTGGAGATGCCGCATAGTTCATGTATCCATGAATGACCATCGCATAAAAAGGAACTTCTTCATCGGTAATATTGAACCGACTCGACCCTGCAGGTGCATTCACAACATGTTGTGCACTTCCCCAAGCGTAGCTATTTGCTGCGGATACCATCAGGTTCGGATAGGACTGTTCCAGCTTGCCCAGTTGCTCCTTCACAATGTTCTTCGCCGTCTCCCGATGAATCACCCGACTATCCCGATAATCTGAAGTCAGGACCTGCCCGAGATCACGAAGGGATAATCCACCAAGGCCCAGTTGATTGAATTTGTCAGCAAACTCACTCACCACATAAGGAAGCTTGGCCGCTGAGAGCAAATAATAGCTGTCCTTACTCTGATCCATGCGATTAAGGGCAGGATTGTATGGATACAGTTCCGCTGTCTCCTTTGTTACAAACCGAGCTGCATCCGAGGAAGGAGCAAAGCGCAAATCATCGTGATACATGTGCTGGAAAGCCACATCCGGGAACAGAGCTCCACCCGACTGCTCCAGCTTAGCTGACAATGCTTGTATCTCGGAACGACTACCTACTTCACTATCCAATTTCACCCGGGTTGGCGTATGATGGCTGAAGCCACCACCGAACCATCCCTGATACCGCATTTGTACGCGGTTCACACCTTCCTGCTGTAACTTCGCCGCCATTTCGGTGGCCTGTTCGTACGTCGTCATGGCTAAGGTGGTCCGATAGGGCACACTCAGGAACGAAGCCTTTTTGTCCACTGCACCAAGCACATCTACATAAAACGGCAACTCCGTCTGTTCTGCGAGCGGCTTCAGTACATCCTGCTCTATTAACTGCTGTTGATACAGGCTGGCCATACCTGAGTAACTGGCATCTTCTCCATGAAGAAAATGATAACGGACCTGAATATCCCCACGGTAAGGCTCTTCGCTAAGCAGCTGAATCTCCTGCATTTTCTGCGAGGTGTACATCTCCAGTTCATCCTCACCCCGCAGGGAGAAGGTTGCATGCACGTGGTTGTAACTGTTCTGCCTGCCTCCAATATCTGCGGAGATACTGGCAATCCCGTCCCCTTTTTCAATCACCGCAAACCAGGCATTCTCCCCGTTTTTCAGACCAAACACAGGCATATACGCGGATTCACTAACCTGAGGACGACTGAGTGAATTATCATTTGGGTCTGTGCCGTATACGCGCTGTACATACTGCTCTTCTTGGGTTTTTCCGTTGTTCAGATGGATCAGGCTGCCGGAACCATCAGGCACGAGCATATAACCCTCACCCTTTGTATCCGCAGCACCAAAATAAGCGAGCAAATCAATATTCCGAATGCGGTATTGCCCACTTTCCTCTATCTGGCTCAGAGGCACGGTCACAACAAGTGCTCCCTGCTCCAGTCGGTATTCCACTGAAATGACAAAGCTGGGCTTATCGGATACGCCCCCACCTTCAACCCCGTTCTCCTGATTGTCAAAAGCCAAATCGTCCGCGGTATAACCCGCCGTCTCAAAAGCACCCAGCATCTTGTTCAGTACTAGCTGCTTCGAAATCTGTCCATCCAGCCGTTCCAAAATATCCGGATTGCTCTTGGTTGGATAATATCGGGCAGACGTGTATCTAGCGACAGTAGCATCCAGCTTGGAAAGAACCTTCTCTTCCAGTCGCTGCTTGCTAATCAACTTCGGCAGTGCATCAATACCAAGTGATGTATCACCAAGTGTATAGTTAACCCGAATCCCTTGATCGATCTGACCCACTGTGAATTGTTTGTTGCTAATACTGGAACTGAAATTTGGAAAGTTCTCCAGTGTGCCCATCGAATCCCGGAAAGACACGTTCAACTGGGAGGACAGCACTTCTTTTTCATATGCAGAAGCAAGACCATCCTCAGCCCGTTCTTTCGGGTTGCTATACCAGATCTCTCCACTTTTCCCGTCACGTACTGCAATTTCCGTTGTCTCCTCGTTATAATACAGGGCGAGTCCCTGATCCTCGGCGACCAGCTGCATACCAGGCACACCCTGCGAGGAGTCACTAAGGAACTGTAACGGTTCTTCCGTGACGAGCATGGCTTTGGTTGTCGTATCCAGATAAGCCGCGGCTTCTACGGCAGGAACTCCCCTGTTGTTTATATACAGCAGCCCGGCTGCAATCATGATTACAGCTGTACCACCAGCCAGCACCGTATATAATCGTTGCCTTTTGTTCACGGATGCCGCCTCCTTTAGGTCCGAAAAATCAACTCGCGGTAAATGTTATAACCGAATTCGTACAACTGTTGCAACATGCTGAAGACCAGCGCGCCAAGGAATACGATAATGCCCATCACAATGAGCGTCAGCACCATCGTAATGATTGTTCTAATCACCGTGTACTGGTGTACCGTCATCATGCCAATGAACAGAAGCAGTACAAACCAGAAGAACGCGATACTATTGAACAGATAATAAAAAGCAGTCTCCTCCTGCACCATAAAACGGCTGATCACGATCATTGGGGCATAGATCAGAATAACCGGAATGAGCGAGTAACCTGTCGCCAGAACGATTTCCTTGAACTTGCCTTCCCCTTCCATCAAAGTTGTTACCGCCCAGTTGGCCATGCACCATAGAAAGAAAGGTACTGCAACCGTGGCGATTTCGATGATGCTATTAATCGTACGAGGATCGATGTAATTAACGAGAAACCCTGCGTACTGCTTTTGCAAAACCATCATAACAATGGTAAGCGCCAATGCTGCAAAAGCAACAAACAGCCGTCCCCGGTTATCCGACTTGAGGTCCCAGAATGCATCAATGGGGTGAAAAATGAGATGCAGCGGAAACTTAATGAAATCCTGCTTCACGATCAACCTGCCTCCTCCGTCTCCATTTAACTGCTACCCGGGTCAGGATCAGAATGACAATCAGCGCGATTGCAGCGGTCAGGAATGTACCAAAATGTTCCTTCATCATCTCCCGCCGATGCCTCTTGAACGCGACAGAATAACTCTTGCGGTCCATTCCAAGTTCGAAGTAACCTAGCGCTTCCTCGTTTTTCTTCTCCATTAATAAGGACTTGCCGATACCGATATAAGCGATGTCATAGTTGGCATTCAGCTTCAGCACTTCTCTCCATATATTCACGGCCTCCGTGTCCTCGCCCCGATAGTGGAGTACCACCGCTTCATTCACACGGGCACCAAAACGGGTTGGCGCATAAACGACAAGGTTGTTCTTGCCCCGATCCAGAACCAAGTGATGCTCACCCGATTGTTCAATCGCGACAGGTGTTTTGAGCGTGCCCACCTGATTTCCTTTGCCACCGTATATGTAGAGCAGATGACCTTCATCGTCGTACGTGAACACCCGGTTCTGTGTCGCATCCAATACACTGTACATGCCGTCGCCCAGCACTTTCACATCGATCAGTTTGGATGGACCCGGATTGTTGCGGAACCGGATATCGCCTTTGACATCGTAATAACCAAACCGTTTCAGTACATCTTCACCAGACGGGTTAAGCCGCTTGATCGGTTCATTCGAGCCGGGATCAATATTCGTTGCATACACAAATCCTTTGTGGTCAATATCCGCATTGGAGAACTCCGTCGGGACAAACAGGACCATCTGTGCACGCTGTGCTTTGGTGGATAACATGCGCCAGATATATTCGCCGTAGTCCCGCTCCACTTTGTTCGTACCGACGTATCCGATAAATTTCCCACTCTCGTCAAACTGCATGATACCTTCGTAGACCCCTTGCGCCACAACGTACACTCGGCCTACATGGTCAACCGTCAGCTTCAAGGGCTGAAACTGGAATTGGGTCGATAGGATATCCGACTCGGGCTTCGTGATGGTTTGAATCAGCGTCCCCTCTCCATCCAGGACAATCACACGACCGTTGCCCGTATCGGCGACGTATATGCGTTCTTGCTCATCCACGAATAATCCGCCCGGAAGGTTAAAGGTCTCCTTGCTACCATCCATCATGAATCCATCAATGACGCGCAGCAGCTTAAAGTCTGGGTCCAATACAACAATTCGGCTGTTGCCACTATCCAAAATATAGATCAACCCGGAAGGTGAAACATTCACATCACCAGGGTCTTTAAACTCACTAATCCCGAGATCACGGCCTGATATGGTACGCTCGGGCAGATAGGCATCTGGTGAAGGAACAGCCTCTTTCCAGTAGTTGTAGTTATAGCTCTCATACGGCGCCGGGGAGGCCGCCGCAGGCACGGCATTCACCAGCAGCAGAGATACTGCCGCCAGGAGAACAAGCCATCTTTTCACTGTGCGTGCCATATCGTTCCCCCTTAATCCTTCATGCCCGAGCTCGCCATCGTCTCAATGATTCGGCTCTGAGAGAAAATAAATAGCGTGATCGGCACACTCATCAAAATTAGTGCTACCGCAGCACCCGCTCCTGCCCGGGATATTCCGCCCTGAATAATCTGACCTGCTGCATAATGCAGAGTCTTGAGCTGCTCGCTGTAGATGTATCCATTGCCATCGCTGCCCCATAACATCTGGAACAGCAGAATGATCAATGTAAGCCAGGCTGGCTTCACATTGGGCATAACAATGGACCAGAAGATCCGGTATTCACTGGCACCATCAATCTTGGCTGCTTCCAGTAGCGCATCCGGGATTTGCTCCATGAACTGTTTCATCAGATACAACCCGAGTGAATAGGCAAATGCCGGAATGATAACAGCCCAGTACGTATCGATCCATCCGAGCCATGACATGATCATATAGTTCGGAATGGCCGTTACCGCAGGTGTGAACATCAGTGATAGTACGACCACTTGGAACATGAATACTTTGCCCGGAAACTTGTGTTTGGCAAGCGGGTAGGCAGCTGCGGAAGCCAGCAGCACATGGCCTACGATACCGATGCCTGTTATAAACACTGTGTTGAATATATAACGTGAGAACGGCACCCACGAGTCACTCAGCAGGTTCAGCAGATCTGTAAAGTTGCTGAACGTCGGATTTTTGACAAACAGCGTTGGTGGAAAGGTGAAAATCTCATCCAATGGTTTGAATGCATTGTTGATTGCATAGATCAGCGGCAGCACCATGAAGGCACCAAATACGAGCAGAAGGGCAAACAGGGAGAGGCTTCCCGATAGCGAGCGATTCACCCGCTTTTTGCCTGTCGCAATTGCAGCCATAGCTATTCTCCCACCCTTCGAAGCAGTTTCTGTACCAGCAAGTTGGTGCCCACCATAATCATGAACAGTACGGTGGCAATCGCCGATGCGTAGCCCATCTCAAACCGCGTAGTACCAAAGTCGATCAAGTGGGTGACCACCGTCTCTGCCGCATAGTTCACGCTTGGGAACCCGGCCAGTGCGATCGACACATCGGCCACGGCAAACGAGGTTGTGAGCTGAATGACTGCGCCGAACATGAGCTGTGGACGCATCGAAGGCAACGTAATGTACCACAGCTCCTGCCAGCGATTCTTGATCCCATCCACCGCTCCCGCTTCGTACAATGTCCGGTCCACCGTCTGCAAACCAGCGATAAACGCCAGAAATCCGGTTCCGAGACTCAGCCATAGCTGCACGAGAATGAGGATCGGCATAATGTAGGCTTCCGTCTTCAGCCATTGGATCGGCTCCAACAGAAAACCCCATTTGATCAACAGCCCATTGGCAATACCATAACGATCTCCCGAGAAAATCATCAGCCAGATAAAATATACATTGCCCGAGATGGAGGGCGCGTAGAAGATCAGCGTCATGAACGCTCTCCATTTCGGTGTTAACTCATTAATGATCCATGCGAAGACAAAACAAGCAATATAACTGATCGGTCCGGTAATGATGGCAAACAACAGCGTATTCTTGATTGCAATCAGGAATACATCATCCTCCAGAAACAGGCGAGTATAGTTCTGCCAGCCAATAAAACGCGGGAATTCCAGCATGTTAAAGTAGGTGAAGCTGAGTATGATCGAGATGACAACCGGAATCACGGTAAACATGAGGAACAGGAGCATATAAGGTGCAAGCAGAACATAGGAATGTTTGCTGGCCTTCATTTCCTGGAGCTTCCAGCTCCACCACGATTTCATGCCCATCCTTGACGCTTTCTCAGGAGGACTGTTTTGTCCGTCTCGGAGTGATATTTGTGGCACGATTAACCCTCCCTCTGCTTACGGAAGACCAAATTCATTACGTTTGACGCGAATCTCGTCCTGAATATATTGGGTATAATCCATGATGGATTCCCTGGCTTCCACTTGGCCAACAACGGTTTTGTAAAATGCATTGAATAGATGGCGGCCTGTAAAATAACCACCGGGTACTTCAGGAATGCCCTTCACCGTTTCGAATTGTGCCTTGAGATTGGCGTAATCCTCCGCAGGCCACGGCAGGGAATCCAGCGCCTTGATGTTGGCCGTTGGATACCGGGCAGCGGCACCCATCAGCCCTTCCATCTCCCGCCCGAATTCAGCTTGAATCGGTGTACTGGTCCACCACTTCATGAACTCCCACGCCGCATCCTGATCCTTGGCACCCTCCAGCATCATGACTGCGCTACCTCCACCCGGTACGTCCCGATTCAAGGTACCATCTGCTTGAACGGTTCCCGGGACAGGAACGAATCCCCATAGTCCGCGAATCTCCGGTGCAAATACGGACAATTGGTTGTACATGGTGTAATCCGTTAGTCCGATAGGCATCTGTCCTGTCCGGAAACGGTTGGCAAAATCATATTCCCGCTCTAACTTGTAATCGGTATAGAACTCCGTCCACTGCTTGAACGTCTCAATTCCGATCCTTGAATCCAGATCCGACTCCTTGTCATCGTTACGATAGAAGGCGCCGCCGTTCTGAAGCAGCATCGTGGCATACTGAGAGTTCGGCGGAATATTGACACCCTGCATATTCGCTTGGGTCACAATCGGCATACCAAATTCCATATGATTTTTGCTCAGAATCGCGAGCAGAGCTTCGACATCTTCCCAGTTCTGAGGCACTTCAAGTCCGAGTTCTTCGAGCACGTCTTTACGATAAAACAGCATGTTAAAAGTTTGCGTTTCCGGCAGGGCATATACGCCTGAATCATAGGCATACGGCACGATTGCACTTTCCCTGAACTCCTGTTCCACGGTGCTATAATCACTGAATTGCGTCAGATCTACAGCCGAGTTCCGCATCGCAAAGTTCACCGGCAGATCATTGCCGATCTGCATCGCTACATCCGGTCCTTCACCGGACAAAGTCGCTGGCAGCAAGGTTCCCATATTCACCAGCTTCAGATTGACATTGATACCACTGTCTGGTGTGAAGGTCTTGTCAATCATCGCTTTCATCGTATTCGCCTGATCACGTCCACTACCAATCCAGACGGTTACCGTACGCTGATCTTCAGATGTAGCCACATTACCAATCTGGTTATAATCAATGAAGAACGAATGATAGAATATCTTCGCTTCATGACCAAGCTTGGCAAGTGGCCCCATACCTGTTCCAGGAATATCGCGGTCAATCGAAGTGACGTACAGTGCATCGATTTCAAGGGGCTGCTCTCGTGCCTGCTGCACCCATGTGCCGAGACCGCCTGTATTGGTTTTATAAGCCGCAAGCCGTCTTGGAATGGTATCTGGCTTGTCAATCATCTCGTCCAGTTGCAGCGCCATCGTCTTAATCAGTGCTTCCTGATCGCTGGACTGTCCTGACAGAAGACGAAGCTGTGCGGCCACGTCCTTAAGACGTTTACTTTCTCCGCTGAATACTTCCAGCAGGTTCGGAATCTGTTTTTCCACCCGGTAATCACGGAATTCATCAGGCTTGGTGCCTGTAATCATCAGAATACGTCGGTACATGGAGTTCAAGTTGTACAGACTGTCCTCCACATTGCGGATAAGCGGTGCAAAATCCCCGAGGCTGTTCTCCAGCCGCAGCACATGTTTTCCTTTTTCCATGTGAAACTTGTATGCTTCCTTGCCGCCCATCACGTCAATACGATAGTCACTTTGATAACGGAAAGGTGCTTTCGCCATCTCTGCAAACGGAACTTCACCATCGATGGTCAGTTTGCGTGTAGAATAGATGCCTTTGACAAAATTCTGCTGAGCGGTAAAACCGATATGATACAGTCCACTTTCCGGCACATCCACTTCCCATTCAATCCATTGTCCTGGCAGACGCCAGTTAAAGCCGCCAATCGTATTGATGCGTACCTGGGAAGCGCTATAAGGAGATACAGCAGAACTTGACCTTTCGCTGGTCGGGTATAACGTAGGTGAAGATTTGGCAATCGCGGCTTCTCCTTCAATGCGAATCAGTACATCCTTCGGCTGCCCAGAGGAGTCCGATTGTTGTGCCCCTGCAGTCTCTGTGTAAGGAACAGCTGTCTTCTCATTGAAAAGACGAATGGACCGAATCACCATGGGTTCACGCGATGATTTTAGCGTTAGCGTGTGTTCCCCTTTTTCCAAATAAAACTTGAATGGAGTCTGTTCGTACCCGTCGGAGTCCTGAAACGTTTCTTCCAGCCAGCGTGGTTGCTCCACTTGTCTCGGGCGAAGGTCATTGCCTTGGTTATCCTGTTCAACGACATCTTTCTCATTCGCCCATACCCGGTCAAACTGCAAATAGGCGGCTTCCGCAAAAGGAAGTTCACCATCAATGTACAATGCACGCTCAATGGCCGAACTCTTGCCTTCAACGGGAAAATAGATCGTGGACAGGTTATACAGCCCGGTCTCCGGCACATTAATCGTCCAATCGACTTGTCCGGTCTCTCCGGTATGGAGAGATACACCATCCATTCCTTCATAATTAGTCAGTTTGCGGACGTCTTCACCTTCGGCTTTTATGTAATCTCCTGCTTCAATGGTGATGTCCACATTCGGCTGTGTAGCCTGATCCGTTCCGGATCGATACTGTTCGTATCCCTTTTTCTGCCGGGTCTGCTGCAAGACTGCATCCACTTCAATGGCAGGCAGACTGCCAGGTGGAATGTTTGCACTCTTTCCATCAGCGCCGGAAGTTATATATAGAATGATGCAGGCTGCCGCCACGATGATTACTGTGGACAATATCCATGTCTTACGTTGTAGAATTCCAGCCATCCTACGAGTCCTCCTCATCAAGGCTGATGCCAGCAATGCCGATTTGGTGGTTCAGGAAAAGGGGCTCCGTGCAACATTGCCGACACGAGCCCCCCTGCCTGAATCGTTTGCTGGTGATAAGTGTTGTTATTGTTTGCCGAGTTTATCAATTGCAGCTTGTGCCTGTGCTTTGTATTTCTCGGCTGTTGCTGTCACGGAAGCATTGTTTTTGATGATATCGTTCACATAATCCCCGAAAGGGTATCCTGTGTAGGCATCATCCAGCAAGATGCGGCCGGTTCCAGCGATGTGCTCGCGAATGATCGCAATATCCTTCTCGTCGGTATAACGACTCTCCAGATAATCTTGACCTGGATACTCTTCAATCTGCGGGATGTCGAAGGTCTCTTCATAGATTTGGTAGACGATCTTTGGATCTTCCACACCTTTTGGAATGAACTTCGCTGATGCTGCGTTGTTTGCATACGTTACCTCTTTGCTACCCTGAGGCCCGTTCGGAATCGGCACAACACCAACAGCAAAGGTGAGATCGCCCAACTGCCATTCAGCAGCGGTGAACAGAGCTACATCTCCATCTTTGAACGTATTGCTTTCCTCCCAATTGGTTTTGTCGCCGGTTTTGACCTTCACGACATTTTCCACGTTATACAGGCGTTTGACGAATTCGGCAGCTTCAATCGTTTTCGGATCGGACAATCCTTCTTTGCTATTGGTATCATCCACGATCGTTCCACCATTGGCTGCGGTAAAATGGCGAACGACATCAAGGGCCCAGCCAGAAAATCCGTATACGTCAGTTTTGCCGTCGTTATTGGTATCTTTGGTTGCCTGTTTGGCAAGTTCCATGAATTTATCCCAATCCCATTTACCTTGGTTATACAGTTCTTGAGGATCAGGCAAAGATAATTTTTTGAACAAGTCACGGTTATAGTGAAGTCCCAGACCAATGCTGGTTGGAGATTCGAAGGCATATTCGTTGCCTGCAATGGCAGGAAATTTTGCAATCAGGTTAGCCTCTTGGTTGATGTTATTCTCAGGTGTAGTGAATTCGGAGATGGGCAATAGTTGCCCTTTGAGGATGGCGGGTAGTGCGGATTTGTACTCCATCTGAACGATGTCGGCGAACGGTTCGCCAGCCAGTGCAGACGTTGTGAATTTGTTCATGTATTCTTCAAAAGGTACGTTAACAAACTCCAGTTTCACGTTGTATTTCTTCTCAACCTCTGCAATTTTATCAAGTCTGGCCTTATCGGAGGCCGTCTCTCCCGCCGGTTTCAAGTCCCACCAGGCCGCGACCTTGATGATACGTCCACCCAGATCAGGAACATCAACCACAGCTTCTTCCACTGCGCCTTCTTTTTCTGTCTCAGCGACTTCGGTGCCGTTGCCTGAGTTCGTCGTTCCCTCTGCATCGGTTCCCGTCTGTGCTGTCCCCCCACCACTGCAAGCGGATACAAAAAGCATCACGGCCAATAACATCAGAGGTAGAACATTCCATCTTCTCATCATGATTTTAACAACCTCCCCGAATGTGTATACCAATCATGGTTCACCCTAAATCATTAACCCCGATTATCAACAAATCGAAAATAAATAACCACCACCATTTGTTATTTTCTTGTTTGTTTTTGACAAACAAAATTTAACACAGCAAAATGTAAGCGTCAACATTTTTGTTGTTAACATTTTCTAATTATTCTGATAAAATGCTGATAAAGCTGTGATATACCTGTATAACAGCTTATTCAATATCCTGGACTCTAAGTACAAACATATTAAACCATGATTCTAACTTTGTTTATTTTGTTATTTTTATAAAATAACAAAATAATAATTAAGCAGACAAATTTCGTCATACTATCTGAAAGTATGCTTACCTTCACGTTGAATGTTCATCCTAAAATACTGTGCATCACTAACATTTTGAATTCTCTGTCCGTTATTAGATTAAGAGAAATACATCATGTTATACTAGGGCGTGTCTTAAATCTCACTTAAGGGCATCTTTCACCGCCTTTTCGCCCCCTGCTGCGTCACTTTCTCTTGACGTACCCCGGTACGCCTGCGAAAAAGTTCCTGGCCTGGAACGAAAATTCGGCAAAATCTGCTCCTTTCGGAGTCATAAGATACGCCCCGGGATCAGTTGGATATCGCTCCAAATAAGGAATACGGCAGAACTACGAGTGTAAGGATGGTATGATGAAGACAAAGGTAACAATTCAGGAGATTGCACATTTTACGGGTTTGTCGAAATTCGCGGTGTCACGAGCTTTGTCTGGAAAATCGGGAGTTAGCGATCAAACGAGGGATGTCATTCTCAAGGCCGCTGGCAAGCTTGGATATTTCAAAGATAACAGCATGTTGTCTGGTGAACTGTATAACAACAATGAATCTCAGGAACCGAAGAACACACGTTCAAGCGGAACGATCTTGATTTTGTTTCCCAATGTTCGGTACCAAAATCAAGACTCCGTATACTGGGGACCCGTCTTTAACGGGATCTCTTCCAAGCTGAACCAAAAAGGGATTAATATTCTGACCTTAACGGAACCCTCAGCAGACCAGCTATTTACCCTACTCAACCCGGATGCCATTCGAGGGATCATTACCGTTGGCTCTATCTCGACCCCGATTCTGCTTGAAATCAAGCGTCTCAGTATTCCGGTTGTGATGGTGGATCATCTGGACCCTGTTTTTCACAGTGACAGCATATTCACCGATAACTTCGCATCCATGCGAGAGATCATGCTCTATTTGCTCCGCAAGGGTTTCAAAACATTCCAGTTCATTGGCAATATCGGGGATGCTCATAGCTTCTATGAACGCTGGATTGCGTATACTTCTGTGCTTATGGGTCATGGGATGGAAATACATCAGATTCCCGAGCTGAGTAATCAGGCATTGGATGAGTTCCGCCAGACGTTCACTTCGGTGATCAGTGAGGATAACCTGCCTGAAGTGTTTGTATGTGCGAATGATTTCTATGGGCTATACACCATAGAAGCCCTTGAGAGTATGGGTATTCGTGTACCCGATCAGTGTGTTGTCACGGGATTTGATAATCTATACGACAACATCCCATTATTGGCTACAGTTAATGTGAACAAGGAGTTGCTCGGTGCGCGTGCAGTGGATCAGATGTTATGGCGCATTGCAAATCCAGAAAGTAACGTCGAGAAAAAATCAATTCTTGCTGACGTCATTATTCGTGAACAGTTTGGTAGGCATAGTGGGTAAAGGTATAATACATGCTGGTGAATATGTGTGGATATACATATTAAGCATATATGGAATAATGCTTATGTCCACACAGAACAGCACGCCAAATACCCCTTTAACCGTATTCGTGCGGCTATAGGGGTATTTGCATTGTTGTATGTTGTGTAATGTTTATTGTTTATTACACTAGGCCGTAACATCATCCCGTTCTACGTATCTGTACGCACATCATCCCACGCCTGATCCAGATAACAGATCAGCCAGTTCAATGCACGGTGACGTTCATAAGCCACTCCACCATTCAGGCCAGCGGGAGGTGTTCTGTCATTCACCCGACTATCCACGCACACCCAGTTATAACGGTATATTAGATCTGCTTCATCCAGAATCTCGCTCTTGTTACGCAGAGATGCATAGGAGAGAAATTCGGTAAAACTATCCTTCTGCTGCAAATAACCGACATCCTTCCCTACGTTACATAACTCCGTTGGTGCACCCAGTTCCTTCACATAACCAAGCGCCCACAACATTACGTGGTAGGCTTCATATCCCCAGGAGAAGGAAATAATCTCCTGGTGCTCTGCTCCGTGCTGGTCGATAAACCTCTTCTCTATGGGTGAGAAAAAGGATTCAGCCTCATACTTGTCGATCACTTCCTGGACCAGTGCTGCGGTATCTTCCGCACTTTCACCAGCTCCCAGACACTCTCCCTTAAGCGCGGCAAGACATAGGGCAACCGCACGACGCGCGACTTCCTCTTTACTCCGAATCGTGGTGTGCTCGTCTCCGGCTCTTGCGGGCAAGTTCGTATTATACGGAATGCCTTGTTCAGTCAACAGTTGCTCGGATCGTGCTTTACGTTGAATGCCCGACTCCGACTCGGGGCTGTCACCGTCAAGGAAACTGGTGTGCGCTGTCACCGTGTAATCCTCTACCTCAGATTCTCCATTCACATCCAGCAATAGCTGGCCTTGTGCGTTCAGCAGAGATCCACCTCCCCAGAAGATAACAGCATCCAGCGCATCAGCCAACCGCAATAACTCGCCGAAGAATTCTTCCGAGATATCCTCTTCCGTCTCAATACCAACCACCATATTAAGTGTGGAACATTTGATCAGTACCTTTTCCTGGAGCGAAGCATTGCGCCCCTCAATCTGACTCAAAAACCCAAGCATCCCCTGAATCATTGTCATAAATTCCTCAGGATGTGTCTGGCTGGTCATGATATTAAAGCCTTTGTTTTTCTTACTGAGCCATTTTTTCTGAGTCACTTGAATATGAGTCTTGTCTTCCCGGCGTTTAATCGTACCCTCGGGATAGATGGATTGAATCACTTCAAACAGCTGATCCAGGTCAAACTGAGAGCTATATATCGCACAATTTCTCATGAAGTTCACCCTCTCTATATATAGTTCAACTAATGAATATTTACACTGGCACTCCGATGGCAGAATAACTTTCCGATCGCTGTTATCCCCAGATTTTTTTATTCCTTTTTTTGGAAATGGTAAATCCGGTGATAAAGGCGAACTCTCCGCTTCTTCAAGTTATTTCTGCCCTCTCCGTTATCGTGTAAATGTTCAGTTGAACATTTATGACTAATCCTTATACGGATCGAATTCATTACCTCCGGCCATGGCGACACCAACGGGACGCAGCACATGGTTGATCTTCAACGTATTCGCATGTGCGTTCAGCACGTCTTGCAGTTTCTTGTACACAAACGGACTTTCGTCTGTGCCCGCTCCCCGCAGTTCGACACCATAGGCACGAATCGCCTCATGCATCTGTGCTTCGCTAATCTCACCGCCCATGCGTGTGCGCAGCTTGTAATTCATTTTGCCAGCCGCCTGGGTTCGACTCATCGTGCGCCCTGCCCCATGTACGGTGCTGCGGAATGACTCGGTGTTCTCCTCGCTGTGGATCCCTTCCACAATTACCGAGATATCCCCCATACTGCCTCCGACAAAACCGAGTTGCCCGGGTGCCAATGGCGTTGCACCTTTGCGGACCACAACTACCTCTTCACCCATGTGTTGTTCTTTCCAGGCAAAGTTATGATGGTTATGAACGGCATATTCAGCACTTGCCCCCAGAATTCCGAGCACCTGTTCAATAACATAGTCACGTCCTGCATAGGCGTATCGGCCCGCCAGAATCATTCCATCCCAATAAATATCACCCATTTCGGTATTCAGGTCAAACAACGTAGGCGGTTGATCCATCGATTCCCCAGGAGCTTTGCCACTGAACTGACGTCCAGCCGCAAGGTTAAGGAATCCACTCGCCACTTTATGACCGAACCCGCGGCTGCCAAAATGATTTGCAATCCACACCTTTCCCGTTGCCTCTTCTACAAAAATATCCACGAAATGATTGCCACTGCCTACGGTTCCGAGTTGGTTACGTGCAAGTGTTTTCAGCTTATGTTGTAATCCCGGTTCAATGGTATCAAAAAGCTTCCAGCTCGCGTCGTCGAACAGCTCATGATCCACGGGTGTTGGATTGTTACGACCCACGCCGAAAGAAATGGTCGAATTGATGTCATCCATGATCGTTACAATCTGATCCCGAATATCTTCCCACATCAGATCTGTACGCACAGCCTTGTTACCACAGGCAATATCATATCCGACCCCTGACGGACTGATCATATTCCTATAAGCGACAACACCACCGATGGGTTGCGAGTAACCTTTGTGATGGTCGGCCATCAGAGCCACACCCAATACATCTCCATATTGCGAGCAAGTCACCGCCTGACTTACGGCGTTCTCCAGCGGCTCCCCCCAGACTTTAATGTTATCTACGATACGCATGATTGTGTTAACCTCCTATGTACTTTTTTTGAAAATTCATCTTATATTTCTATACTGTTGTTCTCATTAGTTTAACAAAGATTAGCGTGGGTCGAAACGTCGCCTTACTTTAGATCACCAATTATTTACGCATAAAAAAAGAGAGCTCAGCTCCCTTTTCTCACGGTTGGTTCCTATTCACTTCTTGCTAATCTTAAACTTAAACGCCCAAGTCGCTGTGTTACCAGAATATCGGCCTCTGTTCTCGGTCACCACCACGGAAAGTGTCTTGTTGGTTGATTTGGAGAACGAAGATAGTTTGACGTTGGTGCTTTTATCCCCGTAATCGGGAATTTTGTCCTGTTCTTCGGCGATGGCCTCCAGTTTCAACGTACCCGTGGATTTCAGGTTTAAGGTGACTGACGAACCCTCTTCCAGATCTTTGCCGTTCACACTTGCTCCGATGGCCCACTCATTACCGACAGAGTTATTCTCGACAAGTTCTGCGCTCACCAGCGTCACGGTTACCTTAACCGTTTTGGCGGCAGCATAAGAGGTTGGGGAACATACGGCGAATACCAAGATCAGAACCATGAAAACATTAGCCCATTTTTTGAACACGAGAGTGCCTCCCTCTTATTCGTTTCTTTTGTTAAGACTATGCCTTATTCGCCGTGTTCCTTAAGTAATCCTTCAACTTGTGCAAGAAAATTTTCTCTTAAAGTACCTGTTAAAGGTGCTTCCGGTAACCCTGAACCTTCTCATCCTTGAAACCTAACTTCTCATAAAATATATGTGCTTCCTTACGCTGATCGCCAGACACCAGAATCATGTAACCACAACCCATATCTTTTGCAATCCGCTCAATCTGGAGCATTAACCTCTGCCCAATGCCCTGCCTGCGTACCTGATCCGATACAATCACATTCTCCACAACCATGAACGGTTTGCATGGCCCTACCAGATCCATACACTCAATCCCCATAACAGACCCAACCAGTTTGCCATTGTAAAATGCCCCAAGCACATGATAATGACCATTCTGCTGTATGTAATGAAACATCTTTTTCATCTGCTGTTCATTGGTAGGCATTCCCATCAACTCATTGTATAGCTGGCTTAGTGCCGGTAAATCTTCAAGTTCGATCCCTTTAATGGTAACCATCATAACCCTCCTGATTTTTCCTATTTCGCATGCTTTGTCTTAAGAGAAGTCCTTTTTAAAATAATAATGACTGTGTCCGGTCGGTGCATTCTCGATCGTTGTGATCAATTGGTAGCCATGTTTCTTGTAAAATTCCGGTGCTTGATAGGAGAAGGTGTTCAATATGACAAAATCACAAGATTTCTCTCGCGCAATGCGCTCAACTTCAAACAACAACTGGGAACCATATCCCCGATGCCGCTGATCGGAGTCCACCCAAAGGATATCAAGCTCTACCCAATTCCAGCAAAGTGTACTGAGCACTCCTGCGACAATCTCGCTGGTCTCATTTTTGATATTGAAATTCAGTTCTTCGTACCGATGCCTTAATTCCTCACTCACATGTGCAGCATTAAATGCAATAAGTTGCTGGCGAACATACTCTGAATCTTGCTCGGTACTTGGGGTTATATTTCCTTTAGACATCTCCTAATCACTCCTTTTATCTCAACAGTTTATAATTTACGATAATGTAATTCATTCCGGATAAGAGAGTAACGCCTGTTGCAACCCATAGTAATGCCACATCCAATCTGATATCAGTCAGCAAACTAAACGGAACATTGTTCAACAAAATGGCAATGATCGCTGCCACCTGAAGCACCATTTTGATTTTTCCATACTGGTCGGCTGCAAGAGCAATGCCCTGTTCTGTGGCTACCATTCGTAATGCAGTAATGACAATTTCACGTCCTATAATGATTACTGCAATCCATGAACTGATCATATTCTCCTGAACCATCATGATCAGCGCTACCGCAATCAACAGTTTATCCGCCAGTGGATCAAGCAACTTTCCCAGATTCGTGATTTGGTTATATTTCCTCGCCACATATCCATCTAATTTATCCGTACCTGCCGCTACTGCAAATATAATTAGTGCAATCATCACGCTTTGCTGATTGAGAAAACAGATCATAAACAATGGAATCAACGCCATTCTAGCCAACGTGATTTTATTTGCCAGATTCATTAGATATCTCCACTCCCCTCATCCATGTTGGCTAAGTGACCTTTTTTCCATTTACGTAATCGGGTCCGAAAGGATTTAAAAGGAGCTACCGAATTAATCTGGATCCACTTCACCATAGCCCATCCGGGCTTGGTCCCCGTCCACTGTCTTATCCCTTGTACAAATAATTCCTCTTCGCTCAGCGAGTCAATCCAGTTCTGCCATTGTTGTTCTGTCTCCCGAAACAAAGAGCGTAACTCCTCCAGGGTATAACCTGAATACTTTTCGTAAAATGATTCATTTAACGGCCCCAGTTGGTTCCATTTATACCCCGGTGCAGGCATATGACATTCATGTCCCAACTGTTCATTTCGCTCCCAACCCATCACCAAGTTCATCCATCCCAGCTGGTACGCGATCATCTGGGCAGGCGTCTTATCTACACCTTCAACCCACTTATCTTTGTCGCTGTTATGGATGTCATTGAATTCACCCTCAAACAATTCATAGGTGCGTCGAATCGTCTCACTTAACTCTTTCTTCGAGGCATATAGAACTCCAGGCACGCTACTCCCCTCCTCTTGTTTCACCGGTATACATGAATCAGAAGCATGGACTCTATCATCATTTCGACTCAATTCCATAATCATCCTTTTTTCATGAGGCATTATACTTAGAAAAAGAAAAAGAGCAGTCTGTAAACAATACAGCTGCCCTTTACTCAACCTATTTTGCTATATCAGCATACTCCTGATCCCAATTCTACAAAGCTTCCTTAATCACCCGTTTATAGTACCACACAGACAACAGACCAAAAATCGAATATAACAATGTATAGACTATCATGACAATGACCGTAGGTGTCGCCAGCTCCGTACCAAAGAAAAACCAACCTGACTTCACGGCAAAGTAACTATGACTCAACCCCACCACAAGCGGAATACCAAAGTTAAACAATTGCTTGATCTGAATTCCACGCAACAGGTTGCCTTGCGTAAATCCAAGTTTTCGCAGAATGGTATAATTGCCCTTCTCCTCTTCGCTCTCGTTCATTTGTTTAAAGTACAGGATACATCCCGATGTGATCAAGAACGTCAAACCAAGGAAACCAACAATGAACATAATCAGTCCCATATTGTTACGTTGGTTATTTCTGAACTCAATCTGGGAGAAACTCGGTGCTTCCAACTGCAGCTCCTTATATACGGCATATGCCTCTTCAGCCTGCCCCTCGTTCAGAATACGTACACCATAGTAATCAGCCCACTCGGATTTTTGTAGCTCGGGATCGAGATCCTGCCGCAGCTGCTGGTATACCGTTTCATCTACTACCGCTACAGGCGTGCCCCCAGTATAGTATCCAGGAAGAACTCCCTTTTTGGAGGTTCCGATCAGCTGGTGGTCCAGTGTACGCTTCAATCCATGCAAAACGATCGGACCTTTCTCCTGAATGGAAATCAACCGCTGAGTGACATTTCCATATCCCATAAAGACCGCTTCGCCTGGTTGCAGATCAATGTTATCTACCATCTTGTCACTCAACACACTACTGAACAGGTACTGTTCCGTCATGGACTCATCCATCACTTCATGAGCATCAATTTCAATATAAATAGGCTCTCTATGATTCTCCTCATATGGAATCTGTTTGTGTTCCAACTCCGCTACAAAGTGATTTTTCACATCCACCTGGGCAAAAGAAAAATCCTCCGGCAAGCTTTCCTTCGCCTGAGCCTCTGCCGAATAATACGAAATGTAACTAAGTGACAGCATGCCAATAGCAAGCGCCGACACGGTTGTAATAATCGTGAGCAGCAGTGCATTAGACTTCATGCGGAACATGATTGAAGATAACGATAAAACCTCATGAATGGATAGGTATCCGTTTTTGCTTTTGCGAACCAGATTAAAGATAAAACTTACCGACCCCTTATAGAACAGGTATGTCCCCAGTATGACCGAGAAGAGAATCAGAATCATCGTATACATCAACTTCTGCATATCCATTTCCTCACCGCTGAACAGCCGTGCAGACATGAAGTATCCATACATAATCAGAGCAATGCCCAAGACGCCAACAATCATCTGTCCGACAGACATCTTCTGCACCTGCTGCTCCGAAGTGGCCGACACCCGAAAGAGTGAAAGAATGCTCTGTCTCTTGATAAAAGTGTAGTTCATCAGCATGATGAGCAAATAGATCATCGTAAAGACAATCACCGTTTGCATCAGTGCCATCGGAGAGAAGTACAGTTTTGTAATCGCATCCACACCGAGAATTTTGAACAATATCATCAATACCAGCTTGGACGCAAGAAACCCAATTAACACACCGATAGCCATGGAGCCAAAATAAAGGATACTGTTCTCCGCACTCAAAATACCAAAAATTCTGCCTTTCGTCAGTCCGATCAATTGAAATAATCCAATTTCTTTGCTGCGCCGCTTGATAAAGATCGTATTGGCATAGAGCAAAAAGATGCCGACAATGACGATTAACAGTACCGAAGACGCGCCTATAGCCGCCGCACCTTTCGTTGAAGCAGCTACCTCATCCATGGAAGGATCATACTGTAACGTCACAAAGGAAAAATACAAGGCCACACTGAACACAAGCGCAAATACATAGAGATAATAATTCTTTAGATTTTTTCTGAGATTGCGGAAGATAATATAATTCAAGCTCATTGCTGCACACCACCCAATACGCCCTGGGTTTTGATAATATCGTTGAAGAACGATTGCCGTGACTCGTCTCCTTTATTCAACTGGGTGTAGATCTGACCGTCTCGAATGAAGATCACTCTGCTGCAATAACTTGCGGCAACCGGATCATGGGTAACCATAATAATAGTCGCCTTGCGGGCGCTGTTCATATCACTTAACTTGCCGAGCAGATCCGAAGCGGACTTGGAATCCAGCGCTCCTGTCGGCTCATCCGCAAAAATGATACTCGGCTCGTGGACAAATGCTCGTGCTGCCGAAGTCCGCTGCTTCTGACCCCCTGAAATCTCAGATGGATACTTGTCTTTCAATTCGTAGATTCCCAGTTCACGCGCGATCTGTTCAAATCTCCGGTGTGCCTCCTGTTTTGGAATGCTCGTGATCGAGAGCGGTAATAATACATTTTCCTTTACCGTAAGGGTATCCAGAAGATTGTATTCCTGAAAAATAAAGCCCAGATGATGTTTGCGAAATTCAGCCAGCTGTTTCTCCTTCATTCCGGTGAATTCCTTGCCCTCAATATCAATCGTGCCCTGGCTCACCCGATCGATGGAGGAAAGTACGTTAAGCAGTGTCGTTTTGCCTGAACCCGAAGGCCCCATAATACCTACAAACTCTCCCTTACTTACCCCAAGATCAATCCCCTTCAGCACTTCCTGTTTATTCAGTTTATTACCATAGACTTTATGAATTTTTTTGGCTTCCAGTATCCACATATTACACTCACTCCTCTTAGATCTTCTGCAAAATGCTCATGTCTATATCATAGGCGGAATGTGCAGTGTTATCGTGTGATTCACCGAACAAAACCAAAAAGCATGTGACATTGTTGTCACACGCCTGCAAGATGCACCATGTCGTTTTTTCGCGGAAAAGTAAGTGTGACGGTTGTGCCCTCGCCAAGAGAAGATTCTACATGAATGTTCATATGAAGCGTCTGGACCACCTGACGAACCAGATACAGCCCCATTCCGGTAGCCGCTCCATCCATTCTGCCTCGGGTGGACGTAAAACCTTTATCAAATATACGCGGCAGATCTTGAGTCTCAATCCCTCGCCCGTGATCCTGAATCATGAGTATGATGTGTTCATCCTGTTCCCGACTTTCAATGAGGATGTCCGATGAATCGCTATATTTCACCGCATTGCTCAACAACTGCCGGAGGATAAAGCCTAACCATTTGCTGTCTGTGAGCACGCGCGATACCATTAAAGACACATCAAAGCCAATGCCTTTGGAAATGCACCACGATTTCAGTGCTCGTATCTCACTATTCAATACCGGTTCAAGTTCCGTCTCTTCGATGAACAGATCATTATGCATGAACGGAATACGCTTCTGATGAAGCTGCTGATCCAGCAACTGATGAATTCGTAACCATTCATATGTCATTTGGCTCTGTAACTTGTCATCTGGCAAGCGCTCGATCATCAGTTGCAACGCAGTCAGTGGGGTCTTCACCTCATGAATCCAGGACAACATCTCGTCCTTCTCCTGTTCCAGAGCGATAAAATGATGTGAAGACTCCTTACGATACCGCTGTGTCTGGGAACTGACGGCCTCATGTACAAGCTGCTCATATGGACTTTCGGCGATATCAAGTTCTCCCAGATCATAGGTATGATCCCAGATGCTCAACTTTTTATAGAAACGGGTCTCTTTCAGGTATCTCGCCCAGATAAAAACAAGGCATACCACCACATTCAGTCCTACGATATACACCACAGATTGGAATGGAATGGACGAGTCCAGGTAGGCCACCAATAAAATAATAAGTTGCATGCTTACCAGTAGCCATAACCAACTAGCCCTTTCTCGTATGTACTTTCCGATCATGCTTCTGCCTCTTCCGTTGCCATGTACCCCTGCCCTACTTTGGTTTCAATGTACCGCTCCAAGCCGATGGGTTCAAGTTTCTTCCGTAACCGATTAACGTTAACTGTTAGCGTATTGTCACTCACGAAATGCTCATGATCCCACAAGCTCCGGATGAGTTCCTCACGGGTAACAATCTGATTTTTGTGCTCGACCAGCACTTTAAGGATGAACATCTCATTTTTGGTTAACAGAACAGATTCATCCCCGCAGGTCAGTGTATTTTTCACATATTCAATAGCAGCACCACGCCAGGTTCGGAGTTCAGTATGATCTGTGTTATAGTTGTACACCCTCCGTAAAGTCGCTTGGATCTTGGCAATCAATACTTCGAAGTGAAAAGGCTTCTGGATAAAATCGTCTGCACCCAAATGCATGGACATGACCATATCCGCAGGATGATCCCGTGAGGACAAAAAGATAATCGGCACATTGGAGTGCGAACGAATGATCCGGCACCAATGGAACCCGTCATATTGTGGTAATTGAATATCAATAATGACCATTTGTGGCTGAATTACGCTGTACTCCTGCAATACCTTGCCAAAGTCTTGCACACCATACACATCATACGACCATTGGGACAAACGTTCCTTGATTTCATTGAATAACGATTCGTCGTCTTCAATGAGCATAATTTTAAACAAGAGACCTCACCACGTTTCTGATCTTCTAGGTTGAATAAGGTAATTAGACTCCGTTGTTGCAGGATTACCTTTACCGTTACGAATCGTATTTCCGATCGCTGATTCCAGTGTACAGGGAAGTTGGGCTTATATCAAAAGGTATCCATACTTCGTAAGAAAACGAGCTGAAAGAAGTATCGTATATCATATTAGCTCTCAACAGTGTGTATAACGTGGCTTGCATCACTGTTTTCGTCCATCCGCTCGATCAACTGCATCGCTACGTCTCGTGGCGATCTTAATTGTCCTGCTTCATATACTTGATTGAACATACCTGCAAGGGCGAACTCCTCTGCACTTTTGCCTCGTGCAACAGCCTGCAATTCCGTATCGACCATCCCCGGATCAAAAGCAATAATCTCAACAGGGTTCTGTTGGCCCGTTTGTTCCAAAGATACGCATTGGGTGAACATGTTCATGCCTGCCTTGGATGTACAGTACACTGCCATTGAAGGCGCGGGATAACTTCCCGAACCCGATGAGAGATTAACAATTTTACGTCTGGCGGACAGGTGATTTGTTTGTTGAATAAAAGATGAACTCAATATCATTGGTGCTGCGAGACTGATGTTGAGACTTTGACTTATCTCTTCCGCACTGCACTGATCGATAGGTTTTAGAGGCTCCAGCATCGCTGCATTATTAATGAGTCCAATGAATTCAGCTTCCTGAGAAGGTATTTGGTCCAATATGCGTGTAATCAAATCATCGATCCCATTCAGGTCGGCAAGATCATACTGAACATGGCGGTAACGCCCGCTCCATTCCTCGCTTGATTCCAACAGATCCGAACCCCCGCGTGAAATACCGTAAACGTAATCCCCCTTAGCCAATAATAACTCTGCAAGTTGTAAACCGATCCCTTTGGATGTGCCTGTAATGATAAAGTGTCTTCTTCCTGTTTCTGTTTCTGTTCCCATTCTGATACCACTCCTCCTCTATTTTCAATGCATGTTTATTTCACTATTCTTACGAGTTTTTCTTTCTCCACAACGTGGCCCAGAGAAAAGGTACACCAAAATACGGTTCATGTTGCTCCAGCGACTTCATTGCACGGAACTCCACACATTCAAAGCCATCTTCCAGCATGTAGCGAAGCTTCTCCTCCGTGAACGCAAGACCACCGCGCATCGACTTCTCTTGATACACCTGCCAATCAGTCATAACGATCTCAGGCCCACCAATATCGCCATAGCCAGGAGCAAAACAAGTCATTCCAAAGTATCCTCCAGGCCGGAGTGCATTGTGGATCATCTCTATGTAGGGAATGCGCTGATGTGGCAACAGATGGTGCAGGCAACCAGAGTCGTAGACAAGATCATATTCTTGTTCTAGGGACAATTCGAACACAGATCGACATTCAAAATGCACGTCCAGTTGCTCTTCTGCCGCCCTCTCTTTAGCCCAAGCAATAGCTGTCTCCGAAAGATCATAAGCATCTACCTGATATCCTTGGCGGGTTAAATACAACGCATTTCTGCCCGGGCCACACCCCAGTTCCAGTGCCTTGCCGCCGCTCAGCACACCTTCGTTCACATGCGCTACCAGATTCTCATCCGGTTTGTTTGGGAAAAAGGGGATTGGTCTGTTCCGATCCTCATAGAAAGGTTCCCAAAACTGCTTGGCAGATCTGAAATCCGCATCGAGCATATCATATAGATCCTGTACACTTTTAATCGTCTTTTCCACAACCACATTCCTCCTTAACTGCTCCATTCAAACCTTCATTTTCGACTATTCATTCCTCGGCATTTTCGTTAAATCAGCCACACTTTATTATAACATTTTTACCCAGTAGTTCTCTATTTTTCTTGCGTTTTTCTACTCCAAAACATAAGCTTTTTCCCAACAAAAAAACGACCGACATGAATGTCGACCGCTTGCAATGGTGCTGTTTTAAGTTGTAACTTACTTCGCCCGTTCCAAAACTGCAAAGTAATTTCCTTCATTATCAGCAAAGTTGAAAACACGCCCGGTTGGCATCTCTACAATCTCTCCAACCGTTACATGTTTACCAGCCAAGTCGGCATATAACTGATCCAGATTTTCGGTGAAGAACATTAACGAAGGTGTGCCCAGATTTACACCCGCCGACATCCGCTCCACAAACTCCTTGTCATGAAGAATAATGCTTGTCTGCGAATTTGGGGTAGGCGCAATCTCAATCCATCTCATACCCTCGTCAAGGTTTACTTCATCCACAATGTGGAATCCTGCAACTTCCGTCCAAAATGCCAGTGATTCATCTTGATTGTTGACATACAACATAATCTGGCCGACTTTGCTAAACATGGATCAATCACTCCTCTGATCATCTAATCTCTCAACATCCTGCTTATCATTCCTCAAATTCCAATAGAGTATAACATGCAGGACAGCTTTTTTTATCATCTTTCTCTGCAAGTACTAACTTCACATTAGACTTATTGCGTGACTTTTAACTTCTTCGTAAGATAAAGTACAACATCGTCGTCCATAATCGTTTCTTCACCCGGCTGAATGTAATGATCATGTTTGTGTACACCGTGACCGTCTGGTATGTACCCGCGATGGGCATATAGAACTTGCGCTTTGCCATAATCGGAAAACACACCTACACCAATGCCTGCTACATCCGTTCGTTCCAGAATAACTTCCTCTGCTCGGTCCATCAACCGTGAACCAATACCTTGGCGCTGGAACTTCATCAGCACATTAAAATCGTTAATTTCGGGAATGCCTTGTTCCCTGAAAGACGGGTAGCTGGAATACCACAATACATTCACGATTCCGGCAAATTCTCCATTCAACTCGGCTACCAAGGTTACGCGTTCCCCATTCTGTTGTTCAGCCAAGTAATGAAGATACTGCTCAGGGGATCTCCCCCAACCCTGCTCCTGAAACGCCTTTGATATGATTACAGGATCGTTCTCATTTAATAGTCTGATATGTACACTCATTGATGAATCCTCCTTAAAAGATATTTCTAATAGCTATATTCCCAATCTATCCCGAAGCGATGTGATGTGAGCAACATGGTGTTTGCCATGCCAAGCATACATGCCCAGATTGTAATCCAGTCTTGTCGTTTCTTCCGATGAGGGATGATAAAATTGTTTGGCATAATCTGCATCTGTCAGCGCGTTTAACAGAAACACCCAACGACGATGGAGGGCATCCAGAATCTGAAGCGAGAATTCGACATCCAGGTCTCTTGAATCACTCAGTTCAGCCCAGCGCTCTTCATAATAAGGCCGAATCGTTGGTGTATCCTCTGTCAGCGCCAACTTGAAACGAATCATACTGTTCATATGGCTGTCTGCCATGTGGTGAATAACCTGTTTGAGCATCCATCCACCTTCTCGATATGGCAGACTTAATTGCTCTTCACTCAGTCCCTTTACCGCTTCTCGTGCGCGTTCAGGCAACTCAGCAATGTCCTGAATCCACTTCTCCCGTTGTGCCAAAGTAACTTCACCCGTGTGTACAAATGGTCCTATCGGAAATCTTTCATCCATCCATTATTCCTCCTTGTTTATATGATTCAAATAACTTTACACAGGATCTACAGGGCATATTCCATAAGCCAACAGTCTCGCATCTGTCCTTCGTGCTGCTCATGTTTCTCCAACAGCTTAATCTTTTGGAAACCACATTTCTCGTAACAGGATATCGCCCTTAAGTTCCAGGATTGAGGGTCCATAACCACTTTACGGGCTTGTTTTTCATTAATCAGATAAGCCAGCATGGATTGCATCAACTGTGTACCAATGCCTTTATTCCAGTATTCTACCTCACCAATAAACTGATCCGTTCCATAGATGATCTCATCCGTGTCTCCATAACCATACTCCGTTCGCTCTTCTTCCTCAAGCTCATAGAACTGAATGTATCCAATCGGATGTCCTCCATACTCAACGATACAACGAGTAGCACCATCTTTCTGATTGTAAAAATGCTCTCTCACCTGTTCCAGATCATGCGGCCGATCACGCCCTTCATAGTATTGAAGAACTTCCGGGTCTGACAGCCACTTCACCAAGTGTTGTTCATCTTCTGTTTCCAAGAAACGTACGGTGATTTCATTCGATTCATATACATTCATCATTCTGATTACTCCTTATTGATCTCCAGATTCTCACCCGTAACCCAACTCAGATCCTTCCCTAACAAATGCTCGTTGTGAACATAATACACCATGGGATTCTCAAGCGGTTGAGTCGTTCCATCCGAAGATCTGAGCGTTAACCGCAACTTGTAGCTCCCTATCTCATCAGGTATCGCAAATCCTATCAGATTATCAGCTGATTTCATGGTTTTCCCCTGTGCCTTCAGATACTTTTCCAGAATGACTTGATCAAGATAGGAGCTGCCAACAGACGAAGGCATGTACCACGCATCATCTTGTTCTTGAGTGAATGTCACCCCTTCCCATCCAGGGACAACGGGATACACTATATGTTGATCCTTATCTTCTCTTTTTCGCGTTATCTCTAACTCTACCTCAACTGCATCCGTATCAATCTGCCTGATTGTGCCTGCCAGCACAACATCTTGGGCACTCAAACTTGGTATAACATAGCTGTATATGAGCAGAGTCACCAAGAAGATTATTGTTATTCCCGTAATCCAAAATATTGTACTTTTACGCATCTGTCTATCCTCCCGTCTGGTTAATCATACTTCTGGAGTAGCTCCTTCTCTGTTAAAGATTGAGTTAACCTATCCAACTCAGGTGATGCCGTCCAATCACTGGAGGTGTTCAATCCATGCTTGATTGTATGTATCGCGCTATGAGCAGACATGTATATATTATGGTGGATTCCAGGTTGGACAATGATGTGCTCTCCTGCGCGCATCACTCGAATCGAAAACATCTGATCGTCTCCATAACTGGCATACGCAATCCATCCGGTTTGCATCACATAAAACTCCGTTAGATTGATATGTACATGACTGTTTTGCCATGCTCCGTGGGAAGAGGCAACGGTTCTGCAATAATAACTGCCGTCTTCTGTTATCATTTTATATTTTTGTTCCCCGTTCGCCATCTGCTCGAAGCTGGTTTTGACACCCGTTTCACCATATTTCTGTTCTGAAAATTCTGTGTTCAATCTGCTTCAGCTCCTTATGGCCTGCCAGATATACTTGCGTTCTCTCACAGCAAGTCTACCGTTAATCCGGTTCTCCTCCAGCTTGGTTTCCAGCTGTTCCCGGTACTCAGGCTGTGTATAATCCGGGTTTCCGGGGATATCGGAGAGAAAGATGGCAAACTCTTTTTCATCCGAGAAAATCATAAGTGCCTCGTTATATTCCTCAATCTTGATCTCCTTAAATGCATTTCTTTCCAAACGCTCACGTACCTTTGTTATATCCGTATGAATACCAATCATGACTCCACCCTTTTGCAGCAATCTCCCATGCTCAATAATGGAAGTTGGACCTCTGCGATCATAGATCAGACCAAATTGCTTATCTTCAAATGGCATCTTTTCTTTTGTGCTGACACAGACAAATTCCACATTTGTTATCGTGCTTGAATGAAGACTGTTCCGAGCTATCTTTATCATCTCTTCCGAATTATCAAACCCCATAATGTGATCGGTATATTCTGACATTTTCAACGTAAACTCCCCATGTCCACAGCCTGCATCGAGCACGGATGTATACTGAGGCAGAAGCTTAATCAACCGCTCTTCAAAAATATCTTCAGCAGAGTTACCTTCCAACGTATACAAAGCTCTACCCTTGTATCCCCCATTACGTTGTGCAATCATATCGTACCATTCCATGCTCATAGAGTTCCTCCTGACAAAAAATCCCTTTATTTAAACATTCGACATAGGTAAGTCGATTCTCCTGTTTGGATATGCGATATATCTTTACTAAAATATGAAACGCTTCTCTTCCAGCTTCCGTATTAAGGTCGAAGCCGTATGTATCCCATATAATAAACCATCTGATCTGGAGGTTGAGCGCATGTCATTTTTCAAGAAAATGTTAGCCAGTGTAGGTGTTGGAGCAGCCAAAGTAAATACGGAATTGCATACACCAGAGGTCACGCCTGGAGGAATCATCTCGGGGGTTGTGTACATTGAAGGTGGAGATGTGGAACAGAACGTAGATCGAATCTATCTTTCAATCAAAACCCATTACATACGGGAGCACGATGATCGTAAAGTAAAAGAAACAGCCGTTATAGCCAAATATCTGCTCACCGAAGGTTTCACCTTACAGCCTGGAGCCAAATTGGAGAAAGACTTTTCATTTGACCTCCCAGAAAATCTGCCAATTACACTGCATCGTGCAGAGGTATGGGTGGAGACGGGCCTCGATATTTCAAGTGCTGTAGACCCCTCAGACCGGGACAGACTCCATGTTGTTCCTAGCAAAGACATGAACACCGTGCTCGATGCAATTGATATCCTTGGTTTCAAGCTCCGTGAAGTAACCAATGACTATGCGCCGAAGCTGGGCGGTAATCTGCCATTTGTGCAGGAATTCGAATTTGTACCAACAAACAAGTTTCGTGGGCATCTGGATGAGTTGGAAGTGCTGTTCTATCCCATGGGCGATTCGCTGGAGCTGCTATTACAGATCGATCGCCGCGCTCGTGGACTCAGTGGAATATTCTCCGAAGCCATGGGTACGGATGAGAGCTTTGTCCGCCTGCATCTGTATGAAAGACATCTGGCGCGAGGGGCGCATTCTGTCGCTCAAGGACTGGAAGAAATCATTTCCAAACATATCTAATCTATAGTTTGTGTAAACGAATAAAAACCGTCCTCTATCAGACAAATCTGATGAAGGACGGTTTTTAGGTTGGGGCAGTTTCACATAGTAACGAGCTGATCTATACCCGAAAAGGGGATCAGAAAAATCTGGGGATAACAGCGATCGGAAAGTTATTCTGTCATCGGAGTGTCAGTGGAATTATCCTTAGTGAACTTATATATTAATACACTTCGGTACTTTTCAGACTCAACGTTTCGCATACAAGTTGGGCAAAGGCATCGAAGCTGCCGCAGGATCGCAGGCTTTCCAGCTGCTCCTCCTGTCGGATCAACTCTACAAACAGATCATAGATTCCCATAGCCTGTTCGTAATCCTCTTTGCAGATGGATAACATAAATACAGCATGTACTTCATTTTCCTCATCCCACGGAATCGGCTTCTCGAGCAGACATACCGATACGGTCGTACGGGTTGAACTCAGCTCCATGGGGTGCGGAATCGCCATGCCTCTTCCAAGCGCCGTTGAAGCCATCTTTTCCCGTTCCTGCACAGCGGGCCAGAACTGCTCCGTCACAACTCCCTTCTCCAACAGTGCTCCGCTCATCTCAGCCATAAGTGTCATTTTGTCAGGCTGATCGGACCGAAACATGAACAACGCTGGATCAAAGTAACGTAGCAGCGTCATTTCCTCCTGCTCATCACTGGTTCGCACCAGATGAGTGATCGTTGCCATGTCTCGTTCCGATGGAATCGCAGCAATGACAGCCGACGGCTTGCCTTTGGACTCGCGTAACCGGATCGTGGAAATGACCAAATCTTCAGGCACACTCCCCATCTCCTCGTACTCCCGTAGCGAAACTACACGAGATACCTCCAGCTCGGCAAATAAAGAACGTAATCTGGATTCAAGAATACGGGCTGTGCCATATCCTGATCCACAGACCAGCAACACGGATTTCCGTTTGCGATGAGGAATCTGGTATTTACGTTCCAATGCTGCACCAATATGAAGAGCCAGGTAACCGATCTCGCTGTCATTGATTTCGTGAGGTACATATGTCTGTAGCTGTTTCACTGCACTTATCGTAATCTCATAGGCGAGTGGATAATATTTACGTATATGTCCCAGCAGTGGATTCCGCATGTTCATGCCATGTTCCAACCGCGTAATCATGGGCTTCAGATGGGCATACAGATCATTCGGCAAGCGTTCATCATCCCGCAGATCATAGGTGTAACGATCATAGATATGTCCCAGCATCTGCTGTACAGCAACATATAACGGGTCACTTTGAAGTCCATTCCAATCGGTAGCGGTCATTTTTTTGCTAACAATGTGCAGCAGCAGATAATCTCGTTCTCCAACTGGACAATGAATGGAATATAACGACTCCAGATCCTGAATAATCTGCTGCGCAAGTTGCTGATCCTGAACATTCGCCTCCACTTTCTCGAATCGCTCTAGTTCATGCCCCTGCTTAATACGTAATACCATAACAGCCAGATGCGTAATCAGATCTTTCAGTGCCACATCTGCAATACGAACATTCTGTTTGCCTACATGGCGAATGACGATCTCGCGGATGTGTGCGGGTTCGATTGGATACAACAAACGTTCCTGTGCAACGGTCATTCCTTCGGGGCCCAGTTCTTCATCTCGCGCATCGGCGTACTCGGCAAGGCAATAGCGAAACCTTTGCTCGTCTCCGACGACCTTCACACCATGTCCTGGCTTGATCTGAAGCTGAAGCTGGTAGTTCTCCAAAATCTGACGAATGATTTTCAGATCATTGTTCATTGTTGCACGGCTTATAAACAGCTGATCAGCGAGGTCTTCCATCTTGATATGACCCGGTTCACCAAGCAGCTTGAACAATTCATAACGGATACGCTCATCAGGCGAACCAGGTACTGGAGCACCTTTTTGCCCATCATCCTTCCGTTCCTCCAACAGCTCATTATACCGCTTCGCATCATGCACACGAATGGAATAACCCCGCCCACGCTTGGATTCCAGGCTCCCGCCATGCCCCGCGAGGATATGATCCAGCTTTTTCAGATCATCCCGAATAGTACGTACAGTAACTTCCAGCCTGTCTGCAAGTGCTTGGCTCGTCCAAGCCTGTTCCTGTCCTTCACCATGAATGAGGTGGAACAGCTTTTTCAACCGTTTAGTTGGAAAAATCATACCGATATCCGACCTCCCTTCTGATCAGGATTGTGTCAAACTAAAGCCCACCTTATATCGATACAAGTACCGTCATCAATTTACAATGTGCGAGTTCCGGCAAACGAACGACCTCTTCTCCATCGGTTAACCTCTGCTGAGGCTCCAGTGGTTGTTCACCAAGAGATACACGCTCTGCATGTACAGGTTGATTAAAGTGCATGTTCACGTTAGCAGACTGTGACAAATACGGATTGAAGACACGTACAATGTATCCGTCACTCTGCTCTGCTTTCTTGAAACTGCTTAACACCACGTTGGAATCGTTGCTGAACGACATCAGGCTATAGTCTGTATCAAGAACAAGTGCCTCATCGCGGAAAGCAAAGATCAGTCGTCCGTTCAAAAAGTCGCATAGCTGATAACTGCTGATCGGTGTCAAATATTCACGCGCAGCACGGGCCACATTCGCTTCGTCGAACCCGGAAGTCTGGATATGCAGGCCAAAGGTAAAGGAGAGCTCGCCAAGTAATTGCGCATCAGGTGTAGCCACAATTTTCTCACCGGAGGCCCGGCCAGGACGATACAACAGGTTTTCCTTACCCATGAAACCAAAAGTACGGAACAAGGTCAGGGCAATGGTATCCATTTGCTCGCCAACAATCTCATACTCACGTACACCCCCCGTCATCACAGCCATACCACGCGTACCGTTGTTCAACCCCGCATAACTCTGCATCGCTTCAATAGTGATCGGTTTCTCCTGCCATTGTTCGCGCTCCCATACGTCCACTTCTGGCAATGAGGTTGGACGAGCAATCACACCGAAAGGCTGGTCTGCAATGGATAGGGCGGAAGCAATTCCTGTATCAAAAAGGACACGCAGACGGTGGCTGAACACCTCATTCTGCACCTGAACCTGGAAACGGATCAGATTCTCTCCTTTGCGAAGAGATATCTCCACTTGCATTGGCAATGCTCCCGACGTGATACCTGCGGCGCGCTCTTCCAGATCGTAGGGAACATCCAACGTGAAACGCAGGGATAGTGTCTGAGATACAGACGTTTGGGTGGTCGTCGCACTCATCTGGCTACCTGCCGAAGAAACAATCAGATCCCGCTCGGGAGGAGAATAATTGTAGGAATCTCCGTCATCCCCGTTATCTTCAAAGACCATTTGATCCGCATACACTTGGCCAGATCGCTTATCTGTAATTTGCAAGGTGCCGTTTGCTTGCAGCGCAATAGTGAAATGTTCATTTTCAATCTTGTCCTCGTTACGTCGTTCAATGACAGGTGCAGCGCCCTGACTGAAATCAAAAACAATCTGGGTGTAACCCATCGCCGGGACCTCTTGCAGTTCCACCAGCAATTTGGCGCGATATACCCGTTCCGGCAGATGCACTTTGCGGCTTGGATTGAGATCGATGTGCTGTCCAAGCACATAATCGGTCTGGTCTACTTTTTCCACAATGGTGTAGGCCAGCTCGCGCCCCTTCGTATCCCGAATCACAAAGGATTCTTCCGGAATATAAGCTTCAATCTCAGTAACCCCGCCTCGCACATACGGTAGCGTGTTGAACAGGGTGAACGCAAATGTCTCCTCCTGCTGTATCGTTGAAGCAATCATCCGCATATGCAGGTCAAGCAAATTCAGTGCGATATCATAGGCCTGTTTGTAACGGAACGCAACGTCCTGATTCGTTGTATCGCTGTTACAGCCACCGATGCTGTCATGTGCCGCATTCTCAAACAACAGCTTCCAGATGTCCTCCACAATGCGATGCGGGTAATCATGCCCGAGAGAATGGCTAATGGCAAGTACAGGTTCGAGCGTGTTAGCAATCAGATTCTCAATTCGGTTATTCTGTTGCTTGAGATCCGCACGGGTGGAAAAAATGGACTTGTGAATCCGCATGTGCTTGGCTTCCATTAATTCACCCCGAAGTACAGGCAGATCCTGACTATCCGCTTCGATCTCCGCCAGAAAACGTTCCGGTTCATTCATCACATATTCGCGTTCTGTATCCAGTGCATTGAACCGTTTAATCAACTCCGGCAGATTCAATCGCACAGGCGCCTGATCAAACCCATTAGGGAAATAGATATGTTTGGTGGAGGCTTTGCGTTCCAGCGCACCAATCTGTTTCTCCAAATAAGGGATCAGATCTTCTTCATTTTCCGGAATGTTACCACCGTAGTAATACCCGAATGGCATCTGTACAGCAAATACACGACTGCCATCCGACCCTTCCCACGTAAACTCGGTATGTGGATTCGTATTATCCGAGACACCACGCCAGAACAGGAAACGTTCAATGCCAAACTCCCGATAGATCTGCGGCATCTGTGCCGATTGTCCAAATGCATCCGGGACATAACCAACCTTCATCGCATGTCCGTACTTTTGTGCTGTTTTCATACCATAATACAGGTTTCGGACCATGGATTCACTGGAAATCACCAATTGATCCGTCTGTGTATACCAGGGTCCCGTCATCAGTCGTTTGGCAGAAACCAGTTGGCGGATCCGTTCCTCATCTTCGGGACACCAGCGGATGTAATCATCCAGCAGCGAGCCCTGTGCATCCAACAGGTAATAATGGAATCCATCGATATTCTCCAGTGCATCCAATACTTCCTTGACGTGTTTGACGAGATACACTTTGGAACGGGAGGTCGTAAAATACCATTCCCGGTCCCAGTGCGTATGTGGAATCACATGTACTTTGGTACGATTTCTTTCACTCATATCTCTATATCCCTCCAGATGCTTTTTTTAGTCAAAAACGAGTTCTATTTCTTCCCCGTTTTTCTTCACTGAAGCTTCCTGAGTCTTGGCAGGCTGTTTCTCTTCTTCATCGCGGAAGTTCACCAACATGGTGCCACCCGCCACGATCAGTGCGCCGACAATGCCTCCGGCAAGGTACGCGATTGGGGTACCTACTGACACAGCTCCATATAAGCCGCCAATTGGTGGCATGATGATATGTGCTCCCAGCAGTGCAGTCAAGGCAGCGCCCGTTGCACAGGCAAACATGTTGACCAGAATCATTTTGGCAGGGTTACGCAGTGTGAACGGAATTGCACCTTCCGTGATACCGATCACACCCATAATCACTGCACCTTTTCCCGCTTCCTGATAGGTTTTGGAAAAACGTTTCTTCATCAGCAATGTTGCCAAACCATAACCAAGCGGCGGAATGCAGATGGCAATATTAATGAAAATATTCGGCAGATAGACACCGGACAGGAACAGGGCATTGCCTGCCATCCATGCCGCTTTGTTGACGGGTCCGCCGAGATCGAATCCAATCATTGCCCCCAGAATAATGGCAAGCACAACGGTATTGGTTCCGCTCTGGCTCATGTTTTGAACCCAAGCAATGAGATACTCATTCAGCGCGCCCAGCGGGCCACCCAGAATGACTGCCATCAGAAATCCGGTTAAACCTACGGTAATCAGCGGTAAAATGATTAACGGTACCGAGCCAGCGGCCGGACCTGTAATCTTAACTTTGTTTTTGACCCACAAGGTGATGTATCCGGCAAAAAAACCGGAGATTAATGCGCCCAAGAAACCAGCGTTGGTCTGCTGTGCCAGCACCCCGCCGATCAGACCTGCGGCCAGCGCAGGTTTGTCAGCAATGGAGTAGGCAATGTAACCGGACAGGACAATCGTCAATAATCCGATGCCGCTCCATCCTACATTTTGCACGAGATATAAAATATGCAAGAATCCGCTTCCATCTTTGTACGGATCAAGATCAGTAATACCCATTGATAGTGCGATAATTTTGCAGATGGCAACGACCAGGGAACCCGCGATAATGACGGGCAGCAGATAGGAGATACCTGTCATTAGATGTGTTTTTGCTTCACCAAACCATTTTCTCATCGTACTCTCTCCTCATGTGGAAGGTGGGGTTAAGCTTGTTCGTTCACAGCCTCGACGGCTTTGGTTAATACCGCTTCTGCCTGACTTACGGCATGACTGATTTTGACACGTACGATTTTTTTATCGCCAAACCGATCCATGTCCTTCACCGTTTGATCCGCTGCAATCAGTACAAAATTCGCTGCAGCAATATCTTCTTCCGTCAGCTTATTGACTTGTCCCATGGCTCCCTGCTGTTCCACTTTGATCTCATATCCCAGTTGCTGAGCTGCTTTCTCCAATGCTTTGGCGGCCATCGGGGTATGGGCGAGACCTGCGATACATGACGTTACACCTACGATTTTCATTATGACACCAGTCCTTCCGTATATTGATGAAGCAACGCATATACATCTTCCGGCTGCACCGCTTCTGCGATGGCCTCTTTGAATGAATCTTCCAGCAATAAGGTGGCAAGTGAAGAGATGATTTGCAGATGGGATACGTCTACATGACCTTTAGGCACAAGGATGGCAAAAATATATTTTACCGGCTTGCCGTCATGAGATTCCCAATCAATGGGCTCCCGCAATCGAATGACCATCACTGCCGGACGTGTTACAACTTCACTCTGGGTATGGGGAATCGCAAAGTGATCCTGAAGTCCGGTGGAGTAGACACGTTCGCGTTCCCACAGATCAGCCGCAAGTTGTGCACGGTTTGTAGTGATGCTGTAACGCTCTGCCTCCGCAGATATAAAATCAAATACGTCCTCTTTACTATGCAATGTCTGATCGAGATAAATCTGATTGGTTGTAATCATGATCTCTGTCTCTCCTCCTCTCTCTATCCAAAACGATAAGCGCTTACAAGATCATTGTAACGGATTCTTCCTTGACCTTGGATCTAGAAAATTTCCCCTTCGAAGCGGAAAAACATTAGCCATAGCAAATAACCTGAGTCTAATAGACTCAGGGCAGTTGTATATGAGTTTCAATTGTTGTGCTGCAAAGGCAGCGTAAGTAAGTACAGAACATGGACTCTAAGCGGATAAAACATCAGGAACGCTGTGTCCAACGCTGAATTCCTGATCGAAGACCGTAATATGCGGCAGCAAGCAAAATAAATCCGGCAACAGCCATGATCATGGATGTTATATCCCACCGAACCACAGTTCCAAAAGCAACCTTGGATTGCAATGGGTTACCGTAGGTAGCGGTGTTTGTCAGATCAGGTACATAATTCATGGTCATGATCATGCCTTGGACGATATTCCAAGCTACAAAACCGATGATGAATAACAAGGTAACCAAAAAGGATTCCAGCGCTAATCGTTTGTTCATGATTGTCATTTTGCCTCCTCTTCCCACTCAATTAGACAAAACGTGTTGCATCTCCTGTTTCAAACGTTCTTTATTTTCGTCCACATATTGATACAGCAGGTCAAAGCTTTCTTCGTTATCCGATTGCATGCTCAAATTCGCGGCTTCCAGTTCAATCTGCTGTAATACCTCATGAATCTGTTCCCCGTGTGTTTGCAGGCTTGTCGTGATGTCATCTTCGGACAGGCCATTCACATTATCTCGTAATTGCCCGTGCGTTACACCGCTTTCGGACAACATCTGCTCTATCTTCTTCAGGATCACAGCATCTGCATCATTGCCGATCCGCTCCATAGCTGTTATCGTCTCACCCAGATACTGTCCGCTGGAATTCTCAAGGAAACCGGTCATCCCGTTCATGGACAGCTCGGTATCCAGATCAATGATTAGAATGATATCTCGCAATACTTGCGGAAGTTCCGGCCCACTTTCTCGAATCGTCGAAAATTCAGCCCGATAAAGGTCCATGGCAACACTCACCACCACTTCTTCACCTGACATCTCTTCAAGCTGATCGAGTGGTAACAACTCCTGCAATTCTTCTTGTAACTTGTTCATCTTTCTCTGCCTCCTGTATCTCTCTGTCTATATATACGCCGACACGTTATTACATCATAGCAGAATACGCTATATAAGTTGAACTTATGGAAGTTTACATGTTCTTGCCGAAGTCATTTTACAGGGAATATCGTCAAGTTAACGTGCACTTGACCTCTGGAAAATGTTCCGCTGTTATGATCTTGACATCACGAGTCTTGGGAGGGGTAATGATGCGACTGGCCTTGTTCACAGACACCTATCTTCCGGAAACCAATGGTGTTGCTGGCACGCTCCACCGCTTGAGTAACCATCTGAACCGCAGAAGAATTGAACATCTGCTGTTTACTCCGAACTCCATCATTGAAGGAAGCCATGAGACTCAAGTCCGATCGGTTGCCAACATCCCTTTTTTTCTGTATCCCGAATGCCGCATTGCTCTACCCAACAGAGCAGACACGCACAAGCAGCTACAGACCTTTCAACCCGATCTGCTGCATATCGCTACGCCTTTTAATATGGGGTTGCTTGGTCTGAGGTATGCGCTCAAACACCATCTTCCGCATGTTGTCTCCTACCATACCCACTTCGATCGTTATCTCGAATACTACCGGTTGAAAAGCATGATTCCTCTCTACTGGAAGTATATCCAGTGGTTCCACCGTGCCTGTGATGCAACACTAACTCCATCACAGGAAACGTTAAACACCCTGAGCAGTTGCCACAGGAAATGCAGTCCCGTGTACACTGGATTATCGTTGGCGACGGCCCATCTCTTCCCAAAATGCGTCTGCAAACCCCACCCAATGTCACTTATACAGGATATATGCATGGGGAAGAACTTGCTGTTATGTATGCTTCGGCAGATCTGTTTGTGTTTCCTTCCTCTACGGAGACATTTGGCAATGTGGTACTGGAAGCGATGGCTTCAGGACTTCCTGTGGTGGCGGCCAATGCCGGAGGTGTAAAGGATCTGATATCCCCTCACCGCAATGGTGTGTTATTCGAGCCAGGTCAGGCTGATGCACTGATTCGGGAGATATGTCTCTGGGGAAACCACGTGAACCAATTGAGGATGATGGGACTGGAAGGCAGAAAGCTGGCTGAGCAGCGGTCGTGGGAGCATATTTTTGACACACTGATCGGGGATTATGAGGAAGCGATAGAACATCGGAATAGACAAACGAAAGATCGAATTATTACAGCGTAGTCAGATGTCTTGAGGTTATGCCAACAACCCATAACAACCGCCACTGTCCTATGCAAAATTAAACCGGTTCGCTCGTTCAGGCTGCCATAGCATTTACACTCTGCTACGGTCAGCCTGAAACATGTTTCCAATACGTTTCATAACAAACCTCCTTCTTGGATCGGGTTGAGCTATTCACACGGTATGCAGACATTTAGAAGCCTAAGTTATTGAAATTATTTAAAATATTATGAATGATTGCATATATAGAAAAAAGACATGATCTCATTGACTGGATCATGCCTTTTATTGCAAACAATCTATTGGTTGAATTTACTGAACGGGACTTTGATATCTACAAACCCTTTAGCGTAGGGTGCAACCTCATAAGGGTGGAATCGGATGACAATTCCTTTATCATATAAAAAGAATTCAGATGTTTGATCAAGCTGAAAATCATAAATATTTTCTTCAAAAATAGAAACTCCTGCATTATACATGGCTAATAGACTGTTGGAGATTGATTTCTCTACCTTCTCCATCTGAATATCGTCTTTGACATACTCACTTAGCTTTAGTTCTTTACCTGTTCTTAAATCATAGTTATATGATTTTGTCGCATCCATTCCATGTGCTCCGCCAGTGTACACATGATCTTCATATACCACAGATAATTTTTCTTTTGCATTGTATTTTACACTGGCCATGGTAATGTAGAAATAATTTTTGTTTGATTTTTTTTCTTCTTTGTCCAGGCGAGCTGCTTTCACTGCGTGGAGTTTAAATGTCTTGTTCAGCTTATCCGTCACAGATTTCTTTCCACCTGTTAGATGTATGTATGGCTGTCCTTTGTAATATTGGACCTTCGTTTTCACTGTAATCGTGCTGCCTGCCTCTACATGACTACTCGGAAGAATGATAGCAATCAGTACAGTGATCAACAGGTAATTTATCCATCTCCATTTTTTTCTTCCAGTTCTATATTTCAACATTATCGATTAACCCCCTTTGGCTCAAATGATATCGTTTCCTGCATTCTGTTCCATATTACCTGTGGAGTGCCCCTTAGGTCTGTTCCGCTATGAACGTTGCCAATCCAGATGTCTTCTGCGCCTGGATGTTGTAAATAGTGCCTGAGCGTTGCTTTGATCAGAATAGACGAGTGTAAGTCTAGTACCTCATCCAGCGGTATCCAGAATAACTCTCCTTCATCTGAGGACACAAATTGTCGATGCGTAGTCTCTCCGAAATATACAAACTGCTGCCAAATCTCACCACTATTAACTTCCAACAGAATATATCGAAGCCGAAAATGTTCGACATCCTCTTGCTTGAACCCGGTCTCTTCTTCAATCTCCCGATAGCTGGCGCTCATGGGTACGTTCAGTTCCCCTTGTTCCAGATGTCCGCCAATGCCACCCCAGAATTCAAAATTAAACAATCTGCTGCCCGCCTTCTTCATCATCAGCATATCTGAGCCATTGCTCAAAAACGCTGTAGCCATCTGTCTAATCTCCATATGTTCCTCGCTTTCCAAACTTTGTTTATAGTAATCTTTATCTATATAAACTGAACTAAAGAATATTTACACTAGCCACTCCGATGACAGAACAACCTTCCGATCGCTGTTATCCCCAGATTTTTTGATTCCTTTCCTAAGGGGAAAAATCCGGGGATAAAGGCGAGGTGTATGCTTCCGAAGTAGCTTTCTTTCAGAAAGCTTTTAGCTTCGCTTCTTTAGGTTATTTCTGTCCTCTACGTTTTGTGTAAATGTTATATTCAATTTATATAACCGTCTTCTAAAGCAGTTTCTTCAACTCACTTAGATGTTCAATCGTATGTAAAGGACCCGACGTAATGCTGTCTTGCCACGGCTGGTTGACCTTCATCCAGATGGTGCTCATGCCTACGCTTGCTGCTCCTTCAATATCGTTCACGGGATGATCGCCAATGTAGATGCATTGCTCTGGGCTTAGACCGAAATGATCGAGCGCAAGCTGAAATATGCGTGGGTCGGGCTTTTTGACTCCAGCCTCTTCTGAAACAATAATATGGTCGTAATCCTCCCGGATACCGAGTTGATCGATTTTTCCATACTGAATATTGGTCTGCCCATTGGTGATTAACCCGGTTTGGTATTTCCCGCGGAGATGCTGAACCACTTCTCGCGCCTGTTCCATCAGAACTGAACTTCGCACATACTCTCTGCCATAGAACTCCATCAGTTCTGCATGTGGCGGATGTTCTGCCCAAGGCAGTTCATTCAACAACTCGTTGAACAGAAGGGGTTTGTTCTTATAACCATCTTCATCAAGCTCAATGATTCTTTGGAGGATATCCTCCGTGGACTCAAGATGGGCAAAATAGGTTTTAATCAAACTCCGAGCGAAGCCGTCAAAGGTCATCGTTCTGTTCAGAATTGTATTGTCCAAATCAAAAATAACGGCTTTAATATGATCCATCTTCCTTCTCCCCCAATTCCAGTACATGCGTTATCTTCTCCATACTCGTCACTTCTCTAAATCCCAAGTCGCGATAAAAAGATCCAGCAACCGGTTGATCCGTGTACAAAACCAGTCGAGCGTAATGATTTTCCGCTTTTTGAATAACCGCATCCATCAGCCTGCGCCCAACCCCATGTCTTCGAAATTCTCTCATCACATAAAGCCTGCGAATTCTTCCGGTATCAGTCACTTCAGAATAAGGATCTCTGTTCAAACCGCAGATCCCAACCACCTTATCGTGCATTCTGCATTCAAAAAGCGCTTCATCTTCTTGCTCGAATGTATTAATTCCTGTCTCATATTCATGGATTAATCGCTCGATATGTCTGAACCCCTCACTGGAGCTTTCGGCCAGCATCGCCACTAAATCGTCATGATTCCATACTGATATCTCCTGTATCCGCATGGTGTAACCGCCTCCATCATTTTAAATCAATGGTACACATGCAAACCCAACCATACATTGAACGATGGCCGGGTTTATCTTGTACAGCTCATTCTCATTTTTTCTTTTTGTGATAGTGATAACCTGTGCACAGACCCTTTTGTTTGGATTTGGCTGAACAGTTATGTCCACCGTTCTTATCCAGTCTGCCTGGATGAGCATAAGCGGAAGAGGATACACCAACAAGTACGACAAGAGACAGGATTACGATAACAACCTTTTTCATAAGTCACCCTTCGATCAACACCCTATGCTTTAGGGCTTAATACGTGCTATCTCATTCTACACGAAAATCCACAATTTGGATATAATTCATCTTTTTAGCCGATCCATTCTCATAAAATCTTAAATTGCTTCAATGCATGGGTGACCCCATCTTCACTTGCCCGCAGGGTGACATAATCGGCGCTTTTTTTAATTCGTTCTCCGCCATTTCCCATCGCAATTCCGATTCCCGCATACACTAGCAGATCCACATCATTCTCCCCATCGCCAAAGGCCATTGTATCCTCTCTGGATATCTTCAGGTAGTCGAGAACTTTCTCGGCGGCTATAGATTTGCTGACTTCGCTCGCTTCCAGCACATTCACTACATACGGATGGAATCTCACGAATCGTAAAGAAGGAAATCTGGACTGGAATTTCTCCGTCTCCGCTTCATCTGCATATAAACAAATGCAATATACGTCCTGTTCCAACGTGCTGATTTTCTGGGGATAATTCATGAGTCCAAGCGTATCTCTTAAGGCGTTAGTAACACGACCATCTCCAGTACACAACCCGTTCGTCTCAAATGACTCTGTAAAATATGAAATGCTGTGCCCGTGCAACTCGGCAAACTCACTAAATGCTCTAACCATCTGTGCTGAAAGTACAGACCTATGTATCACTTCATCACCTGCTTTGATCAATGCTCCATTAGCCGAAATGATCGTATCGATTCCGAGATTTCTGAATTCTTCGCATAAATTATAGGGCCTACCTGTGACGAGTACGACTTGAACGCCTTTACGAATCAACTCTCGGATCGACTCAGCTGTACGCGGTGATAAACTCCAATCTATTTCGCTCAGCAATGTACCGTCCACATCAAAGAACACAGCTTTCATCAAATAGTTCTTCCTCCTCAGTTATAAAAAGTTTTCAATTTAAAAAGAGCAAGCACAGAATAACCTGATGTGGTCTTCCTGCACTTGCTCTTGCAATTAACGGGTCTGAACATCTTGGGTACGTCCCATGTACCATGATTGAAATGATTTCGCCGTATCCAGGGAAATGTCATGTGCCCGATGATGCAGTACTGGCTTGGCGCGGTTTACCGTATGAATGGAAGCCACACCGAACCAACGCTGTAACACATTACGGGTGATCTGCACTTCGATGACTTTCTCACGTTTGGAGATGAAGAGGGTTGAAGTGAGCGCACCGGTTCGAAGTTGAATGAAATTCTGATGCAGAATGTATCGGGTATGGAAAAAGTCCATCACTCTGCATGTTGCAATCCACACGAGCAGAATCGCGGAAATCATCCACCAGGCATGTTTCTGCCCAAACACCAATGGTTTGAAATACCACAATAAACCCGTAATTATGATCCACCTCCAGCTTGGTTTGAGCAGGCGCAGCCATAGTGATATTCGTGGAAGTTTTTCCATCTCCTGCGTAACCCGATAGGATGGCAGGATCTCCTCAATCAGGGTATAGGCTTGCTTCACAGGCAAGAAAGGATAGAGCGAGTTCACCTCCTGCTCAGATTCTCCCAGGCTACCTGCGGTGGTCAGTTCTACTTCAGCTAGTCCAAGTAACCTTTTCATCGGTGACTGGGTAATTTTCACGGCCTGAACGCGTTCTTTCAGGATTGAAAATGACGTTTGCTCCATCATACCCTTTGTGATATAGATCCGCTTGGCATCCGAGGTGATCTGGAAATTTCCATACTTCACGAAGGTTCTGACAACACCCAAGGCAATGGATATAATCAATAAAACCAAAATCATCAAACCGGCAATCCACCAGGAATCAAGCCAGGTTAATAACAAACTTTCCGTTACTTCTTCATCAGGGAAGAAGTCCTTCACCCAGGAATACAGCGTAGCCAGGACCGGAATTAGTACGAGAAAGCTGAGCGAGGTAAAGGATGCTTTGAATATGTCCTTGCGGGTGGAATGATAATGAACAACCCGTTCCTGTTTTTCTTTTGCAGGTAGAGACATGACTTCATCAGTTATAAAAGGTTCGGATTGCGCCTCTCCCTCTTCCATAGCTTGAACTGCATCCAACGTATCATGTTCCTCTGTTACTCCTGCTGTTTCTGCTTCTTCAGCCATATGACCTGCTACAATTTTCTCCAGCTGTTCCGCTTCGGAAAGTGAAACAACGTGTAACTGAAAGGTAGCATCTTCTCCCTTAATTCCGGTCTCGAATCGAATCGACGTCACCCTGAACAACCGATGAAACAGCGTTGTATGACGATTCACATTCTGGACCTTCGTATAAGGTATCGTTCTTCGGGTACGGTTAAACACACCACTATAGATATGAAAGGCTGTATCGTCTGCTGCATAACGCGAGGTGAACCACTTCAGGATAATGGACAGGATGCTAATGGAGACTCCTACATAAAAAGCGATTCTTCCATAGAATATCCATTGAGACTCCGAGCCCTGACGGAAAACAAACAAAAACAGGATGATCGCGAACGAATTCTTCACCAGTTTCCACAGGCTCCACAGTATGGTTAATGGATGATGTCGCTTCATATCGATCATTCATCCACCTCATTAATACGTGCATAGGACGCAATCTGATGACGGAGCGCAAGCGCGACTTCCTCGGGCAATGCCGGGATTTCATGCGATGACCCCATCGTGCCAACCGATACGGAATAGAGTCCATATTTTCGCATCAAAGGTCCCTGATTTGTTGTAACCGATTGCACTTTCGCCATGGGGATGATCTGATGTACCTTGGTTAGCGCCCCGCGCTTCAATTGCAGAAACTCCTCATTCACATCATAGTACCAATGCTTGTATAACCATGAAGGCTGGATAAAAATATCCCAAACCGCATAAGGCACAGATATGGCTGTAACCCCCCACAATATCCAACCGATCCACGTCTTCCATCCATAGATTGAGTCGAGTACTAACAGTACGGTGAGGATCAGAAGACCTATCACATTCCATATGATGGCGCTAATTCTCCACAGGTTTACTGCATGAGGAGATAACCGTTGCTCGGGTGGCTTCCACTGTATTGACATATGTTCACTCCTTTTTCCTCGGGTACATCAAAACACACATGATACACTGTACGAACAATCGCCCACGATCGATGCATAAAGATTCCGTTAGTTAGTAAAAGAGATGACCCTGTATAGCACAGGTCGTCATCTCTATTGTTCATTTCATTTTACTTTTACTATAAAATCCTGTACTTTACATAACCATACCATATGATCTGTTCCTTCGCCCCAATAGTTCTTCGCCACCACATAGGGTTCACCGAATTTGCGTTGCCACTTCTGCTGTGCGATTCGATAGCCGCTATCTAAGCAGAATTGCTGAATACCCAGCCGCTGAAGTTCAGTACCCAGTGCTAGAATGAGCGCTGAACCAATCCCTTGACCTTGAACCTCGGGCAAAACGTACAGGCTACCCAGTTCTCCGATATCATTCAGCCGTTGATCTGTACATTCTCGAATCTCCTCACCACAAGGTCCATACGAAATTGTGCCTACAATGGACTTACCCATTTTGGCCACGAGGAAAAATACATTTGCTTCCTTGTTATGATCTGGCTGCAATGCAGTGTGAATTAATGCTCTCTTATGTGCTATTTCATGCTGGATATCATCCAGTAGCGAGCCTATGCCCTCCTGTTCGAATGCTGCCGGGATCGTTGTCTCGAATACCCGATACGCTCCCTCTGCATCCGATCGTGTCATAGGTTCAATGGTAATTTTGTCATCCACAGGTTCTTCTCCGTTCCATATACCTTCTTAATCTGTACGTCGCTGAATCAGTCTTCTTAATTGGTTAGCATCCTCAAGGGATATACTATACCCAGTAGACGTGTCTTCCTGGTTTACTAACAGGCCCTGCATCTTGGGGTCCATTCCTAATGAAAAATCGTACCGTGTTACTGAGCCATCCGCATTCGTTATGCTCATCTTGTACTGTGTACCATAATTCAGATTGCCCGGCAAACGCTCTGCCTTATGTATGGCCTCCATCATGATTCGAATCTCGTCAGGTCGATCAAACTCAACATCTTGGCATGGTTCCAAGGTAAGGTTTGGATTACAGGTTAAGGTGATCAGCATAGGAAGCCCCTCTTCCACGTTCGATTCATTCGGTTGACTGCATCCTGTAATGAACGTAGCAATGACGAGCACCATCAAGAAACCTACATATTTCACCATACCACCTGCCTCCCTGACTTCGTAATGAATAGAGAAGTAACGATTACAGCATCTAGTGACTCAACTGAACTATCTAAATACCTGTAGTCATATCCAGTTACGTAACTCCGGGTCCCATGAAGACAACATAGCGATCAGTCGCTCTAAAGTCTCTTCCACAAATACCTGAACTCTCTCACCCGTAATGAACTCAGGAGTAATTCCCGGTTCTTCCCCATTTAGAAATGAAAACGTGTGGTCCCGCCAGCGAATAATCTCATCGGCAGTTAAACGATTCGTCATGTCATAGCCCGGTGAACTGTTGAGCACCTGCCACACTTCTTCACTCCAACTTGAACCTTGATAGAGATTAAAATCGATCTGGTCTGTCTCCTGATAGTATAAACGCGACAGTTCATCCTTCGATCTGCTACTGCCTGTATGTTGATCTACCTTGTTGACCCGTTCGACGAATTCGGGATGCACACTACGGAACCAGTAATAGTCTGTTAGCACATGCATAAAGTATCCTCGCACAAACCACTTCCATCCTTCATCGGTAAGTTGTTGCATATAGAATGAGTAAAGATCCTTCAGGTCACCAACGTGATCTCCATCATCTTTCGGGTTAAAATGGGTGTATTCCTTATCATCTCTGGTTGTACCTTCGCGCATATGTATGGAATCCGGGGCGATATTCCCCAGATAGAATGAACCTCGATCAGTCTGCACTTGCAGAGAGTCTGCAATCAGATTAGCAATATTGAGATGAACCATAGGTAACGGCATAGAGTTGATCTCCTTTTATCGGGAAGTATTCTACTATACTTGGGAAAAGAAACGATATAACCTACTGGTGCAACGCAGATCACTGGAATAGTGAGACTTCGCTAGGTTCCACCTTTTTTTCACCGTAGATGCGTGATTATCCCTGAATTCTCTCCACTTGCATGCGGTCAAACAGCTGCTCCAGATCCGTATGGTACCCCGGATGCTCCTTCACAAGCAGACTAATATATTCCGACCCACACTCATAGAATACTAGACGATTAAACGGAGCAGTGTCTCCCATATGATTGCTTTCCTGCCCGAATTTTGCCCGAATCAGATTCTCAATATAGCGCGCGTAACCCTCGTTCCACTCCAACCAGCTCCAATACTCGGCTTGTTCTTCATTTAATGAAATGAACAACGCTTTTCTAGCTGTGTGTACTTGCGTCAGGTCTTTACTCTTCAAAGCTGACAACAATGAGTTAATCCGCTCCACAACGATTTCATCTTCATACGGAAATTCATAATCCAGTTCCCATGTTACGCGCTTCAGCTGGTCCATTTTATGCTTAATTTGAAGACGGTTGACGATCCGCTCATCATATTTCTCATATACATAACAATGAACATATTCGTGGAACAGATAAACTTTCTGCTCCAGATCTTTGAACGCTGTATCCGTTACAATCGCACACATTCGTCCGTTCATATGATGCACCGGCATCGCAGCAAGGCATTCATCTGGAATATATAAATCGTCCGGTACCGTCTTCACCCACTCATATTGCTGCGTTTTGGACGAATAATCATAGATATATAATAAAGCTTCATAGGCTACAACCACTGGATAATGTTCTGCAAACAAAGGATGTAGGCTGACCAAGTCTTTCTGAAGCTCGTTTAACTCGTTAATTTGCTCTAAAAAAGCATCCATGTCATTAACCCTCTCTTTACTGGATTGATGCGTTAATCATACTAGATTAGGAAAGATAAAACACTGAGAGAAAAATGATAATTCTGTTCGAGTGTGAGATGGTGAAACGTTAGAACCGCTCTCCGCGTTTCTCATACAGGTAGATATCCAGTGCCTGAATCCCACGCCGGGCAAGCTTAATAAACAGGATCAGCGCATACACGCCCAGTCCGTATAACAGTACATTAATCAACATTAGAAATATCGTAATCATAATTATTATTCCTCCTAATAGACCCTTTTAAATGTCCACTCCCTATTCTAGCATATTTTTCCTTAGTTAATTTTTTGGGTAGATGTAAGGGGCATTTAGGGTGCTTATCAGTTGAAAATAAAAAAATCTTCCACACCCATTTGTGAAAGGTGGAAGATTTATAATCAGGTATACATTTTCCTAAGTTCGTTCACCACTGACTACATGCCAATGTTGATGCTTCGTGTCTTGATAGTTGCCCAAGTTAGTTATAATCTTCGACGAGCCTGTCTGGTTCACCATGTCAGCAGCAATCTTTTTAATGACACGCATCATTTCCAATAGTAGCTCATCATTATTCTCTTCTTCTTCTGAAATGAAGGACTGAATATGAGTCTTGGGAATTACAACAATGTGATGCTTGTAGTAAGGCCGAGTGTGATGATAAGCCATAACGTTATTTGTTTCCATGACAACTTTAACTTGCGTTTTACCACTCAGCACCTCATCACAATAGAAGTCCTGCGTCATAACATGTCCTCCTCTTACTAGTGAGTTCTGATATACCCTGCCTTCTTCAACACATATTCCGTAAACGGATTGATCTCAGGGATCGGCTGATTCAGATCAAAATATCGAAGTTCCAGCCCCTCATCATCCATAATGGTTGGGCTGCCCTTGATACCTGAAGCTTCATAAACAGCCATGACGTTGTAAACTTCATCACCATGTGGGTACTGATAGTACATGTCCTCACCTGAAAAAACGCTAATGAGTTTGTACGATTCCGCTCTCAGTCCGGCTTCTTCATACAATTCCCGCGCTGCTGCTTCCTCCAAAGACTCCCCGGGTTCCATGGATCCCCCAAGTGTCCCCCAATCCAAGCTATCTGTACGTTTTTGCAGCAGCAGGTGGCCTTCCTCATTAAACACGAGTACACATGAGCCCGCCATAATTAGAGGACGCGGGCCCACCAGTTTTCTTAGCTCCATAATATATCCCATACATGCTTCACCCCCATCTTCGAAGTACATACGTTAAAACGTATCCTTATGATTTGGTCAAAATTCCCTGATCCACAGATTTCTGAATAAGCTGCTGCGCATACTCCCACAATGTTTCGGAACCGTTCGCAATTTCATGGTTTCTGTTTAAAACCTGATCACTTGTAATGTTATATTTCTGCCACGTATCTCCCTCATTCTGATGATTGTGGATTAGAGGCTGCAACCGGTCGAGAGATGAAGCAAATTGTGCTTCAGGCGTCTGCTTTGATTCAAACTCCAACCATAATTGGAGTAGTTCTTCAGCCTGTTCCTTAGGCAACATACCAAACAGCCGATGAGCCGCTTGGAGTTCACGATCATATTTATCCGTATTCCCCACCGTATCGTAGGCAAAAGTATCTCCCGCATCGATCTCAACCAGATCATGAACGAGAAGCATCTTAATGACTTTAAGAATATTCACATCCTTGTTGGCATGACTCTGTAAAACCAATGCCATCATCGCCAGATGCCAAGAATGCTCCGCATCATTTTCAAGTCTCTCCCCATGCATTATTCTCGTCTTTCGTTCAATCGTCTTCAGTTTATCAATCTCAATGAGAAATTGAATCTGATCCTGTAATAATTCACTCACAGCACATCCTCCTTCATGTCAGAAATCAAATCTTTTATTTTCATAGATTCTCGTCTCTTCATCATCAAGCAGATATCCTTTGCCGATATAGGCCCAGTTATTTTTTTCATATAGTCAGTCAGATCAGTACACAATATCAAAAATTTGCAACATGTTAATTTCCCTTCACGTGGATCTGATTCAACATATATTCCGCATACTCCAGAAGTAAGGCTTCACTCAAATTCACATTCTCCAGATCACCATTGTACTTTGCAAGGCATTGTGAGAAGACATCCTGGTATTTAGAGGGAAGGTTTGTAAGTGCCCATTCTCCTGCTTCTCGCTTGGAACGAATGACTGAATCTTTCACGTACAAAAGAACCCGGGATAGACTCAATACATAGTAGACTGGGTTGTCCACAATGTCTTCAATTGCTGAACTCGCGTCCGATGTGATTGAGGCAATCATATGTTCACGATTTTCCGGTTGGAACAGATCCTTAATGGGTTTACCAGCCAGCACAATACCTCGATCATAGATGACCGCCATATGTGCTACCAGATCCGGATCTTCATATCCACCACATAGATATTGCTCATCCTTTCGATATTTCTCCCGATGATAAGCAGAGTAATGAAATTCAAAAGGAGTAGGGTATACCATGGCAACAACCGCAGTTTCCAGTACAATACTGAGTTCAAAACCTTTCGTAATGTGCATCTCATCTTCAATATGCATTAGCTTTTTTGCAATCCTTCGATAGGTGTCAGCAGGTCGCTTTTCCCGGCTAACGACCAATATATCGATATCACTCTGATTTGGATGAAAGCATCCCATGGCCATAGAACCGTGTAAATATATTCCCACCAAGGCATCCGTTAATTCTTCTTTCAAGACACGAGTAACGCTATCTAAAACAGTCTTTTCATTCAACAAGAGCAACTCCCTTATGTATATAATCAGGTGTCCAATTCAACGTTCAGTTCACGCACAAATACAGCTGTCCCCTTTATTCTGACATCCATATCCTCACCATCCCGAATCACACTCACTTGAACCTTTCCATCTCTTCCAATCTCATGCCCTTGTTCTACCACAAACTGTACCTCATCAATCTCCGGTTTCACATAGGTTAAATAATATGCACCCATCACCCCGGAGGCTGTTCCAGTCACTGGATCTTCCGTCGTACCTGAGTAAGGTGAGGAAAAATGTCTGGCATGCATCATGGCATCGGAATCACGGGTTTCGAAACAAAAGGGATGTAGGGAAGCTTTGGGATTCTCAATTAAAATTCCTGGGAACAGGGAAGAATCCGGTCTCATTTCCATAAAAGAGTTCAATTCACGAATCGGGATTAATAACGTCCAAGTTCCCGTACTCCCATAAACGATTGGCGTAGAAAGGTCGACATCATCCAGAGTTAGGTTTATGGCGTTTACCAGCTTCTCGATATCCCCCTGAAACGGTGCAAACTGAGGCTGATCCTGTTTCATTTTCATGTAAATGGTGTCGGCATTGCGCTCAAATCGTATGGGTAATGTACCTACATTGGTTTCAATAGTGATAAACTCTTTGTCATTTAACATTCCACGCGTCTTCAACCCATACAGTGATGCCATTGTGGCATGACCACACAGATTAATCTCATGGCCCGGCGTAAAATAACGTAATCGGACGTCAGCTACTTCAGAATTCAACACAAATACTGTCTCATTAAAACCAACTTGATAAGCGATCTGCTGCATCTCCGTCTCACTGAAATGATCAGCATCAAAAACCACTCCTGCCGGGTTACCTTGACCGGGAACGGTAGAGAAAGCATCATAATGATAGACCGTAATATTACTCATCAACAGACCCACTCTCTCTGTAATCTACGAGACGCACATGTCCATATAACTCTACGCTTTCTCCATCCATTACAAGCCCGCCACCATCTTGGCACGCATAAACCGCCGTACGGTTAACGCGCGTATACTCTCTTAATGAATTCAGGGTATCTTCCGAACCGTCCCAATGCGTTGCAAACTCAAAATCAACGAGTCCCAGTGCTTGCATATCTTTCAGATCTACATTGTTTTCATCAGCATCTTCCCCATATCCCGCTATATCTATGGTAGGTGTAGTCAGAATACTGCCTGCGCTGACCCCGATCAGAATGCCGCCACTCTTCACATAGGAACACAGCAAACCAAGCACATTTCTCTTCTGTAATAAACTTAGAAAATAAAACGTATTTCCGCCGGATAGATGAATCGCATCACATTCGAAAATAGAGCTAAATGTGCTCTCCTCATACTCCAGATCAAGATCGTAATATTGAATGTTATCTATTCCTATCTGAGTATAGTAACGTCTAGTGTGTTCAAAATATTTCCGCTCCGGATCGGAGCACGAAGGGATATAGCCGATGGAAAGCTGTTCATTGTTGAATAAGCTTCGTATTCTCTGATCCAATTTATCGTTAGATTCGAAAACCAAATCACTTAGCAGAACCAACGTAGTCATCTTATTTCCTCCCGTACCTATTAGACTGGCTTAAACTCTCTATTCAAAATCGAGAAAAAATACTGGTCTGTCCACTGATTGTTCCACCATAGTTCTTCCTGGAAGACGGCCTCCCGTGTCATACCCACATGCTGCATCAGTGCGACTGAGCGAACGTTTTGTGAATTGCACATGCCGACGACCTTATGAGCTTGTAACTCTTGAAACGCAAATCGTAACAAAAGACGAGTAGCCTCGCTCCCATATCCGTTGCCTGCGTATTCTGAAAGTACAGCGAATCCAAGTTCCCAGCTTTTTCGGTAATCCACATAACTCCACATCTGAACTATACCAATGGGGGTATCTTCCGGATCATTTATGCGGCGTATAACGAAATCATAGGCATATGGTTTCTCATCTGCGAGAGCAAAATGGCTGCGATATTTCTCGCGGACCTTTTCCTCATCCGTTTCAACAGTTTCCTCAAAGCTCCATATGTTTGTGTCACATTCAAGTTGACCTATGAAGTCGAGGTCCTGTTCTGTGACTGATGTTATTCTTACCTTCTCTCCCACGAATTCCATATGAATTCATCTGCTTTGGATTAGGATCATTGTTTAGGAATCTCCCATTCTGTATTAAGCAAACCTCTACTAATATTCCATTTGGCGAGCAATGCTCTCTGTTTATTTTCCAGATCAAGGTATGGTGCTGCAACGCAGGATAATGTGTCAAACATATGGATAAAATGGGGCCCTTCCTTGAAACGTCGAAGCCCGCCATATTTTTCATCATCTGCTGCCCATACAATCTTCTTAATCCCCGACATTAATATGGTGCACGAACACATGGGACAAGGCTCACAGGTAGTATAAAGCGTCAAGTCTTTCTTCTTCGAGAATTTCTTCTTCTCTACATCCAGCAAATGTTTTCCTGCCCGACGAATGGCGTCCACCTCAGCATGTGCGGTGGGGTCGCAATCTGAGAAGACTCGGTTCCGGCCTTTACTCACGACAATCCCATCCACATCCACGATTATCGCACCAATCGGATACGTTCCTTCAGTAAATGATTGTTCTGCTTCTTCCAGAGCCATAGTCAGATACTCATAATCCGATAACTTCATTGAAAATCCCCCTAAGTGCAGTTATAGTCGCTTATAAAGCAGATTCCTTGTCTAATGTATAGTAAAAGAGATTGTCTACTAACTCAGTGGACTTCGAAAAGTTCAACTTTTCTAACAAGCTCTGCGATTGAATATTTTCCTGCTCCACTGTCGCTTCAATATAATCAAGATTCATCTTGTTCCAGCCGATTTCGATCATTGCGGTTAAAGCTTCTTGCATCAACCCTTGTCCCCAATAGGACGGAGATAAATCAAACCCAATCTCTGCCTTCGATGGTGACTCTTGATTCCAACAGTGAAACCCCGCTGTGCCTATGAATTCGCCATCTGATTTATGGAACAGACCATATCTGCATCCAGAATCATCGATGTGAAATTGTATGATTTCTTCTGCTTCGTTTACGTCACGACAAGGCTCAATATCCATGAACCGGGTTACATCCGGTTCGGCGAAATGTTCATATACAACCTGCCGGTCCGCTATGGTTAACTCTCTGAGGTACAATCGTTCAGTCTCTACACTAGGAAAGTAAGTCATGACGGAATCTCCTTTAATCGTTAAACGTTTCGGATTGTGTACTGCCCTGCTTCACCAAGAAAATCACTTTTGGTTAACCCTTCTTCTCCGAGTAACATCCTGTAGTTCGATATCGTACCATCATGGGAAATGATAAACGTATTGCCGCTCTGTTGCCTGCACCATTCAAGAAGCTGTTCAGCTAATTTCTTGAATCGATGTGCATCCATCTGATTAATACTTTCTTTCCAACAATCCAAACCCAAATCAAGCATTCTTATGTCAGTATACTGATGGCTGAGTTCTTCCTTGGAATAGATCTGATCGCAGACGAAAGGTACAAACTCTGGATTTTGAGGAAACATTCTTGGGCCAACCAGCGGGCTGAAGAACACAAGATTTTTGTTAGGAGTTAGGAGTTGTGCTGTTTCAATAGTACGTTTCGTTGGACTAATCAAAATGACGTCTTCAGGCGCAAAAACCACTTGTTTACGCAAAGCTATGACCTGACTTTTCCCCAATTCAGTGAGGCCAGGATGCAGACAATTTAATTGGTTTGGGTAATCCATCAAGTGTTCGCCATGACCATGACGAATAAATGTAATGTCCATAGGCACCTATCCCTCTATATAATATTGGATGAACTTCACGTCATTAAGGTTACTCAATATCTGCCACACGGAAGTTAAATTTGTTGTGATTTTGTTAATACGATATATTATTGTTATCTGCAGTCCGTTATGTATTATGATGAGCAGTCTTCATATATGTTCTGACCTGTTCTGCAAACTGAACTGCTTTTGCCTCCGTTTCAAAAGAGCGTTTCGGAATCACATGCGCACTTGCCTTATTAATGAAAATAAAGAAATAATTATTTGTCTCATTGAAGCTCTCCAAACCTTTCCACTGCGTTGCACCTGAAGTCATTTCATTGCTCCAGCGAATCTCCTGCTCTGAGATTTCAAGCTGATGATCACCCAGTATCCCTTTGCTCTCACGTGCCAATTTCTTGATTTTCCTTTTGGTTCTTATGTAAGTCATAACATTGACAAATGTACTGCAGAGCAGCGCAGCAATAATGGCTTGTACCCATGAAAAATCCAGTTGTCTAAATATGATGGCTATGGCCACAGGCAGCACACATACAGCAATCAGCATACCTTTCCCATAAAGTTTAAACATCGCAAATTTGTTCATTTCCCAGTAATCTTCTTCTGTCAGCTTAATATGCATCATGTTTTCTTTTTTCCTCCACTCGTTATTCGCTATCAATTTACTCATAAATCTTGCCCATATACATGATCTGAGCACATCTCTTCCACGGGTTAAAGGTCACTTCATCTTCGACTTCATTCACAAGTTCAAATAACCTTTTTTTCATGTTGTTTTGTTCACCTACTCTCGATGTTCTTAGCTTCGTAAGGTTACTCCAGAATCTTTTCTAGTTTGCGCCTACAAACCTCGCGGTCATAATCCGAATTATCCAGCCAGACCTTATCCATCTGAAGTAACCCATAGATTTTGGACTCCAGATTCTTTCTTTCCTGCAAAACCTGTACCGTACCTTCAATACCCTTATAACCCTGTGCTTGCCCAAGACCCTGATTCGTATAGTAGTCAATAAAACCTTCTGACCATTCTTTTGGTCTTTCACTAACTGCCTTTTCAAAGGTATAGGATATATCTTTCTGGTCGATATAGATGAGAAGCGGATTCAGATCATGAATGATACGCCCCAGTTCCAATACATACTGCACGTTCTGCTCTTTGGATTGATTGCACTTTACGAGGCCCATGGTTAGTGGATTCTGGATAAAACAACACTCAAATATCGTGATGCAGTCATCATTCGTGCTTAACACGTTTTGGGTGAAATCTCGCCACTTCTCGGTGATCAGTTTAACATTTTGCTCAAAAGGAATTTCGTAAATATCTCGGCTGAAAATATCCTGTAGAAGGTGATCGGAAAGCTCTATTCCCCATTGTTCTTTCATCTTACGATAAGGAATCAGGAAACCTTGATCATGGACAATCGCATTGCTTTCCAGAACCTCTCTGTATTTTTCATGCTTGGTTAATAGGGTCCCGAAGTCTCCAGTATGATAAAAAGCAACACCTTCATAATCGGCAGGGTGATCCAGGTTGCCTTCTTGAAATAGTTGTACCTCCTTGCCCTGTCCCTTTAAAATTTCGGATACCATTTGGGCAACCGTTGACTTGCCTGAACCCGGTAATCCTTCAATAAGTACTAAGCGTCTAGCCATTATTACATCATCCTTTATGTTCTGTGAATGTGAAGATATAGATCTTCCATGTGTCAGACACGATGCTATTAATCAATATCTGCAATAACCCATTGCGCAGAATCGCCATCTTCTTTCTTTTTCCAAAACACCATCGTATTGCTATACTCTTCGTCGTTCTCATTTAACTCGTTAACTATCACCACTGCCTGATAGAGCTTCCTTTGCTCCTGTATAGTTATGTCGCTCATGGAAGTAACCTTGAGAACTTTGTATCTTCCCATGCCCGATATAGGAGATTTAGGATCAATCAAACTCATATATGCTTTTTCATCCTTTTCGTATAAATAACGTATACGTGCATTCATAAGTTTGACGATTTCCAATTTGTCACCGGTATAGTTTGTTTCATCGAGGTACTCTGGTGGGATGTCTTCCGTCTCCTGGGATGTCGATATTTCTTCATCCTGTTGTGTCTCTTTTTCTGTGACATTTAAGGGTGAGGAGTCTATTAATTGCTGTGCATCGTCAGTGTTTCCCTTGTTCTGACAGGCCACCAGAAGTAGAAATAATAATGAAACTACGTTTAACTTGGTCATAGTCAGTCCTCCATTCAATCATGGATAATACTCCCCTAGTAAAAACCTTAAATGCCTTTTATTTAAAATGAAGACTTCCTATGTATGTAAAATTTTCTCTCAAGGTACATCATAACCCATAATGTGGAATTTGCGAATAAACGAAGTAAACCATCTCTGTTTCTATCACATTACACGCAAAAACCACGCTTCTCTGCAAGAGTTACATCATGCAAAGAGCGTGGTTATCAGCAGAACTTTCACTCAACTTTTGTAACTGTCCACAATCAATCTAGCTATCTATTAAATAGCATATTCATTATGCCGATCGCTTCAATCTGGATCTCTTTTTCTTCATTGTCCGTAAAATGGTAATCATATGTTGAAAAGATCCCCATATGCCGTATATGTCCACTTGTATAATGAAGTTTCTTTTCCTCACTGTTGATCGTCTGCGTAAACGTCCTGCCTTCAATCACATCATACGAAGAATGGATGTCATGTTCACTTACGAGCCATGCAACAAAATCTTCTTCGTTTGGATTGGTCATTACTAGAATAACGAACAAAACAACAAGCACAATAATGCCCGTTCCAAGTCCTGCACCCCTCTTGATACCATGCTGCGTGTTCTCACGCTCCATCCCGTTCACCCCGTTTCTTGAACAGAAATCTCTACGTTCTTTGCCAAAACCCAACCACTCAATCCATACGAGGATGAGATCACCATATACTTGTATTTCTCCTCGATCAGCCGGATTTGCAATTCGTCATAGGAATTATAACTGACAGGCCACCCCTGACCCATCCCCGATTCTAACAACTCGCGATTATAAGGGATAAAATGCTCTATATCCCAATCATCCAGATCCAAAATAATGCTGCCATGCAGCGGTGTATCGAACGCATGGGCCATTACATCAGAGAATAAGACATCCATATTTTTCGGTACATCATGACTCGAACAAGTGCGCATCCTGATTCTTTTGTTCTCTAAATCAACTTCGTAGCTTAATATGATGTTGTCATGCAAACTTTGCATAGTACCCCTCCTTCCAGTATGTCTGCTAGCTCGTTTATCCCCTGCCTATGAATCATCTCATCCCATATGATCGTATATTAAACACCGTAATATCGTTTATAGTCCGAGACCCAATGCACTTTGGAGAAATCAACAAAATCATACGGCTCGCACTGTTTAAGGTAAAGCAACTCCTCATGTGCCTGCCCCCCGTCCATATTTTCTAGATAAAATAAGGTCCGCTCATATCCCGCACCACATAATAACTGCACATCAATATAACTGCCCGTATCCTGATTCTTTTGTTTGGCCTGCCAGATCAGTTCAGTGTCCTCTACATTTCCAATACAGAATAACATGATGCACAACAGTTTCAGAACTTCGTTATCCTCTAAGTTTCGGTTCTCCATCTCTTGGTGAAGCAGTTGTCGGATGGCCTCCCGGTTTACCTCATCAGGTTCCAATCCGTACAACTGCAACAGTTCTTCCTCGTTCATAATTGTTCCCCTTACCTACTTGAGAATGTTATTTAATTCTTCCGCTCTTTTCCTGCTATCCATTCTAGCATAAAAATAAAAAGCGATGATGTGCAGCACGAGTTTTCTTCTCGTACATAATAAAAAGAACTACTCACTCATGAGTAGCCCTCTATGCATCTATTTTGATATTAGCCTTATTCAACCTCCAGATACATCTCCTGATTTTGCAGGATTATCTCGTTCATGTGTGCAATAGCTGCTTGCGCCACGGTCTGATAGGTCGCATATAATCCCTCTGTTCTCTGAAGCAAGATCGGGTCCTTATCCAGATCCGTTGCTAACACCTCACGCCACTCTTCACCCACTCTGTTTTTGTCCGTAATCAGGCATTCAATCTGTCCCAGTACATTCACCATCTCATCTAAATGAAAAAAGTGCATCCCATTTTTAATTCCATTCCAACTCTTGATCTCAATGATGTTATATGCCGAAAACCAATAAAATTCTGCCAGACTCTTCGTGTGATTATGATAGGAATAGAACAGAAATAAAGCTTGTTGCCCTTCGTGTAACTTGCGGTATATCTCTGTTTTGGTTGCCATATCTCTGCCCCGTACCGAAACAAGCATCGGTTCAATACACAGCCAGCTAAGTTGCTTTGAATATATATCTTCTGGTCGAAGTTTAGCCTTCATAACATGCTCCTTTCTTGTCACCACTTTAAGGATTGTCTGCTGGTTCCACTGCCGGGTCATTCTCTCCGCCCATTCTGCGTCTGGATGTCTCCATCTTCCCTGTCGAAGGCACATGTTCAGACGCTTTAGCTAATCCGAATTTGGGCATGTTGGCGTATATGGTCTCGAAGGAACCTGACTGCGCTTTGTATGTTTCATGATAGATCCCTACTGTTCCGTCAGTACCAATGGATCGGTTGAATTTTTTCCAAGCTTCCAAGTGTAATCCGCCCCGTGCGTATCTCTCCAATTCATCGTAAGAGCGCCAGTATTGGAGTAGTGTCACCCCACGCCAGCTTATAAAATACTCTGTACTCAGAAATCCGGTTTCCGGATTCATATAGAGTTCTTTAATCATCGGGCCCATGGACTTAAAGACAGGCAACCATTTATGTATAGCCCACAGACGATTGATCCTCATTCCAATGATAAAAACAACAAATTCTCCCTCAATCTTAGCTGAATATCTTCCTTTATATATATTCGGCAAGTCACTCCTCCTTTATGTGATTCTATTATGCAAGATTAATTGCTGACCATGGATGCCCATCTTTCGAACGCCTCTGTCGAGAAAACCTAATTTCAGATATAACTGCTGTGCCGCAATATTTCTTTCATTTACCGCCAAAATAATCTCATCAATCTCCCGATAGAGCTGGAGAACGAATTCAGGCAATGCCTTCATTGCTGCTTTCGCATACCCGTTTCCTTGGTGTTCCATCGAAATGGATAGAGCGCGTATCAGTATGGTATGAGATGCATCTTTATCTTCAACGTATTCAGAATTTTTATGTAATATAAAGAATCCAACAGGTTTCTCTTCATGAAGGATAACCATCGGGTCTTTGTCCGGATTTTGAATAGCTTCATCAATCACATCCGCAGGCATTGCTGTAAACTGAAGCTGATCTCCTCTTAGAGTGAAATCATCCAAATCTTGGTCATATTGCTCGTGATAAAGAGCCAACCGAATTGAGTTTTCCATTTCCAGACCCTCTCCTTTCATTACAATTATCTTCTACTGAGTCAGGTGGTAAAGCCACACCCCGATATCCCTGCCAAAGGTATAAACCAAATTTAACACAACGATAGATAATAAAAATGCTGCACTCTTGGGATACTTCTTCATCAAATCAGATAGTTCTATTATTGTTTTTTTGCATGATAGGGTCTCCTTTCATGTAAATCTGTATACACATTCCATTTTGTATACAATTCTTTTAGCGCTAACGCCGTTTTATGTATGAACTCTTCCATAGCTTCCATGGATATATTTAAATCACCCAAAGGTTCGTTGTCAGGGTCAGCTAAAAACGCCAGTTTCTCTCCCCTATACTGATACACCTCAGATTCCAGCAATCCACCTAAATCAAATGCTCTACCCTCTTTCAGCTCACTTAACCAATCGTTGGCCTTGTTCCAATTCCGTAAAATCATAAACTCCAGCTTCGTGACATCCTGTGTATACACGCTTCTTCCATTGGGATGAACTTCATATGCAGGATAAATATCGAATGTCCACACGCGATCCGTATAGATGGGCTATGTAACCGCACAGATATTGCATGAATTTGGGATCACTATAAGCTAACTTCTTTTGGGTTTCAAAAAAGTCTTTAAGTTCTTCGTCTGTTGCAAATCTTCCTGCCTCTGGCATGAGGTGGGTTTTTGCCTTTTCGGTACGAAGATTAGTTCTTACATGGATGGAATCTGGAGCGAGGCTTCCCAATAACAATTCAGGGGATGGCTCGGATATCAACTCGGATGCAATTGCAAAATGTACCATCGGCCAAGGCAATATAAAAACTCCTTTCTTTATTAAAAGGCTCAACTATGATGTTCTATGATTTACAAAGCTAAGTGCTCACTCTCTTGCACATGTATCAATTCAATATCCTCACAATAAAATCCTAATATTCCGTCCTCATAGTCTTCAACGTAATATTTCATCGGATGATATCCGTGGTCTTTCAGATCTTTAATATTAAACCCACTTATCTGAACTAGAACACCATGAGGCTTATAATGAAAACTTTCAATATTAGTGAATCTAAAAAATAATTCATATGTAACATTGGAGAATTTTATCAAAAATGTAATATCTGCTATCGAAATATTTTCATAATATTTGTCTTGTTTTATATACAGATTCAACCCAGCAACCCACTCCAAATTTTGAACAGAAAATGCTGGAATAAAAGGTTGAATTAATTCCATGTTTTTCATCAATCTAACCTCTATTCATTTTGAGCTACTCTATCAACGCTTTCACTCGCGTAGCAATTTAGACTCTCCTTGCTTCAAGTCTACGAATATAGGCTTCTGCACATTGTTAATTGTGGAAATATCAATCTCATCCAGTCTTTTAAAAACAAGCTGTAATGACTCCTTTTGTTCATCTTCAAATAAAAGAGTTACCTGATCATCACATAGTTTTCCTTCCAATTCCGCAATAACGTCAAATAAAAACATTACAAATACTACTTCATTTCCATCCGGATACGTATAGTGCATCCTCTCGCCCGTGTATATGGAGGCCAATTCATAAGAACTCACCTCAAGCCCTGTTTCCTCTTTTACTTCTCTAATCATGGTTTCTTCGATTCGTTCACCTGGCTCCATACCACCACCGGGTAATCCCCAATCTTCATAATCTGATCTCTTTTGCAGCAGAACTCTCCCCATATGATCTCGAATAATAGCTCCACCCGTAACTACAATACGACTAGTCATTATTCTTGCTCCTCTCTGTTGGATTACTTCAACAGTTCACAATTTTAATCAGGAAACTTTCCTAATGATTTATATACCAAAATGCACAATGCATTTCCCATTTACCTCAGCATACTTTGCCATGTTCGCAAGCTTATGTAATTCGTTGATTAATTCAACTTTGTTGTACACGAGTTTCTCGTAACAGCCCTTCTGTTCTTCTCCATCAAAACCGTAATTCCCTGTTAGAACAATCGGATCCGTCGCATGGCTGAATAGATCAATCCAGGCCTGAATCAGTTGATGAAACTTCAACAAAACACTCTGCTCTTCAATCACGGTTATTCCATAGTTGTTCAGCCCACTACATCTCATACAGGTAGATGGATTCCATGTATCCAACCAGCAAAGGGAATCATAGATGTACGCAATGAATTCGTCTTCCAAGGTCGCATGATTCTCTGTGGTTAATCCACTTTTATGTATCATTCCATGTGAATCCCATGAGTAGGAAGTATGAATATTCCCGTCTACTTGCGATTTGTTTTCGATAACAAAATGATGCTTTGGCATATCTACGTACTTCCCCCTTACATGCCACTCCCATAGACTCCTCTTAATTCATCATAACCCATGTATTGGTAAATGGAAATCAAAAAAGATCCTATCCAACTTCCCAACGCAGGAGAAGCAAAATAGGACCGTGATAAAATCTTCCTTACATTCAAAAAATCCTTCGTTCACTCAGAAAAGCTGTTCCTTCTTCACGGTACATCTCTATAGATTCATTGGTCACATGATCATGCCTCAGTGCTCCCATATAATCTGTTCCAGGTTTGTTCGATCTATAATCTGAATCAATCGTGTAGATATTGAAGTGCACCTCATCTTCATCCTCTGACACTTCTGTTTTATCAAAAAGTGAAATCACTTCATCTTTACCAAGAAACCTAAATGGAGAATCCTGACGCTCTATAATATAAAATGGATATGTGATATTCTCTATCTGAATGAATTTCTGGTATCCCTTAAGCTCCTCGGGTATGAGATCCATGTACTGTCTAGCTACATCTTCTGCCTGAAATACACCTGAGACCCACTTCAAACTCCCCTTGGTTGCTACGATAATGAACATACTAATCACCTTCTAATTTAAATATTATGTCTCTCTTTCACGCACAAAAGTCTGAGACAAAATTCGGTGGCTGCCAGCGATATTGTCAATTTCAATGTTATATGCAGACTCAGTATATTCAATCTGATGTTGCTCATAATATTTTTTCCAGAACGAAATTGCTGCCGCATTATTAGCAAGCTGTTCCACTTTAAATGTACCCTCAAATTGAGCAAAAACCAAGTCAATCGCTTGGGCTGCCAGCCCCTGTCCGCGATATTTTTTGACCAGGAACAGCTCTTGCACGGTATAATCCACACCTTCCGGCACATATGGAGGGGAGCAGACCAGTACGAATCCAATAACCTTTCCTTCATACTGAATCAAAAACGGATGTAATTCATCGCGTTCCAGATATAGATAGGTGTTCGTTGGATCATATTTCCCCTCTTCAAGTAGATCCTCGCCAGAAAATTCGGACAGATCATATAAGTACAAGTTGTACAGGTTGAGGAACAATTCCTTTTGTTCTGCCAAAATACTCGTAATTTGTACATTCATCTTCATTGCACATCTCCCTTAGTTAATGAGTTGGCTAGTGGTCCATACATGACATTACCGATCTCCACAACGAGTTTGCTGTGCCCTGTTCTCAATATATTCTTTCAACCACAGCAGATATAGGCAAAGTTTGGTTTAAACCATGGAGTAACCTTACTTTCACAGTGGACATGAACATTTGGACAAAAAAAGACTCCCTAAAGAGTCCGATTATTGGTCTTGTCTTTATTTTTCACCAGATATCCACTGGCAAGCGCTGCGGGAGCGATAAAAGGTAAGAACGTCAACCAATCCATGAAAAGAAGTATAGGAACGAAAATAAATATTACACTGATATACATCATGACTGGAGATTTTTTCTTCAACCCCTGAAAACCGAAAACAACTCCTGCCAATGAGATCAATAGGACAAAAGCAACGTTAAGCACGTTCATAACCATCACCTCCACTGGCATGTAGCCAACACTTATTGAATCAGATAATCAACCACAGGATATGAGATCACATTGCGATCTCTGTACGTTGAAGTCACTGCTTCGGGATGTGTGCTAAGAATTCCATTTTGCAACATCACCGGCCGGAAACCTCGCTCCATCGCTCCGTTGTAGGTGAATAGAACACATTCCTCTGCGGCAAAACCGGCGATGATCACCAATTCAACTCCATGACTCTTCAACACCTGCTCCAAATCGGTCTGCCAGAAGGCATTGGAGGCTTCCTTGGTAACGGTGAGATCCTTCTCATTCACATCCACCTCGGGGTATGATGCGATACTCATCTGACACTGCCTCCTCCATGCCCTCCACATCCTGCACGTGAACGACCGTATGATCATTCGAGCGCAGCACATTAGCCACATGGTTAATGTACTCACAGGCATGGTCTATCGAAGTCTGGTCCATCTTTTTCCGCACAATACTCTCCTGCATATCAACAATCAGCAAACCTACTTTCATCCAATCTCTCCTCATAAATAAATTTCACGCCCATGGTTGAGTAACTTCCCTTGTTAAACTGAGAACTTAATCTTTAAATAATTCATTCAGCATCCGGTCGCGGTTCTCCAGAAAGCTGCGGGTAATCTGATAGTGATCTGTCTCCTCATAGGCTATCTCTTGAATATGGCTATCGTCAAAACTTAAAATCTCTGCCCCCGGATATCCCAGCAAAATGGGTGAATGCGTCGCAATAATGAATTGTGAAGTGCCTGACAGATCATGAAGGATACGCAATAAGGAGAGCTGCCTAGCTGGAGACAAAGCGGCTTCGGGCTCGTCAAGCAGATAGATGCCTTTGGAACTGAAGCGATTGACGAACAGACTGAGAAAAGACTCCCCATGTGATTGTTCATGTAATGAACGCCCGCCATAATATTGAAGCGACGCCGGCATCTCATCGACATGTGATGCGAATTGATAGAACGATTCAGAGCGCATGAAGAAGCCATTCGTTATTTTGGGCAACCATGCCAGCCTGAGATAATTCCCGAGTGAGGATTCCGAAGCATGTGTCTCATAGGTATTATTCCTGCCGCCCCCTGCGGTATTGAATCCACATTGATGAGCGATGCCTTCCAGCAGCGTAGATTTCCCTGAACCATTTTCACCTACAAAAAAAGTAACGTTATTCGTGAATTCCAATCGTTCCAAGGACCGGATCGCGGGGATGTCAAAAGGATATTGGTTCCGATTCTCAATCTTGGCCGACATGAGTTCCACACTTCGAAGATACATAATCATCCTCCCACATTTATTTTATATAAGTTTAACTAAAGAATATTTACAATTATGAGGATAACGAAAAGCTGCGGGTTTATTGCCTTCATAATAGAAGTGCCCAATCCAGGATAAAACGTAATGGATGACAGCGAGTAGCAGCGTGACTTTAATAACAATAAACAAAAAAATCCATGCCACAAAGGCCGATAAAAACGCGAAATAATGCAAAATGAGGTTGTTCCGATCCTGATGCTCCTGAAGGTAATAACGCAAGTCCTTGCGCACACGATTCAACATCAGCCCACATCCATTTCACCTATAATAAGGCTCCTTATTTCCCAATCCATCGTAACCTATTAACGGGTCATATGAAACCGTGTCAACCAAAAAAGAGCAAGCCATAGGCTTACTCTCTCTTCAGGGTTAATAGACAAATCTGCGCTGCGCCCAATAGCTGAACAGGAAGATGGACACCTCGGTCAATAGCTTGGCTGCGAGCAGCGGGATAATTAGTTTTTCATTATAAAAATACAGTAAACCATAGTTTAATAGCAGTACCAGTAGGACAAGTGAGAAGTATTTGGGCAAAGATTGCCGAATCTTCGAGGTTCGTCCTGTGGAAAACACATACTTCCGATTAATCGTATAGTTGAAGATGGAGCTGCACAGTCTTGCTGCGACAACCGACAGAAATAGATTATGCGTGAAATACTGAATGACGAACAGTAATCCAAAATCAATTAGAGCGGACAGCACCGAAGATGTGCTGAACATCAGAATGGGCATATAGATCCGGAATGAATCGACCAGCGGGCGGAAATGGGAGGACTCATTGTGATCCAGATATACTGTATCAATAAACTCTTCCGTAATCTCATACCCTTCCTTGTGTGCTGTTAACAACATGTTCATCTCGTATTCAAACCGATCCCCCGGAATCTGGTTCAGCCAGTCCAGCATGGAGTAAGGAAAACCGCGTAGACCCGTCTGCGTGTCATATACTTTGGTACCTGTTGTGAGGGAAAAGACCGCCCGTGTGACGGTGTTGCCAAAACGGCTGCGTGCTGGAATTTTACCACTGAAGTGACGGCTGCCGAGTACAATTCCTGGTGTCGTTTGTGCAAGCAATACTTCGAAGATACGCTTAATATCATGTGGCAGATGCTGTCCATCACTATCTGCGCACACGACACCACCCTGAGGTCCGTATTCCTTAATATATTGGAAGCCTGTCTTCAACGCCCTGCCCTTACCCAGATTGACGGGATGTGTCAGGACCTTACAGCCATACGCTTCTGCCGTTTCAAAAATTCCACGGTAACCGGGGCCACTGCCATCATCCACAATCACAATGGGTCCAAGTTTAAAGGTTTGCAGTTGCAAAACGAGATTCAGTAAACGCACATCGGGTTCATATGATGGAATTAATATCGTCATGATCCTTGTCCCTCCGTCAGATATAAAATGTCACTTACGCCACGTTCCTGATTACGCCCCAGCGGATTATTGACAACTCTGCCCATAAAATACATCGTGGATGAACCCCCGCCGTCCAAGTTGTAGGCTTCGGTTGCTCCCAGACCTTTCATGACATCCGCCAGTTCTGCCAAGGTCATGCCTCGGCTGTCTTCCTGCCGTCCGTCCACCACCATAAAGACGTAATGATTCGGAGCAATCATGCCGATCGCAGTTCTTGGATTCGCATCCTGGATGGAGCGGTTGCCAAAGTTGTTATCGATTTTCACATTGCTAAAATCACTGACAATCTCCCCATCCTGGATCAGAATAGGCCCAAAGGATAGTGTATTGGTGGTGCCTTCGGCTAGCAGTTCCGAGGAAGAAATTTCGTTCTCGTTATATGTTTTCATCGTTCCGTCGTTGAACAGGGCAAGTGCATCCCGCGTGGGGCTGTCCCGATACAACGTTCCATTTCGAATAATGACACCATCATCGCGGAATCCGTAGTAATCACCGTTAATGGCAAAAATCGCATTGTTGGCAGCAGCAATCTCTGACGTATTTTCGGTAATGTTCGTTCCAAAGCTGTTGTCCGCTAGCGCGGTTTGCAGGCTGCTTGCATCCGTTAGCTGAACATCAGCGACATAATACGTAATCTGATCCGAGCCAGAACCAGTCTGTACCTTTTCAATATTGACTTTCATATCATCACTCGAATAATTCCAATCATCTGATGTTGCATTGACTTCCGTCGTAGTGGTCGAAGTATTGCTGGAATCATTCGCGTTGTTCGTTGTTGCCGTTGCCGTGTTCCCATCCGCTACAACCACCTGCACGTGCCGGATCAGGTAACGGTCAGCCAAACTGTACAAGATTCCACCTAATGCAAGCACGATGACAAGTGTGATGATGAGCCATCTGCGCTTTATTGGAGAGATCGGTCGTTTATGTGGGTCTTTCCGGGTTGGTTTCTCATCAATCTTCATCATGTGAAGCTCACCTCTTCATCTAAGTTCTTAAGGCCATATTAGGCCGGGTAGCTTAAATGAATCTGAAACCACACGAATTGAACTAAAGAATATTCGCACTGACACTACGATGACAGAACAACCCTCCAATCGCTGTTACGCCCAGATTTTTTGATTCCCTTTTCTAAAGGGGAAAATCCGGGGATAGCGTATGCTTCCGATGCAGCTTTCTTTCAGAAAGCTTTCAGGCGAACGCTTCGCTTTTTCAGGTTTTTTCTGTCCTCTCCGTTTTTATGTAAACGAATAGTTCAATCAAAAAAGGTGATCCGTTTTCCTATTAAGGAAATCAGATCACCTTGATTTTTTAATCTATAGAACCCTAAATGTCACTGTTATCGTGTACATATTTCGTTCAACATTCATATCACATATCTTCAACAGGTCTTCCTGTTATGCGTCTGCAAAAAGAGCATCGTATGCGGGACAAGGCCGCTTTTCCAAAAATTCCGTTAACGCCGGTGGCTGCTGGGCATAGATATCCTTCAACGACGTTCCGTTATAAATGTTGCCAATCACGACAGGATGGCATAACTCACAGATGAGAATATCCCCATTACCGTGCAGGTGTAGCTGTTTCGTGCCATCCACACAATTCGAGAAATACACGCCGGGTTGTTCACGCAAATTCAACTGTTCAGCGAATCGATCCATACAGGTAAAATAGAGCGTTGTGTCTGGTTTTTTATGTTCTATCAGCTCCGTTACAGATCGAATGAGGGACTCTCTGGATACAATCTGACTCCAATTGGTATGCGGCATTTTAATACTGTTCTGGATCTCATGGATGCGCACACCCAGATCATACACCTTATCGCTAATGGCCTGCATGTTCGCTTGGTTACCTTCAAACAGCAACGTTTCCAATACCGTCTCCACACCGGCTTCCGTACACAAACGGATATTCTGCTCCAACCTTTCATACATGCGAGGATGCACACGGTAGTACGCAGCATACGACTCCGCATCCGTATAATTGAACGAGATATGAATGTTGGACAAGCCTGCATCACGCAACGCAAGAATCCGTTCTTCGGTGAGCAGACTAGCATTACTATTCAATTGTGTATCAATGCCATGTGCTGCACAGTACGTCACAATCTCCAGGCAATCCTGGTATTTCAGTGTTACTTCTCCTCCGGACAATCGCACTCGCTTGAGACGAGGCAGCTCACGAATAATACGGATGACTTCCTGATTATCAATACATGTTCCATCATCCCGATTGTAGGCGCAGCAGTAGTCACATTTATAATTGCAGTTCGATGTCACTCCCACTTCAAGCCCTTCCAGCTCATATACGCCCGGGGACTCCAGTTCAAGTGATTTATATTTGTTTTTGGCTATCAATTCGTTGTACCTCCTGGTTCCTTCATTCTATCCACGTTTGGATAACTTGAAAATTATAGCGGAAGGCACCAAGTTCACGATATGACATTATGTACGTTGCTTGCTGAAAAAAAAAAAACAAAACCCATCTCCTCAATGATCGGGAATGGGCCAGAGCTTGGCATATGATTATTGAATTAGACAATTGATAAATTAAGGATTATAGGAAAATCCATGGCTCGCCAGCATGATAAATGACACACGACTTTTCAATAACACGTTCTTATTCAACACGAGTAGAAGTCTTCTTTTACGATAGCATACATCTTCAGATCCTGAAGTTCATTTTTCACCTTCATGTATTTCCTTAGCACACCTTCGAATTGCATGCCTGCCTTCTCCATGACCTTGGCAGAACCTGTGTTTTCCACTAAACATCTGGCCTGGATTCGCTCGAGCCCCACTTCGTCAAATCCAAATTGGATGATTCGTTTCACTACCTCGGTCATGTAGCCTTGATTCCAAAATTGATCAGATAATACATATCCCAGCTCAACTCTCCTGTTATCGCTGTCACATCCTAGATAGTTACAACTACCAATCAGCCTCTTGGTGTGTTTATCTTCAATCCCCCATGGGCCTATTAGATCCGTCTCATAGCGACTCATGACAAAATCCAAAAAAGCTTTGGTGTCTTCTATGCTCTGATGCGCGTCCCAAGTGGTGAACTCCGATACAGCTGGTACAACGCAATAACTATACATATCATCCAGATCATCAGAGGTAAGAGGTCGGAGTAACGTCCGTTCGGTTTCCAACACGGGAAATGGTTCGAAGAAACTTTCAATTCTTTTCATAGATTTATCCCCCCTCAGATTGTTAGGAAAAAGAAACACACAGTAGCTCGCTTCATATTGCCTGACTCATCTGTTCTAAAATTAAGGCCACAACCTGAGTGTATTCCACTGCCCATCTTGCATCGAATATCGGACTCGTACATGCTTGCGCTCCGAATCTCCCTGCCAAAATTCCACCTCTTGTGCATTCACGGCATATAAACGCCAATGAGGTGTAACAACACTGGGGTCACGTCTTATCTTTTCCTTCTGAGCTTCAATGGAACTATCCAACACTTCCTCGCTATCCAAAACCTCACTCTGATGTCCTGTCATAGCAACTGCTCTTGCTCCAGCTGAACGTTTGCGGAAATCATTAGCACCCGCTTCATCTCCCCGATCCTCGGCAATTCCCCTTATCCGAATCTGTCTTCCAAGGGAAGGCCAGTAGAATGTCAGAGCGACATGAGGATTCTCCTTCAACTGCTGCCCTTTTCGACTCTCCGAACTGGAGGCAAAATAAAACGTTTCGTCGATTACGTTTTTCAAAATCAACACCCGCGCATCAGGGTAACCGTCGTGATCCACGGTCGAGATCGTCATGGCATGAGGTTCTTTCACTTCGTTCTCAATCGCCACTCTCAACCAATCCAAGAATAGCTTCCCTGGCCGCTCCGGCAACTGCCCCATATCCCACGTAGGAAATGGTCCAGATAAAGACTTCAAATGTTGTAGCAGTTCAATGGGTTGATCAGTCATGCCATCGCCTCCTTCTTTTAATTAACTATCCGTTTATTTTTTATCCTTTACTCTCCGCTTCCCATGTAAGCAGATCATTGTCTTCTTCAAAATAAATACCCAAGAGCATCCGTGGTTCACCCATTCCGTTAGACATATCAAACGACTAATCTAGATGACTCAACACATTTGCGTTGCTAAGTTTCCAACCATGCCTTCCCTTTTCAACGGTATGTACACTGGTGTTGTCCATGGGATAAAAACTGGACTTATTGCTCCATTCCCTCTTCTCAAGCAGATAATACAGAATATTAATCACGCCGCCGTGAGTCATTAACAGAACATTGGACTTGACGGTTTGTTCCTCTATATCTCTAAGAAGATTCTCGAAAGATATGCTTATCCGGTTATAAAAATCCCTTGGACTTTCTCCTCCCGGAAAAGGCGAATCCATCTCAAGAGTGTTGAAATAAACCCCTGGGTAATGTTCTTCAGCATCCTTATGGAGCATGCCTGCCAAATCTCCGTTATTCATCTCCCGCCATTCTTTCATTAAAATTGCCTGCATGTTTAATTGTTTCTCAATTTCCCGTGTAGTCTGCACTGCACGAGGAAGATCACTGCTAATAATCGTATGTATGTTGTACTCGTCAGCATGATGATGCAAATGCTCTCCCAGTCTTCTGGATTGATTGATTCCCTGTTCCGTAAGTCCACGATCACTCCATCCGCCTCGATACCCTTCCTCATCCATCCCATGCCTTACCAGATAAATTTTCAAGATCTCTCCTCCTTTTCACTTCTATGATAAACAATAACCTTTACACTGTATGACTAGCCCGGCATATATACAATAAACCCGACCTCAGATAGCTTCTATCCAAGATCGGGTATTTCCTGCTTACCATTTATCTTACAAATGTGTTATGAACTCGCTCTGATTTGATAAAATAAGGAATCCAGATGGCACAAGTAAGTACCGACTTGCCAATATCTCTTAACGAGTTTCCATCCTCAAGTTCTCTCGCCATCGGAATCTGAAGCAACAATAGATAATCAATGATACTAACGGCTAGACTGACACTATAAAATATGATCATAAGACGAGGAAAGATCGATTTTTTGCTATAAAAAGCAATGATCGTATAAATACCAAACACTAAAAAGAGCGTGTTATATACTGTTTCAAAAATAACGACCGGTCCCCATAACGGGTGATAATATTCAGATTGCTCCGAAGTTAGCAGCCCCCAAGTCTCTGTTGTAAGCATGGGCAAACAATACAGAACCAATTGGATCGCCAGGAAAATCACCGTAAGAAATAATCCAATCTGGGTGAGAATCAGCCAACCACCTAAGCCCGATACGCCTAGTGGACGGTAGTCTGTCTTTTGCTCTTGAATATGTGGTTCCACTTAGTAACACTTCCTTAATCAGTTTTGTCTTTCTGAGATGAGTCTTCCTTGTAATATTGCCAATTGAATCTACGGATAAATCTTTCACCCTACTTTACGTGCGTTGTATGTACTCTCACACTCTCCTTATAGGTACCTCTCCATCCTTATTTTATATAGAATTTTACACAACTTCCTTATTGTACTACGAGTGTCAAGTACGAAGCAGCCATTTTAAAACATCGTACTCATACACTATGAAAGCCAAAGAAGACCTTCGCTATACTTCCACCATGTTCAGCAAAGTACACGTACGTCATAATCCTCTTATACAGATGCAGGTGGTGACTCTGCATTTGACTACAAAGGAGGATATGGATATGCCCAATCCTAAAGTAAAACTTTTGCCTTTTGCCGATATTTCAAATTATGTCGAGGGCTTCGATATCGTTTCCACCCAGTGGGGCGGTGATGGCCTTGTCTATGTGCTGTTGATGAATCAGATCCCGGAAAGAGAGCGAGGTATGTTCGTCCAAAGTAAATTGAAGCAAAGCTATACGTACAAAGTGCTTATTGTGACAGATCAAACTATCGAGGAAGTTGTCATCTGGGGACAGACGTTCAATTATCATTACGTACAACCATTACATGATCATCTGCTGCTCGTCGGAGCACGATGTGCGAATTACGGAAATGAAAAGTTTGATCTGAATGCCAAAGTGTGTGATCTGGACGGAAATACAATTCGCGAGTTTCTGTTGGGAGACGGTATCCAAAGTGTACAGGTCACAGAGAAGGGAACGATCTGGACCAGTTACTTCGATGAAGGGGTATTTGGTAACTACGGATGGAGCGATCCAATCGGATCAAACGGTCTGTTGGCCTGGGATGAGCTCGGTAATAAAGTGTACGAAAACCGCGCAGCTGACATTGCAGATTGTTACGCACTCAATGTGGTGAATGAGAAGCAGGTCTGGTTCTACTTCTATACCGATTTTGAACTCGGTTGTATCTCAGGGGGAACCAGTGAACCCGACGTTACATTCATGAATCCAGACATCTCCGGTTCCTCGGGCTTCAGCACGGATGGTTATCATTTCTTGTTTGATGCCGGGTACGGTAAACATGGAACGTTTGTGCTTAAAAAAATGGAGAAACCCGGTAGATTGAGCAATGGGCAGAAGATTGATTTGCTAAATGAAGATGGTCAGCCCTTCAAGCAGGCACGGCAGGATTTTCGCCAACATCGTCTGCTACTGAGTGAAGGTAACCTGTTGTACCAGGTAACCATCGAGGAGATTACTTCAGGTTTGGATTAAATGGTAGGATTGAAGAGGGTTATTTCTTAAAAGATAATCCCTCTTCTTCCAATGCGTTCCGCAGTTTAGGCATGGCAGATGGCCCGATTCCATGCAGCATCAGGATTTCTTTCTCCGTGTACTCTGCAAGTTGCTGTAGTGTTGTAATCCCTTCATTCTCCAAGGCACGTCTGGCGGGAGCTGACAACAAGGTTAGAAATCCCTCTGTCGGTTTACGTTCAGCTTCGCACGTTGGACAGGTTGGGCAATCACTTTTTTTATAATATGAATGTCCTTTTTCGCATGTTTTGAGTGTTCCTTTATCGTTTGTCATGTGGGCATCCCCTCCTGGATTAAGTATTCAACCAGTTCTTTATATCTGAGATCATATTTTCGTATTGTTTCAAAGCCTCTAAAGTTCTAATGACTTGTGATGTTCCTAATAACTGTTCCTCTATGTCCGTACATTCAATCCGCAGTGACCTTTTAAGACTATACTCGAGCCAGTCCAACTTTCCAGCAAAACCAATATCCAGAACCACTTCCCAATTGGCTGTTAGACTCCCCACTCGCTTCTTATATCCACCTATAAAAGCTAAGAACTTTTCCTCGTTTATACTTCCAGAGCTATCTACTGACCAATAAACAGCTGTTTCTACCAGATCATGCATTGGATTAATATAACCTGCCGATTCCCAATCTATAATAATAGGTATGTCTTCTCTCCACATCACATTCTTAGGCTCCAGATCTCTGTGACTAATAACACTATCGGATGCTAGCATGGAAGATGAATTCTTAGCTTTCATGCTCCACTCATTCAGCTTATCCATAGTGGAATCCAAAATCTTAATCCATTCCGAATTCTCATTTCTTCCTTTGTTCAGATAAAACATCCAATCTATTTTTTTAGAATTAGTCGCCTGTGAACTATCCAATTCTAGTTGTCTAAAATCCGTTTTATGGATATCTGCAAGGATCGTTCCCATCAGAGAACTGTTATTGATAGTAACTTCATCTTGTTCCAAGCGTTGCCCCTCAATCCAATCAAAAATTAGATAGAATTGATTATCAATGTTATGCATAGAAGCACCCTTTAACCTTTTTGCAGGTTGAGCACGGATATGTTCAGCTGCCACGCTTGCGATTTTTTCTGAATCAATATAATTTTGCACAGCAGCAGGTCTTATCATGATCTGGGGATTCAATGCCTTAACTGCATAATTAGCTTGCGTGGTTTCAATGGCGTACATTCGATGAAGAAGTCCACCTGAAATCGGTTTGGGCGAACTAATCAAATCACCAAGCTGTAATTCATTACACAGTTTCTCAAAATTTAAATTATATTGAGTATCGTTCATATGTTATCCCCTTTCATTTTGGCTATTTGTCTTGAGCAAAGCTTACATTCCGTACTCGGCAAAAACGGCTGCGTATTTCTTTTCTAATATCGTCCAGCGCTTTTCGGCTCCGTATTTGGCGTGCAGTTGCTGTAAATAATGCTTGGCTTCTTCCGTATCGCCGGCTTTTAGCAGGAAGCGGAAGGTTACTTCGCTTAAATGTAGCGCTGTCTTATCCATATAATAATGGACTATATCTCTGGCCCCTGTCAGCGAGTGTAAGAATGACATGCCCTCTTCCAAATGTGACACCAGTTCTTTCGATAAAGCGTCTGGATCGATATCAGGCGTTAAGGTATAGTGGGCCGGAGCGGCAGGGGCTATTTCTCTGATTCGGCAGGTTAAATGAGATACGAACTCCAATATGTCTCCATTCAATCCAACGGAATGCAACTCCGCAAGTTCGGTGGAATGAACACCACAATTAACATAAAACTGGACTTGACGACTGGTGTTATACTTTGCTCTTTTAATGTTGAACTTGTATGCGAGGTTTCCATCCGCTTTGTAGAAATTCAGATTTTTCTTGGAATAGCCGTGTTTGGCAAATAAGGGTTTGACTTCTGTATTGATGATCTTCTTAAAAAGTTCCTGCATTAGATATCACTCCCAAGGCAAAGTTTGCAGAATCATGCTTGTTCAATTTTATAAAAACACTATTTAGCTTCTTCTCGTAGCATATGAGCCAGTTTGTACATCTCTGCAATGTCATGTCTGTTCTGTTCCCGGAATCTTCGGATCGCTTCATCAATCTCTACCACTTCCACCGCAACCACCTGCTCGCCATCTTCCGGATTCAGCGGATCACCGACAAGTTCAACGTCTCCATATCCGATGATTCGTACAAAATGGGGATGCGGGATATGTGGTCGATACGGTTCCAACGCACTGGATATACAGTGGAATTGTCCAAAAATCTGATAGGAACGCATTTCTGCCCCAAGTTCCTCCATCAGTTCGCGCTTCAGTCCATCCATATACTGCTCACCTGCTTCAAGCGTGCCTCCGGGCAGCTCCCAGTCTCCATTATCCAGTTGGAAAACAACACATTGATCCCCGACAAATGGAATGATGCTAATATTACTCACCAGCTTTTCATCCACGATGTCGTTTAATCTGAACTCTGCCTCAATAATCCCCCAATGAATCGACGTACTCAGTGCCGGGAATTGTTCTGCATTTAAGTTGCTCATCTGCATCTGTTCCTCTCTGTGTAAAATCCACTATTCTTCCAATTATAGTCGCAAACAAAGAAAAAAGGCCACCTTCCCACCGGGAATACGTGACCCTCTTCTTATACTCTCTGCCCTTAAGCCCTGGATCAATATTGTCCCCAGACTTACAGACCATGCTCCTTCTAATGCTGTACCAGCTTTCCCTTTTCCAAAAAAAGAACCCGGCTGCAGAGCGGCAAAACTCGCTCATCATGCGTAACCATCACTGCACTCTTGCCCTGCTCTTTCACGAGCCGTGCAATCATGCTGACAATATCCAGCCCACGTTCCGCATCCAGGCTGGCTGTTGGTTCATCCGCGAGCAGAACAGCCGGATCGTTCATCAACGCCCGTGCAATGGCGACCCGCTGACGTTCTCCGCCAGACAGCTTCTCCGCATACGCCTTCCGCCGATGGGTCAAGCCTACCGTATCCAGCAGCTCATTCACTCGCTTCTCCGCCTTGTTTTTATCCGTTCCGGCGAGCTTTGCGACCACCATGAGTTGTTCTTCTACTTTCAGAAAAGGAATGAGGTTGGCACTTTGAAATATAAACCCGAGTTGCTGAAGTCGTACATCGGATATATCCTGTTTGCTTTTGCCCATAACACTCGCTCCGTCCAGCAAAACCTGTCCTTCCGTTGGTTCAAGAAGTGCACCAGCAATGGACAGGAATGTACTTTTTCCCGAACCGGAAGGCCCCATCACAGCCACAAGTTCCCCTTCAGCAACCTCAAGGTCCAACTTGTCCAGAATCGTCCGTCTGCTACCGCCATCTTCAAAGGTCTGTGTAATTCCCTTTAATACCAATCGGTTTCTCATGCTGCTGTCCTCCCAATCGCATCAAGTGCATCAATTTTGGTAACCTTCCACACCGAGAATAACGAACCCGCCACAGACATGAGTATGAATAACACACAGGTCAGAGCAAGGGTGGACAAGCCTAATTGAAACGGCATCGATGCAGGAAGAATGGACTCGAACAGTCGAACCAATAGTACGCTAATCACCAGACTGCCAACCGACAGAACCAAGACTTGTAACGAAACACTACCCGCCAGATAAGCATTCCGTGTTCCGATGGCTTTCAATATGCCGAACTGACTCGTTTTCTGAATCGTGATGACATAGAAGAATACCGCAAGCACAAACGCCGAGATGACATATAGAAAAGCAATCATCATGAGCAACGATCCCTGCTCTTCCTTATATCCAGGGATGGCCGATACGGCATCCGACTTCGTTATGACTTCCGTATTAGGCATTGCAGCACTCAGTCCGTCTACCTGCTCGCCCCCATCCTTGATAGCAATGGCATTGTAAATCGGAGCATTGGCATTGGTGTCTGCTGAACCTTGCGAAGTTCGTGAACTTCCCTGGAGTGCGAGCCATTCCTGTTCATTCAGGAATACCACCGGGGAGTGACTGAAGGACTCATTTTGTACAAATCCACCAACGGTCCATTCCGTTCCTGTAGCTTGATCGACCAGAACGGTACCAATCGTCACACCGGATTCAGCTAACTTATGATCTACCACAACCTGTCCGTTTGTCTGATCAGTAATCGGAGTTCCTTCGGTAACGGTTGGAGCAAGCCAACCTTCCGGATTAACCATGAACAGCGTGACATCGATCTTTTTTGTGTCGCCCGTTGGACTGACAGTTGTCATTTTCACACCGAGTGGCTCAACGTTCTCTTGCCCCACTACGGAGCGAGCTTGATTAAGCTGATCCTGATCCACTTGTGACCGGGTAAACCGATGATTCGAATCCTGTTCCAGCACAAAATGGGTTGCTGCCATATTTTTGACCGAAGCTGCGTTATCATACGCCAGCCCCTGTGCAAGACCTGTAACAAACAGTACCAGAAATGAAACCAGCACCATGATTGTAGCAATTAAGGCATACCGCCCTTTGGCATACCTCATTTCCCGAATAGCCAAGTACATGTTCTGTGACCTCCCTCTTGATAACCCAAGTATAGGAGGCGAAAATGAACGGCAAATGAATAACAGATTACATCTGCGGAAGTGTCACGGTAAAGATCGTACCCTCAGGTGAACTGGAAACCTCGATTGTACCGTCATGAATTCGGATAATTTTCTGCACAATGGCAAGTCCAAGCCCGGTTCGTCCAGAAGAACGTTCCCGCGCACGATCCACCCGATAGAATCGATCGAACAGGAAAGGCAGATGCTCCGCAGCAATTCCGTCTCCTGTATCCCGAATCTGAATCACACACTGGTTATCTGTCTGCTCGGCATGAATCTCAATGCTTCTTCCCTGTGGTAGATGGTTCACCGCATTGCCCAGTAGATTCATCCAAACTTGCATGAGCAGCACTTCATTACCGACTAGCTGGATGGATTCGGGTACCGAAATCCGAAGCAACAGTTCTTTTTCTTCCAATTGCCATTGCAGTACCTGAACCGCTTGCCGGAACTGATCTCGCAAAGAGAACTTTACTTTGGACAGATCTTCGTTGCCTTGCTCAAGGGAAGACAGGAGAAGTAGTTGTTTACTGAGCAAGGAGAGATGACGACTCTCTTCCTCAATGATCGATGCATAGTGCTCCCGCTCCTGTTCAGGCAGATCCCGATCCGCCACCAATTGGGCAAAACCCTGAATCGAGGTCAGCGGTGATTGAATCTCATGCGATACGTTGGATACAAACTGCTGCCGCGCCTGATCGACCCTCTCCAATTCACGACTCATGGTCATGAAATGCTGGGCCAATTGCCCAATCTCGTCACGCCGGGCGGTAGGTAATTTTAAATTATATTTTCCTTGTGCAATCCGTTTGGTCGCCTCGGACAGACGTTCAATCGGAGTGACCAGATAACGAGTGCTAATGAGAAAGATTAGAATACTAATGCCCACCGTAAATGCTCCAATCAGCGCAAAAAAGATTCGCAACTCACCGAATTGCAGAATTACATCCGGGCGCATAAAGAGAGCGTAATTGGTATTGCCCAGTTGCAGATGAACACCCACGGTGTTACTTAATTGATTATCGAAGAAACCGGTAATGAACGGTTTACTTGGAAACTGGGCGACGCCATGGTATACCTCTCCATTCAGTACCAGTTCTACAGCTTGCTTGTCCAGATCTTTCTCACGGTATTCGCGGCCGTAGAATTGGTCGTTGCCTTTTCCATCCGTCACATAGATTTCGTATCCAAGATCGGCAGCATTGTTCAGATAATCCTCCATTGTACCGGGTTGCTGTTCCACAAATTGCTTCATTTGCATCGCGATGCCCACCAGCTTCTCATCATTGAAATCCTTTAGCTTTGTATGATAGTAGATGTTGGACAAAAGAAAACCGAGCATGCCGCTGACCATAATCACCGCAATCGTAATGAGGAATACCCGGACGTACAAGGTCCTCAAGGTGCTTTCACCTCCATCTTGTAACCAATGCCCCGCACAGTCTGAATGACAAAATCGTCCGTATAATCGGCAAAACGATCACGCAGCCGCTTAATGTGCACATCAACGGTACGGTCATCTCCTTCGTAGTCTGCTCCCCAAACGAGCCGAATGAGCTCATCCCGCGAGAACAAACGGCCCGGGAACTGGGCAAGCTGTGAGAGTAATTCAAATTCCTTCATTGGCAAAAAGAGAATGGATTGCCCGTCGGTAACCTCCACATTGTTACGATCAATGACGATCCGGTTCATGCGGATGATATCGCTGGATGTGCGATGGTACCGACGAAATAACGCCTTCACACGGTAGACCAGTTCTTCAGGTTCAAACGGCTTGGTCACATATTCATCCGTTCCTTTCAGATAACCGTCTCGCTTGTCGGATAGCTGATCTCGTGCCGTCAGCAACATAATTGGAATGTCGTAATGCTGCCGAATGTAATCACATAACTCCAGTCCGTCCATGCCGGGCATCATCACATCGAGGATTGCCAGATCGATCGGTGTTTCTTGCATCAGTTTGACCGCTTCCAGTCCGTCCTGCGCTTCATGTACCCGATACCCTTCCTTGGTCATGACATGCCGCAGGAGTGCTCGAATATTAACATCATCGTCTGCCAGCAGCAGATGTTTCATATGGTTGTCCGCCCTTCTATGTAACGAGTACATCTCACTTTGATCCTGCACAGATGGTAGCATAAAAGCAATCTGATTCGCCAGCACACATTCCCGGAAATACCGCGGCCATGTTTATATTTCCATGAATCTGGTTGACACTATTATGAGGCGCAACTATAATAAAACCATAACACATGAACAAACGCTCATATATTCATTTGTGGACGATCAAACATTGTTTAAGATCATTTATAGTCCACACTAGAAATCATATTACATAACGGAGCAAGGCTCCAAAGGAGAGGATTTTATATGTCCGGACATCATCACGATCAGAACCAAGGGCACGATCATGGACACAACCACGCTCACACAACCAATAATAAGAAAGTCCTGTTATTTTCCTTCATTATTATTACCGTATATATGATCGTTGAAGCCTTTGGTGGATTTATTACCAACAGTCTCGCGCTCATCTCGGATGCAGGTCATATGTTGTCCGATTCCATTGCGCTCGGGATCGCTTTGCTGGCGTTCACGTTTGGTGAAAAAGCAGTGAATACCGGCAAAACGTACGGCTACAGAAGATTCGAGATTTTGGCTGCCACGTTAAATGGAATCACGTTAATCGCCATCGCGCTCTACATTTTCTACGAAGCCATTGGTCGTTTTATCCACCCACCAGAAGTCGCAACCGTAGGTATGTTAATTATCAGCGTCATTGGACTGCTCGTAAACATTCTTGTTGCCTGGATCATGATGCGTGGTAGCGATACGGAGAAAAACCTGAATATGCGTGGTGCTTATCTCCATGTGATCAGCGACATGCTGGGATCCGTCGGAGCCATTGCTGCGGCACTGCTCATGATGTTCTTCGGCTGGGGTTGGGCCGATCCACTGGCGAGTGTGATTGTCGCAGCACTGGTATTGCGAAGTGGTTTCTTTGTCACCAAATCATCCCTGCACATCTTGATGGAAGGAACTCCGGCCAATGTGGATGTGAATGACCTGGTGCAGACTATTAAACAAGTCGATGGCGTCAAAGGCGTACACGATGTGCACGTCTGGTCTATCACCAGTAACCTGAACGCACTGACCGCTCATATCGTGGTAGACGGAACGATGGATGTCTATGCATCCGAGATCCTAGTTCAGAAGATTGAACATATGCTGGAGCATAAAGAAATCAAACATGTGACGCTCCAAGTGGAGTCCGAAAAACATTTGCATGACACCTCGGTATTATGTACGGTCAAAGGCGACGCACCAGATGCTCACGCACATCATCACCATTGAGATGAGTAACAAATATTAGTTGCTTCTAAATGAAAACAGGGCAGATTCCCCGTTAAAGGGAACGCCCTGTTTTTATTTTCCTAAGTTCAGCTTTTTGGTATGAGTAGAAAATAGAATAGCCTTTACCTAACCGCAGCGGGCTCTGGACTACTTGTATCTGGAGAGTAATTTCTCTTTCTTTTGATCGAATTCATATTCTGAAATAATATTTTTTTCTTTTAAGTCACCTAGCTGAAGCAGTTGTTCATGAACATTCACAGGGGTCTTTTTTCTCTTGCTTGATATGATCAAGGCTAGAATTGAGAAAAGCAGACCATACAAGACACCCAAAATCCCCAAACCTGCCGCTACCTCCGCACTTTCTTGCGAACCATCTATAAAAACTACGATTAATAAAAAATTGAGTACGAACCAAATAAGGCTGAAGATCGATAATGCTTTCAATGAATATTCCTCCTAAATGTTATGTATGTTTTTATTCAAAATCAGGAAAGGTCGGTCAGAAGACTAAACATCAACCTCATCCCAGTTTATTATGACGTATCCAAGCTGAAACAACAGGATGACAATATAACTGATGTTGATTCCCAGACTGGTCTTAACTCTCTTGGTCTGATTCAAGAATTCCTCTTTGTTCATTTTTCCCCGTTCCAGCTTGGACTTTATCTTTTGTTTTTCTTTCCATAACAGCATAAACTCGATTACACCAAATACACCCCAGACCAATGTATATATCAGTAACACTGCATTAGCAACTGACAACAGCATAAGGGAACCTTCATCCAAACCTTTCTCCATTCCTAGCTTAAAGCTTACATTCACACTCAAAGTCAGAAATACTAAACCAAAACCTATAAAACTTAAATACGGTGTGAATCTGGAGCTGCGCAATACTTCCCCTCCTTTCGGATAATAGAACCCTAGCACATATGCCATGGCTCTTCGATCCAAAATCAAATTCTCTTTAAGAAACTTTGACCTTATAAACCGCATTACCAATCTAAAAGTCACAGTATTAAGTTACTTTCGAACTGTCCATCTATTTCTTCTGTGCCTGTAACAGTTGATCATTAACAAATGCTTTCAAGAAGAAGAGTTCATTCCCATTAGGCTCCCGCAGCTGTTCCTTTTCAAAAGATGTTATCGCCTGCTCCAAGGAAGTAGATGTCACCGCTCTGCTACTGGTTGTAAGCTCTCTCCAGAATACATCCATCTCTTCCCGATCACAGATAGACTCGTGTCCGAGAATGAAATGCTCTATATCATACATCTGGATATCTTGTATCATGTGGTTAAGCAAGGATTGCTTAAAATGAAACATTTTATCCGTTGTTGTTCCATAAGGACTATCTCCGAGAAAAATAGTTTTCTCATCAGGAATATAAACTATTGTTGAATCATCCGTGTGCGTACTTTGAATCCTCTCCAGCATACATAGCTTGTTCCCCAGATCAATCTGGAGGGAATCTTTAAAGACGATACCGGGCTTATCTAGTAGAAATGATTCTCTCCTCGGGATTTCCGACTGTATAATTTCTATACAATGTGCGCTGATTATATCTGCATCTACATACTCACGAAGTGACTGGTCATCGAAGGAATAATCTCTCCATTCATTCAAGCGCTTATTAGTTAAACGATTAACGATGATCGTCGCACCGAATTCATTCATTCCCAAAAAATGATCCCAATGCGCATGCGTAATAACCACATACTGAACGGGCGGCACATCTAAGCATCGAATCTCCTCGATAAAGTCTCTGGCATGTTGAACTGAATTTCCACCATCAATTACCAGACTATGTTTTTCCCCACACACCAAGCCTAGTACCGGTCTTTCTCTATCATTATCGTTGGACATATAATAAATGGAATTGCTTAATTGATTTAACATGTCAATTCGTCTCCTCTATATGAGTATTTTCATATCATAGGCAGAGAAAAACCGCATGTTTATTCAAGCTAATACATGGATTTTTCTCCGTTTATGGATTTACCAATGGAATCACCTCTTTCAATCTGTAATCAATATTTCAACGCTATGTTATGTAATGGCAACCATTATACTCGTTATCAGCATCAACAACGTTACGGGCGCCCAGATTCTTCGTTCCCATACACTTCTCGTAATCAGATTCAAAATCGTCCCGAGTACTAAATACGCGACGATAAACCAGATCGCTGTCTCTGCAAAAACAGACCACTGAGGCCAAAGCAATCCTGCTTTACTCAGAACAATGATACCCATGAATGCTAAAATTGCAATTTGAAATATGCAAGCAAAACGCATGGAACCGGGGTATTTCCCGGGAAACTTTCCACCCATGGCGTACTCTCCCCAGGGCACACCTACCGCTAAAGCAACCTGAAAGAGAATCACGATTAGGATCAGGAAGGTGAATACGATTGCTGACGTTAATACGATCAGGACCACACTCCTAAATCATAGGTGATTATAATGGTTTATCATAAGTACCCGGGCTTGATCACAGTTCAATGGTTCAGTAAAAGGTACTTCCAGGAAGTATTCAAGCTGCCACTGCTGGGTTTTCTGAGCCTGCTTACTTGTTGGCTTGTCCCAAGGCGGATATACACGTATGGAACGCTTGCCACCTTTGCCTTGATCCGATATGATATCTCGTTGCAACAATACATGCTTCGGAAATACAAATTGACCAAAGTGGCTGCCTGCGCGCGTACTAATGACATACACATCTGCTGGATCTGATCCATCATATGGCTGTGTCGTTCCATCCTCACTCCGCTGCCACAGGGTAACAAATTGTCCGATCTTGGTTTGCGTGGTTTTGGCGACGCGGAATCGAATGGAGAGAGAATTTATGGTGAACACATATGCCCCATATTCAGCATTTTGTGCTTCTTCATATGGTTGTGAGCAGATAAAGCCACACTTGTCATAGATAAGTTCTTTACTGGCAAGTAAGTCGCCATGAAGCATCTCGGAGGTCGTCCAAGCATTCGGACGATTCAAACTATTTTTGTTATCCAACTTGTGATATCTCTCCTGTCTTGTATGGTCTGAACTAAGGCATTAGCGATAGCTATAAGAAATTTGCTAGTTCAAAGTTCCTGACATAGTCGTTTCCATTCATTCCACGCCTCCAAATACTCAGGTAGATCATCAGGATGATGCTTGTTACTCAGCCCAATTCGACAATATAGATGGATCAGAGCTTCCTCTATTAATCTGGATTTATCCATTTTGACCTGTTCCAGAAGTTCGAATGTAGCAAATAATGTTTCGCTGGTGATATCATCTGGCGAGGAGCTAAAAGCATACAAGAAATCATAGAGGATAGGCCCAACCATTGGAGATGGGTCAATAACGCCGATAAGTTCATTTTGATCATATACAAAATTATGAACCCCCGTATCGCCATGTAAAAGAAACTTCTCTTCTTCCTCATGAAAAAGACGATCCACTTTGGATTGAACCAGATTATAATCATCTGTCGTTAAAATACTTCCGATATTTATCTTTGCTTCATGAATACTAATCTGATTGAATTCTTTCCATGTCCTCTGTGGGAACTCCATTCTGCCCCATGAATTCGTATCTGAAGAACGCACATATGTATTGAATAACTCTTTCACCAGACGAGTTAACCAGTCTCTCTTCTGTCCCCGGTTGAAATGGGTCGTACCTTCCATATACGTATAAATAAAATAAGTGTTATTCGGATCAGTCACCAAAACTTCAGGTAATAACGAAGAATTCTTATACGTATCCAAAAACTGCTGGGCGATGTGAATCTGTTCGGGTTCATCCGATTTCAAAATATAGTGCATATTCAGACTCGTACTCAACCGATAAACACATCCATCTGTGGTACCTGACAAACTTTGAATTTCAGATATTTCTTCATTGATATGATGCATCTTGAATAAGTTATTGATCTCATTTACCGTTGGATTGATTAACATATGGTTCTCCTCATATAACTAGGATCTTGATTCATTTGGTAAACATAAGTTAAGTTTTGATAAAAATGCACAGTGGCTTACCTTTCAAAACGGGCTCGTTCTTCTTGGTTGGAGCTAAAAATGTAATCTGAGTACTTGTTTGCCATGGGTGGAAGCTGATCCTCGGGGAAAAACTGCAGATCCTTCATCTCTTCATTATCGGGCGTGAGTTGCCCAGATCTGATCCTGCATTCAAATACGATAGTCAAATATTCGACCTGATGACCATTGCTGTATGTAAACCGTCTTGCTTCACCCCCGTATATTCCGATAATCTTCTCCGGTTCAACAACTAGACCTGTCTCTTCCAGTGCCTCTCTTACCATTGCTTGCGCCGGTGTCTCACCAAGCTCGATTGCTCCAGCAATCAGCCCCCAGGTTGATTCGTTATGTTTACGACCAAACAGGATCTCCCCTTGTTCATTTCGGATAATTCCAGCTACACCCGGCATAAAAATAAGCTCGTTGCCGATCTTGTCCCTAAGGTTTTTGTAATAGTCTGACATACCCATCCACAGTTACCTCCTGTCTTTTATTTTCTGATTTCCCTTCCATGAATGATCCATTGTACGGCATCCCAAATATCCTCTGCGATATAATCAGGTTCAGTCTCCGTCCATTTGTCTCTAAATTTGGTTAATGAAGATTCCCCCCAGCCTGTTCGCACCATGATCTTGGTCGCTCCTACGGCATGGGCAGCAAGCATGTCTGTGTCTCCTACATCTCCAATAACGATGCAATTGGATAAATCCAAACCGTGTTCCTCTGAGGCCTGTAATAACATTCCGGGTTTAGGCTTTCTGCAATTGCATTCTTGCTCATGCGGACATATATAGGAGTGATCGAATCCGTACTCGCGAAATTGCTCTTCAAAATCCTGAACACTTGCCTCTCCACGTGAGATTCGATATTGATTCGTAAAAGCCAGTACCGTAATTCCTTCTCGTTTCAAAAGCATAATTGCTTCTTGAGCATTGGGGTATAATCTGAAATCTCTCGGATGAATAAAATGACCTGTACCACCGATTGTTCCATCTCTGTCTATAAAAACAGCTTGTACGTTTCCCTGTGGTTTCATCATGGTCTGTTCCCTTCTTAGAAAAATTTCAAGTCGTGTCGTTCATCTATACTTTCTCATCGATAATATGCTTGCTACCATCTTGTGCTGTTTATGGTGTTGCAATTTTTTAATTTCAGTTTTTAGATAGTGCACTTCTTTGATCAATACATCCAGCTTTTTCGATGTTTTGGATGAATCTATCGCATACCGTACAATTGCAGCAAAGATAAGAACGACAATTAAACTTATAATTGAGATCACTAAAGCCCAGATAAACTCCAAAATGGTGTCCAACTCCTTGCTGTCAAAATAATAAGTCATAAAACTCTTCTGAAAACCAAAACCATATAATCCCCAGGATAACCATAATAGTGCCTAGTACTTTTAATATTATTTCGATATGTTTAGGGATATCACTATTGGGAGGGTTATCTTCAAACTCGTAATTCGGTTTAATATTTCGATATCTCATCAGGACAAATATTTTGTATAGAAAATCAGGAAAGAAGTAACATGCAATACCCACGACAAATACGGGAGTAGATAAATAACCAAACGTACTGGTGGTCCATTCCATCTCTATTCCCTCCATATTCATCCTCTTGGTCTCTCTCATTCTTCCTCTACGAGAATATCAGCACAGCGAACAATCAACTCAGGCATATTCTCTCCATCAAATAGAACATGAAGCTCATATCCGTTATCGATCCGATACAGCTCTTGATACAGCCAGTAACTGCCTACAATTCCACCGTCTTGCTTAAGGATTTCCGGCGCAACGAGCGTGAGTTTATTTATATTGGTGAAGCCCCCACGGGTGTCAAAACGAATGACCACTTCATCCCCTGTGAGCAGTTCCGTCAGTGTACAATCATGATATTGAACCCGGCTATGTATTTCATCGGAAATATCCTGTGCGATCATCACTTCTCTAAATTCTTTCGATATGCGTTCCATTTCTCTTCTATTTTCTGCACTCTGTTTCTTCAGCTGGTGCATAACTTCTCTCGTGCAATAACCCAACGTAAAGACACGGATATCCGCAATTTGTTCAACGATTTCCTGTGGCAAATTCTCCGCCTTGTATTGAAAATTCCACTCCATCGATTCTTTGTACTCTTCCTTACATTTCTTCTCATCAAACGGAGGACGTACATCATATTCTGCAATGAGTTTCTCGATATGCGCTCTTTGTTCCGGCGGCAAGTGAAATACGATCTGGTCTTCTTCTGTCACTTCTTCCTCATCGAAAGCTTTGTCTACGCGAGTAAGTACTTGACCATCATGCTCCAGCATGAAACGTGGGTCCAAGTTATATAACTCTCGCTCCTGTTTCAAATGCGCTTTTTCCTTTCTTTTATACAGCCTCAAAAATAGATTCTCATCTGACTCGTAAGCTCCATTATGTACTCTTAAACCAAAATGAAGATGTGTCTGCTGACAAAGCTCATACCATTCTTTCGTTAGATATCTCATGGGCATCTCTCCTGGTAATTTTTAGAAGTCTTTTTTTTCATCGCTACTCCTCGAAAATCTTCAGCCTTAACGACTCCTTATACTCAACAGACGTACTGGTCTACCCCAAGGTTTGAAACAATTTGTGTTTTATTTCTTTGTCGTTTCGCGCCGCCCATTCATGAACAGCTTCTACGCCTGCGGACTCCTGACCTCGTTGAAAATAAAAACATAGATCCATCGGAACTAACCGTTTACCATAGAGTTTGATGCCAATCCGTCTGTAATTCATATAAATACACTCAATCTGAGATGCATCATATCTCTGAAGTTTCATAGAAATCACATGATCGCTTTCCAGCGTAATACTGGGTTTAGTGAAAAACAAACGCCAGAGCAGAAAAACGATATAACCGAGAATAAAGGTCAATATAACGATCAGGAAGTACTTAAGAATACCATTTTCATCGTAAATTACATTTCTGAAAAACATAGCTTCAATGACCAACATACATAATAGGCTCAACCATGCTCTTGGATAAATCGTCTTGTATGTGATGAGTTCCACCTCCTAATTATTCTCTTCATTAATCCTAAGCCACTCGGAAGGGGCTTTTCTGGCAAAATGCTTTTCAACAAAATCCAAAATGTTATCAATCCCAGGTAATGCCGCATTTTCTTTAGCTTCGTCAAACGTCATCCATTGGTACTCGGTATGTTCATGATTTAAACGGACAGGCTGGCTTTCATCCACATATCCTACGAATACGGGAGCGGTATAGATATAATCCTCCATGGGTGAATAATATTGTTCGAATTGATTGGCAGAATACAACCGGACTTCCGTAATACCTGTTTCCTCATGAACTTCTCTGAGTGCAGCTTCCCATGCCTTCTCGCCCTTTTCTATCCCGCCGCCAACATAACACCACTCGTTATGCAACATACGACCAGCCCGTTTCAGCATTAGTACACGGTATTGATCGAGGCTTTTCTTCAACAGAACTACAGCCACGCCTTTACAACGAATAGGGACTGCCTGTTTCACGTGCTCCGCACCATTCAATTTCTTGCCCCCTTCTCTTCAGAATCGAAGTCCTCCAAAACTTTAAACTTATCCCCGTGGATTTTATCCAGATGCTCTTCTCCCCAATAACATAGATGATCCAGGGCAGGCTTGAGTCCCCAGCCATAGTCCGTTAACTCATATTCCACTTTGGGAGGTACCTCTGAATATACCTTGCGCTGTACGATCTCATCCTTTTCAAGTCCTCTCAGCTGTGTTGTCAGCATCTTCTGCGTAATGTCCGGTATTAACCGTCGGAGTTCCGACGTGCGTTTCCGTCCTGTCATCAAATGATAAATAATCAAAGGCTTCCACTTCCCACCCATTACTTCCAAGGCCGCTTCCACGCCTACTTTATATTTTTTTGGAGCACTCGTTTCTCCATGTTCTGTCATTTTTGAACCCCTCCATAATTAGACTGTATCCCAAGTGAAAATATAAACTTTTTGCTGCTCTTCTTTCTATTATTTAAGCCCATTTCGAGGCATCCATTTAGGGTACTTTGATGTTCCTATAGCACTTCATTCTTCTTATAGAACATCAAAGTGCGTACTTCCAGATGTTTTCATACCTGTTTATAATAGCATCAGCCACTGATTTATGGCTACAAGACTGCAATTCAGAAAGGTAGTGAAAGATAAGATGAACGTACTCGTTGTAGTGTCCCACCCCAGAAAAGACTCCTTGACCTTTCAGGTAGCTCAACGTTTTGCACAGGGTCTTACCGATGCTGGTCACGGTTATGAGATATTGGATTTGCATGGGATTGGCTTCGACCCAATTCTCCGAGAGATGGATGAACCAGACTATACCCAAGAAAATCAGGTATTCTCGCCTGAGGTTGAAACCGAAATGAAGCGATTGAAGAAACACGATGCTGTGGCTTTTGTGTTTCCTCTCTGGTGGTGGCATCTGCCAGCCATGTTGAAAGGTTATGTAGATCGTGTCATGAACAACGGATTTGCCTATGGCGCGAACAAGCTCCCTCATCAGCAGATATTGTGGATCGCTCTTTCGGGTGTGACGGAAGAACAGGTGCAGAAGCGCAACTATGGTCAATCGATCGCCAACCTGCTCAATGTGGGGATTGCCGATTACTGCGGCGTGTCCCAATCGAGGGTTGAGTTTTTATATGAAACATTGGAATCCAAGCCTGAGCACTATGAAGTACTGCTGAACCATGCACATCACTTGGGACTGAACTATGCCAACGATATTCCGACTCCATGATGGTATGAGAAAAAAGGTATGACCCGACTATGAATTCTGAAGTTTGTGGTACGTTCAATATCGAATCACAACGCTTGAACACGCAAGCAGGGTCGCTCCGTAGAGCGACCCTGCTTGCGTGTCTTGCATTATTTTACTGTCGAGAGAAGAAACTTCTCCAGCATAGTGATATCAGTGATGCTATGGTTGCAAGCTGTGTTATCCATGCATACGTACTGGGCAATGGAAGAAAAGTTATCTGGCGAATGAGCCTTGGTCTTCACATTGAAGAATCCGAGCTCCTGATGACGATGACAGAACATGCAGTACCCTTTTTTGTTCGTGGGTGTAATCCGTCCCTCGATACCGAGGAATCTGCCTTCATACGGGTACACGATGAACAAACGGCTCGTCGCAATGTCAGTCCATCTCAGATAGGTAGTACGTGCGTAATCGATGGATTCGAGATCGGGCACTTTAAGCTTCTTCGCTTTAGGAAAAAGCTTCAGAATCTGCTTCGCTGATACTTGCGGATATGGAATCAGATATGATTCCAGCCCGTTCAGATACGTCTGCAATTCATGTGTCGTCTCATACGTGGATAACTGCTCCAACAGTTGCTTCTGCTCCGGAGTGAGTTCATCGAAGATGCTCACCGCATTTGTGCCGACTGTATAACGGACGGTTTCCAATACTTTTGGATCCACAACCGAGCGTAGCGTTTTGAGCAGGAAATCAGCTTGTTTTTGAATATAATTGAATTGATGATTCTGAATAAATGGTGTTTGCATGGCGTTCAGCCCCTTATTTTTATTGGAAGAACAAATAAGGTGCAAAGCCTGTGGGATGAAACGTTATGTTAATGTAGATTCCAGGGCAACAATCTCATTTTTGTCGCGCCCTACACAAAGTCCGCCCCTATTCAGGCTTTGCGTAAGGCTTTCTAGCGAACGAGCAATCCGGCATTATCCATATTGCCACGTCATAACCCCCAATACGATAGATATATCGAAATTATAGCAGGGGCAGCATACTATAGGCAACGGGCTTCGTTCCAATTTCCAATTATTAAAAATATACTTTTATCTTAGATTTATAGATGATATAGTTTAAAGTTTTCTAGATCTACATTGAATTTGCCTTCTATAAGTATGTCCAGTCCTAATAAACCGTTAATATTATGATATTTAAATGAAGTGAAATCTATTGGAATATCCCTTAAAACAAAATCTCCCACCTGTATTCCCTCGACACGCTTACTAAAAGCATGTTCCTTACCGCCAATTCCGTAACTTGTTATAATCTCATCCTCTACCCCAACTAGAATGCCAATATCGTCTACTTCATCCTGTGAAATCAAGGTATGACTTGCTCCCGTATCAATAACTATGTTATTGATCCTTTTTCTATTTCCGTTAAAAAGGATTGTTAGTTCAGTGAATAACAGTCCCTCTCTATATTCAATTTTCATTTACAATTTTCTCCTTAAACCTACATTCTTCCGTACCTTAACAATGACTTGATCTTTGGAAGTATGATAGACCAAGGTATTATCCCGGCTATTCAGTAATTCTTGGGTTGCTTTTTCATCGCTTACAGGACCGATCACAGCGACCTCATTTATAACTTCTTGATTCTCCGTCTCTTCAGAATGAAGAACTTCAAACTTCACAAATTGATTTGGGAAAATTTGTTGAACCTCTTGCCATTTCATAGTCATTCCTCCTATCGTTTGATGATATTATACCACTTAGTAAACATACACTAATCATTGAAGTTTCACTTTACGTCTCTTAAATATATTGTTAAGAGATCTTAATTAATATTCAGTTTAGCACCAAAACAAATTCATTATGTCACGATTCTATGTGATCCTACTCGAAATGCTCTCATATTCATCTTTATATGTGATTTTAAGATACAATTCAATAAAACATTCTCTTATAGGAAAAACAACTCTCCATATCTCGTTATCTGACCGAGGCTTGAATTCAAAAAGGTTGTTTAATACCCCTTTAGTCATTAGTGAAAAGTAGAATAATAACCAATTCAACGTAGATAAAGTATTTTTAGAGGCTTTTGATGCTTTTCCTCCGACGCCTATTTGTAACTGATCATTATTAAAATCAAACGCATAAGAACCTAAGATACTTGTATACGCCGACGAATGGACCACACTAGAAAATTCCTTATAAATTGATGTTCTAATTTTATTTATCTCACTAACAATTTCTTCAGGCAAGCCAATTCTTTTTTCAATTTTCTTAAGTTCTACTTGCATCCTCTTTTTAGCAAATAATCTATACCATATAGAATCAGCGTCTTCATCATTCATTCCGTTGCGGTAATTATCGAAATGCTCTTTACTTGAAAACACAATGATAAAGATAAAAATAGTTTCAGCTAATACTCTAATTAACGCTCTTGCTGAAGTGTCCAACCCCAGCTCTACTAGTCTAATAATAGCTAATACATGGTTACTAATGGTTGTAATCATACTTTGGTAGAGGGAGCTCGGGGTCATATTCTCAAACGTTACGTCTGAAAAATCATCTAGCATTGGATTTTTATGATCTTCCTGATTTACAGCTAAACTAAAATAAGTTGTATATGTCAATCCAACGAGAGCAAGCGTTAACTCTTCATTTAAATGTTTATGGACCTCTTTAAAGTTCTCTTTATTCATGGAATAAATATAATTTATGGTGTTGATTATTTCTTTTTCTTTAATTAATCTCCTCTTATTTGAATCAAATTCTAATACTTGCTGATTGAATTTGCGAATGAATTCCTTAATGAAGCGTTGTGCACTTTTATCAAGTTTCGGATTGATGGGAAGTCACTCCTTTTTTACATTATATTCCAATTTAGATGCCATATGATCTGGCGACATAAACCAGAAAGTTCAATTCAAAATCACTTGATACATATACAGACCAGAAATCTGAATTTGAAATCAGGACCCGTTCCCCGCTATTTGACTGCACTTGAAAAACTTGCTTTGAAAATAAGATCATAGGTATTGGTATATGAGTTATAAAATTCAAGTGCCTGTTTTCTCTTTTCGTAAAATGACTTTAGTTTTTTCTTATCTTTGGTTCCCACATAAGCCATTAACTCTTGAATTGCTTTTTGATATTCTTCAACACTTTGTCTGGCAGATCCAAAATCAAACGAGTTGTAATCCTGCACAGGAGTAAAAACTTCAGGCCGGATTACTGCATTGGACCGAGCTTCCTCCATGTACTCTTGTAAATTCGAGGAATCTACCGGGTCCTCCAGCATCACTTTGCCCAAAATATTGACTATTTCCTGATCAATCTTGTTGAATCGAGTTGTAAAAACTTGATTCATAACATGCATCTCCATTAAATTTCGGGTATATCGAAAATAGCTGTTAATCAGATTAAGCTTGGAATTCTTATACTCTACCGCAAATCTTGCATCACGAAGAACACTGGCCGGGATATAAACATGATTGTCAATTATTTGGACTTCTGTCCCTGCTCTGGTCTTTAGTTCTTTTCCATTCAAAACTATACTTATCTTCTGTGATGCGTCTGTCGCTGCAAAAGCAAGAGAAGCACTTACTAACGACAAAACCAAGGTAACGATTATCATTTTTTTCACTTCGTACACACCCTCTGATATGAATAATAAAGATAACTTTCAATCAGCTATCATCGTACCATTTTATTCAAATAAAGGTAATACACTACATATATGCAACGTTCTTTTTCCACACACAAAAAAGAAGCCACCTCCCTGGCCTTCCCCAGTTCAGTGACTCCTTTTTCACATCCCTATCCTAACCCCTACATTCAACTACTCCTTCACAGCACCAACTACGATCCCCGTTACAAAGTACCTTTGCAGGAATGGATACACAAGCAGGATCGGCAGTGCGCTGATAAAGATCTGCGAAGCCCGAATGGTCCGTTGGGACAGGTTCTTCACCGCTTCTGGATCAAGCTTCGACATATCGGCCTGCACGATGATCGTCTGCATGAATGTCGCGAGTGGAAGTTTTTCCGCATCACGGATGTAGATAATCCCGTCAAAGTACGCGTTCCAATGCCCAACCATCATGAAGAGGGAAACCGTTGCAATAACGGGGACCGAGACAGGCAGATAGATTTTGATAAACGTTTTAAAGTGCCCTGCGCCATCGATAAATGCCGCTTCTTCCAGATCCTTCGGAACGGTACGGAAGAAATTCAGCAACAGAATGATGTTAAACACCGCAACCAATCCCGGCAGGATCAAGGCCAGCAATGTGTTCATCAGTCCCAGCTTCAGAATCAGGATATACCCCGGAATGAGGCCACCGCTGAACAGCATCGTGATGACAAAATACCACAGATAGATGTTACGTGCGCGGAACACCCGCGTCTCTTTGGAGAGTGCATAGGCTGCAAGCGTATTAACAATTAACGCAAGTCCTGTACCGAGTACCGTCCGCTCCACAGATACCCACAAGGAGGAGAGGAAGTTGGTATTGGCAAATGTCTTCGCATACGCCTCCAGTGTAAACCCGATCGGCCAGAACGTGACGAGACCAGCATTCGCAGGTGCAGATGCGCTAAGAGATACCATAAGTAAGTGATACAAAGGCAGCAAGCAGAGCAGGGAAAGCAGGGTCAGTAACACATTGTTGAATATGCTGAATATGCGGTAAGGCATCGTTTTATGATACATTCGTTCGTCCTCCTTTCTAGAAAATTCGGTATCCGGCGAATCGGTAAGCCAGTCGGTACGAGATCACAATCAGGATCAGGCTAATGACCGATTTGAACAGATTCACGGCGGTAGCGAAACTGAACTGTCCACTTAACAGACCTTCTCTATACACAAACGTATCGATAATATCACCTTGTTGGTAAATCAACGGACTATATAAGTTAAATATCTGGTCAAAGTTGGCGTTAAGCACATTACCCAGTGCCAGCGTTGCGATTACGATCCCAATGGGAATCAGTGCCGGGATGGTAATATACATCGTTTGCTTCCAGCGTCCTGCTCCATCCACTTCAGCTGCTTCATAAAGTGCAGGGTTAATGCCGGACAGTGCCGCGAGGAAGATAATTGTGTTGAAACCAAACTCTTTCCAGACATCACTCGCAATAATCGTGAATCGGAACCAGCTGCCATCCCCCAGGAAGAAGATCGGCTTGATACCAAATACGGAAACCAAGAACTGATTGACAATACCCGTCTGGGCCAAAATGTCGATCAGGATGCCTGACAACGTAACCCAAGACAGAAAGTGAGGAAGATACACGAGTGTTTGAATCGTTCTCTTCAGTGCCATCTTCCGTACCTCGTTGAGCAATAAGGCAAAGATAAACGGAATGATCAGATTCATGACGATCTTCGTACAGGCAAAAAATAGCGTGTTCCACGTAATTTGCAGGAAATAATCATTTTCCCACATGTACCTAAAGTGCTTCAGTCCTACCCATTCGGAATTGAAAAATCCAAGTGCAGGTTTATAATCCTGAAATGCCATCAAAATCCCGGACATCGGAATGTATGAAAATATAAAGACCATAATGGCCGCCGGCAACACCATGAAGTGCAGAATCCATGGCTGTTTGTAGCGTTTTTTTCTCTTTTGTTCCAGCTTGTTCCCAACGTTTGCCTGCGGGACCCGCTTACCCTCCAATTTAGCCTCCATAGCACTGCTCCTGTTCCCAAAAAAAGTTTTTGTGTGTGATGGGGTTCTCTGATATAAATAGTATCAAGCCATACTGAGGTCTGCTATATAACATTGTTAGGCTTGATAGTGTTTTGTTAGGGCCATCCTAGGAAGAAGTTGTTTACACACGAATTAGAAGGAGACTTTTTATGCATATATGGAAGCGCTTCATGTTTTTTCAAGGTAAGACCCGATCCCGATTCAGTCTGTTTGCCAAAATAAACTTATTAATTGTGGTCTTGTTCATCCCCATTCTAATCATGTACACCTACTCGAATAACGTCACCTATGATGTCGTCAGCAAAGAACTGCAGATATCCAATACGAAACAACTTACGTTTTTGTCCAGTCAGATCGACTCCCGCATCAACCAGATGATGGATTTCAGCCTGATTCTCTCCCGAGATCCCAATGTCAGAGCATTCAACGGCCTCAATATGTGGGATGATCGGTATGACCGGATGCAGACCCGTTATGTGATACAAGAGAAGATGATGCTGCAAACCGGCGTTACGGATATATGGCCTACTCGATATGCAGTGCATTCACAGCAGAATAAGGATGTCATCGCCAACTACAATCGAACCACAGGATATGATGAAGCGTATTTGAAAAAAAATATGAGCGGACAATGGACCTATGGGGATCAGGGTGCGGAATCAAAAGACAAGCTGCAATCCTTCTATTGGTTCTATACCGATTCCTTGGCACAGCCGGGGATGCTCACGGGAAGTAATCTGGTGATTGAAGCCAGCTTCAGTTACGAGAACATTCAAAATATGCTGGATACGTATAAAGCGGGCGGACAAGGCGATCCTTTCTTGTATCACAAAGGAAATTCACCCATTCTCAATCGCAGCGCGGACAAGCAATTATCCGCAGAACTCATTCAGTATCTGGATACACACTCTCCAGAAGATACCACCCAAGATGTCGTGAAGCTGAACGGGAAAAAATATCTGGTTAGCTCGGTGAAGTCCACTTATCTGGATTGGCATCTGGTGGACGTGATCCCGCTGTATCAGATTTTGAAACCCATCTCGCTGAGTCAGAATCTGTTCTACACCTGTATGATTTTGCTGCTGGTGGTGGGCATCTCTGCGTCTATCCTGCTGTACCGGAATGTGCAATATCCGATCAAAAAGCTGATCAAAGGCTTACGCCGCGTAGAGCAAGGGGATTATTCTGTCAGACTGCATAGCAAAAACCAGAATGAGTTCTCATTCCTGTTCCGCCGATTCAACGATATGTCCCATCAGATTCAAGATCTGATCGAGAATGTATTCCATGAGAAAATTAGAGCCAGGGAAGCTACGCTTAAGCAATTACAAGCGCAGATCAATCCGCATTTCCTATATAATTGTCTAGGTTATATCATCAACATGGCCCAGATGAAGGACGAGCAAGCCGTGGTCTCCATGGCGCATAATCTTAGTGCCTACTACCGCTATACCACCCGTATGGAAAAAGAGACATCTTCGCTTCAGGAAGAGATCAAGCTGCTGATCAACTATCTGGATATCCAGAAGCTGCGCAATGGTCGAATTGAGTATCATATCGATATTCCTGAGGACATGCTCTCCCAGTCGGTACCTCGATTAATGCTTCAGCCGATGGTCGAGAATTCCGTGATACACGGCGTGGCGAAGTCCTATTCTTCCGGGGAGATTCGAATTACCGGGGAGCGCTTGAATGGTTTTGGCAGGATATACATCGACGACGATGGACCAGGCTTAAGCCCGGAACAGTACGAGGCATTGAACCTGAAGATGCAGGAACCTTTACAGGAAGAAATGGGCTGCGGCCTTTGGAATACGCACCAACGAATCACGCACCTGTTCGGCAGTCATTCCTACCTCCTATTCGGCCCATCCCCACTAGGCGGATTCCGAACCGAAATCATCTGGGAGATACCAAAAGAGGACACAGATTCCGATAAAGGTAATACCGATACGAATTTAAGTTAATACAAACAATAAATTGACGATTTAATTTTGAACAAGATCACTTACACGATAACGCAGAGGGCAGAAAAAACCTGAAGAAGCAAAGCGTTCGCCTTTATCACCAGATTTACACATTATAAAATTCATTCAATAAATCTGGGGATAACAGCGATCGGAAGGTTGTTCTGTCATCGGAGTGGCAAGTGTACAGATGTCTGCGTTCAACCACCAAGGAGACAATATAACCATGCAAATGATGATCGTAGACGATGAAGCACACTGGGTCGATAACCTGTCCATGACCAAGCCCTGGCATACGCTGGGCATCGAACATGTGCATAAAGCATACTCGGCACACGAAGCACTACAAATGATCGACACCCACCCCATCGATATCGTGATCTCGGACATCCAGATGCCTGAAATGACGGGCATTGAACTAATTGAACGCATCCGCATCCGGGACAAAAAAATAAAATGTATTCTGTTATCCGGGTATTCCGAATTTGATTACGCCAAAAAAGCCATTCAGTTCGAGGCCGTGGACTATCTGCTCAAGCCCCCAACTGACGATGAATTAATGGGGGCCGTTCAGAAGGCCATCGATCAATTGAACAACGAATGGGAACTGGTCAGTTCACTGACACGAACGCAGTTTACGTTGCGAGAGAATCTCCCCCATTTGCGGGGACGACTGCTCCTAGGGGCTTTGCAGGGACAACGAATCGCCGCTGCGGAATGGGATCGGAAGCTAGCCAATTACGCTCTGCCCTTTCATACCGGGGATGCCGCATTAATGTTGGTTCGTTTGGAAGAAGAATTCGGACACTATGACAGCAATGATCAGACCCTGATCGAATATGCGATCATCAATATGGCGGAAGAGATTATGGGTGAGTTTATGGAAGTGTGGGGCGTGAAGGAGGAGCACGGATATCTGGTGTTTTTACTTCAGTTGAAAGAACGGAAAGGCGATATTGGCAAAGAAACCATGCTGGAGAAGCTGTCCATTCAGCTTCAATCCAAAGTAAAACAATTTCTGAAAGGCTCCCTCTCCATCGTTATCACTGAGTGGTTCACCTTTCCGGATCAGCTCTACGATCGCTTCCGTCAGGCTTCCGCCTATTTCCGGCAGATCGTTGGCGATGAACGCGAATTTGTCATGCGTGTCAGCGATGTCGAGACACCTGCGGCACAAGGTCCCTTGGACGTGCTGTACACCCCGCCTACCTTTATTAGTTTACTAGAAAGCGGACAGTGGGATGCAGCGGAAGAGAAAATACGCGCGGTCTGCGCTGAACTGGATGAGAAATGGTCGGAATCATGGGAGCACTGTATGGAGGCAGGTTTTCTTATTACGGCTTCATTCACCAATATTGCCCACCGGAACAAGCTGACTCTGACCACTTTAATGGGAAACGATGTCGAGGATTTGCAAAGTGGGGAAGTTTTCGCTACCATCAGCAAACTTCGGAAATGGTCGCTCAGTGTGCTTGGCAAACTCAAGGAAGGCACGTCCAACGAGATCAAGGACATCCGTTCCGAGTATGTGAAGAAGATTCAGGATTTTACAGATAAGAACCTGCATCTGGATGTGTCTTTGCGTGTGCTCGCTGACCATGTCAATCTGCACCCGACCCATTTGTCCAAAATCTATAAGATCGAAACGGGCGAAGGCATCAGTGATTATATCTCGCGCCTACGTATGGATCGGGCCTGTCACAAGCTGGTCACGACCACCAAAAAAGTGTACGAAATCAGCATGGAGATTGGCTATATGGACCCGGCTTATTTTATCAAAGTGTTCAAACGCCAATTCGGCGTTACGCCTCAGGAATACCGAGACCAGCATAAATAACATGACTGAAAACCGATCTTTTTGCACATTCACTAATAGAGTCCTATCAAAACTAAAAAACTCATATAGATGCCCTCCCGCCCAAATTGGTACAGTTACACTGTAAAGATCATACACCGTAGGGGGATTGAACAATGATCAAATTAAAAACATGGTGGTCACTGCTCATGGTTATCGCGCTCATCACGATCACTGCGTGCGGCAGTGGCGAGACAGGCAGTGACAATGGTAATAATACGCCGGGAACTGTCGGCTCAGCTGAAGCAGAAGCTGCTTTTGCTAAAGGAAAATATGACCCACCCATCGAGTTCAGTTCGGTATTGATGCCGAAGAAATACGTGCAAGGAGATACCAAAGAAAATAACGTGCACGATCGCTGGATGCTCGAAACGCTGGGTATGAAGCACAAAGATACTTGGTATCCGGCCAATGACGATCAATACAGACAAAAGCTGCAACTGGCTATCGCCTCTGGCGAGAAGCTGCCTGATTTCGTAACGGTACCCACCAATGCGGTACTGACTAATCAGCTGATCGACTCCGGTCAATTCATCGCCATCGATGAGTTGTTCGACAAGTACGCGAGTCAGACCCTGAAAGATCACGCAGCAGCACATCCTGAACTGTGGTATCCGTTCACCAAGGACGGCAAGAAATACAATATGCCGATCATGGAGTACACCGATAACGACGATACACTGCTCTGGCTCCGCGAGGACTGGATGGAGAAGCTGAAACTGGAAGCTCCGAAAACTATTGCAGACCTTGAGAACATCATGGACAAATTCAAAAACGAGAACCCGGACGGTCTGTCTCCAGACAAAGTATTCCCGCTGGCAATCTCGCTGAAAAATAACACCAACACCTGGATGGGTCAACTCGACTGGTTGTTCGGTGCATACGGCACAATCGAGGAGCAATGGAACAAAGACGCAAACGGCAACCTTGAGTACGGCTCCGTTAACCCGGGTGCCAAACAAGCCCTTGCCAAGCTGGCGGAATGGATGGATAAAGGTTATATCCACGCTGACTCCGCTCTGTGGGACGAAGGCAAATCCGCTGAAAGCTGGACAGCTGGCAAAGCGGGCATTCTGCCTGGCGCAAACTGGGTACCGGACTGGCCTGCACCCGACCTGCTGAAGAACGTACCTGGATCAAAGTATAAAGCTTACCCTGTTCCAGCTGGCCCTGACGGCAAGATCGGTACGAAGTGGCAGAACTCTGGTGTCAACGCAAGTATCATGATTAACAAGGATGCGAAGCATCCAGAAGCCATCTTCCTGTATTACAACTACATGCTGGATAACCTAGCTAACCCGGCTGCGGGCAGTGAGTATGAATACGGCTTCGCCAAAGGGTATGACTGGGATATCATTGACGGACAACCGACCAGTGACAAAGAGAAGATCAAAGACTTCTCCAACGAATTCCCTTTCCTGACCGGCCCAGCACGTATCCCGGATCTGTACATGAAAACACTTGTGAAGCTGGCCAACGGCGAGAAGCCTGAAACACCTTACGAGAAACAAATGGCCGAATTCCGTAAACCGGAAAACTGGTATGCTGGTAAAGTTGTTATGTCCCAGATCGACATCCGTAAACAAAACTACTTCACTGGCGCTGCAACACCAACCATGGTATCCAAATGGAACCTGCTCCGCCAGTCCGAGATGGAAACCTTCAACAAAATCATCTACGGCAATTTGCCAATTGATGCCTTTGACCAATTCGTCGCCAACTGGAAATCCAATGGCGGAGATCAGATCACGCAAGAAGTGAATGAATGGTTTAAATCGGTAAGCGCGAAGTAAGAATTTTATGTTGTAAAAAGTAGATCATTAAACCCCGAGCCGAAGCGAGTTAATCACGCTTCGGCTCGGGGTTTTAAGTGTAGATCAGGGTCGCTTCCCCTCTGTAATTCAAATAATATCCATTGTGCTACTTAAAATACTTTTCACTTACATCGTTATATAAGGCAGAATAATGTTCATCTTTTTCGGCAATATCCAGATCACTAGTGGATTGAATACTCATATTACTTTGACTTTCCGGGTAAACATATTTACCCTGATGGTTGCCGATGATCTCATATGAACCTGAAGGTTCCTCTGGACTTTGATATAAAAACAATAGATAGTTTTTACCCGACGTTAAAGGTTGATACAATTCATTTGGATATTTTACATATGCACCTGCCACATCTCTCCACTTGGCATAGTATTCAACTACGTTTAGTTCCTCCCCCTCCTTCACTGCACCCTTGTATACTTTCTTCACTTTTATATTTGAAAATGTACGTGTGTCCAATGGATACTTATCCTTTTGATCTAATTCAACGATTGAATTCGTTTCCTCTTCCCAATCAGCCTCCACAATTACAGTAGCTAATGATTCTATCTCAGAAAGAGCGTAATTGTGGTAATCTGCATCTGGACGTATTTCTTGTGCATTTAAATGCTTATATCCAAAAAAAATGCTAACCCCCATCACAGCTATAACTCCTGCCATTATCCACTTTTTCATGTCAGCACCTCCAAAGTTTAATTTCCATATTTCTCTTTTATATTTGACTTATCATAGGTCTGTACAGTTTTCATTTCCCAAATAAAACAATCACGATTAAATACTTCAAAATACAGGAACTTTAACAGAATCCGTACCCATAATTCGGTTTCCATTTTTCTCTTCTGATCCGACCTCAATACCAATTTTTAATGACTCAGAGGGGGACATACCCTTTTGATCTGGACTTAACTCGATCACAATCGTTCCAGTGCCTCCGCCATTTGCTATGTAATTTCGTTCTCTCCCAATCTCAATCATCGTTCGCCATGAAGAGTCATTAGAAGAATTCATCCAGGTGGATACATACTCAGCAGGCTTTAACTTCGATTGATGTTCAGGATAACTGCTGGTGATACTTGAGACACTCCATTGATCAGGGATATAAAATGCAACACCACCCCAGTCAGTGGGGTCAATCTCTACATGTGCTACTATCTTGATATGATCAATATGCTCCTTCTCACCCTCAACGAATATCGACCCTTCTGTCATAGTCTTTAAATTCGTTGATTTAGCATCCAGATCAAAGTTTTTGACGTGAATGATATTGCCATTAACCACTGGCTCATTGGCTTCATTTATATTGGTATTCAAAAAAAGTAGAACAAACACAATCGCAATAAACATAAAAAGCAAGATTAAGTATTTAGATCTTTTTTTCATAATAACCATACCTCGCTTCTACTCTTGTTTCTTTAAGCTTAACACATCATTAACGCCCTCCTTTCCTTAATTTAGAATTTGGAAAAATAGAGTATCAAAACCGGAGCCGAAGCGATAGATTCACGCTTCGGCTCCGGTTTATAAGTTAAGGTCGAGGTAGCTTCCCCTGACTTATGGGTTCGCCTTAGTGGAGGATCAAGCCTCTGTATCGGTCTCCTCTGGCATCGACTGACCCAGCAAGGATACTGTGAGCTGAATGCCATCTCGTAGTCCCTGCATATACAACCGCTCATTTTCTATGCCTTTGCTGACAATATAACGATTCTCCCACTCGATATATTCAGGTGTCTGCTCGACATCCTTACCTGCAAACAAAACTTCAAACGCTTCGTCTGTTCCCCCACGTACTCGACTCAGTTCAGGATCATGTTCGATCTGGGCAGTCACCTCATTCAGTCTTACTTGAATCGCTCGTTGCATCCAGCGTGGAAAATCCATTGCTTCTCCTCCCCTAAGCATTATGTACCGTACTCATCATCGTGCAACTCGGCTATGCTTCGCCCTCATTTCACTAACTCGTGCCACCAGTTCATCCACCCTTTGGCTCTGTTCCTGAACCTCGGGATTGTCCCACAACGGAATCGCTTGCTTCAAGGATGCCTCACCTAGCTGATTAAGTTTGCGCCGTTCCTCTTCCAATAAGTCAAGCAACCGGCTCATACATCCACCTCTCTGATGGGTCTAAACTGCGCCATGTCTTGTTAATGCTAGACGGAGCAGTCATTTTTAATGCGATTATCGGTTTATTTCATTTTAATGCGATTTCCGCATTAAAACAACCATTATTTCTCATACAATTTGGATGAAATGAGGGGGGAACATAATGAAGCATAGACGAGAACCACCTGGCGACAAAAATATTATTGGCTCCAGAGTGGTAGCTATCCGAAAAAGTAAAGGAATCAAACAACGAGAATTCCTCGCCAGATTGCAAACATTGGGCTTGGATATCAGTCAGACCAGTCTTTCTCGTTTGGAGGGTCAATATCGTCTCGTTCAAGATTATGAAGTGGTGATGATTGCGAGGGCTTTGGAAGTTTCTGTGGGGTATTTGCTTGGGGAAGTTGGGGAGTAAAGAACATCATTTAATTTTTTCATTACTCCCACCAAGCAACAATTTCCTTCTTCTGGGTAGATGGTGAACCGTACAAAATAATAATCAAAACAATTATTTTAAAACTTGGCCTTGCAATAGACAAACCTTAGAGAAGGTAATAATGATTTGCTTTTATTCTGCTCCATAATTTTCTTCATTTTCAACCACTCTTGTCAATGGTATTCCCAATGTATTTATAAGTTTAATTAGATACACATTGTTAATTCTTAATCTCCATTGAATTAATCTTATCCATTGGTATAGTAACAATATTTTTGTTTCTATCAATACCAGTGGCTAGTTCTTTATTAATATCATAGATCAACATATCGTAGGTTCCTTTTTCAGTTTCTATATGCATTGTTCTTACTTTTTTTCCATCTATGAAGCTGGCTATCTTGTTAGCTTGTGTTAATTGACCAAGCCAGTAAACATGTGTACATAAAGAAATTATTAGAAAAATAGAAGAGGTAAACAGGATTAGTCTTCGCTGGCCTCTTCTATATGATTTAGCACAAAGAAAAATATAGATGAATAATGAGAAGTAAATAAAAAAGTAAATCAATAAATGTAGTTCGTTTAAATGATCACTTAAGTAGTTTTTAGTCATTTGATAAAAAAATAGTGTAATTCCGTGAAACCAGAAAGAAGCTAACACAATGTAAAATCCTTTTTTAAATGGGGAATTAAATTTGTTAATGAAAAAACGTACTACTGGGAATGCTAAACAAATAAATGGCAGTAACAATCCAAGTGAAATAAATAAACCTTTATAAAGATATACTTCAAAATTAAAAGGATACAAAGGGAATGCTAGATCCGACATTAATGTATCTCCATTTATTGCACTGAAACTACCTTGAAGACAAAGAAAACCAATAACATATATTATTGCTGGTACAAGAAAATAAATTTCCTTATATTTTAAAATGTAACTCAGCATACTATTATTATTTGTCATATTGTAACCTCCATAATAATTTAATTGACGTTTATAAATAACACTTAAACAGACTAGACATAATTCAGTGTTCTCACGTATGTAATTTCGCCTAACATAAATATTCACGACCCAACGTCTGTCGCTTATAAGGCGAACGCCGGACCCAGGACGAATGTCCTCAGCCCAAATATTATGTTATGTGATTTTTTTGTCCTCATTGAATGGCTTATAAAAACATTTAATTAGTTTTATGTCGAATCTTGTAAACATATCTTCTTACTCGTTTCCCCATTAATGTTCACACCAAGATTTTTTTTCATCATTTCCTATTCTATCCTTCTTTGTATTAACTTCTGGATGATCTAGGGCCAAACGGCCCGCAGCGTGAATATTTTGTTATCCGAAGTATTCAACTTCTCGATTAATCTACAGAACTTTATTTATTATTAGCTCTAATAACTAACAGAGCTTCTCTCAAATTATCTGCAACATCTCTTCTATTGAGCAATTCATAACTATCTCTATCTAAAAGCAACTCATAATCTAATGCGCCACAAAGCATATTAATTCGCCCATAGCCGGGGGCCATTGGAATAGCATTGCTCTTGCCCGGTGCCGCGTGTTTTGCCATATTCATTCTATATAATTCAACCAACCGATATACTGGTTCTAATTGAATCCAGCAATGTTCAACTTCATCCCTAAAAGACAGTTCATCTCGATATTTCTCCAATTGTCTCCTTCGAGCATGTGATGTTATATTCATTTCATCTTCATTATCAGCAAGTGATTTTAGTTTTAAATCTATCCCACCGTTTTTGAATAGTTTAGAAAAATCATACTTTCGTTCCCGCCACATACGTAGAACTTCATATAATGCGAAAATCCACATTTGAGAGAATGCTCCTACAGTCATTGCTTCATAAGATGGTGTTCTCTCTTTCTCAAAATACGTTTTTAATAAGTCAGACTCGAATTGAGTAATGTTAGGGTCAATAATACCAATATTCATTGCCTGCATTCCAAGAAATAAATCATCTCTATAGAATGGGAGAGACCTAAGATCATTTGCTATTATTGAAAAGTCAATATCGTCAATTGGCAAATAATCTCCACCATGCCTTATAATTACTTCTTTCATTAAAAAACCTCCTTTATGCTTTATCTTGTCTATTTTAGATTTATCGAGTATTTCGGATAACGTTCCCGTATTCACGACCCGACGCATGTCGGGTGTTCGGCGAATGCCGGACCAAGAGCGAATGCTCGCAGCGTGAATATTATGTTAGGTGAAGTTCGAATCTTTCTAATTAATCTGGAAGGTAGAATTCTTGGGCCAATTCAATATCTTCCGTCCATCTACTACTAAAATTCTTCTGTCTACTTCTTTCATAAGCTGTATTACCAAGGAGCGCTTTTGTTTTCATTAGGTTTTTAAAACTTACATTTTCGTTTCTAGTCTGATTATCTCTCCAACCAAGAAAATACACTTTATCATTCTCTTCTACGTTTTTTCGAAAGCAACCAACTTCATTCGACTTTGGTTGGTTACTCAGCACTACCTTTTGAGGGATTTTTTTGTTGAATTCCTCAAAAAAATAATTCAGTTTAAACGAGCTATTCGGATCGTACTTAAGATTTAGCATCGCCATTAACCTTGTATGTATATCTTTAGGAAGAAATGTATCTATACTAAATCCAGGTTTTACTTTAACTTCGAAATAAAAATTCACCGCCTTTACTCCAAATACCAGAAGATAAGGATTCTCATCAATAAAGAAAAATACATCAAATGATACATTATTGAATGTAAATTGAATCTTGTACCGTTCTATCTTACTGTTCTTCATTCCTATATAAAGATTTTTCAGTCTATCTAATTTCATTTAATATTCATTCCCTTATTTGAATTTCGCCTAACGTTCCTGTATTCACGACCCAGCATATGCTGGTGTCCGGCGTATGCCGGACCAAGGACGAATATCCGCAACGTGAATATCATGTTATGTGAAGTATTCTTTCTTCATTGAACTACATTGCACTATTTTTTGATCACAATGGAATTATAGAATTTCTCAAAACTATTATCTTTTTTGATTAAGTCATCAATTTTAATGGAATCAACAATACCTTTGATATATTGTTCAACAGTTTGATTGGATCGCTGAGCATTTCGCTGCATATAGTCTGATATTCTATCTGGTAATTCATTAAATATCCAAGTCTCAATATAAGGATCTGTAATAATAATGTTGTTAGGTTTTAAATGTGCCTTTTCTATAAAGAAATTCATAGTTTTATCTATTTCACCATCTGAATCAACAATAACTAAGATATCTGCATCAGAATCTACCTGTGACCTTACTGAATTAATAACTTTAGGCATTACATATTTTCCCATGGCGACAACTATAGTTACTCGTTTAATAGGTTTATCTTTTATAATTTTTTTCATAAGTCCTAACAATATCTCTCTATCCCTATTGCCTTCGCATATTAATATTATGTCGGTATTAATCTTATTTATCTGATTTTCACTCACAATACTTCCGGAAATAGATTGATAACTTAATACTTGAGGTAGAGTAGGCTCTATCGTTTCCTTTAAATCATTTTGTATACTTACTGAGTTATACGGGAAGAAAACTATACCTTCCTCAGCAGCCTGTCTCAATTTAGTAGTTAGTACCTTTCTAAATCCATACTCTTCTTTTACACAAACTTCAAAGTCCTCTTTATCAAATAAAATAACATTTAAAGTTTTCCCTAGACTCAGTGCGTCAACAGCATCCTTGCTATATCCTGATAATGAAATGAAAATACCTATAGTTCCTAAAAGCTTCCCATCTACTTTCCCCTTAAATTGATATATAGATGATGCAGGAAGTTCTACACTATGCCACTTTAGTTCAAGCAAATATACCTTATCCCCTAACAGAAAGGAACCATCGATTTCTTCTCCTTCAGGTCTATATCGCATTCTAGGTTCAAGCTTTTCTAAATCTAGAAGTTTCTGAACAAGAACTTCTAGTTCTCTTCCTCTTTGTCTATACCAATTTCCATCAGCATCTTTTGGTGGGGCTGCTAATTTTTCATATTGATCTATGATTTCTCTTTTCATTTCTTCCTCCTTGTTTATAAGAATTTTTCACATAACGTTCCTATATTCATTACGTCCGACTAAGTCGGATGTGTCTGCTGAAATTCCTCCTCGAAATTCTTCCAGCAGACTTAGGCTCCAACGGAGCCGCTACTTGAATATTATGTTATCGGATGTTCTCATATTTCTTCATTTAGTTTACGTAAGATAGGTATTTCAACTACTTCCCCTTTAGCAAGTTCTTCAGCAATCAATTTATAAAAGTCATTTAATAAAGTCACAGTACCATTTATCTTTTCATAACGGGAAGTAAAGTCATCAACAATTTCCACTATGGGATAGTCTTTAATTACTCTATAAAACATTTCTACCTGTATAAGAACTAAGTTAACCAAACTTAGTAGTTGAAAATGAATGTCTCTATCTTCAGTTCTATCAAATATCCAAGAAACTCCTTGATAGTGTTCTTCACTCAATTCAAAATTTCCAAATGCACTTAAGATACTAGAATGCGCGAATTTACTATTAATTTGCTTTTTATACACATGAATTGTATCAGACATGTCCTTATAATTATTTTCAATCCATTTATTTGCTTTTGATTTCACTCCTGATCTCTCTACCATTGAACCATGATCATTTTTGATAGCAAAACTATCGATTTTAGGATTATATAATGCATAACAGGCCAATACTGCAGACTCAATTGATAAACGTAAATTAAAGCTTGTTTGAACAGTATGCCTTCTAATTAATGATAAAATCGCTAAATACAACGAATTATTGGTTTGAGATAAAAAACCAGCAAATATCCAGGCACTGATCTGATAATTTTTAGTAAATGTCCAAGATAACTCTATTGCGTCTAAACATACTTCAAAGATTAATCCAAATTGATCGTTTGCTCTTATAATCATCTCATGTTCTTCCTGGGATATTTCATACATGCTGAACATTCTTTACACCTCCTGTACATTTTTTTATTCAGTATATTTTATGAGAAATTCCGATAACGTCTCTGTATTCACGACTCGACGTATGTCGAGTGTCCGGCGAATGCCGGATCAAGGGCGTATGCCCGTAGCGTAAATATTATGTTAGATGATGGATAAGTCTTCATTGAGTGACCTTCAAATTTCACTAATCAATTTTATGATTGACATAAAAGAGTTTAATCCCAGTCCATATATGATTGTATTTCTAATTTTTCTTCCTCACAGTCAGGACACTTTAAAGAAATTTCTTCTATTTCATCTAACAAAGGTTTTTGAGGCATTTGTACATGACAAAGTGGACAGTCGTAACTGTTTATATAGAAATAATCTTTTGAGATTATATGTAGAAATGTACGATTCAGTAAATACCCACATTGTTCGCAAACGTATAATCCGTCATAACATTCAAAATGTATATCCTCTTCGTTCATATATTTTTTGATTTGTTGTCGACCTTCTTCTTGTTCATACCACTCTAAAATAGTTTTCAAATTTATATAATTAAACCCTATTCCTAAAAAAACTTTATGATTATAAGAGCACTGTTTGCAATCTAATGTATAGGCTACTCCCATGTAAATAACCTCTCTTGTTTTTACTTATCTTTCATCTAACGTTCCTGTATCCACGACGTCCCACCGACTTAAGGCTGCGCCAGCAGCTTTAAGTCGGTGGGGATGTGTCCGCCTGATTCCACTCTCCTGACAAACTCCTTCGGGCGAACCGAGGAGCCGTCAGGCTCCGATGCGTGGATATGATGTTAGATGATGTCAGCCCTTCTTCGATATACTATCAAAATGAGTCTTTACTTCAGTATTATTTCTTTGATATTCCAATTTCCCATTTCATATATAGATTTACATCATCAATTGCGTCTTTTACTCGCCCTTCATTTTGATGATTTTGTTTAAGCTCTTTTAATATTATTGGTTTCACCTTGTGTTTTTCCAGATTTTCTTTGGTTCTAGCTATATAGGCTAGTCCAAGAACGCCATTATCTCTTATTGCTGGATCCGAATATTTTTGTAAGGGACGATATTTTCTTTCCATATTTCATCCGGAACTATTGTGTTTAGTCAAGCATTGGCTGATTTCATCTAACGTTATCGTATTCACGACGCCGCACCATCTTAAGTCCTGTAAGGGGCTTGAGGTGGTGAGAATGTGTCTGGCTGATTCCGCTTCTCTGCTACTGAAATGCCCCTCTGATCCTACTTCTAACTTCGTGCCGAGCCACGGGCGAATGCCAGATGCGTGGATTTTGTGTTAGGTGACGTCATCTGCCTTCTCTGATTCACCCAAATAAATCTTTTCTATTTGTAACTTATACTTATTGTAGACCTCATGTAATTCTTCATTAATATTAATGTCTAGAATCTTCGCTGTTTCAGAGATATTAATAATATCGTAATGGACGTTAAATGCAGCAGCCATCGGTGCCCATGTTGATTTCGATCCAATTATTAAATGTTCTTCGTTACGAGAAACGTAATAATTTGTATAAGTCAAGATGGAATTACCGTCGAAATGTATAAGTGAACTAGCTTCTTTATAAAGCGATTTATAATCTATTTCTAGTCTATAACTTAGCACTTCATCTAAATCCATTGTCATGTGGTCTCTTGCCTTTGCCATTGATAATAAATCAAGTTTTGTCCATTTCTTGTCAAATCTCTCCCCTTCAGACTCAGAGGAAAATCTTGCTTGCATTGATTTAGCTGCTAGCTTTAAAGTTTCTAAATCTAGTTCTGTAAGATTTTTTGCTAACTTCTGCTCAGTTATTGCTAAAGAAGATTTTAATATTCACTAATTGGAATGTGAGCAATGAATGGCTGAAATCCATTTGATTCTTCTGCATGAATAAGATACGAAAAGACAATAGCTTGTTCCAATCTTACTCTCGCCAATGTAACAGCAGGAATTACAAAACTATTCTTAATTAAATATCTAATAGCTTGGCTGGTATTTTCCATAATGTACATCAAAGAAATAATGATACTACTATATTTATTCGTTTTCAGGTTCATCAAGGACATTCGACTATCAAATAATTCGTAAACCTCATCTGATAATTCTATTAAGCTCATTGCATTAGTATAATCAACATTCTTTTTCGTCATCTTTGCTCTCACTTTCGTTAATGTTTTTGCAAATGATTTCATCTAACGTTCCTCTATTCATGAACCCCCGAAGGGGTTGTCTGCTGAAATCCCTCTTAGAAATCCATCCCAGACCAAGGCTCCATCGGAGCCGCAGCTAGAATATTATGTTAGGCGAAGTTAAAATCTTCCTGATTAATCTTGAAAGGTCAAATACTTGGGCCAATTTAATATTATTAATGCTCGGAGTAACTGACGTTAAAGTTCAATTCAAGCGTGATAAAGGTATTAATTACTGCTACCGCTACTTTAGGTTGTGAAAAGATCAAATCTGTAGTCGTTGTTTTCTTCGTATAACTTCTTAGCTAATAACGGTTTTAAACTTGCTTGAAAACTTATTAACAAAGAATCTTTTTCTGCTTCTTTCAAGTTTTCTATAAAGTTCTGACTAAAATATATATTTTCGGTTCCATTAATCACTATCTTATTTAAGTATTTTAAAATTTGTGTCTGTGAGGCATTTTCTAGTTGTTCGAAAAGTCTATTGTACGATTTATCATTTCTTAAATGATATGAAAGAATTATATTTGTACTATTTTCTAGGGGATAGATTGTTAAATAAATAAGCTTAATTTCTTGAATTTCGCTAAGCATTTGATTTTCATTTATTTGCTGCCCATTCATATCAAATTCTACTGAAAAAGCCCCACTTGTTGCAAAATTCACTTCAAAATCTAACTTCAAATAAAAGGTGCGAATATTATTAAAATTCTTCTCACTATAATCTTTCTTAAAAACTTCATATTCTTTCTTGAATTCTCTTTCATTTAGTTGTGCGGTTCGATAATCATAAACCATTGCTTCATTTATCGTCAGATCAGGGCGCTCACTAAAAATATTCATTCTAAAAGTTAAGTCCCTTATTTTATTATGACATTCAAGAGCTAGAGGCCTAAAAGAGAACAAGAAATTTTGTCTTGCTTCATTACAATAATCTGAAGCTTCAATTGGAAGAAATAATTTATTATCGTGGAAATCGCAAAATCCTTGAAATGTACTGGCCTTATTGATGCTTACACGATCAAACTTAGCTAAAACTATATCTCCCACATGATCTGGTATAAATTGATAGAGGTGTCCATCTCGACTGATTCTATTCAATATTCGTTTTTTTTGTATTGAGTGAGCATTTTTAATATTACCTCTACATTCTTCGTGATCAAATGCTAGGCATATTTCAAACGCAGTATCATTCCAATTCTTTACATATTCATACTTTTTGCGCTTATCAGGATGTTTACGGTATTCCTTCCAATTGTGTTTATGTTCGGTCGATTTTGGTTTACAGCAAAATTTGAAACTTTTTTTAGAACCGCATGGACATTGTTCATACGGACCTATAGTGAGTCTTACATTTCTAGGGAACTTTTCAATTAACATCATATGTTCAATCTCCTTTTATGTAACCATCATTAGAAAATTAATTCCATCTCCCTCAGGAAATGGGCTTGCCAATATTCAAGTTCTCTAATTTCCTCAAGAGACTTAGCTACTTCATTTTCATTAAATTTATTTTTCGGACACCATCACATATTACCATCCATATTCTCATTTAGATGTAATAAAAATCGTTCTTCAAAAGAGATTGTTCCTTTTATGAATTTCATTATTTAGTGAATTTCGCCTAACGTTTCTGTATTCACGACCCGGCGTGTACCGAACTAAGGACGAATGTCCGCGGCGTGAATATATTGTTAGGCGAAGTACTCAAAGCTTCACTAAATTACTTTTAATGTGTTAATAACATCTTGAGCTACATCTTTAATAAAATCTACTTGTTTTTGTGTTGGTTCTTCGCCATGTATAGCTGGAGAACAAACTGAATAAATTTCTCTAATAACATTTTTAAAAGATGGAGGGAGTATATCCTGCTTAATTAAGTCATTAATCATTATGTTTATTGGTATAGGTCTAGACCTCTCCTCATTAGTTTTATAAAAATTTTCTTTCCATATTCTCCTTAATTCTTTCTCAATGTTAAAACGCGCTGCAAATAAAAGTTTATTTTCTTCTGGAACTTCCAAGCTCTCATTGGTTTGTCTATCTACACTATTCGCCGCTAAAATCTGATCCAATGTGTTTTTAATAGATTTTTCAATATTGTTCAACTGATTATCAGGAGGTGGAGAAGATGGACTCCCTACGTAAATACTTGGATTGAACCTGTTATTGTTGTTTATATCAATAGAGTTTTTTAACATCCCCCGTACTTCTGAAATCTCTTCTTTTACTTCAGTTTTCATTGCGACAATTTCTTGTTTTAATTTTATTCCTAGAAAATCCATCTCTGTGAAGAATGGAATTAACATTAAAGCTGCGATTATAGCCACTAAAAAGATATCAAATGCGCCTACACTTGAGCTAATTATCTCATCATAACGAAGATATATCATATAGATTCCTAAACCTATTACAATAACCCACCATACATACTTGAATTTATTGTTGAACTGCATATTCTCTCCTCTTTCATTTGAGTATTTCGCCTAGCGTTCCTGTATTCACGACTCGACGTATGTCGAGTGTCTGGCGAATACCAGACCAAGGATGAATGTTCGCAGCGTGAATATTATGTTATCTGCTGTTAGGGCTTCTTTTGAACTATTCAAATTTTCTATCTTAGTAAGAATAATTCTCTTAATTCATTAAGGCTATTTGCCATTTCTCTCATTGCTATATAATTTATACCTGAATCTTCCCAAGTATAATGTTCAAGTAATTCTAGATTACCTAATATTGTTTTTGATTTCATTCTTATTCTTACTAAATCCGGCTCAATCTCCTGTGCATATGACTTCCTTCTTAAAATTGAAAATGTAATTATTAGACGCGATGATTCTTCAAAATCCATAGAGCGAAAATCATAAGTTGAAGTAGGATCATTTATTTGCCATGTTTCTAGGAACATAAAAATTTTACTTATGCTTTCTTCAATTTCAGATACGATAATTGCAATTTCATCGGGAGTCGATGCGGCGTTTCTTGCAGTTACTGATTCTACATCCTTTTTCCAGCCTTTTAATGTTTCCACAGAATATGCTGATTCTGCTGAATCAATTTCTTTAGAGCATTTAGTACATACCCAAATACCATTAGTCACACTCTTTCTTTCAATTGTTGTTAAATCACTATTAAATCTTGGACCGTTTGGGCTTGCTGCTGTGATATGTGCTGCTATACCTAAGTTAACTGATAGTTCTTCATTAGTTGGATGAGCCTTTGTAGTAGCTCTCCGACAAGCAGGATTAGAACATCTGTAGCCTGCTCTATCAGCTAATACTTTTATTGTTCTTGCAGAAAATGAATCCCTCATTAAATACCTCTTTCTTTTATGAATTAGCCCTAATTGCAGATAACATCTAATTTATGTACTTCGTAAATACCACACATCCTGTATGATATGTGAACTACGTATATGATAACCTATGGTGTAGTATTTGCGAAGAAGAATTTGGTGAAAAAGGGAGATTTATCGAAGTATTCAATCTCCCAAAACCATCCGATCCAGCGTGCTTTGAATAAGCTGGATATTTTTGGTGCTAACATGCGTATATCGCTGAGTTGTACGTGCACTCGTATGACCAAGTAACTCCTGAATGTAGCGCAGGTCTGTCCCGTTTTCCAGCAAATGAGTGTCGAAGGAGTGTCTCAGCGCATGAATACTTACCTTTTTCACAATTCCTGCGGCTTTATCTAGCTTCTTCAAAAACCTTCTGTACGCTCCGCTCAGTAAGATGTCGATCAGAAGATTGCCCCGGAAACAGCCAACGATTGGGTCTGTATTCATCTATGTATTTCTGCACCATATCCCAGGCAAGGCTTGAAAGAAGCGTTCTCCGATCCTTTTGACCCTTTCCCTGTCGCACAATGAGTGTCTGCCTTTCAATATCCAGATCGCTGCAACGCAGACGCACAACTTCACCTACACGAAGCCCGGAAGAATAGGTCAGAAACAATATGGCCTTATGTTTGGGATGGTTACGGATTTGAGTAATTGTGCAACTTCGTTTTCGGATATCACTTGTGGAAGCTTGGTCTGCTTCTTGGGACGAATATACTGGATTTCAGTAGGGTGATGGAGCACATGTTTGCAATAGAAACGGATAGCACTAATGGTCTGATTCACGCTTGAATGGGAGATCCCCACTCAAGCAAACCCAAGCAATATCTCTGAACATTGGATGTAGTGAACTCCGTATTTTTAAGGGGAAGGCTACTCAGAAAACGCTCAACCTGATTACAATACGCTTTGATTGTTTTGCGACTATATCCTCGTAACTTTAGTGCCTTCTGTAAGAGTTCTTTGCTCCACTGGTTGTTTCCCATATTAGCTTTCCATTGCTGCAGTTCTTCATTGTCAACCCACAACTCCGGGGTAATCTGAACTTCATCCGGATCAAACTGGCTCGTAAACTCCTGGATGGCCGCAATAGTGTAGGGTATGATCCACATTTTCTGTTTGGGTTCCCACTTTCTGCCCCGTAATCTGGCGAATGCGCTGAATATCTACAAGGTTGTAGGGACAACGAATATGCAATGAATGAGTAGAACCTTTAGTTATGGTGATCTTCTTTTCCGTTGTAGTATCATCGTTCATAGGAAACTCTCCTTTGTTTGAGTCTATGTCTTTCTCCGCAATTTTGAGAAATAAAAAGGAAGGCTCTCCTCATCCCAAAAAGGGGAATCAGATGACCTTCCGATGCTTTCGAAACATATATGATCTTTAAAAGTAAAGATGGGCACAGCCAGTGCAATAAAAAACTGCCACTCCATGTAGCTTCAACAAAGCATACCTTCTGATCAAATTTTTCCTCATGGATAACAGTAGACGATTGAACCCGCAGGTATTTCGTCTGGGGATATCTCTTTTACCAAACATATACCGATATTCTTCTTGCTGGCTATAGAATGATTAATTTGAGAAGAAACAACTTTATATATTTGCTCTTCACCATCTATTTATTTGATGATAATCTGGTCACCGATCATCTCTTTGATTGTTGAAGGAAGTAGTTCATCCAACTCTTCATTGGCCCCCATGACGATGGTTCCGAATTCCGGTGTATCGAAGACTAAGCCAACGCCAAACACCATTTTAATTTCCATTTTGTGGCCTCCTTATCTCTGATCTATGAATAGCTCGCGTTTGGCATCTTTCACCCTAAGATAACCATCTCTCTAAATAAAACATATCATTCAGTAGAATGGAGTTCAGAAGCAACCTTGCTCCCGGATACTTCCCCTATGTTCACTTGACCATCCATTTCCAGCCAAAGCGCTTCTCTAATCGTTCCATGGACACCAAATGTCAACCAGTTCAGTGTGTCTTGAAGCGAATCAAAACTTTGTCAGCTCGATCAACATACCCTTTACGGCTCCACTCGGATTTAATTCCATTTAATAATATTTTTTGAATTTTTTTCTAACAAATCTGTAACTTCAATTGATCTTTCGTTGTTAATATATTCGAGAGGAAAAAATAATCACATCAAGTACTACATAACACTCTAATTCAACTAAAGAAAGAGGTGATTTTCGAAGATCTTGTAAGATAATGAGTTGTTTTAGTGTCTACCTCATTTCGATCTTCTTTGGATGCTGAACAGAAATTTGCTACAAGAAAGATAATACAAAATCCTGAAAGTATGGAGGAATTAAATTTAAAATGAAGAATTTATTTAGAGTTCCGTTTCTTTTGTTGGCTATCTTCACTCTAGCGTTCAGTACTATATTTCCAACCTATGCTTCTGCAAATAGCAAAACTACTGTACCGATAGAGACTCTATCATCTAAAGAGACTGTATCTAGTGAACAGCTTAATCCCATAGTAAAGAATAAAAATGGTGCTATTATTCCTATGGCAAGCTCTGATGTTGCCGTATTGACTCTTTTTTCGGTCCCTAGTGGCAGTACAAATAGTTCAGGGGGTTCAACAGGATCGAATTGGGGCACTCATTCTTTTATAACAGTCAAAAACGTGAGTGCATCCAATATTTCTGTTGGCGGACTTAGCGGAATTACCTCTAATAAAACTATTTCTGTGGGTACATGGGGCAATAAAAGCGAAAATGAAGGCGTATTTTATAACTTAGAAGCTAAATTTATCTCTCAGAATAGCTACAATAATAGAGTTTCCCGTTCTATGTATTTAACCCAGAGCCAACTTAACAGTGTCAATTCATATATTCGAAGCCATGACTCTTGGAGTACGTTAAATAATTGCTCTTCTTTTGCGGTAGGATTGTGGAATTCTGTATCAACAGATACGTATACTGCTGGTTTTCCAAATACGCCACAAAATCTGTATAATTCACTCAGGGACGGTGCTTACACCACGAATGCTGCTGTACCATATGATTATTTGGTATATTATTCAGATGAACCTAATGCTCCTAAACGTAGCCTTCAGTTTTAAACAAATACAATTAATCGATGTACCCAAGTATCATTGGGTGCATCGATTAATATCAATGAGGTGAATTATCAACTATGAGACCAAGAACTAAGTATGGCATTATCGTTAGTGCGGTTATAATCGTTGTCGTTCCTGTTATCATTGGAATTTATATGTTTAACAAGGTGGTGGATCCTGAGGAGATCATGGTTACGAAATCCGAAGTTTCTTCTGAACTTATCACTTTAAAAGGTGGATTCGTAGATAGTATCAGTAGATATCACGGCTATAACGTTTCGCATAATAACAATTCATTATTCATTCAGATTAAAGGCAGTAAACTCCCCATTGGAGGCAGTAAGGATTTCTATATATCGTTTTCCAATGCCTACGAAAAGGTCGAAGAAATCTATTTACTAGGTCCAGATGACTCAAAGAAAAAGATTTGGCCAAATCCCTAATTACCTTTTCATTAAAGACAACATCTCTAGATCGTTCGAATCTTCCTGATCACTCTATATAATGAACATTTCTATAATTGGAACTATACTGCTTAAAGAAGGTGATCCTGTAATCTAGCTAGATCATCTTTTTTAAGTTTTTTGGTAGTTATAATCGTTGAAGTAGATTTTGTTTAACTACTTATCTCATGACTTTTTTCCAATGCTACCTAACATATCGTTAAACGTCTTATGGAACATAATATACTCAGTACAAACATAAGGATGGGATTTATTTGATTATCAAGAAGCTAATAATTAGCGTGATCACACTTTGTATTTTACTCATATTGGGTTTTCTGAGGTGGGACAATCTTGAATCCAGAGCAGACTTTCATTATAAGTATGATCGATGGGCAGGTCAGAAATGGGTAGATTTCTATCCGCTGCTAGCTGCTTCTTCCAACAGCATGGAGTTTCCACTTATATATAGGGATGAAATAAATCAAAATGATATAGATAAATATTTAGGAAAACAAGCTCTCTCTGGAGAGTTAGTGAACAAGTGGATTGAACGAACAAAGTTAACGGATGGATATATAGGTCTGTTATTATCGAATATTCTAGTGGTCATTTACAGTTGCTTTAAAATATTTATTTTGAGATATAAAAAATAGGATTATCTGATAACTCTTCAATATGTTAATTATATCTCTTGCTTTCAAGTATGCGTTTTCAAAAGAGTCCACACGAATCTAAGTTATTTCTCCAATGCAATTACACTCCATTTAGGAGAGATGTCGGAGAATTTCGCCTTTCCAATTAACGATGTTTATTTCTTTATCTTTCAAGAGACACCAATCAATAATTTCACCTATCAATTTTGGCGTTATGATCTCATCGCTCCATTTCGGTGTTAGTACTCTTCTGTATCCTATATATTCTAACGTCCAGCCTTCGAATTCTTCTCCGATGATGACTATAAATGGGGTCTTGTTCTTAATACTATGTTGTCCCACTTCATAAGTGACAATTAACTTCTTATCCTCAGAAACGATATGTAATTTGATTATTCCTTCATCGTCAATATCCGGTTCAACATACCAATAAAATAATCGATTGGAGCGAACGATTTTACGTTTATATTTTTTTCTTACGCCCATAACTCACCTCACATATTCCTTTTTTCTTTGTTCTCCGTATTTGTTCAGTTATCTAAGACACAGCTAGAATAGCTGTGAGATCTGATATCAAAAGCCACACTAAGTTTAAGGAGTAGCAATCTTGTAAAAATCAATTACTCTATCAAAGATTTCGATCTCTCTTTTTTTTATGTCCGGTAATGTCTCGCTATGCTTTACGATATGATGTATATTATCTGCTACAGTCTCTGCTTTATGAATTCCTACATATCCTGGTACCAGTTCATTAAGGTAATGGAAGTATCTCATTTGAGGTTCAATCATGCGCAGATGTTTATCAAAATTTCTTCTGGATCTTGTCTGATCCATCTCCTTTCGCTTGCGCAGCTCATCTTCTTCAGCCCAGAATAGTACATAAGCATCCGGTAATGATATTTCATTCTTCAATAACTTCTCTCTAAAAAAGTTCGCTGTTTCATCTAGAGATAGGTGCTCATAACCATATATCCAGCTGTACCAAATCTTAAATACATCACCATCCAAAATCACATACTCATGTTGTTGATTCTTCTCAGCTGCTATATGCCATCTTTTGATTTGTCTCTCCAGCAACCACATCATAAGTTCCCTACCGTCAAGTTGAGGAGATTCAAAAAGAAGCCCTGTTTCTGGAACAATAAATGCATCATATTGTGTAGCGAACTGCTGACAAGTGGTACTTTTACCTACAGAACTGGCACCTTCGAGACAAATTATCGTCATTCAATTACCTCCAGATATTACTCATCAAATGATTAATCAGCCTTCACTGGCTCTTAAGCGATCATGTTGAATTTCATATTAGACTATGTATTGTAGATTTCTTTGATCTTTAGCCATGTTTCATACCAAAATGTTTTTCGTTTAAGCGGTTTTAATACCTTAATCTCGACTTCTTTTCGTTTCAAATACACCGTGCCATCCACTTCAATTAGTCTATCGCCAAATGCAAATACCATATCCTTGCAGTCTTTATGATACTGGTTCTCTCTTGTTTCTGACCACTCCGCTTTATCAATAGAATGCCGTTTTCTCATTATTTAAGGTCCTCCTTTAAGGAAAACACCACTCTTTACAGCGAAAAGAAAGCCTGTCACATCATAAACACTTCGTTATCCGATATTAATGAGCCTTAAGGTTCTTTTATTGCTATGACTTGTTCAAATGCTATATTAAATTCTTTAACATTAATGTTTAACTTGATTATTCCTTCTTTATCCAGCCCTTTTGTATCTAATCTAAAAGTACCTGTCAGTGCTTCCGAAGTATTACCATCAACTTTTTCGTTTATGTCCAATTTAATGTCTCTATCAATTAATCGCTCCTGAATATCCTTACTTATAATCGGTTCAACTGTTTTTAGGGTTATTGATTTATTGGTTCTATTCCATAGATTGAAATGATATGTTACGACTGTTATACCTTCATCTTCCTCGCTCCCTCCCAGTCCAATTGATATCGAGTTTATGTTCAACCCGTCCTCAACAATTTCATCCATCTTCACACCGCTTGAACTACAACCACTTAGGGCGAGTATTGTTAAAAGAAATATTAAAACCATTGAACGCTTTTGATTCTTCAATTCGGAAACTCCTTTAATTTTTTCTCTTCATTTTTAAGATCCATATTGGCAAGTTCAAGTGCAATCGCTAATCTAATCTGTGAATATTTCCTAAGTCCTTTTAAATAGACATTGTCTAGCTGTTTGCTTTCAATTATAGGGGTTTTAGGAAAAAACCTCTCTTCAAATTTTGATTTATTAATTTCTGGAATGTTCCAGCATCACGACGGCCCCCTTTATATATCCCTTATCTTAGGGAATGGATGTACCTGCTTATCCATTCCACAGAAATGTTACGGGCAGATCAAGGGGCAAAAGCCCCTGCGCGGGAATATGATATTATACGAAACCACTTCTAATTTAATTTGAACTTGTATATTCCGAAATTTTATCAAGTGGCCCTCTTGCTATCGCATAAGACTACAGAGGTCTCAATTTGTCTTTCTGGAACATTCCAATAGGTATTTAATAGCTTTTTCTTCTCATCAGGTGATACCAGTACCATTCTTTAAGTAAAATTTCTTAGCCCATTCAGCTGAGTCCCATGTCCCTATTAAGATCGGTTTATTTGTTAAAGCCACCATATGAGATAAAAGCTTCGTACCTATTCCGCTATTCCGTTGGTTTGTTCGTACATATGCGTGTCTAATTAAACATACATCACCCTTATCTTGAATTCCCATAACTCCTAATAATAGATTTTTTTCTTCAAACCCCCAAAATACTACACCATCGTTCATTTCGCACTTTAGCTCTTCCAATGTCATATAAGGTTCATGATACCTATCGTCAGGAATTACTCCTTTGTATGCCTTTGCTGCATCATTAATAATCTGATACGTTACATCCGTATCCATGCTTTTACACAATCTAATCACGAAATTGGCCTCCTTATGGTTTGATGTTGTTTCGTAGATGCTAACCCACCACCGGCTTAAAAGCACCTGAAAGGGTGCGGCTACATGAGTACAGTTAGCTGGTGCGGGGTTATCCGCCTATATCCATAGTCTCTCACGAACTCATTATAGATTGTATTTCGTTTTCATTCTTTCATATAATTTATAATCCGTATTTCTATTTACAATCTCTCCAATTAACTGTTTCCATTTGTTTTCAATCCACTTAGGACTTTGTTCTTTCAGAATATCCTCGTTAAATTGACTATCGATATATTCCAAATCTTGTTTAAGCACTCCAATATCCTTAATCAGTTGATTTCTCGATTCTTTTTCTAGCGATATCTTATTCGATAAAATTTGGTCTATGATTTCTACTCTTATATACGTATACATATCTCTAAACACATTATAGATTAAATAAGTTGATGATAATTGATCTTCCCTGAAGTCGGATTTCAGGAACACGAATGATTCTTCGCCAACTTTCAAAGATACCGCCACATTTCCTAAGGCATGAATGACTGTTTCCTTGGAAGAGCCGTCCTCTAAGCTTTTTATCACATTATCTAAATTAAAGATTGATTCTTTTATACCCATTTGAGTTCCATGATTTAGTTTAACCGTGTATTCAACTTCTTGATTATCTTTGTACGCTTTGAATTGATAGTTGAAGTACATGCTTATTACCAATCCAACCATTAGTATGATTATTGCTATATTTTTTTTCATTGAATCCCCTCCTAATAGTGCCTGAACTACGTATATGATAACCCATATTGTTACATTTGCGAAAGGAAATTGGCGAATAAGGGGGATTTATTAGTTTTCTCAAACCCTTATCCAATCGATCCAATGGGCTTTGAATACGCTGAATATATGCAGGGTTGTACAGGACGCGAGTATGCAGTCGAACCTTTCGTTATAGTAATAAAACAAAAAGGTCCTTCTTCATCCCATAGGGAATCCGACGACCTTTCGATGCATTTGGAACATATCAAATTTTTTAAAAGGTAGAACGTACCGTCTTTCGCTGCAAGCGGGCTAGCACCAGCAACTACCTATCAAGCCAACAACGCCTGTTCAATCTGATCCACAATGCCATTGATGCCTATCGGCCCATAACAACCGATCCATGTCGCCGCATCTACCGAGTGTATTTGCTGTCGCTCATCCGTATCAAGCATCCCCCAGACACGTTGCTCTGTCGCAGATATTCCATCTTGCATAAGCTCATTACTCAGCAAAAAGTAGTGGCTAGCTTGTACTGCAGGTAATCTCTCAACGGAGATATGATAGGCCGTATCGGAGGAATCTGCCACAAACAGCGGAACGGGCAGACCCAGATCCCGGTACAGCACAGCGCCTGTGCGATGAGCAGCAGAATGGACGCGCACGAGGGAATCCAGTGGACGAATCAATGCCACGCTTTTTCCTGCCAACGCCGGAGCCAGTTCCTCAGACAGCAAAGACGTTCGACGGTGATAATCCGCGATAATCTGCTTGGCCTCTGCTCGCTTGCCTGTCAGTTCACCGAACAGACTTAGAATCGTCTTCCAGTTTTCGTTACGCTTGAACATGAGTACTGGAGCGATTCCACTTAACAGTTCATGGTGCTGATCATGCACCTCGGTGCAAATAATCAGATCCGGCGCAAGTCGCTCTACCGCCGGAAGATCGGGGTATTCATACGTACCAAGTAATGCTGTATGCTGGAGTCCTGCCCGGAGTGATTGAGGGAACGTTAACACGGTACTTCCTAGTCCGACACTTCCTACCGGTGACAAGCCCAATGCAAGCAAATGATCAGCATATTGCACATCGAGGACAGCGATACGCTGTGGTATTTCGGTGACGGTGTACTCCCCGCGTATATGGCAGATGACCGGGCCTTCGGCTGATTCATAGGAAGAAGCTGTACGATTTTGCAGCAAAGCATTCGCATAGTCTGCATCTCTTCTCGAAGCGGCGGCATGCCGGTAATGTAGCGGTGGGACGCCATGATATTTTTTAAATGCTCTGCTGAAGTAATACATATCGCGATAGCCCATTTTGTCCGCAATTTCACCGATGGACGCATCCGTATGACGCAGCATGCGTGAAGCACTTTCCATACGCAGCTGAATGACGTATTCCATCGGTCCAAGCTGCTTCTCTTGTTTGAAGCGGCGCTGCAGCTGTCTTACACTACAGCCTGCCAGGGCTGCCAGCTCTTTTAGCTCCAAGTTTTGACGATAGTGCGATGTGATATAAGAAGCGACTACATCCACCATGTCGGACTCCGCTCCCCCTTGATCACGTTCATACTCCATGATCAGCTCGTAGATTATTCCTTGGAGCAAAGCGTTGGCATAGAAACGTTCCAGTCCTTCACCACGGCGCCATTTGGCAACGATTTTCTCGGCTTTTTCGATCCATTCCGCATGGGTTGCCGAGTTTTGAACAAATGACCTGCGCAACGGATGCTTGCGATATGAAGGTACAACAAGAGAGGCACCCTCTATGGAAGAAGCCTTGTACATAATGACAATATAATGAATGTCCTCTGATCTGGCCGTCAGCGTAAAGGATGACCCCTTCACCATATGACAGGCAAAAGAAGCTCCAATGTGGCAACCCTCGCCATCCATTGCAAGCTCCCCTTCACCTCCATATGCCAGCAGCAGCACATTTGAAGTTAATTCCGTTTCGTGTAAAACACTGCCTGTCTGCAAAGTACCGCTATCCCCGTCAAGCATCTTGATCGCCGTATCACTCCATAGACTTGTCTGTTCTTGCAGCGGCATTTCTCTCATCTCCTGACAATAGCAAAGGTAAAATTCTTCCTGTTGTCATTTTAGTTGAGATTCTTTCTCATTGTCAATTTTCGGACATTTGAGACAGTATTCGCCTGACATCTGATAATAGAAACAGCAGGTAATTCGCTCGCTTTTGGCAACATGCACATTATCCTTACAATCGGTGAAGCGGGTTAACGGATTCTTCCTCTCACCAAACACCTCCCCGGATGCCACCTGCGTCAGATATGAAAAGTCCTCTCGAATGATCTTACTTTCCTGCTCTGTCTCAGCTTCATCAGGAGCGAATAGTCGGCCGATACGTACCATGATATTCTCCCAGAGAATACTCATCGAAAGTGGCGCAATCACAGCAAGCGTCTTTAACAGGGGTGTAAGCTGTACTGCAAACATCTCCTGGGCCACCTTTTCCCGCCACACTGCCCTGTCTCCCGTTAGTCCTTCAGCCTGAAGTCCATTCACCGCTAGAAAAGGAAATCGTGTGCCGCCCTCATGATCTGAGAGCGCCGGATGATAGAGAAAGCTGTTCTCCAGCTGAAACGACACATGCTGATGATGAAAAGTCATCGCGGTCACCAGTGGAGCCGTCCACAGATAACCGATCCGTTTGGCTAACATCGAAGCGGCAACCTTCATATCAGGCGCATCGATATAGTTCTGAAACCAGCTGATATACTCTCGACACGCCTCTTCGTCATGCAACTCACTTAGAGCAATGGTACGGACACTATGTTCAGGCGGCTCACCAAGCAAAATCGAATGATCCTCTACCGTCTCTTTCCATAAGTCTGTCGAGAGATATGGGTTCATATTAGTTCGATCCGAGCAGGGCTTCCGATGCCTGATCTACAATCAGATTAATCGCAAGCGGTCCGTAATAAGCGATCCACAGTGTTGAGTTTACGTCATACGTGCGGTTATTCTTCACAGCATCGAGGGACTTCCACACTGGATTAGTCAACATAGCCTCTGCCTCTGCCGCAAAGAGCTCATCCGACAGCACAAAATAACGATCTGCCCCAATGTCAGGAACCTTCTCCATGGAAATTTCAACAGAAGTATCATCCTTGATCTCTTTAACGAGTTCAGGCATGTTCAAGCCCAAATCATTATACAAAATGCCGCCTGTACGATGCTCGATCCCATGAACACGAATGCCTTCTTTACGCGGACGAATAAGAGCTACCGTTTCATCTCCCATTTTCTCTGTCAGCTGTGCCTTCAGACCAGCAACTTTTTCCTCATATGCTGTGCGCACTTTCTCTGCCTCGTCCTGCTTGTCTGTAATTTTAGCAACCGTGGCTAACGTATCACGCCAGTCTTCGTAGAAATCGAGTACCAGGGTAGGTGCAATTTTGCTTACACTCTCATACTGTTTCTCCTGGAAGTCGGTCATGATAATCAAATCTGGATCTAGGGCTACAATCGCTTCCAGATTAGGCTCGTCCCGTGTACCCAGTACCTGTACGTCACTCGGTTGATCGCCTAAGTATTCTGGAAAATCCGTATTACCTCCAGCGATAACACTACCTGCCGGCTTCTCGCCAACGGCTAACATTTGATCCAGAAACTTAACATCCAGCACTGCAATTTTCTTTGGTTTTTCGTTTAGAGTGATGTCACCCTTCATACCCTTGATCGTTACGGGAAAAGCTCCGTCCGTCTGCGTTTCCGCATTCGCAGGTGTCTCCGCTGGTGTTGCCGCAGATTGCTTACCGCTATCTGTACCTGTTGCGGCACCGCAAGCCGTCAGGACTAGAATAAGGGCCATCATCAAGCCCATGAGTAATCGTGATTTGTGAGCAGTGTAGGCTTTGTTACCAGCCGTTTGCCCCTTTGTTCCTTGTTTCATTTGTAAATCCCCCTTATGTATACTGATGATAATGATTTTCATTATCGAAACATAAAGAGAGTATATACGATCTCCGTATCGTGTTACCATGTACTTTTGCGACATTTCAGCCGGACTAATGCGACATGGTGCGGAGAAAGACAATAGCTTCTTGGAGAAAATAAACCATGCTTCTTGTGCTCAAACTGGAGAACGGACAATCGGTTTCATGGCAGCGAATCGTGCTTATGTTTAGTGTTGGTTACGGATTGGAGTAATGGGATAAGAGCATAATTCAACTGTTGAAAAGTGCGTAGGCTCTAGAACAAAAAAAACCTAACAAAATTTGTTAGGTAAAAACCACTTGTATATGTATCTTATTATCCGAAACGCACTATATATAGGTCTCATTCATTACTACAATTTTATTTTCAATAATGTAATTCTAATGTTTTCAGATCAATTATAAAATTTTGTTGTTTCAGAATATCCAATCCGAGAAGCCCTTTATGTTCTTTAGGTAATATGCCTACATCTATTTCTATATTCCCAATGCTTTTTGTTCCTATTTCAATCCTGTCCATGACTTTAGTGTAGAAAGGAATACTTCCTCCAATCCCGTATGCTTCATATATCGAATCGCCGGTTTCATAGGTCACACCGATTTCCTCTAAAACATCAGGACTAATGATCGTATGTGAGGATCCTGTATCTATAATTACATCATCTATTCTTAATACTCTGCCTCTAAATGTAACGGTGAGTGACGTTGTAATTAACTGACCATCATAGTTAATTTTCATTCGTATTACGTCTCACTCTCATTAATGGATCTCTGCGAAGATTGATCACAAAGTCTTGATTTGAAGTATGATACACGACGTTACCAGGCTCTACTTGAAAAAACTCTTTATTTACATCTCGTTCTGATATGGTTCGGATTGGTGCAACTTCATCTACTATTTTTTTGTTGTCTTCCTCATGATAATGAATGATAGAAACCAGAACAAATTGGTCAGGGAACAGTTCTCTAACTTCTTGCCATTTCATGTGTTCTACCTCCTGTTATTGAGTTAGTTCTACTTTCTGTAATTTTAACATATCTCCTGTTCTCATTTTACCGTATTCATGACGTCTGACTTGATCAGATGTGGTTTGCTGGAATAACCCACCATGATCTATCTTATACTGTTATTGGCATTAGAGGTCTCCGATGAAAATCCAGTTTCTCTAACTCTCCATTTCAAACCGTGTTTGAAGCTCTTTAACAAATACCTCAATGGGTTTTTTATAGTCGATGGGTTTATACATAGATCTATTATTCTTCATATGCCGTTCATCTTTATCACGAAAATCATTATCTTCAACTTCAAGCGTCTTCATCACAAGCATGATTTCATTCATGGTACTTATAACACTTCGACTATCCGTTTTGGTGATCGTGCTCTCATTACATTTTTCCAAATAATAGTTCACCAGGTGGTCAGGAAGCTTCTCAACGGCCAAATAGTCCTCTAAATTCTTTTTAAAGATTCCTGCCAGTTTACTCGCCTGATTTGCTCTAATCCCATTGACCGTTAAGCTTAATCTGGAAAAATCATTCATAAAAACATAGTGTTTTCTGCCATACAACGTGAAGAAGTTTGCATGCCAACTAAAGAAGTCATCGCTGTCTTGGATGGTTTCCGGTTTGGCATGAAGATCTTTTAATGTGAGTTGGGTTGCTTTGAAAATAATCATGCTCGACTCCTCCTTGCTCCTTAATCTGATTATAAACTACTTCAAGCGAACTATATCCCAATTTGTTTGCAAAATACAGACTTTGTCTTGAGGTCTGATCCTCCATCTCCAATTTTTGACCACCTTACCAGCCTTGGTCTTGAATTCATTTCTTTTACGGTGTTTTTACCTCTCTTCTGCTTAACTTCTTAAATGCCAAGTATTCCTGATCAGACTTCATATAACTTAATATCTTTTCCGCACATGCAGCTGAGCTAAGCTCTTCCGTATTCACTTCCAGATCATATTCATCATAAGAGTAGATGTAGTCGAACTGGGAATGGGCAAGTCCAATCTCACGATCTCCCCTGCTCTGCTCTCTTCTGGTGAGTTCTTCTTTCGAGCAATGCACACCTACAAACAATATCGGATAATCCGAAAGCAAATTATAAAAATCGTTAAACCACTTGTCATTGCTGATCACCGTATCCACGATCACATTCAAACCCATTTCCGAAAACAGCTTAATAGTTGCACAGTACAACGAATTGATGGGGTCGAACAGGATATCGGTCATCACATGGTGTTCCACTTCTCTTGTTGGTTTCATATCTGGATATGTATTGTCGATAAACTGATCATAATTATGCAGAAATTGATCTACAGATAGATGATGAAACGGAATATCTTCCTGATTTTTCATTTCCATCGCAATGCTCGTCTTCCCCGAACTTGACGTTCCGTTCAAAAATATAATGAGTCCTCGTTCCAAATTGATCACCCTTATCATTAAAATTGGAAGTCACTGTACAGCCGAATTACCACTCTCTCCATTCTTCCGTAATATCTTCATCCTCCTGGATGTCTAATCCAGCCAGTCTAGCCGCCTTGTCTATAAAATCAGCCAATTCTTCACGTTCCATCGTTTCAACAAAGTAACCATTGGCCTCATTCATTTCATTAAACCTAACCACAACTTCTTCTACAGCCTTCATCATGCGCTCAGAATCTTTCGTTTCTTGTAATGCTATTAATTGGTGCAAATATGTATCCAGAGCTTGATCAGACATGAGTAATCTCTCTTCCGTAAAAATCTCATCTCCGTGTTTAACCATTCTCTCGTTCCATAGTTTCGTTGGTTTTTCGTGAAATAATCTTGGTAACGTCATTGGAATCAATCCCTTCCACATTTAACAATATCTATATTTTACCGGTAACCAAAATTATGAACAAGCGTTCACGCCTATTCACTTTCATCCTATTCGCCCCATAGCCTTGTCACGTTCTCTAATTCCATCTCGTCAAATTGTAATCGATAAATGTCCGGTTTCTTGGTTTGATTCATAAAATCCAATCCGTAACTCGAATCAAAGTAATTCATCATCAACGTCATTACATGTCCGTGTGTGCCGATCGCCACTTTTTTACCCTTGTATTCTTCTAAAATCTGTTTCAACACGCCCACTGCTCTATTCTGGCAAACCGTGTTCGACTCGCCTCCTGGCAATGCATAATCCGGGTCATCAAACATCTTCTTCGAAGCAGGCTCAAACTCTTCATCCGCAATCATATTATCTGAAAAATGCCTTTCCCGCAGATCCTCCATGATCTGAATGTCTAATTCTAACGCTGCTGCAGCACCCTCTAAGGTCAGAATAGCCCTGGCATAAGGACTTGAGACAATGGAATGTATTCCTTCATTCGTTAATATTTCCGTTATTCGTTCTGCATTCATCTTGCCCTTAAGGGTAAGCCCCCTCGTTCTTTCCGTTCCTTCCGTATACGGTGACTCCGCATGCCTAACCATATAAACGATGGTATTCATAGGACCCTCCTTGAGTTTCTTCTATCAAAATTTATGGTCACGCATTAGGTCCTTCAACTTTGATAATTTGCTAGACATTTTAATTTACAATAATTTTCAAATATGTGTATAGTAGAAATGAAGCAAGATGCTTTCAAAAGAAGTTAAATCTAACCGAGAGGATGAGATCATGTCTTTTTTCAAAAAGAAGGTTGTACTATTCTCTTTATTCGTATTGGCTATCTCTGCTGCTGCAATCGCTTACGTAAATGGTCAATCGAAACCGGATGTGCCCATTCATAACGTCGTCAACCTTTCAGCCAACTCTTTAATATTTCATGAAATAGATAAGCTGGATGCGTTTGCTGAACTGATCGTTATTGGTTATGCCACAGAAGATTTCAGAGATCGAGAGCATGTTATTACTGCATTTGATGATGGAACCATGCAATCCTTTCACACCAATACAAACATCAATATTGAAAAGATATTGAAGAAACCCGACGATTTCCCTTCAGATCAAAACGAATTAACAATCATTGAACCCGTCAGCCTGGAAGGAGACGTCAAATATACAATTGATGACTATGTAGAACTGCAGAAGGGTGATAAAAGTGTGCTTTTCTTGATGAAAAACACCTTTGGTGATTATGGATTAATCAATTATAACCTAGGCAAATTCAGCCTTGAAGGGATAACTCAATATAGTTTACCTCAATCCTCCACTGCACAAGCGTTATCCAATTATGCGACATTTCGCGACTCTGTCATGAAGAAGTACCATTTGAATTGAGGCTTTCACCATACAACAATCATCCTTTTAGCAGTTGTCTTAATCACCGGGAATGACTGCCCTCTTCAAACTATTGCACTTCTTTATCAAGGCTTACGTCAAAGGATGAAGTTATCGATTTTTGTCTAAAATCATTGGGTATCACTTTAATCTCCACGTTTAGATGTATAGATTCAGGCAGATTCATTTGAGTTATATTCTCACTAGCAATGAAGTAATAATGCTTTTCGTCCAGTTCTATCAAACCCCCACCTGTTGAGCCAGAAGTTGAAATCAAATGTCCGTCATGATAAATCTCACAAGCAATATTATATTCCTCCAAACTGAACCCTTTCACTTCATATCCAACCTTGATTTGATTTTCGGTGTAATCAGCATTTCGTAAACTAATCGCACCACCATCGACCATTTGGGTCTGAATTGCAATATTTGCTTCGGGCATCTCTGGTTTCTTTAATAGATAGCCTACTTTTAGGTACCATATAGCTCCTAATACAACTACAGCAAGTACAATCATAACAATGATAAACTTCTTTTCTTTTTTATCCATAATCCTTACTCCTTACATCTGAACACTCTTGAAGTTCTTTCCAAACCTGTGTTTCAAATAATACATTATCCCTGCGCGATCAACATCAGAAAATTGTCTTGGATCAGCTATCATGCTCTCATAGACCTTTTCAATTGTTCTCCATCCGATATTTGTGGTTTCGTCACCCTCTTGCAAGAGTTCACTTTACATTAAAGTCTAACACTTAGGCACAAGAGAAAAAAATTAAATATAATTTACCTTAAAAGCATTTAAAAATCCAGTATATGGTTTAATAATAATTATAATCAAAATTTGAAAAAGGAAGTGATTACTTGAGTAAAGTGAAAAAAGCAATTAGTTTGTTGTTAATTTTCGTTCTCTTTGTAACTCCAATAAGCGTGAAAGCAGAGGATTCAAGTTCTGCTACTCCTCTTATCGATGATGATTTAAATATCGATAAAGAAAAAAGTCAGATTAATCAAATTTTTAACATCAGCAAGTCACTTACATCAAGCTTTGGTGTAAACTCTTTAAGTGACAACCTAAATGTGGTGCAAATTGATTCGTCACTTTTTAGTGAGTTCGTTCCAGAAGACGCTAAAATTAATGAAGTGATTGTAACAGATGGAAAGACAGTTAGTATTGATTACGAAATCGACTCTCAAAGGACAATTGTTTCTTACTATGAAGACGGTAAAGTTAGAAAAACTACAAAGGATCCCAATGAAGACTTAATAAAAGGGAATTTCAACGACGAAAGTTTAGAAATTATCGATATGAATGAGATGCAATTCATTGAAAGAAGTCCTGAAGACATTGAAAAGATCGATAGCCTTTTAGAAGATAAAAAAATAGATGATATCAGCAAATTAGATGATACATCTGTAAACATTATTGATGGTCAGACATATATACAAATAGCAGATAATTCAGATAACTTTTCAATCGCAGCTGCTGCAAAGAGAGTTTACCCAGCACCAAATGACCCAACTTTTACAACCCGTTATAAAGCTAAACAGGTTTATGGCAGTACATTCTTTTCTAATCAATTGAATAGTCTTGGATTTAATGGAAACACAAGGGTACGTGTATATGAGACTTTAGATTATTTTACTGAAGTCAACACTGGCTACAAATTATTTACTACAAGTAATACAATCGATGCAGTAGCACTATTTTGGGATGTAAGTAGAGGTACTACTATCGCATGGCTAGGTTGGTTCGGGGTAGCATATACGGTATACGATAATATCAACCAAGCCATAAATGCAGTCAAACAATACTCATTTGACTATCAGGGGGGTAAGGAAGCAACAGTTGAAGATCCCACTCGTCATAATAGCAATCAAGTAGAAGTAGTTGAATACTGGAATAAAGGTCGCATAACATTAGGATGGACCTATAATTCTTCTACAGGATATCAAGCTCCACGCTGGTCTCATACTACAAAATCTTCTGCTTTGGATATGTCCAATACTGTAGTCGCAAGTAATGGAATTAATAACTATAATGGGGTTTTAAATCAATTTAAATCTTGGATACACGGAGTAGGACAGTTAGGTTATTAACTAAAGATGGTAGGGATGTTATGTGAAAAGAAAACTAATTATTTCACTTTTTTCAGTCATTGTAATTCTAATAGGGATTTATTGGTATGCTGACAGGGAACTAATTGCTCTCAAAACGGGTTCGACATTGCCATTACAATGGGATACTCCATATAATAACGATGAACAACCAATTCAGCTTACAGAACAGAATCAAGATTTAAAGAGTCCAAATATACATCTTACAGAACTCTACTACCTACCAAATTCAAAAAAACTACAATTTGGGTTATGGTACAGTAAAAGAGACTATCAACCGGATAAATCAAAAAAAATTCCAGATCGAATTTTTCAAGTTACGATTCATGATAAAAATGGTGAATTGTTTGAAGAAGATACCGTTGTTAAAACAGAAGGCCTGTTTGATGAGTTTCAACGTAGATCACTCTCTATAGATTTGGATAATCAAGACTCTATAGAAATAACGATTTCCCTGATTGAACAAGACGGAACGATCATTACTCCAATTGAGTCAGCAAGCATTAACGTACCGTTAGATAAAATAAAACAGTGATAAGCTTAACAATATACAACACCCTTTGGTGTGGAGAGAATCTTCTTATTGCAACTTTTCGAAAAAAATTATCTGCAAGAAGCCGGGTGGTTAAGTCCCCGGCTTCTTTGCTTTTCTCAAGCCAAACTAAGTACGAATCGCCTAATTCATGAATATTAAAGTATAACTTGTATTTAACTTCTCGGAGCTACCTAGAATATTTTATTGATACTTCCACAATTATTAGGAATTATGATCGATTAAATTCTAGGTTTTACTGTATTATCCTATAAATACATTGTTAATTCTGTCTCTATCATAATCTAAAATCCAATCACTATATTCTTTATAAATACCCCTCAGCTCTTCCTTTGATGCTGAAATAACATCGCAACCTCTATCATCATAGATATGAAATATCGTTTTCTTACTTATATTAATGAAATACACCCTATGATATATCCTTGGCTTAATTCCAACATCATGATTACATATAGCTTTGATTAACTGATTATATTTCAAGTCCTCAACTCTACATTTAGTCCAGTACCTATACATGTTGTTCCTTGGGTCTGAGATGTCACCTGTTTCACAATCCAGACCTGGAAATATCTCAAGGCTCAAGGCTCTAATTGGCCCTTTCTTCTTGATATATTTTCTGTAGAGGTTCAATTTTTTCACTTTGTGTTTAGGCTTATCTGCAAAATAAGCTTGAGTTATTAATAGGACTTCATCTTCTTGATCATGAAGAGCCTTAAATAGTTCAAGTGATCGATGATAAACTTTTTCCATGTAATGCTCCGTATTCATTCCAAACATCAGAGGATTGCCAAGTTCGAATCGTATTGCAACATCCCAATTATAAAAAAGAGGTGGCTCTAAGGTCAGGTTTGGAAAATGCTCTGCCAGGTACGTCTTCAGATCCATTCTGTGGCCTCCGTGTCTTCTAGGTTTTTTTACAGTACCTTAATATGAGAGCTTTGCTGTTGTAAAAAAAAGCGCCCCGACCTCATAGTCGTGGCGCTTCCTCTTGCTACATGGCACCAATTAGCCCATGCAGCTTATCTCAGGCCGCTGCACCTACATGGCAGCGGCTTCTTCTCCCAGCGGCAGCGTGTAATACTGCGCCTGCTGCCCTTCATGCTGCTGGTACACAACGACCAGCAGCGTCCGGCCTTTCGCGGCGAGCGGGCTGGCGCCAGCTAGCACACGCTCAAGCCGGAACGGAAGCACATCCAATACGGTGTGCTTCTGCAGTTCCTTTTCGCCGAGACCAAGGTCGGCGAAAGCACGGGCACCCATGACCGTCTGTGCGGTCATGGCCGAGGTCATCGGCAACGCACGCGAAGCGTTGCCGTCCACCATGTCCGCCGCTCCATCCGCGGCGGACCCTGTTGCGTCGCCCGAAGTGAGCGACGCTGCACCCCCGGCTTCGCTACCGATCACACCCGCCGCATCTGCGGCAGAGTCTTCCTCGGTAGCAGCCGAACTTGCCCCAGCGACACTCGCACCCGTGCCGCTGCTTTCCAACCATGCCGTGCCTGCGGCGCCGGCAACACGTGGCAGACGAACGTCTTCCGGACGTTCGGCCAACGTTTTCATATAACCCGCCCACTGGTCTTTCTGAAGCGGATCTTCCCACCAGATTTTGCGTGGTTTGTATTTGTGACCGAGGAAATAATCCAGCTTCATCAAGCCGAGCACGATATCCATATGCGGCGTATTCCGAGACTCCAGGAAGCTGTGTAGACGAGTGAACAGATCCTCCAGTTGGTGACCAATCTTCTGCCACCCCTGACCTTCCCAGTAATCCCCAAACACCTGGAAGAAATCAAACGGTGAGTTGAACTCCTGCTCCATCAGATACTTCAGCGTATGGTCCATCCGGTGTGCGTTCCAGTATTTCTCCAGCACATCCTCCAGACGTTTCAGGCGCACGATGTCGCTGAACGGCAACACGTCACTGCCCAGAATCTCATACGGCGCGTGATCCATATACGTGTAGTTGTACTTTTCCGCATCCAGACGCAGACCCGTACCACGCAGCATTTTGAGGAATCCCAGCTGAAGCTCTTCCGGCCCCAGTGCAAACACATCGTTAAACGTTTTGCGGAACGTATTGTAATCTTCCTCCGGCAATCCGGCGATGAGATCCAAATGCTGGTCGATTTTGCCACTGGCTTTCACCTTGTTCACGGTCCGGCTAAGCTTGGTAAAGTTCTGGCGACGTTTCACCAGTTCATTTGTCGGATCATTCGTGGACTGAACCCCGATCTCGAACCGGAATGTGCCCGGCGGCGCATTCTCTGCCAGATAATCGAGCACCTCGGGACGCATAATATCCGCCGTAATTTCAAACTGAAACACCGTCCCCTGATGATTCTCGATCAGGAATTTGAACATTTCGAGCGCATAATCCCGCTTGATGTTGAACGTCCGGTCCACAAACTTGATCAGCTTCGCGCCCTTCTCGATCAGGTACAGAATATCCGACTTCGTCCGCTCAATATCGTAATACCGCACGCCTACCTCAATACTGGACAGACAGAACTGACAACTGAACGGACAACCACGGCTGGTCTCAAAATAAACAACCCGTTTCCCAAGCTCCGGTATATCCTCTTCAAATCGATGCGGTGACGGCAGATCGTTCAAATCCGCCTTTGGCCGTCCTGGCATGAGAATGACCTCTTCCCCTTTGCGATACGCCAGTCCATAGACAAAGTGGAACTTCTTGCTTCCTTCCAGTTCCGTCAACAGCTGATGCAGCGTCTCTTCCCCTTCACCCATCACGATGAAGTCCACATTGGGAATCCGGTTCATCCAATATTCCGTGTCGTAGGACACTTCCGGCCCGCCCAGCAAAATTTTCACGTCAGGCATAACCTTTTTCAGGTTATCAATGACCTTGATCGTCTCTTCAATGTTCCAGATGTAACACGAGAAACCAATCACGTCCGCACCGCGCTGGTACAGATCAGACACAATATTCATCACCGGGTCCTTGATCGTATACTCCGCCAGGTCAATATCAAAATCCTTCTCACTGTATGCCTTCAGACACCGCAAGGCCAAGGAGGTATGGATGTACTTTGCATTTAATGTAGAAAGAATAACCTTCATGGTTCACAACCTTTGCCTGGACACCCAGACCATATTTTTTTGGTAAAAAGAAAGCTGCACAGCCATCCTGCCCCGAATGCTGTTCATCTAAACCCTTTTGAACTAGCCATTCCATGTCTCATGGACATATCCAACTTTTGTCTTTCAAAGAGTGGACACTCTTTTCAAAAAGACATATACACCACGCCAAACCAAAACCACAACATACAGTACAAAACCCGCACCTCGACCCTACATGTTGTATACGATACGGTCGGCCATTCCTAACGCCAATGTCCACCCTTTGAAAGACAATTCGCCACCATTTGTCCACTCTACAGAGACGCGACAACCAACTTCAAAGATTAGAAAGTGAAAATTAACAATTCATACTCAATTCACTCTTACTCATTTCATACTCACTCATACTCGTAAAACGCATCGTCATCCGTATCCACTTCTTCGCCCGACTGCTTCTGGAAAAACTCCAGGAACGGCAGTCCGTACTTGCGGTATTTGACCTCACCGACCCCTTTGATATCCAGCATGTCACGTTCTGTCTGTGGACATACCACACTCATCTCACGCAGGGTCGCATCATTGAAGATAATGTACGATGGTACATGCTCTTTCGCCGCCAGATCACGCCGGATCAGACGAAGTTGTTCAAATACCGTCTCATTAACCGCAGATGGCATTGCATCGCGTCCACGGCGTCCGCCGTAGTTCGTACCCGAAGCCGTTGCCGCTGTCTTGCGGACGACACGCTGCATCACTTCACGCTGGCCTTTGAGCACTTCCACTGCTAGTGGTTGTAAACGTACAACCGGATACTGTCCCTCGGACAACATCAGATATCCTTCGGATACCAACACGTTGATGATCTCCGATATCTCACGCTCTGTCCGATTACCCATCACGCCGTAGGTTGGCAGAGAGTTGAAGCCATAATCAAGCACTTTTTTGGCACGGGAGCCTTTGAGCACCGAAGCGACCAGCGATACACCATACCGTTCACGCATGCGGTGAATGCAGCTGAATATTTTCTGTGCATCAATCGTCATATCTACCAACTCGCGGTCGTCCGTACAGGAACTGCAAGTACCGCAAGGTGTATCGTCATGCACCTCACCGAAATAATCCAGTTGCGCACTGCGCAGACAACGCGTTGTGTAACAGTAATCCACCATCTGCTGCAGCTTCCGGTAATCGTTCTGTTTACGGTCGCCGTCCATCGGATTCTGCTCAATCAGGAACTTCTGAGTGATAATGTCCTGTGCCCCGAATAACAGAATACACTGGCTTGGTTCTCCATCCCGGCCTGCACGTCCGGCTTCCTGCACGTATGCCTCCATATTTTTCGGCATGCTGTTATGAATAACGTAACGCACGTTCGACTTATCAATCCCCATCCCAAACGCATTGGTCGCTACCATCACTCGAATATCATCGTACAAAAAAGCTTCCTGGCTCTGGGACCGTTCATCGTCCGTCATGCCGGCATGGTAGCGTCCTGCGGGCAATCCCGCCTGCAACAAACGCTGATGCAGATCGTCCACGTCCTTACGGGTCGCGGCGTACACAATGCCCGGCTCGCTGGCATGCTCGCGCGCATAATTCAGGACAAAATCCTTCTTGCTCTCGCCACGCAGCACGCTAAACGCCAGATTATCCCGCCCAAGTCCAGTCACATACGTCTGCGGGTCCTGCAAACGCAGCAACCGCAGAATATCGCCCATGACCTCGGGCGTCGCTGTAGCCGTGAAGGCCGCAACCACCGGCCGCTCCGGCAAACTATCCACAAACGGCGCTACCGCCAGGTAGCTTGTCCGAAAATCATGTCCCCACTGTGATACACAGTGGGCCTCATCCACGGCAACGCAAGAAATTGGCAAATAGCCCATCTCCTCGCGGAACCAATCCAGCTCCAGTCGCTCAGGCGCGACATAGAGCAGCTTCAGCTCACCGCGCTGCGCCGCGCGGATGCGATCATTCACTTCTTTGCCGCTCAGTGTACTATTAATATACGCGGCAGCAATTCCGGCGGTCGTCAACGCATCGACCTGGTCCTTCATCAATGAGATCAACGGGGAGACAACAAGCGTCAGTCCCGAATACAACAAAGCGGGGATCTGATAACAGATCGACTTACCGCCCCCAGTTGGCATAATGCCAAGAGTATCTTCGCGTTCCAGCAGACTGGCTACAATCTTTTTCTGTCCCTCACGGAAGTCGGGGTAGCCATAATATTTTTGCAGGAGACCCTGCGCTTCTTCTAATGTAGGTGTTTGCACACTCATGTAAAGACTCCTTACTTATCACCGGTGTTTTTCCACCAGCTTGGTCCGATCCGATTCTGACATCCGAAAGCGGCTCATATGCCGCATCCTTGACAACAAAATGGCGTTCTCATGACTTGTCCGTCAAGCAAACGCCGCTCCCTTTAGTTTAACGGCCCAGCAACGAATGAGCAACCGCGTTTTACTGTAAAACGTTTGAAGCCCCTTCATCAAAATAAAAACAACCGTCCTGCCGTAGTTGGACAAAACGATTGCATTCATTTTGAAAACCCTAAGCCATCCAGCGACTTTTTTGTACTGATGCGCTTCTAATCTTTCAACGCCTCAACTTCAGACACAGTTAGACCACTTGTTTTGGCAATAACTGAAACTTCAATTCCAAACGAGAGCATATTTTTTGCAATCTCAATCGCCTTTCTTTTTTCCCCTTCTACTAATCCCTTGGCTATTCCCTTTTCCGTAGCCCATTCAATCATAGAAGCTTCGTCATGCAAATACTTCTGCCGCTCTTCATACAAACGACGCGCTTCCCGATCCTGACTCAAGAACTCCAGCGTATCCATCGCCTTCTTCAAAGTAGGTTCATTCATTTGCAACACCTCCCAATTGGATTTATCAGCACCTTTCAGGAACAAAAGCCAGTTAATCAGCCCGCCTTCCATCGGAACGGATTGATCGTCCAGTTTGGACAGCTCCATGAAATGCACTTCAAGATCATCACTAAGTTCAAGTCCAGTGTGGTCTTCCCTCAGGTGAAACACATTATGATAACGCTCATTCGCGATAAACGAGTAATTCAAAATATTAATGGTGACGCACTTTTTCAATTCTTTGTATGTCTGACCTTCCTGCAGCTGGCTCGAATAACGCTTGCTCCAATAGTATAGGGTACGCTTTTCGATGTCATATTTATTAAATAACTGCATTTCAATGTTGATCAGCTTACCTTCAGCTGTTTTCGCCCAGATATCAAATATGGACTGTTTATCCAGAGGAGCATCTTTATCGGTATACGGGTTAAGTAGTACAATCTCTGTCAGTGGCTGTTCACCCGACTCTGCAAACGTTCGGTTCAAGAACACAAGCAGGACATCTTTATTTTCCTCACTGCCAAAAATACGTTTGAAAACAAAATCGTTTCGAGGATCGAGCAAATCAGACATCTGGCCATCAACTCCGTTTCTTTCTATTATACCATGTCGGGTGCACATATTTGCAGGATACACTTCGATATCCGTATGAATTAACTAACTCCAATCTCGTTCCTTTACAATGTCATCTCTCATCAAGGTTCATAAGTTAAATAAGGATAAATATAATTCAGTATATCGTGTCCATTAATTATCTTGAACAAGCTCACTCATCGACAACTGCTGCTTTTGCATTCATGCGATAATACAATCCTTTCCTCTGCATCAGCTGTTCATGCGTCCCATCCTCGGCAATTCGGCCATGTTCCATCACAAGGATGCGAGAGCACTGACGAGCAACCTCCATGCGATGTGTGACAAGCAACCCTATACTGCCTTTCATAAAGTTCAGCAAGTGATTCATTACGTTCTGTTCTGTCTGAATATCCAATGATGACGTTGGTTCGTCCAGAATATACAGATCGGATGACCTCGTAAAGAGTCTAGCAAGCGACAGTCGCTGTTGTTGGCCTCCAGATAGATTGGCCCCTTTCTCATGCAACATTGCTGCGTATTGTCCTTCCTGTGCCTCAATATATTCATGCAAACCTGCATGCTCTGCTGCAAGCTTCACTCTGTCCAATGTAACGTCTGAACCCAGACGGATATTGTCCTCAATCGTTCCTGAAAAGAAGGTTGGTGTCTGCGGCATATACGTGAGTCTGGACTGGTCACCCATCTCTATATAATCTGCAACATGTTTATTACCCAGTAATACGCTTCCGTTTGTTGGCTCGATCAACCCCGCACACACTTGGCACAGTGTAGATTTTCCAGCACCGCTGGCGCCAACTACCGCAACCAGTTCACCAGGAACCAGATTAAGCGTAATCTGATCCAAAATCTTCCGACCACTGTCTTCATCGGTTACCGTAACCTGTTGAAGACGTAACATAGCAATTTCGTTCTCTTTATGTGCCCCTTTTTGTGTGCTCCCTTGATCTTGGTTACAAACTCCCTGTGCAAGCTCCTCGTGCTTAGTATTGGATGTGTCTGTTTTCTTGTTCTCCGCCAATTTCAACCATGCAGAGATACGTCCAAATGCACCCACGCTGGCTTGCATCTGACTCCACTGGCTGGACAAGCCGAGTACTGGCCACACCACCAGTTCAAACAGCAGACTACTTGCAACAACCATGCCCGGAGACAAAGTTCCCCTAGCCGCTGACAAAGCAATAAGGAACAACGCTGCCAATTGAGCCAGACCAAACACCGCCATCGCCACGTTATCCGACATGCTCAGGGTCATCTGCAACTTAGCCTGAACACGATTCAGTGATTGCTGTTGTGTCCGAAAACGAGCGAGAAACCACGGTGAAGCATTATACATCTGAATCACCGGTATCCCTTCAACATACTGTTGGATCTGTTCTTGGGACTCGCCTTCCCTGGATTCGATCTCATCGGACAGATGTACAATTCGCTGATCATACAACCTCGCCGTGAACCAGATTGCCCCTGCACTTACCAAGGCAATAACCGCAACCCATGCATCTGCTCTGTACAAGTATCCCAGCGATAGAGCAATGATGAATACAACCGTAACACCCTCTGCAATAGCCTCCACAACTTCTGCACCATGCTTGGTGTCTTCCTTGATGCGAAGCATCACATCCCCGGACTTTTGTCTGCGCACCCAGGAATAGGGCATCCGGTTTAACAGTTTCAACAGATCCATGGACATATCCCGTTGCATCGATTCCTTGAGCCATACCAGCACATAACGATGCATAGCGAGCAATACGATAAACCCTGCCAGAATGGCGATAAAGATGATAGCTGTAGCATTAAGCTGCTCCTGTCCCCCATCATGAATAGCATCCACGAAGAATCCCTGTACAAAGGCAAGTCCCCAATCAAAGACCGCATCTGCGGCGATAAAAATGAGCAAGATCGTTACAGCTAATCCATAAGGCTCCATCCAGCGAAAAATAACAGGCCATACCGTTGCCAATGATACGGCTTGTTTTGGGTCATCTGGAGCATCACTTTCGTTCATCTGATGATGAGCTTCATTTTCATTATTTTCATTCATCTCATATGCTCCGCTTTTCTCATGACTGCTCTTCATTTCAACGTCATCGGCATATGCTGCATCTTCAATCTTGTTACTCATGCTGTTCCTCCACTTCCGTATCCTGCTCCGCAATATAACTTCGATATCCGTTTGCACGATCCAGCAATTCACGATGGGTCCCTGTATCTTCCACGCGTCCCTTCTGAATATAGATGACCTGATCCGCCAGTTCGATCAGCGATAATCGATGAGTAACGGCAATAACCGTTGTGCCTTTGTCAGCAGTGATTCGGGCAAAGAGATCATTCAATCGTTGCTCATGCCACGGGTCTTGAGATGACGTCGGTTCATCCAACAATAGAATATCCGGGTTCCTCAGCATCGCTCTGGCTAAACTAATACGCTGAAGCTCACCACCCGACATCGTCCCGCCTTGCGGCTGAAGCTCTGTCCCATAGCCGAGCGATTGACGCATAATCGCGTCATGTGCATGCGTCATGTGGGCCGCGACCTCTACTTGATCGGCAGATACCCCCTCTTGTCCAAAAACAATATTCTCTTCCACTGTACCTGTGAAAATAAAGGCTTGTTGCGGAATATACACCTGATTGACATGTGCTGTCTGAACTTCGTTCACACCATTCAGTGAATTCTTCTGATTCATGACCTTAATCGAACCAGTAACAGGTGTATCTAATCCTGCTATTAATTTTAATAACGTGGTTTTTCCGCACCCACTTGGCCCTGTGATTACAGTAAGCTTTCCTTTCTTGGCCTCAAAAGAAATATCTGTTAACACTTCTTCTTGCTCCGCATACCTATAAGACACATGTTGCACGTTGATGCCAGCCGGTTTAGATTGTTTTTCAAACTGCACTAAATACGTATCGGACCGTACATGTGTATTTGTACTGGTATTAGCAACCGTGTTCTTTCTCTCCAAATCCAGCACTTCAAAGATTCTGGACGCATGAGAAGCCGAGCCAATAAAATCATTCCACAGCCCAGATAACGATTCAATCGGACGAGTTAACTGACTGCTTGCTACCAGAAAAGCTGCCAGTCCGCCTACGTCCATATGTCCATTCAGGACCTGCATGCCGCCTAGATAGAGAATCAGAATCATGCCACCATACGTGGAGACCCGTCCGGCTGCTTCCGAAAGTCGTTGTAACACAGATACAGACATCGTATGTTTGAACACCTGATCCATTCGACCTTTAAATTGATGGTGTACATAACCCGCGAGTCCGTAACTTCGGATCTCAACCGGGGCTTGGATGATTTCAGTCAGTATCTCATCTCTTGATGCTGCACTGGCATTCAACTGATCATGCTCTCTTTGTAGACGTTTACCCAGTCCTACTGTTACAAGAGGATAGATCAAAGTGAATGCAATGATAGCCAACGACAGCGGCAAGTTCACCCAGCTGAAGTAAGCAAAGGCAAGAATCAGCTGAATGATATTTTTGGCGAGTTCAATGCCATGTTGGTTGATCCCCTTCTGTGCTTCCTTGGCTGAAGTCCAGACCCTAGAGGTTAGGTCACCCGTATGATAATGCGCCAGATCGCGTGTCTCTGTGTTGCTAAAGGATGAGAGCAGTAGAGACTGCACAGACAATAATGTCTTTTGCTGGAATAACGTCTCGACCCTCGTCATGAATGCGGTTACAATCAATCGTAATACTACAATGCTAACGCCTATGATCAACCCTGAGTAGAGTAACGAAAACTGTGCTTCAGTCGCGCCTTTGACCAGTCTTCGGATCGATTCCAAATAACCGACCTCAATCAGGGAGACCAAACATGCGGCGAAAAGTAACAGAATGATGAACATACGGTACTTGCCCGTTAGTGTCCATAATCGAGTTAACATGCCTAACGTTGTATAATTTTTTTTGTCAGCAAACATGGATGCTTTCTCCAATCTTGTCATTAAATTATGTACTTGGTTATGATATCATCGGTAATAAGGAAAAAATGAACATTTATTGCTGTAAGTACTATTAGAAGTAGGGAGATTGATATGCAACACGATCTGCTAGACACACTGGATAAGCTATTCGACTACATAGAAGACCATATTCAAGACAAATTAACGCTGGATCATCTGGCATCTGTGACTCATATATCCAAATTCCACCTGCATCGCATGTTCAAACATGTCAGCGGACAATTGCCTGGAGAATACATTCGCTCACGCAAATTGGCACGCAGCCTCGAGCAATTGGTGAATCTGAACTGGAAGATTATCGATATCAGCGGACATTACGCTTTTGAACATGAACAATCCTACATACGTGCTTTCAAACAAGCCTTCGGCATTACACCCCTGCAGTATCGCAAACAGGGAGCTGGAAACCTTGAATTCACAGCCCGCATGACTTCGTCCATGATCACGAGGCTTCCATATGGATATATTTTCAAACCAACGTATGTACGAAAACCGGCCATGAAACTCATTGGGCAACGGTCCCACATTCGGTATGCAGATAATGAAGAACACTATGAAGCCAATTCAGCAGGCAACGACTTTTTTGAAAAACACTTTCATTCGATTCCTAACGTGCTGCAACCCAACGTATATATCGGATTTACCAATGAAATTAACGAGGATTACAGTACATACCAGCCGTCTGTAGAGGTCACCAGTCTGGAGCATATCCCTGAAGAACTGGACGGAATTGAGGTCCCGGCCAACCAGTATGCCGTATTCAAATTCGTCTGTGATTTCCATCCAAGTCTCATCAACATTGATCATTTGGACAGTGTCTGGACATTTATCGATGAATATTGGCAGAGCCATTCGGGGTACGAGAAGAGTGATCCCTACTATTTTGAAAGAATTGATGGCAGTCTGGCTCAGGACCACTACGGAGAAATGGACATTTATATTCCTGCAAAGCAAATTTCACTGTAAGCTGCAAATGGAGGTTCAACCTTATGGACTCAAATACTCAAGCTAATTCAAGTTCATCCCATACAGATTCTCGCAAACCTTGGATACGTAGACACCCTATTCTTACTACATTTACATTGTTGATTCTTGTACTGTTCGTTGCCTTATTCCTGTATTTCTGGCTCCGTCCTTACTTCTCCACGTTTGACCGTTCTGAGAAAGGAGAATTAAGCTATTCCATGCCTTCACGTAATGGTGACTATACTGCCGAAATTTACGGTGTACCTTACGGTGGTGCCGCAGGCGGGATTACGATCTGGGTCGATGTAAAGAAGACAAATGCCCCTGAGGACGCCACGGTAAAAACGATCTATCGTGCCAAGCACCACGGAAATAACCATCTTGAATGGGAAAGTGAAAACACGCTCCGGATTGAAAACTGGAATGAATATACGGATGAGACCATAACCCTCAACATCGATGACGAAATATATGATGGATGGGGCTGGGCGTGCAAAAGCTTACGGATGAAAGACCAGTCTGTGCGATGCTTGGCACCCGAAAAGTAAAGCAACTTAGCAACATAGTGCAAGTCTAAAACGCGGGAAGTTCCATCCTGATGCCTAATCTTCACTGCACCGCACATCAGAAGTTTTACGCGGTGTAAGCCTTGTGAAAATTTCACCAAATGCTACTTTCATTACACCATGTAGGAGATACACGCGGTACGAGAAGCGTAAAAAGCCCCGCTCACCGACTCTTTCGGTTAAGCGGGGCTACGCTTGTTCTACATGTTATCGTGTAATTACTTATACTTCATTGTGATCTAATATGCTTGTTTACTACCAACTTCGTAGCTATCGGACTTTAAACATATGGCAGCATCATAATTTATCTATTATATCTATTCTACCTCTTAATCCGCTTCTGCTTCTGCTTCTGCTTCTGCTTCTGCTTCTGCTTCTGCTTCTGCTTCTGCTTCTGCTTCTGCTTCTGCTTCTGCTTCTGCTTCTGCTTCTGCTTCTGCTTCTGCTTCTGCTTCTGCTTCTGCTTCTGCTTCTGCTTCTGCTTCTGCTTCTGCTTCTGCTTCTGCTCGCAATTGTGCCTTACACTCTATTTCCGCTCAACCCTTATTTTCACACTGATCCGTCCTATCGCATCCTACAGCAACGATTAGTTTTTGTTGTCCTTGCAATTCTGCTTCAATCTATTTCTCTATCTCTACTCCCGCTTCAAACCCTTCTGTCCTCATCTGTCCCAGTTGTCTCCCTACTTACGCGGTGACACTTCACCACGTTCTTCACGCTCCTTCATCTCCTTGCGTACCACCACTTCGAGCTTCTGCCGATTGGCAAGCAACCCGGGATCGTTGGGCAAGTACTCACGGGCTTTGGTGTTATGCATCAATGCGTGCTCCCAGTTGCCCAGATGGGCATAACAAAGGGATAAACGGGCATGTGGCAGCCAGGTGCGGCAGGCCACAGGCACCGGGCGCAGACCCGGATCGCGGCTGCTCACGTCCACCGCCTGCATATACCAGTAGATCGCCGAGACAGGTTCCTGCCGCTCATGGAAACAGGCCGCAATGGCACAGCAGAAGTCGGCATGTGGCAGATCATACTGGAACGACTGCAGCAATGCGCCGAGCTTGCGGCCCGGCTCGCCCAGTCGTTCATAACATTCCGCCAGCCGCGCGCAGGCAATCAGGCGATCCTCGCGGTAACCGCTTGGCTGCTCCAGCAGCTTCATGTAACCGCGTACCGCCGCCGCATAACGCTGGCGGTCATAACATTCGCCTGCATAATAAAACAGCAGGCGACCTTGGGCTACGCCCTCTTCGGCGATCCATTTGCGCAGAATGCGCACGTTTCGCGCCGAATGATGCCCCGCTTCGCGGCGATGCGTGACGGCAATATCTGCCGTAATGACCTCGCCCCGCGGGAAGCTAAGCTGCTCGTGCAGCCGGCCATGCCAGCGGCACCCGCTATCCCGCTTGACCAGGCGAAGGCGTCGGTCCGTCACAAGTGGACTTCCCTCCGCCGCCTCGGCCAGCGTGTAGTTCAAGATCACAGCTTCCGTCTTCCCCCCGGACGGAAGCTGCTGCTTCAACACCTCCAGCTTCGCCCGTTCCGCGGGCAGCAACACATCATCCGCATCCAGCCACAGGATATACTCCTGCGTGGCTTTGGCGAATGACTCATTCCGCGCTGCGGCAAAGTCTTCCTTCCATTCATACGTGTAGACCTGGTCGGTATACTGCGCAGCGATGTCCATCGTGCCATCCGATGAACCGGTATCCACAATGACGATCTCTTCCGCGATGCCGGCAACCGAGTCCAGACAGCGCGCCAGCGTGCGTTCCTCGTTCTTCACAATCATGCACAGACTGATGGTGATCACGTTTTGAGCCCCTTCCTGTCGTACGCGTATTGCGAAATTTCATAACGGGTTTGTTCTTTCATTGACCAGGTACTGGTACTAAGCCACTCCAATTTTCTCTTCAAACTTACGATTAACTTGTAAACCAAGAATCAGCGCTACCACTACAAGAGGCTGCTTTCACACTCATTCTCCCAAATCTCAAAGTTCAATAAAGATTTCATTTCATTTTCACTGTGGCTAACGAACTGAGGTGACGCTATTTGGTGTATTTCAGCCACTTGGAAAATGTAACGAATCTGAGACCCGCTATTCTCGCATTATAGGCATCCATTCGTCGTTTATCACAGCTTTTGGATGAAATAGCGTCGCTGAGATTCGTTACATTTCTCATCTCTCCAAAATCATCTAAATAAGGTGTGTGTGATTCGTTAGAATACTCCTGCCCTTGCCGCTGTCCCTATCCCTACCTTCACTGCTACCCTTCCCCACTCTCCTGACGGCGAAGCCGTTTCACCTGCTCCACCGCACTGTCCAAAGCCTTCTTGCGCTGTTTCATTGCGCGGAGATGATTACGTTCCACCTCGGAAAAATGGACATGATCCAGCTCCATCCACTCCATCAGTTGGTCCAAAGTCGGCGACATATGCAGTTGTGTACTCCGCCGTTTGCGGGCCACGCAACATAGATATTTATGATGAACTTCCAGTTTCAAGACTTCAAAATACGGCATCAGGGTCATCGCCAGACTTCCCGCATAGAAGGTCTGCTTATGGTCATAGAACGGGTGATACCCATACGGCACGGTTACAACCAACGTCCCATCTTCTTGTAACAGCCGATGAATCTGGATCAACAACGTCTCCGGATGAGCAAAATGCTCCAGCACTTCTCCAAGCAGCACCGTATCAAAGATCGTCCTTACTTTCCATTGTGTAATATCCAGCATTCTAAAATCTACATTGTTCCTAACTGGCCTAGACTCTTTCGCAAGCTCAGCTTGCGCATACCGGACACTTTCCTCTTCCAAATCAATGCCAGTGACACGAAATCCTTCACGTGCCAGCAGAATGGACGTAATGCCCTGACTGCACCCGACATCCAGGATGCGTTTGCCTGTCGCCTCACGACACATCCAGTGGATACGCGTTCTTGTCGCTTCATGAGAATCCTCCGAATTAATCTCGCCGTAATAGCGTTCGCTCACTCGATCATGATTCGCCATAGGTTTCTCCCGTTTTCACTCGGTGAACCGGCTGACCCAGCACCACAATATTTCCCCCGTGGCATCCGGCCGTTGCATTGCGTGTATCAAAAATCAGCTTTGCATGATCTGCCATCTCCTGATAATCGAATGCCGAATGATCCGTGGTGATGATCACCAGATCAGCTCCTGTCCACAATTCTGGCACCGCCGGACTAGCGTGCAACACTGTACCATCATCCTTACGGAAGACAGGCACCATTGGATCGGTGAAAACCACATCTGCACCTGCTGCGCTCAGCAACCGGAAGACATCCAGCGCTGGTGACTCGCGCAGGTCGTCAATGTCTTTTTTGTAAGCCATACCCGCGAGTACAACACGTGCTCCCCGCACAGATACACCATGCTGCTCCAGCAGCTCCGTAGCACGCTTCACCACTCTCTCTGGCATTTGCCGATTGGTTGCATCCGCCAGCTGGATGAACTGCAGTTCCGATCCCTGACGGTTTGCAGCCCAGGACAGATAGATCGGATCGATTGGGATACAGTGCCCGCCGATGCCGGGACCGGGATAGAATGGCATATAACCAAACGGCTTGGTTGCCGCCGCATTCAGTACTTCCCAGATGTTTACCCCCATCTGTTCACAGGCCGGGGTCAGCTCATTCACGAGTGCAATATTGACACTGCGAAATGTATTTTCGAACAGCTTTGCCGTCTCCGCTACCGTTGTTGAACTTACCGGAACAACTTCGTTGAGGAACGAGCCGTAGAACTGTTTACCATAATTCAGACAAGCGGGTGTGGAACCACCAATAATCTTCGGGGTATTTTTCACACCATAATGCACACTGCCCGGATCTACCCGCTCTGGAGAATAACAGACGTAGAACTGTTCTCCAGCTCGCCAGCCGTTTGCCGCTTCAATCGGTTGTTTCACGCGTTCCTCCGTTGTGCCCGGATAGGTCGTGCTTTCCAATATAACCAGGCTGCCTTCCTGCAAATACGGAGTCATGCCATCCACCGCGGCCGAAATATACGAGATATCCGGTTGATGCTCGGCAGTCAGCGGAGTGGGCACACAGATTACAATCACATTGGCCTGTGCTACCGCTGCATAATCGGTACTTGCCGTGAATAATCCAGCCTGTATAAGCGACTGCACAACATCATCTTCTATACCTATGACATACGAATTCCCGGCGTTCAGCTTGGCTACCTTGGAAGTATCGATGTCAATCCCGTGGACTTGATAACCTGCCTGTGCCATCTCTACAGCCATGGGTAAACCAACATAACCGAGACCAATGACAACAGCTTTTAGGGAGCGGTCATTAATATGTTGTATTAGGGTACGTTGCTGTAACTCTTCATTACCTTCGTGCTGGTTGTGTTGATGGTTTTCTTCCATTCCTTCCACCTCCAAACGCTCCGCCTCCCCTCGGTGGGTGTGTCTGAAAACTCCGAACGAGTTTTGAGACACACCCTAATCGATATAGCCACCTGCACGCAAAAACCGGGCAATCGCTGGTTTGTTCATCATGGCACTGTCCGAGCGATACTCGGAGAAGTTCACACGTGGCAGACTGCTGTACTGATCCGTCAGGCTCTTGTCCTTGTGCTCCGGCAGGATGACATAATACTGTGCATCGTATTGGTACGTACGCGGCGCTTCATAGGGCGAGATCAGCACTTCATGTAGTTTCTCGCCTGGACGTATGCCCGTCACCTTATAATCGAAGGATGGACGACCTGCCTGTTCCAACATGACGGATGCAAGTTCCGTCATCTTGGAAGCTTTCATTTTCATCACAAAAGTCTCTCCGCCCACAGCCGCCTCAGCCGCCTTAAGAAGTAAATGTATAGCTTCGGTACGCGTCAGGAAAAAACGGGTCATGCCTATATCCGTAATGGTCGGGCTTTTGCCTTCATTGATCTGACGACGGAACAAGGGCACGACACTGCCGCTGGTTCCAAGCACATTGCCCCCGCGGATGCAGACAAACCGGGTACCTTCACTTAGCCAGTTGGCACGGATCATCATTTTTTCACCCAAAGCCTTTGTCATGCCATATACGTTAATCGGATCTACCGCCTTATCGGTGGACACATCGATGACTTTGGCAACCTTCATACGTATCGCAGCCCGAATAATATTCTGGGTCCCGATTACATTGGTCTTGAACGCTTCATCAGGTTGGTCCTCGCAGACCGGAACATGCTTCAGTGCAGCCAGATGGAAGAGCACACCCACACCTCTGCATGCATCTTCCACTGCCCGATAATCGCGGATATCCCCAATGATGAATCGCAGACGCGGATCATAGTTGAACTCTCGCTGCATCGCAATCTGGGCGTATTCATTACGTGACAGAAGGCGAATCTCAGCCGGGTTCTGCTCCAGCAGTACCTCAGTCAGCTTTTGACCCCAGGAGCCCGTTCCTCCGGTGATCAGAATCGTTTGTCCTTGAATCATGGATGAATCCCTCCCTGATCAGATCATGAATTCGCGTAGTACCTGTGCCATCTCATCCCGGCTTAACCGGTCTTTGGGCGGTACCTTTTTGGTTGAAGTATTGCTCGAATGTACGATGTTGACATAATTGCGCGGAGCAAGCAGCTCGTGCGGCAGTTCAATGACATTGCCATGTGTACCTCTGCCCGGAAGCTTGACCCGGTATCCTGCTGCGTATTCGGCTGTCTGATATAAGTAGACATAGAATTGCGGAGAACGGTGAAACGCTGGGGCCATCTCGTTATTCACACTGTCCCACAGATATCCGTTCTGGTTGATCAGTGCCATCGTCTGCGGCTGTGGTTGAATATCGTAGAGCTGTTGAACAAAGGTTTTATGATACAGATCATCCGAATCCAGACGGGCAATATATAGCTGCTCCGTACCTTTGGCAAACGCCAAAATGGCACGCACACTCTCGATATTGGTTCCAAAACGAATATTGGAAGGAAGCGGCTCCTGATCCGCCAGAATCTCCTGCATTAATTCCCCCGATTCCTTGGACAACTTCACCACTGTGAGGAAATCCTGATTCGTCTGCGCCTTCAGGCAATGCAATGTGAACGTGCGGAAGATGCCCATCCGACGCTCCAGCCACTCCCGCGTCAATCGCTGCGGGTCCATTCCGTAATTGTTAAAGTTAATCTCAATCACAACTTTCCTGGACATAACACTCCTCCTCATGTACGCTGCAAGTTCCGTTTGTCGGATACAGACTGTTTTCATAGTTTTGATGCCGTCTTCCTACCAAGACCATCTTCTATCTATCTGATCGCTTACAAGCGACATCTCGCTTGTGAATCCAGCACTCTATAACGTATGAAACGTTGATAGAAGCGGTACCGACAGATGTACTAACTTTCCTATAAATAGATTGATATACAACCAATGATGGCGCCCTTCGGGTCGAACGTACATATCGTAACTGTAGTCGCAACATAGAATAGAACAGTTCAATTTTCAAAGGAGGCAACCCATCGAATGAATTCGATCTATCTTGAAATGGAAGGTGTGCTTGATCAGCTCGAAGCGGCACTTCTGGAACACCGACCGCTGTCTCTTGTAAGAGTCGGTGATGGCGAGAATATCGTCATGTCTCAAGAAACCGTATGGCCCACCGAACAAGTCCTTCAGGAGCGTTGGGCCAAGAAAGCCAACCTAGGGCAAAAGGGACTTCGTCTGCCCAACCCGAAACTACGGGATGAAGTCGCCGCTTCCTTGCAACGTGCCGATATCGTGGGCATTCTTCCTCGTGGTGACAGCACCATTAATGCTCCGGATTATCTCAAAAGACCCCTGACCGACATGGTATTTGCACACTTTGGCATCTCTCCTCCGATGACTTGTCATGCCTGTGTTAATCGGGAACTGGTGCAGAACCCGCGTTTCTGGCAGATGCTTGCAGGCAAGCGTGTGTTACTCGTTACTCGTGAGATTGAGGCACTGCGTGTCATGCTCGAACGTGATCCGTATAATCTGAACATTGTGACTGCCCTGCCCTTCGACAGCTATGATCAAATGGATGAAACGCTGTACTGGATTCAGATTAATCAACATACCTTCGATGTCGCTCTCTTCTCCTGTGGCGTCAATGCGGTTATCCTTGCGGAACGAACAGCTGCACTCGCAGGCAAAGTTGCCATCGACTTTGGCAAAGCCAACAACATCATTCTGAAAGGCCGTGCCAACTGATCCTGGACAGTTCCAAACTTTAGATTCGTGAGTTGTATTGAAACGTGCAGATGCTTGTACGGCAAAAACCCCCGACTTCTTGAGCCAGGGGTTTCTTGCTGAGCGCTAGTCGAAACCTATCACTACATTGTCTTGCGTCTCTGGGGTATGAAGCGAACTCTGCCGTCAACAGAAGTGATGACGAAGCACTCTGCCTGTTATATTTCGCCTTTCACTACTAACCGGTGGCTGCAATACCGTATAACATCTCCGGCCCGGTTCTTACTGCTGTGGACACGCCCGAGATGAACGAAGTATACACACTTTCCAATGCTGGTGGTGCAGACAGATCCTGAGCAGTGAACGAATGAAATTCGGCACCGCCATTCTGTCCAATCGTACCTTCAGCACGGTAGATCACATAGAAAGGATCATATAGGAATCCCCGTACTAGCTCCACAACAAAGGTATCTCCCAGTTCTCCCGTAACACCTACTGTCCCGTTCAACGTAATAATGGGGTTCACCACACCTTGGGTCTGAAGACCAATTGCGCCGAATGCTTCCGGGGATGGACTTAGAGATAAACCGGGCTGTCCTACGGTTGCCGAGTTCATCGAAGTTCTCATATCGAGAAACACGCCCATGAGTAACACCTCCAATGCTATGGGATAACATATCCTATGAATCTCACAACTCTTCGGATTGGATGTATAGCAGATTCCATGAACCTATTTTTATTTGTCGACTGTTAGTGGTATATTGAACTGCATAACGAAATGAACGGATCGTATGCACACAAGCGGTACAGGCTGTTCAGAAGGAGATTATTATTCATGAATAAACGCAAACGTCCAACAGGCAAAACATCGGCCTCGGCCAAGGGAAAAACATACGCAGGTTCATCTACAGCACGTTCCGGCAAGTCTAACTTCTCATCTGCCAAAACATCAGGTGCTTCCGCATCACGCAATACGGAGGAGAATAAGAAGCCAATAACCGCAAAATCATCGGGTGCACCCAAGAAAGCTGGAGGTAACAAACCCAAAAATGCCAGCGCATCTAAACGACCAGGCAATTCCTACTATCGCAAGCAGGAACCACCACGCCAGTACAAAGTAACCGAACCGGACGAACTGTTGAATTTCCTGTTGCAGCATCTGAAATCAGGACGGAACGCAGTGAAGTCCATTCTGGGTCGTGGACAGGTATCCGTGGATCAGAAGGTCGTAACCAAGTTTAATGAAGCGCTGACGCCAGGTCAGATTGTCTACATTCGAAAAGAAGGTGCAGTCGCTGCTCCTTCCTTGACGGGTATTAACATTTTGCATGAAGACGATGATATCATTGTGATCCGTAAGGAAGCCGGACTATTGTCCATTGCCGCTGACAAGACAGATGACCTGACGGCTTATCGCCAACTAACAGAGCATGTGCGCCGCACCAATCCGCTCAACCGGATCTTTGTTGTCCATCGTCTGGATCGGGATACGTCGGGTGTGATGATGTTTGCCAAAAGTGAAGAGGTGCAGCAGAAGCTGCAAAACAACTGGAAAGAAAATGTACAGGACCGCGTCTACGTTGCCCTTGTTGAAGGTTCGGTAGCCAAAGAAGAAGGTACCATCTCTTCCTGGTTGAAGGAAACCAAAACGCTGAAAATGTATTCCAGCTCTCGTCCGAATGATGGACAACATGCCATCACACATTACAAACGTCTGAAGTCGAACCGTGAGTTCTCCCTGCTGGAAGTGCGTCTGGAGACAGGCCGCAAAAATCAGATTCGTGTGCATATGGAAGATCTCGGACATCCGATTGCCGGTGACAGAAAATATGGTGCACGTACAAGAGATCTCGGCCGTCTCGGACTTCATGCACGTATACTCTCATTTATCCATCCCACAACGGATGAGTTAATGTCATTCGAAACGGATATTCCAAAGCCATTCCTGTATCCGTTCCGTGCAGAAACTCCACCTGTGAAATAACTGTTTCTTTATAGAGAATCGGCTGATTCATGGATCATGCCTGAAAGGAGGAACGGACACTGAAAAATCTGTTGATCACCGGTTACCGGGCACATGAATTGCAAATTTTTGGACAGAAGCATGAAGGTATTCCTTTTATCAAAAAAGCCATCTCCTCCCGCCTCACTCCACTTGTCGAGGATGGTCTGGAATGGGTGCTGACGCCGGGGCAATACGGTGTGGATCTGTGGGCCTGCGAAGTGGTCATTGATCTGAAGAAGACGTATCCACATCTGAAACTGTCGATTATCACTGCCTTTCAGAACCCTGAGGAGCAATGGAAAGAAGACAAGCAGGAGTATTACCGTTCCATCCTCTCGGGTGTGGACTATTACGGTGCGATTAGCAATCAACCTTATATCGGGCCTTGGCAGTTCACTGCACGGGATGACCTGTTGCTGCGTAAAAGCGACGGTCTTCTGCTCGTCTATGACGAAGATGCCGGAGAAGGCAGCCCCCGTTTTGTGAAGGAAAAAGCCGTGAAGAAACAGCAGAACGAGGACTATACAATCATCAGTGTCACTTCAGAGGATATTCAATCTGTAGCTGAGGATGAGCGCATGAACGATATTGCGGACTTCGACGATTCTTCATTCTGAAAAAATGTAGATCATCTGAAGTCCATTCATGCATAGCTTTCATCAGAGGGGAATCGTATTTTGAATGACGTACATATGTTTTTTTTCGAGGCAGGTTGGGTATAAGTAGTATTATAACTGCGATGATATGTCGTATGGGATAAGGGGAACTGCAACCATGACAATTACGCCAGAGCAGCGCATTCAACTGCATGGATTTAACAACCTGACCAAGTCGCTCAGCTTTAATATGTACGATATTTGTTATACCAAAACCAAAGATGAACGCGAAGCTTACATTGAATATATTGATGAACAGTATAACGCCGCACGGCTGAGTAAAATTCTGAACAACGTCTCCGACATCATCGGAGCCCACGTTCTTAATGTTGCCCAGCAGGATTACGTGCCTCAAGGTGCGAGTGTGACGATGCTTGTCTCCGAAGGTCCAATCGTGGAGATCCCTGAAGAATCACTCGATGAATCTCCCGGCCCTCTGCCCGATAACGTTGTCATGCAGCTGGATAAAAGCCATATCACTGTGCACACCTACCCTGAATTTCATCCTAGTGAAGGTATTAGTACCTTCCGTGCGGACATTGATGTCTCCACCTGTGGTGAGATCTCACCGCTTAAGGCACTGAATTATCTGATCCACTCCTTTGATACGGACATTATGACGATGGATTACAGGGTGCGTGGTTTTACGCGGGATACGAGCGGACGCAAGCTGTTCATTGACCATGAGATCGGCTCGATTCAGAATTATATTCCGGATGAGATCAAGAGCAGCTTTGACATGATTGACGTGAACGTTTATCAGGAGAACATTTTTCACACCAAATGTAAACTGAGGGAATTTGATCTCGACAATTATCTGTTTGGGTACACCAAAGATAAGCTGAGCAAGAAGGAACAACAGGAGATTACGGAGTGGCTGAAGCTGGAGATGGACGAGATCTATTACGGCAAAAATATTAATCGTCCCTCTTAAAGAGGTTGTTCAACGCTGATCCACAAGGGCAAAATCTAAGACAAGATTTCATGAAGGCAGGGTTCTTCTTTATGGGGGACCTCCGGCATGTGCTTGTCTTTTTCTTTGTTATGTTGACAGTGTGCAACTTTATTTCTTATTATAGAAGTAACTGTACAATCTACAGTGAAGGAGACTGAGCCCGTGATCGAAACGAATACGACAAGACGTAACGAATCACTGTTACAAGCGCTTACTGCACAGCACAATGCCATTACCAACAACATAGCCAATGCAGACACGCCCAACTACAAAAAGAAAACGGTAGAGTTTCAGGAAGAGTTGAGACGTATCGTTGAAAATGGCAAAACAGATCAGCTCGCCATGAAGCGGACTCATGACAAACACTTTCCTATCAGTGATCCCAATTCTTCGATCGTACAGTACCGAATTGTCGAGAACAACGAAACAGCCATGAACAATAACAACAATAACGTTGACATTGACAAGGAAATGGCGAATCTTTCGGAGAATCAGCTCATGTATAACTACATGGTTGATCGGGTCAGTGGACATTACAAAAAAATGAAGAATTTATTGAATGATCTGAAATAATGAATGTACAAGCAGCCCGAAACGGCTGCTTTTTTTTATGATTTTTTCCCCTGAGTGTAGCTCGTTTTGTGCCAATTTTCGGTATCCGCTCCTGTTCGTAGTATAATGGGGAGAAACGATTGATTTCATATCGAACAAAAGAGGTGCAACATGTCTCCACGTCATTTAAATGGTTTTCAAGGATCCAAAGTCAGATTAGCGGCCCCATGCCCGGAAGATTGCATGCGTCTCTCCCGCTTCACAGATGATTATGAATATTTGCGCAACATGGATACTGATATCGCTATTCCGTTAACGCCGGATGAGACAGGATCCTCCTCTGTCCGCCGAGACAACGGATTTGAATTTGCATTACGTACACTGGAGGGTAACCGATTCATTGGATTCACAGCCCTCTACCGGATTGAATGGAACAATCGCTCCGCTCGTCTTGCCATTGGCATCGGCGAAGAAAATGATCGGGGTAAAGGTTACGGCAGTGATGCCCTTGCTCTGATTCTTCGATATGGATTCCACGAATTGAACCTGAACCGGATTGCGCTGGAAGTCATTGAATACAATGAAGCCGCTAGACGTGCGTACCTAAAAGCTGGATTCCGGGAAGAGGGTCGCCAGCGTTCAGCAGTTTTGCGGGATGGCATGCATTATGACCTGATCTCGATGAGTATCCTTGCGGAAGAATGGTCGGCACAGTCTGGGCTTCCATTGTCATTCCAGTCTACTCACACTCCTCAATCTGGGGAAATGGACGCGGGTGGTTTTTCACAACGTAATGGGAACGAACAAGCTGCGCTGTCAATGTCGGAATTAAGTTCTGTTCCAAAAGGTGAATCTGAAATTTCACCTCGCATCGGCGTAGGTGCGGTCATCCTGAATGAACGGGGCGAAGTGCTTCTCGCTTGGCGGAATCGTCAGCCCGAACAGCACACTTGGAGTATTCCTGGCGGGAAAGTCGATCCCTATGAATCACTGGAAACTGCCGTCATCCGTGAAATCAAGGAGGAAGTGAATCTGGATATCGCCATTGACAGTCTGCTCTGCACGGCGGAGACGATCCAGCCAGAGCAGAAGGAACATTGGATATCCGTGCTCTATTCCACCAAGGTGATTGGCGGTCATGCTCATAATCTGGAAGAAGGCGGAGCCATCGGTGAGATCGGCTGGTTCCCATTGAATGATCTGCCCTCTCCACTCGCCTGCTTTGCCGTGCCTGGGCTGGAAGCTGTGAAGAAGCTGTATAACCAGAATTAAGCTTGGAGGTGCTTGCAAGTGTTGGAGATTCCTCTTCCTCAACCTGTACCCTTCATTCTGCATGAATCGAGTTCCCAATTCGATTGGAAAGGCAGCGGCTCGCTATCACTGAAAACATTCCGTAACGGAAAAACGCTCTATGAAGCGGGACGCGGTCACTTCGCAGTCAATAATGAGAACTATCTGCTTCTGAATGAGGGCCAGGAATATAGTCTTCACATTGATTCATCTACTCCAGTTGAATCCTTCTGTATCTTCTTTCCTCCCGGTTATGTGGAAGAGATCGGTCGGAATCTAATGACCAGTGATCTTCGGCTACTTGATGAGCCGTATAGTTATTCACCCTCAAGCAAGATGGAATGGGTAGAACGTACATACGCGATGGATAATCGGCTTGGCGCAGCCCTGAATCATTTGCGGAATTTCTACAGTCAAGACAGGCTGGACTCCTGGGCAATGGCGGAGCAGCTTCATCAGCTTGCTGTTCACATGCTGGATCTACACCGTAACGTTCAGCAAGAGATCAACGAACTGGATATGATCAGACGTTCAACCCGAGAAGAGTTGTACCGAAGAGTCTATATCGGGCATGAGTATATCTCCGCCTACTATGATCAGCCGTTAACGCTAGAACAGACAGCAGCGGCTGCACAACTATCCGTGAATCATTTTCTACGCAGTTATAAAAAGTTGTTTGGTACTTCACCCCATCGTTATCTGACTGAATGTAGACTATTGGCTGCGAATCAGCTTTTGCTTGATTCGGACAGGTCTGTCACCAATATCTGTTATGATGTGGGCTTCGAGAGCCTCGGTTCGTTCAGTTCATTATTCACTAGACGCTTCCATAGCTCTCCTTCCCAGCTGCGGGCAAAAAGGTGATTATGAAGAAGAACCTCTGAAGAGGAACATCTATAATTACATTATCTCATCAGATGGAGGTATTCCTTATGAATCATGCAGAACAAATTAATCAACTATTTCAGGCTGCACAGTCTGGAGATGTGGCCAACCTGCAATTATTGCTCGCTTCTCACCCGGAACTCACCAATACTGAAAATCAGGAAGGGTTAACTCCGCTGGGATATGCCTCTCATTATGGACAAGCAGGAGTAGTTCGTCTTCTTCTGGAGCATGGAGCGGATGTTAACGCCCTTTCTCATTCCAAGATTTCCTTTATTCCGTCCAATACTGCACTGCATGCCGCACTTGCCGGAGAACGTTCACCAGAAGTTATCCAACTTTTACTCGAACATGGGGCATCCACGAATATTCTGGACAGCGATGGACAATATGCGTTGCACTCCGCTGCATTTCATACGGATCAGATCGAACTTATCGAGATGTTACTTCAGCATGGAGCTGATCCAAACGCGCTAAACTCAGCAGGCCAGACCGCACTGGAGATTTCACTTGAACGTGGTAACACATCTACAGCTTCATGTCTGCGAGCAGCCGTAACAGCGCAACAGCAATAATGATCAGCTAGAGTGAAAACATAAATAACCGCCAGAACTCTTTTTGGAGTACAAAGAGGAGGTCTGACGGTTATTTGTTGTTCGATTACATTTTTTTCAGAAAATAAGAACCGTTTGGAGCCTTACACGGTCTAATACTCAACATATCCATGAAAGGAGGAGCCATGTGACCCCTACTCATCTCACCATCGCCGCACAAAAAGGGGATGCCGAGGCTTTCGCAGCCTTAATGGAATTACATCAGAGCCGACTGTACCGTATCGCCTATGCCTATCTGCATAACGAAGGTGATGCGCTCGAAGCGATTCAGGAATCAACCTTCAGAGCGTTCCGTCAACTCAAAAAATTAAAAGAGCCCTCCTACTTTGGCACTTGGCTCATCCGCATTATGCTCAACTACTGTGCAGACGAACGCAAACGCAAAAGTCGTTTCCGTCCCGTCACCGAGATTCATGAATCCAGCAGTTGGGATCGTCCTGCGGACCCCGATCTTGCTGCCGCCGTCTCCACTCTTGACCGGGATTGCAAACAGATTATTATTCTGAGTTATTTCGAAGGTTTCTCCTTAACTGAAGTTGCCGATATTCTCGACATCCCGACCGGAACTGTAAAATCCCGATTACATCGGGCACTCGGACAGCTCCGTGATCAACTTGAAACGAAAGGAGATGTATCCTCATGACGGATGAACAAAACTCATTCGACACATTGGAAGAACGTCTGAATACTCAAAAGACGGAGTACGAAACCATGCCTGTACCGGATGCTGCCTATCAGGCTGTGCAGTCCGGAATCCGCCAGGCTGCCCGTAAGCGAAAGTCCCTGCTGCGCTGGTATATGAGCTCCATCTCGGCAGCTGCCCTCATCCTGTTGTTTACCGGTTGTATCCGCGTCTCTCCCGCCTTTGCGTCCTTTGTAGAGCAATTGCCCGGAATGGAGGGCATTGTGAGTATGATTCGCCAGGACAAAGGATTAATGATGGCGATCGATCAGTCTCTCTTGCAGAAGATCGGTGTCACCGACGAGCATGATGGTACTTCCTTGACCGTTGATGGCATTATCACAGACGAGTCACGTATGGTTATTTTTTACACGATGAAAGGCATGAAAGATCCCGAGAAATTCAACTATGATATTGATCTGCTCGATGAGAACGGTAAAGATCTTCCAGTTGCGTTTACTCACGCTTATCCAACACCTTCACCAGACGAGAATGTGAATGAGAATATGATAGACGTGATCTTCTCGGATGGAACCTCTCCTCCTGAAGAGCTGAGCGTCGTGTTTAAGGCCAGAGATACAACGCGTGCAGAAAAGTGGAAAATAACGTTCCCGGTAGACAAGAATCTTACCAAAGGCATGAAAAAGGTCATTCCTGTGAATCAGACGTTAACAGTGGATGGACAGCGTATTGATGTGAAACAGGCTACTATGTATCCAACACGTCTTGTGCTTGATGTGAATTTTGATCCTAAAAATACCAAGAAGGTATTTGGCCTCAGCGATCTTCAACTGGTTGATGAGCAAGGCCGCGCGTGGAGAACAGATACCTCAACCGGTGAGGATGAACGTTCCATATACTTCGAAAGCATGTACTTCTCCATACCGAAAAAGCTGACCTTGCAGGGATCTGGCTTCTCGGGATTGGACAAAAAGGATCTGAATCTTTCACTTGATCTGAAGTCACGTCAGATTACAGGTGGTCCTCCTGGATTGAAGATGGTTGGCAGCAAGGTTGAAGGCAACGATTTAATTATTGACTTCTCTGTTGCTGGCAGTATGCAAGGTGGGTTCGTTCTCTCTTTCGGAAATGTTAAAGACAGTGAAGGGAAGTCATATGAGGTTCCTGGAACCAGTTGGAGTAGTGGGGAAGGGACGGATGATAGTCATACGATTGTTTCTTCTACTATCGAAAATGGAGCCAAATTAAAAGGTGAAGTGAAGATGAACATCTCCACCTATCCGATGAAAATCAAGTCACCATTCTCATTGGAGATTCCTGTGAACCCTTAATCTGAACACAACGTGCTTTCAATAATCGGATTAATCTATATAATGGAAATATTCATGAAGATGAGCAATGCTCACAAGAAAGGGTGTTTCCACAATGAATAATCGTTCAATCCGTTATCCGCAACCACTCGCGCAAGGGGACATGATCGGTGTGGCAGCCCCCTCCAGCGGTGTAGGCGAATCCCTATACCATTATCTTGAGGAGAGCAAACGTAATATGGAGCGCCTTGGTTTTGGCGTGGTGGAAAGCCCATCGCTCCGCCACAACACCAAATGTGTGAGTGGCTCCAAAGAGGAACGCGCCGAAGAGATGAATGAGTTTTTCCGCAATCCAAATATTCAAGCCATTATCCCTCCATGGGGCGGAGAATTTCTGATGGATATCCTCCCCCTGCTGGATTGGGAAGCTTTGAAAACATTACCGCCCAAATGGGTCATGGGATATTCGGATATCAGTACGTTCCTGTTCGCCTATACCCTGATCACCGGAACAGCATCCGCACATGGCACCAACTATGTTGATCTAAGATCAAACGCCCTCGATCCCGTGACTGCCCGCTGGATTGATGTGTTACAGACCAAATACGGCGGACAGATCACACAATCGTCTTCCACACATTATCAATCGGCATGGAAACCGGAATTGCCTGGATTTAACCTGGATACACCTTCGCAATGGAAACAGCTCAGCCACTCGGAAGATGCAGACACCGCTGTGGCGTTCTCAGGTCGGCTGATCGGCGGATGTATGGATACGATCACCTGTCTGATTGGTACGCCGTATGCACCCGTGGCATCATATCTGGATCAGTATTGTGCAGACGAAGGAACCATCTGGTATCTGGAGAGCTGTGAGATGAACGCGGGGGATATCTACCGTCATCTGTGGCAGATGAAACAGGCTGGCTGGTTTGCAGGTGTAAAAGGTTTCATGTTTGGCCGACCTGCCGGTTATTCCGATACCGCCGATTTTAATTTTACCGATGCCCTATCCTCTGCACTTGGGGATCTGGATGTCCCTGTACTGTACGATGTGGATCTCGGCCATGTTCCGCCCCAGCTCACCTTTGTGAATGGAGCATTGGGCAAAGTCGCCTATGAAAATGGACGCGGGAGCCTTGAGATGGCGTTTGTGTAATCACCTTTTATAGGCAGATGCATACCTTGAAGTAAGAACTTATTTTGAGGAAGGGTTGTGCATCATGTCTGAATCCACATCCACGCCATCCACGCGTGTCGTGTATCAAGCCAATCAACCGATGCTTCAATCCGTGCAAGGTGTGCGGAATATGCTTCATCATACAGCCCGGCAGCATATAGGCAAGAAGGTACAAGTCCAGAATATCGATGGGCAAGTGTGGGAAGGTGTCATCATCAGTGCAGACCGGGGGATTTTGTATCTCCAGGTCACCCCGATGCATGGATATCCTGAACCGCGTGCCTTGTTTGGACCAACGATTTTGCCGCTTGTGCTGTATGAATTGTTGGTTATCACACTGTTGATGTAGTGGCATTGTACTTCTATATCCGAACCTGTTCCAAGAAGCTTCGCTCCTGAGATCTTCAAGTCTTGGGAACGAAGCTTTTTTATGGTCTCGGCTATGGTGCGGTATGATTCCTTGCGAGCGTGTGAAATATGATACAATGGTGTCGCACCACCCCATATCTCATATGAAACGGAGCTTGATCCGGTTGGAATACATACGTCATGATTCATCACCCGTATCACAAGTCGAGACGGGTATGATTGGCAGCAACCCTACTGAACAATCCCGCGTGATTGCCATCTGTCTGCTCGCAGGCAAAATCATGCTGCAAAGCGGTGGTGAAACCTACCGTGTGGAAGATACGATGAAACGTATGGCGGCGGCGCTGGGTTTACCCCATTCGCACAGTTACGTTGTCCCGACAGGCATCTTCTTCTCTGTTGATGCAACCGAACCCGCCAAGCTGATTCGCATCTCTGAGCGTACAACGGATCTGGACAAGGTGTCCGAGGTGAATGCGGTCTCCCGCCGCATTGGACAAGGTGAGCTATCCGCTCAGGAAGCCCATGATCTGTTGGTACAGATCGAAGGCAAGCCCTCCTCCTATTCAACGGCTGTGCAGCTTACGGCCGCAGCGTTATCCAGTGGTTGTTTTACCATTATGTTTGGCGGGGGCTGGAGCGACTTTCTTCCGGCGCTGATCTGTGGGGGCATAGGTTATGCAGCCGTTATTGCCTTTCACCAGTTGGTACGGGTCAAATTCTTTGCCGAGCTTACGGCATCCTTTGTTATTGGCATACTCGCTTTTCTCCTGATCTATATGGGAGTGGGTCATGAACGGGACAAAATCATTATTGGTTCGGTTATGCCGCTGGTTCCGGGGCTGCTGATTACCAATGCTGTACGCGACCTGATGGCCGGGCATCTCGTATCCGGATTATCCAAGGGAGCCGAGGCATTTCTGACTGCTTTTGCCATAGGTACCGGTATTGCAGTTGTATTTTCACTTTTTATGTAAGACGGAGGAATGCAGGATATGCTCCATTTTATTGAACAAGCCTTAACCAGTTTTGTCGCTTCAGCCGCGTTCGGGATCATCTTCAACGCACCACGGCGCATGCTGCTCCATGGTGGATTTGTCGGCATGATCGGCTGGATTATCTATATCGTACTTGAATATGCAGCGGATGCGGTGCCTGCTACACTTGCAGCGACCATAGCCGTAGGTGTCATCAGCCAGATATTCTCTCGCATGTTTCGCGCACCCGTCATCATCTTCAGCGTTGCAGGCATCATTCCTCTGGTTCCTGGTGGACTGGCGTATAATGCGATGCGAAGTTTTGTGCAAAATGACTACAGTGCCGCTATGGAGATGGCCGCCAAAGCACTCATGTTATCCGGCGCTATTGCCGTAGGCCTTGTGCTCTCCGAGGTATTAAACCAGATGATACGCCGAATTCCCGCCTCACTGCGGACAAAATCATCATCGAAATGATTATTCTTTTCACATATCAGCACACTTAAGGCCCGTTAGCATACAGGATAAAATCTTGTATATCTACGGGCCTTACGTGTCACTACCCTATAGAGCACTATAGTGCAGTGAGACAATCAAAGAAGTCTATTTACTTCACAAACGTATTCTTCACACGTACCGACCTCAGGAAATATGGAATGAAGATACAGCACGTCAGAATGGATCGTATCGTCAAATTAAATGCTGATGTTGGATCGAGCACATGCTGTTCTCTCGGAATCTCAATTCGTGCGATCATAATCCATGTCATGATTCCAATGAATACATTCACAATGCACAGCACAATCATCATGCGTGGAAACTGTTTCTTTTTCTTATACAACAATACGAGATTCAAGATAACAATCATTAGTAAAATGACGCTGCTTATGACTCCGAACCAAAGGAGCGGGCGTATTCCCTCAGTATAGAGTTCCGGATCGACACCACGGACACCCTCCCATCTTACCGGATCCATAATGACATTTACCTGCGACATATCCGCGATCAGAAGCGCCAGTGAGACCCACAGGCCAATCTGAATTAAAATAAGCCATCCGCCTAATCCAGAGATGCCAGGCCGTTCCGGTCTGATACCACTTTTAGGCTGCAGCGAGCTTGTATCCAGTTCCGAGTTCCTATATTTATAGTTCATTTCAGCCTCCGTTTACGATAGATAAGATACATATTATACATTAGAGGCTACATACTGTGTTATCCAAGAGAAGGAAAGAACCGTCTGGACTCCGTTCTCTCTCTTGCATTCTATTGGGTAGCACGTCCCATCACTGTTGCGAACAACTCCGCTGCAACACCACTTCCTGACCTCATATAATGTTCTGTATCTGTATGATCAAATCCCATCCAAACCGCCGCAGTCCAGTTACTCGTATAGCCCACAAACCACAGATCCCGATTGCCCTCTCTTCCCACACCAGGTAATGCAGCCTGTGTTGTTCCCGTTTTCCCTGCTACCTTGTGCTGACCGAGTTGTGCACGGCTTCCCGTCCCCTGACTGACTACATTTTGCAGCATTCTAGTCATGGCATTCGCCGTGCTAGAAGAGATTACCTGCTTATTTTCCGACATATGAGCAAATATTGTTCGTCCACGGGAATCTGTAATCTGGCGTATCAGATGGGCTGTATTCAACTTGCCATTATTCGCAAACACCGTATAGGCCTGTGCCATCTTCATTGGTGACACCCCCTGATGCACACCTCCCAAAGCAATCGAGAGGTTTAGATCTTCTTTCCCCAGTTCAATACCGAGTCGTGCCGCAAATTGATGTGCATCGTTTAGCCTTGTCTCATGAAGCAGCCATACGGCTGGGGCATTGATGGACTTTTGCAAGGCTTGGGACATGGCTATTGAACCACTGTAACACCCACCGAGATTGGAAGGTTGATAGCTGCCATATTGCATGCGTTTATCCGGTAGTATGCTCTCTGGCTTGAACTTCCCCGACTCCAACGCAGGGCCATATGCAATAATCGGTTTAAAAGAAGAGCCTGGCTGCCTTGCATCCATAATCGCCCGGTTGATGCCCCCTTTTAAGGGATTACGTCCACCCATCATCGCTTTCACTTCACCGTTGTGCTGATCGATAATAACCATACTTGCCTGGACTAGCTCGTCTTGGCGATCATCGGGGAATCGGGTAGTGTCTGCAAATGTTTCTTCCATCGCCAGTTGTGCCTGCTGGTCTAGCCCGGTTTGAATAACCCAACCTGCCGATTGAATCTCCGCTTCACTTTTACCTGTGAGCCGAGAAGCCTCCTGAATCACAGCATCCACGGCAGACACATATGCGGGCTTGCTCAAGCCCGGTGAAGTTGTTGCATTCAATACGGTTTCAGGCGGCGTGTAATCGACGTCACGGGCTTTGAGCATCTGCTTTCGTGTAATTAGTCCCTGTTCATGCATGAGTCCAAGGATAACGGCACGTCTTTGTTTGGAAAGTTCAGGATGATCTACTGGATTGTATATGGATGGACCTTTTGGCATTCCGGCCAATGTAGCAATCTGCCATAGTTCCAACTGGTGCATATCCTTAATTCCGAAATACCGCCAGGCTGCCGCCTTTACACCATACTGCTGGCGTCCCATGTAGATCTGATTCAGATACATTTCCAGAATTTCATCCTTGCTGTATTTCTTCTCAAGAGCCATTGCAATGGACATCTCATTCACCTTTCGACTCAACGTTTTATCCCCATTCAAGTACAGATTTCTTGCCAGTTGCTGCGTGATGGAGCTTCCTCCCTGACTCAGATTCATATGTATAATATCTTGCACTATGGCCCTGCCGAGACCGATGAAATCCAGTCCATCATGGTTGTAGAAACGTCGATCTTCTGTAGCCAAAAAAGCCATCTTTAATAAATCCGGCATGGCGTTCAGATCAGCATATTCGTAATACCCTTTGGTCTGCGTATGCAGCCTCGAAATTTCGGTCCCCTCTGCATTCGTAATAATGGTTGAGGAGGCCACCTGCATAGCCTCTGGACGATTGCGAAGCACTCCTTCGCCATAAGTAATCAGATAGAGATAGAAAAAGGCCAACATCAAAACGACAACCACTGCTCCATCAAATATGTAATACATCCATTGCTTGCCCCTGTGCTTCAACATTCAGGCTCCTTGTGTACCTGTTCCATTGAAACTACGCGTTCCTGTCCATTCCGTTTTGTAATCTCCAGAGCATGTTGAAGCAGCAATGTCTGTTCATACGCCAACTTGGCCCAATGCTGAACTTCCACCTCGTCCTGGCACCGCCCTTGGATGATCTCATCCAGAGAAGATTGAATACGGTAGAGAGTAAGTTTTATCGGTAAGTCCACCTGCGTAGATATAGTTTCAGCATTCTCCTTGTCTTCTGTAATATGTTGCTGAAGTCCGGGTTGCTCATGCTTAATAGACGCTCCCTCTATCTCTCTTCTCTCCTGTTTCGGTTCTGATATGCTCAGCCGATCCTTATGCATGAGAAACGCAATCGCATTCAGATTGGCAGCAATTTGTCGTAGTTCACCACCACTGAGAACATCAATTCTTCCAGGATGGTGGCCCAATGCAAGTTCGGCTGTTCCGCGTGCAAGTTGACTGAGATCTTCCGCAATTTTCTGGGATCGAATCCAGAAAAAGATCGCAAATACGGCTCCACCAATGAAGATGAAAAACGGCTTTGTTCCGATATGGTTGATTCCCCAGTTCATCATACGCGTTATCCATGCTGTATCAGGAAGGACATGGTTATGCGCAAATCGCAGCACATGATAAACGACAAAAAGGAGCGCTGCGCTGAGTAACGCGCTTGCTCCTCCAATGTATATGTATCTTAGTCTTACAGTACTGAATCGGGTCTTCATATTTGGTATCCTCCTCTATACAACAATAAGTAATAGAGGTAGCATACCGAATATTTCTTAATGAGGAAGTAGTTAACTTCTTACCAAATTCTTAATTATTACTGCTCTTCGTAATTACTTGGCGGAGCAGCAGTTACAGGGAATCGGGTAACAAAATCCGTTCTGCCATTTTCACTGTAGGCAACGATACTTCCTCGATGTAATTCAATCATCGATTTGGCAATCGCCAGGCCGAGACCCGTACCTCCCGTTTCACGGGAACGCGATTTATCCACACGATAGAATCGATCAAACAGATGTGGCAGATCTTGTGCCGGAATCGATTCACCATAATTACTGATGCGGACTACAGCCTCTTCACCTTCAAGGGCCAACCCAATCTCCATTAGTTTACCCTGCGAACCATACCGAATGGCATTGCTGAACAGATTCTCATACGCCCTTACAAGCTCCCCCGGAGCAGCTTTTATCCATAGTGGCTCTTGCCCGCCGATGATCTTGTAGGTCATGCCAGCATCCTCCAGCATGGGAGCAAACTCTTCAGCCAGCTGCATCAGAAACGAATTCAGGTTCAACGCTTGCAAAGACAACGGAAGACTCCCGCCACTCACACGCGTATATTCAAACAAGTCATCAATCAGCTTACGAAGAGTCAGGGATTTCTCATAGGCGATGCTAACGTAATAGCGCATCTCAATCTCATCCTGGTAGCGATCCTTCTCAATGTACTCCAGAAATCCCAGAATAGAAGTGAGTGGTGTTCTCAGATCATGTGATATCCCCGTAATCAGATCGTTTTTGGCAGCAACTGCATTACGCTCTTCCTGAAGCGATAATTGCAATTGTTCAGCCATTTGATTAATGCTTGCAGCGACCACTCCGAATTCATCCGAGGTCTTCACTTCGATGCGATGGGATAGCTCTCCTTTGGCAACTTCCTGAATTCCTGCCGTAATTTCATCCAGAACTCGCATCACCTTGCGAGAGAACAGGAAAAAAAACAGCACAAAACTGAGCACGCCTACCACAATCATCAAAGGCACCGAACCAATATTATTCACCAACCACCTAATCCCCTGGGCCGGAATGGAATAATCCGGATACGTCTGAGCTTCCAGGATGGTCTGCCCCACCTGACTGCCTCCGTACAAAATAACTGCAGTTAATATGCCACTCAGCAAAAATGCATAGATAAATTTCCATCGGACTGTATTAATCAACTTTGAATTCATAATAGGAACTCCCTGAATGTGTTCATGTCACATGACATCCTGTGGATGTACATGTTTATTGCGGTTTGATCATCTTGTAACCCACACCCCATACGGTCTGAATGAACTTGGGATGTTTGCTGTCGAGTTCAATCTTCTCACGAATCTTGCGAATATGTACCATGACAGTATTGTTCGATTCCATGAATTCTTCCTTCCAGACCTGACGATAGATCTGTTCCATACTGAGTACTGAACCTTGGTGTCGAGCCAGTAATTCAAGAACAGCAAATTCACGCGGAGTCAGACGAACCGGCTGCTCATCCACCCAAACTTCATGTGTATCGGTATTAATGACCAGATCATCAATAACCCACTCGTGCTCTTTGTTCTCCCGACCTTCATTGAAGGTATGATACCTGCGCAGCTGAGATTTGGCCCGTGCCACAAGTTCAAGCGGGTTAAATGGCTTGGTCACATAATCATCAGCACCGATGCTTAGCCCTGTAATTTTATCCATATCCATACTTTTGGCGGACAGCATAATAATCGGCATTTTCTGCTCTTCCCGAATTTTCATACAAGCTTCGATTCCGTCCATATTTGGCATCATAACATCCAGAATAATAAGATCAATTGACTCTTTTTTCAATTGTTCCAGTGCTTCAAGCCCATCATTCGCAGTGAGAATCCGATAACCCTCGTTGCCAAAATAAATTTCCATCAATTTAATAATCTCCTGCTCATCATCCACAAGCAGAATGGTTGCTGGCTGTGCCACGGCATTATTCCTTTCCCTTCCATAATTCATGATCTGTTCAAAGTATACCACCGAGGGACGAAACTGCGAAAATCATCGTGATCTTCACGGACACGCTCGATCTTGTTCATCATCTCATGTGTCTCTTCCGGCTTCACCTGCTGAATCCACACCACAGAAGACACCAGCGCCATAGCCGTATACAGTGAATACAATCTCCAGAATAACTCATTCGGTTCATTGCCATCGAAATAGCCCTGAATCTGACCTATGGAATATGGAATACTGATCTCCGAAGCAAACAAACCCAGCTTCAAAAATTCATGAATGGGATCCCCTTGATCATAACGATTAAAATCAATCACTCCTGCGAGTTTATCCTGCTTAACGACAAGATTGCTCGGGTGGAAGTCATCATGTTGAAATCCATCTGGACGATTTTTCATCCAACCGAAATGGTCTGCAATAAACGTTAGAATGGCCTGATCCTCTTTCATCACGATCGGGCACTGTTTATAGCGCTCTACGTAACGTTGATGCTTCGTGCTCTTGCGTATGTACCATGATTCGGTCTGTTCCTCCATCGGCAACTTGTGAATCAGTTGTAGCTGCGCTCCTGCTTCAAAGCCAACCGCCCACTGCTGCTGTTCATTCAGTTGAGGCAGTCTCTCGGAAGCATCTTCGCCTTCAATGTAGCTAAGAATCATATAACCGTTCTTCTCATCCAATCTACCTGTGCATAACGTTGCTGGACACAGTACACCTAATTGTTGCATGCTCTTCAAACATTGATATTCCCTTTGCTTCATCCATTCCTCAGCAACATCATATATCCTCACCAACACATGGCCTTGGCCAGGGACAAAAATTTTGAATTTAGCATCCGCTGAATAACCCTTTATAACGGGTTCAATCCGTGTAGCCTGATCAAGTTCAGGAATCTGTTTTAACCTGTCAATCAACGTATTGTCCATCAATGCATTCCATGTATTATGTCGTTGCATACCAGAATCCTCCGTTATTTCACGTATAACGTGTAGTATCGTCGGTCTATTCCCACTTTAACCCATGATGTTTCCTATAACATGCTTATATGTATTCTATCTATTTCTATTTAAAAAGTACTGATTCGGGTTCTTTGCCCGTCAGGGTCAGCATCGTATACAATTGTCCTCTGTGATGATATACATGCCCCATAATCTCAAGTAACCACTCCAGCCGACTATAGGAAGCTCCCCAGTACGAATCCGTCACATGTAATAACTCTTCCGTGTTAAACTGCCTGTACCGTTGGTATAGATACATCTGGTTATCAATCAAAGCCTGCTTGATCTCACCGAGCGAATGCACCTGATTCTCTGCATAGAATTGAGCCATCTCTTCCTCCGATGCACCTTCGGAAATATAAACATCCGCTCGGCAGATCACAGACAGATGAGCTAGTAATTCTCCAACAGGCCGTTTACCTTCAATTGGAGTCAAAGCCAAATCTTCTTCCGACAACTGATCACATATATCAATCAACGATGTTACGGCCACGTCAATATGTTTGAACGCAGATTGAATCAACAGATACACTTCCTTTTTATCCCATTATACAGAACATATGATCGGTTATCAACCAAGATATCCCTCCCTTATATATACCCCAAATCTATATAAATTGAACAAAACATTTACACAAAACGTAGAGGACAGAAAGGACCTGAAGAAGCGGAGCGTTCGCCTTTATCCCCGGATTTCCCCTTTATAAAAGGAATCAAAAAAATCTGGGGATAACAGCGATCGGAAGGTTGTTCTGTCATCGGAGTGTGCAGTGTAAATATTATTTAGTTCAATTTATATAACAATCTACGAACAAAAAAAGTCCTTCCTCCTTCATATAGACGGGATTCAGGACATTTTGTTGCCTATTTGTTTTCAAATCTTTGTTCAACTTGAGTATAACGAACAATACGTTTGCTCGAATCGTCCAGCCTCCAAGTCAGACTTGCGAATGAAAAATTGCAGTTCCCCGCAATCCCACCATTGGAAACCAATAGCATCATGTGTATCTATCTTCAACAGCAGCAGTGTATCGGATAGTTCCTGCCATGTCCGATCCTCATCACCGCCGTAATGCTTGGTCAGCTTCTTCTCACACTCCTGCTCATTATAATCGTACTCTTCTCCCAATGCGATCTGTAACAAGGCACGATGCTCGGCATCCGGATGCTGCCCGTCAGGATATCCAAACATTCCACCCCAATTCAGCGTACTCGGATGATTCCAGCTCGACTCGAATTCAAGGTATCGGTCATACAGACTCACTTCCGCTTCGGCCTCATCGGTCTCAAGCTGAGGCGGCGAGAGCTCATTCAGCGCGTTGGCGTCTATATATGCATATGTAGGAAACTCCAGATTAGGCAGTACAGTCACCGAATGTGCAACAAACGGGGCTCCATCCAGCGCGGTATCACCTTCAGGCTCTCGCCTTATTAGGTTATGAGAACTCGGTTCAAAAATCACACGATGTTCAATGGGACAAGCAGATTCATCCGTGCCAACGAAAAAGTATAACATTCCACGTTCAGGCAAAGTCCCGCGCCCATCATTCGGCGTATACGGCGACAAATCCACCAGGTTCAGTTGGGCCAGGAAAGTCATTGGAACCCCTTCTTGTGTTACGGGCCATTCCATGCGACTCGGCAAATCCGGATGCCCACCCACACGTGAGTTTCCTGTCCTGCGATATTCGTCCAGTGTGGATACATCGAGGCGAATTCCCCAGCGGCTTGAAGATAACAACAGATCGGCAGCAACTCCCAAACCATATTCCTCAAGTGTTTTACGGGCTTTCCTGGTCAGACGTTCACATTGTTCTGGCTTAATCATATAGATCCTCCCCTTTTGACAATACACCTATGCTGAGACATATTCAGGTTCACACCTGTATATTCTTCCGCCCGGACGTCTTTCCCTGCTTCTATATAAATTGAACTTAAGAATATTTTACACTTACCACTCCGATGACAGAACAACCTTCCGATCGCTGTTATCCTCAGAATTTTTTAGATTCACCTTTGCAAAGGTAAAAATCCGGGGATAGCGTATGCTTCCGATGTAGCTTTCTTGCAGAAAGCTTATAGGCGAACTCTTCGTTTCTTCAGGTTCTTTCTGTCCTCTACGTTCTCGTGTAAATGTGTAGTTCAATTTATATAGAGAAAAGAGACTGACATCCCCTGTCAGTCTACTTCTTCATCCTATATCCATTTAACGATTTGGTTCAGAAGATTTTTCCTGGTAAGCACGCATATGCTCCTCACCGTCCAGGAATTCATGGGCCTGATGGGCTGCCATCACACCATGATAGCTGATATCCAGACCCAGATCTTCCTCTTCTTCTGTCGAACGCACAGGCACAATTTTGCCAATCAGCTTTAACCCGATCCAGGTCATGGCGAATCCCCAGATGACCAGGGCTGTAAGGCCAAGTGCCTGAACACCCAGCAACCTCCAGCCGCCGCCCATAAATAATCCACCATCCGTGGCAAACAGACCTACAGCAATCGTGCCCCACATCCCTGATGCGGCATGCACCGGGAAAGCACCAACTGGATCATCAATCTGCCGACGGTCCAGCCAGTTAGTGGCAGCCATCATCAACAAGCCAGATACTGCCCCAATGAATATCGCTGCTACATCACCAACAAAAGCACAGCCTGCCGTAATACCGACCAGTCCCGCAAGCGAACCGTTAATGACCGAGGGTGCATCTGAACGATTGAAGCGGAATAACGTATACAACAGCGTAACTGCACCACCCGAAGCCGCAGATAACATCGTGACAATGGCAATGTGACCAATTCTTACATCCGTCGCGCTGAGTGTACTACCCGCATTGAAGCCAAACCAGCCGAACCATAATAAAAATGCACCTACAGATGCCAGTGGCAGATTGCTTGGGAGTGCAATGGCACTTACGCCAAGTGGCGTGTACTTCCCTTTACGTGGGCCAATGATAATCGCAGCAGCCAGTGCCGAGAATCCGCCGAGTGCATGGATGACAGCAGAACCGGCAAAGTCCTGCATCCCCAGCTGACTAAGCCAGCCGCCGCCCCATGCCCAGTGTCCACCAATTGGATAGATGATCGCCGTCATCAATATGATATACAACAGGTAGGCACGGAAGTTGATCCGCTCGGCTACCGCTCCTGAAACGATTGAAATAACAGCAATGGTAAAGGCAGCCTGGAACAACCAGAATGTCTCCAGAGATACTGGCACGTCCAGGTGAGACAAATCCCCATTCAGGAAAAATCCCGTTACTCCCGCAAAACCGCCTACGTCCGAACCATACATCAGTCCAAAACCGATGGCATAGAACAGCAACGTTCCAATCGTAATGTCAGCAAATACCTTCATAATAATGTTCACACTATTTTTATAACGCACAAAGCCAGCCTCGAGCAGGGCGAATCCACCCTCCATCAATAAAATCATCGCTGCACTCAGTACGACCCAGACCGTATCAATCCCGGTGCTTAACGTCTCCAAAGTCATGTTTGTACATCCTCCGTTTCACTAAGCTGTCTGAGCTCACGAATTGTATCGGGCGCAAGCTCAATCTCGTCACGCTCAATGCTGTCCGGATGCTTAATTCGTTCTGCGATCTGATCCAATTCACGTATGCGTCTGCGAATCTGTTCCATCTTGCGAAAACGTTCCTTCACCTGCACCATATACTCCACCGCCTGATGATGGGATGCGGGGCGGCCCGCAAACCATTTGCGTACAGGCGACAACGATTGATAAGCAACCTCTTCCGCTCGACGCTTTTGTTCGAACTGTTCGATCTTTTTCTTGAGCGTTTCGATCTCATTTTCTTTTTTGACCTTCAGCCGTTCGATAAGGTACAATAAATCGGACGATGATATTTGCAATGCTGTATGGTGATACACCTCGTCGATTACTAACATATCATGTCAGGACTCCTTACATATCAAGTTACTTGTACCGATTATAGTTTGCCGGGGCCTGCCCGTCAATCTTTTTTTGGACTTGGTATGGATGGAAATGAACCCGTTCATAGAGAACGGCTTTTTTTATTTGCCACAGATTACATCTAACAAAGGCTAATCTTGCCCAGGTTCGCATTCACTCTTCCATTCTCAATGCTTATAGAATAAGCATCCACATTTGGGGTAATGAACATACACAGACTACCCGCATCATAGAACCTGTATATAAGGAGAGGATTCCACAATGTTTACTCGTAATGACGATATACGCAACCAAATCTGGGAAGCAGTTTCTGGACTCGAAGAAGAACAATTGAACCGAAAACCTTCACCCCAACAATGGAGTATTATGCAAGTACTACGACATCTGAATCTGATGGAAAATGTAATTGGAAAACAAGCCCGCCTAGCCCTCGAGAAGGAACAGACGGTGTCTGTGGACAAAAAACCATATGAATTATCGTTGCACCGCAGCCGCTCCGTCGAGGCACCACCCCATCTTCAGCCTCCAGCAGCGTCTGAAGCACTTGAAGACGTACGCAATGATCTGGACGAATCTCACCAAGCGTTAAATAACTTTGCATTGGATCATGATCCTGACCTGCTGCGTAGCAAGTCCTTTCCTCATCCCGTATTTGGTGAGATGGATCTTACCCAATGGATTGACTTTGCAAGTTATCATGAGGAACGTCATCTGGGACAGATTCAAGAGATTAAACAGCAGCTTGGCGTGTAAGCACAACCTATACTTTCACATAGCGAAGAATATAGTCTAACGACAAAAAAACCTCCAATCCTATTAATTTAGGTTGGAGGTTTTCAGTGTTCTTATGTTACGAATAAGAACGACACTTATATTTTTTTGCCCAAAATCGCCAGATCTCTATTCACACCATCCAACACGGCCACTTCGGGATAATATCCCCACTGTTCAAAACCATGCTTGCGCAATAACCCCAGACTCGGTTCGTTATGCCCGAAGACAAATCCGAGAATGGTTGTAATTCCAAGTGCAGGACATGCTGCAAATACCGTTTCGAGCAAACGTCCGCCAGCCCCAATTCCGCGGCATTGCTGATCCACGTATACACTGACTTCCACCGTTCCATTATACGCAGGGCGTCCATAGAACGAGCTGAGACTTGCCCAAGCTACCACATGCCCTGCCTGCTTCATCACCCAAAGCGGACGATGATCCGGTGAATGTTCCTCGAACCACGGAACACGTTGCTCCACCGTCACCGGCTCCAAATCCGCTGTTGCCATACGGCCCTCAATGGTAGAATTATAAATTTCCACAATCCTCGGCAAGTCCTCAAGGCGCGCATATTCAATCTGCACATCTTCCAGTTTCATCGCTATTCCTCCATCATCTCAGATCGTTCTATTATCATAGAGGATATTATAATGGAAAATAGAAGCCTTCGTCACCTCTAACATTCTGACAGAGAATTACTCATCAATACCGCGGGCGATACGCCACCATCATTACTCTGGCAGTCTCTGTATTGTGTTACCACGAGTGAACTGCTGACTCTGGTCTGCCCAACGAATGTTAATTGAGCGAGATGTGAACAGATCCGGGCCATCCGATACCTGGAAATGCAGATGAGCTTCACTGGAATTTCCCGAATTACCAAGCTCACCGATAGGGTCTCCCTGCTTGAGCTTATCTCCTTTTTTGACCGAAACACTGCCTTCCTTGATGTGTCCTGTGATGCTGTATTCACTGTTGCCATGGTCGATTACCACGTAGTTACCAGCCGGTTCTTCCGGATTCATGACACCCGGTACATTGTCCGGTATATCATTTTTGATATCGACCACAGTACCATCGGCAGCTGCATAGAGCGGTTCACCAAAAGCATAGTAGTTTTGATTTTCCTTTGCATCACCTTGATAACTGGATTGCTCTTTGGTCCGTACGATATCCAGCGCATACCGCTGGGTTTCATGCTCATAATGATAGTTCGACAACACATCATTACCTCCCCAGAATACATACCATTCTCCCTTCATCGGCAATTGAAATTCCGTTTTGGTGAATTTGGCATCCGTGTCCTCATGAGCTTGCAGCGGTTGGATCGAGAGACCTTCAATTTGATTTTCTTCGGAAAAATAAGCTCGAATTCCTTTCGTCCCAGTCTGATCCTTCCAGGCCACCTCAGATATTTGATTCATTTTGGCGTCTACCACTTGCTCCCATGATTCAACACCCTCCAAAAAAGGATCGGCAGTCGTTTTGAACTGTTCAAGCGTTAACGTCCCCTTCAATTCGGGAGAGAATTGATTATAGATTGCATCCTTTGAACCGTTCATCAGCGTATCTATGAAATTGTCCGGTGTAACCATCGCGCTCACCTCTGAACTTGAGTTCTGCTCCTGATTGGAGTTCTCGCTCGCTTCATTATTGGACGCCTGTTCTGCTGACTGCTGCTCTGCCTGGTCGGAAGTAATGGAGTTACTGTTGCCGCAAGCAGACAGTATTACGCAAGCTCCAAGGGTAATCGCAAGCACCTTCCAGCCCTTTCTATTCTGTAATTTCGAATGTGTATGTTGCTCTGATTTCACATGACCTTCTCTGTTCATTTTCAACATCCCTTCTGCTAATCGTTATACTTTCCAGTTAAGTGTACAGAATGAGTCTTATCCTTCGTCTAACCCCAACTTACCAGTAGTTAAACTCGTCTTGCCTTCTAACGCTGCATAATTAAGATTCCGTTAAGATAGCTCATACGTTATACAGCCTTCTTGGATGGTATGATTAGCAATACACACAACGGAAGGATCAGGAGGTCATTTTTAAACTATGGATAACGTCTCATTACTGCTTGTGGATGATGAACAGGCTATTCTGCATATGCTCAAAACCGTTCTGCTCAAAGAGCAGTTTCTCGATATTGATACCGTTACAACAGGCGAAGCTGCCATCGAGGCATGCAACAACAAGACGTATCATTGCATCGTGCTCGACATCATGCTTCCTGGCAAAAGCGGACTGGAAATCTGTCCTTTTCTACGACAGGTCACCGATGCGCCCATCCTGTTTCTGACGGCCAAAACAACCGATTATGACAAATTAACCGGATTCGCTGTTGGTGGTGACGATTATGTTGCCAAACCCTTTAATCCTCTGGAAGTCGTTGCTCGAATTAAATCATTACTGAAGCGTTATTTACCATCTAAAACCGCAGCGATCTCGGATCACGTCCCATCTAACGTAAATACGTCATATCCCAGCACATCGGAAGGCGTGTACGACTTTGGACGGTTTCAAGTGCTGGAGTGGGCTGGTGAACTTCGTGTTGAAGGTGAGTCCGTATCTTGTCCGGCACTTGTGTTCCAACTGTTACTCTTTTTCTGCAAACATCCCAATCGAATTTTCACCAAATCAGATCTATATGAGCGGGTCTGGGGCTCGGAAGCCATTAGTGATGACAATACCGTGATGGTTCATATTCACCGCATTCGGGAGCGCATTGAAGCCGATCCTTCCAATCCGGTGTTTCTCGTCAACGTCCGGGGTCTGGGTTACAAACTGATTCAGCCGGAACATGTGTCACGCCCATGAGTATTCGTCGCAGGTTAATGACCCGGTTTATCGGGATGCTTGCCGGTGCAGTCGTTCTTATCATCCTGCTTGGGTCTGTAGCGACTTACTGGGTCGTGCAAAAGGTGAATGAAGTGAATCTGGTAGATGATTTTGCTGCCAACGGTCTGGACCAATTAATTAATACAGCAGAGATCATGCCGGATGATACGATCCGATATGACCCCGAATTGCTAAAGCAAGTGGATAAATATCAAGGCTGGCTCCAAGTTTTGGATGAACAAGGTTACGCCATTGATGAATACCACACACCCGCCGATGTTCCTACTCACTATAAACCGGGGGAATTGATTGCATACTGGGAAGGCCAGAAGCCTTTTCCTTATCAGATCGTCATGCTGATCCGGGAGAAAAACGGGAAGAACTTCACCTTGTTATATGGCGAGAGTAATCCGGCCAAGTCCTTAATGAATAACATTCGTTCAGACCTTGCTTTCACCAACGGGAAGCTTGACCTTCGGCCCGACCAACAGGAGGCCCTCCATGCCGCCAATGCTTATCTTCAAGTATTGGACGCATCAGGAAGCGAGCTCTCCTCCTATAATAAACCAGCCATGGGCGTACCAAGCGAATACACCATTCAGGAACTGGTTCTGCAAATTCGCTATCCGAGTCGATCAGGTATGTCTGTTGCAACGTGGTACGACGAACAGAATGAAACCACCTGGCTGATTAGCATACCTGGTGATCCATTGGCGACCGGAACTCAAAACCCCTACAGTTTTATTCTGGAACCGGCATTGGTTATATTGATCGTGTCTATCATCATGCTGCTCATTTTGCTTGCCTTCTGGTATGCCAACCGATTTGGCTCACCCATGCTGCATATGCTCCAATGGTTACAGCGTCTGGAGAGGGGGCACTACGAGGAACCTACTGGAGCCTTCGGAATCCCTCGCAGTCAGCGTCGTAACGGAAAGTGGAAGCGAAAATACAAGGTATATGCTGAAGTACTTCACTCCATGCAGGCCCTGTCTCACACATTGAAGCAAGATGAAGAACTTCGGAAACAGACCGATTCTCTGCGGGAGGAATGGATCGCTGGCATAACACATGACCTGAAGACGCCCCTCTCCTCCATTCAGGGTTATGCGCATATGCTTGAGGCAGATAAATATAGCTGGACCACGGAGGAAGTCAGGGAATTCGCAGGCATAATGCTCGATAAGTCCATGTATATGGACAGGCTTGTCAACGACCTTGCCATGACCTATCGATTACGCAGTGGAGGATATCAACCTGTGGCGGAAGAGACTGACGTAAATACGTTACTTCGTGATCTGATCCAGCGCGCTGAACGGAACCCGGCATATGGGGAAGGACGCATCCTATTCCAACCTTCCGAAGTACCAGTGTATGGACTTGTCCATATTCCGTCGTTTGAACGAATTGTGGATAATCTGACTGCCAATGCCCTTCTTCATAATCCGCCCGAGTCCATCCTGGTTGTCAGTGTGCATTCTGGTGAACACGCAGATGCATTCAGCATTCAGTTTGCCGATAATGGACGCGGCATGGACTCCGAGACGGTATGGAAGTTATTTGAACGATACTATCGCGGTACAGATACAGGTACATCGGATGTTGGATCAGGGCTGGGTATGGCGGTAACCAAAGGTTTGATCGAAGCCATGAATGGTCGTATTGAGGTACAGTCCACCCCTGGTGAAGGAACGATCATTCGCTTAATATGGGATGGGCCGTCCGAAACCAATTAAAATGTTCCGCTTGACCTTTCCATTTTCAGTCTATATAATCGACACTCAATAACACCTGTTCCAATATATTAATATTGAATGCAACACATTTCAGAATAATTTGAATGAGTTGATCTAACATATTTGGCGATGACCAGAGACATGATTTCGTTTGCGTGCTGCCCAGAGAGAGAAGGGATTGGTGAAACCTTCTTCAGCGAACGGACCGGAATTACCCCTCTGCAGCCGTGACCTCGAACCTCAGCATTTCGAACTTCCCTCGGATGTTTGGCTTGCTGCCAGTAGAGTTCACCGCCTGATCCCCGATAACGGATTCCAATGAGGGTTATGATGTTTTCTGTTCCGGCGGCTGGCCGAGAACAGGGTGCACCATAACCAAAATTAGGGTGGAACCACGAGCCAAGCGCACTCGTCCCTTTTCCGGGACGGGTGTTTTTTGCGCTTTCATTTTAAGAAATGGAGAGTGGTTCACATGAGCAAACAAGAAAACAGTAACTCAGCAAGCAACAAATCAGGTAACGAAATAAACAACCAAGCAAATGATCTTCAACCATCCAGTCATTCCATTGAGGTCCATCTGCAAGGTGGCGCGATACGTTCTTACGAAGCAGGCATCACTGTAGGTGCGGTTGCCTCATCTATCAGCACAAGTCTTGGGAAACAGGCTATCGGCGGTATTGTAGATGGTCAAAATGTCGATCTCGATTGGGTGCTCCAGCAAGATTGCGAACTTGTTATCGTTACTTTAGAAAGTGCGGAAGGTCTGTATCGTTATCGTCACAGCGCAGCACATGTGCTCGCACAGGCACTCAAACGCATTTACGGTGCAGAACAAGTGAAACTGGGTATCGGCCCAGTCATTGAAGATGGATTCTATTACGATGTTGATCTGGAGCATGCCTTGTCCATCAGTGATCTGGCTGCCATCGAGCGGGAAATGAACAAAATCATTCAGGAAAATCATAAGATCAGTCGCCGGGTCGTTAACCGGGAGGAAGCCCTCCGTATCTTCGGAGAAATCCAGGACCCTTACAAGCTTGAACTCATTCGGGATTTGCCAGAGGACGCCGAGCTTTCGATCTATGATCAAGGAGAGTTCTTCGATCTGTGTCGCGGTCCCCATCTTCCATCCACTGGTCGGATCAAAGCGTTCAAGCTGTTGAATGTAGCTGGTGCGTACTGGCGGGGTAACTCGGATAATAAGATGCTGCAACGTATCTACGGCACTGCTTTCCCGAACAAAGCCCAACTGGATGAACATCTGCACATGCTCGAAGAAGCGAAAAAACGGGATCACCGTAAACTTGGCAAAGAGCTTGAACTGTTCATGTTCTCCGAAGAAGCGCCCGGCATGCCCTTCTATCTGCCTAAAGGCATGACTGTTCGCACTGAACTGGAGCAATTCTCGCGTGAACTGCAATTACAGGAAGGTTATCAGGAAGTTCGGACTCCTCTGATGATGAACAACAGGCTGTGGGAGCAATCCGGCCATTGGGAGCATTACAAGGACAACATGTATTTCTCGGAAGTGGACGATGCCACTTTTGCACTGAAACCGATGAACTGCCCTGGGCACATGCTGATCTTCAAAAATACACTCCATTCCTATCGCGAATTACCGATTCGCATGATGGAATTCGGTCAGGTTCACCGTCATGAATTCTCAGGTGCCCTGAACGGCATGATGCGTGTGCGGACATTCTGCCAGGATGATGCTCATCTCTACGTCATGCCAGAGCAGATCGAGGACGAGATCAATCAGGCGATCTCACTGATCGGACGTATGTACGATATCTTTGGATTCGAATATAAGATTGAGTTGTCCACTCGTCCAGAAGATTCCATGGGATCTGAGGAACTGTGGGATCAGGCGGAACGCGCATTGCAAAATGTTCTGGATCGTCGGGGCGTGGAGTATCGCATTAACGAAGGGGACGGTGCCTTTTATGGCCCTAAAATTGACTTTCATATCCTCGATGCGCTGAAGCGTAGCTGGCAGTGCGGAACAATCCAGCTTGATTTTCAAATGCCGGAGAAGTTCGACCTCACTTACATTGGCGAAGATAGTCTGAAACACCGTCCTGTCGTGATCCATCGTGCCATCTATGGTTCCATCGATCGATTCATCGGCATTCTGACTGAGCACTATGCAGGAGCGTTCCCACTCTGGCTCGCACCTGTGCAAGTGAAGCTGCTGCCTGTATCGGATCATTACGCAGACTATGCGCTCCAAGTACAGAGTCAGCTCCGAGCTGCGGGCATTCGGGTAGAAACAGATCTACGCAGTGAGAAGCTCGGGTACAAAATCCGTGAAGCCCAGATGGAAAAAGTGCCTTATTCGCTCGTGCTTGGTGAGAATGAGAAAAATGCCTCATCCGCCTCTGTCCGTGCATACGGTCAGGGAGATCAAGGCATCCAACGCATAGAAGCTGTTATTGAAATGATCCAACAAGCTGTGAAGGCAAAAGTATAAAAGATGTAACGACTCTATTCATGGGTCACTCATCAGCTTGTGCTGAATTACAACTTCTCGTCATCTCTTAGCCCCACCTGTTCTTCGCTCCATGTCCAGAAAAGCTCAGCTGAAGCATCATCAACGGCACGTTTCTTCAGCTGCTGCTCTTTCTGTTGATAGAAGTAACGCCCGGTGATCCCGACGACTTCAGGGCTTGTGGCCAGATAAACAGCCGTTCGCGCCCCTTCTTCAGGGGACAGAAAGAATGGAAGCTTGCCTGCAAATGCCATAATGCGTGTGCCAAATCCGGTATTGCGGTCTACGCCAATACTCGTTCCCACCGCACCAGGGTGCAGACAGTTCACTGTGACAGACGTACCCGACAGTTTGCGAGCCAGTGCACGAGTGAACAGCACGTTCGCCAATTTGGATTGGGCGTAGCTTTTGATCGGATTATAACCTTTGTGCAAATGTGGATCTTCAAAGTGGATTTTGCCGGCCTTGTAAGCACCTGACGAAACGTTCACAACCCGTCCCTGCTTTGCAGCTTTCAGAGGTTCTATCAAAAGTAAGGTCAGCAGGAAATGCCCCAGATGGTTAATGCCGATACTCTGTTCGAACCCATCTGAGGTTTCCTTCCGCTTGACCATCACCACCCCCGCATTATTAACCAGAACGTCAAGGCGATCATGACGCTCGCGGAATGCGCGGGCAAACTGGCGTATACTTTCGAGTGAACCCAGGTCACACAGCATCAATTCAATCACAGAAGAGCCAGACTGACGCACAGCTTCCTGAAGAGCCTCCTGTCCGCGCTTCTCACTGCGGCATGCCATGATTACGCGATATCCTTGTCTTGCAAGTTCAATGGTGGTTGCCAACCCCATACCTGAGTTAGCTCCTGTTACAATTGCTGTCTGTTTGGACATGAGGTACTTCCCTTCTGAACCTGAGGTTCCGAAATTAGAGGCGCAACGACGGACAATATGAGATAATGATAGGATCACATCTCGGTTTCCATGGGAGGACAAGTATGCTGACCAAAGAAGATTTTAAAAAAGTTAAAAAACAAGCCAAACTTGAAATCGCACTACTCGAACAGGAATATCAGGAAATCTTGCAGAACGTTGACTCTACGCTGTATGAAAAATACGGTATTTTGGACAAAGAAGAAACATGTGAGCTCACCCGAAAACGCAAAAACCGAAGATATGCTTCACTGGTCATCGAATTATGCGCCATTATTGAACAATTGTTACATCAACTGTACAGAGACGTATATCAGAAAAAGTTTAATTCGACCCAGCTGATGAAAACTCCTGCCTACCGTGCACGCTCCAATATGGAGATTATTCAGGCCGAACTGAGTAAAGAGTTCATTGCTCTGGAATCCGAAAAAGAACACTTCGCTGAAGCCCTTAGCCTGGTGTTTCAGACGAGAAACAAACTTGTTCATGATAACTTCTCGTTTGTCTCCATCGTTAAGGATGGCAGTAATGAAGAAGAAACGTTCGAAGCGCTGCTCCATACGGTAAAAAAATATAGAAAACACTTAAAATATAATCGCCCTGAATAACAACAATCATCGCTAAAAAAGAAAAGGAGGTGTACCGGACTACGGTCCGGATCACCATGAGCCATCCAACAACTTCGATTACTGTGCTAAATCTTCAGATTCCCACACCTTCCGGGAACAGCCCCATATTCCCCGTCATGCTTCGTGATGTAGATGGCGTTACCTTGGTGGATACGGGCATGATTGGACAATTTGCCGAACTTCAATCTGCATTGGAACAAGAGGGCGTACAGCTCTCGGACGTCAAACGTGTGATTATTACCCATCAGGACATCGATCATATCGGTAATCTGGGCGCTCTGCTTGATGCTATTCCCGATCTGGAAATCTGGGCACATGCCGATGAGATTCCATATCTAACCGGTGAGAAGCCTTTGATCAAATTCACGCCTGAACGTCGTGCTCTGCTGCCCGCGCCCGTTTTGGCACTGGCAGACCAACTGCTCTTGCAGCTGCCTGAAGTGAACATTAGTAAAACTCTGGCGGACGGAGACTTGTTACCCCTTCAAGGTGGTACACAGGTCATTCATACACCGGGACATACGCCAGGTCATATCTGTCTGTATTTCGGAGAGCAACAGTTCCTGCTCGCTGCCGATGAACTTCGTGTGGTCGATGATGAACTGGTCGGCCCTGCACCACAAGCGACACCGGACATGCCTGAAGCGCTGCGAAGCCTGAAGAAACTGACCGACCTTAAGCTCAATAAGGTTCTCTGTTATCACGGTGGAGAGTACATGAATGATCCGGCTCAGCGTATTGCCACACTTGCGGAGAGCGCAGAATAGTAAAGAACGCGGAGCTGTGAGTGTTTTTGGAACGATACGCAACCTCCTAATGCTGTTTCTCTTCGTGCGGCATTGTGGGTTGTAGCTCTTTCAAGATTAGGATGACACATACATTACAATCAAGGAGCTGTCCCATAAGTCATGAATTTGACAGAGACAGCTCCTTTAATTAATTAACCACGCACTTCTACTACTCTACTGCACTGGTGTTGACCGTATGGTAGCACCTATTGCGCACGCTATGCATATAGTATGCACGCAGTATCTTATATTGCACCACGGCAAGTGCACAGTATCTTTCCCCTGCCCGTTTGGCAAATCAATTCACCGGAAAATCCGCAACGTAAGTGTCTACTTATTGACTGAGGTCCGTCTCTAACGAATTGGGCACACTCTAAACGCTATAGTTGTTTTGTAACGAATCTCAGACACCCTATACGCAGTATTTTGAGTGTCTAGATTTTCTAACGAACTCCAGACACCTTAGTTACTCATTTCATTGGTTTTCCGCAGGTTTCTAGTGAATTTTGGCGATATAGCGCGGCTGAGGTTCTTTAAATTCTACGATCGTCACCAAACCTCTATTTAAGGTGCGTCATGTTAGTTAGAAAAATTTTATTTAGATCGATTCAGATTCAGGGCACTTCAGTCAGGGCTTTGGTTCAAGATAAGCGGCAACCGTTCGTTTTAAACTCACTCCATTCGCTACCTTACGGCGAGACCAATTCGGTGCGACGCTGTCCTGCAACACTGATTTTATCTCCCTTGACCCCGACTCAGATCTCCGGAGTTAGTACAATCAGCTTGTCATCTCCATCACGTGGCGATCCTCGTCCATCCCGATTGTTCGTAAGCACATATAACTTCCCGTCCTCTCCAGCACTCACATCGCGAATCCGGCCCCATTCATCTTCGAAGATGGGTTCCACCTTCTCCACCTGTGTGCCATCTTCCGAAAGAGTGACCTTCAGCAGCTGCTCTCCACGCAGATTTGCAGCAATCAGTGATCCAGCCCAAGGTCCTTCTTCTACAAAAGCTACACCAGACGGCGCCCATGTATCGTTCCCACTATGTGCAAGCGGAGCCTGATATGCGCCATTGTCATCGTCGTCTCCTTCTACCTCGGGCCAGCCATAATTCTCCCCGGCCACAATCCGGTTAATCTCATCATGATTACGCTGACCATGTTCGGTAGAATAGAGGTAACCGTTGTCCGGATTCCATGCCAGTCCCTGTGCGTTGCGGTGTCCCATACTGTATACAGGTGAATTCGGCCATGGGTTGTCTGCCGGGATCGATCCGTCGAGACCTATCCGCAATATTTTACCTCCAAGGCTTTCTTCGTTCTGTGACAATTCCGGTTCATAACGCTCACCTGTCGTGATATAGAGCAACTTGTCCGGGCCAATTTTGATCCGCCCACCATTATGATTGGTTCCGCCTGGAATGTTACGAAGCAACTCTTGATCTATGACCGCTTTGCCATCATTCACCTTGAGACGTAACACTCGATTGGCAATGTCGTCGCCTTCCAGATAGGAGTGATATGCATACAAGTAACCGTTATCCTCGAAGTCCGGATCAGCTGCAAGACCCAACAGACCTCCTTCACCTTCTTCATTAAACGGGGCTGAGAATTCAATCAGTGGTTCAGGGGCTAGTTTTCCATCCTCAATGACCCGAATCGCACCAGGGCGTTCCGTTACAAACATCCGACCATCAGGCACACTCACAATCTCCCATGGTGCATTCAGTCCTTCAACCAGTACGGAAGCCTGATACGGAATAACCGTCTCTCCCTGCGCTCCGCTCTCATTTCCACTTGCACCGGTATTGCCTCCGTTGGCCGTCTGTCCCTGACCTGTTCCCTGTCCCTGAGACGTCTGCTCTGTTCCTCCCGTAGAAGGTTCGCCTGGAGAACATGACGCGCTTAACAGTGCCACACTTAATAATGAAGCATACAGCGGAACGGTTACTCGATTATTCATCATTACATCTCCCTTCGTATTTCGTCTTCTGTATAAAATAAATAAGTCAAGCTTCAACGTATTGTTAATGGATTGCTCTCTATTGTAGTGGTGTTATTATTCATCTGTTAAGCGGTTTCGCCCTGTATTACCCTTCATACCAACCGCTTAAACCGAGAATTCAAGGTATTCCGAGGATATGAAATCACCGCAGTTTGGAATTCCATCATAATCTTTTATAATAGAAGGATAGTATGAATGGAAAGGTGGACAACTACACTTATGAATCAAAACCCTTTATCTCGTCTTGAAGCCGATCTGTCCGGGCAAGGATTGGACGCCATGCTGATCACAGATCCAAAACATATCTACTATTTAACTGGATTTGCGAGCAATCCGCATGAACGCTTCCTCGGTCTGGTTCTCGCACGTGGCGAAGAGCCCCTGTTGATTGTACCTGCGCTTGATGCTGAAGCTGCCGCAGCCGCTTCCTCGGTATCCAACATTGCCACGCACACGGATACGGATAATCCGTACGCTTTGTTTGATCGTTATCAGGGGCGCTTGGGCCGGGTAGGTCTTGAAAAAGAATACGTGACGGTCGCACGTTATGAACAACTGACCGCCTCTCTAGGTGCTGCCAGCTTTGAAGATGTTGGCCCCCTGCTTCGCACATTACGTGTGAAAAAAACACCGGATGAGGTAGCCCGCATTCGCCACGCCATTTATCTGATTGAAGAAACATTGCGTCAAGGCCTCTCTCATGTTCGCACAGGTGTAACCGAGATCGAACTTGTCGCTGAGATGGAGTATCAGATGAAAAAGCTGGGTGCCGATGGTCCTTCCTTTGATACCATGGTGCTCACGGGACCCAAAACAGGTCTGCCACACGGTACACCGGGTGAACGGAAACTGCAACATGGTGACCTGTTGATGTTTGACATGGGTGTCTATGCTGGAGGATATGCCTCGGATATCACACGTACATTCGCCTTTGGTGACATCTCACCTGAACTCAAAACCATCTATAACACTGTCCTCGCAGCGAACGAAGCTGCTATCCAAATCGTGAAACCAGGCATTACCTGCGCCGAAGTGGATCGTGCAGCACGCCAGGTCACGGAAGAAGCGGGATACGGCGAGCGTTTTATGCATAGAGTAGGCCATGGATTGGGTATCGACGTACATGAGTATCCTTCTCTCCATGGAGAGAATATGGACATCCTGAATGAAGGTACCGTATTCACGATTGAACCGGGCATCTATACCGCAGCAGGCGGCGTCCGTATCGAAGATGATGTAATTGTGACCGAGACGGGTATCGAAGTTCTGACCACATATCCAAAAGAACTGCAAATCCTTACCGACTAATTCAATTGGATCTATGTCAAAAATAGCCCAGATACATCAATGCTTAGCCGATATTATGCATCATGAACTAAACTGCACGAAACTGTGCTAAACTGTTCTTCAAAATAATATACTCTTTTCGCGTACGCCTCAGGCCTGTATACAGAAAAAGTAGCACGTACACACGCGAACGAAAAAATCCCGCAAATCCATAAATATCATGGGTTGCGGGATTTTAATTAATATAAAGCATATCCTAAATTACTCCGTCTGCATTCTACGTAATTTTATTCCTGCTCACTCATTTACCATTAGTCAAACTCATGCGTGATATCCTGCCAAGACTCCAGCTGTGGCAGCTGTTGCTTCCCCCAGTAATCCAGAAACCATTGAATAATCCCAGTCGTATCTGTTGTTCTGCAGCTGTAATGTCGGAAACCGCCCTCGCCTTCCTGCAAACGAATCTCCGCCACCATTTGCCCTGGTTCCTCAAGCGCAGCAGCCTGCATATACATACTTCCCTCCACCAGCTCCGAAGGTTTAAGTACTACGTATTCATGCAATTCCAGATTGGAGATCAACTCCACCAATAACGAGGCATTAATGTTATCATTCTCGTAGGTTGTGCCATTGCTTTCCAGTGTATAACGCAGTGTAGAATACATGTGCGATTCCCCTTTGTATGAAGTCATTGTTGGCTAATAATAAATGATACACGCTCATAAACGACAGGTCGTTTATATTATAACTTTTTCATAAAAATGTAAAAAGGATTTTTCTTGTTTCGGGTCTTTTCTATGAAAAAACCCTTGCTGTGGTCATACCCCTGTCAAGTAGACAGATGAAAAAAGCTATGCTGCCAGCGCGCATCGATATTCAATCGGTGCGCGCTGTTTGAGTTTGGCTTGAAAACGTCGGTAATTGTAATTGTACATATAATCTTCCACGGCTTGTCGAATCTCTACTTCTGAATTACACTGATTAAGGTACAGCTTCTCTGTCTTGAGATGCGAAAAGAAGGATTCGATGCATGCGTTATCCAGGCAGGTTGCTTTGCGAGAGTGGCTGCCCTTAATGCCGAATGCTTCTAATCGTGTGTTGTACGCCTGAGACGTATATTGGAAGCCCTGATCCGAATGGAGCACGGCTTCTGAAACGTCTCTTTTTTGTGTCCATTGTTCCACCGTATCCAATACGAGCTGAACATCGTTCCGTTTAGATAACTGCCAAGCTACAATCTCGTTGTTGAACAAGTCTTGAATCACGGACAGGTAAACGAATGAATTCCCATCCGAAATATAGGTAATATCCGTCACCATTTTTTGCTGGGGTGCTGTAGCATGAAATTGGCGCTTTAGGCGATTCGGATAGATCACAGATGGCGTATAGCTGGACTTCTTCCGCTTCTTGCGAATCACTGATTGGATCGATAGTTCCCGCATGATTCGATATACTTTCTTGTGATTCACGTTCAGGCCAGACTCCCAGAGCGCCGTTGTCATACGAGGATAACCAAACTCTCGGTTTTCAAAATGAATAGCCATCATGTGTTCTTTGATCTCACGGTCACGGTCTTGTCTTGCATCTCGCTGCGGCTGTGTTGCTCGCCATTTGTAGTAACTGGAACGGGGTATTCCTGTAATCGATAATAGGCGTGTAATGTCATGCGAGCAGCGCAATTCATCTATGATATCGTAGTTCTCCCGTTGGCTCAGCGCTTCTCCTTTACTAGATTTGGATACCGCTTTTTTAAATAATCCACCTGTGCTTGAAGATAGTCTCGTTCTTCCTCCACGCTGCCAAAGGCTTTACGGGGACGTCCCTTCAGTGGATTGGGCACACTGTTTTTTCGCTCATCGAACGCTTCCCCGTTTTTCCACTTTTTCACCCACACCTTCAGTTGTGAACAGTTTCGAATCCCCTCGCGCTCAGCAACCACCTTGTAACTTGAAGAACCTTCGACATAGGATCTAACTGCATTCAATTTGAATTCTTCCGTATATGTCTGAAATGTTTGCCCTTTTTTCGCCATAAAAATATCCCCTCCAAGTATCACTTGAACCTCCATGATAACATGAAGTTTTTTTTTAGTGTCTACTTAAAGGGGATAATACCAGCTGAGTCGGAATTACAATTGACTGCGCAGAGGGTGATTTTAAGTGATACTCTTTGAATATTGTCTAAGCTTCATCCTTAAACTTAAAGCTGCGTGCCGCATACAGAAACGGTGTTCCAACCGCAGTTAATACAAATTTGATAATATACGTCGTCAGGAAGATCTCCAGCCAAACATCCCAAGGATAGATGAACGCAAATGCGATCGTGCAGAACACCAGTGTATCCACGAATGAACTGATGATCGAACTACCGTTGGTGCGTATCCACAACTGATTGCGCCCTGGGGCCACCTTGCGCAGCCAGGAGTACAATCGTACATCCAGGAACTGACTGATAAAGTAAGCCGTCAGACTTCCGAGTGCCAGACGTGGCAGCAGACCGAACAACTTCGCCATGGATTCCTGTGCAAAGTCCGTCGGTGCCGGGTCAAAGAACAACACCATCTGCATCAGAACCGTCGTCATGATCAACGTGAAAAACCCGAACCATACGGCTTTGCGTGCCTCACCTGGTCCATACTTCTCATTAAGAAGGTCACTGGTCAGGTACATGCTGACATACATCGTGTTACCAAGCGTCAGCACGATTCCCATGATATCTATCGTTTTGGTCACCTGAATGTTGGCTATAACCGTAGCCACACCAATCCAGGCATAGAGACCTTTTTTACCGAACAAGCGGTAACACAACAGGAAAAATCCATAAGTTACGAGAACAAAAACTGCTCCCCACCCTAAGTTAAACATAAATACATACACTGCCTTCCTAGTTTTGATTACGCGGGATGGTTACGAACCGCGGTTTGGCTCAGGGCCAAAACATGAATACTCTATCACATTTCTCGTCCCATGAACAGAACTAAATAACTCCAAGTCTGCCTGAGTGACTACGATCCCTCCTATATTCCTCCCGTGCCCTCTCGACCATACGACTGTTTTTTTACTTCTTTGTCTTGCACCGTGTATAGAAAAAGAAGACTGCTTCACCACTGTGCACAGCATAGTTTGATTGCCGCAAAAAAACCGCCCTCCGGATTCCTCCGAAGGACGGCTTTTCTCACTTGATTTGTAGACGGCTCTAGCTATCTTAATGTGAGCTTCTATCTAATCCATTCTGTATTAAGCCTGAGCCGCAGAATCCAGCTCACGGCTCTGATCGTTAAACGTGTCCCGATCGTTTTCCTTCAAAATTCTGCTCGTCACGAGTCCTGATGTCATCGACCCGTTCACGTTAAGCGCTGTACGACCCATGTCGATCAGCGGCTCCACGGAAATGAGTAGTCCAACCAGAGCCACAGGCAGATTCATGGTGGACAATACGATCAGGGAAGCGAAGGTTGCCCCGCCGCCAACGCCAGCGACACCAAACGAACTGATCATGACTACGAGGATCAAAGTCACAATGAAGTCCCAGCTCAGCGGGTCGATGCCGACCGTCGGAGCAATCATCACCGCCAGCATGGCCGGATAGATACCGGCGCAGCCGTTTTGCCCAATCGTAGCCCCAAAGCTTGCAGACAGGTTCGCAATGCCGTCCGATACGCCGAGTTTCTTCGTCTGTGTCTCCACATTCAGCGGGATCGCCGCTGCACTTGAACGGGACGTAAAGGCAAATACCAGTGTTGGCAGCACCTTCTTCAAATACGTAACCGGGTTGAAGCCGGACAGAGAGATAATGATCAGGTGAATAATAAACATCACGATGAGGGCCACGTAGGACGCAATGACGAATTTGATGAGCTTTAATATCTCTTCCGCATTGGTTGTCGCCGTTACCTTTGTAATCAGTGCTAGAATCCCGTAAGGCGTAAGCCTCAGCACCAGTGTAACAATTCGCATAACCACCGCATATACCGCATTAACCATACCGCGGAACGTCTCCGCCTGCTGAGGTTTTTTGCGATCCAGTCCAAGTACGGCTACACCGATGAACGCGGAGAAGATAACCACCGCCAGTGTGGATGTACGACGTTCTCCTGTCATATCTGCAAATGGATTCGAAGGAATGAATTCCAGCACTTGTTGCGGGATTGTCTGATCCTTCACATCAACAAGCCGTTCCTCCACCTTCTGGATCTGCGCATTCTCCCGGTCTCCTCCTTGAATCTCAATGGAAGTCAGGTTAAAGCCAAGGCTCGTTACAATGCTGACACCTGCGGCAATCGCTGTGGTGATCAACAGAATGGCAATAATGGAAACACTCATCTTGCCGAGATTTTGTTTGCCCTTCAGATTCATAATGGCCGAAATGATCGACACCATGATCAATGGGATCACGACCATTTGCAACAAACGAACATATCCTGAACCGACCAGATTGAACCAATCGACTGATTTCGTAACTACATCAGAACCTGATGTGTACACCAATTGGAGAATAACCCCGTAAACAACCCCCAGTCCCAGACCCGCAAATACGCGTTTCGTAAAGGAGATATGTTTTTTCTGCATCCAGTAGAGGATGCCAAGTAAGGCAAGCATAACCACTACATTCAATATGACTAGAAAAGTATCCATTTCTTTAAATCCTCCTCAGGCATGTGTGTAACCGGAAAATATCCGGTTTTCTCTTCTATCTTTTGTACTTCCGACAAAGACATTTTACAATATAACATATAACAAACTATTCTGGTAGGTATTAATTGATATTATGTAATATGCATGTAACAGATTCATCTATTTCTGAAAAAAATACACCAAATCGTGAAAATTGTTCTATTCAACCTCCGGTTAATTTTGTAATATAGGTATATCCGCTTATTCCCAAGTTTTCTCAACGTATAACTTAGGTCTTTCTTCATTGGTAGATAGGTCTTATGATTACGGAAAAGCGATAATGTTAATGAACATGACGTGAAAGGATGATCATATGTTTCGTAATCGCACCGTTGCCGGTAAAATCAGAGGCACTTTGTTCCTCGTTCTGCTGGTTGCTTCCCTGTTGTTCAGTATTAGTTTTTACGCCGTTTCGATGAATATTATTCAAAGCTACGTGCTGCCGCAGTTTGACAAAGTCCTAAACACGTCCATTCAGGATATATACAAGAATACTTCAGCATCCAAAATCCTACAGGTACAGAGTGGCGGAGCCGGTTCTGAAGGTGCTGCCATGACCGTGGAATCGTACCTGGCAGATAAAGCAAAAGAACATAATTTGGATGCGGCTTACGTTGTTGCTATTCAAGATGGCTCAGCAAAAGTGGTTGTTGCCAACTCTTCCTCAGGCATGAAAGCGCAGGATGAGATCAGTGTAGAGCCCGCAATGAATACAGCTATTGAGAACAAAGAAATGGTAATCAGTGAGGTCTACTCCGATTCCTTTGGTGTACATAAAGCAGCCTTTATCCCCATTGCAGGAAGTAACATGATTATGGCTGTGAGCATGGATGCCCAGTTCATTCAAGACAAGATAACCCAGATTTTCTGGTTGTGTCTTGGGATTACAGCATTAGTGTTTGTGCTCGGGTGGCTTATCTCCACTAGTATGATCAAAAGAGTGACCAAACCGATCATCAAGCTTGTCCAACATAGTAAACAAATTTCCCAAGGCGATCTGACCGCTGAGCTAGAGATCAAAGGTAAAGATGAAATTGCCCAGCTTGCCGCAAGCTTCCAGACGATGACGCATAACCTGAAAGAAATGATTAGCCGTGCCTTGTCTACATCCAATGAAGTTGTGTCAGGTTCCAATGACCTGCTTCAACGAGTTGAATCGATGTCTGGTATGGTTCGAAACTCCAGCCGCTCCGCAGAAGATGCAGAAAAAGGTAGTATCAGCATTGCGTCAAGCGCATCCGAGAACGCGAGAGCTATGGAAGAAATTACGCAAGGTATCATGCATATTGCTTCTTCTTCCGCTGAAGTATCTGACCAGATTGGTGAAGCAGCCAACGAGGCAGTAAACGGTAACCGACTGGCTCAGAATGCCATTGAGCAGATGGAGCGTGTAGGCCAGACAGCAAGCGAATCGTTGCGTTATGTCGAAACTATGAATGAACGTTCGGTAGCCATCGGCACCATTGTTGCTTCCATTTTTGAAATCACCAAACAGATTAACATGCTGTCACTCAACGCCTCCATTGAAGCAGCACGTGCCGGAGAACATGGCCGCGGATTCGCTGTTGTTGCTGGAGAAGTTCGCAAACTTGCCGAGCAATCCAAGACAGCCACGGAAGAAATATCGGATTATCTGGGTACCATTCGTGAAGATGCTGAACGCTCGGTTGATGCCATGAACCGTGTAACCCAGGAGATTGGTTCAGGTACAACTGTTGTTCAACAAGCAGGCTCAGCCTTCCAGCAGCTGAATGAATTGATCCAGAACGTGAATCTGACCATTCAGACCGTCTCTGCTTCTACACAACAAGTATCCGCTGGTGCTGAAGAAGTGAGTGCATCCGTTGAAGAAACGGCACAGATTACGACCAAATCACGTGAGAGCATGTTACAGATTGCTTCAACAGCTGATCTGCAGCTCAGCGAGATGGATTCACATTCGAATACAGTTCGTCATCTGCATGAACAAGCTGTAGAGCTGCAATCCGCCATGAAAAATTTCAAAATAAACTAACAGGTTAACCATTAACCTATCATCACCTGTTTTAAACCTCATTTAATCATAGGATATACAATACCCCCATGCCGCTAACATTCCGTTTCTAGAGAACGGTTTGCCGGACATGGGGGTATTGTTGTTTCACTCAGGTGCCTGAACACCCATAATCTCGTACACACGCTTCATATCCAATGCCGAACGCAACGATTCAGCTACCCGATCGAACTCCATCTCCTTACGCTCATGCGTACTATATGTCTCCTGAAGTGGAGCCAGTCCCTTTCCTGCACGCAAGGCATTCAGCCACGAACGTCGGAATTGATCACTTTCAAACAAACCATGCAGGTAGGTTCCCCACACGCTGCCATCTACTGAGCCCCAGCCTTCTTGGAAAGGTTGACCACCTGGATGTGAGATTTCAAACAACGCGGTTACACGTTCAGGCTCGTGGCACTCCGTAACGCCCATATGGATCTCATATCCGTTAATGGGTAATGAAGCATCTGCTACATCTTGCTCACCATACAGACGAAGCGGGTGATCAGGCTGCACCCGTCCGGAAGCTCTGACGGTCTGCTTTTCCTGAAGAAATGTTGTCGATAGCGGGAGCCAGCCAAGTCCTTTTGCTTCCTGGATCTGATTCGCCTCCACAGCAAACGGGTCCTTCAGATGACGTCCCAGCATCTGGTATCCGCCACATATTCCTACGAGTTGAACATGCTCACGCTCGGTCTGGCTCGCAATCGCCTGTTCTAGTCCAGACTCACGCAGATATGCCAGGTCACCTATGGTATCCTTCGTACCCGGTAGAAGAATGGCATCCGGACTGCCCAATTCCTCTGGCGAGGTCACGTAACGCACATTCACATCCGGTTCACGGGAAAGTGCGTCAAAGTCTGTAAAGTTGGAAATTCGCGGATATCGGATCACCGCCAGATCCAGCTCTGTTTTGCCGGATTTACCATGACGCATGGAGTCCAGCACCACCGAATCCTCTGCTTCAATCTGAATATCTCTTATGTAAGGCAAAACACCTAATACTGGAATGCCTGTCCGTTCTTCGAGCCAGTCGAGTCCTGGTTGCAACAGGGACAGATCACCGCGGAACTTGTTGATAATGAACCCTTTGACTCGCGCCACCTCATGGGGTTCCAGCAGCTCCAGCGTACCCACAATGGAAGCAAACACTCCGCCCCGATCAATATCGGAGATCAGAATCACCGGAGCATCGGCCCAGCCTGCCAGATTCATGTTGACGATATCCCGGTCCTTCAGATTGATCTCGGCCGGACTGCCCGCTCCTTCCATCAGCACCACATCATAGGTGTCCCGCAACCGATTCAGCGCATCCATCACCGTCTGCTTTGCTTCAGGCAGGAAATGCTGACGGTAGTCCGATGCACTCATCTGGGCAAAAGGTACACCATGTACCACGATCTGCGAATGCATGTCCCGTACGGGCTTAATCAGGATTGGGTTCATATCGGTTGTCGCCTCAATACCGCAGGCTTCGGCCTGCGCTCCCTGAGCCCTACCAATCTCCTTGCCATCTTCCGTCACATAGGAATTCAGTGCCATATTCTGTGACTTGAACGGAGCAGGCTTGAAGCCATCCTGCTTAAAAATCCGGCACAATGCCGTTGTGATGACACTTTTGCCCACATCGGAAGCCGTTCCTTGCAGCATCAGTACCGCCGCTGGTTGTGATAGCCTATCTTCCACGCTCTCTCCCCCTGTCTCCGTGTATATCCAGATCACCTTGCTCCCAACCTCATGCGTAACGTTTTCCAAACTGCTCCATACTTCAAAAGTTACAGCCAGAACAGTCCTTGAAGCACACTCAGCACAGTCAACAAAGCCGCCTCCAGCAGCTCATTCATGGCACCATACGTATCCCCGGTTAAACCGCCGAGCCGTTCACTGATCCGGGCAGCCACGAATCGGCCGATATAATAACACGCCACAGGCAGTATAATAATTGCCGCCACCGGGTATAGCCACCATGGCAGTGTTCCCAGACCACTCACCATCGCATCCGCAATCCCCATATCCGGCTTGAAAAGCCACACCGAGGCAAACGTAAGTGCCCCTGCGACCAAGGTCAGGCCCACAGCTGAACTTCGTGCACGCTGGACCTCCTTCCGCTCCCCGAGACCTTTAAACAATACAGCAAGTCCATCATCTTCGCGCGCATTCGGCCAGGCCGACATCGCATACACCATGAACCAGCGGCTCCAGATCATGGGCAGGATCAGCAACGCACCGTACACCCAGTGGCCCCGGGCAATAAAATCAGCGATCAGCGCAGCCTTCATCATCAGAAGCAACACGCAGGCGATCACGCCCATTGCCCCTACACGGCTGTCCTTCATAATCTCCAGCATCCGTTCACGGGTACGATAACTGAGCAAGCCATCCGCCGTATCCATCCATCCGTCAAGATGGAGCCCTCCGGTAAGCCATACCCATAACGTCAAGGTCAGGACGGCAGCCGGAAAGGCCGGAAGCACTGCACCGCTTAAGGCTCCCGCGAGCCAGACACACAGACCGATTGCAGCACCGACCAGCGGATAAAAGACAACACTTTCCCGCAGCAACGGCGGGACAAAATCGATTTGCATTTTGACAGGGAAACGGGACAAAAATTGAAAAGCGGCTGCCGCCGCATGTTTACGCTGAGGAGCAGGCGTGCCATCCTTCATAAGCGGTACTCCTTGCTTTTTAGTTCAATCGCAATGCCTACGGTTACCAGAAACACTTCACCGCATATCGCCGCAATGCGCTGATTCAGTATACCGGCCAAATCCCGATATTTCCTGCCAAGGGCATATTCCGGTACGATCCCATCTCCCACTTCATTTGTAACCAGAACAAGCAAACCGGGATAGGTTCGAATCGCTTCAACCAACGCGTCCAAATGTCCCTGTAACACCTGTTTCTCGTCATGCTCATGTGCTAACAAAACATTTGTCAGCCACAGCGTCAGGCAATCCACCAGAATGGTGGGTGCAGAAGTCCCTGTATGCCCTTCACCCATGCGGCTTATCAAAGCAGGCAGATGTATCGGCTCTTCCATCGTGTGCCACAGATACCCTAATGCCTCGCGCTGATGCTGATGCATCGCGATACGCTCACGCATTTCATCATCGTACGCCTGAGCTGTCGCCACATACCACGCCTCCGAGGAACGCTGCATGCAGAGACGCTCGGCAAAGGAGCTTTTGCCACTGCGTGCGCCGCCTGTCACCAGTACACTCATCGTGAACTCTCTCCTTGCAGGGATGAATCAACCGACGCAGCGGAATCTGGAGCAGGGCTTGTTCCATCCGAGACACCCGCGCTTGCAAAGGTTGCCATCTCATTTAGAATGAGACAGGCTGCGTCAATCAGATGAAGACTGAGCACGCCGCCTGTGCCTTCACCCAGACGCATGTCCAGATCCAGCATCGCTTTCAGGTCCAGTTCACGCAGCAGCGCTCCATGTCCATTTTCGTGGGACGTATGAGAAGCGATCATATAGGCTGTGCTCAGAGGTGCAAGTTGTCTCGCCACCAGCGCTGCCGCGGTAGAGATGAACCCGTCTACAACGACAGGGCAACGATGAGCAGCTGCTGCGAGAATAACCCCTGTGAGTCCGGCAATCTCCAGTCCACCCACCTTGCACAGAACATCCAGTGCATCTTCCGGGTTTGGTGCGTTTACGCTAAGCGCCCGGCTGACTACAGCAGCCTTGCGCTGCAAGCCTGCATCATCAATGCCGGTTCCTCGCCCCACGGCGGCAGCTGGTGCAACTCCGGTTAACGCGCTCATTACCGCAGCACTTGCAGTAGTGTTGCCAATTCCCATCTCCCCGGTGACAAACAGCTGTGTTCCCTTCGCCACCTCTGCCGCTACAACTTCGGCTCCTGCAAGGATAGCCCGAACTGCCTCATCCCGGGTCATCGCTGCCCCTCGGGCCATGTTGGCCGTGCCTTTGCGAATTTTGCGGGAAAGCAGGTCCGGATGTTCAAGATCGGCATTCACACCGATATCCACACAGATCACACCAGCTCCGGCGTGACGGGCAAGCACATTCACTGCCGCACCTCCAGCGAGGAAATTCAGGACCATCTGCGGGGTCACTTCGGCAGGAAAAGCACTGATGCCCTCTTCCACTACACCGTGATCCGCGGCCATGACAATGACCGCCCTGTGATCAAAACGCGGACGTGCATTGCCAGTCATGCCTGCTAGGCGGATCACCAGCTCTTCCAATTTGCCCAGACTCCCCGGCGGCTTCGTCAACGAATCCACGTGCGCAGAGGTTTCTGCCGCCACTTCCTGATCAGGAGCAGTAATCTTACTTGTTAAATGCTCCAACACCTGTTCATTATTCATACAACCAGCACTTCCTTCATCAAAATATGGGTTGCCCCGCTTCATTTAATCGATGTCCCGCCGGAGCAGCAGTTGAGGTATGGCATGGTCGGGATGAGAGACAATCGCGGGTTTGACGCGAAATATATCCTGGATATTCTCATCGTTGATCAACGTATGAGGTGTACCCTTTCCAACCGCCATGCCCTCACGCAGCGCCAGAATGTGATCGCAAAATAACGCGGCCAGATTCAGATCATGCAGCACAGCCACAATCGTAATGTTATTTCTCTGTCGCCATGCCGATAACAATTCCATGAATTGCAATTGATATTTAATATCCAGAAACGTGGTCGGCTCGTCCAGCAGCAGTAACCTCGGCTCCTGAGCCATAACTTTGGCTAGTGCGACTCGCTGCCGTTGCCCGCCGCTGAGTGCATCCAGCGGTCTGTCCGCCAGCTCTGTCAATCCTAGATCTTCAAGCACCTTGTCCACTACAAGTGCCCCATCACCCGTTTCCCGCCCCAGCCAGTTCTGGTATGGATATCTCCCCATCTCCACCACGTCTCGCACGGGATAAGAGATAGCTGGCAAGCCATCCTGTTGCAATACAGCGATCATGCGCGACAGATCCTTACGGCTGTAAGAGCGGATGTCTCGACCATCGATACGAATCTGACCTTCGTTTAACTGTTCCGTTCCGGCAATAAGCTGGATCAGGGTGGACTTGCCACTGCCGTTTGGTCCGACAACTCCCCACCAGTCACCTTCGCCAACATGCCAGTCTACATTGCGCAATGCCTGATGATTGCCATATGACTTCCCTGCTCCCTTAATGGAGATAAGTGAAGTCGAGTTGGAACTGGTACTGGAATTCATGGCATCATCCCCTTCTGCAACTTTTTGTTCCGGTGCAGCAGGTAAGCAAAGAACGGCGCACCAACAAAGGCGGTGACAACACCGAGCGGAATTTCAGTTGGCGCCAGCAACGACCTTGCGATGGTATCTGCCCACACCATGAAGATCGCACCACCAATGGCAGACAAAGGTACCAACAGTCGGTAATCCGGCCCCACCAGCAGCCGCAACATATGCGGGATCACCAATCCAACGAATCCGATGACACCTGATACCGAGACAGCCCCTGCGGTCAGCAGAGTGCCAACTGCCAGCACGGACAGCTTAAGCCGGTCTACTCCGATCCCGATATGTGCCGCTTGACGTTCTCCCAGTGCAAGCACATTCAACGAGCGTGCGCGGCTCCAGAGAAAGACCAGCCCTAACAGAAAATACGGGAAAAGGATGGCCGTATACGACCACCCACGCAGAGCCAGACTTCCCATCGTCCAGTATATAATTTCATTAATTGTCTGTTTCGACATGGTCGACAGGAAGGAAACAACTGCGCCCAGGAAACTTTGCATGACCACACCAGCCAGAATGAGGCTGTGTGTAGGTATTTTACGCCCTTCACGAGCCAGTGCCATGACAAACCATAACGTGATTACACCCGTCAAAAACGCCACCAGTGGCAGCGTCCAGATTCCGATCAGTGCATACTGCAATCCGAAGAAAATCAGAAAGGCTGCACCCACCGAAGCACCGGATGATACGCCCAGGGTGAACGGGTCTGCCAGCGGGTTCCGAAGAACCCCCTGAAATCCCGCACCGGCAATCGCCAACGATGCGCCCACGAGCACGGCAAGCAGTACACGTGGAAATCTGACTTTCCAGATAATCTGTTCGGCTGCCTTATTCCAATCCGGTGTAATCCAATCGCCCACCCAGGGAATTTTGTGAATCAGGATACCTGCAATATCCCGGATCGGCAAAGCTACTGAACCAATGCCCGTGCAGATGAGCACGGTGAGCACCAGCAGCACCATGCCCGTCGTTCCAAACAGGATCAGCTTTTTACTCATTGGAATAGGTCAGGGTAGATCGCTTTGGCTACTTCTTTCAACCCTTGAGTTACCCGTGGACCCGGACGGCTCAGTAGGTTGGCATCCAGGCCAATAACCGCGTCATTTTTCACAGCCGTAATTTGATCCCAGCCACTGCGCGCCTTGATGATCTGATCCAGTGTTTTGGAGTTTTCATCAATTACATCATTAGCATACAAAATCACATCCGGGTTGGAGGCAATCACGTTCTCTTCATTGATTTCATACCAACCCTCTTTGTCCGAAGCAATATTGCTGCCACCGGCTACAGTGATGAGTTCATCCATAAATTCGCCTTTACCCACAGTCCAGCCCGGGGAGAATTCAACGTATACTTTTTTCTTATCTTCCGGTTTAACCGCCTTCACTGCTTCCGTTACATCCGTAACGTCCTGTTTCATCTGAGTGATGATTTCTTGTGCTTTTTCCTGATGATCCGTGATTTTACCGAAGGTTTCGATATTGTTCATCACATCGTCAATGGATTTAGGATCCGTTTTAAAAATGGTAATGCCTAGTTCACGCAGTTTCTTCACCGCATCCTCACTCATGGAGATACCTGTGAAGACAATGTCGGCTTCAGCGGCAATGATGGACTCTTCATTGGGCTTGGTAATACCGCCCATTTTAGCTTTGGTTGTTGCCGCTTCCGGATAATCGTCATAGTCGGATACACCAACGATTTGATCGTCCAACCCAAGGGCAAACAGGGATTCCGTCTCAGCTGGAGACACGGATACGATTTTGGCCGGTGCCTTTTCAAAGGTGAACGATTCACCCGTTGCATCCGTAACGGTAAGTGGATATTGTGTTTTGAGGTCCGTCTGCGCCTGGCCTTGGGATTGCTCCTGTGCCGGTTGCTGTGAAGTACCTGTGCCCTCGTTTGTTGTTGCATTGCCACATCCGGCCAAAGCCAGTGCAAGTGCCGCTGCACTTAGCAGGGACGCTACGCTTTTCCAATTCTTGAAATTCATTCTGTTGTTCTCCCCTTCTCTAATTGTACTATTTTCTTGCATCGTGCTCGAACTCTTACTCCCCATGCCTTGGTGTTCCTGTGTAAGGTTTGAACTGCAACATTTACACGCTAACGGAGAGTGCAGAACCAATCTGAAGAAACGAAGTGTTCGCCTTTATCACCGGATTTTCCATTTCAAAAAGGGAATCAAAAAATCTGGGGATAACAGCGATCGGAAGATGGTACTGCAATCGGAGTGACCTCGTGTAAAATTGGTCTCGGTTCATCCTACATGAACAATAAAAAATCCCCAATCCTTGGACAAAGATTAGGGATGACGTCTCGCATATGGCGATCTGTACATGTTCAACCAAGGGTTGTCCATGCGCATAGAATAGCCCGAAACGCTGTCCTTTCCTCGAAGGAACACCGGTTTGTACGTCCAGGGCAGGTAACCTGACTTACAGGAGTCATCCTGTTTTACAGTGGCGGGACCGTGCCGGATTTGCACCGGCTTCCCCATTTCACCCTTGTGTGTTTCGTGACTCGTACTAATCTGCCATGAAAACAGCCTTCACACGCGGGACCCTTGGTCGCTGATATGGTAAACCATTGTCGTGTAATTTCTGCAAGTTGCATACTCGTTCAGGCTTCACAACCTGAAGCGTATCTGTATCCATGCTGAAGTCACACTTCTGTTGTGATTATAGGGTATATTGTACATCCTTACAACCCGATCGGCGGAAAAGTAACTCTGCTGCCAAACCACTGGTTTCCCTGTTGATCAAGCTGAACCTGAATCACCTGTCCCGGGACGACATGTGTATCCCAGAACCCAAGCCCGGCTATCAGACGGGACAAGGCATACCGGATGACACCACCATGCGTAACCACAACTATGGTTGGCGCTTGCCCCTCATCAACGTGCATCGAAGAACGGCCCTCCAACAACATCTCTTGGAGAAAGGAATCCAACCGTCCGGTAAACTCCTGCCACGATTCCCCTCCGGGCGGAGTGACCTCCTGTGGCGCATCAATCCAGCTTCGGTACACAGGGTTATCCTTAAGCTGATCATACGTCAGCCCTTCCCACTCTCCAAAATCATTCTCTCGTAGGCGCGAGTCGAACTTCACCTGTCCGATGGCATCAGGAAGAATCTTCTCCAGCATCTGTCGGCAGCGAAGCAGATCACTGCAATATACCTCGTGCCACGAAATACCGCTCAATTGTTCATGAAGCGGAGCCAGTTCTTCTTTGGCATTTGGTAGCAGACCGATGTCGGTTTGCCCCAGGTATCTTTTTTCCACATTCCACAGCGTTGTCCCATGACGGACCCACAGAATGTTTCGTTTCAGTGGGCCAGGTTGATTCGTATGAACTTCATTACCTGCATTCCCTGCATTTATGACCATAACAGCGTCCCTCCTGCCAGCCACACACCCAGCGTTATGAACACGCATAGTACCACAAAAGCCCCTGCCGACCAGAACATCAGGCGTGATGTTTGCACAATATCCTCGGCTCCCATTGGCCGTGTGGCCTCGCCCATGTAGGCACGAAATGAAGCAACGCCGTGATACACGTTATGTCCGCCAAGCCGGATGCCCAGTGCTCCAGCCACCGCTGATTCGGGAAAACCGCTATTCGGACTTGGATGTAGTCTTGCATCCCGTGCAACCATGCGTGCTGCTCCTTTGGCGTCCAGCTTCATGACCCAGGCACCCACGATTAACAGAATCGCGGTCAGCCGGGCAGGTATCCAGTTCGCCACATCATCCAGACGGGCCGAGGCCCAGCCAAGATGCAGATACTTGTCATTTTTATATCCGACCATGGAATCCAACGTGTTGACGGCGCGATAAGCCATGGCTAGTGGAGCTCCTCCAATGAGCGCATAGAATAACGGCGAGACAATGGCATCCACGATATTTTCGGCAACCGTCTCTACCGTTCCCCGCACAACCTCGGGTTCATCCAGATGCGCCGTATCACGTCCAACAATCATGCCCAGTGAACGTCTGGCCGCCGGCCAATCCTGCTGCTTCAGATGACGATACACTTCCATGCCTGCATCCTTCAGCCCTTTTGAAGCAATGGTCGTTGCAATGAGCACCACTTCAGCTTCCGCTTCAATGACAGGGTGGATTAGTCCAAGCATATATACGAGTCCCCAGGTGATGGCAAAAGAACCCCCCGCAATCACAATCGGGAACAACAGGCCGGCTCTCTTCAGCCCCGAATCTGTGCGCACACGCGAGCGAATGACACGCTCCAACGCCGAGATGCCTTTACCCATGCCAATCACCGGGTGGGGAATCCAGCGCGGATCTCCGATACATCGGTCCAACAGGTACGCCAGAATAATAATCCAGGCTCCCGCCATGCCTGTCCAGAAAGGCCAAGTCCATAGATGCTCCACGTCAAAAGTCATTTTTGCCTGATCCTCTCTTTCCATAACAGTCCGGCCCGAAGGCTCTCCGTTACCGTGTCGTATACCAATCTGCCAATCGCCGCCCCTGCCGTAGTTGCTGTCCCGGCATAAGTGATCATCGGCTGAGGTTCCTCCACTTCCACTGCCTGACCTACTGCAATCACAATGGCGTCGGTTGTGGTGCCGGTAGCGGGCAACCCGTTCTCCGAATCCAGAACACCCGCATCCGCCAGCGCGGCCGCTTTGGCTTCCACCGCCGTCTGTACTGCATTCATCATCGCCCCGCTGGTCATACGTCCATTCAACCAGAGCATGACGTTAATTGTACCCGGGACATAGGGGGGAATCGTTAGATTCCGTGCTGAAGGAGCAGAGCGCTCGCTGCCGGAAGACATCTTCTTATTTCCTGCCGTATCAAATACCGTTCTCTCCGACCCCGCGCGGGCGGCATTCGATACACCCGCAGTGGTGCAGCACAGAAGTCCAAATTCATTACTTGTATATTCCTGAATGGAGGTATGCTCCAGCCTTACGGCCGTCAATAATCCGGCACATTGATCACGCGGCTCTTGCCATTCGTTCAGCGCTTGTTCGATATCACGCGGCGGATCATCACAGCGGTAATGCCTGTCCACATAGATGTTAAATATGCGATCCAGTTCAAGCACCCCACCGCCATATACCGCACTCGACAGCGCTTGGGCAGCCCTTGGACTCTGTGCTTTGATATGTCGTTCATGTGCAGATATGTTCAGTCCCGGCCAGGAAGAGGAAGCATATTCATTCTCGTCTGTTTCTCCATTTGTAAAGTAGTTATAAAACGGGAGTGTCACGACCGCTTCCCTCCCTGTGCCTGTTCCGAATCTTTCGTCTGCTCCTGCTGACTTGATTCATGAATGGAGGTCTGATCGACATTCGGATATCCCTTGGTTTCCAGCACGCTGCCCAGCACTTCGAGTAATGTGGCATTGGCGTCTGCATCCTTGACCGCGAAACGTACATGCCCTTTGTCAAGCCCCGGATACATGGCACAGCTGCGAATCAGAATGCCTCTTCGGCCCAGCGCCTCCTGCATTGATGCTGCTGTCCAAGGAGCCGGTACACGTACCAAAATAAAATTTGCCTCTCCCGGTGTCACCGCACATCCGTACGCCTGCAGTCCTTCGATGAGACGCCCCCGTTCCCGCGTGATCTGTGACATGGTTTCCTGTTCGTACGGTTCTCCGCTGCGCAGACAGGCTTCCCCTGCCATGAGCGCCAGACCGTTGACACTCCAGGTCACCTGTTTCTTCGTCATCGCCTGGATGTATTCCGCACGGCCCAAAGCATATCCGAGGCGCAAGCCCGGAATGGCATAAAACTTCGTCATCGAGCGAATGATGATCACATTAGGATAGTCATTCAGATGTGCTGCCAGGGACTGACGCCGGTCTACCGGAATAAAATCCATAAAGGCCTCGTCAATGACAAGTACGGTTCCCTTTTCTTCCGCTTTACGGGCAAGTCTTTGTAATACCTCAAGCGGATATTGTACACCGTTTGGATTGTTGGGCTGGCCGAGGAAGAGCAGGTCTACCTTTTCCATAAGCTGCTCGATGTCCTCGGGTTCCGCTCGCCACGCCAGTTCTTCTCTGCCCTCCGTATGCACAACTTCGGCCCCGAATTGTCGTGCCAACGCCCGGTACTCCGAGAATCCCGGTTCCACCGTACCCACCTTACGCGGGGCAAGCCCCAGCAGAATGAGCGCCATGCTTTCGGCTGCACCGTTGCCCACGGAAATCTGCTCCTGCATCACACCAAGACGCTCGCTCAGCAGTGCTTTGAATCCCCGATGCCCCGGATCGGGATACCGAATCACCGACTGCAATCCTTGCTGTATAACCTCCAGCACCCCTCTGGGCGGACCGAGCGGATTAATGTTGGCACTGAAATCCAGAAAATCAGCGGCTTCCCTCCCAAATCGTGACGCAGCCGTCTCCACGTCCCCGCCATGTCCGAACACTTCGATATAACCGGTCATTCTTCCGTCATCCTTTCTGTATGTCCTTTTTATTATGGATGGCACGGGAGGTGTGGGTCAATCCTGTTTTCTTTGTGTCCCAACGATAATTCGTTTACAATAGAAGAGGAATTTCGGTTCCTTTTGATACACAAGGTTCACTACATAAGGGACTAGCAATCCCTCACATACATTAATGGAGGAATGACCATGCTGTTTGTAGACAACCAGGGCATTACAGATCCTTCTGTAAACCTTGCCATTGAGGAGTACATTCTGAAGCATCTGCCGATGGAGGATGACAGCTATCTGCTGTTTTACATCAACCGTCCGTCGATCATCATCGGAAAACATCAAAATACAATTGAAGAAATTAATATCGAGTATGTTCAGGATAACGGTGTGCAGGTCGTTCGTCGTCTTTCGGGAGGCGGAGCGGTATATCACGATCTGGGCAACCTGAATTTCAGTTTTATTACAGCGGATGACGGTCAATCCTTCCACAATTTCCGCAAGTTCACCCAGCCTGTGGTTGAAGCTTTGCACGAGCTTGGTGTAAATGCCGAGTTGACCGGGCGTAATGATCTGCAAGTGGGCGAAAAGAAAATTTCGGGCAACGCCCAGTTTTCCACACGTGGGCGTATGTTCAGTCATGGCACATTGATGTTTGATCTGAATCTGGAGCATGTTCAGGCTTCCCTGAACGTCAATCCCGAGAAATTCAAATCCAAGAGCACCAAGTCCGTGCGCAGCCGGGTCGCCAACATACGGGATCTGATTGACACCAACTTGACGATTGAGCAGTTCCGCGATGAGCTGTTACGTCACATTTTCCGGATGGAGCCTAAGGACGTTCCACAGTACACCCTCACTGACAAAGACTGGGACAAAATCAAGGAAATCTCCGCTGAGCGTTATAACAACTGGGACTGGAACTATGGCTTGTCTCCGGAAAGCAATGTGAAGCACACTCGCAAATTCCCTGTCGGCATCATCGATCTGCGCATGAACATCAAGGATGGACGCATCGAAGATATCAAGATCTTTGGCGACTTCTTCGGTGTAGGTGATGTGGCGGATATCGAAAATATGCTGCGCGGCAAGCGGTATGATGAATCCGAGGTGCGTACTGCACTTGAGGGCCTGGATGTAAAACATTACTTCGGCAACCTTGAGCTGGAAGACTTTATCGGCCTTGTTTTTCTAGAAGAGTAGGTATATAAGTTCAACCCAAGAATGTTTACACCTGCCACTCCGATGACAGAATAACCTTCCGATCGCTGTTATCCCCAGATTTTTTTGATTCCCTTCTTCAAAGGGAAAATCCGGTGATAGCTTATGCTTCCGATGTAGCCTTCTTTCAGAAAGCTTTCAGGCGAACGCTTCGCTTCTTCAGGTTTTTTCTGTCCTCTCCGTTCTCGTGTAAAACGTTTAGTTGAACTGATATAGATTAAGTCGGGTATAGATACAGATTGATACAGATAAAAAAAGGAGAGAAACATACATGACCTACAAATTAATTGCAATCGACATTGATGACACACTGATCAACGACAACAAGGAAGTAACCCCTGCTACACAGACAGCACTGGAACAAGCGGTTGCCCATGGTGTAACTGTAACGCTGGCGACTGGACGTGCTTATGCTTCCGCACAAGCGCTTGCTCGTCAAACCGGACTTAACGTGCCAATCATTACGTATCAAGGCGCATTGGTGAAAAACCTACTGGACGAAAAAGTACTTTATGAGCGCTACGTTCCACAGGAAGCTTCCCGTAAACTGTATGATTACTGCCTGGAGAACAATCTCCATCTTCAAACATACATTGACGACAAGCTGTATGCCCGTGAGGAAAACGACAAGCTGCGTGATTATGCCAAATTAAATGGCACCCAATATTACATCGAATCTGATTTTATCAAAGTCATCGAACAAAAAACACCAAAGCTGCTTATTATCGATGAGCCAGACTACTTGGATAAGGTTGCTGTTGACCTGCGTGAATTGCTCGGACCACAAGTGCATATCACGAAGTCCAAACCTTACTTCCTGGAGATCATGCACAATGAAGGAACTAAAGGCCACGCCCTGACCTTCCTGGCTGACCATTTCGGTCACCAGCTCAGCGAGTGTATTGCCATCGGCGACTCCTGGAACGACCATGAGATGCTCGAAGTTGCTGGTCTTGGTGTAGCGATGGGGAATGCCATTCCTGCGCTGAAAGAGCTGGCGGACTACATTACGGCAAGTAATAACGAAGACGGCGTAAAAGAGGTAATCGAGAAGTTTGTGCTGAACGCAGAGTAAATAAGGTCAACAAACAGCCCGGTCGGCGAATTTCGCTGTACAGGGCTGTTTTTTTATTTTAAAGACATTTTCATTTTTCTGTGTGAACGATTATAGTAGGTATATTTCTCTGTTATTTTTTATGTTTTGAAAGTAATAATGCCGTGATCAAGGATAATTGTAGTGAAATCGTAATCGCCATAGATAAAATGACACGATTTGTATCTGGGACATCGGCAAAAAACAAAACAATAAAAAATACAATGATTGAGATTATAATGCTAGCTATGAAATTTAAAATTATTCGTTTCATGTTTTGCCTACTTTCACGCACCACGATTCATTGTCTCTTACTTGCTCATGGCATGCTGGAAAGACTCCAGCAGTTTTTTGATTTGCCCATCAAATTCCAGTTGAAATGGGGGAATGATCTCATCTATTCTTTGCTGGAATAGCTCAGGATCTTGGACACCAAGCTCCGCTCTTAACTCCATTTCTTCTTCGGAACCATTGTCGTTCAGGATCATGTTCAGGATTTCACCTTTAAAGTATTCACTTGGAGGAAGGATTAGAGCATTCATCAGGAACTGAGTAAAAAAGAGATGATTATTATTTTCCTGACTCGCCTTTTTCATCGCCTGCTTAGTAAACAAGTTTATATACTTCTGAGCAAACGCAACCCCTTTCATTCGGGAAGGCCCAACATGTTCGACCCCTTTCCATCGCAGATCGGCCACAGAACTAAGCCACCAGGCCGGTTCAATCGCCTGCTGCATACGAAGCAGGATTTGGCGCTCAAACTGCGGCTCAGGATGTATTCGCTGCTCATCCAAACATTTTCCTATGGTCTCGGCTTCAATTGCTGCGACCGTCATGCCTTGGCCATGGATCGGATCGAAGCTGCAAAATGCATCGCCAAGGACCAGTAATCCGGAGGGCCAATTCTCCATGAGTTCAAAATGTTGACGGACAGACTCGGAAATACGGTATCCCCGCGGTCCTTGAAACGGCTCCAGCTGGTCTGCCAACGCTACGATTTCATCCGAAGCAAACAGATGCTTGATTTGCTCTTGGAACTCATCCGGATGGGTTGAAGGATATTCATCTCCTCCTGCGTTGAACAGTAATAGTCCAGCGATCTCATTCTCAATGCGCCACAACATGCCTGCACGAATTCCTTTCACAGGATCGGACTCTGTTATCACCGTTCCCCAGTCATTTTGAATAGAGGATGGTATCTTATAATAGCGGGTGCTGTAACCAAGCGACACCTTCAGCACTTCCGGCTCAGGCACGGCCAACCCTATCTGTTCAAGCCATCTGATCAATTTGGAAGAACGCCCCGCGGCATCAATAACCATATCTGCTGCAAGCATTGCTTCCCGGTTATTCCGGCCTCTTTCCTTGGTATACACGCCTGTAATCGAACGCTGATCTTCTGATGCCATTAACCCGGTAACTTCCGTACTCGTTAAGAAGCTTATATGATCTATGCTCTGGACGCGCTGACGCAGTACCCATTCCAGCAGAGCTCTACTGCTTGATGCAATTTTGAATGAGGAAGCAGCATTTGCCTTATTAACTAATGTACCGTAGCGATTGGCAATCACAAATTTCTCTTCATGTGAAGGAATGGCGCCAAGCGCGACCAATTCGTCATTGTATCCGGGAAAGTAATGTTCCAGAATGAGTCCACCGCGCGGTAACACACGATGTGGATGAAAGGATTGAGGCACACCCTGCCGATTCGCCGGCTCAGAAGGTAATTCATCTCGCTCAATGATACACACCTCATCATAATAATCAGATAACATCCTTGCAGTTATTAATCCTGCAATACCTGCCCCAATTACCACAGCTTTTTTCATATCGGACATCGCCACTTCATCCTCTCTAATCCATCATATTTTATCTACACTTGTAGCCCTATCAAAAAATTACTTATAATACCAATATACACTTGGAATCTCGCATCAAGTAAGAATCAATATCAGGATACTATATAGCTAAACTACAATAAGGAAATGATGTAGATGAAAATGATTGATAAAAAGGTGGATTTGAGAGTTACCCGAACTCATAAATTGTTAACGATGGCGCTTCTCGATCTGTTATGTGAGAAAGGCCAGCTATTCAGCAACATCACAATTAATGAAATATGTGACAAAGCTATGGTCCACCGAACAACGTTTTATAAACATTTCAAGGATAAATTTGCTCTACTGTCCTCCACCCTAACTTGGGTCCTTCGGGATTATTTACACATGAATGTAGAAGATCGGTTACAGCAGCCTTTGCAAAGCGTATCTAAAATTCTGTTCGGAAATGTACTGGAGACTATCGTGCAGAACCAGCAGAAGGATGAGGGGTTTAACAACTTTTTCATACATTATATCGGAGAGATATTCAGACGAGATTTTCTGGAATTGAAGAGAAGAGGTAAACATTTTTCACTTCCCATTGAACTGGTAGCCGAGTTTCACTCGGGGGTGATTCGTTTACTTGTGACATGGTGGATACAACATTTCGATGAAAATGTTACGGCAGAACAGATGGATGAATATTACTACCAACTGGTTAACGAGAACATCATGTTGGAATAACAAACAGCTCAACCTAAAATCAAGGGCTGATTTTGAGATTGAGCTGCATACCTTCAAACTTTACCTATTTTAAAACAGTTTCGGAAGCCTGCACTGTCACCCTCGCACGCTTTCCTTTCTTCAACCAGCCGCTCACCTTCTCATTCATCGCCAGCAGTCCTGAAACGACCAGCACCACACCGTTCCATGTAACCCAGCTGACATGCTCACCTGGAGATCCGGTTATTGAGAAGTTTGTGATTAAGGCGGATTACGGTTCAAGCGAAGCATTCAGCACAAACTATGTTCTGATCAAAACATAAAAAAACAACAGCCCTGTACAACGATGTGGTCATAGCCCCGTCAAGTAGACAATAAAAAAAGAGAAACTCCATTAAGCGGCGACTTTTTCTCGGAATTCAATTGGGGAGAGGTCGCCGAGTTTGTTTTGGAAACGGTCCTTGTTGTAAAACAACATATACTCTGTAATTTGGTTCCTTGCTTGTTCCAAATTCTGAGGCTTCTCCAAATACAACTTCTCTGTCTTTAAGTGGGAGAAGAACGACTCAATACATGCATTGTCATAGCAGTTCCCACGCCGAGAATGGCTTCCTGTTAGCTTCTTCTCTTCAAGCAATTTGGCATAGCTCTGTGTTGTATACTGGAACCCCTGGTCGGAATGGAGTAAGGCCGGTCCACATTTCAGTTTCTTTACCGTTTCCATCACAAGTTTTAAGTCATTTCGCTCGGAGAGTTCCCAAGCTACAATCTCGTTGTTGTATAGATCCATCACAACCGAGAGATAAGCAAAATCATGCCCGATCCGGACATACGTAATATCCGTCACGAGTTTCTGTACAGGAGCTGCCGCCGAGAATTCCCGATTTAAGACATTACGGAATAGAACTGACGGTTTCCGGCCAGCAAATGGACGTTTCTTGCGAATCACGGAACGAATCTGGAGTTCTCTCATTAAGCGGCGTACCTTTTTGTGATTCACCACGAGGCCTTCCTTTCCTAATGCGGTTCGCATACGTTTGTAGCCGAAATAAGGACGAAGCCGGTGAATGCCTAAAATATGTGCTTTTAGATCCGCATCCCGATCTGCTCGTTTCTCTCGGAGGACGATATTCTTCTTCCATTTGTAGTAACCTGCACGAGAAATTTCAGCAATTTTACACAACCAAACCACAGGTGCCCACTTACTTATTTCTCGAACGGACTGGCACCGGGCTTCGAAATCCAGCTTCCCTCTCCGTGCAAATTCGGATTGAGCTTTTTTAGATATTCTACCTGCGCTTTCAGATAAGCATTTTCTTCTTCTGCACTGCTAAAATGCTTCTTCGTCCAACGTCCTCGATAATCCTCAAAACTCTCTCCATTTTGGCTTTTCCGTACCCAAGTAATAATCTGGCTCTCACTCTTAATACCAAACTTCTCCATGATCCGACTGTATGTCCAACCTTCTTCCAATCGCAGACGAACAGCCTCTTTCTTCGTTTCTTCACTATATTGATTAAAAGTTTGGCCTTTTTTCGCTGGCATAGCAAAAATCCCCTCCGGTTTTCAGTGTTGAGTTCATTTTAACATGATCTCTTTTTTCACTGTCTACCTTGAGGGGATAATACCAATAACTCGCTTGTGTAGGGCTGTTATTTTAAGTGTAACTATGTATTATCATCTTTCTCAAAACTCATTTTTTGTTAGCCATTTTCTCTAGTGCTCTAACGGCACGCTCACGTTGTTCCCTCTTCACAGCCCGGTAGTGACTTGCATCCTCTCCAGCACTGCTAAAGAATCCCCAGAGCATCCCAATTAAACTACCCACTATACTAGGAACCGCCTGATTCACCCAGTAAAAATCCATATCCAGTTTAATACTTAGAAATAAAAGTCCACCCCAGATGATAAAATAGCCATAAAAAGCTAGATAACGATGACTAAATGCAAAAAGTAGATAAATTAAAAATGCAACAAAACCTAAAACAATCGAAATCACATGAAATTCATCTTCCATAATAACGCAACTCCCTAATGCCAGTCTAGTTGTTTTGCATAAACTCATTGAACTCTAAGAATTTCTTTTCACTTACATGCTCGATTAAACTCTCGCTTGGTAGAACTTTCTCCTCTCTGCTTTGTTAAACGCACTCCACACTATATCATATCCGGCTTCTTCTTATAACCTATATTTAATTCTTATGAACAAATAACCATCCGTTTACGTCATCCAAGATGTCGTAAACGGATGGTTTAGTTTCCTGTACTACTCATTGAATTATCGCTCTCATTCCTGTGCAGAATTACGCATCACCTATTTCACCACAGGTTTGGAGGTTTGAGATACTGAATAGGAACGCTTTCCTTTCTTCAACCAGCCGCTCACCTTCTCATTCATCGCCAGCAGACCTGAAACGACCAGTACCACGCCGATCCATGTAACCCAGCTGACATGCTCACCATAGACAACAGCACCAAGACCTACAGCAATGGGCGGAGAAATGTATAACCAGGTTGCCGGGAATAACGGATTGGTGCGCGACATAATCCAATAGAATAGACTATGCCCCACCATGGAGCCAATGACAGTCAGATAGATCACTGACGAGACGGCAGGCACCCAATCCAGAGCAGACATATTCCACGATTCCGTTCCAGCAGAGAGCAGGGATAACAGCAATCCCCCATACATCATCTGCACCGCATTAATCGCTACAGGACTAGCCTCCTTGAACTGATGAATGACCTTTTTGGAGTACAATGCACCTGCTGAATAACAAACTTCCCCCACCAGTACCGCGATACAACCCCACATGAATAGAGAACCTGCACCAAGCGATACACCTGGCAGCACAACCAGAACCACACCGGTGAACCCGATCAGGCAGCCTGTAATCATACGGCCAGATGTTTTTTGCCGTAACAACGCCGTCTGCATCAACATAATCATCAGCGGCCCTGTCGCTGACAGAATGGCACCCACACCCGAGCTCACATGCTGTTCAGCCCAATATAATGTGGCAAAGGTGCCGAAGGTCAGACCCGCTCCCGTCAACAACATCTCCTTGCGGAACAGGAGCGACCAGCTCACTTTGCCCTTCATCCACATCCATGCAAACATCAGCGCTCCCGCGATTACAAATCGCAATCCAGCTGACAGAAAAGGCGGCATGCCAGCCTCAACTCCAATTTTAATAGCCAGAAACGTTGTACCGAAAATAAGACACATGACCGTAAATGCAATCCCCACCATGATAACCACTCCTTTATCTGTTCTCCATCATATCTCATGGTCTACAGAACAGAATGAACAAAACAGAACAGTTCTCTCCCATTAGCTGTTACAATAGAGTTCAAAAGGAGTGTGAGCCGGGTGGGCAGAACCATGATGATGACAGATAATAGCCTGAAACTATATGAGCAAGTAATCCATTATCTCGTTGTACGTATAGAAGCGGGAGAGTGGGCCGAACATGAAAAACTGCCATCTGTACGAAGCCTGTCCGAGCTACTCGGCGTACATCGTCTGACTGTTTTCAAAGCCTATCAGGAGTTAAAAGAACGTGGGAATGTTTATGTGAAGGATAAGTCCGGCTATTATGTCAGTCCAGCAACTCCATTCTCAGTAACGGATCAGGCGGATGATCCCGCCGTGTCTGCCTGGCTGCATTGGGACTCCCTCGCACGTGTACAGTCGCTTGAAGCCGAATTCCAGTTTTCCAAATCACTGATTGATCCCGCCCTGCTTCCCAATCGGTATTGGGGAGAACTGATGCGTGATCTGCTGGATCAATATCCACGTCTGCTCGGAACGTACTCCACGATTCAGGGAGATTTGGAATTGCGAAGTGCGCTGGCAAGCCATCTGACAACCAAGGAACGCTTCTACCTCTCCGCAGACGAGGTGTTAATTACATCGGGTGCCCAGCAAGCGATCGACGTCATCTCGCGGACGCTGGTCAAGCCCGGGGATCGGGTCTTGATGGAACGGCCTACGTATGGACCGGCAATGGAGATTTTCCGCAAACAAGGTGCCCGGCTCGTCTTTACCGACATTCATCCCGAGGGTTATGATCTGGAGCAGATCGAACATCTGATGAAGAGTGAGAAGCCACGTCTCTTTTATATGACACCGACCTTTCAGAATCCAACCGGTATGAATGTTCCAGTAGAACAGCGCAAGCAGTTACCCGAACTTGCAGAACAGTATGGTTGTTTTCTGCTCGAAGACGACAGTACCTATGATATCTATTTTAAGGAGAAACCTCCTGCACCCATTTTCACCTACGACACCACCGGACACACTCTGTACATTCGCAGTTACAGTAAGTATGTTGCACCTGGGCTACGGATTGCAGCCATCATATGCCGCCAGCGATTCATGCCAGGACTACAGGCTGTAAAATCACTGACAGATAACGGATCGCCCCTTCTGAACCAGAAGCTTTTTCTCCGTTATTTTCAGTCAGAACGTATGCATCAGCATCTATCCAAGCTGCGGACCGCCATCCAGCTTCGAATGGAAGTGATGGAACAGTGTCTACTGGAAACGGACTGGACGTGGACCCGGCCGGAGGGCGGACTCAACTTTTGGGTGGAGCTTCCTGAGGGTGTGGATACAGGGAGACTGCTTCACCGATGCATGGAACAATCCGTTGCCTTTGTACCCGGAACCGTATTTGATTCTTCGGATCATTCAGCCAGTCGCAAGCTGCGCCTGTCCTTCTCTTATGCACATGAACAGCAGATTCGGGAAGGGATGAGCAGGCTCATTACCCTAGCTAAAGAAATGTAAGGTTTGGATTCCTTGGAACTGACGTCACTCCGAAGAATATCAAGTGCAATTCGCCACTCGCATCGCTGCATCAAAAAAAGTCGCCTTGTGGCGACTTTACTTTTGGTGTTCTATACTCTTTACCTGGCACCCGCTCTGTGCTTAAAGGTCTTTTCTTGCAAACAAGCGAATGGTAATGAGATAGGACACCAAAAACAAACCTATAATGCCTACGGAAACCAATGCCATTGTCGTTGTAGTAATCATACCGTTCTCGTTGGCCATACTCATGAGGTACGCAACGGGTTGCGCCAGTATAATCATACAGACCATGAATATCGCATTGATGATGCCAGCACCTTTTTTGCTAAGTCCGTAGAAAAGAGGCATGTATATGGAAACTAACACAAGCACCATGCCTACGGCAATGACAATATCCCTAAGTGAATAATTCGGCTTGTTCAGTTCAGGATAATTCAGGTTCACAAGCTGATGAATCCCAAACGACGCGAGCACCCCGAATAACGTATAGACTATGGCTGAGAGGTACTTGGCTTTCACAATCTGTTTGCGGCTAACGGGGAGTGTAACCAGGAAATTGTGATTATGGTTCTTGATATCAATCATGGTTGCCAGCATGACCGAACCAAAGGCTGTGTAGATGCCTACAAAATACATTGACATTTCACTCTTAGGTATAAAGGCGAGACTAAATACCACCAGGTATAACCCAATCGTCCACAGTGAACTTTTTAGTACAATGAAATCTTTACGAAGCAAGTTAAGCATATTTGCGTCCTCCCTTCGCCGTAAAATAAATGAGGTCTTCTAACGTAGGTCTTTGTAAAAGAGCTAACCTGCCAAATAACTGTTCGGCCTCTGCCTTATGATCCGACAATGCTTCAAAACCAACGGCTGTCTCGCGTATTCCGATGAAATGTTTCCGAATGTCGGAATCAAGCAGACCCATATCCCCTTTTACAATCGTATACCTTTCCAGCACATCATCTTTTGCCTCGTTAAACACCAGTTTCCCTTGATGAATAAACGTAATGTAGTCTGCAATACGTTCCAGATCCGTCGTAATATGCGTTGAGAAAATAATAGACCTTGTTTCGTCCTGTATCATATCTGCAAGCAGATCAAGCAGTTCTCGCCTAAATACAGGATCAAGCCCGGATGTCGGTTCATCCATAATCAGCAGATCCGCTTCATGCGACAAAGCTACGGCGAGAGAATACTTAATCTTCATGCCTTTGGACAGATCCTGGATTTTCTTTTTGGGAGACAGTTCGAACTGATCCAAGTAGTCATTGAACGCTTTATTATCCCATTTGGTGTAAAAAGGAGCGATCATTTGTGTCATCTCCCGGATCGTTAGATGCTCATAATAAAAGCATTCATCGGACACAATGCCAAGGCGTTGCTTGATATCAACTTCCTGATTTGGCATCTCACTGCCCAATGTCTTGAGGCTCCCCTTATCGGGCTGGATCAGACCCGTGATCATTTTGATCAAAGTACTCTTTCCCGCCCCATTCGGACCAATAAGTCCCGTGATATATCCTTTTTTCACATCAAGAGATACATTATCTACTTTAAATAAGGGATACGTTTTGGTTACATTACGTAATTCGATAGCGTTCATTATGCTTATTCCTCCTCAACCAACAATGTAAGATGATGGATTACATCCTGTGAACTCATGCCCAGTTCTCTACTCTCACGAATCACTTCGAGCATCTTCTCTTCCAATTGTTTCATCCGCCGCTCTCGAATAAAGTCCTGATTGGCCCCGGATACAAAGCTCCCTTTGCCTACAACTGAATCGATCAGCTTCTCCTTTTCCAGCTCTTCATAGACACGTTTAGTTGTAATAACACTGACTTGCAGATCCTTGGCGAGCTGCCGAATGGAGGGGAGACTATCTCCAGCAACCAATTCTCCGCTCAAGATGCTCTGTCTGATCTGAGTTAAAATCTGCATGTAGATCGGATCGCTCGAAGCATTCGATATTAAAATGTTAATCTTTCCTCACCTCATTGATGTTACGTAGTTTCCAGTAGGTATAGTGTGTATATATAATATATACACTATACCTACCGATGGTCAATCTTTATTTCACATTATTCTCATTCTGATTCGATCCATAGACACGGGCTAGCTAATCTGGACGACAAAAAGAGGACGTCAGTTTCCTGTTCGTCCTCTTGATTAATCAAGCCCGAAAGGTCATATGACCTCCCAGGCTAATGTTATGTGCTGGATATGACCTTATCCACCAATCCATATTCGACTGCTTCCGCAGCGGTCAGGAAATAGTCTCGATCGGAGTCCTTCTCAATCCGCTCAATCGACTGTCCTGTATGGTCGGCTAACAGCTTGTTAAGACGTTGACGATGCTGAATGATGCGGTTAGCATGAATCAGCATATCCGACGCCTGCCCTCGCGTACCGCCATGTGGCTGATGGATCATGATCTCACTGTTAGGCAGAGCCATACGTTTGCCTTTTGTTCCACCTACCAACAATATCGTACCAAAACTTGCCGCCATCCCTGTACAGATCGTGGAGATATCCGGCTTCACAAATTGCATCGTGTCATAGATCGAGAATCCCGCGGTCACCGACCCACCAGGACTGTTGATGTACATCTGGATGTCCTTCTCCGGGTCCTCTGCAGTCAAGAACAATAACTGGGCCACAATGGCATTTGCCATCTGATCCTCGATCTCCCCGGACACCATAATGATCCGGTCTTTGAGCAAGCGGGAATAAATATCATAACTCCGCTCTCCGCGAGCTGTCTGTTCCACTACATACGGCACTACATTCATATGTGTCGCCTCCTCGGTTTAGGCAACCATGTTGACCGTGTACCCGCCTCCATACGACATCGAGTTCATACCAGAAGTGGAGTACCCGTACATCATTGGCTGCATGGATGGAGACGGCAAAGTCTGCTGCAAAATCGTCCCCGCCACAGCCATCGGATCATCCGAACGATTCAGGCACAGGTCAATGATTCGGGCTGTATCTCCATTACGAAATGCCAGCAGATAGCTGCGCAGTTCCTCCCGATTGTCCTCCACTGCGCCTTCCTCATACTGCAATTCTGTGTCGTCCGATTGTTCCAACCTGTGCCTCACTTCAGCTATGGCAGAGCGGGCACGACTTAACGCCGCTTTCACAGCGCCTTCTGTCGTATCCAGCATTTCCGCAGTCTCTGCCGCCTTATAACCCATTAATTCACGTAATACATATATCACTCGCTGCCACGGTGGTAGCTTATCTACAAGAAGTTGAACAGCAGACTCCAACTCCTCGAATCGTCTTTCCTCCTCCATCTCGTGCAGAAGCGGCTTCAAGCTATCCAGTTTATATGCTAATCTCTCCCGCTGACGTAGGATATCAATCCAGCTGTTGCGTGCAATACGGATCAGATAAGCTTCCCAGTTTATATCTTTATTCATCCCGGAAGTTCCAACCACTCTCGACGACAACACTTTGAGACAGGTCTCCTGAACCAGATCCTCCGTGTCTGGAACTGATTTCGTCAGAGATAGACAATACGCATACAACGAACCCATCAGATCGGGTAGTACGGTATGGATGCTTGGGTTCAATTGATTTTTTCTGTCGTTGCCATTAGATTCAATATCGAATTTATCTTGTTTACCATCATCATGTGGTCTGTTGATTCTGCAATCCACGGACTTCACAAAGGCCATCTTGGGGGCCCCCCTTTGCTGGTTCCTGATTGATTTTGACTTACACTATGTAAACGAAGAACCCCTTGTAAAGGATACGCTCTTCTGAATTTATTTTTATTACGCTAGTTAAGTTGGGTTACGCATTCGTTTCCAGCTTTAATGTTCCAAGCGGCACCTTCATCCCGGTAAGGGCAATCGTAATACCTTGATCCAGATTATAATTCTGCCGTACATCAACGTCATGAGACATATGTGTAAAATAAGTATGACCCGGCTTCAGTTCCCACAGCAGCTCCTGCGCCTCACGCATATCGTACACGGAACGTGTTGAGAATTCCGCAAGTTCATGCACAAAGCTTGTTCCAAGCACCAGCAGATCCAGTCCGTGCAATGGCTCTTTCTCGGCATCCTTCAGGTCAATGGCGTCTGAACAATACGCCCAGCTATACCCACCCTGATCCAATCGATAAGCGTACGAATACCCGTTATGTCCATGGCATACTTTCCAGGAATGTACCTTCCAGCCGCCTAGTTCAATATCATCATCCGTTTCAAGAAAGTCCATATGACGACCCAGCCAGGGAAACTGTCCCTGAATGGTAGCAATCACTTCGCGTGGTGCATACAAACGCCCCTTTACACCCAACCAGCGGCATGCATCCGCCCATTCCGGCAATCCTCCAATATGGTCAAAATGCGCATGAGTGATGAGCAGCGTATGCACCATACGCAATCCCTGATCCTCCATCTGTGATCTCCAGTCTGGTCCGCAGTCAATCATGAACTGTTCATTCGCACCATCCCCACCACCGTCAATCAGAACAGAAGAGCGTTTCCGTTTATTCTCTCCCGTAAGCCTCGCCTCTGTACATACGTCGCAATCACAATATACACGTGGAACGCCCATCGCATCGCCTGTGCCCAGAAATGTTAGCTGATCCAATCCGCATTCCCCCTGAATTAATGATATGTAGATTGTAATCGTCCACCTCCGTTTTTGCAAAAAAAAGACCATCCCGTTGCAGTTCTCCACTGCAATTCGGGACAGTCTGTGGTCTGACCGTTCACCGTCAGACTTTAATTCCATGCTTCGCTCCATTCGGGAGCGTACGCTTCGTCAGCATGTGATGCAACCTTATAAGCGGGTCATCCGCATGAAGATCAGGCCTTACCTTTTAAACAGGCCACGACCGATTAATTCGAGTCACATCCACTCCGCGCTGGAACTATACCAGTGCCCGCAGCTTCAACGTCAGTTCCTGACCCGCAGGTACATCCTTCGAATCCGTAATGACCCAGTTCGATGCAAGCCGCTTCGCCAGTACCTCTGCCTGCTCCGGTTTCAATTGTAATCCGGTGATGATTCCTTCACCCACTGTGAAGTCTTTCTCGGGCTGTACCTTGAAGGCTTTCTCCAACCAGATTCCGAGTCCACCACGCGTGTTAAAGGTAATCCGGTAGCCATCTTTTACTGCTGCCTCCAGATTTTCACCATGTTCATCCGCATACGAGAAAAATTCGGTATATCGGTATTCCTCTTCAGACACGGCGTCAAAAGCGGAAACGTCTTTCGCTTGAATAGCTTTTAAAATTTCTTCCTCAGGCATCCCCTTACCGCGGGCCTGCTCCAGTCGAATTGCTGTACTTTGGGATAATTTGATCTCTGCACTCATCCAACTCACACCTTCCTGCTAGTACTATGTAACAATCATGATTCAGTATACCTCTATTATAACCTTTTGGCAGTAAAAAACCTCCATCTCTACTTCCATTGAAATGAAGGTTTTGTATCCACATGCTCGGTTACCTATTCGATTACATCAGCAATACTCATAATCCAGCGAGCACCTGATACCACACGCCGCGTTTGGAGTACAACGTACTGCGTACCTCGTCCCATCCACCCAAATAGTTGATATCAAATAGTCCTTCTGGCGTTGGGAATGTCGACTCCGTCTGTGCAAATACATCCGGATCTACTGAACGAAAACCATGCTTGGCAAAAATACGCTGCGCTTCTGGTGTACGCAGATATGCGACAAAGGCTTCTGCCAGTTCGCGATTTCCATGTTTATCGGCATATTTGTTCACCACAACTGCCGGGTTCTCAATCAGGATCGTATTTTTTGGAATGACGATGTCATAATCTACACCTTTGGCGATCCGGGCAAGCAATTCATTTTCATACGTGACGATGACATCACCCACACCATATTCGAATGCCGCCATCGAAGAACGCCCACTCTTGTCCAATGATTCAACGTTACGATGTACCTGTTCGAGAAAAGCCTTGGCTGCGGCAGGATCTTTCTTCCCCTCTTGCTCCTCCGACAGTTTCAATCCGGCACCATAAATGGCATTAATGTCCCATTGTGCGCCTCCGGATGTCTTTGGATTGGGGTACAGTACCTTCACTCCTGGCTTGGTTAAGTCCTGAAAATCACGAATACCGAGCGGGTTGCCCGCTCTTGTGCCCAGAACAACAATTGAACGGGTGATCATGCCCTCATTAGGGGTCTGTTTCCAATCAGAGCTAACCAGATCGGCTTTGACCAGCTTCTCGATATCACTCTCCATCGCGAGCAAGGCCACATCAGCCTCGAATCCACCAACGATGGCTCTTGCCTGTGTGCCCGAAGCTTCATAGGACTCTTGAAAGTTAATCGTCTGTCCGGTTTTTGCCTTCCACTCCTCTTGGAACTTGGGCAGCAATTCGCCTACAGCATCTTTCGCTACACTATAAGCACCAATCACCAGCGTATTGGATGAATCGTTACCAGAGGGCTCGTTCTGTTCGCTTGACTCCTCCTGCTTGCTGCATCCAGCGGTCATGCAGACGAGCAGAAGCATGAGGGCAACATATAAGAGTATGGCTTTCTTCTTCCTCGTCTGCATGGGCAGCCCCTTTCTTCCACTTGATCTAAATCATCACCGGCATCGGATCTTCCTTCAGTCGGTTCTCAACCACCCAACTGTTGGAGTCATTGAACAGGTATGCACGGTGTACAAGGACTCGAATTTGTTGACCGATCTCCAATGTCGTTTTCTCCAGGGAACGATATGTGATTAACTTATGACCCTGTACGTCCACCTCTACCATCCATTCACTACCGCGGAAATGAAGATGTTTGACTGTACCTTTTTCCGTTGCAGACAACATGGTGAACTCGTTCTTCAAGCCGATCTCAATATACTCCGGTCGAATCAACGCTTTGGTATGTTCACCCTCGACGGCATGTTCGAATCCTTTCAACTGGGAGGCATCCTCCACAACCGTAGACTCCCCGATAAATGTAGCGACAAACGGTGTCTGCGGGTTTTTGTAGATATCCCAAGGTGTGCCCTTCTGTTCCAGACGACCCTGACTGATAATCATAATCTCGTCCGCCACTTCAATCGCTTCATCCTGATCATGCGTTACAAAAATCGAAGTGATTCCCACTCGCTCAATCAACTCACGCAACCATGAACGCAGTTCCTGACGGATCTTGGCATCAATGGCCGCGAACGGTTCGTCCAGCAATAACAGCTGTGGCTCCGGGGCGAGTGCTCTGGCAAAAGCAACACGTTGACGCTGCCCACCAGATAACTGATGTGGATAGCGCTGTTCGAAACCTTTTAACCCGGTCAATTCAACCAGTTCCATCACCCGATCACGGATCTGGGCTTTTGGCGTCTTCTTAACCTTGAGTCCAAAGGCGATATTCTCAAATACCGTCATATGTTTGAACAAGGCATAGTTCTGGAATACAAATCCGATGCCCCGCTCCTGTGGAGGCAGATGGTTCACGACTTTTCCGTGAAAGCGAATCTCTCCGGAACCCGGATTCTCCAGACCCGCCAGCATCCGCAGAATGGATGTTTTCCCACCTCCGCTGGGTCCAAGCAGACCGATCAGATGGCCTTTGGCAATATCGAATGAGACATCTTTTACCGCATGAAAATCACCGAAATGTTTGTTCAGATCACGGACTTCTACATGCATATCAATGCACTTCCTTTCGCTTCTTGGCCCATTCCATCATGAGCAGCAGCCCGACGGAGAAGGTAACCAGCACCAATGCCACACCATTTGCGGCAGCCACATTAAAATTCTCAACATCCTGATACACCAAGGTTGTTGCTGTCTGCGTTTTGTTCATAATATTCCCGGATACAACCAGCACCGCACCGAACTCCCCAAGCGAGCGCGCAACCGTCAAGACTAGACCATACACTACCGCCCAGCGGATGGAAGGCCAGGTCACACTCCAGAACGTCCTCCAGCCGTAGGCGCCAAGTGTGGATGCGGCCTCCTCTTGCTGAGAACCAAGTTCCTGCAGGACAGGCATAACCTCTCTGACCATCAGTGGAAAGGTTACAAATAACGTTGCGATCACCATACCCGGGAAGGCATAGACCACATTGAATCCAATCCCTTCAAAAAAAGCACCCATAATGCTGTTAGGTCCCAACATCAACACAATCATCAAACCGCCAATGACAGGAGATACGGCATAAGGCAGGTCTACAATGCTGTTCAGCAGCCCTTTTATCCGTTCACTCAGCCATCCGGCACGAACCAGATACAGAGCCATCATGATGCCAAACAATGTATTTAACAGAGTGACCACCAGAACCACCAGTCCGGTCATCATCAAGGCATGTAACGCCTCAGGACGCATTAACCCTTTCAGGAATCCACCTGCCCCGTCTTCAAATGCGCCAATAAAAATGCGTCCGAGCGGGATGATCAGCAGTACAATAAATACCGCAAACGTCAATCCGATTAACAGTCGTCTCATCGTCTTCTCCCCCGCATCTGCACCAGATTGATCAGCCAGAGGATCAGGAAGGAGAGCGTCAGGAGCAACACGGATACAGCAGCAGCTCCCGTTGGATTATCACTTTCAATCTCCCCGTAGATAAATACGGAAGCAGTCAGTGTTCTTCCCGGAATGTTACCAGCCACCAGCACAACAGCCCCGAATTCAGCCAGTCCTCTCGAGAAAGCCAGCATCCCCCCACTGATCATGCCAGGTGCCATGGACGGCAGAATAACCTGCATGAACGTGCGAGCCTTGGATGCCCCCATCGTATACGAGGCTTCTTCCTCCGAAGGATCAATTTCTTCCAGCAAAGGCTGCACTGCACGGATAACAAACGGAAACGTGACAAAGGTCATCGCGATAACAATGGCGGGCTGGTGAAATACAATCTCAAATCCCATGGATTCTGCCAGTTTCCCGATGGCACTGACCGGACCCAAAAGCAGCATAATCATCAAGCCGCCCACCGCTGTTGGCAGTGCAAACGGGAGATCAACCAGACTGTTAAGAAACGATCGGCCCACAAAGCGATACCTTGTCAACACCCAGGCGATCATCGTGCCCAAAACCACATTAATCAGCGTGGCAATCACGGCCAGCCGAATGGTCAGCAGTACGGCTTTCCACGCGATGGGGTCCATAATGCTCTGAACAAAGTTGCTCCATCCTTCAGAGAAGGAATTGACGTACACACCGATGATTGGAAGTACAATAAGTACGATAAAATATAACAATACGGTACTGCGGAATCCCCAAGTCCATCCCTTATGACGAAGAACGGTATTCATTGCTACGTTCCCTCCCAGCCTCCGGCTTTAGCTCCGGTCGGCAGTCTTCCTGGCTTCAATACGACATTTTTTCCTAAGTTGGATGATATTACTTTAATATTATTCCCATTAGTCTACTTGGTTTTGCTTTTCTGATACTTTACCAGTTTGCAGTGCTAATCGTCAATGCTTTTATTGAATATAATTGGACCACATATAAGAACGATTAATAAAAATCGCACTGTACACTGCGCGGCCAGAACAACCTTCCGATCACTGTTATCCCCAGATTTCTTTGATCCCCTTTTTTAAGGGGAAATCCGGTGATAAAGGCAAAGCTTATGCTTCCGAAGCAGCTTTCTTACAGAAAACTTTGAGCTTCCGCTTCTTCAGGTTATTTCTGACCTCTCCGTTATTGTGCGATTCACATATCCGTCTTCATATATGGTTTGTTTGGTATGTAGTGGTTAAGGTACAATCGAGGGTAAGAAATGAGATTCTAAGGAGTGATTTAACATGTTATATACGAAGAATATATCCACTTCCACACGAGACGAAATGAAGGATATCACACGGCACGTAAAGCAGGTTGTCCAGAGTAGCGGGGTGCAGAATGGGACGGTGCTCATCTACTGTCCACATACGACGGCGGGGATTGCCATCAACGAAAATGCAGACCCGGATGTGAAACACGATGTCTTGTTGCGCCTTGACGAAGTGTACCCTTGGGAGCACCCCGAGTATCGACACGCCGAAGGCAATACAGCCTCTCACCTCAAATCGATCACAACAGGGCCATCACAGACGGTGATTATTCACGAAGGCAGACTGCTGCTTGGCCGCTGGCAAGGCATTTACTTTTGCGAATTCGATGGGCCACGTGAGCGGGAGTACTTCCTCAAAATCATGGAAGGTTAATTGGGTCCAATAGGCCTGCCACCCACTCGTTCATTTTTGCAAACACAAACAGGCGGTCCACCCTCATTCCGGGTCGGAGCCGCCTGACTTGGTCTGCTGCGCATACTAACTTTCGCGAGACAACGTTATAAAGAATTAAAGTTATGACAAATCACCGCCCTGAAGTGTAGGGGTGCAACAACAGCGCCATTATTGGTCGCCAGGCTGCTGACCCAGATTACGGCACAGCACTTTGACATGAGACAGCGCAGACGATTCAATCTCCACAAACGTTAAACGGTCCTGAATGTAATAAGAAATTAATCCGTGCATAGCCAAAAATAGCGTACGTGGTACCCTTTGAATATCCTCTTCCGTACAGTTCGCTTCATTCATATACTGCCTTATAATCGATGCAAATAATTCGAAGCAACGTCCCTGTTCGGTACGACAATAAGACAATAGTTCTTCGTCCCTGATCATAAACATGATTTCGTATTGATAGGGGTTCTCCAGACCAAAGCGAATAAACTCCATCATAATGTGCTCTACCTTGCTCACATCATCACGAACCGGCCTGACCATGGCTTGCAGCAGTAAATGCCCCAGATGATTAAAATCTTCAACCACGATGGCATAGAACAGCTCTGCCTTTTCCTTAAAATGATAATACAGCGACCCATGACTATAGCCCAGATGCTGGCCGATGCTTCGCATCGAAATGGCGCGGTATCCTTTGGTAATAAAAAGGTGCCTCGCCGCCTCCAGTATCCGCTCCCTCGACAACTCCTGTTCGACTGCTCTTCTAGCCATATATTTTATTCCCCTTCAATAAAATAAAGCCGCTGTCCCTCCGTGATCCGGGATTGCCCTTGCGTCAAATCCGTGATCCAGGCTACAAAAGCCTCGGTTTCACTATCCGGCGGAAGACAAGTCAACGTAACCTTATCGGTGAATCCAGTTTCACCTGTACGGACTTCCCGGCTTCTTAACTCATTTTCCACTTTACCCAGCCACGTATAATCCAGTTCAACAAACACTTCACGATGCAGCACGTTGGTAATGGCTTCTCCGGCTTCAATGGCTGCTACAGCTCCATCCGTATAAGCACGAATTAACCCGCCAGCCCCAAGCATGATTCCCCCGAAGTATCGCGTAACCACAATTGCCACATTTTTTAATTTCTGATTTTTGATCACTTCAAGAATGGGTTTCCCTGCTGTTCCGCTGGGTTCACCGTCATCGGATTGCTTCTGGATCTCGTCCCGCTCCCCAATCATGTATGCAGAGCAGTTATGAGTTGCATTCCAATGTTTTTTCTTGATCTCATCGATGAAGGCAACAGCCTCTTCCTCTGTCGTGACCGGCATAATATGACCGATAAATCGCGACTTCTTGATTACAATTTCCAGATTGCCCGGTCCTCGAACCGTGCGATAACGTTCAATCATCCCAAATCCAACTTTCTGATCTTTTCCTGAGTCCATTTTACAAGAAAGCAGTTCACCGCGCGAACGCGGACGAACTGCCCTGGTTATCTACATCCGGGAACCCTGCATCTTACACAAACAGTGATTCCCGGTTAGATTTACATTACCTTATTCAACTATATGAGCAAACTAATGAATTATTCGGAAAGTCTCGCTTCGAGCGCTGCTTTCTCTTCTTCAAAGCCTGGTTTGCCCAGCAATGCGAACATATTTTTCTTGTAAGCTTCCACGCCTGGTTGGTCAAATGGATTGACGCCCAGCAGGTAGCCACTGATACCGCATGCTTTTTCAAAGAAGTATACCAGATATCCGAAAGAATATGGAGTCATATCTGGAATGTTCACAATCAGGTTTGGTACTTGACCATCCGTATGTGCAAGCAGTGTTCCTTGGAACGCTTTTTTGTTAACAAAGTCCATAGTTTTGCCTTCAAGGAAGTTCAAACCATCCAGATCGTCCGGATCGGATTTGATTGAGATATGCTCAGCAACTTCAGTAACCTGGATAACAGTTTCGAAGATATTCCGGCTACCTTCCTGGATGAATTGACCCATGGAGTGCAAGTCTGTAGAGAAATCAACGGATGCAGGATAGATCCCTTTGTAGTCCTTACCTTCACTCTCTCCAAACAGTTGTTTCCACCACTCGGATACGAAGTGCAGGGATGGCTCATAGTTTACAAGGATCTCAGTGCCTTTGCCTTTGCGATACAGTGCGTTACGAACAGCAGCATATTGATATGCTTCATTCTCAGCTACGTTCGGGTTGCTGTATTCTTTGGATGCGTCAGCCGCACCTTGCATCATTTCTTCGATGCTGATACCCGCTGCTGCGATTGGCAGCAAACCTACAGCCGTCAGAACGGAGTAACGTCCACCTACATCATCAGGAATAATGAAAGATTCGTATCCTTCTGCATTTGCGAGTTCTTTCAATGCACCACGTGCTTTGTCTGTTGTAGCATAGATGCGTTTGCGTGCTTCTTCTTTACCATATTTCTCTTCCAGTGCTGCACGGAAAATACGGAATGCAATTGCCGGCTCTGTTGTTGTACCGGATTTGGAGATAACGTTGACGGAGAAATCTTTGCCTTCAACCAGATCCAGCAAATGAGTTACATATGTGGAACTGATATTGTTTCCTGCAAAATAGATTTCAGGCGTTTTGCGTTTGTCTTTTGGCAGATTGTTATAGAACGAGTGAGTCAGCATTTCAATCGCTGCACGTGCACCCAGGTATGATCCACCGATACCGATAACAATCAGCACTTCGGAGTCGCTTTGGATTTTGGCAGCCGCTTTTTGAATGCGAGCGAACTCTTCTTTGTCATAAGCTGTTGGCAGGTCAATCCAGCCCAGATAATCGGAGCCTGTTCCTGTTCCGTTGTGAAGCTGCTCATGAGCCAGACGAATCGGTTCTGCGAAATAATCCACTTCGTGCTGATTTACAAATTGCAATGCCGTGCTATAGTCAAATGTCACTTTTTTTGCCATGATCTCAAAAACCTCCTGATTTCGGTTATAGTGCGTGTTCAAACTTTGTAATCAAAAGCGGACTTTTTGAACAACCTCTTATATTATGTCCGTATTCCATTCTAAACAACTTGCCTTAAGGATACTTCAAATCCACGGGGCTGACAAGCTTGCAGCTCGAACTTTGTCGTTAGAATTCAAGAAGCAAAAAGGGTAAACCGAATCCGCGCGTTGCGGTTCTGCTTACCCTTCTTATGTTATTCCGCCGGGTACGAGCAGACGTAGTCAGTAACGCTGCGTATCTCCAGTTTAAATTTGGATTCGGCAGGCACGTGGAACGTAGCTTGACCTTGAATCTCTTGCCACTCTTCTTCTCCGGGAAGCAATACTTTCAGATCTCCGGACAGAATCTCCATAATTTCACGGGAATCCGTACCGAACTCATAACTGCCTGGAAGCATGATGCCCAGAGTCACTTTGCTGCCATCCCCCAAAATAACCGTTCTGCTGGTTACCTGACCATCATAATAAATGTTGGCCTCTTTCACTACACTGACTTGATCGAATTGTGACATGCGTACCCGCTCCCCTGAAGTTAATGAAAACAAAAGGCAAAACAGATCAGGGCGATAACGAACGAATCACCGCCCATCTCTGCGGAAATAACTTACTGCCATGGATCAGGACAGCATGATGCCCTCCCAACCATAGCAGCGCTTATGAAGCTATAAGTGCGTGTTCAAAAAGTCAGGTTTTCAGTATCGAGAAGATGGTATGAAGCTAGAAATGGAGTAGCGGAGCGTAGGGAAAACTACGTGAGCAACTACAATGTTTCCGAAGGAAACATTCTTCGTAAGCCTCCCGCTTATTTCGGCTGAATCCCATCTTCGACGCTGATGATGCCGTGAGGCATCCTTCGTAATCAAAAGCAGACTTTTTGAACAACCTCTATTACAGCAATGCTTTTACGCGGCTAACCACGTTATCCACCGTAAAGCCATACTCTTGGATAACACGGTCGCCAGGCGCGGATGCACCAAATGTGCTGATTCCGAGAATGTCACCTTGATCTCCAACATATTTCTCCCAGCCCATTGGATAAGCCATTTCAATCGCAAGACGAGCTTTAACATCCGGAAGAAGAACGGACTCTTTGTAAGCTTTGTCTTGTTTCTCGAACAGATCCCAGCTTGGCATGCTGATTACGCGAACTTGGATGCCTTGTTCTGCAAGTGCTGCTTGAGCTTTAACAGCCAATTGCACTTCAGAACCTGTAGCGATAATTTGTGCTACCGCTTTGCCATCTTTTGCATCAGAGACAACATAAGCACCACGTTTCACGTTCTCACGTGAACCTTCAACCGTACCTTCCAGGATCGGCAGGTTTTGACGAGTGAGTACGAGTGCAACCGGGTTGCTCTTGTTCTCAAGCGCGTAAGCCCAAGCAGCCGAAGTTTCATTACCATCAGCCGGACGAATAACCGTCAGGTTAGGAATGATACGCAGGGATGCCAATTGCTCGATCGGTTCGTGCGTAGGACCATCTTCACCAACAGCGATACTGTCGTGAGTCAGAACATACGTTACAGGCAATCCCATCAGGGCAGCCAGACGAACAGCCGGACGCAGGTAATCGGTAAATACGAAGAATGTACCTCCGAATACTTTTACACCGCTGTGTAGTGCCATACCGTTCATTGCTCCAGCCATACCGAATTCACGGATACCGAAGTAGATGTTACGGCCGGAGTAATCTTCAGGTGTGAAGTTCTCCAGGTTGTTCAAGTGAGTCATTGTGGAGCTTTCCAAGTCAGCAGATCCACCTGTCAGTTGTGGCACGTTGTGCGCCAGACCGTTCAGAGCGTTACCGGATGCTACACGAGTGGAAAGAGCTTTGTCTGTTGCTGCATATTTAGGAAGGTCACGGTCCCAACCTTCTGGAAGGTCGCCGTTAATCGCTGTTTCGAATTGAGCTGCCAGCTCAGGGAAAGCTTTTTTGTACTCGGCAAATTTCTCGTCCCAAGCTTTGTTAGCAGAGATACCACGATCTTTCACTTGTGCAAAGTGATCGCGAACTTCAGCTGGTACGTGGAAGTTTTCTTCGTAAACCCATTTGTAATACTCTTTAGTCAATTTGGCTTCGTCTGCACCCAGTGGAGATCCGTGAGTACCGCCGTGGCCGCCTTTACCTTGTTTGTTCGGGCTACCATAACCGATAACCGTTTTAACTTCGATCAGTGTAGGACGCAATGTATCTGCTTGACCTTCCTGAATTGCTTTTTCGATTGCAGGAAGATCGTTACCATCTTCAACGCGCAGCACTTGCCAGCCATAAGCTTCAAAACGCTTCGCGATGCTTTCGGAAGAAGACAGATCCAATTTACCATCCAACGTGATGTCATTGGAGTCGAACAACATGATCAGTTTGCCCAGGTGCAAACGTCCAGCCAGGGAAGCTGATTCATGAGATACGCCTTCCATCAAGTCGCCATCACCACAGATTGCGTAAGTGTAGTGGTCAACTACGTTGAATTTGTCTTTATTGTATGTTGCGCCCAGTTGAGCTTCAGCCATCGCCATACCTACAGCCATTGCAATACCTTGACCCAGTGGGCCGGTTGTTGCATCAACACCTGCAGTATGTCCGAATTCCGGGTGACCCGGAGTTTTGCTTCCCCATTGACGGAACTGTTTCAGTTCTTCCATTGGAAGATCATATCCGCTCAGGTGCAGCAAGCTGTACAGCAACATGGAGCCATGTCCTGCAGACAGGACAAAACGGTCCCGGTTAACCCAAGTTGGGTGGTCCGGGTTATGAGTCATCGTTTTTGCAAAAAGTTGGTACCCCATTGGAGCGGAGCCCATCGGCATACCCGGATGTCCGGAATTTGCCTTCTCAATTGCATCAATCGCCAAAGTACGTACGGTAGTAATCGACAGGTTGTCGATTGTAGTGTTCTCGTCCTTTTGAATCGCTTCGTTCTTGTCAGTCATGGTTTGTCCTCCTCATGTCTTTAGATAAGTCGGGTGCGCAAGCGAATCCCTCTCATCATACAAGCAAACCGAATTTCACAATAAGTGAATCCGCTTGAGTGTTTCATTTTGACTTATTCACTTTTGTATTGTATCACTTGGCGTGAAGCTTTTCCATAACCTTCTTTTAGAAGTTCGTGAAAAATTGGTGGTTTGTGATTAATAATCCTTGGCCTATCAAGCAAAAATCGTACTGTACAAGGTACTAAATTCCAAAAACAGACTTAAGGAGCCTCGCAAATCCATCGCATGAAGTATAACCTTTTACCTGAAAACCATGCATTTTTTAGATATTCATCCTCAATTCACATATAATGTTCCTTAATATGGATTACGAAATTCGGGCTGTGCTTTACTTTTTTATAGATGTACACGTGTCAATCATAGGAGGTCGCGATTATGCCAGATCCTGCTGCTCACCCATCAACATCGGTAAAACACTCATTACCCTGGATATCCGGTATTTTAACGGGAATTCTCTCGGGAGTTGTCCTGGGATTTTTCCTCAAAATGATTCAGGCCAACACTGGTGAACAAGTATATACTCTGCTGCTGAATATTGATTTTGTGCCTGGTCTTCCGCCAACCTTACCCGAATTCATTGAATTTGCTTTGCATCTAATCGTGTCCGTTGTCATCGGTATCTTCTATGTGTGGTGGGTAAGGCATTCAGGCCGCCCTATGATCAAAGGAATTTTACTTGGTGCGGTCTCGTCCTTGCTCTATATCCCACTCTCTCAATTGTCATCACGTGTGCCAGACCTGTACGATGTGTCCGCCATCCTCTACTGGATTGTAGGACATCTGCTGTTTGGTATTATGGTTGGCTTGTGCGGAAAGTATATCAACACAACAAATAAAGCGACTCCCGTTTCGTAAACGAATTGGGGTCGCTTTATTGTTAGTCTATTACGTGGTTCCGAATCAACCTTGCACAGTATTAAAGCGTGAGCTTAAAATACAACGGTTTTATTTTCGTGAACGAGAACACGGTCTTCGACATGCCATTTCACGGCACGTGCGAGCACAACACGCTCAATGGTACGTCCAATACGCTTCAGCTCGGTTACATCATCCCCGTGGCTTACACGCTGCACGTCCTGCTCGATAATTGGTCCGCCATCCAGTTCTTCCGTAACATAGTGCGCTGTCGCTCCGATAATTTTAACACCACGGTTATACGCTTGCGCATACGGTTTACCACCCACGAAGGCTGGCAGGAACGAATGGTGAATATTAATGATTCGATTGCGGTAATGCTCAATGAACATCGGAGAGATAATCTGCATGTAACGAGCCAGAATGATCACATCCACATCGTTGCCGATGACGTCCAGTTGGCGCTGTTCCGCTTCTTTCTTTGTATCTGCTGTAACTGGGATATGATGATATGGAATGCCAAATGATTCTACATAGTCCTTCATGTCCAGATGGTTGCTGACCACAAGAGCAATATCGGCATCCAGGTCGCCTGCCTGCCATTGCCACAACAATTCAACCAGACAGTGATCTTCTTTGGATACAAAGATAGCCAGTTTCTTCTTGCGGCTAACCGCAGATAACGTCCACTCCATTTGGAAACGGCTTGCTACTTCTGCAAAATCAGCTTCGAGTTTCGGTAAATTGACCAACAATTGCGGAAGATCAAACTCAATTCGCATAAAGAACATGCCGCCAGCAGGGTCCATGGTGTACTGGTCCGACTGAACAATGTTTGCACCATGTTGGTGCAGGAAGTGAGAGACTGCAGCTACAATTCCTGGACCATCCGGACAGGAAATAAGCATGCGCGCACGATCGGCGCGGTTTTTAGAATCAGGGCGTACTTGTTTAGCATGGATCTCCATCGGGCTATTCTTCCTCCTTCAATTAAGCCATGACCTGCGGGATTAACCCGCAAGCCATGCAATCAAGCGATGATTCAGTTGTTCTTCATTCAAATGCGGGAATAGTGCAGCTTCAGCCACCATGTCATAGAGGCGTTCCAGCGGTTCGCGCGGATCTGCCTTTTTGGCTTTGGCATCATTTTTGAGCAACGTCCACACATCCAGAATATACGAACGAGACTCAATCTCTTTACCTTTGAAAAAGTGTTGCAACTGTTCTACTTCAGTCAGGAATTCCTGGCCGAATCGACCGGCAACATCCCCACGAAGCAGCGCAATCTCAACCTCATACATTGGACGCTGTGTCTTGGACTCTTTACCAATCCAAGGTGTCTCCAAAATAAATGGACGTCCTTGAAGCTTCTCATGGTTGACAATGCGGTTAATCGCCTCAAACCCGATCCAGCCAGAGCCAATTGGTGTATGACGGTCCTTGTGCGCACCCACAGCATTCTTACTATCATTAATATGCATTACGGCAATGCGGTCAAGTCCTACCGTGCGATCGAATTGTTCCAGTACACCGTCAATATCGTTAACAATATCGTATCCGGCATCATGAATGTGGCATGTATCCATACACACAGTCAGGCGCTCGTTATACGTTACTTTCTCAATGATCTGGGCGATTTCTTCGAAACTGCGACCCATCTCCGTACCTTTGCCAGCCATGGTCTCCAGAGCGATGTTCACATCCGTGTCTTTCACACCCTCCAGCACTTCATTCAATCCTTCTGCGATCCGTCCGATCCCATAGTGGGCATCTTTGTCTGTAAATGCGCCGGGATGTAATACGATGTTTTTCACACCAATAGCATGTGTCCGACGAATCTCTTCCTGAAGGAAATCTACAGCCAGTCTAAACGTATTATCTTTGTATGAGCCAAGATTAACAATGTACGGTGCATGGACAACGATATCTTCCATTCCACCCTCTTGCATGGCAACTTTGCCTTCTTCAATATACATGGACTCAATTGGCTTGCGACGTGTATTCTGTGGTGCACCCGTATATATCATAAACGAACTGGAACCGTACGAGGACGCTTCCTTCGTTGCACTCAATAATCCCTTGTCCGAAAAGGACACGTGGGAGCCGATTTTCAGCATTATTGATCCCCCTTATTCTGAATTATCCCTTATTCTAACGCGATTATCGAAATAAATCTAGAAATGCGCTATAATTCGGGATAGAGGCTATTTTTTACAGCTAATATGTGGAACATGGGTAGGCGGAATCCGTCTTTCCGTGAAAATCAATGAACCGAGGTGACTCCGCAATGATTTTCGACTCCTACGCGATAATACTGAACAGCTATTCCCCCAGCAATTGGTTTATGAATACGATCGCATTCTGGACTTTTTTATTGCTAGGCAGCATGTGTATCGGTGGATTTTTCATGATGCGCAAGTTTTTGAAAGTGCTACCAAAAGCGGACGGAAAGTCCAAACTGGATTGGCAGAATTATTGGGTTGAAGCCAGCCGTCATTTATGGACAGATGAAGCCAAATCTTTTTTGGATCAACTCGTGGAGCCTGTGCCTGGGCCATTTCGTGACATCGCCAAACATTCCATTGCTGCAGAAATCGGTAAGATTGCAGTCGAAGACAATGCCACGGAAGTATCGAGAGATCATTGCATCAAAGGATACATTATTGCCACACCGAAGCGGGATAATAAGTTTTTGGTAAAATTTCTGGAGAAAAACAAAATCGATTATTCCCCTTATCAACATTTGATTAAATAAAATAAAAGATGAGTTAAGTGGCATATAGATTTGGTTAATTAGATACAGATATGCTCCGTCAGGTAAGTTGTTCCCAACAGACATTGCTTACCGTACGGGGCTGTTTGTCGATCCAATCGTATGTATCAGCGCAGTGAAATTACAGAGAGGATGTTTGATATGAAAATTGCCATTTGTGGAGGTACCGGATTTGTGGGAGGAGCACTTGTAGATTACTGGCTGCAAGCCGGGCACCATGTGAAAGTTATTACACGAAAACTGCCTGACTTGCATAATCCAAGTAAAAATCTTACATATATATCGTGGGAACAAGTCGAAGAACAACCTCACTTGCTGGAAGGTATGGACGCTCTCGTTAACCTTGCCGGAGAAACGCTGAATCAACGTTGGACAACCAAGGCGAAGCTGGAAATTGTTGAATCCAGAGTCACGACCGTAGCGCGGGTAGCCCGATTGGTAGAATCCCTGGAACAAAAGCCGGAAGTGGTCGTTCAGGCTTCTGCCATGGCCATCTATGGAACCTCTCCTAACGAAACCTTTGACGAGAGCAGTCCGCAAAAATCAATGAATTTCCCGTCCCGGGTCTCGGAACAATGGGAAGTTGCTGCAGATGCAATCAAAAATGTAAGACTCGTTAAAATCCGGGTAAGTCTGGTTCTTGGACATAAAAGGGGTGCTTTTCCATTGATGAAACTTCCTTATATGCTGGGTGTTGGTGGCAAGATCGGCAGTGGCAAGCAATGGACTAGCTGGATTCACATTATGGATATCGTAAGACTCATTGATTTTAGCATTCAAAATAAACAAGTGTCAGGTCCGGTCAATGCTTCCTCACCGAACCCTGTTACCAATGATGAATTCGGTCGTACGGTCGGTAAAGTGTATCATCGCCCTCACTGGTTCCCCGTACCCAGCTTCCTGATTAAAACCTTGGTCGGAGAACTATCCGTTGTCGTGCTTCAAGGGCAGAGAGTCATTCCGCAAAAAGCTCTCGACCACGGATTCCAATTCACTTTCCCTACCTTAACCCAGGCACTGGAAGATCTGAAGCACCGCGGCTTATCTGACTGATTGAACTATGTCTTATCCAACCGACCGATAGGTGTAGACTGATTCCGCAAGTGTAAATGTGTCTCCATCCGCCAATGGATACTCCTTATACGGAGCAAGAATATTGCCCTGAAGAATGGTGCCATTGACGGAACCCAGATCCTTAATCACATAGCCCGATTTGTTCCGGCTCAATTCCACATGAGCACGGGACACGCCGGTCGCTGTGTCCACCCACTGAACCATGTCTGCTGATCTTCCGATGACAAAAGATGCTCCTTGCACATCCATCCGTTCATGTTGGTCACTGCTTCCCGATCTTCGTTCAAGATAATAAGACGCCATCACCGGGCCTGCCCCTGTAACATTACCTCCACTCAGATTCTGCAAATTCACGGTTGCCTCTGCAACTGAATCCTGTCGAATTAGCTCTGAAGTTGAAGCTACCAATTCCACATGGCGCTGAACGAACGGTGGATCAGAGTGTTCAGGTGTCATATGCAGACTTTGATAACGGGAATGTGCACTTCCTTCTAAAACCGATTCAGTCGCTTGTTTTACACGTTCCTCTTTCCTATTAGCTGTATTCCAGCGCCAACTTTCCTGAAATGGTTCCTCTTCATCTTCCGTTTGCTTGCCTTTGTTCTTACCTAAATTGAATGAAAAAGACCGCTTATTCTCTGAGTCATTGTTAGGGCTTCCCTTGCGCTTCCACGTCCATCCTGCTACACCAAACAAGCCAAGGCTGAGTACCATGCACAGGATCATCTGCGTCTGTCCCGGTTGCTCCATGTAAATAAATCTCCATACCAATGCCATGGCAACCATGCAGCCCAATATGATATAAGTTACTTTGGAAGATCCGGGCTTTTCCTCCACTTCCATATCAACACGCTCTAGCGAATCATACGAGTTACTTCGTCCCTGATCCATGCTGTTTGAGCTCTCTAATGGAAATTGCTCAGGTGAGCGCCTGCCTGGAAAGGTTCGAGATCTCACCGGAATGTCTTCCACCTCGATTTCACTCGTTCTCTGCGGCTGACGGAAATTTTGTTGCGGCCCCACAGCAGCATTCAGAACGGGAGCACCGGGTTGATATGGCCGATAAGTACCAGTGGCTAGCCTGCTATCTCGCTCAGAAATCGACGAATGAAGATCACCTCTTGGATCATCGACGGTTTCCGACTTTCTGGACGAGAGAAATGCTGCGCCTCCTCCATTCTCTTGCTCGTCAGCATATAATTCCAACAGAAGCTCTCGTAACTGTCTGATATCCCAGCGTTCGTTGTCACATAACTGCAGAACACGCTGAATGCCTTCTCCCTGCAGTTCCTGTACATGTGCCATCAGCCTGATCACCAGCTCACGGAATTGCTGAGGTGTTGGATCAACTTCAACCGTATCCATGATTGGTACATATACCATCCCAAGCTCACCCTGTTCGAATGAACCGTTGATGAACAAGTACTCTTCCTGGATCAATAATTTACGTGGCTCCAGCATATATTGCCGGCATTCCGTGAAGGCATCAGCTAGTTGGAACAACAAACCATACAGAACACGCAACCTGATTTTGCTTGACTTTAACATCTGGGATAACATCTTGTACCCTGATATGTCGTACTGCAAAGTTACATTTCGATCGACTTCCCGAATATGAACAGGAAGAAGTCGCGGAATCTGATTGGACGATAACATCCCCATCTGTACCCGGCTCAATTCCTCCATTCGTAATCCGTCCTCTTTCTCCAAAACCATGAACGCTCCGCCGTTACGAATAAAATCTCTCGTTAATCCATACATGCCAATCCTCTCTTTCCATTGCTAGTCTCAAATTTCTCTACTCCTTCAGTTAAGGGAACAGTCCCGGGATAAAGACCGTGATAAACCCGGGCAATACGGCCAGCATAAACGGAAACTTCAATGTCTTCTCTGTGTTAAACAGCTTGAGGGAACCAAGCATGAAGAACCCGGCAAGATTGCCTGCCATGCCCCGAATCCGTTTCGCTGAGTCCTTTCGGAATAGAAATATCACTAAACCAATGGCTCCCGCATACAAAACGGAGTAAATAATGACATGAATGCCAAAAGCAAGCCCCGTCCATGCGCCAATCCCACCAAACAATTTCACATCTCCTGCCCCTACGGCTCCAATCGCATACATTAGAAACAAAATACCAAAACCTGCTGCAAATCCAGCGGCTGAGAACAAGAAACCATCCCAACCTCCCCATATGATATGGGCCAGTACGCCTGTAACAGTCACAGGTAAAGTCAATCGATTTGGAATTTTCATGGAACGAATATCTGTAATAAAAGCTGCAATAATGTAAATGCTACAGGCTATGTAAAACCACTCCACCTCCATCATCCCCTTCCTTATTTTCTGGATGCCACGGTAAACGTAGTCTCCGTCTTGGCACCGTCCCCTGTCTCAACAACAAAACTCCATGTTCCTTCGGTTGTCCGAGTACCAACAAACCAGTTCCATTCAATAATTCCATTCTCATCTGCGCTGGCCCAGCCAATGTGCTTCGCAGAACTTTCACCTGACTTGTAAAATATCGTTAAGTTGGCTGTCGCTCCTGGTTCTACCTTCACCTTAATTGTTGCATTGTTGCCTATGTAAGCCGGGTCAGGCTTCGACAGTACCGTTGCTGAACCCGCAGTATCCCCGTCTCCTGCGCTGCCATCTGACCCTTCTCCGGTATCTCCAATCCATACCCGTTCTGCCGCAGCAGCCTGAATCCGAAGTGGTTTACTGAGAAAGGGGACTTTTATCGGCAATTCATAACTCAGTTCAAGTCGGAAATATGGATTTGTTTTGTTTTTGAGATCAGGTATCGAAATACCATTCACATGAACACGTTCCATATTCAGCAGCGTTGGCTCGATAAAAGGTTGAAGCAGCGGTTTTACCGTGGGATCAAGTACGGTTTCCAAGACGGATGTTTTGATCTCCTGTAGTGGCTGTTCACCACTGGCCGCCGCTGAACGTACCCAATCACTTAATGGCTCGGGTAGAGAAGAAGAATAACCTTCTGCCCATTCCGTCAGAGATAACTCTGGTATCTTCCAAACTCCTCCTGAACCTTCTCCGCCGGCAGAATCAGAAGGTGTGAATGCAAGGGAAACGGGATATATTTTCGTTGATAACTGCTTCACCGCTTCCCCCGCCGTGCTTTGTAACGCTGTGGAGATTAGACTCATTTGCACTATGAAGATGAGAAACATGATAAAGAACAAGAAGACAGGTAACACCAGTGAAGCTTCCAGAACCATACTGCCCTGTTCCTTTTTTGGAGAACATATCTGCTTTTTGAGAGACTTCAAACGCTGCAATCTGATTATTCTTGTTAAACGAATCTGCATTTGTGCGCTTTCTTTTTCATAATGTTGCTGCTTGTCCATAATCCCTCCACCGAAACGATCCTGATCATTCAATAGGAATAATCCGCCTTCCGCTCAATGAAAAATCGCCCATCTTCAACTTGGTCCGCACTACCCATAACTGCACCTATGCTTCTAACCACCCCTGGTAAAAACCACAGCTTGATGCTACTACGCATGTTACCCGAAGCATACGTCTGTTTCTCATCTGGATTCACACCGGTATTCAATCGAATTAGCGCCAGCATTCTGGACATTTTGCGTTCATTGTTGCTATGCATCAATAGGAACAATCGGAGATGGTCCCTGTACGTCAGTTTGACTTTGATATACTTGGACAATTCCACACTGCCCTCTTTTGCTAGTTTCACCATATCCGCGATGGCGTTTGTAATCCCATATAAGATTGCCGCCGATAAAACCAGAAGTGGGTTCCCCAGCTTGCTGTGCTCAATTAACCCTTCTGCCGTCCGAATAGCCAGCCGCATCCCAAATATCTCCGCATATGCCGCAGCGATGTTACCCGAAGGATTATGAAACCCGTAGACGATATACTCCAGTTCCTGATTCTCCAGTTTGAGAACATCACCAGCATCTCCACCACCTTCAGTCCAGGTAAATAACTGACCAAAATCCATGGAATTGAAATAGGCTAGAGCATATTCATTCTGAAATAATTCGTCACCCAGACTGTCCAGCAAACCGGACATCCCGCCAAACAAACTGTCCATTCCCTTCATGGCATCGCCACCAGAGTCATAGGGATCTCCAGCAATCTCTGCCTTTTTGGCTTCCTCACGACTAGCCTCGTTAAAAGAAATATTAGCGTTGTAATATTCCTCCAACTGTTTGAAAGCGTCCATGGAACCCGAACTTCCATTCTGAATCTGCGACAAGATTCGTTTGACATCCTTCAATTTCCCTTTGGATTCTTTGTCATTCGCTTTGCGCTGGGCATCCGACCCACGACCACTCTCCAGCTGCTGCTTACTTTGCAGGATGAGATTGGCAGGACCGCTACGTACATAGGTATCCATATATCGTTCCGTAACCTGACTTGCCTGTCTGACCGCCGGTTTAATCGGAACACCGCTCATGGCCGTGACACTGCGAAGCTGTGTATTCAATTCCATGTTGTCTCTTCTGACGTTAGAGAAGTCCGAATTTTGGGAAACAACCCGTGCCTTCAATTGATCAAATAGGCTATCTGCCCTCACAAGCTCCGAAGCAAGAGAACGTGTGCTTTTAGCTTCACTGCCTGATCCAGTAGATGCAGGACTCGTCCCAGGCAAATTCGAGTTGCCGACGTTGTCATAGCTCGCATTCTGCGAACGGTTCTCCCCCTCCGCGATCACACGTTTCATTTCCTCATTAACTTTGCGCGCTTCTTCGATCTTGGACTGTGCTTCCTCCAGCTTTGTTTGATGGGCCTGTAACGCGGGCTGTATGATCATGCTGATGCCTGTCACCACATTACCAACACCAGTCCGATAACGAGCCAGTTCCAATATGTATTGTTGCTCTCTGAACGCCAGTCCCTCATCTGCCTGTTTCTTGTTCAGATAATCTGCATAACGTGCCGCCGCCTCGGCAGCTGTCTCAGGTGTTTCTTCCAACATTTCTTCATAGATGGCTTGTGAAGGCGGGTCCATGATCAACTTCGGAAGATTCTTCAGTTTCTCCGCGGATTCCGTCTGATTGGCAATGGCTTCATCCAGTAATTCTTCACGTTTGTCATATAACTTCTGTAATTTTTTCAGCAAGTCTACCGTGTGCGCGGCTTCCTTCATCTCGTCTGATATCGGTTTGAACCGATTGATCACTTCAAGGGTAAAATCAACCGGAGCCCGATACTTCATATCCTCCTGAATCTGGCGATTAAATATATCGTATCTGCCCAGTTCACGCTCCATGCTCAGCGAAGTTGTATCCCACTGGATATCCAGAATGGGGAATCCATCTTTTACAGCTGAAGGCTTCACGCTATCATTCAACACTTTAGCCATAATCGCATCCCCACTACTGTCGCCATACCCGAATAAACCATACTCCCGGAGTGATGTGTCATAGGCTGACATGACGGATCTCATCGCAGCATGTGTCATGCGTTCGGTCTGCACCTTGAATGCCGCTATACGAGCGTAATCAATAAATATAGCGACAAACATATAAACTCCGGCCAATATTAATATTAAAAAAAGGGTTACGGCTCCCAATTCACCGTCTTTTTTTCTAAACAGCTCCGCCCTCCTCCTTTTCTCACTTTTTGCTTTTGCCAAAATACTGCACAACCTGTCCGGCTTCCGCTGCAGTACTCGCGGCTTCACCGCCTTTGCCTTTAAACTTGGCTGCGTAATAACGGACCAGATCTACCGTTCGAATGAATTCAACCGGCTCAACAACTGCGGACGATCCTTGAGTGAGGACACGGTTACCTGAATCGAACAAAAAAGAAGGAAGAGGCAAAGAAATTACTTGTTCCAACTTAGTTGTTACTTTCCGCTGAATCAGAGAATTCTGATACTCAATCGTTCCTTTCATAGCTGAGGGCATATGTTGCACCGCTTGTGCTAATTTCTGTTCCGAGAGATTGCCGCCTTCACCAGCAGGTATAGAAACGCTAACCTGATTGTCCGCTCCCGCCCAGCCAAACAATGCTCCAAGCATACGATCATCCGTCAGTCTCCAGTACAGATTGTCATGTTCTCCAGCGACAAATTCACCCGTCATCGCCTGCTTGTGGCTGTTGTCCCAGCTATAGGCTGCACGTTCGGAAGCTGCATAAGCATGTTGATTCAGGAATGTCTTTTGATACATGTACATGGTGAAGAAGAGTAATAACACAAGAATAAACAGCACAACAGGGAAGATCAGGGAGGCTTCAACGGTGAAGCTCCCTTCTTCCTTTTTGAACTTGTTATTCGAAAAATTCATTACTTTTATTACTCACATTAGTTAACAGTCTCTCTACCAACGTCTTAATTTGGTTTTTAAAAATCAAAGCAATAATGATAATAACCCCGATAATCAGAATCAGTTCCAACGTGCCGAGTCCGTCCTCTTCCTTCCAAAATGCGTTTACCTTGTTTTTCAATACTTCCATCATCCCAATTCCTCCTACATATTCATCATCATAAAAGCAGGTGCCCCGATCATGACCACAATCGTAAAAAAGATCAGTACCATCGGAAACACCAGTTTGGAAGAAGCCTGTTCTCCCTTCGCCCGACTGACAGCCTTGCGTTTCTCCCACAACACATGTGACAGATCCCGCAGCGCCAATACAAAGTCACCTCCCCCACGCCGGAAATTCAGCAGCACCGTTGTCGTAAAAATCGTCACTTCCTGCACACCGCAGCGACGACTGAACTGTTCAAATGATTGTTGAAACGAGTAACCATTATTCCAATCTCCCACCGTCTTTCTGAGTTCGTTGTACAACGGATGATTCCGTTCCCCCTGGCTTGTCACACAGTGAACGATGGCACGTTGTACGGTCTCCCCAGCCCCCACCAATAGAACAATTCGGTTCAGCAGCTCAGGCAGTTCCATAAGAATATCCTGGTCTCTTCGCTGCACTTTCGTATTGAGGTCTTTGTAGAGCGCAAAAGGCAACGCTGCACCAAGCGCGAGCCCACCCACCATGCCTCCGATACCCATATCTCCAACGAGTGATAACAGGCAGCCCACCAGCAGCATGAGCCACGTATAGGTCAACATTTCGGCGCAATACAGCATCGTTTTCTCTCCACTGTGCTGTATGCCATACATTTTCTGAATGGCATGTTGCATTCGAAACATGAGCACTGGCAATCTGCGTCCAATTTCAAACTTGTCCAATATAAACAGGAAGGGACCATGCAATTTTTTCAGTCGTAACCCTTCCATATCCAGTTTGCGCAAATGCCGGTAGGTCTGCCCCCGGGTTCGATCCAGCACCAGCCATCCCGCTCCGAGCATCCCTGCGACTATAACGGGAAGCAGCATCTTTTCAGCTCCTTATACTTTGATATCCATAATGCGATTAATCCACAGATAACAGCAGGCGAGTACTGCCAATGCACCACTAGAGATGAGGTACCCCATCCCGCTATATAACGGCTCCATAAAGTCCTTAGCGGTCAGATTGAGGAATATCAGAAAAATAAATGGAGCGGCAAACATCACCTTTGATTCGAACTTTTTCTGCGATACCGCGACCATAATATCCTGCTGAATGTCCAACTTCTCACCAATCACCGCAGAGGTACGACGCACAACTTCAACCAGATCCCCGCCAGTTCGTTTGCACGTAATGAACACATCTGCAAAATTCGTAATATCTTCAATCTGCGCCCGATCCGAAAAATCCTGTAATGCCTCTTCGATTGGTTGTCCATACTCCATCCGTGTCCGCAATATCGTGAACTCACGAATCAGATCGGTATCCGCTTCCGGGTTCAACATCCGCAGATCCTCCACGGATTCCTTGAATCCATTTTCCACCGATTTTCCTGCGGCCAGTGCTGAAGATAATGCATATAACGCTTGCTTAAAATGTAAACTGAGTGTCATTCTTTTTCGTTCCAACAGCACTTTAGTCCAATGTTTTGGTACCCATATGCAACCCGCAGCCAGGATCGCTCCAGCCAACCAGTGATGGTAGAACAGAATTCCGATGCCAAAAAACAGCAGACCACTAATCAGCATACAGACCATTCGTTGTCTCCGGGAAAGCGCATATACGGTGTAATCCGTCAACATCTGTCTGGCTTCACCCAACAGTAATCACCTTCCAATGGCTTTAATTCACGTTGTTATCTGATGAATCTATTCCAACACTATATTGTTCTATGTATTCATCCAGCCATTTCCCGAGCCCAGCCATCTGAATTTTATCCACCTGATTCAACTTCCCCACCTGTACTAACCCGCCAATAATTTTGCCTTCACGCTCTTCTTGTTCCTGGAAACGAAACAGTGGATTCAGCATAACCTCACCGTTCTGCATGCCAATCACTTCACTAATCTCTGTCACCCGCCGTGAGCGGTCTCGTAGCCGGGACAGATGTACAAAAATATCGATTGCTGAACTAATCTGCTGCCTTACAACCGCAATAGGAAGATCTGCACCGCTAAGCACCATCGTTTCGAGTCTACTGATCATGTCCGAGATAGTATTGGCGTGCCCAGTTGATAAGCTTCCATCATGTCCTGTGTTCATGGCCTGTAACATATCCAGCGCTTCTGCGCCCCTGACTTCCCCAATCACAATCCGGTTCGGACGCATCCGTAAGGAAGATTTGATCAGATCCCGAATAGATATCTGTCCCTTGCCTTCGGTGTTTGCATTCCGCGTTTCCAGTGATACCAGATTGGGTACCGTAACAATCTGTAACTCAGCCGAATCCTCAATGGTAATAATCCGCTCATCGGCAGGGATGAACTGTGATAATGCGTTCAGAAAGGTCGTTTTTCCCGATCCGGTCCCACCTCCAATGAAGATGTTGTATTTGCTCCGTACCAACTGCTGCAATAATTCTGCCGCTTCTTCATGCAGGGCTCCCTTTTCAATCAGATCGGACATCTTCATCGGTTCACTGGGAAATTTACGAATCGTCATCGTGGGGCCTTTCAAAGCAATAGGCGGCAACACGATATTGACCCGGGAACCATCCTTTAAACGGGCATCTACGATTGGAGAAGACTCATTCACAATCCGGTTTACCCCGGACACAATCATCTGGATAATATCCTCGAGCCGTTCCCTTGACTCAAATTCAAGGGTGATCTGGCTGACTTCACCTTCCTGTTCCACAAAAATCTCCTTGTGACTATTGATCATAATCTCCGTAATATCGGGATGATCCACAAGTGGCTGCAAAATATCCAATCCACGAAAGGAGTCAAATAATCGCTGTACCAGCGTATGACGCTCTCCTGAGGTCAGATCATCCAGCTTCGGGTCAGTAAGAACTTTGCGTTCTATCCCCTGCCACAGTTCATCATCTCCTGCGGAAGAGGTTAAATCGAGGCCAGCCCTGACTTCCCTGCGCATCATCTGAAACTGTTCTTCACGATCCAGTATTCTATTGGATGAATCCGTCATAGTGCCCACCGATCCTGCTTCTGAATTCGTCCCGTCTGCTTCAATTCTTCTTCGCCATCTTGTACCAGCATGGCACATAATCTCTTCACTTCACGTTGGAAGATCGGAGAACTAAGCATGACTTCCTCCTGACTGAGTTGCTTCCAAGAAGGAATATAGGGCAACACTGCATCCAGATGCAGATCAGGGCGTGGGAGTATATTGACGACATTGTCCCGATATTTGTTAACCACAAAGCGTGAACGCTCGAGCATACTTTCATACAAATCTGGCTTCGTACGCTCAGCATGCTGTAACCATTGTCCCCAACGATGCATGGCAGATATATCATCCTCAACCAGCCAGACAAATGCATCTGCAGTATCCAACACCCCTTCACTGCGCCCATCCCAACCGGAATCCCCATCCAGAATCAACACGTCATACTGTCCACAATCCGTTAAATAACGAAGCAGATTCGACGTATCCTCACGAGTCATTTGCAACAGTTCTTTCCGATTCGATAATGGCCAGAACACATCGGATTTCAACGCTTCATGCCGGACCACATATCCATCTACGCCCTTCGATTGTACCTGTAACTGCTTGCCGGATTCCTTTCTGCCCACCTTCAGATCGTATAACAGGCGGGACAATCCCGTCTCCGCATCCGGGTGACGCTGCCCACTTCTAGTTAGTCCCTTTTCCAGAAACGGGAGCGTACTGTCCAGCGTCTCCAGATTCAGATAGAGAACAGCATAACCTGCAAGTCCCAATTGCTTCGCCATATGCAGGGCCACTGCCGTTTTGCCACTTCCACCTGAAGCGGATACTACACCGATGGAGAGAGTCTCTTGTCCCGGATGGTGAACCTTCTTACGGCGTGGCTGCCGGCAAGCATGCATCACAGCATCCAGCAAAGCAGGTAAGGGTTGATATTTCATCAGCCGCTTGGCCTCATCTACCTCTTCCATCCCTTCACTAAGCATTAGCCAAGGTACACCTGATACTTCTCCCCCGTTATTCAGCCAGTCATTCAGAAACTCCGGTTCCGCAATAACCAGATCCGGTAATTCTCGACCTTCTTGCTCATTCATGTGATCCTTGAACGAATCCTCTTGGGAGAATGCCGTGAAACGCACATGAAGACCAGACGAATTCCCCTGTACATAATCAAGCCAGGCGCTAATGTAATCTCTATCCTTTGAAACCAGAACAACCTTCAGTACAATCAATTTTTCCTTCCCTCCCTGTCAAAAAGCACAAAAAAGCACCGTCCAATAACCGCATGAATATGCAGTACATGGACGGTGCTTCCGTCACGTGCTATGAATGTATGGATAATATAGCATACAATTTCTGGGGGAGCAAGGGATTTATTCTAACCCTTTTTCCTTAAGAGTTATACGGTGAATCGAACTCAATAATGTTACGGTCCGGATCAAGTACAAAAATCTGCGCGAATCCAGCCACGCTGTCAGGTCTCGCTTCATACACAATTCCCTGCTGCTCCAGCCAGGCTATAGTCCCTGAATAACTGGTGACCCAGATCGCAAAGTGACCGTCTGTAGTATCAATCCCAGCCTCACGTAACGTGTGACCCTCCGGGTGCTGAAGCAGATGAAGCTGCTGGCTGCCGATAGCGTACCATGTACCCGTGGAGCGGAAGGCTGGACGTTCAATCTCCTGCATGCCTAGTAACCCCGAGTAGAACTTCTTCGCGATTTCCAGATCACGTACAGCCAGACTAACATGGTGGATGTGTGCATATTCAATCATCTTTTATATCCCCCTCTCTACTTCAATATGACTATACTATAATACCTTGAACCCTGACCATAATCTCCGCTAAACAGAAAAACACCCCTGATTCTAATCCGGTAAACCTCTCGGCTCACACAAATCTAGTTCAGAGGTGCATGTTTTATTTAGCGCTATCCAATGCTTCTTGTGGAATCTTGATCTCTTCCACTTGATCGTGGTTAGAAAATGTACTGTTCATCTTCATGTCCATCGTCATTTTCTGTCCATTCTGTTCCATCTCCATGACCATGGTTACGTCCGTACTTGCAGGCAGGTAGGTTTCTTTGTTGATCATGTATTTCATCTTCATGCTGGTGATATTCATCTGATCAAGCATGGCTTGCATCTGGGCATCCGATCCGTTTTGCTCCATCACGGCTTTGGCCAGTTCCTTCACGTTATCACCGGATACGTCAGCGTTAATCACATAATTGTCGCCTTCTTCGGTCACTTCAGTATCTTCTTCAATCTTTTTGAATTGCTCCAATTCACCTTCCGGGTTCATGCTTGCTTTCATCTGCTCAATCAGTTCCTTGGTTTGAGCTTCAGGAATCGCAACCCATTGATCCCCAACTTGAGAGTAGATTTTATCCGATGTGATATACTGCTTCACGTTCTGAGCTTCCTGTCCCGACATTTCCATTTTCATCTCTTGATAGATCATCATTGGATCTTTGATAATATCCATCTTGAGCGATGTTTTAACCTGTTGATCCTGGGACTGTTCACCAGCATCCAGTTTCAGATTCTGATCAATGTTTGCTTCAGTTGTGAAGCTTTTCATTTCTTTGGTTGCTGCATTGGTTTTGGTAATCAATTCGTCCAAGGTAGGGATCTTTGTTTCCTGCTCTGCAGGTGTATTACCCTCGTTAGATGTTTCGTTGTTAGTCGCTGGCGGCGTTGCCGTATTATCTGTATCGTTACTGCATGCTGCCAAGCTCACTGCTAATAATGCCCCGATAAATAATGTAGTCCACTTCTTCAAGTTGTTGTCCTCCCAAAATAGATATGATCTGTATTCATTACCCAATTATTTCCGTTATTAATCATAAAAATCGATCTTTGATCTCCGGTGTAGGCAACATGCACGCTTCATCCTTGCCAAACCAGCGATAACGGTTGCGAGCAACCCAGTTATAGACTGCATTACGAATAAATTTCGGCACAATAATGAACACATATAACAACGGATAAGGAAACTTCAGACCTTTAGCCAATCGCAGTGCGGCGGTTGAACGTGTATAGTATTTTCCATTTTCAATCAGAACAAAGGTGTCCATACTGTCTGTCGACAAATTGCCTTTCTTCAGCAGTTCCTTGGCTACATCCGATTGAAGCGATGCAAAATGATATTTCCCTTCCGGGTCACGCTTAATAATCCATTTGGTTAAGCCCTGGCAGAAGTGACAGACGCCATCCACCAGTACGATGGGATGTCCCTGATGCACATCCGTTTGATTTGCTGTCATATTGGCTGCCTCCTATTGTTGCGGTTAGAGTAACTTACCCACTTTGAGCCATCTTGTTCACTAATTCTAAATTTATTTATAGAAGTAGTTCAAAAAGACTGAAAACCACTCTTTTTGAACAAGCATTAATGGGAAATAGAAAGAAAAAGAGCGCAGGCACTGTGCCTACGCTCGTATCTGTCCGACAATTACTCCGTAACTGCCTTTTCCATCCATTGGTCATCGATCATTTGTTGATGCAGGTCACTTGCCCACTGGTCCATACATTTGCAAATAAAATCTTTGCGACATACTGGACAAGGCGTTTTCTGCAAACGACTGATATTGGTCATCTTCCATTCCGGGGAACGGGAGTAGAATACACGGCATTTTGTACCGTCTACCAAATTCATTTTAAATTCGTACAATCCGTCTTCCTTGTTACCATAAGCTAATTCTAAATCTGCAATACGCGGTCTATAAGACATGGATATCACCTGTTTAATTCAAATTTGGTTCATGCAATGACACTACTCAGTACTAAGTTATATTAAAGAAAATTCAGTTCAATGTCAACTCGCGCATGTCTATCCGCCAAACAGAATATCCAGAATAGTCCCTACCTGCCCCTGTTTTTTCCCTTTCAAGACATCCGGATCAAATACTTCAACATACCCGCAGGAAGCACAAGCCACGAACAGGTAGTGGTTATGCTGTATATCGAACATCTTGCTCAGGCCTGCTCCTGACATGGAAACTTCCTTAATGTTACAATCCGTGCCTCTGCATTTCGTACACACAAATCGCCGCTCGATCATCTCTTCAATACTCATCTTTGTTCCCCCTTTATGGAATGTGTAGCATGAAGTGAGAGTGCAATTATGTAAAATAGTACGCGATCTGGCATCTAATCTCCTGCATCATGTCCTTATATGATAATCAACACAAAACCCTGCCGATTGCCAGCAGGGCTTTGTAGTCGAACATCAGGTATCTGGGATAACCTGCTCTATATGTTCCCTTTACTTACCAGGAGTCAAATCTTAAACTACGTTTAATACAACATCAATGTTGCCGCGTGTTGCTTTGGAATATGGACAGAAATCATGTGCCTTGCGGGCCAGATCTTCTGCTTGACTGTGATCCACACCAGGCATACTCACGTCCAGGCGAACAGATAATTGAAAACCGTCATCCGCAGGGTCTTTACCAATGGATACGTTACTTGTAACGACCACATTCTCCAATTTCACACCTGCTTTACGAGCAACATTGGCAAGGGCACTCTCATAACATGCTCCATATCCAGCTGCGAAGAGCTGTTCAGGGTTGGTACCTTCACCACCGGAACCTCCAAGCTCTTTCGGCATTTTCAAATCATGTTTGAGCACGCCATCCGAAGAAGTTACTGAACCTGTACGTCCACCTTTAACTGTCGCTACTGCTGTATATAAAGCTTCCATTAAGAATCTCTCCCTTATCCATTTAGTTTTTACTGCCTTCCTTTCAATTTAAACTTCTGGCTCATTTTGAAACGCATTTTAGTTCTTTATAAGCTTTTACAACTTTATTATTTTCATGCATTTCAACGCCATGGCTGTATTTTTCCCAAGGTTGGTTAATATACGAAGGGGCATCTTCAAATTAGAACCGAAATTTTTGTGTTAATACATAAAAGTTGCACTAGACAAAAATTATTGAAGGAGTACAATGTAACAATAAACATAAAAATTTAGATATATCATGAGCGGTTTGTCCCGCATCAATATTTCCAAATCAATAATTCAAAGTCAGGTGATTATCGTATGAGTAAAAAAAATCCGTTCAACGCTCCTTCAAGAGAATCATTGTCTACTGCGGGCATGACCCCTTCCCTTGGAGAAGCACATAGTTCCATGAAAGTTCCGCAGAATGCTGCATGGTGGAAGAAATTTCTCGCCTTTGTAGGCCCAGGATACCTCGTTGCCGTAGGTTACATGGACCCCGGTAACTGGGCAACAGATATCGCAGGTGGCTCGCAGTTCGGGTATACCTTGTTATCCGTCATCCTGCTCTCGAACCTGATGGCCGTTGTACTTCAATCGTTAGCCGGAAAGCTTGGAATCGTCACTGGACGGGATCTGGCCCAAGCCTGTCGCGAACGCTTCAGCATGCCTGTTGTCATGATGTTATGGATACTGTGTGAGCTTGCCATTGCAGCTACTGATCTGGCTGAGGTCATAGGTTCTGCCATCGCGTTAAAGCTGTTATTTAACATCCCCATGTTATACGGCGTTATCATCACCGCAGTTGATGTACTCCTGATTCTTGTGCTGCAAAACAAAGGCTTCCGCGCTTTGGAAACACTTGTCATTGTGCTGATGGCGACCATTGCCCTCTGCTTCGGGATTGACCTGTTCCTGGCAAAACCGGATATGGGCGGTGTTCTCCATGGTTTTGTACCAAATGTTGAGATTCTACAAAACCCGGCTATGCTCTATATCGCCATCGGTATTATAGGGGCAACCGTGATGCCGCATAATCTGTACCTGCATTCTTCCATTGTGCAGACCCGTCAGATCGAACAGACACCACAGGGTAAAAAAGAAGCTATTCGGTACTCGACCATGGACTCGACAATCGCACTGACACTTGCCCTGTTCATTAATGCAGCCATCCTGATTGTATCTGCTGCTGTATTCCACAGTGCTGGTATGACGCAGGTTGCCGAGATCGCAGATGCCTACCATCTGCTGACACCTCTATTGGGTACTACGGTTGCAAGTATTCTGTTCGGTGTGGCGCTGTTAGCATCAGGTCAGAACTCTACCCTTACAGGTACACTCGCTGGGCAGATCGTTATGGAAGGTTTCCTGAACATTCGAATTCCGGCTTGGCTGCGCAGACTGGTCACACGTCTGATCGCCATCATCCCGGCGGTAATTGTTACAGCGATTGCAGGAGAACACGGCACAGAAGAACTGCTCATTTTGAGCCAGGTCGTGCTGTCGCTTCAATTGCCCTTTGCTGTAATTCCCCTGGTGATGTTCACGAGTGATAAAAAAAGCATGGGTGCATTCGCCAACAAATTGTGGCTCAAAATCATCTCATGGGTCATTGCCGCGATTATCGTTGTGCTGAATGTATATCTGATCATTCAGACGATCCGCTTGTTCTAATCTCGTTCTTATCGACAAAATACTAAAAAGGCTGATCAACTCCGGTATTCTATACCCAAGTTGATCAGCCTTTATTGTTGCAATCCAATAAACAACCATCTGCATCTAATCCTGATTTGGCATCAGTAACGGCAGAAGTTGATCCAATGAATCAACAGTCCAATCCGCACGTTGGTCATCCGATAGTTCTGGCTGGAATCTTCCGTAACCCTGCATAATTCGAATCGTACGCATGCCCAGCTTCCGAGCAGGAATAATGTCATTATCGATCCGATCCCCGACCATGACGGCTTCCTCTGGCGCGCAGCCTGCCTGTTTCAGGGCCACAGCGTATAACTCGGGATCTGGCTTGGACACCCCTTCTTCAGCCGAGCAGGCCAGAACATCAACATACTTCCGCAGTCCGTAGCTTTCCAGTCTCTCTTCCGTTCCAGGACTCTGATTGGCAATAATGCCAATGTGATAATGCCGTGACAACTGCTGAAGAACAGAATCCGCTGAAGGAAAAGGACGTTCAAGATCTTTTTGAAACTTCAGCTTGTCCTGAATCTGTTTCTGATGCCCCTCGTCTTCAACAAATGTGCGAATCGCCACTCTCATAGGCCATTGCTCATATTTTCGGTAACAGTTCGCGAACAGTTCGCGTACCGCCTCAATTGTCACCGGATACCCCAAAGCACAAGCTTCACGGACGAACTGTCCGATAATATCATCAACCGGCTCCCATTCATCCACCAGTGTATCTCCAACATCAAAAAACAACCACTTTAATCCACCCACATCCGGCACGCCAATTCCTCCTTGTAAGCATAAAAAAGAAGACTCACCATCTTGCATGAGTCTCCTCAAACTTCCGTTTATCGATACATTCAATTATAACAGGCACCTCACACCTGAGCAATCACAAGCTATGGCATTAACCATTGAGGAGAAAGCCAACTTCCCCATTGAGCGAATATACAATCCGGTCTGCGCCCATGCCCCGATAGATGCCCTTAGGATGACTCTGCTCCGTAATGACGCACAGGGATTTCGATGTCCATGAACGGCAGATCTGTAAATAACGACAGGTCAGATTCAGGCTGTTCTCGAAAATAAACACGTTGCCTACGCTGCCCTGCGGCAAAAACCATTTTTGAGCTGCAGCCGTATTCATGCGAATGACATGTTCTACTCCGATTCTACGGAGTCGGCGCTCTTCCCCTGCACTGTTGGTTAGAACGGCAAACGGCATTTTTTTGTACATCAGCAATTTGATAAATTTGCGTCCTGCTTCATTTGGAGCAGTCACTAAGATCATCTCAGTATCCATCATTCGTTCCTCCCTTGGCGTGAAAAGACAACAAAAAAGAAGCGTGGGGGACCAAGGCCTCCCGAACGCTTCTTAAAGAATCCATGGCGAAAACGCCATGAACCAGCGTACGGCTTGTTGCCTCTCCCTTTAACGCTTACGAGGTTAGCTGACGGATTCGGGCGCGAGAGTCGCCCTATTTCCGGCTGTCACCGGAAAATTCACCCCATGAATGCCTACTGTCCTGGACAGCGCATTCCGTTGGTTCCCCCGTTTTCCACTCATGAATGAATGGAAACTCAGCGATTAAAACATCGTTCGTATATCTTAAGATAAGATCGAGCGATATTATCGTTTGTTTCGTTTTTCATATACAATTTAGTTTAAATTGAAATTACGTTATGAATCATACACCCGTGCCATGACGGTGTAAAGTCCTCACAGATCACCGAATCGGCAGATTTTTGCCAATACTCATCCATAATAACGCTTACAATAAGGTTATACTCTATCCATCTCTTCAAGGCTATCTAATTCTCACTCTGACGAAAATCACTTCGCAATTCATTCACGTATTCTGCACAACTTGCCTGTTTTGATTCTTTTAACACCATATAAGTTTTGCATTATTTAATTGTAACCAATATAATAGAAGATATAAGAGTAAATAAATGGAGGCGATTTAGATGACAGTCTACGATTACAAAGTGAATACCCTTCGCGGTCAAGAAGTTGAAATGTCCGACTACCGTGACAAAGTGCTCCTGATTGTGAATACGGCAAGCTCATGCGGACTTACCCCTCAATTCAAAGGTCTGCAAGAATTGCAAGACAAGTTCCAGGATGCGCCATTTGAAGTCCTTGGTTTCCCAAGCAACCAGTTTGCACAGGAAAAAGGATCTTCCGACGATATTGCCGAGTTCTGTCAGATGAATTATGGCGTGAGCTTCCCCATGTTTGAGAAAATTGATGTGAACGGCTCAAGCGCTCACCCTCTTTTCCAACACCTTAGCACAGAAGCTCCTGGCCTGCTCGGCTCCAAAGCAATCAAATGGAATTTCACCAAATTCCTCGTGGATCAGAACGGACAGGTCATTAAACGTTATGCTCCCAAAACAACACCGGACAAGATTGAAGAAGATATCAAGAATTTGCTGCAAAAATAATACATTGGCCACCCGTAGCCGGAAGGTAGAGCACCATTGCCCCGGTAATGGATGGCCTTTTTTTCTCAACTTTGATGTCATACTGTTCGCAAAAGACAAAAAAAAAGAAGCTTTCCATTAACGGAAAGCTTCTTTTTAATCGTTCATATGATGCGGTCGAGAGGACTCGAACCTCCACGGGCATACGCCCACTACCCCCTCAAGATAGCGTGTCTGCCATTCCACCACGACCGCATGTCGTAAATAATCGGCAACAGAGTTGATTATACCGGGTTCTGAACTAAAAGTAAAGTATTTTTTAATACTTCTTTTTCAGCTAGGCATTTTCATCAAAAATCGCATAATCTCGTCATCTTTACCCATGAACTGCATATTATTAGATTTGATCCCCTCTTTTTCGGTAAGAGCCGATCTTGTTGATTCATTTATATATAGTCCTTCCTTATATGTAGTCCTCCCTGCACTTCACCACATAAATAACACAATAAGTTATATAAAATAACACAAATATTAAATCCCAGATTTGATCCATTAAATTTCACTGATGCTATTGACAAAAAGCGGACATTTATGGGATGATAACTATCATATAATTCGGATTTTTAAACATAAAGCAAACAAAAAGGAATATAAATGTCACTTTAAGTAACATTTAACGAACACAGGAGGCGAATGATTGTGAACCGTGGGAATAAGCTGCTCGATTATGTCAAACTGCTTGATTCCTCTATTCAGGTTGGAGGGTTCACCCATTCCTTCGGCATGGATATCCATATCAGGGAGGGTACCATTCGTAATGCTGAAGATCTCGAATCATTCATGCGTTGTCAGTTGCATCCCAGCATCGTTCGTCTTGAAGGTATGGCCATCAAAGGCATCTATACCGCAGCAGATCACAAGGATACATGGCGGATAGCTCTGATCGACAAGCTCGTCCATGTTCAGCGAACCCCTGGAGATCTCAGAGAACAAGCTGCCGCCATGGGTAAACGATTGATCAGACTCGCACGCGCTCTGCACCCCTGGATTGAATTCAGCCAGCTCGAACAGATTTTTGCCAAATACGATTCGGTTGGCTGCCTCTCCACTGTTCATGCCTGGATTAACCACCACCTCGACATCCCGGTCGAAGAGGCGGTCCTTGGTTACCTGCATTCAGCCATGAATGCCTGCATAACCGAAGCCTCCAAAGTCATTCCCCTGAACAACGATACAACCAAGGATCTGATGGTCCGCCTGGCCACAGATCTGGAGAATGAATGGAAGACCGTCAGCGCCTCGGCTGCGGATGGACTGGCACAGCCAACCTCGATGTCCATGAAATCATTTTTCCCCAGTTTCCATATGCTTGGAGCTGGACTTCATGCCTACAGGGCCTAATCCTCTTCCTCCTCATACCTGCTCCCCTTCATTCAAACAAACTAAAAAACACGCGGCAACCTCCTTGCCGACGTGTTTTTTGTCATTTTATTTGTTTTATTTACGTATTTACGCCATTTATCATCACAAAATACACTTTTTTCCGTCTTTTTTAATTGTTAGATGACGAATTTACGTATATAATGAAACATACAGCTCGCATTTCTATATATTCTACATGAAGAAAGGGCGGCTGAATACTACATTCTAATCAGGGGTGAACCCTTTTGAACAAGAAAAAACCAGTTACTCCGTTCGGATGGGCCATCAAACGACGGCTAACCGAACTTCAAGTGGACCAGAAGACCTTTTGTGAACAGCATGGCATCCCACCCTATCGTTTATCCAATCTTATTCACGGCACACGCAAAGCAACCCGATTCAGGCACCTGGTCGCTGATATTTTGGATATTCCAGATGAACTGAGATAAGATTTCTGCCAAAGGAGGGTCCTATCCATGAGACATGTTACATCCGATCTGGAGAGGCTGTCGTTCCAGTCCATACGTCACCAGCTCATCATCGTTGATCACAATTGGATTATCCAAAGTTGTAACCGTGCCTGGCAACAGGGACTCGGTCAATGCTCACCAAACCCGGATATACACAGTAGTCATAGACATTACCTGCACCTGACGGAAGCCTGGGCAAAACGAGGCAAGAACGCAAACATGGCACTTGTCGCACAGAATTTGAAAGAACGCGGAATACCCTTTAATCGAAATCATACATATGACATCTGCGTGTATACTGTATACAACGAAAAGAGGTGGTTTCGTGTAGAACTCACCCCTCTATCTTATGCAAATTCAATTCTGGATACCGATCTCGCTTTGATTTCACACATGGATATTACCGAACAGAGAAAGACAGAACACCAATTGAAGAAGGCATTGTCTGAAGTGCGCACATTGCGCGGACTGCTGCCTATTTGCGCCGTCTGCAAACAAATCAAGGACGAAGAGGAACACTGGAACTCCGTTGAGAGTTATCTGGAGAAGCATACCCACGCCGAATTCACCCATGACATCTGTCCGGAATGCATCCGGCGGTTATATCCGAAATACTCGAATATCCTGGACAAGCGTTCCTGAAACCTTTCTCCTCTCGCCGACTAACTATAACTATACGGAGAGATGATGTTCAAACTGCGACATATCCAGTTCTTGCGGTGTCCCATGCAGGGTTATGGTCCCTTTGTCCATGATATAGATGTAGTCTGCGGCACTTCGTACAAAATCGATACTCTGCTCTACCAGCAGAACCGAGAGGTTCCCCTTTGCCTTGAGCTGCAAAATAACCTGCCGAATGTCCTCCACGATAGAAGGCTGGATGCCTTCTGTCGGCTCATCAAGGAGCAACAACCCCGGACGCGAAGCCAGTGCCCGGGCGAATGCCAACTGTTGTTGCTGTCCACCACTCAGATCCCCGCCCTGCCGTCCATACATCGTCGCAAGCACTGGAAACATCGCCAGTACATCCTCCGGGAACGTTTTTACTCCCGGCGCACTTGTCTCCAGACCGAGCAACAAATTTTCTTTCACCGTAAGCTGCGGGAAAATCTCCCGCCCCTGCGGTACATAACCGATCCCTGCCCTTGCCCGCTTGGCTGTGTCCAAGGTGGATAACTCCTGGTTTTGCCACCGAATACTGCCCTTACGTGTTTTGAGCAGCCCCATTAATGTTTTCATCAACGTTGTTTTCCCTACACCGTTACGGCCCATCAGACACACCACCTGTCCAGGCTGTACATCCAGGTTCACACCACGAAGCACATTGCTTTCCCCGTAGCCGGATTCAATTCGTTGCAGCGACAGCATGGTCATCCCTCCTTTTGCCCAGATACACTTCTGCCACTTTCGGGTCTGCCTGTACCTCCGCCATCGTACCTTCCTTCAGCAGTTTCCCTTCATGCATCACCGTTACCTTGGCTGCGAACTCTCGCACAAACTCCATATCATGCTCCACCACCACAACCGAGCGTTCACGCGCAATCTCTTGCAGAAGTCGCCCGGTCTTATGTGTTTCTTCATCCGTCATGCCTGCGGCTGGTTCGTCCAGCAACAACACCCGCGGCTCCTGCAGAAGCAACATGCCGATCTCCAGCCACTGCTTCTCCCCATGCGACAACGCTCCTGCACGAGCATCAACGCGATCTTGCAGACCAATCTGGAGGGTAACACGCTCCATGGCAGCACTCATTTTCCCATATCTCCGAATGCCAATGGCTTGCAAAGGAGAACGGCGAGTCTCCGCCGCCAGCGTCAGATTCTCCTGCACCGTCAGACCTGCAAAGATCGATGGCGCCTGGAATTTGCGTCCCACACCTTTGCGAACAATCTGGTGCTCCTTCAGTCGTGTTAATTCCGTACCATCCGCCATCTTCACCGAGCCGGACATGGGTTTTGTTTTGCCGCATATCACATCCAGCATCGTTGTTTTCCCAGCACCATTGGGTCCGATCAGAAAATGCAAGTCATGTTCGTGCAGCTTCAGATTCATGCCTTTGACAGCAACGAACCCACCAAAGGCCACTGTAATATCCTCGGCTACCAACACTGTCGATTCCTCAGTAGACTTCAGGTTTTTCCCGAGTGACTTGGACATGCGCACTCTCTCCTCTCCGCTTCAGCAAGCGAACGACATGACGATATACACCTACAATACCGTTTGGCATGAACAAAACGACCGTTACAAAGAGCCCACCAATGACAAACAACCATCCTTCGGGATAAGCCTCACTTATGCCTGTTTTGGCTGCATTCAGCACCACCGCTCCGATGACCGCTCCAATAAGAGTACCGCGACCACCCAGCGCAACCCACAGGACCATCTCAATGGAGGGCACAATCCCCATCATGGATGGCGAGATAATACCCACCTGAAGAACAAACAACATGCCCGCGATGCCTGCAAGCGCACCGGAAAAAGCAAAAGCCAGCGTTTTATATCCTGCCGGATCATATCCGAGGAATCGCACCCGATTCTCTCCATCACGCGCAGCTTCGAGCACTTGGCCGAACCGACTGTTCACCATTCGACGACAGAGCACATACGCGATCACCAGAACAGCAAGCGTTATATAGTAGAGAGCAATCGTCGTTCCAGCGGAATGAAGTGTAAAACCAAAGATCGAATTATATCCGGTGATGCCATTTGTCCCACCCGTCCATTCCTGTTTACCAACAAAGAGTGTTACCATAATAAGAACCAAAGCTTGAGTCAGGATGGTAAAATAAACACCGGTGATCCGGTTGCGGAACGTAAACCACCCCAGAGCAAAGGCAAGCAATGCTGGAAGGGCTATCCCCAATAACAGCGCCACCGGGAAAGAGCGAAATGGTTCCCAGAACCACGGCAGACCACTGAGACCACTCCATCCCATGAAGTCAGGAAGCGTTGCTCCACTGGCCTGAAGCTTCAGATACATCGCCATCGCGTACCCACCCAGACCGAAGAACACCCCATGCCCAAGGCTCAGCACACCCCCATATCCCCATATCAGATCGAGACCGATGGCCAGGATTGCCAGTGCCAAAAACTTGGCTAACAGACTCAGACGAAACTCCGTGGAGATTAATGGAGCAAGACACATCATGATCAGCACAACCGCCCAGATAATCCTCATTTTCAGACTGCCGGTCTTGAGTAAAGCGGACATGAACTAACCCCCTTTTTCACGTTAATCGAGACTCCGTGTACGCATCGCGACCAATCCGCGTGGTTTCCATTGCAGGAAAGCAACGATACATACAAACACAAGCACCTTGCCAATGGAGGCCGATGTATAGGTTTCGAACAGCGTGTTGAACATACCAATCCCCAATGCACCACACACGGTTCCGACCAATTTCCCTACGCCACCCAGGACAACGACCATGAACGCATCCACAATATAATACGTACCAAGCGAAGGACCAATCGGACCAATGAGCGTTAATGCACAGCCAGCAATTCCGGCAATGCCCGAACCAATCGCAAAGGTCATGCCATCCACCCGCCGGGTCGAAATCCCAAGACACCCCGCCATGCTCCGATTTTGCATTACAGCCCTCATTCGTCTTCCGGAAGATGTTCGATAGATATAGAGATACATACACAGCAGCACAACCGCAACCAGTGCGATAATGAAGATTCGTTTATACGGAAATACAATACCATCCGAGATCGCCAATCCCCCATTGAGCCAAGCCGGACTGGATACTCCCACGTTTGGCGCTCCGAATATCGTACGGGCCAGTTGTTGCAGCATCATGCCTACACCCCATGTCGCCAGCAGACTGTCCAGCGGCCTGCCATATAGATGCCGGATCAGCACCACTTCAAGCAACCAGCCAATCAGAGCCGCTACAATGAACGCAATCGGCAGAGCCACAATAAAGTAGGCACCAAACCACGCCGCTGGAGCATAGGACATGAACAGATTTTGTGTTACATATGTTGCATATGCACCGATCATGATCAGTTCACCGTGAGCCATATTGATGACATTCATCAGTCCAAACGTTACCGCAAGCCCCAATGCAATCAACAACAGAATTGAACTGATACTCAGACCATTGAACATCTGCAGGATAAACATATCCATCGCTATCCCCTCCTCCATACCGTGACTCTCGATATTTCACAACTTAAATTAGCGGCAGCAATATTTTTCATATCACAGTAACGCTTTACCGCGATGCGGTGAGAGGATGTGTTGTCACACCCTCGTTTATGTGTCGGCTGCTTTGAAGCGAGTTGCCTGTTTTATTGCGAGGTTTCTATGTTATTTAGCGCTGAGGGAAGCTCCCCATTCATACGTTTTCAGATAAGGGTCCGGCTTGACAGGCTCACCAGAATTCCACAATTCCTTGAACTGCCCATCCTCCTGCACCTCACCGATCCGTACGGTTTTGTAGATATGCTGATTCTCTCCATCCACGGTTACCTTACCTTCCGGGGCATCAAACTCCAGACCCTTGGCAGCTGCCTTCACCTTCTCCACGTCGGTTGATCCTGCTTTTTCCACCGCTGCCTTCCAGAGATAAACCGCCACATATCCCGCTTCAATCGGATCAGCTGTCACTCGATCAGCACCGTATTTTTCTTTATACTTGGCAACAAATGTTGCATTCTCAGGTGTATCCGTTGTCTGATAATAATTCCACGAAGCCAGATGTCCCTTCAATACGTCTGCACCAATGCCACGGATTTCTTCCTCCGCTACACTCACCGAGAGGGTCGTCATCTGATCCGAGGAGATTCCAGCATCCTTCAATTGTTTGAAGAAGGCCACATTGCTATCTCCGTTCAGCGTATTGTATACAATATCCGGCTTTGCAGCTTTGATTTTGCTAATGATGGTACTATAATCGGTATGACCCAGCGGTGTGTATTCTTCACCCACTACTTCGCCGCCTTCTGCTGCGAGTTGTGCCTTAATGACCTGATTGGCCGTTTTTGGGAATACATAATCTGAACCGAGCAGATAAAACGTCTTGCCCCTGTTCTCCAGTAACCAGGTTACGGATGGAACGATCTGCTGATTGGTTGTTGCTCCTGTATAAAAAATATTTGGCGACGATTCCAATCCCTCATATTGCACCGGGTAAAACAATAAACCTTTATTCTGTTCAAACACCGGGAGCATAGCCTTCCGACTTGCAGAGGTCCATCCACCAAATACAGCAGCGACCTTATCCTGTTGCAGTAACTTTCCAGCCTTCTCCGCAAAAGTAGGCCAATCCGAAGCGCCATCCTCAATTACAGGCTCAATCTGTTTACCCAAAACTCCGCCCGCGGCGTTGATCTCTTCAATGGCAAGCATCTCCGCATCTTTAACAGATACTTCACTGATCGCCATCGTTCCGCTGAGAGAGTGAAGAATGCCAACTTTAATCGTATCACCGGATGCAGCCGGCTCTCCTGTACCACCTGAACCCGAAGCTTCAGGCGGCGCAGTGCCCTCCACACATCCTGTCATCACAATGACCGCACCCAGCAAAATACTCCATAACTTGACCGACCTCTTCTTCAATAGCCTACACTCCCTTTTTTTAGTCTATTGACGAACATTAAGGTCATTTGCGTCCGAAATGTTCGTTGATCCAAATTATGGAGGGTTCCTCTCTTCATGTCAATATAGCTTACATAATTTTATTTCATGCCTACTCGTTTCATGCATACTGCTAATATGCCTTGAAGCTTATTGACAAAGGATTCACCCTGTGTGAGTATATTTAACATACAATATGATCCATGAACATATCAGACATTATAAGCGAAAGGTCGGATTGCCTTGCACTGGACTGAGCAGGAAAAGGAAAAACTCCTGATTACCGTGGCCGCTAACCTCTCCCGTGAACGAAGAGCACGCGGACTCAAGTTGAATGTTCCCGAAGCCATCGCCTTGTTGACCTCCGAACTGATGGAACGAGCACGGGATGGAATGAGTGTTGCCGAATTAATGAGATACGGAGGCACCATCCTGACACGCGAAGACTGTATGGATGGTGTTCCCGATATGATTCCTGAAGTACAGGTAGAAGCCACATTTCCTGACGGTACAAAACTGGTTACCGTACATGAACCCATCCGCTGAGAAAGGCAGGAGAAACCATGATTCCTGGTGAATACCGTTTGAAGCCAGATGACGACATCATCTGTCATCCGGATCGTTTAACCCTACGACTCCTTGTCCTTAACCGCGGCGACCGCCCCGTCCAGGTCGGCTCTCACGTTCACTTCTATGAAGTTAATGCAGCACTGGACTTTGATCGCACCTCAGCTTTTGGACATCGTCTGCACATTCCGGCAGGCACCGCAGTTCGCTTCGAACCCGGTGAAGAGAAACCTGTTGAACTCACGACCTTTGGCGGCAAACGCCAGATTCACGGGTTCAACGGATTAACCGAAGGCTCTGCGGATCAAGCTCCTGATCCACTGAAACTGGAGGCATTCCTGAAGACGTTCTCTCCTCCCATACAAGATGGAGGTGAACCTTCATGAAACGAATGAGCCGCGAACAATACGCTTCGATGTTTGGACCGACAACCGGTGATGCCGTAAGACTTGCAGATACCGAACTATGGGCAGAGATTGAACATGATTATGCCGTATACGGAGATGAGAGCAAATTCGGGGGCGGCAAAGTTATCCGCGACGGGATGGGCCAGTCTACTACTGCTCTGCGAAGTGACGGCACTCCTGATACTGTTATCACCAACGCTATCATTATCGATCATTGGGGCATTGTAAAAGCGGATATCGGCATTCGGGATGGTCACATCTGCGCCATTGGCAAATCCGGTAACCCGGATACAATGGACGGCGTTCATCCCGCATTGGTCATCGGTGCTTCCACCGAAATCATCGCCGGTGAAGGCATGATTGTAACCGCTGGCGGCATTGATACCCATATTCATTTCATCTGCCCACAGCAGATTCGGACTGCGTTATCCTCCGGGGTCACGACCATGATCGGTGGCGGAACAGGACCTGCAACAGGAACCAAAGCCACCACCTGCACACCAGGAGCCTGGCACATCCACCGGATGTTAGAATCGGCAGAGGCTTTTCCCATGAACATCGGTTACCTTGGCAAAGGCAACAGTTCCAGTACCGCACCTTTAATTGAACAGATTGAAGCTGGGGTAATCGGCCTGAAGCTGCATGAAGATTGGGGCACTACCCCGAGCGCTATCGACGCTTGTCTGACTGCCGCCGGGGAACATGATGTTCAAGTCGCTATCCACACCGATACACTGAACGAAACCGGATTTCTCGAAAACACCCTGGCTGCGATCAACGGCCGGACGATCCACACGTACCATACGGAAGGCGCTGGTGGCGGACACGCACCGGATATTATCCGGGCCGCTGGGGAGTCCTACGTTATCCCCTCATCTACCAACCCAACACGACCGTACACACGCAACACTGTAGAAGAGCATCTCGACATGTTGATGGTGTGTCATCACCTGGACCCTTCCATCCCGGAAGATGTCGCTTTTGCGGATTCACGGATTCGTCCCGAAACAATCGCAGCCGAAGACATTTTGCATGATCTTGGCGTGTTCAGCATCATCAGTTCCGATTCTCAAGCCATGGGCCGAGTGGGTGAAGTCATTATCCGCACCTGGCAGACAGCCGACAAAATGAAAAAACAGCGCGGCAAACTTGAGCTCAACCCGAATTCCCCCTCCGATAACGATCGGATCAAGCGATATGTCGCCAAGTACACCATCAATCCAGCTATTGCACACGGAATCGGTCATCTCGTCGGTTCGGTGGAAGTTGGAAAGCTGGCCGATCTAATCGTATGGAAACCGGCCTACTTCGGTGTTAAACCCGAGATTGTCATTAAGGGTGGCATGATTACATTCGCCCAGATGGGTGATCCCAATGCATCCATTCCGACACCTCAGCCGGTATTTGGCAGACCCATGTTCGGAGCTTATGGTAGCGCCATCGCCAACGGATCGATCACCTTTGTCTCCCAAGCCGCAGCAAATGCGGGGATCAAAGAGACATTAGGTCTGAAAAAGCGGGTTGAACCCGTTAAAGGCTGTCGCTCTGTCAGTAAAAAAGACATGATTCATAACGACGTCACCCCTGTCATTGAAGTCGATCCCGAGACCTATGAGGTACGCGCCGACGGCGAGCTTCTCACCTGTGAACCCGCGGACGAGTTGCCTATGGCACAGCGGTACTTTATGTTTTGAGAGGAATACGGATTAGCTGATAAGGGGGCACTCATGATGAACAGTGGCACGAAGCTACTCCGTTATGTTCAGCTGCTGGATTCGGCCCTGCCCATCGGTGGTTTCTCCCATTCCTTCGGTCTGGAAGCTTACACGCATGATGGCACCGTGCAAAATACCGCGCAGCTTGAACAGTTTATTCGCAACCAGCTTCACTCCAGTCTTGTACGACTAGATGGTCTTGCCATCAAAGGCGTCTATCAGGCGATAAAACAGCAAGATGCCGCTCTACTTGCCCTGTATGATAAACGTGTCCACGCCCAGCGCTCCCCTCGGGAACTCAGGGAAAGCGGCCACAAAATGGGAAAACGACTGCTCAAGCTGGCCCGTTCACTCTATCCATGGATGGACTTTTCCCTGATTGATAAGGCCATCCGGGAACATGGCGCGTATTGCGGCATCACGACCATTCACGGTTATATCAACTATCAGTTGGAGATTGAATTGGATGAAGCCGTTACCGGGCATCTGTATACCTCGGTGAACGCTTATGTGAACAGCGCACTTCGCCTGCTGCCCATCGGACAAACCGAAGCGCAGATGTTGATTCAGAAACTGCTTGATGATATCGAAGCGGAATGGGCGCTCATTCGGGAAAATGACCCGGAAGATATGCACAGCTTCGGAATCGCCCAGGAAATCTACGCCATGCGGCATGAGACCTTACCCGCGCGGCTGTTTATGTCTTAACTACAACTTTTATCTAACCAAGGAGGAATTGTTATGTGTGGAGGAGCTAATCATACGCATCATCCGGAGTGGGAACGTAAGGCATTTGATCGGAGTCGTCCGATGCGAATTGGAATTGGTGGACCGGTAGGCTCAGGTAAAACAGCCCTGGTGGAGAAGCTGTCCAAGGCACTGCGTACACGTTATAGCCTTGCTGTCATCACGAATGACATTTATACCAAGGAAGATGCCGAGATTTTGCTGCGTCAGAATGCCCTGGCACCAGAGCGTATTATTGGCGTAGAGACAGGCGGATGCCCGCACACCGCTATTCGCGAGGATGCCTCCATGAATTTCGAAGCGGTTGACGAGTTAATTGAACGCTTCCCGGATCTGCAACTGATCTTCATCGAGAGTGGCGGCGACAATCTCTCTGCTGCATTCAGTCCGGAACTCGCTGATGTGTTCATCTACATTATCGACGTTGCCCAAGGGGAGAAACTTCCTCGCAAAGGCGGTCCTGGCATCACGCGTTCAGATCTGTTGTTAATCAACAAAACCGACCTTGCCCCTTACGTTGGAGCAAGCCTGGAAGTTATGAAAAATGATACCGAGCGGGTACGCGAAGGCCGCCCTTATGTCATGTCTAATCTAATGAGCGGTGAAGGTGTATCCGAGATTGTCCACTGGCTCGAACATCAATATATGGATGACGATGCTTCCGCTGCACATCTGCATTCACACAGCCATGAACATGGCACTCACTCGCATTAATTCATCTTCTGTCCCCACGGGAACAGAGATAAATAGGAATGAAAGTGCAGGTGCGCCCGTCACACGCCGCAGCGAGCTTCGGGCCACCTTTGCCTTTCAAATCGACCGGACTGTCATGACTGATCGTTATTACAGCGCACCTCTCCGGTTTAGCCGATCCTTTCGACCTCCCGGAGGCGGAACCGAATTATGTGTGTACACGTCAGACGTCTCTCCAGGAGTCCTTAACGGGGATCATTATCATTCCGAGTGGGAATTAGGTGAAGGCACCCATGTCATGCTGAGCAGCACATCTGCTACCAGACTTCATCCTACACCTTCCATTCCCTCATCCGTTAATCATCACTTTCGGTTGGGAAAAGGGGCCACGCTGGAATACTTTCCTGAATGCGTCATTCCCTTCAAAGGAAGTTCTTCTTCGCTCGCTGTAACCTTTGAGCTGGAAGAGAGGGCAATCTTGGCCTATGCAGATATCTGGTCTGCCGGACGGATTCATCGGGGAGAAGTTTTCCAATTCGAGCGTTACCGCAGCTTGACGGAGATATGGCAAGGTGAACAACTGGCTGTCTGGGATCGATTCGGACTCGAACCGGATACCGATGATCCCAAACACTCAGCATCCCTCCTTCACTATACCCATACCGCTGCGTTGTGGATGATCGCACCGGGGCTTGGTACTGCGGAGTTGGAGCAAGTCAGATCCGCGCTGCCACCAGATGGACGGATGCTCGCAGGTGCAAGTTTGCTGGCAACCGGAGGCATCGGCGTTCGACTCCTTGGCATGGCAGCTTGGGAGCTTCAGGAGCAGTGTCTTCAGATCTGGAACACACTCCGCCCCCATCTGCTGGGCAAAGAAACTCTTGTCTTTCGTAAATAAGGGCATGAAGCATGCATGGTTAATACAAAAAACCTCTGAACTGTCTCCGAGTGTGTTCGGATTAGTCCAGAGGTTTTTGTACATTCAGTCTATGGATGCTGCTCATATCACTTACGCTTCGTTTTCCTCAGAATCGTTCTCTGATTTGTTCTCAGGTTTATAGCGATAGTCGCCTGCATCCTTACTTTCTTTCGATTTGCGGTAACGGGTGAACTCAATATATTCGCTGATAAAAGACTGTTCCACAGTCGATAATTCACTTTCTTGGCAATTCAATTGCCGCAAAACGTCAAAAAAATAATCCTCCCGTTTTTCCCGAACCATCGCTTCCTTCGATGGACGTCCAATCATGAGCCAGTCAAGGCTCACATCAAAAAACGAAGCAATCTCAATTAATTTATTCGTACTCGGAATAGACTTGCCACGTTTCCAATCACCCAGATTGCCTGTGCTAATCTTCAGCTGTTGGCAGAAAGCCTTCTTGGTCATTCCTCGTTCGGCAATCAGGTGTTCAATTCGCTCATAGATCGACTGCATACAAGAACCGCCTTCCAACCGTAATAATCAACTCATCTGCTTGAATTATACCACATTATTCCTGAATGCTCAGCCTTTATATGCCTGGCACAGAATGATGTATATCGTATAACACAAAGATAGACTCCCATGAATGATCATAGAAGTCTATCTTATGTTGTTGCTGTGATGCGGTCGAGAGGACTCGAACCTCCACGGGTATACACCCACTACCCCCTCAAGATAGCGTGTCTGCCATTCCACCACGACCGCATATTCAATTGTAAAAATGGTGAGCCATGAAGGGCTCGAACCTTCGACACCCTGATTAAAAGTCAGGTGCTCTACCAACTGAGCTAATGGCTCTTGCTGTAAACTTCACCGGATGTGCCATGCTTCATTCTTGTCTATAAGAGCAATGACTTTGAGGATTACTCATCGAAAATGTAGATCTCATGAGGTGGTGAAGATATGACCCGTAGGGGATTCGAACCCCTGTTACCTCCGTGAAAGGGAGGTGTCTTAACCCCTTGACCAACGGGCCTTAATAACAAGTTGTCTTTCTTGGCGACAAGAATGAGTATACCACAGGACATTTTGAACTTGCAATACTTTTTTTAAAATTTATTTTTCAAGCCTTTTTGTCCATTGCATACTGTTCTTCAGAGCCCCGTTATTCGCCACCTCCCCTATTCATGCCAATGTCATCACTATGCAGGAACAATGTAAATCATTCATCAAAACACTTATAAAAACTTACGTTCACTTATAATATTGCAAATCACATTAAGAATACTTATAATTAAAGTATCAGTATAAGTACGGTCATCCATACACTCGGAGGTGACATGTTTGTTTCAAGAAGAACGAATGCAGCTCATTGTTGAACATCTACGCAAACACAATCGCATCTCAGCCGATGATATTGTCTCCTTGTTTGATGTATCACGGGATACTGCACGCAGGGATCTGATTAAGCTTGAGGAACAGGATGCCATTATCCGAACACGTGGCGGCGCGATTCTCCCCCCTCCTCCGCAAGAATTCAGATCCTACAAAGACCGTTTACTCGATGTATCTGAGGAAAAGAGGGCCATCGGCAAACTCGCTGCGGCCATTGTAAGGGAAGGTGAGATCATTATTCTGGACTCTTCCACGACTGTGCAGGCCTGTGCCGAGAACTTGAACGGCAAATCCTGTACCGTCATTACCAATTCGATTCATTCCGCTGATCTTCTCTCCAATCACACTGCTGTCCAGATTCGTTTGCTCGGAGGTAAAGTAGATAAGGAACAACGTTATGTCTACGGTACCTCTGTTATCGAGACCCTCTCCCACTATTATGTAGATAAAGCCTTTATCGGAATTGGCGGTATCACCATGGATGGCTTCAGTGCTTCCGAAGAGGAAGGGAAAATTAAACACCAAATGATGAAAGCTGCCAAGAAAGTTGTTGTTCTTGCAGATCAATCCAAGTTTGATAGACGTTATGGTTATCGTTTTGCCGACTGGTCATTGGTGGATGTATTGATTACGGATCAATGGCCAACCAAAGAATGGCTTGTTTTTCTAGCCGAACAACAGGTTGAGATTCTCATTCCTGAACCAACAGATGATAAGGAGTTGTAAATATATGAAATTATTTGCCACAGATTTAGATGGAACTTTGTTGAACATAGATAGCCAGATTAGCCCGGAGAATGCCGCAGCCATCCAAAAGGCCCAGCAATCCGGTATGAAAGTTACCATTGCAACAGGACGTGTCTATTCCGATGTTGTGACCATCAGCCGCGAAGGCGGAATCAAAACCCCGATTATCGGCTCCAACGGAGCGACAATTCATGATGCAGACGGTGAACGTCTATTCCATCTTCCGCTCGAGCGTGACACAGCAGCTTCCGTCATGCAGTGGCTGGAAGATCATGATGTCTATTATGAGGCTTCAACGCAACAAGGCATCTATGCCCCGCGTAGCAGTCATGAGACCTTGCTCGCCGAGATGGAACGTGTTCTTGGTTCGAACCCTGGTGAGGACATTGCACGCATGATTCGCTCCATCAAGAAACACTATGACAAAAAAGACTACCACCGCGTAAACAGCCATCTCGAAATTCCGGCAGAAGCCTACATCTATAACATTATGGCCTTCTCCATGAATCCGGACAAAGTAAAGACAGGACGAGAATACTTCGCTTCCCGATCCGATGTCGCTATGGTTGTATCCTTTGAGCATAACTTCGAAATGCAGCACCCGGACGTATCCAAAGGTAATGCCCTCACCAAACTGGCGGCTCACCTGAACATCTCCATGGAAGATACAGTAGCGATCGGCGATAACTTCAACGATGTCTCCATGTTAAAAATGGCAGGACTCGGAATCGCCATGGGTAATGGCGAACCCGAAATCCAGGCATTAGCCAAAGCCATAACGCTGACCAATGTGGAGCACGGTGTAGCCCATGCCATCGAGTGCCTGCTTGAAGGTAAACCGGTATCCCGCCCAGAAACGATTGTCGGAGAAGGTCAGTAATTGGACCCATACTGAATTAAGTACTGAACCTGCATGATCACCTGTTGATCCATGCAGGTTCTCTTCATTTTAACTCCGCAGATCGAACGTGAGGCACGTCCTGTAACAAAATAATCAGTTGCTCGCCCCGGTATGAACCCGGTAGTTGCAACGTGAACTCAAGCACAGTCTCTTCCACGGAGTCTGTGCTTGTTTGCTGTTCAGTCTTAAATCCGATGACCGAGATCTTCTCCTGTCCCAGCAGTGCCAAAACAGTCTTCAGGGCCTCTCCCTCATTTTGCAGATGGATGGTTAACGTCTCTGTTCGAGCGGATACCAGCCAGCGTGTAGGTCTATGCAGTAACATCTGTGCCACGACAATAAGCAGTGTCACGCCCGCACCCGTCCAATACAGACCTGAACCCACAGCAAGTCCCATGCCTGCCGTAGCCCATATGCCAGCTGCTGTGGTTAATCCCCTGACCGTGTGACGCTGTGTGAAGATCATGCCCGCTCCAATGAACCCCACACCGCTAACAACTTGTGCAGCGATCCTTGAAGGGTCAAGGGACAGATTGTCCCAGCCAGCCTGATCCTGGAATCCGTATTTCGATACAATCATCATCAGGGCAGCACCAACGGCGACCACAAAATGAGTACGGATTCCCGCTTCTTTCATTCGATTCTTGCGCTCATATCCGATTAGCACACCACATATTCCAGCTATGAGTACACGCATCAAATATTCCACTTCCATGCACATCACCTCTTTCATTATGTATATGCTTACATGAGTCTATCTTTACTATTACCCAATCTTTACATGACTAATAAAGAACTTCTACTCAAGTCAATTCTCTGCCCGGAAATTTTCCCCTTGTCTCTTGCCCAATCCGAAATAATGTCTGAAATTATATATCAGCGGATGCCATTCCTCCGGATTAATCTTGTTCGGTCCAGATATTAGTCTGGTGTGTGCGTGCACCTTCAACGCTTTCACTTCAACAATCGCCATGAACGGTGTATGTTCGGGAATACGTATGTGTTGTACAGCCGCTTCAATCTGGAGCGGACATTCAACTATTTTATCTGGTGCTACCTGAACCGAACATTCAGATGTCAGTCCAGCTACAGTGAATTTATCATGACAATATTCATAGCCCATCTTCCTTTTCTCCTCAGGAACCGGAGTAACTCCCGTATAACGACCCAATGCCTCAACCTTTTTCCACATGGTCGCGTCCGGCAGATTAATTACACACTCCGGGTTTCGACTCAGATTTTCATAGGCTTTGCCCTGTGTACCTAGACCGAGAACCAGACAATCCCCCAGTGCCCAAGACGAGGATAATGGTGCCAGGTTGGTTGATCCATCCTCATTTAATGTGCTCAGCAGCACTACAGGCGTACCATAATATAAAATACTGGGATTAATCGTCTCATGTTGAATCACTTCTGGACTCGCAGACAACTGCTCTGTAGCAAAGTCCTGTTTCGTTATCTTTTTCATCCTGTACCTCTCCTGTTCCCATTCCAATGCTTTATAAGCTCAATCTGACCCATATGGGACGATACAACTCGATTGTAATACAGTAATAGTTCAGGTATGATCGAAGTATGAATGTATATCCGAATATTACTGTTATTGCGTCGTTAATCGCTGATCCAAGCCGCGCTATTTTTCTGTCATCCTTACTTGATGGCCGTGCGTTGCCTGCAGGAGAGCTTGCTCATATGGCAAGTGTCACTCCCCAGACGGCAAGCAGCCATCTAGCTAAACTCGTAGAGGGAGGATTACTCGAAGTTGAACAACAAGGACGCCACCGATACTACCGTCTTGCAAACAAAGAAATTGCTAATCTGATTAAAAGCATGGCCAGTATTGCTCCGCCTGTACAGATCCGCTCTCTCAAACAATCCGATCAGCTTCAACAACTGAGTCATGCACGGACCTGTTATGGTCATCTGGCCGGGAAATTGGGAATCTCGCTCTGTGAAGCCTTAGTACAAAAGGGGTATCTTTCAGACCCCGAAGAGGCACACAGCAAGGATTATCAAGTTACAGAGAAAGGAATACAGTGGTTCACTACGTTCGGAATTGAACTTCAGATGAAGCCGGGATCACGCCGTGCCATCGCTCGCAAATGTCTGGATTGGAGCGAACGCCGTCATCATCTCTCAGGTATGCTTGGGGAACAACTCAGACATCGGTTAGCGGAACTGGACTGGATTCGTCAAAAAACAGGAAGTCGCTCTGTCGAAGTAACGGAAGCAGGCAAGAAAGGTTTATACGAGATGTTGAGCATTTCACTTTAGGCTGAGGCGTACACCAGGGATAAGCAAAGATCAGTAAACGCAAAAAATCCCCTTCACACTGACCGTTAACCGGTCTAATGTGAAGAGGATTCTTTGTGCAATCAGAACGGAGAAAGAGGAGTACTCTCACTTCGTTCGATACTGCGAAGTATTGCTAACGAAGCTTATGCTCCGACGAACCTTTAGGGTTCTCATCCCTTTGCAGAGAAGTTTAATTCAGAACGGAGAGAGAGGGATTCGAACCCTCGCACCGCTTACGCAGTCTAACCCCTTAGCAGAGGGTCCCCTTATAGCCACTTGGGTATCTCTCCAAGAAATGGCTCCCCGAACAGGGCTCGAACCTGTGACAACTCGATTAACAGTCGAGTGCTCTACCAACTGAGCTATCAGGGAAAATTAACTTGAATAAGATTAATCTACCATGATTAATAATCCAAGTCAACATCCCTTCCATCACTTTCTTTAATACATTGAACGAAACGCACATCAGATATTCTGAAGCCCCAGTTTTCCCGCACAACGACCACAACGGTAACGCTTCGGATCTATTTTCCGTTTGCGCAAATATTCCGTACCACAGCTCTTGCACACCAGCTTATAACGATATGGCAACGGCTTTCTGCCTTTGCCGTCAGGAAGCGATTGGCAGTAACGCGAGCCGCCTACCTTCTGCAACAAAGCCTTGAATTCCGGATCACGATGCTGATAGCCGCGCCCACGAATATGCAGATGATAGTGACACAGCTCATGCTTGATGATTTTCTCAACCTCATCTCGCCCATAGGCTTCGAGTTGATGCGGATTGATCTCAATCCGGTGACTTTTGAGCATATAACGCCCCCCCGTCGTGGTCAGGCGACTGTTAAACAACGCTTTATGGGTGAACGGCACTCCGAAATGATCCAGTGATACCTGTTCAATCCATTGTTGCAATTCCTCATTTTCCATCGATATCCTCTCCTTGCACCCCCTCGGAGCATTTGTTTTTCCGGTATAATACTTGAATTTTAACCGTTTCGTAGGCTACACTGTCAAGTAGAATGTATGAGGGGAGATTATTACTCGTTATGCCTACAATGCGCTATGTCATCCTGCAGCAGGAACAACAATTGCAGTTCGTGGAAATGCCGGCAGATTACGCCTATCAACTCAGTGCGCTCAACCTGCGCCTGCACAAGGAAATTGATAAACTCACTGCAGCAGATGTCCCTGTCCTGCCTTGGGCGATCGCCGAATGTGACAGCCTCGATCTCCTAAACGAAAATTTTACTATCATCGGCGGCCTTGATTATATCAATGCGCTTGAAGAATCTTTTGCAGCACTACGTGAAAGCCATTATCCTTTGATTTCTCTGCTTACCGAAATCCGGGCTCTTCAGGCCCAATTGGAACAATGGTATGAAGAAGAGATGGAAGCTCTCTAATTCACCGCAGGTATCATTTTATAATGATGAGAACGAAAAGCACATTTCCCTGAATTGGGATTTGTGCTTTTTTTGAGTGAACAAGATTGATTTGCCGGAGGCCTCCACTTATCCCGCACAGTCCAGGCTATTGCCACATATGCTAACGTACAGATGAATTATGCAAGAGGAGGAGATACCCTTGCCTCAATGGCTTTGCAATCAACTGATGCGTGCATTTCACAAAAAGGACAGCCGGCAAATCAAGTTGCTGAACGAATGCTGGTTCTTTTATCGTAACAAACCAGCAAATGGCACACCACGCAGCGCGGAGAACGAACTTTAAGAGGTTGTTCATAAAAGTCTGCATTGGATTACGAAGGATGGCCCTTTGAACACGCACTTTAAGAAAATGCACATATTGCCCACCGTACTTACTAGAGGAATTAGAACGGATAACGGGACTATTACTGTCGACAACAAACAGCCTTCCTGGTTAGGGAAGGCTGTTCTCCAATCCTACTATTTAAGAAGACTGTTGCGCAGAAGCAGGCTTCTTCATCGTCAGGCCGACACGGCCTTTTTTGGTATCCACACTCATAACCCAGACCGTTACATTATCCCCGACAGACACAACGTCCATCGGATGTTTAACATACCCGTTGCTGAGCTGTGAAATATGGACAAGCCCATCACTCTTGATCCCAATATCAACAAAAGCACCGAAATCAATAACGTTCCGAACCGTACCTTGCAGCTCCATGCCTTCCACCAGATCCTCAATTTTCAATACATCTGTACGGAAGATTGGCAACGGCATTTCTTCACGCGGGTCACGCCCCGGACGCTGCAAGCTGTCCAGAATGTCACGCAATGTAGGCACACCTACGTCCAGTTTCGCAGCCAATTGTTCTGGCTGTTGCTCTGACAGTAATACCGACAGTTCCTTGCTGCCCAGCTTGTCCAGTGCAACCTGAAGCTCCTTGAACAGCTGATCCACCACCTTGTAGGACTCAGGGTGAATCGGTGTACGATCCAATGGATTCTCACCTTCACCAATACGCATAAATCCTACGCACTGCTCATAGGTTTTGGCACCCAGACGTGGCACCTTCTGAAGCTGACGGCGGTTTGTAAACCGGCCATTTTCTTCACGGTACTTCACGATGTTTTTGGCAATCGTAGCATTAACTCCGGCAACATATGACAGCAACGAAGGTGATGCTGTATTCACATCCACACCCACATGGTTAACTGCGGATTCCACGACAGCCTTCAGGCTTTCTTCGAGAATCTTCTGGGAGACGTCATGCTGATATTGACCCACCCCAATGGCTTTTGGATCAATCTTAACCAACTCCGCCAGCGGGTCTTGTACACGACGTGCAATGGAAGCTGCACTGCGCTCCGCAACATCCAGATCCGGGAACTCTTCCTGGGCCAGCTTGGATGCAGAATATACACTCGCGCCTGCTTCGTTAACAATCAGATACACAAGACTTTCATCACCGTTCTCCTGAATGATCTCGGCAACAAACTGCTCCGTCTCACGTGATCCGGTACCATTACCAATGACGATCAGTCCGATATCATATTGCTTGATCATGCGATGGAATACTTCGGCAGCTTCACGTTTCTTGTTGTGTGGTGGCGTTGGGTAGGTCACAGCCACTTCCAGCAGTTTGCCCGTATCATCTACTACAGCCAGTTTACAACCGGTACGATAGGCCGGATCCACACCCAGCACACGTTTGCCATGAATCGGCGGTTGAAGCAACAGATTACGCAGATTGGCCGAGAATACCGATATGGCCTGATTTTCACCTTTTTCCGTAAGTTCTCCACGAACTTCACGCTCAATGGAAGGCGCAATCAGCCGCTTGTATGCATCTTCAATCACATCACGCAGGATATCCTGCACGGCAGAAGCACCACGAATGATCTGTCCTTCCATATGGCGATGGGCCGGTTCTGCCTGTACGTCCAGGCCGACTTTCAGAATACTCTCACGTTCACCGCGATTAATTGCGAGAATACGGTGTGGAGGCATTTTTTTGGCTAATTCGCGGTAATCATAATAATTCTCGTACACGGACTCCTCTTGAGCATCCTTCGCTTCTGAAGTCAGCATCCCGTGATCCAAGGTGTACCGACGAATCCAGGCACGAATGGCAGCATCGTCTGCGATATTCTCCGCGAGAATGTCTTTGGCTCCCTGAAGCGCCGACTCCGCATCTTCTACACCCAGTTCAGCATTGATATATTTCGCAGCTTCCTGGAGTACATCTCCTTGTTTCGGTTGACCCCAGATCCATACAGCAAGGGGCTCAAGACCTTTTTCTTTTGCCACGCTGGCACGCGTTTTCCGCTTCTGACGGTAAGGTCGATACAAGTCTTCCACTTCCTGCAGCTTCACAGCTTGCGTAATGGATTGCTTCAGTTCTCCGGTCAGTTTGCCCTGTTCCTCTATAATACGGATGACTTCCAATTTGCGATCCTCAAGATTGCGCAGATAAACAATGCGTTCTTCAATCGATCGCAGCTGGTTCTCATCCAGCTCTCCAGTCATTTCTTTACGGTAGCGGGCGATAAATGGAATCGTATTGCCTTCGTCCAGAAGCTCCGACGTTGTGCGGACCTGCTTCAAGGACAGTGACAGTTCCTTGGCTACCTGTTTGATGATTCGTTCATGGCGTTCTGCCTTTATTGTTTCTTCATTGGGTTCCAGAACCGTTTCCTGTTCAGACAAAATAAATCCCTCTTTCCTTCCTGAATCGTTCGTTACAATCATTTCAGGGCAGCTTTGCTGCTGTAATTACAGTATAGTTGAACCATTTGTTTCTTCCACTCTACCCTATATTATCACAGAATCACGTCCAGATTTCCATCAATCCGCAAGCATACAAGTTCTGACAGAATGATGTCATCCTCCAGCCTTCCCCATTACGTCAAAAAAAGACCGAAAAACGTCATCACAACGCTCCTCGGTCTTTCCTTATTCAAAACTTTAAATACAATAGCAATCTAATAAGTGAAACTGCTCATTTACACGATAACGGAGAGGACAGAAAAAACCTGAAAAAGCGAAGCGTTCGCCTTTATCTCCGGATTTTCCCTTTGAGAAAAGGGAATCAAAAAATCTGGGGATAACAGCGATTGGAAGGTTGTTCTGTCATCGTAGTATCCGTGTAAATAAAATGCAGTTCACTTATCTAGACGCACTCGAACCGGAACATCTCGCTCAGATAGTCTCCTGATGTGCTGCCTACCGAAATACCGCCATACATCAAGGCATCACCCGTAAAGGTCTCCAATCCGCCTTTCAGACGGTAATCCGCATTAGGGTCCAATCCTTTCAGCTTCAGGCGCTGAAGTGGCGCATTGGGCTCAGAGAGCACGCGGAAGTAGAATACAACGGCTTCGCTTCCGTCCGGTGCAATAAACATCCACGCTGTCTCATTGCCTTCAAACGGACTGAGCAAGCGACGGAATGTTCCATATTGAACCGTTCCACGAATCTCTTTGTACAGCTCAACCTGGGCTTTCACGATGTCATTCTCTTCTTCCGTGAATTTTGTCAGGTCCAGCTCGTACCCGAAGTTGCCCGACATCGCAACATGTCCCCGAATCTCAAGCGAAGTGATCCGGTTGACCTGATGATTCGGTACCGCTGAGATATGTGATCCCATCGAACTTACCGGGTATACAAGACTCGTACCGTATTGAATGCGCAGGCGGGATATCGCATCCGTGTTATCACTTGTCCACGTCTGTGGCATGTAATACAGCATACCTGGATCGAAGCGGCCACCACCACCTGAACAGCTCTCGAACAGAATGTTCGGGAACGCCGAGGTGATTCGTTCCATAACGTCATACAACCCCAGCATGTAACGATGCGCAGTCTCACGCTGTCTATCTGCCGGAAGCAACGCAGAACCCACTTCCGTCATATTCCGGTTCATGTCCCATTTCACATAAGTGATTGGGGCAGAACCAAGTACGTCTGTTAACATGCGTACAATCTCATCACGTACATCCTGACGAGAGAAGTCGAGTACCAGTTGCTGACGTCCTTCTGTCCGGCGACGATCAGGCACATGCAGACACCAGTCTGGATGCGCTCGGTACAGCTCACTGTCTGGTGAGATCATCTCAGGCTCAAACCACAATCCGAACTGCATATCCAGACCGGTTACGCGGTTAGCCAGATCATCCAGTCCCTGTGGCAATTTGTTCTTATCTACAATCCAGTCGCCCAGCGAGGAGTTGTCACTGTCCCGGTGTCCAAACCAGCCATCATCCAAGACAAACAGCTCAATACCCAGCTTCTGTCCAGCACGAGCGATCTGTTCAATCTTGTCTGCATTGAATCCAAAGTAGGTTGCTTCCCAGTTATTGACCAGAACCGGACGTTCCGCATTGCGGAACTTACCACGCGCAAGACGCTCCCGATACAATTCGTGGTAGGACTGTGACATGCCGTCCAAACCTGCATCCGAATATACCATAACCGTCTCAGGTGTCTGGAACGCTTCCTGTGGATCCAGCTTCCAGCTGAACTCGAACGGGTTGATTCCGAGTGACACACGGGTGGTGTGGAACTGATCCACTTCAGCCTGTGCGGTGAAGCTGCCACTATAGACGAGACTGAATCCGTAGACTTCACCCTGATCTTCATCCGTGCCTGGTGTCATCAGCGCAATAAATGGATTCTGCTGGTGACTGCTTGAACCACGACGGCTCTCAATCCCTTGCAGGCCTGAAGCAAGCGGTCTGCGAACGATATCACGTTCCCGCGTCCAAGCTCCTGACAATTGCAACAATTCATAATCTGCATGTGGGAAATCAACAGAAGAACTGAGCGCACGCACTACATTCACTGAGGTAGCGCTCTCATTAACGATACGCATGGAGCGTGTAATCGCATTAAATGCTGTAAAGGCTGTATAAGAAAGCTCGATCTTGATACCCGCAACGCGGTCTTCCAACTCAATAACCAGCGTCTCTGCTTCATCATCGGATTCAACATACGTTGCTGGCAGTCCAGTAAGCGCTGTCTTTCCTTTGACTAATCGATGGCCTGTATACGTAAACTCCGAAACCGTTGAGCCATTCTCAAGTTCCAATTGGATTGCAGGATTACGGAAATCACTTGTGCCATACACGGGTAGTTCCACTGCCAATGTATCAAATGAAATTGTACGGTCCTCTGGTACTGGGTTCGGACTGAAAGATGCTCGTTCTGTACGAACATGCAACCAGCTCAGATCGGTGTCGCGTAATTTTTTGCCATAGTACAAATGCACCAAATATCCTGAAGGCAGTACCTGAAATATGTAACTGGCCTCACGGGTCTGTAAATGAAATTGAAGTTTCTCCTGATTGATGTAAATGCTCATATGTCTCCTCCACCTCTATATATAGGTCTTTCGGGTAAACGGTTTCTCAGGTTTCATTATAGCGAAAAGATCGCCAATGTTCTACGCTTTCATCAAGCTTTAATCAAAAGAGCGCATAACAGCCCGAAGGATGTCATACGCTCTTTTGGTTACAGTCTGAATTCAGTGTGTTCCCTTACAGGAACATCCATTGCCAACGGACGGCAGGGCAGCGTACAAGACGCTGGTTGCTGCCTTAAAAATCGATTAAACCAAGGCTGATCTGTAAGGCTTCGTTGACCAATTTCATGGTCTCCTCGTCCAGATGGGTAATCTTGTCAGTCAGCCTCTGTTTATCAATCGTCCGTATTTGTTCGAGCAAAATAACCGAGTCCCGGTCAAAGCCGTGTGCCGCCGCATCAATTTCAACATGCGTTGGCAGCTTTGCCTTCTGGATTTGGGCGGTGATAGCCGCCACAATACAAGTTGGACTGAACCGGTTGCCGATATCATTCTGGATCACCAGAACCGGCCTGACTCCACCTTGCTCGGAACCGACAACGGGAGAAAGATCCGCAAAAAAAACGTCACCACGTTTTACGATCAATGTCTACACCCCGCTAACTAAGCGGTCCAGAGTGCTGTCCGCATCTTCCTCCGCATGAAAGGCTTCGGATGCCATGGTCAGATTAATTTTTGCCATCTCCATGTACCCTCGCTGCATCGTTTCACGGATGTAACGTTTCTTACGCTCCGTTAAATACAGCTTCATAGCCTGCCTAATCAATTCGCTGCGGTTGGAATTCTCCAGCGCTACGATGCCATCCACTTCCTGCAAAAGATAATCAGGTAAACTGATCATGATCCGCTTGGTGTTCTGCAAGTTGGCCACCTTTCTTCCACCCCCACAAACCTTTCGCCATTGTGAACCAGTATTACGTTTTTCCAGAACTTTTATACAAAGGAATATATATGCCCCGAGTATATCAAGTATGCTGTACTCCATTATAAACACGGGGAACAATATTCGTACAGACCAAACATCTCAATTCAGGAATTAAATCCTTACTGTCGTACATAATTCGAGATGCTCCGACAGTTTTCCTTCTGTTCTGAAAAAAAGTTTATTGGGAATGACATCCAGTTTACCTGTCAGGATGTCAAAAGTGGATTAATTTTGGCGACTACTGCTCCCCCGCGGGTATATACCCGTGGAATGCGGTGCGCCATCATGCAGATCACTTCATAAGCAATCGTACCGAGCTGGGATGCCACCTCGTCTGCGGTTATTACGCCACCAGACTGATGACCGATGAGGACAACCTCTTCGCCGACTTGAATTTCTTCCGCCTCTTCCGCGAAAGATTGTAACGACACCATACACTGATCCATGCAGATCGTACCGACGACAGGGACGCGGCGGCCGCGTACAAGCACTTGTGCTTTACCTGTCAGCATTCTGGAGAATCCGTCTGCATATCCGATCGGCAGGGTCGCTATTCGTTCATACCCTTGCGTAAAATAACGGGTTCCGTAACTGATCCCCCAATGGGGTGGCAGTGTTTTAACCAGAACCGCTTTTGTCTTCAGCGTCAATACCGGGGACAGCTTCACCACCTGATGATTCACCTCAGCCGAAGGATACAGTCCGTATAGGCTTATTCCCACACGTACCATGTCATAGGACAATTCCGGTGTATCAATGGCAGCGGCGCTGTTCGCCGTATGTATAATCGGGATGGAACATCCCTGATCCCTGAGCGCATGAACTACGCTTTGGAACCGTCTATACTGCTCCAGTGTATAGGTTTTGTCTTCTTCATCTGCTCTGGCAAAATGGGTAAACATGCCTTCCAGCATCACCTGATTGAGCGAAGCTACTTCCTGAATGAAAGCCAATGCCTCATTGCCAGGCAACAGACCTAATCGGCCCATGCCGCTGTCGATTTTAATATGAACCTTCAGTTGGTTAGCGAATGTGCTCGCGTCCAGATGTCGAATGGCGTCAAGCACTTCCCTGCTGAACAGTGTGACGGTCACATCATGTTGCCATGCAACAGCGATCCCTTCAGGCGGCGTATATCCCAGTACCAAGATTGGAATCGTAATCCCATGTTGTCGCAGTTCCAGAGCTTCGTCAAGAAAAGCCACACTTAAGTAATCCACACCCACTCGTTCCAGTTCCCTAGCCGTCTCCACCGCTCCATGTCCATAGGCATTGGCCTTCACACAGGCGAGGAATTTCATACCCTGAGGCAATGCCTCGCGGAAAGCTTCTACGTTAGTACACAAATGATCCAAATTGATCTCCGCTTGGGTCGGCCGATATTGTCCTTGCACGTTAAGTCACCTTCTCTAATCATCTTAATCCGGCTCACGTCAGACTCCATCGTAATGCTCCAGCATGTGACTGTCAAATGAACCGAAGTTTCGCATCCAAAAACAGAGGTAAGGTGCGCCTTTTGAAGAACAAATGCGAACACAGAAGAAGACCGATAAGCGAGATTAGCAGGGCAAAATCCCACTTTTCACCCAAGCAAAATCTGCTTATATCGATTATTTACCCGGTTCCCTCTGCGTAGAAGCGCATTTTGCTTTATTGAGTGTATCGGGTAAGAAAACAGCGCTAAATGAATACCTTTCTTACATCAAAGCAAAGCACCGGAGAACAGGTCTCCGATGCTTCTTAGCATTCCTTATGTTTATGCTACTATTCGTTCATTTGTTCAAAAATCATTTGCCTGACTCTTCCTGCATCGATGTTGCAATGCGTACCATTTCGTTCTGAGGCAGGTCGGCACTGGTGATCCGATATTCTATGCCATCTGTCATCCATGTCAGAGTCTTCAATGCATCTCCGCTGATCATCCCCAGTGTGAATCCAAGATCTACTACACTGGATGGAGCAAGTGATACAGCTCGATCCTGTGGTCTGGCTTCGAATATCGTGTAATTATATGTTCCTTCATAACGAAGCATAACCGAATAGTCTCCCGCTTCTTCCAGAATCTGATCGTCCTTGAGCTGCACACCTTCCGGCGCATAGGTTGGCTGAATCACGCCGAAGCTGTCTGCCCCTTCCGGTTCTGCGAGTGTTGGCTCTTCGCCTTCCTGACCTGTTGCAGCACCTTCTGTACCTTGCTGCTCTGTGTCCCCACCTACACCTGTCTGTCCATCAGTGACAGCTCCGTCAGGTTCCGGCGCAGTCTGAGGATTGGCAGGTTCTTTACCGCTCTCATTACCGGTTTGCTCCGCAGGAGTCACACCGGAATCCGTTCCTGTTTGGCCGCCTTCTTTTGTAGCAGCAGTCATGTTACGTTGCATGTCAAAGGCATCTTTCTCAAATTCAGTCCCGAATTTGAAGGAATCAAATTTCACATCGACCACAACATTGGCATTGGAGTCGGATACCTCCACCTGTTTAGGTGCATAATCACTTTTGTTCAGCCAGATTTTCTGTCTGACAAGTGCATGTGTATTATAATTGGCAGCTACATCAAATACATAGCTCTCCTTCTCGTCCGCAAACTGGCGGGTTGTATCCCCCGTAATGCTCCGAATCAATGTTTCATAGAGATATACCTGTCCCTGATTATCTGGCCAATTGCTCTGGAAACGGAAGCTTTTGTTCTGGCTCGGCGTCAAAACAAACACGCCTTCATCGTTACGCAGTACAATCTGTGTTACATCCTTTTTGGCATTCGTTAACGCAATACGATAATAGGAAGGCTTCTGATGCCATACCTCGACCTTGTACTGCTGCGGCGTATCTCCGGTATGCAGCGTCATCACGCCTGCCCCCTGGTAACTTTCCATCTCTCCTACGACTTCGTTCAGATCTTTGACCACAGCTGCCGCATCCTTCTTCCCGCAGGCGGCAAGCAAGACCGATAAGACCAATACCATGGCAAGCATCCATGATATTCGGCGCATGACATCATCCCCTTTAGCACATGTTTTCACTTCAGGATTGTGCTTGCAGCAGAACCCCTACTTGATTAGTACATGTTATGAGGGACTTGTTCGATATATGCGGACTAGTTTGACAAGCAATCGGTGAAGTCCGTTAATACGGCATTGCTACGCAAAATCAGTCTCAGGGAGGATGTTAACTTTATCCAGAAAAGGCATAGTGAATTGTAGGAGATTATTCGTTTTATTGAATATTAGGAGGGAAAAGCATGACGACAACAAAGCTTCGCACATCACTGGAAGGACTGGATGAATTCATCGACGAGCAGCTTCAATTATGGAATGGTGTCGGCACAGCGGTGGCGGTGGTCCATAAGGATGAAGTCGTCTGGCAAAAAGGCTACGGTTATCGTGACCTGGAGTCCAAACTTGAAGTTACCCCTAATACGTTGTTTGCCATCGGTTCAAGTACCAAAGCCTTTACCGCAGCAACTGCTGCTCTGCTTGTGGATCAGGGGATACTGGACTGGGATACCCCTGTGAAGTCGTATATGAAAGACTTCCAGATGTTTGATCCGGTCGCAACAGAACGTATAACTATTCGCGACATGCTGTGTCATCGTTCCGGTCTTCCAAGGCATGAGTTGGTATGGTACAACTCCCCACGTACAAGAGAAGATCTTGTTCGAACATTACAGTATCTGGAGCCAAATCAGGATTTCCGAAACAAATGGCAGTATCAGAACCTGATGTACATGACGGCAGGTTATCTGGTTGGACAGCTCAATGAAACTTCGTGGGAGCAGATGGTTCAGAAGACCCTATTTAATCCGCTGGGTATGAACACAAGTCTGTTCTCTGTTGAAGAAATGCAACTGCAGCCTGACTATGCTTACCCTTATATGGAGAAGGATGGTCAGAATACGAGAATACCTTTTCGAGCCATTGATGCCATAGGACCTGCTGGTTCCATTAACAGCAATCTAGCCGATATGATTGCATGGCTTAAATTCCAGTTGCATCAAGGTCAATGGGAAGGAACGTCATTGATATCTAAGGAACAGATGAAGATTATGCATAGTCCTCAGATGCCCAGTGATTCGCCGTTCATAAGCCAAGAACTGCCTATGAGTACATATGGTCTGGGTTGGATGATTGAGCCATATCGTGGACATGCCATGATTCATCATGGTGGGGCTATTGATGGCTTTGCATCACAAGTTGCCTTTTTGCCAGAGGAACAGATTGGAATCGTGGTTCTGAGCAATACCCACGGAAGTATAATTCCGTATACGGTTGCTTTTCATATCATGGATCAACTGCTTGGATTGGAGCCCGTCAATTGGAGTTCCAAATTGAGCAAATTAATGGGGAAAGAGTCAGCAGAAACGGAGACTAATCCGGAGAATCCTTTGGAAGTACCTATTCAGCCAGACTCTGCCGGTGAGGAAAAAGTTGAAGAACCTCACATTACACCTTGTGATCGTTCTTACACCGCTTATGCGGGTATTTACACGCATCCTGGTTATGGCGAGATGTGGATTCTAGAGACAACGGACGGGTTGCAAGCAACCTTTAACGCCATTGAAATGCCCATGGAATACACCGGGAAAGATACGTTTTCCGTCGAATTTGTGTTATTCGGTCTGAAGATCACGTATACGTTTACCCTCAATGAATCTTCAGAAGTTGCTCAATCCATCTCCATTCCTTTGTTGCTTGAACCGGGTACAAAGCCTATTGAATTCACCAGGGTTTCGTAAATAATCTGAACCTATATAAATTGAACTAATGAATATATTTACACTGGTCACTCCGATGACAGAACAACCTTCTGATAGCTGTTATCCCCAGATTTTTTTGATTCCTTTTCATAAAGTTGAAAATCCGGGGATAAAGGCGAACGCTCTGCTTCCTCAGGTTATTTCTGTCCTCTCCGTTTTGTATAAATGTTTAGTTCAATTTATATAGAAAACGCCTGATTCATTTCCGTTGTGGCAGCTAATCCTACCACAACGGAATATACACTGGATAACTCGTGTCCTCTTCAGCGGCACCAGGGCTTCTCTTCACCCACAATCTGCGCAGATCAGGCAGACCATACCCCGCAAGACGATAATCTCGCAACGAATCATGATGGGCGTGTTCTTCCTTGAAGCTGTATGTGGGCAGAAGCAACGCCTCCTGAATCAGTCGATCTTCTAGCCGAATCAATCTACTCAACCGCTCCGCAGGTTCCTGGATCATGACCACTCTGCTGCCCTCCTATGCGATGGCTGGTCTGTATATCCTGATGGGGCTTGGAGCGCTCATCTTTTTCCGAATGTTACTTCGGAAGGCAGAGGAACAAAATCAACATCTGCCGTGTGCAGATGCATCTTGATTTCACTTTTCAGGCAATTTTTCCGACAACAAAATAATCATCCAAGGGAGCCCAACTGGCTCTCTTTTTCATGTCCATTATCAACATTTAGAAGTAAATGATCTTTAACATTTTGTATATTATAGTTTACATTTAGTCAAATATCATGTACATTAGGTTCATGGAGGTGAGCAAGTGGAAGAATTACACAATCACGTTCGGGAGTTACGAGCCAGAGACCGGCTATCCCAAGCAGAACTGGCCAAACTCATTGGTGCATCCCGTCAAACCATTGCCCTGATTGAGCGTGGAGATTACTCTCCGTCGGTCGTTCTGGCACTAAAAATAGCACATGTCTTTCGTGAACCTGTCGAAAAAATCTTTGAACTGAAAGGTGGAGATTAAAATGAAAAATTCATCATCCTCGTCCATTAAAAAGCGGTTGCGTCTTCCCTTGTATGCAGCAGGTGGCGCTGTAGTTGGTTTTCTCGGCGCTAGCGGAGTCAGTAAACTCCCTTCTGACTTGAACTGGACGCTGTCCGTGTATTATGACTATGATCTTTTATTCGCAATCCTGGCGGCTCTTGTGGTAGTTATGACGGTGTGGAACATCTTCAGTCTCTCCCGCACGCCATCTGTCCCTCCCATGGAAGATGATGCTTATGGAGATTCCGATTCACTCATCTCTCCCGCAGAGCGCTCCCTCGGAAAAGCGATGATCCTCAGCGGATTCAGCGTTATTCTTACGTTTACCTGGGCAGCACTTGCCTTGTCCTTGTATGCATCCAACCGAACCATGCCGAATTCTCCAGAACTTTTCAACCTCTTGAATTTTGTTGCTTCGTGTATTTCTATTATCATCGTTGTGGTCGTGCAAACTCTGACTGTGAAGCGATACAACAGTTATTATCCTGAACGCACTCTGGATCTGAACTCGCGCAATATGAAGAAAGATCATTTTGAGAAGCTGGATGAAGGCGAGAAATGGATTGTCTATCGCGCAGCCTATCGTTCTTTTCAGATGATGAATGTACTTCTTGGTGTTGGAATGGTCTCTATGGTTCTATATTCGATGCTCTTTACCTTTGCTCCATTCCCGATTGTAATGCTCTCTGTGATCTGGATTGCCAACATTGGAATCTATTATCGTGAAACCTATCGTGCGAGTAATCAGTAATACATGGTTAGGTAACTATTTTGTAAATATTTTCATAAAGGAGTGTTTGCATGCATTTATCCAAACGAAAGACCCGTTTCAGGTTCACCTCCCTAACAGGAGCTTTTATGGCTGTGGTTCTGTCTCTCAGTCTGTGGGTACCCGCAGTTCAGGCGGAGACCGCAACTCCAGTAGCTGCTGAACAAGGAAAGACGAAAGCGCTGACAACTGAATCGGCTACAGCTTTTCTGGATACATTCTTCGATTCACCTGAGGCAAAACCTCATTATGTGGGAGCCTCCGTTGTTGTTGTGAAGGATGGCAAAGTTCTGGCGGAAAAAGGATATGGCTTCTCCGATGTGGAGAGTAAAACAGCGATCGATCCGAAAAATACGGCCTTCCGTGTAGCCTCTGTCTCCAAAACGTTCACGTCAGCTGCTGTAATGCAGCTGGTGGAGCAAGGCAAGGTTGATCTGCAAGCTGATTTTCAGACCTATGTGAAAGGGCTCGAATTTGATAATCCTTTTGACAAACCTGTAACTGTGGAGAACCTGCTCACACACACGACCGGATTCGAGATTCGTGATCCGCAGCAGGAAGACATCCATACTGATTTTGACAAGTACATAGCGATGGAGGATTACGCACAGCAACACATGCCTCCTGTCGTTCGAGAGCCTGGTAGCGCCTACATGTACGATAATTTTTCGTTTTTGCTGCTTGGCATGATTGTTGAGAATGTAAGCGGCGAGCCCTTTGAATCCTACATGCAACAACATATCTTCAAACCGCTAGGAATGGATAACAGCAGTTTCATGCTGGACAAAAAGTTCCAAAAGCAGCTGGCTACAGGCTATGATGCGGCACACAATCCGCTTGATCTGTACACCATCTCTCCAACACCAATGCCTCAAGGTGGCATGTTGTCTACCGCTGAGGACATCGGGAAGTTCATGATTGCGTTCCTGAATGATGGCGTGAAAGACAACAAGCGGATTTTCAAGGAATCCACGGTGAAAAGCATGGAACAGTACCGTTCTTCCATTCATCCACTGTTACCAAACACGACGTATGGATTCGAAGCTGCATTTCAGCTTCCCGGAGCAGGAAGTAGCCCAAGTATTATTACAAAAGGAGGCGACCTGACCGGATTCAGCTCTTATCTCTTCCTTATTCCCGAGCAAAATACAGGCGTTTTCCTGACGTATAATCAAAATGGAGCACTTCGTAATCTGTTCTACCCTGCATTCATTCAGAGCTTCTTCCCACAATATGCAGAGCCTGTACAGTTCAAGGATTACACGCCGCAATCCGCAACTGAGCTGCAACGCTTCACCGGATTGTACGCCGATCTTCGACTTAGCACGATTGTAAGTTCCCTGAAAGGTGGCGGGGATAAGCCAGGACAACTGAGCATTAACGATGTATTCCTAGGTCAACGCAACCTGATTCAAGTGGAAGATAATCTCTTCAAAGATGAACTGACTGGTCAATTCACAGCATTCAAAAAATATACAGATGGTACCACATACATGAAAGAACCTTACCTCAACCCTATGGGTTATGAGAAAAAAGGACAAAAGCCTATGGGCTTCCGGGATGTTCGTGAGAACAGTCCTTATGCTGAAGCCATCTATGCAATACAATCTCTTGGATATTATGAGAATGATGCTAACAAGTCTTTCCAACCAAAATCAGCTGTGACACGAGCTGAATTTATTGAGAACACGCTTAAACTGAGTGGATTGAAGCCCAGCAAAACAACGCCTCCTGCAGGCACCGACTGGGCCGATCATGCAGCAGCCGGATATATTCAACTCGGATATGAGTTGGGTATGATTACTGGCACGGACGAACAGCAGTTTAAGCCGGATCAAGTGATTATCCGACAGGAAGCAATGGTCATGATGTGGAGAATTATGCAACTGCAATATCCTAGCGAACTGTTCAATGATGTGAAACTTGCGGGGCACACAGATGCATGGGCTGTACCAGCCATTCAGATGATGGCGAAGCTTGGTATCCATGGACCCGAGGTGAAGGTAATGGAGGATGGTTCTGTTGATTTCCTTTCCCGCAAACCTCTGATTCGTCAGGAAGAGGCTGCGATCATGTATGCGCTGCTTACCCAACCAACAGATCAAATCGTCGCTGAACTGATGGCTGCTCAGCAACCGCAAGCAGAACCTGCTGAAGAAGCCGAAGCTCCAGCGGAGGCATCTGAAACTGCACCGGTTCCAGTACCAGCGCCGGTCCCTTCTGTGACTTCAGCACAATAAAAATAAAACATCTTCATACCGATTAGATTGATCATGCTTATGATGCAAGAAAAAACAGGCTTGTTCAGAAGGATACGATCCTTCTTGAACAAGCCTGTTTCGTTACTTTTCATAACTTATTATTATAGCGATCTGTTACTGAGTTATATCCGTCTCTATTCGATCAACGAAGATACATGGTGGTTCCCGTTGCGCTGATCAAACTTGGCTGCAGCGGTCTGAGCATGCTCCGCAAAGTAATCGGCCAGCTTGAGCAGGTCGCCTGGATCACCTTCATACGGGAAGGATGCTGGCAGGCGCAGTCGGTATTCTGGAGATTCTTCCACCCAGCGGCGAAGCAACGATGCTGCTCTGGCATAAAACAACATTTTAGCGTAAGGATCTTCATGATCAGCAGCAAACACCAGTGTTTCCTCCAGCACATCAATGCCTTTTGCCGGGTTCGTACGTGTGAGATAATCCATCTGCTCCGCAAAACTCTGCACAAAATCGTTTTGGCCTTTGATCAGGCGATATCCCTTGGTCTGATGTTTATCTGCTTCCGCAGTCCGTCCCAGTCGATATAACGGCATCAAAATTTCAGACAAAGTCAGATGCGGAATCTCCGCACAGCTCATACGCCCTTTCAGGATAGGCTGTGCCACCTCCAACACCTTCTCATCGTCTCCTTTTAACAAGAAATATCGCATAATCTCATCCTGCTCACAGGCTTCGCAGTCACTCATAAAGTCACGATCCATCGTTCTGAATCGATCATAACTGCGTCCTGCTTCCTCCAGCTCCCCAAAATCCATAAAGATCCGGAACCGATAATACCAGTAGGAGCGTTCGCTGTAACCATAGGACTTGAAACGCCGTCCGAAATCCTCCAACAGCTCCAGGATCTTCTCGCGTGATATTTCCGGGAAGTCGGGCATCTTGCCCAATATCCATTTGTACGACCACATTAACGTTTCTTCATCATATTCTTCGGGCTGTTGGTCGAACTTGCCCAGCTGCCAGGAAAAAGCAATCAGTGCTTTCATCGGATAACCACAGAATGTTGCTGTCTCCACAATCTCCGATCTTGCTTCATATGCCTCTTCCTCCATGCCGTTCACATCGGCAACTCTTGCCGCTTCCTCCAGCATACCAAGCTTCGCCGGACCATTGGGCAAGCCATAGGCCTCGTCCATCAGTTCTTCAAAGTCCATCTCTGTCTTCATCAGGCATCTCCCTTACGATCTGTATTTGCACGTAAACCCCAATTTATAAAACGAATAATGCCCTGATTTAACACTTCAAGTTCCTGCTTGCTCATGGCATAATGCCCCATCATCAGTGCATTGACGTATAACATTTCGATGGCAATCGGCGTCATCTGGTCATCCGGTGATGTCAGTACCCGCTGAATGATCGGATTACTCACGTTCAAATACAAGGTTGAGTACCCTGCTGAACTCATGCTAGAAGACAATGAACCCAGAACAGACGAGAACAATTCCGTGCTCTCCTCGCTTGCTTTTTCAAGCGCACGAAGTGTTGAGGATTCCTGAGACAGCGTGAACAACACTGGCAGATCCGATGGTTTAAAACCTTTCACCTCAGCCCGACAACGGAAGCGCTGTAAGGCAGAATCGGCCAGTCGCAAGGCATCATAATATTGATTGCGTTCAGCGGGAGGCACATCGGTGAAACTCATCGAGACCTGATCCGGCTGTAGCCGCTCCGTATGTACGTTGTGCACAGTCATCGGCAGTGTAGCCATCAACTCGCTGTCATAGATGTAACCACCGTTAATCACCAGCATCGATTGTGCGGAAGCCACATGATGAATCTGACGGTACTCATCAACAGAGGACGTAAAATACAACGTCTCCCCTTCATCAATTAGCTCACCCAGTTCACGGTGCCCCCTCGTGCTCTCAAAAGGCAGCCAGCGATGAATCATCGCATAGAATGCTTGATCCTGCACAGCCAATGCCTTCATGGACAGAGCATGCAGGCGAATCAGCTTCTGCAGCCGTTCCGTCTGGCTCTCAGCCATATCGGCCAATCCCTTGCGAAGTGCGTCTCCGAGTTCAGAGCGAACTTCCTCCAGCTTTTCATTTTCATAAAAATGTTCTCGTGATGCCGTCGGTTGAAGCTCATCTGTCCAGATCAGACATTTCACGAAGAAAGCCCACTCTGGCAAAATGTTCTCAGCCTTCTCCGATATCAGCATTCGCTTCAAGTAAACCCGGTGAGAACGCTTGGCATTCAGATTAACCGCGTGTGGCAGTACAAAAGCAATACCCCCGGTACGGCCTGAAGCCGTTGTCAACGGAATGAAGTCCTGGAACTGCTCGCCAAGCAGACGTTCACCAAAAGCCAATACCTCCGCTCTGCGTGAACGTGCGAGTGCAGGGTCCATCAGCCAGATCGGTGTCTCGCTATTCACCACATGTTGCGCGCCGTCATGATACAGCGTGACCGGATACGGCAATAACGCTCCATAATAGAACAGAGCTTCTTTCACATAATCCGGTTCAAAGTAGTGCGCTGCGTCCGGCGTGCAACGCAGATATACTTTGGTCCCCGGGGACAGCTGCGTGTCCAACTGTCGAATCGTATAGGTGCCATCCGGCTTGCCCCGCCACTCCATCGAAGGGCCGCCCTTCGCGGATTGCGTCAGCATGACAATTTCGTGACTCACCATGAAACAGGATAACAACCCGATCCCGAAACGCCCGATAAACGAAGTCTCTCCATCCAGCAGCGCTTGCTGCCCCCTCTTCGAGGATTGTCCAATCATCGCCAGGAATTCATGGATGTCAGCTTCGGTCAAGCCGATGCCGTTGTCCTCCACCATCATGGTCAATTGCTCACCTGTTCCCGTCAGTTCAACACGCACTTCACCCTGATACCCTGGCTCCGCCTCCGTTCGTGCGGTAATCGCATCCGTCGCATTCTGCATCAGTTCGCGCAAGAACACTTTAGGACTGCTATATAGATGGTTGGATAAAATCTGGATCATCCCGCTCAGGTTCACTTGAAAACGATATTCATTGGATGCTGTCATGACTCACTCACCTTCCTCTACGTCCAAACACAATATGTACCCATACGATGTATTCATATGGATGTGTTAGACGAATTCATTATGTAATCGTTAGAAACTGACGTTCCCCGTGACAGGCACGCCACAACATCACTTCAAGCCGGCCCTGGATAACCAAGACCGGCGTTATATGCATATTTCAGGCATTCATGAGACGTATGGCTTTATCTTTCATTACCACGTTATGAATAGCAATGAAACGGATGTTCTACCCTAAAATAAGGATACATGGTACAAGCCATAGTGAAAACAAACCTGAGACCCGATTTCAGACAGACTTCAGGGTAAATGTGCATCCTACATTCGGGACTATTGAAGGAGGAATAGATCTTTTTTGTCGTCCATTTGAACGATATCAGCCTACCACACGTATAATCTCCAAACTCAGATCGGACGGTGAATATACATGATCGAAGTACGCAACATATCCAAGCAATTCAAGATGCATCAAGCACTGGATGATGTCAGTTTCACAGTTAAACAAGGCAGTGTCACCGGGTTGATTGGGCCCAACGGTTCGGGTAAAACCACACTGATCCGTATCATGAATGGGGTCTTAGGCGCTTCCGGTGGACAGGTAACCATTAACGGATTGGACACCGCTCGTGAGGCGGAGAAAGTACTGGCCATGTGTGGCACTCTTACCGAGCAAAGTGGATTATATGAAAATATGAGCGGGCGTGACAATCTGACTTTCTTCGCAGATGTTTTTGGCCTGAAGCATGCCAAGAAACGAATCGACGAGCTTGTAAATCTGTTCGAGTTGCAGGATTATCAGCATCGAAAAGTCGGCACCTATAGCACAGGCATGAAGAAACGCTTGGGCCTTGCACGAGTACTCTTGCACCGTCCTTCCATCCTGTTTCTGGATGAGCCCACCAATGGCCTGGATCCGGATGGAATTCAGATGGTGCTACGCATTATCCGTCAGTTAAATAAGGAAGAAAAGATGACAATCCTGGTCTCATCCCATGTGCTGTCCCAACTGTCAGCCTTCTGTGATCATTATATTTTCATGGAAAAGGGGCGCATCGTGGAGGAAGGCACGGAACAGGAGATTGTTAGCCGGTACCTGTCCACTCCGAAGCTCGAAGTAGAAGCCGACATGCCAGAAGGATGGCACACGGCAACCGACTTTACACCTGAAATAATCTCCGCACATCAAGCAGTATTTCAGCTTACATCGCGTGAAGATATTCCATTACTGCTAAGACAATTAACGCAGCATGGTCAAGTCTATCAGGCCCGCATCACGGGCAGTGATCTGGAAAGTATCTATTTTGCCATAAGGGAGGCACACCACCATGAATAACCGTCAAGCCATACGTGCACTGGTACGTAAAGATATCCGGTCCGTCACAGCCAGCGTTCAGCTCTGGTTGCCCATGTTGATCGTTCCACTGATTATTGGAATCATCATGCCCTCCGCCCTCCTGTGGGCGGCCTCCAGAATGGAACTTCGTTCTCTGGGCAACATCAGCTTTCTACTCGAATCATTGGATACGTTAACCCATGGCGGACAGATTCCTCAGCTTGCTTCCATGCCTACAGATAATCATCGTATTGTCTATTACTTGGCCATGTATATGTTCGCTCCCTTGTTTCTCATCATTCCGGTGATGGCCTCCAGTATTCTGACGGCCAATAGTTTCGCTGGGGAGAAAGAACGCAAGACGCTGGAAGGGTTGTTATTCACACCGATCAGTATGGACACTCTTTTTCAAGGCAAAGTGCTAGCTGCCCTGATCCCTTCCCTTCTATTATCCTGGGTTACTTTCCTGATCTACGGAATCATTGCCAATATTCTGATGTACCCCATGTTTGGAACGTTGATGTTTCCCAATCTGAACTGGATAATACTTGTCATCTGGGTTGTTCCCGCTTGTAGTCTTATGGTCATTTTATTGAACGTTCTGATCTCGGCCAAGGTCCGTGGGTTCCAGGAAGCCTATCAGCTCGGCGGATTAATTGTCCTTCCCCTCATCGCCTTAGTCGCTGGTCAAGCCAGTGGCATGCTGCTGATTGGTCCTTGGATGTTACTCATGATTGGAGCAGTGCTCCTGCTCATAAGTTTGGTTCTTCTTCGTCTGGTCACGTCGTGGAATAGTCGTCAGCAACTGGCGGAAAGTCAGATCTGAATGATGTGGAGTGTAGCGACGAAATTCAACAATCTACACTGTCGCTCCGCTATGCAGATTGAGAAATAAATAAACGCAGGTTATGATGTGGAGATATATGCTATGGGATGATTTTAGAGAGGAATGGAACAACGGTATGGAATCCAAACTACTTCAAAAATTAAAATATGCTTCACAATTAACGGCACAGGAGAAACATATTGTGGACTATATCCTGAACAATCCCGAAGTTGTATTTGATTCTACAGCCCATGAACTGGCTCAGCAGACCTATACAAGCTCATCCACCATTGTTCGTCTATGCAAAAAGCTGGGTACCAAGGGGTACCCAGACTTTCAGCTCAAGCTTGCTCTTGAATATCAACAGATGCCTTCCGCGTCGCAGACGCAGGATCATGTAATTGCAGAACAAGGCAACGTGCTGGCTGCCATCGACTCGGTTCCTTACCTGTATCAGCAAGCGCTGGAGGATACCCGCCGGATGTTAAATGCTCCTGTTTTGCTACGAATCGCGAACTGGGTCAAAGAATCCGGACGTATCGATATCTATGGCAGTGATATGAATTATTATCTGGCTCAACAGGCTTGTGCCAAGTGGAATGAACTCGGCATATCTGCGATTGCTCACAATAGTCCCAACATGCATTATTTGAACACGATGAATCCGAATAGCCTGACGCTGTCTTTTGTTATCTCACACACAGGTGAGAACCAATCCATGATTGAAGCCGCCAAAGTGCTCAATAGCAAACAGATGAAAGTCATCGCGGTCACGGGCAACAACCATTCAACCCTATCCAAGCATTGTGATGAAACGCTGCTGGCTTATGGATACAATGAACAATTAAGGCTATCCAAAATGTCTTCGATGGTCTCGGTACTCTACATTTTCGACATGTTATACATGGGGAGCATTAGCGACACGTATTAACGTTTACCGATGATCCGCTGCAAATACAATCCCGGCATCCTTGCGCGCACTCATGAGTACACTCATCACAGACTGGCTGTGTTCGAGCAGTTCGTAACACCGTTTGTAATCACCACTTGCATGAATGTCCCTGAACGCTTCCCACTCATAGTACAGCCAATTGGATTTGGTCTGCGCATTATATGCCTCTGCAGACTCATTCCCGATCTGAAGCTTGATCTCCCGGCAACCGTTAGCTCCTCCCACAACCTGAAGATAACCTTTCTCGCCCTGAATAAGCACAAAGTTCATGCCGTTTGTGTCTTTGGCACCTACACATTCCGCAATAAACTCCGGATACTTAAGAACCACTACACCTGACGTATCAATGCCGTTTGCATGCTGGTTCGCGGTATACGATACGGTATTCGGACTGCCAAACAGATTCATGACCAGATGCAGATTATAAATATTGATATCCATCAGCGCGCCACCAGAGAATTGTGGATTAAATACATTTGGTGTTTGCCCTGCAAGCAGATCATTGTATTTGCGCGAGTATTGACTGTAGTTACACTGGATGAGTTTGATCGGACCAAGCTTTGGTAGTTGCTCCTGTACGACTTTAATATTGGGCAGATGAATGTTGGAGATGGCTTCAAACAACAACAGATTTTTTTCTTTTGCAAGTGCAATCAGCGTTTCTGCTTCCTGAAGCGTGGACGTGAACGGTTTTTCGCAGACGACATGTTTGCCATGTTGAAGTGCCTGATAGGCCTGTTCATAGTGCATGCTGTTTGGTGAAGCAATATATATGAGATCTACATTTGTATCTGAAAATAGGGATTCCAGATCCGTATAGATCGTACTTACCCCATATTTACCCGCAAGCTCCTGTGCTGTTTCTCTCTTCCGGGAGTACATCGCTGTACACGTGACATCTTCCAGTTCATTGATCGCAGATAAAATGGCATCCACAATGGACCCTGTACCAATCGTTGCTATATTCATCATATCGTTTCGCTCCTGTCGTTGGTTATTTGTCAGTTGGCTCTCTTCGCTGCTTCGATTCCGTCATGTAAAATATCCAATACATATAAAACCTCTTCATCCTTGACCGGTTTATCACCGTTATGTCGAATGGCTTGAAGAAGTTGATCATATAAAATGCCATAGTCTGTCGCTTCCGAAGGAACTTTCTCCGTATGTGATGTTCCATCGTCGTCCACATAACTAATCGTACCCCAGTTATTCTCCGGTTCAGCTTCAATGGATACCCTGGTTCGTCCATCTCCACTTTTCGTTTGGTGCCCACTGCTATATTTGACAAAGCTCCCTCGATCCCCGTGTACAATAAATTTTGGATGTTCGATCTTCACGAGCAGACTGCACTTAATCGTAGCCTTCATTCGTCCATATCGAAAATCAATATCGATGTAATCATCGGATTCACCCGGCGCGATCAAACTCCGAACATCATAATCAATTCGGTCAGCTACGCCATATATGGAGATTAACTGATCAATGGTATGCACGGCCAAGCCATGCAACAATCCAAATCCACTTCTGGTGTACTGTGGGTGAAAATAATCATAGTGGGACTGGATTTCAACAATATTTCCCAGTTTGCCGCTCTCAATCACTTTTTTCAATGTCAGAAAGTCACCATCAAATCTGCGATTTTGATTCGCCATGGCGATGAGATTTTTACAATTGGCTAGTTCAAAGATATCTTTGGCTTCCGCAGAAGTAGAGGCAAAAGGTTTCTCCACTAGCACATGTTTCCCGTGTTCCAATGCCAGCTTGGCGTACTCTACATGGCTATCCACATGGGTGGCAACAACAATCAATTCAATCTCATTATTCTGCAATATGTCTTCGATATTCGTCGTAAAAGTAATCTCGGGATAAAGTGATTCACGCTCTGTGTCGCCAACCCGATCTTCCTCGCGACGGTATATCGTCTTCACCTTGATGTTTTCTTTTTTGTCCAGATAAGGCAAATGATAATTCACTACTGCATTCCCAAATCCGATGATCGCCATATTCAATACCATGCTCGCTCACTCCTCTGCTCTGGTTGAGAGTTATGTTATCACGATCAAGTCAGGCGGAGAATGCTTTGGGACGGGATTGGCAGCATCATGCGCAATTCGATTTCAGGTTTGAATGACTATGAAATTCAATTTCATCTACTTCTTTTTTTCATGTTTGAGAGCTAACATATCTTCCATAGTTTACCGATATAACATAAGGAATTAACGACATACATATAGAAGAACGAAGGGGACGATGAACGAATGAAAACAGGGTATACATACGTACAACGCACCATCTGTACATTGCTGTTATTTACACTCATTGCAGCAGTGACATTGGGAGGTGGAACCGCAGCCCAGGCAGCTTCACTTAGCCAATCCACAGTGTATTATGAGTCCGACGGAGTTTTGTACAAAGTTTCCGCGGATGGCAGCAATACAACAGAAGTATTAATTGATTTCCAAGGGGTGGACTTGCACGCGGCAGGCTCTTATCTCTACTACACGCAGACTGCTTCTTCCACAACATTGCTTCGGGTTCCAAATGACGGGTCCAGCGATGCGGCAGAGACATTTGCTACAGATGTACTCAGCTATTATACGGATAACGGATTCATCTATTATCTGGATGCTACAGGTACCATTTATCGCGCGAATGGCAATAGTGACGCTTCAGCTGTCACCAAGATTGCTGACAAAGCTGATACCGACTTTCCATTCCTCCTGGTAACCAAAGGGCGTGCCTACTATAATGCGTTGGTTAATGGCAATACGTGGATCGTGTCCAAAACGTCCAACGGTGCTGGAGCTGTGCAGCGGATTGCCGCAGGCGCAGTGGAAGGTCGTTATTTTACGAATCAAGCCAAAAACGAACTGCAACTGATGGTAAATACAGACCCGTACGAGGAGTTTTACTCCACCAATGCTGTTGTCATGTATAAGGTGAATTACAACACTGGCAAAGCAACTGCGGTTAATCCCAAAGCCAAACTGGATGTGAATGCTGTATATTCCGGTGGTTGGGGAAACAATCTTTACGTGTATAACAAAGGAATCGTTCTCGACAGCAATAAGGATTACAATTATGCCAAAGGCAAAGCGTTTGCGTTAACAACTTCAGCTAAAACACTTCAGCTTCATAACAAAAGCGTTCGTGAAGTAAGTGCCTTAGGTACAGACAAGGTTGTCCTTATTGATGCAGACAAAAAAGCTTATGCCAAAACGGTCTCGGGCAACAAAGTGACCAAGTCTGCCAACCTGAACCTGACAAATGTAACGTATGTGGCGAATCAATTGACCAATGGTACATCTACGGCAGCATACATCTCGGGCAACAACGGACTCTATTCGGTTAATACAGCCCTCAAGGTAACGAAACTTACCGGGGACGAATGGGATGCATTCCATATCAGAGATGATGTTGCGGGCCTCTTCTACATCAATGCCAAAGATCAATATCGCTTGTATCACGTGCAAACGGGTGGAACAGGGAAAAAAGTTATGAGTGACGTTTTCCTCGACAATATTCTATTGGTGACACCGTACTAACATCTAATGTTGATTCAGGCGTATAGCCCATTCAACGGACTTGTCCATAACAAAAAGGATTACCATGCAGCCATAACGGCTCTTGGTAGTCCTTTTTTGGTTGCCGAAAACTATTTTTCAAAAACATCTTCCATATGAGAATGATAATTGTTATCATTAAGAAAATAAGACAAAAGGATGGTCCGTATGACTGAACAGTTTCCCTTCATTGCTGAAACCTCATCTCTACCGCTCCTCTCCTCCATGTGCCGTGTGCGTCGTGGGGAGAATTTCCGTGTGCAAGGCAAGACGGTGTCACGGCCCATGCTCTGTCTTATTTTGCAAGGAGACGGTGTTCTGGTCCTGAATGATACAGCCTATACAGCGCAAGCGGGCAGCTTGTTCGTGTTGAAGCCAGGAACAAACATCGAGGCCGCTGCACGCTCGAATGTGACCGAATGTATATTGCTAAGCATGGATACGGTTTGTTTGCAGCAAGTGCGCGGTGAATGGAAAATGACCTCTTCACCCGCCTTCCCGCTGGATTGGCAGACAGGCAGGTTGCTGGTTCGTCATGAGCAGCAGGCTGTATTACGTTTGGAACAACTGTATGAAACCTATCGCGGTCTTCAACCGGATCACTTTATCAGCATACATAGCCAGCTACATGAGCTGTTGCAATTTCTCTCAGAGAACAGGCTGGAAGCCAATCATGAGAAAGTGGACCCTGCCTTGGAACGCAGTATTATGTATATGCGACGTTACATGAGTGAAGGAATCAGCATGGATCAGCTTGCCAAGATTGCTGGACTCACCCCCAGCTCTTATTCGCGCAGTTTCAAGAAGGCCAAAGGCATGTCACCGACCGATTACCTGAATCGTTTACGTATAAACGAAGCCAAAAAACAGCTGACAGAGGAATCCTGTATCCTCAAAGACGTCGCGGTATCTGTCGGGTATGGCAATGAGTATTATTTTAGCCGCAAATTCAAACAAACCTTGGGGATTGCTCCCAGCATATATATGAAAAGAGATCAACTTCGCGTAGCTACGGCATCCATTATGGGATTCCATGAGAACTTGGCCTCGCTTGGACTGCGCCCGGTAGCTGTGCTGGAAGGTGAAGGTGTGTTTGACCGAGAAACGGATGAATATGAACAAGAACGCCGATTAACCAGACAATTCGATCAACTTCGGCAGGCGAAGCCAGACTTGATCATCGGTGACTTTTACCACAAGCCCTACTATGATCGCCTGAAAAGTATTGCACCCACCATCATCTTGGAGTCCACTGATGACTGGAAAGAGAACCATATTCGCATAGCCGAACTGGTCGGACGTGAGAAGCACGCGTTGCTGAATTTCAAAGAACTTGAGTTTCGCAAGCTGGAAGCAAGCCTGAACCTGCAACCCTATTTCGGACAAAAACGGTTGGCTCTGATGGAGGTTACGAATCAGTCCATTCGCTTACAAGGGACTGGCGAGCATCCATTAAATCACTTGTTGTATGCTGAATTGGGACTTCAGCCTGCTCAGCTCGTATCTCCCGAAAGTTCCAGAAATGAGTATGTTGCGGATAGTATTCCCGTGCTGGATACGGATTACCTGTTGATCCATCGTGCTTCGCTTCAGCCTGCCAGTGAAAAGGTGTTCCGACGCATAAAACAAACGGCATCATGGAATCGATCCCCTGCTGTATTGTATGGTAACGTTCACGATATCTCGAACTGGCAACGGTTATGCTGGACCCCGGCTGGCCGGTTGCAGATTCTGAACGAACTGGAACAGATTGCTCAGCAGTCTGTAGTCTTTCCTCAGGCAGGTCTGATCGGACATTAGATGTGAACATAGGTCGATACGATGGGCAAAATTATCTTTTACATCGTGTTCCTTCATTAATAATTCAGTAAGATATTCCACATGCAAAGGGCCCTCTCCTATAACGGAAAGGGCCCTTTGCATGTAATTATGAATGTTCCTTAATCTCTTCCTTCGGAACCAGCTTGTATATCTCTTCATTTTCCATGGTATCAATCAACCGATCCAACCATTTGTAATATGCTTCCGCTTGCAAAACTTTGTGTTTGTCTTCCATCAGAATGTGGATAAGTTCAGCGTCTGCCTGCTCATCCAGACCTTCGACTAACCGATTCAGTTCTTCAATTGATTTGCGTAGAATCTGAAGGTTACTCTCCACGGCTTTTCTCCATTTAATCGCAAAATAATCCGTAAACGTCTGATGCCAGTCGTATTCCACTTCATATAGGTCTTTTCTGGAGCCCTTGCTCCACACTTTATTTACCATTTTCAAATCCAGCAGTGTTCGTACACCTGTACTCATACTCGTTTTGCTCATTTCCATTTCCCGTCCCATATCGTCAAGGGTCATTGGTTTGTCTGCAAAAAATAGCAATCCATATAAGTGTCCCGTCGACAGCGTAACGCCGTAAAGATCCATATTACGTCCAATGGCTTCAATGACGCGCTTACGAATCTTCAGCACGGTTGCCTGCTGTTCCTCTTGTAAATGGTCCAAGCCCATGCTTGCAACCTCCATTCTGAACATTCCACAGTCTTTGGCGAAATAATTGCAACACTTTAAAAGTCCTGCTTACATGGGAAAGCACTCGGCCGGACATCATATATGCCAGAGGGCTTTCATTCACCCAATGTATGAAAATGGGAACTTTACCAGGCTACAATTGCCTATGACTATCTTTTAACCAAAAAATTCAGCTTCAATTCAGCTCATTTTCTATTGTAGGAAAAGCAATGTCAAATGTAAAGCTGCCTTATTAGCCAGAATAAGGAGAATGATGGAGCATATGAAAGGAAAACTTTGTACAGTTTTTACTGTACAAACATTATGTACTGTTTATTCGGTTGATATACTGGTTAAGTATTGTTAGACTTAAAAACGTTACCCAGAAAGACGGGAAGCGAAGCAGCAACTACCGGATTTCGTGGCTGGGCGCATAAGTGTATGGGCTTATGGATGCTGAAAGCCGTTCGAAGTGCACAACACATCAGAAGGGGTGAAAACATGACCATACTTGAAGTGAAAAACGTAAGTAAATTGTTTGGCCCCCAAACCGAGCAAGGTCTGCAATTACTGGAGCAAGGTTGGGGTAAAGAAAAGTTGGCCAAAGAAAAACAGATAACGGTTGGTGTCAACCGGGTCAACATGGACATTAAAGAAGGCGAGATTTTCGTTATTATGGGACTGTCCGGGAGTGGTAAATCCACACTGGTTCGGATGTTCAATCGTCTGATTGAACCAACATCCGGAGAAATTCTGGTTCATGGTAAGGATCTACGCAAGATGAACAAAGAACAATTGCGCGAAGTGCGCCGGAAAACGATCAGCATGGTCTTCCAGAAGTTTGCGTTGTTCCCGCACCGTACCGTTCTTGATAATGTGGAGTATGGATTGGAAATACAAAAAGTAGATAAGGAAGTACGCCGGGAGAAGGCAAAAACCTCACTTGAGCTGGTTGGCCTTAAGGGCTGGGAAGACAAAATGCCAGATGAACTCAGTGGCGGGATGCAGCAACGTGTCGGCTTGGCGCGTGCACTTGCCAATGACCCGGAAGTACTGCTAATGGATGAAGCCTTCAGTGCACTTGATCCATTGATTCGCCGTGATATGCAAGATGAGTTGATCGAGCTTCAGGATAAAATGAAAAAGACCATTATTTTCATTACCCATGACTTGGACGAAGCGCTGCGCATCGGCGATCGTATTGCCCTCATGAAAGACGGCGCAGTTGTGCAGATCGGTACACCGGAAGAAATCATGATTCAACCGGCCAACTCATATGTGGCCCGCTTCGTCGAAGACGTGGATCTGTCCAAGGTCCTTACAGCATCTCACGTAATGCGTCGCCCTGAAACAATTACGCTTGATCGTGGTCCTCGTGTTGCCCTCGAATTAATGCGCGAACGTGGTATTTCCAACCTGTTTGTCATTGACCGTTCGATCAAACTGCTGGGTGTTATTACAGCTGAAGATGCAACTCGTGCTATGCGCGAAAACAAATTATTGAACGACATTCTGATCACGGACGGGCCGACGGTGTCGCCTGAGACCCTGATCCATGAATTGTTCGAGATTGTAAGTTCTGCCCATGTGCCGCTCGCTGTTGTTGGTGAGAATGGCCGTCTGCAAGGTGTTATCGTCCGCGGTGCCCTGCTGGGTGCACTTAGCGGTGAAGTTGCAGTAAAGGAGGAACTTGCGAATGATTCCCAAAATACCACTAGCATCGTGGATTGAATCCATCGTTGACTGGATGAGCTCCTCGCTCTCCGGATTGTTTAATGTAATCTCTATTGTTATTCAGGCAGTAGTTGGATTTTTCTCCGGGCTGTTCATGCTGCCCCATCCACTCCTGTTCATTGCCATATTGGGTGTTCTTGCGTTCCTCGTAGGACGACTCCCACTGACACTATTTACGGTTATCGGGTTCTTGCTCGTAGATAACTTGGGATACTGGTCCCAATCGATGGACACACTCGGTCTGGTTATCACTTCAGGATTGGTTTCGATCCTGCTTGGTGTACCTGTCGGAATCTGGCTCGCATACAGTAAAACTGCGGCGCGGATCATTACACCGCTCCTTGACTTCATGCAGACGATGCCTGCATTTGTCTACTTGCTGCCTGCGGTCACATTCTTTAGTCTAGGTGTCGTTCCAGGTGTTATCGCTTCTGTTATATTTGCGATTCCGCCAACGATTCGTCTGACTCACCTGGGTATCAGACAGGTATCTGGCGAATTGGTTGAAGCAGCTGATGCATTCGGCTCAACTTCCATGCAAAAGTTGTTCAAAGTACAGCTTCCACTCGCTTTGCCTACCGTGATGTCCGGTATTAACCAGACCATCATGCTATCACTGTCCATGGTTGTTATTGCATCCATGATCGGTGCACAAGGTATTGGTGCGGAAGTCTATCGTGCTGTAACACAGCTTCAAATCGGTAAAGGTTTCGAAGCCGGTCTGGCCGTTGTTGTACTCGCGATTGTACTGGACCGTTTTACACAAAATGTATTTATGCCAGGTCGTAAAAAGACCTCACGCATTACAGCCAAGCAAAAAGCATGGATCACTGCTGCGGCAACATTCCTTGTGCTTGTAGCTGGTTTCTCACAATACTTCGTTGGTGGCACAACTTCGGCTGGTGGCAACAATTCAGCAGCCAATGCTGTAGGTCAAGAAGTGAACTATCAGATTATTGGTATCGATCCAGGGGCTGGTATTATGAAGTCTGCTGCAAAAGCGATCGAAGACTATAAATTAACTGACTGGACTCTGATTGAAGGCTCTGGTGCAGCCATGACGGCCACGCTAGACAAAGCGATCAAAAATGAAGATCCAATCATTATTACAGGTTGGACTCCACACTGGATGTTCAACAAATATGATCTAAAATATCTGGAAGACCCTGAGAAATCTTTCGGTGATGCTGAAGAAATTCATACCATCGCCCGTAAAGGTCTGAAAGAAGATCACCCTGTTGCGTTTGAATTCCTGTCCCGTTTCCAATGGACATCGGATGAAATGGGTGAAATGATGACTGCTATCCAGGATGGCACATCCGCAGAAGAAGCAGCTAAAGCTTATGCGGAGAAACATGCCGATCAGATTGCTGAGTGGACCAAAGGTGTGACTCCAGTGAACGGTGATGCATTCAAACTCAGCTATGTGGCTTGGGATTCCGAAATCGCAAGTACAAACTTGCTGAAATATGTGATGGAAAACAAATTGGGTTATAAAGTTAACGCTCTGCAAGTCGAAGCCGGACCAATGTGGACGGGTGTTGCCTCAGGCGACGTAGATGCCTCTCCAGCAGCTTGGCTGCCATTGACACACGCAGACTACTGGGAACGTTACAAAGACCAGGTGGATGATCTGGGGGCTAATATGACAGGTGTACGTACAGGCCTCGTGGTTCCTAAGTACATGACTGAAGTAAACTCGATTGCAGATCTGGAGACCGGTGCAGCTTCTTCCACTCCATCGGCAAGTGCTAATGTGGGAAATGAAGTGAATCATCAAATTATCGGTATCGATCCAGGTGCTGGAATTATGAAATCCACAGCAAGTGCCATTGAGAAATACGGTTTGTCTGACTGGAAACTGGTTGAAGGTTCAGGAGCCGCAATGACAGCTACGCTGGATAAAGCTGTTAAGAATAAGGAACCGGTTATCGTTACCGGTTGGACACCGCATTGGATGTTCAACGCATATGACCTGAAATACCTGGAGGATCCGGAAGGCGTCTACGGTGAAGCCGAACAGATTCATACCATTGCCCGTAAAGGGTTAAAGGAAGACAAACCTGTCGCTTATGAATTCCTGGATCGCTTCTCGTGGACAGCTGAAGATATGGGTGAAATTATGGTAGCTATTCAAAATGGAGAAGATGCTCAACAAGCTGCTGCAGCTTATGCAGAGAAGCATAGTGACCAAGTAGCTGAGTGGACTAAAGGTCTGACCCCGGTGAATGGTGAACCCATCAAACTAAGTTATGTGGCGTGGGACTCCGAAATTGCAAGTACCAACTTGCTGGAGTATGTTCTGAAGGAAAAACTCGGTTACAATGTGACTTCCCTTCAAGTTGAAATCGGTCCAATGTGGACCGGCATCGCCAACGGTGATGTAGATGCTACACCAGCCGCATGGTTACCACTTACTTCAGCAGATTATTACAACAAGTACAAGGATCAGATCGATGATCTGGGTCCGAATATGGACGGTGCCAAAACGGGCCTGGTTGTACCAGCCTATATGGACATCAACTCTATTGAAGATTTAAAAGATAATTAAACCAGATTGAGATGATTAAACCTGAATTTGGTAAAAAGACCACCGAAAATTTTCGGTGGTCTTTTTGAGTGTAACTGTTACTTGGGAATGTCTTCAAACCTAATGAAAGCCCGAGTTTACCTGAAGTGCCGTTAAAGTGGATTTTCTCCCTTTTAATGAAAAGCTTCGCTCTGGATAGGATAGTAGTCAGCTACTCACTCACGGTTGGAGCAGAGCAAACACAAGCGCTAACGAATCGGAGACGTCTTATTCAAGGATATGAAGTAATTCCAGAAATCTAAAGAACCTGAGACACGTTATATCAGAATAAAACAGTCGTTTGCAGTGTTTTTGTCAGGGATTCCAGTAAATAACGTGTCTGATGTTCCTTACTTTGTAAAAAGAAGAGCTGAAGGCGAAATAAGGCGTCCTGAGTTCCTTGGAAAATTGCTCCCTTTCCCCAGGGTATAAAGGCTTGGGCTTCAAGACATTTTAAAATGCTAATCTCCACACCCGAACTAACCTCGAAAATCTCAAGCATAAAGCTAAACGTACTAATCGTTACCTTCTACATTAAAGGCTGTAAAACTGAATTATGTACTCAGGCTCTGCAAATTCTTCTCTTTTCTTTTCTTTTCTATTCCTACACTTTACCAATCAGCAACAATAGTACACCAATGGCAATCATGACAACACCGAGAATACCATATACCACTCTTGCGCCCTGCCGTCCAATGGTCTTTACAAAAATCCCTGCTCTAAAACTCTTCATAAACCAGTCCCAATTGTTGATACCACCGAGCAAACTAAAAATTCCTGCCGCTATTGCAAATAGGGCGATTAAAACGGGTTGATCTTGCATTTCGTCAACACTCCTTCAATATAATCCTGTCTACTATACCTTCACTTGGTGAAAATTAACAGGCATTAATTGGGCGTATCTCAAAACTCGCTGAAGTGCATCTTTCACCGCCTTTTAGCCCCCTGCTGCGTCACTTTCCCTTGACCTGCCCCGGCACGCCTGCAGAAAACTTCCTTGCTTGGAACGAAAATTCGGCAAAATCTACTTCCTTCGGAGTTTTCAGACACGCCCTAGTAAAAAAAACAGCTTGCAGATGGAAGTCTGCAAGCTGTTTACACCGTCTATATCATACGTTTTATTACTTTTTCAACTCGCTTGCTGACATCAACAGGGTTACAACTTCAGCACGGGTTGCCTCGGCGAGGGGGTTAAACATGTTCTTGCCTGTTCCCTTTACCAGCCCTGCATCATATGCAGCCGCGATATATGGAATGGCCCAGGCAGGTACTTTATCTGCATCCGCAAAACTCAGTGCCGGATTGGATTGTACCGGAAGATCGAGTGCTCTGACGAGCATAACCGTCATCTCTACCCGCGATACTTTGCCCGATGAACGGAACGTATCATCCGTGTACCCACTAATGATGCCTTGATCCACTGCCTGAGCAATAAAGGATTGTGCCCATGCAGGTATCCCAGCAGCATCCTTAAACGTCAATGCCTTGTTGCTGGCTGGAAGTTCAAATGCTCTTCCCAACATAACAATGAATTCGGCGCGTGTCGCTGGTGCATTCGGACGGAAATTACCATCCTGATATCCGTTCACAATTCCCCGGGAAATGGCCTGTTCAATGGCAGCTGCTGCCCAGTGATTTCCAATGTCCTTCAGGTCCACAACCGGAGTTGTTGGATTAGGATTTCCTCCATTACCCGGAACGGTTGGCGTAGTTGGGTTCGTAGGATTGGTTGGTGTAGTCGGTGTAGTTGGGGTTACAGGCGTAGTAGGTGTTGTAGAACCTCCACCACTGTTACCACTGCCCGGATTACTTCCATTATTGCCGCCACCATTACCAGGATTGCTTCCATTACCGTCCCCCGGAAGTGGCGCTCCCTTCAGATCCGTACTACGTCCTTCCGTCTTTTGATCAACTGTACCTACACGGTCCAGATGTTCATGGAAGATTTCATAATCGACCAGATTTAATTCGTAGAATCGATTATCATCTTTCGCCATTCTCATAGCACGATAGAAGTCTCCACCGTTAGCCATGAATGAATTGGTAGCGACGAGATAATACCCATTCGGATCGATATCCGTGTACGTACCATCTGCATTCTTAATCTGAACTTTGACCATACGTTGACCAACTTGGGTTACGGTGTTGGTTGTTGCATCAATTTTCTCGCCTGGTTTCGTGGAATCGTAGTAGAACCGCATGCCTGCCACTTGCGGAAAACGTCCTTCTCCCGTTTCCACACCACTAACACCATTTTCCAGCGCGGCTGTGATTTCCTTGCCTGTCATTTTCAACGCAGACAGATTATTAGCGAATGGCATCACAGTCAGGAGATTGCCCAGCGTAATATCACCTGTCTGGAATGAAGCACGAATGCCACCGCCGTTCTGGATCGCGACGTATCCTTTGACGTCGTTTTCCTCCACAATGGATTTCACTTTCTCCAGCATACCGTCTGTCATCAGGTTTCCTAAATTGGTTTCCTGTTTCCGCACAGTGCCACGTTCTCCATCCAGGAACACATTTGTTTTACCAATAACGGTTTTCTTGAACTGTTCCAACTGAGGAGCATATTCTTTCAACTTGTTTGCGGCTTCCACATCATCAGCATAGATGAATTGGTTGGCAGCATCTTTCGCATCTAGACTCAGTAATTTGCCGTTCCACTTTTTCAATATACCCGCTTCATCAAACGTAACGTCCAATTGACCAAGAGAAACGTCATATTCCCCGGTTTGCACAACCAATGTTGGCTCATCTTGGCTGCCCACAACAATCGGTTCTTTCAGAATGGTGTGTGAATGACCACCTACCACAATGTCGATTCCTTCTACGGCTTCAGCTAATTTCAGATCCTCAGAGTAGCCCAGGTGAGTCAAAGCAATGATTTTATTAATACCTTCATTTTGCAGCATTTGTACAGTTGCTTGTGCACTTGCCTTATAATTTACAAACTTCAAGTCATCTCCTGGTGAAGAAAGAGATACCGTGTCCGGTGTTGTCAGTCCGAAAATACCGACTCGCTCACCATTCACTTCCGTAATAATCGCCGGATAGATTTCGGCTTTCTCACCCGGATCACCGATGCTATTGTTGTACAAACCACTCAAACTCGCATCCTTTGAATAATCAATATTAGCACTTACAAACGGGAACTCTGCTTTTTCAATAAATGCTTTCAGCATGCTTGGACCTTTATCAAACTCATGGTTACCAAAGGTCATGGCATCATATCCGATCATGTTCATGAACTCCAGATCAGCCAGACCGTTAAACAGATTGAAGTACAATGTACCAGAGAATACGTCCCCTGCATCCAGCACCAGGGTATTATCATTGCGCGCTTCCTTAATTGCCGTTACTCGGCGCGGGATGTTATCCAGATGCGCATGCGTATCATTCGTGTGCAGTACGCGCAGGTTGAAGTCCCCTTCTTCCACTAAATCTCCAATACTTAATTGTGCGAGTAGTGGATCATGGTCGCTCACCCGTCCATCCGCTGTCTCAAAATCGGCATTCACATGTACCACTTCGATAGCTGCTGTCTCAGTTAGATTTTTACTCACCAAAATGTGATCCAGTGTCTGAGAGTTTCCATCATAGATGTAGGAGTAACGCTGATTTTCTGGTAGTTCGTTTACCAGGTTGTCCAGTTCATTACCTTCAACAATGTTCAATGTATTTGAGAATTGGAAGTCATTGAAATCACCAAGAACAGCGACATTCACCTCAGGGTCTTTGTTCAGTAACTCTTTCACAAACCCATTCACCAACGCAGCTTGCTTCGCACGTTGAACTTCACTGCTTCGAGTCGCAGGTTGTATGCTTCCAAAAGGTTTCAGGTCTCCGCCTTTGGAATTGAAGTGGTTGGCAATCACCACTACACGTTCACCATTGAATTCGAATTCAGCGGCGAGTGGTTTGCGGGAGCTGGCGAAAGCCTCATCCCCTGGTGCAATACGACCCGGATTATTGGATAAGCTTCCGTCAGCGTCTACCTGAATTGCTGTTGTCGCACTTCCTTTAATCCCTTGCTTCAGGGACACACGTGATTCATTATACAGAAACCCTACACGAATATTGGCACCTGGTGCTCCGCCATCCTTGTTATTTTCCGGAGCGATATCTGTGTATTTATACGCAGGACCACCTTTAGTTGCAATGGCATCAATTAGGGTTTGGAAACTAGCATCTGCAGCTGTTGCTCCACTGTCTGTTGCTCCATCATTATCTTGCACTTCCATAATGCCGATAATATCTGGATTTTTCAGATTATTGACGACAATGCCGCCAATTTTAACAGCTCTAGCCGCATCCTTTTGACTGAAATTCTCTACATTGAAAGTTGCAATCGTCAATTTGTCATCGGTGGGTTGAATTTTTGTTATTGCTTGTACAAGGGGACTCGGTGTGATTGCTGGAAGATTACCTTCAGGAATCACTTTAAAATTCCCATTGGAGTATGTCATAACCCCTTTAATGGAGCCACCTAGCTTGTCTCCCGTTTTGACGGCTTGGGATGGTTTTTTATTGATGAACAGCCGTTGCGGATTAAGTGAACTCTCAAAAGGCTCTGCACCATCCCCTGTCAGAATGACACCGCCCGCAGGAGTGCGCAACGGATTGTTCGGACCATTATCTACAACAACAGCGAGACCAGGTTCACTGGAATACGGACCGATAATGGTAGCATTATCGAGTTTCACCCTCATCCCTTCAAGACTCTCATAAAAGTCAATGGCATCCTTATCCGGATTAAACTCGCCGAATTGATCGGAATCAATTACGGTAGGAATCATTCGACCATTAGCACCCAAAACCACAGGTTCAGGTAGATCTTTATTACTGTCTTCAACCGTAATTATTGTAGCTACAATTTCCGTTATCGCCAGCTCCGTTGTTGCTGTTGCATATTCTTTCACCTGTCCAGATACGCTCACCTTGTTACCTACTGTCATTCCATGAGCAGACTTATAGACCAGAATACCTTCAGATGTTCTGTCATCGTTATCTTCCATGCCAGGAATCTCCTGCATGTAGAAGGAAGTTGCATTTACAACATGAGTCACAATGCCTTCCACATTTTGCACAGCCAAACCATCGTACAAAGAGTTATGGGTGGCCCCTTGAATATCGTGGATTCTAAGATTGTTCAGTTCCTGAAGAACCTTGTAAGTATAGGTATATACAATACTTGTATTCCCACCAGACACTGCAATAGCTTTAATAGCAGTATCTTCATCTACTTTAATCGGCCCAGTGTACCGCGTAGATGTTGGTGTAGGGTTAGTGCCATTAACCGTATAATAAATTTCTGCTCCCGCCATTGGTGAGGATAAAGTCACCGTAGATCCTTTCACAATCCCCCCTGAAGGAACACTAGCTGTAACAGACAGCAGATTTTCGACAACATCCGCTGCTGTGCGTGGGATTAATTCGAGACCATAGCTTGTGTGATAAGTCAAGACGCCTGTCACTTTTTCGTATGTTTTGCCTACTGCCAGTGCAGTGGGGCTATTTTTGGCATAGATCGTGATCTCTCGACCATCCACATCTGTCGCAAAAAAGGTGGAACTGCTACTTCTTGTCACTGTGACCCCATTGACTTCGACAAGCATCCCTTCATAGATGCCGCCCGTACCCTTGCCTCCGCCTTCAGCAGGCTCAAAGTCTTTGGATGTCAACGTAAGCGGTTCAGGAATTTCTTGTGTTTTATCCAAGATCTTAATATAACCGCCTGGAAATCCTGCTTTATCCTTCTCTACCTGGAGTAGACCGTTATAAATGGTGAGCGGACCATACGCTTCAATCCGGTCACCTGGCTCAACGGATGAATCTGTACCACGAATGACGATTCCAGCATTCTCATCCTGAATATATAGATTCGCCATTCCTCCGGATTCCTCTCGGTAGGTTACAATCCCTTGAACGGTAACCGGAGAGTTTTCAGGCTTGTTTCTGGCATCAGAGATTGAAATTGGAGTATTGTCAACGATCGTATAATTAAATAAAGCAATTGCACTATCCAGTAAGCCCTCTTTATGTGCATAAGCTTCAATGTGCATAGCATCATTCACCGTGATGGGAACTGTGTAAGGAAGAAACGCATTTTCATCATTTAACTTGTAGTATACGGCAGCACCAACTGTAGTTGTTCCCAAAGTAACCTGTGTTCCTGACGGAACGGCCCCTGGGGACGGATTAGCTGTGACATTAGCCACTTCCGTTTCCGGTGTATCATCAATCAGTTGAAAAGTTGTTGATGTAACGGATCGTATACCTTTAGAAGTGAAATATTGAGATAACGTACCGTTGTTAATACGTACTTTGGATTGATATAAGGAGGGATTGCTTTGTAGTCCGAACGTGCTGCGAGGAGCAGTTGTGGGTACTTGAACAGGCATCATCTTACTAAGATTTGTTTCGGTTGGACTATCAGCAATTGCAAAATTAGTGTCTACAGTAAAGGGTGGATTCAAATTTACACTTGGACCGTTGCTGTAGGTCCCGACAACATAACCTTCAACAGTGGCGGTTGAATCATCCGAACCAAGAGCGAGCGCCTCTGCAACTGTTAGCGGCTCATCCGCAGCGGCTGCCTTACTGCTGAACAATCCAGCCGGAATTGCACCCGTAATCAGCAGGACCACAGCTAAGAATAACCTGAGCCAACTCTTTATTTGCTTACTTTGCATCTTTTTCCTACCCCCATGTTTTGAATTTTCAATCATTTGTTCAGACACCTTGTACATTAGTTCAAATATAAGATAACTGAATAACAGACTCGTGTAAACATTATTTCTTCGTTATGAAATAAAATAGAACATACACATTACAGAAAGAAATAATTTTCTCTTCTTTAAAGCTAAATAGGACTAATTTAAAATCGAAATTATGTCTTTTTGATCTTTTTGAGTCATATTCATGTGCACATTAAACCATTTACGTCAGATAAATTAACACACAAGATATAGATCGTTTCGTATTTCGACACTTATTTACAGCATCTTTCTATCCCTTCTCAAAAAAAACAGACTTAAGTCTTATAGAATTTCAAGACACAGGCATAACAATACGACGATCAGGATTGATCGCCGCATCTTTATTTCGAGATTAGCCTACAATTATTTCTTCACCGTGCTGTTATATTGCGCAATCTTGTCTGTAATTTGTTTGGCTGCTGCATCCAATGCTTCCTGTGGTGTACCTTGTCCATTCAGGACCGTTTCAATCGCTCCTTCGACAAGTTGTCTGGCTTCCGGGAATACACCCATTAATGCCCCGGATGTTGCTGTCGAATCTGCGGAAGCGTGCAATTGATCGACTGCTGTCTGGAATTGCGGGTACTTCGCCATATTATCCTTTAATACTTGCTCATTGTAGGCTGCTGTCGTAATAGGGAAGTATCCTGTCGCAACACTCCAGTTCGCTTGTACCTCTGGTGTAGCCAAATACTTGATGAATTCCCATGCCGCTTGTTGTTGCGCTTCTGATTTGTTGTTCATGATGTACAAGCTTGCTCCACCCACTACAACGCCGCCTTCTTTGGCATCCGCTGGACGAGGCAGGAAGCCTGTTCCCAGTTCAAACTTGCCACCTGAACCTTCTACGATTTTACGCAGGCCAGCTGTTGAATCAAGGGTCATACCGATTTGCTGAGCGGTAAATGCTGCTGTTGTATCGTCTGTGCTACGTCCCAGATTGGAGAGGGTCTTCTCATCAATCATCTTTTTCCACCACGTTAATGTCTTCACTCCAGCTTCGGAGTTCAGCAGAGATTCTGTAGCTGCTTCAGTTCTTCCGTTTCCATTGTTTACATAATCTGCATTCTGGTTTGCGAAGAACTGTTCCATAAACCAGCCGTAGATCGCCATGGATGCACCTGGCTTACCGTCTTTCGCCAATGCCTTTGCTGCTTGCTCAAACTCTTCATATGTCTTCGGCGGGTTCTCCGGGTCCAGACCTGCTGCTTTGAACATATCCTTGTTGTAGTACAGGATCGGGTTGGATGTGTTAAACGGCATCGCGTTCAATTTGCCATCGATGGTGTAATATCTGATAATGTTTGGCTCCAGTTGGGACAGGTCGAACTGATCCTTGTCGATGAACTGCTGTACTGGCGTAATCATGCCCGAATCGATCATGAACTTGCTACCGATCTCATAGACCTGGATAATGTCAGGACCGCTGTCTGAGCCCATGGATGCTTTGAGTTTATTCAGACTCTCATCGTACTTCCCTTGATAGATGGGTTTCACCTGAATGTCGGGATGGCTAGCGTTAAAGTCGGAAGCGAGTTGGTTAATGGCTTTCTCCCCTGCGCCAGACATGGAATGCCACCACGTCAATTGTGTTGTTTCGGCTGCGGCTGCTTCTGCTTGTGCTCCACTTGCCGGGCTGCTTGTTTCAGCTTTTGTTCCGCAAGCGGAAATGACCAACATGAGTGCAGCCAGCATTAATGCAAATGTTCCTCTTTTTTTCAAACGAAATCGCTCTCCTTTTATATGACTCGCGTACAATAAAATCTTGGGGATGACGCGGTGTGGCCGTTACGGTGACGAATCGTTCTTTTGATCGCTGTTATCCCCGGATTTTTCTCACTCCCCCTCTCAAAGGGGAAAATCCGGGGATAAAGGCGAACGCTTTGCTTCTTCAGAATCGATTTCGTCCCCTCCACTACTACCGTCGTTCATTTCAACATTTTATTTGAAGCACGAGCCTCATTTTGTTCGCTCCTGGTATCTAAAACCGAAGATACAAGCTTTAATTCAAAACCTCTAAATTAAAATCTTTAGATCAAAACCTTCAGAGCTTCCACTTCAATTAAATAGTTGTAAAACTTTCTTACTCCTTACCCCTTCAGCGCGCCTGCGGCCATTCCGCGGACAAGCTGTTTCAACCCGAAAATCAATAACAGTAAGGATGGTAGAATGACCATTGCTGTTCCGGCAAATACCAGATTCCACGCTGTGGATTCCTGGAACTCCAGCATCGAGATCCCGATCTGAGCGGTTCTCATTTCCGGTGTATTTGTCACCAGCAGCGGCCAGAGATACGAATTGTACATACTTAAGAATGAATAGATTGCCAGTGTTCCAAGTGCCGGACGGGACAAAGGCAAGACATGCGATATGAAATAACGAATATGACCACAACCGTCGATCCTCGCTGCCTCGAACAGTTCCTTGGGTAGTTGCATGAAGAACTGTCTTAGCAGGAATGTACCAAACGCCGTTGCCAGAAACGGCACGGTAAGCCCCTGGTAACTATCTAGCCAGCCCCAACTGCGAACTGTCAGGTAGTTGGGGATCATCGTCACTTCCCATGGAATCATCATCGTTGCGACAAACATGCTGAAGATGACGTTTTTGCCTTTGAACTGCATTTTCGCAAAAGCATAGGCTGCCATACTGGCTGTAATCAATTGACCAAGCGTTGTCAGTCCTGCGACAAGAAAGGTATTGCCGATAAATCGACCGATCGGAACAATATCAAATACTTCGCTAAAGTTGGACAGATCGATTGAATTTGGAATGATATGCGGCGGATAAGCGCTAGCATCTTCCGGCGTCATGACGGCCATGAAAAAGGTGTACATCACCGGATACAACACAAGTGCTGCACAGATCGTCAGTAATACATACAACAGCGTTTTGGTCCATGTCGCACTCATTGGTAATGCACTTTCCTTTCTACCCATTTGAACTGGATCAGGGTCAGCAACATAATCACCACGAACAGAATCAGTGCCTGTGCACTACCTGTACCAAAGCGGAAATTAACAAAGGCTTCCTGATAGATGGAATATACAAAAACATTTGTACTGTCCATCGGACCACCCCGGGTTAGAATGTTGATCTGACCGAACGATTGAAAAGCACCAATGATCGATACAACCGTGACAAAGAATAGCGTTGGTGACAGTAGCGGCATCGAAATTTTGCGAAACGTCAGCAATGGTCCTGCACCGTCAATCTTGGCGCTCTCGTAGATCTCATCCGGGATGCCTGCCAAACCACTAGATAGAATAATGTAATTGAATCCAAGGTTCATCCAGATTGTCATGATGGAGATCGAGATCAATGCCCAATCCGGGCTGGTAAGCCAAGGAATTGGATCAATGCCTACTTTGCCAAGCAGATAATTCAGCATGCCCAGGGTCGGATGGAACAGAAACTTCCAGATGACTGCTGACGAACCCACGGATAACACCACGGGCAGAGAGAATACAAATTGGAACACACGCATTCCCTTGAACCTATTGTGGGTCAGTGCAGCCAGAATCAGAGCAGCCAACATACCCGTAGGCACTGTAAACAGGACAAATAGTAATGTCACTTTCATCCCTTGCATAAACAGTCCTGATTGGAACACCGCCTTGAAGTTATCCAGTCCTACATAAGCCGCAATCTGCCCCGTCGGATCTGTGGAATGCAGACTGAGATACACGGACTTAAACATCGGGTAAAACAGAAACACTGCAAACAAAAGCAGCGATGGTGCCAGGAAACCATAGGCCAGCAGATTCTCCCGCATTCGCTGCACACGCAGCGAGGCTGTCCGTCGCTCACTCGTACCGGATACGCGCCGTTTGGCGGCGGGCAAGCTGATCCGGTTATCAAGCTCACTCATCGGATTTTCTTCCCCCTTGTTTCACGCATTCAGTGTGTGTGGAATGTTACATCAACTTCAGCACCACGTTATCTAGTGTAAGAGTCGAATGTCACAGCAAAATTCATTCTGAATCAACGTAACGTTAATCATGGACAAGGGACTTTACGCAAATGTGTATCCATTCGAAAGCGGTATCCAGACCGGATTTCACGACAAAAAAACCGCAAGAACTCTCCTTTTTGGAGATATCCTTGCGGTTCGATGTGTAAATGGAATATGAACGTATACCTATTAAAGAACGCGACTCATTTTACAATAATCTGTAAATCTTCCAAACGGGGTGAAGCGTTGAACCGTTCGAGTTAACGATTAAGATGATATGGCACCGTGGTGACAATCACGTCTTTGTAATTGATCAGATAAGCCCGGATCATGAAGCTGGTCTGGTTATGCAGTACATTTTGCCACCAGTGCTTGGTGATGAATTGCGGAATCAATACGGTGATGTGATCGGTCTCGGCCGTTTTCCACTCTACGGTATCAATGAATTTCTTCAGCGGCCCCATAATGCTGCGGTATCTCGATTTGATCACGACCAGACGAACACCTGGATTCCACTCTTCCCACTTCTGCTCCATCTTGCGTATGGCCTCATCATCGAATCCAATATACAGCGCGACCACGTGATCCGACATCGTCTGCGCATAACTGATCGTATTCATGACGACCCGGGTAATGCCTGCGACAGGAATAATAATGGTATTGCCTTTGTGGGCTGGTTTTTCCATCTGAATGTCAATTCGCAGCTCATCGGCAATGTTGCAATAATGACGGTGAATACGCATGAACACATAAACAACGAGCGGCAAAAAGATAAAGATGACCCATGTCTGTGTGAACTTGGTGAAAATAAAGATCAGGGTAATCGATAATGTGGTCAGCATACCGACGGTATTGACCAGCAACTTCATCTGCCAGCCAGACGGCTTGACTTTGATCCAGCGAATCATCATACCGAGCTGTGACAGGGTAAATGGAATGAACACCCCTACCGCATAGAGCGGAATCAGGCTTTCCGTATTCCCTTTGAACCCGACCACCAGCAGCGCAGACATCACACTGAGGAAAATGATCCCGTTTGAGAAACCAAGGCGGTCTCCTCTGACCATAAATGCATGCGGCATGTATTTATCCTTTGCCATCATGAAGGATAACAGCGGAAAAGCGGAATATGCTGTGTTGGCTGCCAAGAACAGGATCAGTGCCGTTACACCCTGGATGATAAAATACATCGTGCCCCTGCCAAACGTCGCTTCAGCAATCTGGGAAATGACCGTTGCTTTGGGATCAGGCTTCACTCCGTACCCATAAGCCAGTAAGGTGATGCCGATGAACATAGCTCCCAATATACAACCCATGAGCAGTAATGTACCCGCGGCATTTTTCTCGGCAGGCTGCTTGAAGTTCGGGATCGCGTTACTTACCGCTTCCACGCCAGTCAAGGCCGAACAACCGGAGCTGAATGCTTTTAATAACAGAAACATACTCACATGGGATAGACTAGTTCCGAATTCTGGTGCAGCTGCTTCCATCCCCCCGGCAAGAAATTTGATTCCGCCCGAGATAATCAGGATCGCAATCGAAAAGATAAACAGATAGATGGGGATCGCCAGCACAGACGCTGACTCCGTCACTCCCCGCAAATTCATAATGGTTAGAAAAACAATCATAATCAGAGCAATCACAACACTGTAGTCATGCAGCATAGGAAAAGCCGACGTAATCGCATCCGTACCTGCGGATGAACTTACTGCAACGGTCAGAATATAATCGACCAGCAGAGATCCTCCGGCAATCAGACTGGATGTTGTACCCAGGTTATCCTTGGCTACGATATAAGCGCCGCCCCCTGTTGGATAAGCAAATATCGTCTGGCGATAAGAAAAAATTAAAATGACGAGTAATCCCAGCACGGCGATGGAAATCGGAACGGAGTACCACAGGGCGGCGAATCCGGCCGCAACGAGTACCAGCAAAATCTGTTCCGTACCGTAGGCAACGGACGATAGGGCATCCGAGGACAGGATGGCGAGTGCCTTCCATTTCCCCAATTTTTCTCCATCCAGTTCAGCCGATTTCATGGGCTTGCCTATTAAGATTCTCTTCATTTTGCCAAGCATGATCATAACTTCCTTCCGTCTCTCATCTGTGAAGCATTGTTATTATGCAAAATCGCAGAGCCGTTGACAATACGTCATTTCACCCGAATTTCGCCAGCGCGTGATAATGCATTCTACGATTCAATAATCGATAACAAAGCCATTCTTGTTTAGTATTTTGAACTATTTTGAACCAAAACGACGTTTGTTAGCCGAAAAACAGAAAATGGCCTTTGGTTCAGTGAACCAAAGACCACTTCCTGTATATAACGAATCAATATTCTCAATCAGAATCACTACGCGTCAGATCAAACTTTCAATTGTTGTTAACCTCGGATTAATTCGTTACACCTTCACGTCCAGTATGCCGGGACGAGGGGTAACACCAAACGCTTGTGCCAGTGTGGTCAGCTGCTCATCCGTAATTCTCTGCCGGATCTCGTGACCAGCAACCAGCATAAACACCTGGGCTGCCTTCTCAATCGTCTCAATCAGACCAAAAGCCTCGTCAATCGTTGTACCTGTTCCGAATATGCCATGCTGCGGCCAGATGACCGCGTGGTATTCTTTCATTTTCTCAGCCGTTTCGCGGCCAATCTCGTTCGATCCAGGAATCATCCATGGGATAATGCCAATTCCATCCGGGAATACAACCACACACTCCGTGCACATCTGCCAGAGGGTCTTCGTAAATTTTGCCTCATCCAATTCGTGGATAAACGTCATGGCCAATACATGAGTGGCATGGTTGTGCATGACAACCCGGTGGTTCGGGTCCAATTTCAAACGTTCAATATGGCTCATGAAATGTGTAGGTAACTCACTTGTTGGGTTTGCCCCCGACTTCAATCCCCAGAGCACTTCCAGATCCTGACCATCTTGCGATACACGCAGCAACCCCAGGTTGCTCTCAGGATCAGCGAGTACATTTTTAAAATATTTGCCCGATGCGGTCACGATAACATACTTGCCTGCCAGCTCCTGCACCGAAAATGCCGGTTTGATCTTGCGAATCACATGATGGATATCGATATATTGGGCGACTTCCTCTTCCTCCAGCAGATAACTGACATTACCGCCATTGCGCTCATCCCAGCCATTTTTCCACATATGTTGTGTAATCTCAGCCATCTCACGGACAAATGGGATATGGAAACCTGCAGCCTGCTTTGTTTCATTGGTAAGGGTCACGTTCATGATCAATCTCTCCTTATATTGAAAATCAAATGGCTTGCCACGTACATAGTAAGTTCTTTATTTCACATTCATTATACCTTTGTTTATCTTTGATAGTCAATGACAAACACAGAAATAACCTTTTATTTATTTTGTTTAGTTTTGTTTATATGAAAATCAAACAAAAAAATACCCCACCGGCGTCCGGCGGGGTCAGTCACACATCTATTTAACACGAGAAGGGGTTTACAAGACCTATCATACCTCTTCTACCTTAATAGAAGCTGAAAGCGAAATAAAAAAACATGAAAACATATATCCCCTCTGGACAGAAATTTGAGTGCCTTCTTTTCAGTCAGTACATCTATCTCTCTGTCCAAACGCTTTTGCCAATTCTAACATATGCTATTCTAGCTTTTCTCAGGAAAAGACATTCATAAAAAAGGAGATGAACCTATGGCAGTCCTTTCTACAGGCCCGATCGAGAACAATCTCTCCGGTGGCAGCAGGCCTACACAACAAGTCACCATCAAAATGGTCAACACCGATTCCATCAATACGTCCAATGTACTCATTGAAGGTTATTTCCTGAATGGAACGAGGACCTTATATGTGCTGCAATCCGTTAATCTGACCCCCGGGCAAGTCTTCTCTCAAACCTACTATGCCAACCTGGATGGATACGAATATGTATTCACAACGGGTGGAGGCGCAGCTGCATCAACTGAAATTTCAGTGTGGGGAAAAGACAGCACTGGGCAAATCGTCACCGCACATCGGATTGTTTCGAATGAACTTGTTCTATAAGAAAGAGGAACCCAGATGCCCTCAATCTCATCTGTGCCCATTGAGAAAAACATGGTATTCGGATCAAGACTCACCCAATCCCTGTCCTTCATTGGTCGGGGTTTCTTATTTTCGCAGCACATAGGATGGATGCATCTTTCCTGTTGGTTCATAACGTTCATCACCTGTATACTCAAATCCCAGCTTGATCAAGATGTGACGTGACACTTCATTATCCGGATGATGCCCGGCAAACAGTGCCTTCACGTTCATTTTGTCAAAGGCATAACCAATTACCGCCCGTGCCGCTTCCTGCGCATACCCTTTGCCCCAGTGATCCCGGGTTAGATGAAATCCCAATTCATAGATCTCCTCTTCTGGAGAATACGGACGCAGGCCACAGCAACCGACAAACACCTCCGACTCTTTCTCAAAAAGGGGCCAATATTGCACTCCTGCTTCCTTCTGCCTTTGAATCTCCTGTGTTAATCGCGCTTCTACTTCATCCTCACTCAGAAATCCCTTGCTGCTAATCCATTTGGCAACCTCATGATCGCCCCACAATGCAAACGCCAGCGCACGATCTCCTTCGTTCCAAGTCGCACATTCCAACCGTTCCGTTTCAAATAAGATTGTTCTGTTCATCATCCACTAACCTCCTGTATGCCAACACCAATCTGCGTGCCGCCTATACCTTAAATTAATCGAATGACCGTCAGGATAAACAACATTTATAATCTGTATACGTTCATACCTTCTAATTACACTTATAATTGCTTAGCCAATTCCTCAAATTGATTGATGTGAGGCTTGATCTCTTTCTCTACACTTTTTATGAAGGAACTAAATTGCTTGGGATTATACTCATCTCCAACACCAACACTTTTATATACTTTTCCCTTTTGATATGTAAACAAGAAAAAATAGTTATTCTTTAATCCATTCAAAATATTTCCGATATCTCCCCAAATTTCGAGTCTCAATTTCGAATCTTTGTAAAGAAACGAATATGGCGGATCATATTCTCCATTTCGTACATCATAGCCTGCAATCCACTGATCTTTTGCAAATGTCCCTGTTTGGATTCGCGATTCCAGCATATCTCCAGTCAATGCTATTTCGTTAACCTGAAGTTTACCTTTACCATCCTTTTTGTCATTCCTCCAGTTCCCATCATACTTGGACTCTGTAATTCTGTCCTCACCGCGTGTTATAACTTTATAAACACCATGTCCCGAACGTTTTCCCTGTGCCCAGCTTCCTTTATAAGTTTTTGTTTTCCCCCAGGTCATGGTTCCATTCCCGTGAGGTTTTCCATTTTTGGTCTCTCCATAATATGTAGCCCCATTGCCATACTCCAGGGTGGTCATCTCAGTCGCCGCCTGAGCAACATGTGGTGACAAGATTACAGACAATCCTAAGGTTACCCCCAAAATGCAGATGAACATCTTTCTAAACATCAAATCTCCCTTTCTCTCGCTGTATAAGAAATTCATTCTTATAACAACCTATTAATCAAATAATAAGACTCTAGTATAATATCACTTTCAATCCAGAAGGTTCCACATAAAAAAAGAAAAACCCCTGCCGACAAGATGTCCGACAGAGGTTCAACGAGAGCATTACATCATTAGAAATCAGATGTTGCAATCTGAATCGTACCTGTAGATGCACCAGCTGCACTAGTCAATAACGCAGCTACGAGCAGCAAGTCTACAGACAGTGTAAGGCTGTTGCCGGCAGGGATCAAATACGTGATCACTGGTGCATTCACACGAGTAACAACCAAATCAACTGCGAACGGACCAAAGTTGTTAACCGTAATGCTGGCATTGGTTCCTCCAGTCAGATCCTCGTAGTAGGACTTACCCACACTTGCAGCCAGGTTGTAAATCTGTTGCGGTAAAAGGATGGCCATTTGAAATCACCTCCTTTTGCTTTGATACGGTATTCTATGCTTGAAATCTATTAAAGCAACGGTGAATTACCAGCGTCATAATGTCCAATTTTGATAGACTTCATAGATTGATAGACGAATGTTCGCAAAAAAAGCCCCACCGGACCATCCGGTGAAGCCAACTAAGCTTACTTTAATATTACAGGTTTAATTACGCATACAGCATGAAAAAGTTCAGTTCATGGCCCTGCTGCTTGAGATAGTTATACAGCTGCGAACGGTGATGGAATACATGCGTTACCGTTTCAATCTGCCATTGAACCTGCAAGTGACCATGCTCCATATAAAAAGCTTTTGTTGAACGATTCAAAAAGTCGTCTTCGCTCAATCCCGTAATATAGGCTTTGTAGGATTCGAAATTGCTCCATAACGTTGCTTCAAGCTTCTCGATATCCTGGGTCCCCGATAGGCTATTCTCTACCAGCCCAACCTCAGCTTCACCTTTTTCCTGCATAATGGCAAGATCCGATGCCGTGATCTGGATAAAGTGATGCACTAGCTCCACCAATGAACGCATATTCTCCTGTGGACGATACGACCAATCCTCCGAACGGATCAAGCGAATTAACGAAGCCCCCGTCCGTACGCCTGTTTCCAATTCATTTAACAAGTGATCCCGAATCTGCAATGTTCCATTCATATATGATGTCTCCCTTATCTTTTATTCTCACGACTTCAGTATAACCGAAGGTGCTGCAGATCTATTGTACAAATCGGACAACATCCTGCCATGCTCCCTGGCTGCCGTCAACGGAGTCTCTCCATAAAACTTGCGAAATTGCCGAATCAGATGGGCTTGGTCAAAAAATCCATGATTCTGGGCAAGCATTGCCCAGTCTGCCGTGTTCCCCTGATGAATATCACTCAACACACGATGAAAACGAACCACCTCACTGAATCGCTTGGGGCTGATTCCTACCCATTCCGAGAACTTGCGATGCAACTGCCGTTCACTGATCACTTCACGCATCGCCAGCTCTTGGACACTCATACGTCCCCCATCTATAAAGATGCGGTGCAGCACGTTTTTCATCAGATCGTTCTCAGATGTGCTTGCCTGCACGGGCAACGGACTCAAGTACGCATTCATAACCTCTACTCGCTCTGCAAAATGATTCGTTTCGGCCATCCGTTCCTGAAGCCCGTTCAGCTTCTCCGGCCAACATTCCTGAAGGGCAATTCGCTTATCCGTAAACCACTCCAGTGGCATGCCATGGAAGACATGCGCTCCACCCGGGAAGAACCGGACACCAAAGGTGTAGTCTCCAGCAGGGGAACCATCATCGGCTGGCTCAGGTACAGCGAACGGATGTGTATAATTGCCACAGTAAGCATAGGAGTGCTTTGAACAGACCGGGTCGTATGTAATCAGCATGTCCGTGCAACCATCCGGTAATACCCGGGCAGGTACCGTCGTCATCGATCGCTCTGGACCTTCTCTCTTAGCAACATCCGCATGTGTGTTCGGAAGAGATCCTGATTCCCAATAACAGGCCACATAAGCCATCAGACCAGCAGCAGGTACTTTCTCAATATAATAACTGTTAGGGTACGTTCCATTCATCTGAATAGGCTTAAACAACGGGTGCAAACTGTGATCCACAATTCCATCCTCCGGTCACTAGAGTTGGTTACACATTATGTATTCATCTATCATACCACCAACCGCAGAAATGAAGAAAAAAAAGTGCCCTACCGGAGGACAATCCGATAGGGCCAGTCACACATCTATTTAACACGAGAAGGGGTTTACAAGACTTATCTTACCTTCCCAACCTTAATGGAAACTGAAATTGGGATGAATAACAGATCAAAATTCAAAATGAATAATAGTATTCGGACTTTCAATTCAGTCCGTGCAGTTTGCGAAAACGCTCTGGACTCATGCCTGTATGCCTTTTGAACATCGCACAGAAATAACTGGCATTCTCGTAACCCACCCGATCAGCCACTTCATATATTCGAAGCTCTCTCTCACTGAACATGAGTTGTTTGCTCCGATTGATCCGTTCCTGGTTCACGTAAAATACAGGTCTGGTATGGAGTGCCCTCTGAAACAGCCTGCACAAATATTGGGGAGATACCACAGCCACATCGGCCAGTTCTTTCAGCGAAAGCGAACGATCCAGATGCTCTGCGATATAACGCAGCACAGGCTTCAAGCGCTCCAGTTCATCATTATAATTGGCGGATGCGATGAGTAGTGGCTTCAGATCCAGCAGCAGGGCATATAATTGTTTGGAACACTCCACATCGTAATCTGCGTAATCCGTATCACCGCCATTCTCTCCTCTAACCAGAAGTTGCTCCAGGCCACGTAGCAGCGTTGCTGTCCTGAGTCTGCATACGCGTGAACCGGTTATCCCCGCATAAGATAATAACTGGCTAGCCTCTCTCCCCTGAAACGAGACCCAAGCCAGTTCCCAACGGTCACTGATGGGCATATATCGATGCGGAACATCGGGGTACAGAAAGAAAACGTCACCCGGTCCGACGATATACTCGTCCTCTTGTATAATCAGTCTCCCCTGACCATGAATAATCTGGTGGATCTGATAATCCGGGAATCCCTCTGGACGCTCAGTTTCATATTGGTGTTCCCAGTAACCAACCGTGGTCATATAGATCGGCAGGCGAGCAGCTTCTTCTGTTTTACCAAAAAAAATCCGGGTATCCATCCAGTACACCACTTTCTCCATCGTTAGTTTCATATTGTGATATATATGGGCAATATTCTTTATTCTCTAAGTCATCATTCAATTCTATAATGACAATATTATAACATTTCAGAAGGAGTTGCTGTTATGCGAAAGAAACTGGTACACACCCCTCCGGCAAATGGATACCCGGAATGGAACAATAATCCCGAGACTTTTCAAGTAAACCGTCTACCCGCACATGCTTCTATGGTAGCGTTTCCATCTATAACAGAAGCATTGTCCAATGATTCCAGCGCATCGCCATGGTACGAATCACTGAATGGTCAATGGAAGTTTGCCTTTGCGGAGACACCGGAGCAACGGATTACATCCTTTTATGAGAACAACTATGATGCCAGTGACTGGGACGAGATCGCCGTTCCTTCCAACTGGCAGCTACAAGGGTACGATTATCCCCACTATACAAATATGACGTATCCGTGGGTCGAGCGTGAGCCTGAATTGAAGCCACCATTTGCACCAACAACTTATAATCCGGTGGGTTCGTACATCCGCACGTTTACTGTTCCTGCAGACTGGAAAGACCGGCCTGTCCTGCTTCATTTTGAGGGCGTTGAATCTGCCTTTTATGTATGGGTGAACGGGGAGCTGGTCGGTTATAGCGAAGATACGTTCACGCCCGCAGAATTTGATATCACTTCGTATCTAACGGAAGGTGAGAACAAGCTCGCTGTGGAGGTATATCGCTGGTGTGATGCGAGCTGGCTGGAGAATCAGGATTTCTGGCGGTTAAGCGGCATCTTCCGTGGTGTATACCTGCATTCACCTTCACCGGTTCAGATCGCCGATTTCTTTGTTCGTACTGAACTGGATGACGCGTATCAGGATGCGGAGCTACTGCTGGATTTGAAATTATTTAATCATAATGCCGCGCAGACCCCTGCCGGATTGTCCGTTCAGGCGCAGCTCTATGATGCACAACAGCAGACAGTGCTGAAGCAACCACTTACTGCGGCCGTTACTTTCCAGGGCGAGGATGAACTTTCATTCCAGTTGTCAGCAGAGGTTATGAAGCCGCTACTATGGAGCGCTGAGTCCCCTAACCTGTATACACTTGTGCTATCCATTCAGGACGAATCAAGCGAAACACTGGAAGCGGTCCGCAGCCGGATCGGATTCCGCAAGTTTGAACTGAAGGACGGCCTGATGCAAATCAATGGCAAACGCATTGTGTTCAAAGGCGTCAATCGTCATGAATTTTCCCCGGATAAGGGTCGAGCCATTGGACGGGAAGACATGATCCGTGACATCGAGTTGATGAAGTCCTATAACGTTAACGCGGTGCGTACATCCCATTATCCGAATCAGTCACTCTGGTACGAACTGTGTGATGAATATGGCCTCTATGTCATTGACGAGACGAATCTGGAAACTCACGGCACCTGGGAATATGGGCAAAAGGAAATGAACGAGAACAATATTCCCGCGAGCAAGCCGGAATGGCGTAATAACGTAATAGATCGCTGTAACTCGATGTTCCAGCGGGACAAAAACCATCCGTCCGTTATTATCTGGTCTCTGGGTAATGAATCCTTCGGCGGCGATAACTTCATCGCCATGTACGATTATCTGAAACAAGTCGATCCAACCCGTCTCGTTCATTATGAAGGGACTTTCCATTATCGCCCTTCTGATTCGGCAAGCGATATTGAATCGACAATGTATATCAGCCCACAAGATGTAGAGAATTATGCTCGCATGAAGGGTCCGAAGAAACCTTATATTATCTGCGAATATAGCCATGCCATGGGTAACTCCTGTGGAGGTCTGCATCTGTATTGGGAGTTGTTCGATAAATATGATGTGTTGCAGGGTGCATTCATCTGGGACTGGGTCGATCAGTCCATTCGTACCACTACGGCAGACGGTGTAGAATATTTTGCTTATGGCGGCGATTTCGGTGAATCTCCTCATGATGGTAATTTCTGCGGGAACGGACTGATTCTGGCCGATAAGACGGTTACACCGAAGCTGGAAGAAGTGAAGAAATGTTATCAGAACGTTCGTATGGAAACCGTTGATGTCAAAGACGGCCTGCTGCGCATAAAAAACCAGTTCCTGTTCACGGATCTGAGCGAATATTCGCTCGTATGGACAGTAACACACGATGGTAAGTCCGTAGAGAACGGTACGTTGGATATCGCGGTACCTCCTGGCGAATCGCTTGAAGTCCGAATCCCTTATACGCCATCTTCCGATCTGTTCCAGGAAGCGGTGCTGACTGTATCTCTGGTTACGAAAGTCGCAACCAAATGGGCAGGAGTAGGTCACGAAATTGCCTGGGATCAGTTCGTGGTATCTCCGAGATTGCGTCCAATCCAACCGGTACACCAAGGGCAAGGCAATACACCGCAGGTACAAGAGCTGCAAGATGAATTGAAAGTGACTACAGGCCAAGTCACGTTGAGCTTCAATCCAGCCACTGGCACGCTCACGTCCTATCAGATCAACAATCAGGAGCAATTGCTCGCACCTGTCCGGCCGAATTTCTGGAGAGCCATGACAGACAATGATATGGGGAACCGCCTGAACGAGCGTTCTGCCTTCTGGAGAGATGCTCACGCTACCAGCAGATTAATTCGCTTTGAGCACCATGCAGACGAGCAAGGCATTCTCGTGACGAGCGATTATATGTGGGATCAACATCCGGGATGTACGCTGTCCATCACATACCGAATTGATCCGGATGGCGTGCTCGAAATCAGCCAAACTCTTATTCCAGGTGAGGGCCTACCCGATCTACCGGAATTCGGTATGCTGCTGCAACTGAATAACCGCCTGGATACAATCTCTTGGTACGGCAGAGGCCCACATGACAATTATGCAGACCGTCTAACCAGTGCACGTCTCGGTTATTACACAGGTGCGGTTCGAGATCAATTTGTTCCATATCTGAAACCACAAGAGTGTGGTAACAAAACGGATGTACGTTTTGCTGGAATTACGTCAGCGGATGGTCAGTTTGGCCTTCATGTTGAAGCCACCATACCATTTGAAATCAATGCGTTGCCGTGGACACCGGAGGAACTGGAAGCAAACGACCATGTGTACAAATTACCTCAGAGCACGCAGACTGTCGCACGCATCAATTACAAACAAATGGGTGTTGGCGGAGATGACAGCTGGGGCGCACGTACCCATGCCGAATACACCTTGCCAGCCAACCGCGCGTATCACTTCACCTTTACAGTAAGACCTGTATAACATCAAGCAAGCACTGCTGGCAGCATGCCGGCAGTGCTTTTTTTGTTGAGGCAGTGAATAGTGGGAGTTTGAACTTTGTCATGGGAACATTATAATGAATGAGGTGCAAGAAAGATTTGTACCAGCTATTACTCTATTACGAGGTGAGAATTTGCAATATCTGTTTACCACTCTCTTCATTCTTGGATTTATCGCTTTTTTGGGATTTGTTGTTGGGATGATCTTGTCTATTCGCAAAGGTAATAGGTTGCCGATCAGATTTATTTTTCTAACAACGGCCTGTTTTGCAATTGCTTCAATAGGTTTGTATGGGATGCTGACTTTATCTTCGAACTCTACTCAGTCTGAAATAGATCAGACCCCTTCATCCCAGATTAAACTTTCTGGCCTCCACATGACTACCGAAGAATTTAAAAACAAGTTTAATGGCGCCGTAGGCAAATACCGACTGAATGGGTTGAGTATTACCCGCTTGAATATACAAGACTCTTCCGAGCAGGGCACTGACACTTTCGAGTATGTATTCAATGATGAATTGCGCTTGGTTGGTGTAGTGAATGCAGATGAGAGCGTACAGGAAGTCCGGTTATATGGAACTTTTGATACGAGCGAACCAACGGGTGGAGTTTTTTTGACCGCTATCGCCACACTCATTCTCACAACCAATAGTGAGTACACGTATAACGATGCACAAGATGTCATCCAGGATATCGGTCTATTGGATCGCGATGTGAATCAGTCTAGTTTTGATGATGCGACGGTTCGAAACAGATTAGAATATCGCTTCAGCATTCAAGATCATGATCACTCGACTTTTGAAATAACTGTTGCGAAATAAGATGCGATTGTGCAAAAAGGCCGCTCCATGAAGGAACGGCCTAAGGTGTGATATGTACTTTTTTTTGGATAATTCAGTAGTCACAGTCTCTGATCTAACATTTTCCTATTTTATGGATTAGTAAGCCAAAAAATTAAAGTAATCACTATACAAAAAAGCGATACAGGGTACAGTATCCATTTACTGATCTTATCTTTGTAAGTGACAATCCAACAAACAATGCATATCCAGGCGATTAATAGTTGCCATAAGTCCAATGATGAACACCTCCACTATGAGAGAGTTACTCAAAAGTTACAATCTCGTTCTTATTGTTCCAGCTCATTTTAAAGGTAATTGGATCTTTCGTTTTCTCCGCCTCAGTAACCGTCCCCGACATACTGAACGGTACCCCTTGTTCCTCAAGCGCTTTCCCCTGTTGTTTTATATTATTGCCGGTAAGGTCAAACACAAAATCTTTTATACGCTTTTCATCACCGATGTAGATGATACTATAGATCCCTGTTGACCTCTGAAGAGACACATCCCAGTTATCGCTTTTTCCATGTAACCTATCATCCGCACCACAAGCTGAGACAATAGATAAAAGTAATATAGTACAAAGAATGATTGGCAGTTTAAATAATTTCATAAAATCCCTCCTTTTAGGAATATACCCAAAAATGTGAGTTATGATATTTGCCTAATCATGCCGAGCATCTGCTCTAGTACAATGTGTCTTTCCTTTGAATCACATGACTAACGATCTTCTGAGCATCGTACTTGACCCATCCCAACAATGCAGAACCCCGTGATGTTTGCCAAGGTAGCCCTACAAAGTACAGTCCAGCAACCGGTGATATTCCTGTCTCGTGTAATATTACACCTTTGGAATTAAAAGCAGCATTGATATCGATCCAACCATCATTTCGCTTAAACCCAGTCGCCCAGATAATATTGTCTATTCGTGTTTCACTACCATCCTCATATAGGATACGGTCATCTATTGCATTAATAGCACGTGGGCGCATGTTAACTTTGCCCTGGGTCATCAACTCTTTTAACTCATAGCCATATACGTACTCAGGCTGATTTCGCAACCATTTTCCAACCATACGATCTGCACTTGCACGTAATATTCCGAGCTTTTCAAAATACCAGAATATACTTCTTTTCATAATATGCAAAGGCCTAAAGGTAATATTTCGAGCTATGGATATGTATACGGTTTGTTGTTCATCTGATGTTAACTCTACAGCGATTTGGGCACCTGAATTCCCTCCGCCTACAACTACTGTTGTTCCAGGGATCAATTGAGAGATATTTTTATATTCTGATGAGTGAAGCTGAATCACATTCTCAGATAATGATTTTGCAAAATGAGGAACATTTTTGGTCTGGAAAGGCCCCGTGGCAACGATAATATTGCGCGCTTCAATCGTTCCATCATTGGTTTCAGCATAGTACACCTCATCTTGCTTCGAGAGACGGGAGATTTCACAGTTTAACTTTATTGGAAGATGCATTTGTGTGGCGTAACTTTCAAAATAATCTGCAATTTCATCTTTGCTTGGCAGGCCATTTTCATTTCCACTAAGCGGCATTCCCGGTAACCCATCATACATTTTTGGGGTAAAAAGACGTAAAGAATCGTACCGTTTACGCCAAGATTCCCCGACAGATGAGGCAGCGTCAACGATTAAAAAGGTTAACCCCGACTGTTGAAGATAGTAACCTGCTGCCAAGCCTGCTTGCCCAGCTCCGATAACCAATACATCGTACATATGTATCATCCCCAATATCGTTTTATGCATTAATATATGAGCACTTGTTCATATGTTTATTTTACTTAACAACTGTCTGTTTAGCAATAGAAGAAAAGACCACTACTTCCTTTTACAAGATCAGCCATTAAAAAGACTCCCTCACGGGAGCCTTTTAATCATTTCAGTGCAAGTTTCTTATAACTTCTCATGTATGCTACGTGCTAAGTATGATAGGTTGGTTGAATTCTACCTGGTGTATCTATCGATGTCATCGATCGCAGACTGATGCTCTCTTCTATGGTAATCTTCATGCTGACGAACGTCGTTCTTTAATTTCGCTAAGAAACCCCACCCCATAAAGGCAAGTATAAGCACAGTAATCAGTGCATAAGCAAAGCTATATAGATTCATAAAAAAGTTGATAAATATTGCAGCGAGCATCAAACCCAGAATCAACAATGTCCACTTTGTACCCTTTCTCAAATCATTTCCTCCTCCTTTAGAGTAAATTCCCGAATCATTTATAAGCATCAGTTCCCAGAGAAACATCTAATGTGCCAGACATCCCTTGCGCAGAAGAGGTACTCACATAATACCAACCCGTCGACAACGCTTTGTCACTATAATATGTATGCTCTTTTCCGTCTGCCGGGACCCTGCCATACAATATTTCAGTTCCACTAGGTGATCCTTCATTAATCGTGAACGTGAAGTGTTTCAAACCCGTGTTTTTGAAACTCACTTTCACATAACTAAATCCTGTTGGAATATCAAACCGATGCATATTTGTAGTACCTGCGAAATCCTCATTATTGATTACTGTTAATGGAGTTGATGGAGTACTTCTAGGTTTATCAGCTATTACTGGCACTGAAGCAGAAGTGGAAGTGAATGAGTAGAGGAGGATAATTACACCAGTCGCAACCAAAACTGCCACTACCACTTTTGTGATATGTTTCATAATGATGACCTCCAAATATTGTGTCTATAATTTAATAGATAGAAAATATAACTTATAAATCTTCTAATGTAAACCAATTATAAATGAATATGTTATATAGTAAAAATAAACCCCACTAGCGTTATGCCAGCGGGATTCATTTTTACCAATATTTTCGGATATCAGTCCACTATTCGTTTTTTGCGTTTTGCAATGCGTAACACGTTACCTTAGCAGGTCAACGATACATGCATCGATCATGTTAACCCACTCGCTAGTCACAGTAATGATGCACCTTTAACGCTGCGATTTACAAACCGATTTTTTTTACAATTTCTTTAATATAGAGGAGGAAGTTCGCTTTTACTTTTTCCGTTGTTTCAATCACTTCGTCATGTGTAAGAGGCTGATTTAAGATCCCGGCTGCCATATTTGAAATACAGGAAATACCTAACACCTTCATCCCACTATGGCTCGCAACAATGACCTCTGGCACAGTGGACATGCCTACAGCATCTCCTCCTAAACCTCCTATCATTCGGATTTCTGCCGGAGTTTCATATACAGGTCCAGGATTTCCGAAATAGACTCCTTCTCTTACATTCATGTTTAAGTCAGCGGCTACTTCCTTTGCCAATGTTTGCAATTCTTGTGTATAACTTTGAGACATATCAGGGAAACGGACACCAAGCTTTGGATCATTCGGACCAATCAACGGGTTTGTCCCCATATTGTTAATATGGTCAGCAATGATCATTAAATCTCCAGGTTCAAAGCTTTCATTTACCCCGCCTGCGGCATTGGTTACGATTAACACCTCAACGCCTAACTGTTTAAGAACACGAACTGGGAAGGTTACCTTGTCCATACTATATCCTTCATAGAAATGGAAACGCCCCTGCATCGCCACAACCTCAACCCCACCCAAAATTCCAAATACGAGTTGGCCAGCATGGCCTTCTACAGTCGAAATAGGGAAATTTGGAATCTCGTTATAGGGAATCTTGACGGGCTTCTCAATCTCATCGGCTAAAATCCCAAGCCCTGATCCTAATATTAAACCGATTTTTGGGGTGTTCATAACCTTCTCATTTAAAAAGCTAACTGTATTTTGAAAGGTTTCATGATTCATTATTTAACTCCTTTGTATTTAAAATTGTCCCCGCTTTTCTCTGTGACTAAATGGTTTAGCAATAACTCAATAAATCGATCCTCTTCTACATCTATACAGACATCTACATTTCCATATTCTGAAATAGTGGCCAATGTTTGTCCTGTTCGTAGTCTGTGGTCATACTCTACCTGAACATTCATTTTCTTTGTCTTTACAAGGCTTCTATCTAGAACCAGTGCTACAGTTAAAGGATCATGCATATAGGTGTGCTGCTCGTTATTATATTCAAACCATTTTTTCATCATACGGGATAAGGCCATATTCATAGGGTCACCTGTTTCATGAAGTCGTCTTCTTTCTTCTTCAGTGATGATTACCTTTAATGTGACATCCAATCCGACCATTACAATAGGAGCCCCGCTTCGGAAAACAACAGATGCTGCTTCAGGATCGCAGACAATATTATGTTCCACCAGTCTCAGTTCTGGCCCCATTTCGCCAAAGCGAGTAACTCCGCCCATCATAATAATTTCTTTTACATGATCAGCTACTTTCGGTTCACGAATAATACTCGCAGCTATATTAGTTAACGGCCCGATGGTGACTAATGTTATTTCACCGGGGTTATTCGTCACTGTTTCAATAATAAAGTCTACTGCGTGTCGATCATCGTACTCAATAACATCTTCATCTGTTAACAGACCTATACCCTCATGACCAGCCATCCATATTTCCCGATTATTAAGCAGCGGATTGTTTATGCCTGCATACACACGGACGTCGTCTCTGTTTCCTAATTGGAGCATTTTTTTTGCCATTTTTGCCCTTAAGTCCACATCTCCATATACGGTTGTCACACCTTCAAGTTGTATCTCAGGTGACCGCACTGCCAATGCTAAGGCCATTGCATCATCAATGTCGCTCCCGATATCTGTGTCAATGATTATTCGCTGTAAAGCCATTATATAATTCTCCTCACCTATATTAAGATATTAAGAGTTCATCGCCTTTTTTTTCTTTCTTTTCGTTTCGATCATAGCGTATACCGTTAATCCGATAACAGTTGAAACATACGGAAGTGTTCCAATTAACTCAGCGGGAATCTGTAAAATTTGAAATGAATTGGCAACGGCCTCAGCAGCACCAAATGCTAGTGAAGCAATAAAGGTCCCCCCCGTCGTTCCACCACCTAAAGCTTCAGCCGCAATGGCAATCCAACCTCTTCCTGCCACCATATCCCTTGTAAACATGGAAAGATAACCCATAGACATGTAAGCACCGCCAAGAGAAGCGAAAAATCCACTAAGTAATAAGGCAATGCATTGAACTTTGTTGACACTTATTCCGACAGATTGAGCGGCGTGTGGACTTTCACCAACAGACCTGATTTGTAATCCCAATGGTGTTTTTTTTAACAAATAATAAACAAATACAACTGCAACTATAGAAATATAAGTTAGAACATTGTGACCTGAAAGAATTGGGCCCAGAATAGGAATATCCTTTAAAATGGGTATATCTACATTGGGTAGTATTTTACTTTGTAGCGATGAGGACGTACCTTTATCACCTGAGAACAAATACAAGAGAAAGACAGTGCCTCCAGATGCAAACATATTGATGGCTACTCCGCCTAAAATGATGTTCGTTTTGAATTTCAAAGTAAAGTAAGCCAGTACGCCGGAAATAGCAACTCCAGCAACAACAGCTCCAAGCAGCCCAATCCAAGCATTTTGAGTGAAAGCACTTACAACAACCCCTGTTAATGCCCCAATTAACATAATGCCTTCCATGCCGATATTAACAATCCCCGCTTTATTAGAGATAAATGCTCCAAGTGCCGCTAATAAAATAGGTGTTGTCACTCGCAGGACTGAGAATGCAAAGTCCGTTGAAAAAATGATGTTTAGAATATCAGCCATGATTCTCAGCCTCCTTTAGTAATAATTTATTTTTCCACTTCTTCAAGAAGTGTTCAGCTGAGATTAATAGAATGAGTACAGCCTGAATAATCGAAATCATTTCAGCTGGTACATCCGAAACAATTGACATTTGATCGGCGCCAATCCGAATATAGGCAAGAAATAATGCTGCACCAATGACGGAAAGTGGATTATTTTTCGCAAGCAAGGCAACAAGTGCACCATCCAATCCATATCCTGGCAACCTTGTCCAGTCAAAACGAGTATGCATACCGAGAACTTCAACGCCTCCTCCTATACCGGCGATAAATCCTGCCAAGATATGAACAAAAATGATAACCTTGGCCGTATTAATACCCGAATACTCGGCAAATTCACGATTCGCTCCAGTCATCCGGAGTTCATAGCCCCATTTTGTATGAAACATGAAGTAATGGGTTGCAATAATAAGTAGGAGGACAATAATAAGACCCGTGTGAATTCTCGTCCCCGGTACGATTACCGCTAACAAAGCCGATGGTTCAAACTTGAAAGAAACGTTCGCAAATGCCTCAACATCACGTAAATGATAATTTAGAAAATAAAGGCCAATACCAAATAATATACTGTTAAACATTAATGATGTAACAAGGACATCGGCATTCCATTTTGCTTTTAATATTCCGGGAATCGCTGACAGAACAGCACCGGTAATACCAGCAACCAAGATCGCTACCATCGGATGAAAGAAAGAGTTCAGTGTAAAATGAATTCCGATAACGGCTGCTATAAGCCCGGAAAAGTAAAACAATCCTTCTGCACCAAGGTTAAACAAACCCGTTCTAAAAAGAAGTAAGACAGACAACCCCGTGAACATAAGGGGAATGGACATTTCAATAACGTTCCCGATATTCGATATAGAAGATATGGGTTCAATAAGGAAAATCCAAATCGTTTCCAAAGGTTGGTTACTTACTAAGGCAATAATGAGAAACGCCAAGACTAGAGCAATTAAGATTACTGTACAGGTACGAATAAATTCAAAATACTTAACCATGGTTTCCTCCCTCTGATGCGGTATGACTATCTCGCTTTAACCCGAGCATATAAAGCCCAAGTTCTTTTTCTGTAAGGTTGGATGGCTCGTCAAAGGAAGCAACAATTTCTCCCTCGTACATGACCAATAAACGGTCACTTAGCTCAAGTACTTCATTTAGATCTGCTGATATAAGAAGGATTGCGCAATGTTTTTTTCTCATTTCAAGTAACTTATGATGAATAAGTTGTGCCGCGCCTATATCTACTCCACGTGTTGGTTGTTCAGCTATTAGAAGAATCGGGTCAGTAGAACATTCTCTTGATACAATTACCTTCTGCATATTTCCGCCTGATAACATACCAATTTTTTGCAGGGGACTTGAACATTTTACTTTAAACTCTTCTACAAGAGTTCTGGACAGTTCCTCAATTTTTTTCTTATTAAAGAACAACCCTTTATTCCACTCTTTCTGTCGATATTGAGTAGAAATCATATTATCACTAATACTTTCATCTTTGGCTGCACCTTGTCGCATACGATCTTCCGGGATATAAGACACACGGAGCTTTCTGATTTCACCGATACTTTTATTGCTGATCTCATTTCCCTTCACTTGAATGGAACCCTTGTGATGGGCTTGTAATGTCCCTGTTAACGCCTGAATGAAGGTGGATTGACCATTCCCTTCTACACCTGCTATACCAACGATTTCTCCTTCATTAATATGAACATCCATGTTATGAAGCAATTTTTTACCGGCTGGATTAGAGACAGATAATTGATTGACAGTTAGAACAGGTTCTCCAGTTGTTTTTGTATCTTTGGCATATTTTAATACAACATCTCTACCGACCATAAGACGGGAAATTTCCTGTTCTGATATATTTGTCATCTCAAACACACCGACAGTTGTACCACTTCTCATAATCGTTATTCGATCACAAATGGCTTTTACTTCTTTTAACTTGTGCGAAATAAAAACAATGGTATGTCCTTGCTCCTTTAGCATTTTCAACTCTCGGAACAGTTCTTCCGTTTCTTGTGGTGTTAACACAGCTGTGGGTTCATCCAGAATGAGAATCTCAGCCCCACGAATCAGGGCCTTAAGGATTTCGACCTTTTGTTTCATTCCAACAGATAAATCTTCCACTTTCGCTTTTGGATCTACTCGAAGATTGTATTTCTTAGATAACTCCTCTGCCATCCGGATGGCTTCCTGATAATCAATAACCACCCCTTTTTTCGGTTCCATACCTAAGACAATATTTTCGGCAACCGTAAACGAGGGAACGAGCATAAAATGCTGATGAACCATACCGATTCCTTTATCAATCGCTTCCAGTGGAGATTCGAGCTTGATCTGCTCTCCTCTTAAAAAAATTTCACCTTTACTTGGTTCTTCCATCCCAAATATGATCTTCATTAATGTAGATTTCCCTGCACCATTCTCCCCCGCTAGTGCATGGATTTCTCCTTTTGTTAATGAGAAATTGACATTTTTATTGGCGACAACACCATTCGGATACACTTTTGTAACATTGCGCATTTCCAATACATTCTGTGGCAAGCGTTACGCCCCCTTTCCACTCCATCGTCTATCAACTTACTTAAAGAAAAAGGCTTCTTCTGTGAGGAAAAAACCTCTTTCATATTATTTTTGCTAATCACGGTTTAACAGATTGTCTTATTTTTTCGATTTCTGAAGTTTCCATACCCATGGCATCACTAACTTTAATTTCACCTGATGCTAATTTCCCTCTAATTTCATTTACTTTTGTTCTAATATCAGCGGAAACGACACGATTATAAATGTCATTTTCTATAATATCTACTCCATTGTTATCAATGCCGACTACTTTATGACTGCCCATCTTAGCTGTTCCATCTTGAATTTCTTTCACAGCGCTTAAAATGACTTCATCTATCTTTTTAACGGATGAAGTTAGAATTAAATTGGCTTTATCTTTATCTGTTTCAGCAATCATCGATCCTTGGTCGGAATCCACACCTATCGCGTATCCTTGCTTTTCTTTTGCCGCATCGAAGACACCAAGACCCGTGCCTCCAGCTGCTGTAAAGATTACATCAACACCTGAATTGTATTGAAGCAGCGAAAGCTCCTTCCCCTTACCAGGATCTGTAAATACTCCGGCATACGATACAACCACTTTTATATCCGGTACAGCATATTTTGCTCCCTCAATATAACCTACCAAAAAAGTATTAATTCCTGGAATATCCATCCCACCTAAGAAACCAATTTTTTTGTCAGGATTTGCATTCGGCATATCAGAGATAGAAACCAAAGCGGCTGTCGCTCCGGCTAAAAACGAAGCCTCGTTCACGGCATAACCAACGGAATATACATTATCCGCAGTATCTGTAATATCTGTATCATAGTTAATAAACTTCTTGTCAGGATGTTTCTCTGCTGTTGCGTTTAACAATTCTGTACCTTGTGACCCGCCAGAAATAATGATATCCCAACCTTGTGAGACAACCTGATTAAACGTAGGTTCCCATTTTGTGTTGTCAGCACCCATTTCAATTACCTTTGTTTCAGCACCAAGTTCTTCTTTCACTTTCTGCAATCCTTTGTTAGCAGCATCAAAGAAAGATTTATCCCCTAAGGTACCAGGTATTAATAGAACGACCTTCAGCTTATCTGAATCACTTGGACCCGAATTGTTAGCATTATTGGTCTTTCCATTCACACAACCAGACAGGATCAGGACCATTGTTAATAGTACATAAAAAAATGCCTTCTTCATAAAAATTCCCCCTGTAGTTGGTTATACATCATTAATTCGTTATCTATTATACCCAGACATAAAAATTAAAAATGTGCTCTCCTCCCTCTGCATTTCAATCGGAACTCATTTGATTCCGCTTACAAAACAAGAAAGTAACACCGCTCCAATAAATTTATGATATGGATATTAGAATGTTTTGATTGTATCAAAAATTATGCTATTGTTTTATCTATATTCGGTCAACTTATTATACGATTCGGCTAATTAGAAAGGTTGATTTTACCATGAACCAATTAGATTTCTTGTTTTTTGCCAAACGAAACCAAAATCAATATATCCCACTGCACATTCACCAATGTTATGAACTCGTTTATTATTTTGGCACGGGAGAGACAAGGATAGGTTCGACTAAATATTTTTTCAAACCGAATACGTTTGCGCTCATATCACCACATGTGGAGCATGATGAAAGTCAAGACAGTGAAGCGGATGTATTATATATAGGATTTTATTGCGCGAATGAGGGGATTGAAGGGTTAAACGGAATATTTGAGGATGATCATAACCAAACCATCTACCATCAGATCCTCCGTATGAAACATGAATTTCTACATCAGCAAAATCTTTTCTCAGAAATGTTAGACTTGCTTGTAGGGGAGTTATCCATTCATCTGCAACGATTGATTGGCAAAAAGAATGTCCAAAAACCGCTAGAAGATCGAATGCATTATGCGTTGAGATATATGGACGAGAACTTCCATCAAAAAATTACAATTGAGTCCTTAGCCAAAATCGCAGGTTATAGCTACGACCGCTTTCGTCATTTATTTAAAGAAAAACATGGTGTAGCTCCCTTGCAGTACCTTTATACGAAAAGAATCGAATATGCGAAAACATCTCTGCTGAAAGATCGGAAAATGCTGATTTCTGAAATTGCCCAGAACTCCGGGTTTGTTAATGATGCCCAATTTTGCAGCATGTTTAAACGTTCAACCAGCCTCACACCAAAACAATATCGTGAGCAAACGATCGGTAGCAACTAAGCTGGTAATCGGAGATAAAAAAAAACATCACCGATAAACGCCATGATGTTGAGTTTCAAGATCTATTTATTTACTAGACTTTAAACGACTCTACGATTTCTTCAAGTCGTTCTTTTTGTTCAGGATAAGCAAACGAAGCAGTAATTGCCTGAAGATTTAATTGTTTCAAAACCTGGAGGGTTAACTCAAATTCCCTGTCAATCATATGATATTCTTCCGTTAAGGTTGTTCCAGATACCGTTCGATTATCGGTATTAATGGAAACAGCGATTCCATAGTTAACAAATTCAATGAATGGAAATTCTGAAAACGCTCCTACAGCTTTTGTTTGTATATTACTTGTAGGACACATCTCAATTAAAACATTATGTTTTTTAGCATGATTCAACACTTCAATATTATTTCTCATACCAACACCGTGCCCTATACGAGTGGCCCCTAGGGTAATAGAGTCAAATACATTTTTAGCTGATCCGCATTCACCAGCATGAATCGTAAAGGATATCTGATTTTCCACAGCATAGGAGAATAGCTCTTTGAAAAGCATCGGTGGAAACTGTGCTTCATTTCCCGCCAAATCAATCCCAACTACCCCATTTTCTCGATAAGAAATAGCATAATCTATTATATTTTTATTTTCCTCATAGGACGATTCACGCATCATACAGAGAATCATATTACTTTCAACCAAAAAGTCTTTTTTCCCATGCTCAAGACCTTTAGAAACAGCTTGAATCACCTGATCCACTGTAAGTTTTTTTTGGGTATGAAACATAGGTGCAAACCGGACTTCAATGTAAACAATATGATCTTCACTCGCTTGTCTAATTAGATCATAAGCAGCAAGTTCCAGAGCAGCCTCTGTTTGTAAAAAAGGAAGCACGAACTGAAAACAATGAAGGTAATAAGCAAGACTGCTGCAATTGTCCGGAGCTTGCATTTGTTTGATTAACAACTCATCACTTGGTAATTCGATATTTTCCATTCCCGCGATCTGCCGTAAAACATCTGGGCTTACTGAACCATCTAAGTGACAATGGAGTTCTACTTTTGGACATTCTTTTAAAATATCAATACTTTTGTTCATTCTCTTTCTCCTCTACTACATTGAAGTTAATTTATCATAGTTCAAATATTTTATGATTTGGCTCAAACTTGTTTTTATATTATCATGAACCACAAATAATTCTTATCTCAATCTGGTCATATTTTTATAAGATTCGGCTAAACCGATCGATTAGATCCACTCAAAATCCCGACCAATATTTCGCATTCTATGCTCATATGACCACCAAAATGGAAGAAAAGGACTTTCATCAGTTTAATAAACTGATGAAAGTCCTTCTCTTATAGAGTTACTACATTTTAGTCGTTAATATAACAAGGTTTTTACACCTTTATTACATCATGCCGCCCATTCCACCCATACCGCCCATGTCAGGCATTCCGCCACCAGCACCTGCTGGTTCTGGTTTGTCAGCGATAACTGCTTCAGTAGTCAGGAACATTGCTGCTACGGAAGCCGCGTTTTGCAATGCATAACGAGTTACTTTCGCAGGGTCAACGATACCAGCTTCGATCATGTTAACCCACTCGCCAGTTGCAGCGTTGAAGCCGATTCCTGTTTGTTCTTTTTTCAGACGTTCCACGATTACGGAACCTTCTTCGCCAGCGTTAGCTGCGATTGTGCGGATTGGTGCTTCCAGAGCACGCAGGACGATGTTTACGCCTGTTTGCTCGTCACCGGACAGAGCTACAGCCGCAACCGCGCTATATACGTTCATGAGCGCTGTACCACCACCGGATACGATACCTTCTTCAACCGCAGCGCGAGTTGCGTTCAGGGCATCTTCGATGCGAAGTTTGCGTTCTTTCAATTCTGTTTCAGTAGCTGCACCAACTTTGATTACTGCTACACCGCCGGACAATTTAGCCAGACGCTCTTGCAGTTTCTCTTTGTCGAACTCGGAAGTTGTTTCTTCCAATTGTGTACGGATTTGGCTAACACGTGCATCGATATCGGATTTGTTACCAGCACCGTCAACGATGATTGTGTTTTCTTTTGTTACGCGGATTTGACGAGCTGTACCCAGTTGTTCCACAACAGCGGATTTCAGGTCCAGACCCAGTTCTTCCGTGATCAATTGGCCACCAGTGAGGGCAGCGATGTCTTGCAGCATTGCTTTACGACGGTCACCGAATCCTGGAGCTTTAACAGCTACAGCATTGAATGTACCACGCAATTTGTTCACAACCAGCATAGCCAGTGCTTCGCCTTCGATATCTTCAGCGATCAATACCAGCGGTTTGCCTTGTTGAACGATTTTCTCAAGCAATGGCAAGATATCTTGCGTGCTGGAGATTTTTTTGTCAGTGATCAAGATGTACGGATTGTCCAAAACAGCTTCCATTTTGTCCGTATCAGTGATCATGTAAGGAGAGATGTATCCACGGTCGAATTGCATACCTTCAACCACTTCAAGCTCTGTAGCGAATCCTTTGGATTCTTCTACTGTGATTACGCCATCTTTACCTACTTTTTCCATAGCTTCAGCGATCAATTCGCCTACTTCTTCGTCAGCTGCAGAGATTGCTGCAACTTGTGCGATGGATTGTTTGGAATCGATTGGTTTGGAGATGGATTGCAATTCAGCAACCGCAGCTTTAACCGCTTTGTCGATCCCCTTACGGATACCGATTGGGCTAGCGCCTGCAGTTACGTTTTTCAGACCTTCTGTGATCAGCGCTTGCGCCAATACAGTTGCTGTTGTAGTACCGTCACCGGCAACATCGTTTGTTTTCGTTGCTACTTCTTTAACCAGTTGTGCACCCATGTTCTCGAATGCATCTTCCAGTTCGATTTCTTTAGCAATGGTTACACCATCGTTAGTGATGAGCGGGCTTCCGAATTTTTTCTCCAGAACCACGTTGCGGCCTTTAGGACCGAGTGTTACTTTTACTGCATTAGCCAATGCGTCCACACCACGAAGCATGGAGCGACGAGCGTCTTCACTGAATTTAATGTCTTTAGCCATGTTAAGAAAACCTCCCTAGTTTTTGTTGGAAAATGGTCGTGCTATATGGTTCGGTTATCCGATTAAATTTGAATTAGTCGAGAATCGCGTGAATATCGCTTTCTTTCATAATCAAATATTCTTTACCTTCGAATTTGATTTCTGTACCGGCATATTTGGAGAAAATAACGCGATCTCCTTCTTTCACTTCCAGAGCTACACGTACGCCGTCTTTCAATACTCCAGCACCAACTGCAATGATTCTACCCTCTTGCGGTTTTTCTTTGGCGGAGTCCGGGAGTACGATCCCGAAAGAAGTTGTTTGTTCTTGCTCCAGTGGTTCTACCAATACGCGTTCACCTAAAGGTCTGATCATGAAAAATAGCCTCCTTTTGAAATTATATAACGTTACATTGTAGGTTGTAGCCATATGTATTAGCACTCGACAGTGTTCAGTGCTAACAACCAACTTTATGATACTCAACTTGAAGCATGATTTCAAGTCCTTTTGACGAATTCCTGCGAGAATTTACGTTGAATTTACACAAACATAGCCAAATTACACCCGCTGTGCCTGGTTCTATGTTGCAATTCACTAAATCTTATTCTACGAAATTGTTTAGCACTTCTGCAACGTTAGCAGACAGTCCCTTTCCCATTGTATCCATTGTTGAACATAATATGCCTGCTTGTCCTTTCGTGTTGTCGGCAGTCTACAGAAATAGCCCGGATAAGAACATACCGTCTTTTCCGGGCACATTACAGCTTATCCTCATTCAGCCAGCATGTTTCTTATCCTCGGCACGAACGTAGCGGGATTCGATCTCTTCATCGGCTGCAAGCTGCTTGCGATATACGATTGCGGATAATAACACACTGATCTCATATAACAGGAGCAAAGGAATCATCACCAGAAGATCAGATATAAAGTCTGGTGGTGTAATAACCACTGCAATGAAGATCAAAACAAAATAAGAGACTCTGCGCATCTTGCGAAGACGAATTGGATTCAGAATCCGCAGTCCTGTCAGAAACATAATAAGTAAAGGAAGTTCAAATAACAGGGACACAGGCAGCACAATGCCAAACAGGAAGCTGAAATACTGTTTCATCCCGTAGGTCTCCACAAGCCCCATCTTCTCCGTAATCGCTGTTGTGAAGGCAAGTGCCATCGGAAAAATAACATAATACGAGAAAGCCATACCTGTCAGAAATAAAAGAAACACATAGGGCACATACTTCAGCGTTGCTTTACGCTCGCGCGGCTTTAGCCCTGGACTAACAAACTTCCAGATCTGATACACCGTAAACGGCAGTGTAATAATAAGTGAGAACAACCCCGCAATCTTCATATAGATGCCAATCCCGTCCCAGAACGAGAAGGCATGTAACACAAAACCTTTTGCCGACTCTGCCTTGGTCAGATATTGGTATACCGGGTCCGCCACAAAAAATCCTGCAATCAGTCCCAGCACAAAAATGCTTAGTACATAGATCAGCCGCTTGCGCAGCTCGCTCAGATGTTCCGTAATCGACATTTCTTCCATTTGCTGCGTCATGCCCGCCCCCCATTATTGCCAGCTTAAAATACAAAACCCTTCCGGCAGGAAGGGATTTCTCTTTCATTGCCGTCAAGATTATTCCGGCAGGCGTTTATCAGCAGGCTTGTCTGCAGGTGTGCTCTCAGCCGCCAGCGGTTTCGCCTTCTCCTGCTCTTTGCGATTGGACGAGTCATCCTCAGAGATAATCTCGCGAGCGCCCTCTTTGAATTCACGGAAGGTACGCCCAACTGCACGTCCCAGTTCCGGAAGTTTGTTGGGTCCAAACAACAACAATGCAATCACGGCCAGCAAAATAAAGCCCGTTGGTCCAATGGAACTAAACATTGATATTCCTCCTCGTCTCAAGCTTCGAAGATGCGCATACTCGGCCAGATGTTCATAGATGTCTCTGCTGCGTTCTTAATTTAAGCCCATCATACCATAGATGTAACCACTTACATAACCCGCAAAATCCACAAATAAGAGATGTCACTAGAACAATCTAACAACAGTCATGGCTAATCGGATATCTTGCCCCAGAGTCCATGCTCGATTATTGCTTGAACTGACCCGTAACCATCAGCAGCGCTTCCGGAAGCTGATCCATAATGGCAGCCAGATGTTCATGCACACCTTTTGGTGTACCTGGCAGATTAACAATCAGCGTGCGTCCACGAATGCCACATACCCCACGGAACAGCATTGCAGAACGGTTTTTGCTCATTACACTGTACCGCATGGCCTCTGCCATCCCGGGAACTTCCCGCTCAATTACGCGCCGGGTCGCTTCCGGAGTAATATCACGAATGGCCAGCTCCGTGCCACCGGTAGTCAGCACCAGATCGGCGTGAAAATAATCCGTCATCTCAATCAAAGCCGCAATAATCTCATCGGGTTCATCCGGAACGATACGGTACTCCACGATTTGACCACCCAGCTCTTCTTCCACCAGCTCCCGAATGACTTGTGCACTCGTATCCTCACGTTCCCCGCGGGCTCCTTTGTCACTGGCTGTCAGGATTGCTGTTCTCCACACCATAAAGATCACCCTTCTCCTCTATGAAAATAAATATTGCCTATCGGCTGTAATCACCGTTTTTGCCACCACTCTTGGAATTCAGCATGGTTGGACCGATAATCATATCTTTTTGCATCGCCTTGCACATGTCATAGACCGTCAGTGCAGCAGCTGAGGCAGCCGTGAGCGCCTCCATCTCAACACCCGTTTTGCCTTCGGTTTTGACAGTGACTTCAATGTGTAATTCATCCACTCCGTTATCATGAAAACGAATATCCACACCCGTCAGTGCCAGCGGATGACACATCGGAATCCAGTCCGACGTTTTCTTCGCGCCTTGAATCCCGGCAATCTGAGCCACAGCCAGAACATCACCTTTACCGATTCGGCCCTCCCGAATCGCTTCCAGTGTATCTGGATTCATCGTCACTTTGGTTACGGCCACAGCCGTACGTACGGTAATTTCCTTACCTGAGATATCAACCATCCGGGCCCGCCCCTGTTCATTAAAATGGGTCAGTTTGCCACCGGAAGCCTGGCCGTTATTCGCTTCTGAACTCAATCACATCACAACCCTTTATTCGATATGTAATATACCTTCGGTTGTTATCAACAGATCAATCCGCAGATCGAGCAGGTTCATCGGGATCTCCTCCTGTAACTGACCCGGCAATACCATCGCAGCCATCAACGGTTTCTTGCCCGTCATCACACATGTTGCTGCAAGCGTCTCGGCAAAACGATCATAATACCCGCCACCATAACCAATACGCCCTCCATGGAGATCATAACCAAGCCCCGGTACCAATACGAGATCGATATCTGGCCAATCATCAGGCGTCAGGACTTCACAGGAATCCTTGGGTTCGGGTATCCCCCATATGCCTGGCTCCAGATCTTGTTCTCCGGTCACTCGCCGTAGCTCCATTCGAGGTGGATTCGCCAACACTTTTGGTGCAAACATCACATCTCCATGATTCCAGCCCTCTTGAAACAGAAAAGTTGTGGACGCTTCGCTTCCATAGGACAAATAACTGAATATAACGAGTGGTCTGTTCACAACCCTGCTCTTGGCCTGTCTAAGGCGCTCCAGCTCCCGCTTCACTCCAGCGTTAATCTTAGTCATCGCCTGCTGACGCATGCTCGCATCCATCAGATCACGGCTCTGTCTTAGTCTGGATCGAAGCTGACTTTTCAGTTCCACATGATCCTGCATATCCTTGAACAACCTCCTGTTGATAGGGAAGGTAGAAAAAAGCTCTCATTAAAAAAAATTTATATGTTATGACCAGTTGTCATCTTGTTGAAATGGTTAAAATGATTCATTTTCTGCAAAATCCTCATGTAATAACATGCCTTCTTTCAGTTTATCATTGATTGATCAAAAAGACTACATGCCCCATGCGTTCCCAATCGGTGCAATTGCTCTGTATTTCATGTAAACTGAGATATAGTTGTCATATCAAGAACTGGACCTATGGAGGAACTTAATTTTATGCTGCTGCAAGTATCCGGAATTATCAAACGTTTTGGTGTCGATCCAATCCTGGACGGCGTGAACTTACAAATATTAGAACGCGAGCGCATCGGCCTCGTTGGTGTAAACGGTGCAGGGAAATCCACTTTGCTCAAAATTGTAGCCGGTGAAATGTCCTATGACGGAGGACAGATTTTCAAGTCCAAAGAAACGACGCTCGGTTACCTGGCTCAGAACAGCGGGCTGCAATCCGACCGTAACATCTGGGAAGAAATGATGAACGTGTTCGCTCACCTGACACAGGCTGAAGCCGATTTGCGTCAGATGGAACGCGATATTGCCGACCCTGCCCAGATGGAAGATGAGAAAAAGTATGCTGACCTGCTGGAACGTTATGCGAAACGCTCCGACTGGTTCAAGGACCATGGCGGTTATGAGATGGAAACCCGCATTCGCAGCGTACTGCACGGGATGGGATTCGGCGAATTTTCGCCAGACACTCCCATTGCTACTCTGAGCGGCGGGCAGAAGACACGCCTTGCGCTTGCTCGTATTTTGCTTCAGGCACCTGATCTGCTCATGCTGGACGAGCCTACCAACTATCTCGATATCGCCACCCTCACTTGGTTGGAAGATTATCTGAGAGGTTATTCAGGCGCACTGCTCGTGGTATCCCATGACCGGTACTTCCTTGATCGACTCGTAACAACCATCGTTGAGATCGAACGTCACCGCTCCAAAAAATATACGGGAAATTACAGCCGTTATATGGAACTCAAAGCTGCCGAATATGAAACTCAGATGAAGCAATATGAGAAACAGCAAGGCGAAATCTCCAAGATGGAAGATTTTGTTCAGAAAAACATCGTACGTGCTTCGACGACCAAACGGGCGCAAAGCCGGCGCAAAGCCCTCGACAAAATGGAGCGGCTTGATAAACCGATGGGAGATTTGAAAAAAGCCCATTTTTCCTTCGAAACCGCCGTTATGTCAGGCAAGGAAGTGCTTCGAGTGGATCAGCTGTCTGTCGCTTATGACGAGGCTTCTCCTTTGTTCCGCAACGTATCCTTCGATCTGCGGCGTGGGGAAACGGTTGCTCTGATTGGTCCAAACGGTATTGGTAAATCCACCATGCTGAAGTGTCTTACGGGAAGTTTACGTCCTGTAACCGGGGAGATCCAATGGGGAACAAAAGTGCAGATTGGCTATTATGATCAGGAACAGACTGGGCTCAATCCGTCCAACACGGTTCTGGAAGAACTGTGGAGTGCCTATCCCGGGATGGAAGAAGCACGCATTCGGACCGTACTGGGGAACTTTTTGTTCAGCGGTGACGATGTGCTCAAGAAAATCTCCTCCCTCAGCGGCGGTGAGAAGGCACGTGTGTCTCTCTCCAAGCTGATGCTGAAGGAAGCCAACATGCTCATTCTGGATGAGCCTACGAACCATCTCGACCTGTTTGCCAAAGAAGTGCTGGAAGCGGCATTAATGGATTATGAAGGCACCCTGCTGTTCATCTCCCATGACCGGTACTTCCTCAACAAAATGGCTGAACGCATTGTTGAGCTTCATCCAGGTGGCACAGAACAATATCTCGGTAATTACGATGATTATGTGGAGAAAAAACAGGAGCTTGAGGACATCGCACGTGAAGCTGCTGAGGCACGTCAGGCTTCGTCCAAGAACTCGTCCAAATCCGATCTGAACACAGCCACAACCGAAAAATCCGGAGCGGCTTCATTCGAAGCGGAAAAACAGGCGAAGCGTGAAGAGCGTAACCGGCAACGCAAGCAGGAAGCTTTGGAACAACAGATTGCGGAGCTGGAAACAAAGATTACCGAACTTGAGGCACAGATGGCTCTGCCTGAAATCTATCAGGATTATATGAAGCTGCAAGAACTCCAGCAACAATCGGAGGAACACAAAGCAGAACTCACCAAGGCATACGAGGACTGGGAAGAACTAGCTATGGAATAGTACGAATAGTACAGACTCAGACCATGGCTTGATCGCGTCATACAAGTATAGTTGTACCGCTGGCTGATTCCATATTGGGATCAGCTTTTGTTTTGTAGAGGATGCGTATTGAAGCTAGGCACCTTATGTTCTTTATGTTCTTTGAGATTGAACTCTAACATACGGAGGTTAGGGGAGCTTTTTTGACTTTTGTCAAATTCACTCGAATGAAGAGAAATATTTTTATCCCCCTGTCCCTCACACTTATCCACAAGAAAGCAAGATAGCAAGCACATTAATAAGCTTAATTATACAGCGGTAGAATAGCCTTTTGCACACAAAAACCATATTTATCCACCAAGTTATCCACTTTATCCACAACTTTGTGGATAGTAAGGAGTCATTCTATCCCCTAAACCCTTTTCGTTTCGAAAACTATGCTGGTTTGGCTTTGGGATAGTTACCCACAAATTACACTGGATATGTGGATAACTATAGTCACACCTTGACAAATGCATCCTTCCACTCCTCAATATACCTCCATAATAAGACAAAAGCAGACCTTTGTCGTTCAAGGCCTGCCCGTCATTTATTTACTATATGCCATGCATATTTACATCGAATTGCAATTGCTACTATTGCCGCTGTAGATGTGATCTGGCAAAAGATGTTTTACGCATGTGCTTCTTGTTCATGAGGTTCGGAAGACTCAGCCTTCAGCCCAGCAGCATTACAAGCCGCTACATACGCCAAACCGGCAGCCATGACGATATCATTATGTGTTGCTGTTCCCCGGAACTCACGTCCTGCACGCTCCACGGTAACTACAGCTTCTGCACTTGCACCCTCTCCACCACTCAAGGCATGCATCTCCATATCTACAAATGCAATATCATCGGAAATGCTCTGACCAATCGCACGGATGGTTGCATCCACGGGTCCACCGCCAACAGCGGAGTAAGATTGTTCTCCAGCGCTTGTGCGAATGCGAACGGCGGCCATTCGATCCGTCATACTGCCCGCTGTCACCTGCAATTCAACCAGTTCATAGTCCTGTGCAGGAATATTCATAGTCTGGCTAACCATCTGTAATAACTGGTCGTCACTGACCACTTTTTGCTGGTCTGCGGTTTCTTTGAACACCTCATACAATTGCTCCATCTGTTGCTCATCCGGCTCAAAACCGTATTTGCGAACCCGATCCTTCAGGGCGTGACGACCGGAGTGTTTGCCCAGAATAATCATGCTGCGTGGGATACCCAGCGCTTCCGGGTCCATAATCTCATAGGTGCTCCGATTCTTCAGCAGACCATCCTGATGGATGCCAGATTCATGCTGGAATGCATTACGTCCCACCACTGGTTTGTTGTACGCAATCGGGAAGTGCATCGCACGGCTAATCTGACGTGAAGTCTCATACAGCTGATTCAGCTTAATGTTCGTCGTTGCACCAATTGCGTCTCCCCGAGTCTCCAGCGCCATAATCAGCTCTTCCAGTGCACAGTTCCCCGTCCGTTCTCCGATACCATTGATGGTCACTTCAATCTGGGTAGCTCCATTGGCAATCGCAGCCAAACTATTGGCTACGGCCAGGCCCAGATCATTATGACAGTGGGCACTATAGCGAACCTGATCGCCGCCCCTTGCACCCTCACGCACCCGGCGGAACATCTCACCATACTCATGTGGCAGGGCATATCCGACCGTATCCGGCAGATTGATAATGCTCGCCCCAGCTTCAATGGCGACTTCTACCATTTCAATCAAATCGTCCATCTTGGTACGAGCAGCGTCCATGGCTGTGAACTCTACGATGTCCGTGAACTGGCGGGCATAAGATACCATCTCACGAGCGGTAGCCACCACTTCACTGCGCGGACGGCGTAGTTGATGCTCAATATGAATATCCGAGGAAGAGATAAACAGGTGAATTCGGCGCCGTGCTGCATCCGCTGTTGCTTGAACAGCTGCATCGATATCACCTTTGACCGCCCGCGCGAATCCGCAGATTTCCACGTTCTGCAACTGTCTCGAAATCGCCTGAACCGCCGCGAACTCACCTGGACTGGAGATCGGGAATCCAGGCTCAATGACGTCGATACCCAGAGAAGCCAGTTGGTGTGCCAGTTCAATCTTTTGCTCGGGTTGCAGACTTGCTCCTGGTGCCTGTTCTCCATCACGCAGCGTTGTATCAAAAATTTCAATCATGCGTTTGTTATTAGTTGTTGTCATATCCATCAACCTCCATCAAATTTTTATAAATATTTTCGTTACGATCCATGAGCCACAAAACACCCGCTGATCGCCGTCACTGCTGTTATATATTTTGTTTGTAAATGCGTATGTCGTTTGTAGCTTAGTCCTTGGTGATCACTAATGCCTGTTGAATATTTAGTGTCTATACTTGATGTTACATGTTCATTGCTCGTTCGATGCATATCCTGCTTACCCTCATGACAGGGTGTACGTCGACTTACACCCTGACCTTCTGACTTTTCAATCTCCATATGGTTCATTCCCATGCCCACCCTGCTGCCGGCAGCAAACACAAATAACCCGCCATCTCATATAAGAGACGGCGGGTTATTATCCCCTCCGCGGTACCACTCTTGCTTGATGGGCCAGGCTTGCGCCAGACTCCATCCACCTCGTCGTCTCCGAAATCCGCTGGATGTGTGTGTACGCACGACACCACTGGAATTCGGAGAAACACCCTATAACGGGGGTTAACCGTTGCTGTGTAACACATGTCGTTGTCCATCAGGACAACTGGGCGATTGATATCGTCCCCACGCTTCCACAGCTCCGTTCCCGGGCGAGATTCGAATGATTTTAGCCACTGCGTCGCACCACCCCGCAGTTCTCTGAGCGCCTTATCATTTTACTGCTCCCGTTCATCACATTTATAATATGACCTAACTTCATTCATCCTTATTTTGAAAATCAAAAAAAGCCTGCCACCTCATGCAATAATGCAAGAGACGACAGGCTGTTCACCTTCGCGGTACCACTCTTGTTGACTTCCTTCCTGTTCATTCAAGACAACCCCTGAATGCTTTCGCATATCCGGATCACTTGAAGCAGCCTGAAAGCCCCCTCAGTTATCGTCAGTTGATCCTTATAATAACGGTCCTACCGACAACGGCCCATTCACGGAGGCAACCCGTAACCATGTACTTTGGGCCATGATCGGCCTTCGGATTCTCCCGGGGAGTCACCGTGTTCCATCGTTCCGCTTCCAGGTGAGTTTCAGGTTTCCTTCGACTGCGTTGCACCATACCGCAGCTCTCTAAGACCGGGATTGACCTTACTATTCCTGTTCATCGCGTTTATCAGTTCAGGAATCTGAATTCCTGTTTAAATTTGTAACTAAATATACATTCTTTACATCCCTGCTGTCAACTCTTAATCTCAAACTGCCTGACTATACAGATTGAACGGACCATTCCTCCAGAGAAAGTCCCGGATCTGCCTTCGCATCAAATTCAGCAATTTCTCCCCGCTGCCATTTCAGATATGCAGCCGCTCCAATCATGGCCGCGTTATCCGTACAATATTCCATTGGCGGGATCAACAGTTCAAGCCCTTCCTTCGTGCATCGCTCCTGTAATGCCGAGCGTAACCCCCGGTTAGCTGCAACACCACCGCATAATAACAGTTGACGTGAACCATATTCACGAACTGCTCTAACGGCTTTCTCCACCAGTACTTCAACAACAGCTTCCTGGAAACCACGTGCTACCGCAGACGGCTCCAAGGTTTCTCCGCGCATTTTGGCCTGGTTGAGCACATTCAGTACAGCAGACTTCAGACCACTGAGACTGAAATCGTACGAACCTGCTTCCAGCCATACCCGTGGTAATGGCACTACATCCTCCGCTTCAGACGCCATCCGGTCCACATGTGGGCCTCCCGGATAAGGACAACCCAGTGCACGTGCTACTTTGTCATACGCTTCGCCTACGGCATCATCACGTGTACGACCAATCAGTTTGAACTTACCCTCGAATTCCATATGCACGAGTTCTGTATGTCCACCAGATACGACCAGTGCCATCGCTGGATATTGCAGTTCATGAGTAAGTCGGTTGGCATAGATATGCCCGGCAATATGATGTGTGCCAATGAGCGGTTTGCCCAGTGCCATCGCCATCGTTTTGGCCGCAACGATGCCCACCAGTAGTGCTCCGACCAGCCCAGGCCCCTGTGTTACAGCAATTGCACTTAGATCACGTGGACGAATGCCGGACTGTTCGATCGCCTGTTCCAGCATCAACGTAATGACTTCAACGTGTTTGCGTGAAGCCACTTCAGGTACAACACCACCGAATGCCTTATGCGTCTCGATCTGACTTGAGATCAGATTGGACAGCACTTCCCGTCCATCTTTGACTACTGCTACCGATGTTTCATCACAGCTTGTCTCCACCGCCAAAATATAGGATGGTGCAGAATTTATTTTTTCATTAAGTTCGTTCATGAATCCAGTACGCTTCCTTCCTCTTCGCCGCTCCGGCCTGCAGACGGCAAGTTCGCCCACATAATCATCGCATCTTCCCCATTATCGGAGTAATACCCTTTACGAAGACCCGCCGATTCAAACCCTTTTTTCTGATATAAACGCTGAGCAATGCTGTTCGAGACTCTGACCTCCAACGTCATTCGTTCCATCCCGAGATAAGCCGCTGTGCTCATTAATTCATCCAGTAACTTCTCACCAAGCTTGCGTCCACGGTACGCGCCTCTGACTGCAATATTGGTAATATGGGCTTCATCCATGATCGTCCACATACCTGCATAGCCAATGGCCTTGCCTTCCAATTCCATCACCATATATTTAGCAAACTGATTGTGTGTCAATTCATTTTGAAATGCTTCTTCCGTCCAGGGCAGGGTAAAGGCCTCATGTTCAATCTCCATCACATCGGGAATATCCGCGAGTGTCATGAACCTGAACTGAAGCGTTGCTTCCTGCTTATTATTCGCCACATTGTCCATCTGCTTCCCCTCCCCCTTTAGTGCGTGTTCAAAAAGACCGGTTTTCAGTACCGAGAAGATGGGATGAAGCTAGAAATGGAGTAGCGGAGCGTAGGGTAAACTACGTGAGCAACCACAATGTTTCCAAAGGAAACATTCTTCGTAAGCCTCCCGCTTATTTCGGCTGAATTCCATATTCGATGCTGATGATGCCACCAGGTATCCTTCGTAATCAAAAGCGGACTTTTTGAACAACCTCTTTTAGCCTTTGCGCAGCAGATTGGCTTCCGCTTCAGACAGCTGGGTGTAGTTTGGCACCAGCGCATGCACGTCATCACGCTGACCTGCAAGCAGCGCGGCGGCGCCAAGGCGCCCAACCCAGCGGCCTTCCAGCTCATAAGGTACGAGCTGGAGCGCCGTTCCTGCGGGGCAGCGAAGCTCCGCCGCTGCCGCAGCATGAGGGCCCGTCTCGCCGACGATCCAGACGGCTACGGGCCGCTCTTCCGGCGCCGCCTCCGCCATGCGGGCGGCGAGGGCTTCCAGCCATCCGTCCATCTTGCGGATGGCATCAGGCGCCAGACGCCGGGGTGCATCGCTCCCGGCGGAGGCAAACAGCGCGGTGCACGCTTGACCGCGCCGTGCATCCACAAGCGGAACGATCCAGTGGACAGGGGCAGCACCTGTGCTGCCCTGGTCCGCGGATGGCGTTCCGCCAGCCCCTGCTGCGGCATCCTCTGCCGCAGCTTCCGCCTTGGCGGCGAGGCCGCTGTGCCAGCCGCCCCAGGCGAGGGCCTGAAGGCTGGACACCCCGGCTACGGGGATGTCCCACGCCCAGGCCAGTGTCTTCGCCGCGGTCACCGCAATGCGGATGCCCGTGTACGAGCCTGGGCCAACGCCAACGGCAATGCCGTCAAGTTGCCCAGGCTGTGTGTTGCTGGCGGCCAGCAGCTGCTCCATCACCGGTACGACGTGTACCGAATGGTTACGCTCAGCCCGTTCATTGCGTTCTTCCAGAAGCGCATGATCTTCCATCATCGCAGCTGCCATCACTGCGGTGGATGTATCCAACGCCAAAAACCGCTGACGCGGCTCTTTTTGTAAATCTTCCATCATCATTTGACTCCATTCTGTCTGAACTGTCGGCACATGGCTGCATAAGTCTCGCCGTACCCATCCAGTGTAATCGTTCGATCCTCCAGGCCCGTTGTTTCAATCTGCACATGCAAATGCTCTTGCGGCAGCAATTCGGGAATGATACTCGACCACTCCACCAGACTGACTCCGGCTCCATAGAAATATTCATCAAGTCCAAGCTCATCCGCTTCTTCCAGCGATATGCGATAAACATCCATGTGATATAAAGGCAGACGCCCTTCGTACTCCTTGATTAGCGTGAATGTGGGACTGCTTACCACATCACGTACACCCAAATGCCAGGCAAATTTCTGTGAAAATGCCGTTTTTCCCGCGCCCAGATCACCATCCAAAGCAATCACCATGCCGGTGTTTGCCTGTCTGGCGAGTGCGGAAGCGAGTGCTTCTGTATCTGCAATGCCATGGGATTGATACACCCACTGCTCGTGCGTCTGATTCAATATTCGCCCCACCTTTGGCGGTCCAGCCGCCTGAGTTCACTTTGAACCTTATTATATCGGTCCCTTTCTTCCCCCGCAACATCCAAGGAGGCAAGCGGAAATATAACATGCATTATTAGACGTGTCTCAAAACTCGCTTCCTTCGAAGTTTCAGGCACCTACTAGGAAAAACCAAAAACCGGCACCTCTCGGTACCGGCCGTGTTATGCATATATTTCTCCGTTTATTCATTCTCGAATTCCTCAATAACTATATGCTACTTGTATCTACTCCTCCAAGCGATCCACACGAACCGTCTGGGTATTTCCCGGCCTGCTGCCGACCTGAACGGTTGCCATGCCATTGGCTTCATCCACATTCTCGATCCAGACTGGATCTCCCTCCAGCGTAACGGCAATGGTATCCTTGGAATCATAGATCGCTTTGGCGCGTTTTGCATCCATCATCTTATTCATACTCCCCTTCCGGATCATCATGTGACTCTCGAACCATGCTATCTGTTGTACTTTCACCAATATAACCGTTATCTTCCGTAACCTGTCCCCCGCCTAACCCTTCATTCACCATCCGGTCAATGTCAAGCATGAACGACTCCCGATCAAGGGGCAATTCTTCCGAAGTGACCGCTTCCCAGTTCACAGCTGTAGCAGGTGTATAGAATTCTTCAGCACTTTCGGCTTTGGCAAGAGGATACGGAGAAAATGCATGCTTGTGAGCTTCTTCCTCATCACGTCTGTTCTTCAATATTGCACCTCCCGGCATATGTGCTGCGAGAATAACTACTTTACTTATCCCATGCTCATCTTCCTGTTGGAATCCGAAGCATGTTTCTGTTATCATCCCCGAGTCTCGCCGAACCATACGAATTCGTTCGTCTACAAGACGATTATCCCTCGCGCCAGATGCCCATACTATTGAATATAAATCCGTGTTCAAAAAGTCCGGTTTTAGTACAGAGAAGATGGAATTTTTGAACAACCTTTTGAAAGGAGCCGATCTATGCATACCGTCTGGAAAGGTGCAATCAGTTTTGGCCTTGTGCATGTCCCTGTCAAAATGTTCTCGGCTACCGAAGACAAAGACATCTCCATGCGCTATATCCATAAAGTCTGCGGTAGCCCGCTCGCTTATGTTCGTCAATGTCCATCCTGTGAAGTGGATGTGAAGTGGGAAGAGATCACCAAGGGCTATGAATATGAAAAAGGAAAGTTTGTACTTTTCGAGAAAGATGAATTAGAAGCGTTGAATGATTCCACCAGCAAAACCATTACCATACTGGATTTTGTCGACTTGACTGAGATTGATCCGATCTATTTTCAAAAAACATATTACCTATCGCCCGATCAGGCTGGGGGAAATGCCTACCAGCTGTTGATGAATGCGATGCGGGATACCGGCAAAATTGGCATCGCCAAAATCTCTATTCGCTCGAAGAGCAGCCTGGCTGCCATACGTGTACTGGAAGATTGCCTCTCTATGGAGACGATTTTCTATCCGGATGAGATTCGTCCTGTCTCCCAGGTGCCCAACTTGCCGGAAGTGCAGAACGTGAATGAAAAGGAACTCACGATGGCAAAGTTGCTGATTGATCAATTGTCCACACCTTTTGAACCCGGTAAATACACCGATGACTATCGCAGCAAACTGCTGGATCTTATTCAGCACAAAGTGGCGGGCGAAGAAATCAAGATTGCTCCAGCCAAACCTGAAGCCAATGTGATGGATTTGATGGCAGCCTTGCAGGCAAGTATCGAGGCGGTGAAGCCTATTCCGGCTGACCCTGGGACAACAACGGCCAAACCTAAGAAACGCGCACCGCGAAAAACGCCTGCTCAAGCAGTTGCCGGAGGAGAATCCGATACACCTGCTACACCAGCCAAAAGAAAAAAGGCGACACCTAAACCAAAAGTTTGAATGTCGCTAAGGCAAGACCGATTCCGTTATATGCATGTGTAATGCGTTCAACTCAAGTCCGGCTTTACAGTCGGATTTTTTTGTTTTACACAGAACTATTGAAGCAGTTCTTGTCAATAAAACTCCAACTATAATCGTAAAATACGATTGACGAAGGCTTATTTATATTTTATATTAACTTATGAAAAGTAACTTATTTATGATTATACAGTCACGCTGTAATTCTGCTTCAACAGTATGCAATTTAATAATCCGTTTTCAACGCATATACACAATCAAACGAGAACCCATATTATCTATTATCAGGAGGAAACAATCATGAATACAACGTATCAAATCCCTGCCACAACCCATCTGGGTGAAGTGAGTCTTCGAATTATGAACCTGGACCGTTCAATTAAGTTCTATACCGATGTGGTTGGATTGAAATTACTGGAGCGTAGTGGCAAAGTGGCAACGTTGACAGCCGACGGAAAACAGTCCCTGCTGCGATTGGAAGAGCTCACGGATGGAATTACCCTGCCGGAACGCTCACACGCTGGCTTGTATCATTTCGCCATCCTGCTGCCTGACCGTAAGTCCCTGGGTCTTGCTCTTCGTAATCTGGCTGCATCCGGTATCGATATCGGCCAAGGCGATCACTTGGTCAGCGAAGCCTTCTATATCTCCGATCCCGATCAGAACGGGATTGAGATCTATGCCGACCGTGCACGTGATACCTGGAAACGGGATAGCGACAATAACTACGTGATGGCAAGTGATCCTGTTGATGTGGAAAGCCTGTTTGCCATATCGGAGAATGAACCTTGGCAGGGTCTGCCTGCTGGCGCCGTTATTGGTCACGTACATTTTCACGTCCGCAGCTTGGAAGAAGCTCGCAACTTCTACACCGGCATACTCGGTTTTGATATCGTGGGTAACTTCGCGAACATGTCAGCACTATTTGTATCCGCAGGCGGCTACCATCATCATCTGGGACTCAATATCTGGGCAGGAGTGAATGCACCTGTCAATCCAGATAACGCTACAGGAATTGACTACTTCACCATTGTCTACGCCACAAAGGATCAAGTAGAACAGGCACTAGAGCAATTGCGTCAATCTGGTGCAGTCGTTACACAAGTCGAGGATACTTGGTTTACGGTAGATCCACAAAATATTCGGATACGTCTGATAACTGCGAACTGATTTTGTTAAGGCGTTCCAATATGTTTGCTTAACCACATTTTATTAAGCCCGGGTAACTGATTTCTCTACATCACAGAGAGATCGGCTGCACGGGCTTTTTGAGTTGGCTTTTATAAAACTGGCACAATTGGTGCATTCTAACCAATACATAGACAAGATATATTAAGGAGATACCTCATGATCGAAAAGGGACGTTTGACTGTTAGACAGCTCGCTTCACTCCTGTTCCTGTGCACAATTGGGGAGCAAATTCTGGTCTTCCCTTCCATGATCACATCCTACGCTCATCAGGATGCCTGGTTATCAGCCTTGTTGGGTGTCGCAGGGGGCCTTGGCATACTCTTCATTATGCTTGTTGCCTACAAACTGCATCCCCGGTTGAATCTGATGCAAAATGCCCTTCGAACACTGGGACCCTGGATCGGGACCTTGTTTGGTTCTTTTTATCTCTTTTATTTCCTGATCAGTACCTCAACGTTCATTAGGGAGATTGGCGATTTTATGTCTACCCAGATCTTACCGGAATCTCCATTACTGATTCTGCATTTGGTTTTTATGTGTGCGATTGTCTGGGGGCTTCTGTCGGGTCTCGAGAGCATTGGTAAGACTGCTGAGGTCTTTCTTCCTCTGATCGTGTTGTTTCTGCTTATTCTGACGATATGTCTAATCCCCCATATACATTTAGCTAACATCCAACCTGTGCTTGCACAAGGATTTCTTGATCCATTCAAAGGTTTTGTTGCTGTACTCACATATCCTTACTGCGAGTTGTGCATCTTCATGATGCTTTTTCCCTACACGAAAAATGAGCCCCATCTGGAGAAGGACATTCTGTTAGCAGGGATGATTGGCGGATTGTTACTCACACTGACGTTAAGTATGTGTCTGCTCGTCATGGGACCATGGATGACCCAGCATCATTGGTTCGCTTCATTCAACCTTTCACAGAAGATCAATATCGGAAACTTTATGCAACGTATTGAAGCCTTCATGACATCGGTCTGGATTATCGCTGTTTTCTTCAAAGCCGCTCTCTTCTTCTACGGTTTTGTCCTGGGCGTCGCTCACCTGTTTCGCTTGTCCAGTCACCGTTCTCTGATCCTGCCGGGTGCCATGCTTATTCTCGCCATGTCTATTCTAATCTCTCCAAACGAGAACTTTTATCTCAAGGTCGTTATTCCCTATTGGATTGATTGGGATCTGACCTGTGGCATAGCACTTCCGTTACTGCTCATTTTGGTGCATCATATGAAATCCCGTTTTCAAAAAATATAACTAAATTCCGAATTAACCTGAGCTAATTGGTTGATACGAGAGAGGAGTTCCCCATGTTTAAACCGTTGATTCCGTTCGAGCCTATCTCCAGAGATACTTTGCCCACAGGGCCGCAATGGATTGCCCAGATCAAGTGGGATGGAGTCCGCATGCTTGCCTATGAGGACGGGCAGGAGCTGCGCCTGGTGAATCGCAGATTACATGATCGAACTGCACAGTATCCCGAGTTGGTAACACCACGCAATTTATGTTCAGGCTCCTCCTATATCTTGGATGGAGAAGTTATTGCGCTGGACCCGGATACCGGAAAACCTTCGTTTTATCATGTTCTTCGGCGGGATCGGATGAGCAGACCCGAAGGTATCGCCCAAGCCATACATCAGATTCCGGTCACATATATGGTATTTGATATCCTGTTCTATGAGGGGAAATGGGTGACGGATCAGCCTTTGGCAGATCGACAGCGCCTGTTGCACGAGATCCTTAACACCGCTCCCCATGTTCAGGAGGTCACCAATACACTTGATGCCGCTTCCCTGCTTACAGTCATGAGACAACATCAGATGGAAGGCATTGTCTGCAAGGATCTCACCAGCAGTTATGGCATACAGGGCAAGGACCAGCGCTGGCAGAAGGTCAAAATCATGCATGATGTATATGCCATGATCGGGGGAGTCACGTACCGGAGCGGTATTGTGAATGCCGTCGCGGTCGGAGTATATAATGGGCCAAACTTTGTCTATATTGGTCATGTCGGGACTGGCAAGCTGAACTCCAATACGTGGCGGGAACTCACACATCAAGTCGAGCCTCTGATCAGGCAGGACAGACCGTTCCATAATGTACCCGAGCGCAGTGCGGAGACCACCTGGGTGGAACCACGAATAGGAGTCAAAGTGCAATATATGGAGCTGACTCATCATAACACTCTACGCCATCCCAGTATTCAGACCTTCGCGGATGTAACCCGTGAGGATTGTCTGGCGAACCAGCTTCTTCAATGAGGAGGAGATCGCACCACTCGTGTTTCAGCCTAGTGACTCAAAGACTCATTACACAATAGGAGGTGTTCTGTATGGCCCCTAAGATCCAAGGAACCATCATAATAGAAGGCACTGAGCTGACGGTCACCAACCCGGACAAGCTCTTATGGCCGGAAGCAGGTGTTACCAAAGCCATCTATCTGCAAAAGCTGGCCGCTCTGGCTCCTTATCTGCTCACGTATACGAGCAATCGACTTCTCACCACGATAAGATATCCCCACGGCGCCGGAGGAACATTTTTCTATCAAAAGAATGCCCCTGAGCCTGTACCAGATTATGTGCGCACTGAAGTTCACGACGGCATCCGCTATGTGGTCATGAACGGACTTCCCGAATTGTTATGGCTCGGTAATCTGGCTGCACTTGAATTTCATCCTTCTCTGCATACTGTGGGAAGCCATCTGCCCAGTGAATGGATGATTGATCTGGACCCCTCTCAGGAACATGAACCCCGGATTATGCAAGCTGCACTCATCGTTGGCGAAACCCTGACTTCCCTTGGTCTGAGGTCCATCCCCAAAACTTCGGGCGCAACAGGAGTTCAAATCATCGTTCCCATTGTGCAGGGGGTAACCTTTGATGAATTGAGAGAGATCGGTTATTTTGTAGGCAAATATGTCACTCAGAAGCACCCGGATCTGTTCACACTGGAACGACTCAAAAAGGACCGTGGAGACCGCATTTATTTTGACTATCTCCAGCATTATGGAGGCAAGACCCTTGCCGCTCCCTATACACCACGTGCCAAATCCGGCGCCACTGTCTCCACACCCCTTACCTGGGATGAGGTTAGAAGCAACACCTCCATCCAGGATTACCATCTGATGAACATTATTGAACGCTTGAACAAAACCGGCGATTTAATCGCAGCTGTTGAACCCCAACCCGTTGAACACATTCTCAAACATTTGAAGAAAAAATAGCCGACTCCCTCATCACAAGGGTGTCGGCTATTATCATTCATGTGTATATCAATCGCTAATGGATACCTTTTTTCTTGAAACGTCCGCCCTTCACGTCATGAATGTTACCGATAGCCACAAAGGCTTGCGGGTCCCAATCTTCAACGATGGTCTTCAGCTTCGCTTCTTCCAAACGGGTGATCACGACAAAAATGATCTTTTTCTCGTCCCCGCTGAATCCGCCCTCTCCATCCAGGAAAGTTACACCACGACCAAGACGGTCTGTCAGGGCTGAACCGATATCACGATATTTCTCACTAATGATCCATACCGATTTGGACTGATCAAGTCCTTCATTCACAATATCAATCATCTTCATCGCAATATAATATGCAATCATGGAATACAGGGCATTCGGCCAGCCGAATACAAATCCTGCACCTGCGAAAATAAACACGTTAATGAACAATACGATCTGTCCTACAGACAAAGGTGACTTCTCACTAAGCAAGATGGCCACAATCTCCGTACCATCCAGTGAACCGCCAGACCGAATGACAAGTCCAACACCCACACCCAGGATCAATCCGCCAAATACAGCTCCGAGCAAAGGCTCCCCTGGTGTTAATGCAGGAACATGGTGCAATAATGATGTCCCGATGGACATGACCACAATCCCCAGCAGCGTGGATAACGCAAATGTTTTACCAATCTGCTTGTAACCCAGAATCAGGAAAGGCAAGTTGAGCAAGGTCAGGAATACTCCGAGTGGCAAATTTGTAAGTTCTGACACCATAATTGAAATCCCCGTAATCCCACCATCAATAACACCATTCGGTACGAGAAACACTTCAAGCGATACAGCCATTAGTGCAGCACCGATCAGAATCATCACAATACGTTGCAGCAGCTTTAATGTAAACACCGAGCTTTTGACCCCGCGGTCAGCTTGCTTGGCTGTTAGTTCTTTCACCGTTACATTGGACATGGTATCCCCCCCGTTAAATCAGTGTGTGAATCCATTTTATAAATCATTTAAATACTCAGGGTGAATCTACATATGGAGAACAGCAAACTGCGTTCTATATGTACCCTGGCTATACAGCGCAAGCATCTAAAGGCGATATAAAATGGATTCAAAATGTTATTCATCCCGGTTTGCACTTTCAAAAGAGAGCAAAAGGGAGCCTGTTTTCCCGCAGACTCCCCTCCTTCGCCAAGACATGATTTATATATCTATTATATCATAAAAGATCAAATTTGCGCAAAATACTTAGCAAAAAGAAGATAAATTCACAAAAAGTGAACTTATCTTCAGAAATCTGCCCTAAATCGGCTAAAGAAGCGGAGAAAGCATCCGAGAAAGCATTTCTGCGCCTTTTTGCCATCGTGAACGCTTCTGAAATACCTTCCCATCGATCTGACTGCATTCCCCGAGATCACGTTCAAAGTCAGTGATCAGACGATGAATCGCAGAGGACTCGAACAGGACAGCCGTCAACTCAAAATTACAGAAAAAACTGCGCATATCCATGTTGGCAGTTCCGACTGTAGCGAGCAAATCATCCACAATCATCACTTTGGCATGTACAAAACCTTTGCGATATTGGAAGAACTGCACACCTGCTCTCAATAGTTCCTCCACATATGAAAGTGACGCCAGATGCACGAGCCTAGAATCGGATTGATACGGAATGATAATTCTTACATCGACACCACTGACAGCAGCTGTTTTGAGTGCCTCATACAGTGCAGGGTCAGGTATAAAATAAGGTGTGGTAATGTATATCCGTTCACAAGCTACCGAAATGGCCCCAAAACACATCTCCTGAATGGCATCCCAGTCCTGATCCGGCCCACTGGCCAGAATCTGAATTCGTTCTTCCCCGCTACAGATATGGGGTGGAAACAATTCTGCAAGCTGCGGTTCGGTAATTCGCTCACCAGCAGCCAATTTCCAGTCGTTAAGAAACGTACTTTGCAGAAAGTATACGGCATCTCCTTCAATCTGCACATGTGTGTCCCGCCAGAAACCCACCTCCGGATATTGCCCAAGGTAATCATCACCTACATTAATGCCACCCACGAAACCAACCTGTCCATCCACAACAACAATTTTACGGTGATTCCGGTAGTTTACTCTGCGGTCAATCGTTGCAATCAGTGGCGGTAGAAAATAATGGAATTCCACACCTGCATCCTGAAGTTTACGGATAAAGCTTCCTTTCATCTTGTGGCTGCCGAGACCGTCACAGATAAACCGAACCTTCACGCCCTCCTGTGCCTTGCGAATCATGACATCCTGAAACTTCGTACTGATCACATCATCACGGAAAATATAAAATTCCACATGCAGATGGTGCTTTGCTTTTTCCATTTCCCTCAGCATTGCCGCAAATGCCTCTTCACCATTTGTGAGCACCGTACTGTGGTTACAACCTGTAATCGGGCTCTCCGACAGATGGGATAACAGGTTAAACAATCGATGCTGGTGGCTGAAACGATCGCCAGGCATCTGTTCGACATCTCCAATGATGTGGGCTTGTTCCCAGATCGTTTCCTTCATTTCACGGAAGATGCGCGATCCACCCTTGCGAAGTTTTTTTCGTTTGTTATAATCCTGCGCTACAAAATAGTACACTACAAAACCGATCAACGGCACGCAGAACAAAATAAACAGCCAAGCCACAGCTTTAGCCGGATTACGAAATTCCAGCAAAAGAATTGTGGCTGCCTGGAAAATAAATACGAGTAATATAATGACCAGCCAGAACATTCGGCTTCCTCCTCAGGTGGCAAGCTTCATGGCCTTGCCTTTCTCTCACCTACACATCTTTGACGATTATGTATACAGCTAATCATAGATACCCAATGTACCCCCTATTCGTAACGTTTGCTTAGATAAAACTTTACATAAGCAGACGGAATACTTGATTCTGGAAATTCAAATTTCTACTTCGTTCATTGTATATTCTGACTGTGTTACCTTCTACATATCAGTTTAATGATGGAGCAGATTCGCATTGTGACGCCAATCTGCTCATTTCACCTTCCAGACTCTTCCTCATTTCTTTGTCTGGAGGTGGTCTTCTTACGTGAAATTAGATATAATAATCGTTAAAAACTTATTACCTAAAGGAGAAGAGCAGTGAATGGAAAGTGAGAGGTATGCGTTAAATTTAGTATTGGTTGCTTTTTTGATAGGACTTTCGGCGTTTTTTGTCGCAGTGGAATTCGCTCTGGTACGGGTTCGTCCGAGCCGGATCGATCAAATGATTGCAGAAGGAAACAAGCGTGCGCTGGCTGTTAAACAAGCCGTTGCCAATCTGGACGGATATTTGTCTGCCTGCCAGCTTGGAATCACGATCACATCTCTGGGACTGGGCTGGCTGGGTGAACCAACGGTAGAGAAGATTCTCCACCCTGTGTTCGAAAGCTTGCAAATTCCTGAGGCGGTTTCTTCATTCTTATCGTTTGTAATCGCGTTTGCTTCCATCACGTATCTGCATGTTGTGGTTGGTGAACTCGCTCCAAAAACGATTGCAATCCGGAAAGCCGAGACTGTTGCACTGCTGACGTCTACACCTATCATCTGGTTTAACCGAATTATGTATCCTTTTATCTGGCTGTTAAACGGCTCAGCGAACCAACTGGTGAAACTGTTCGGAATCAAACCTGCTTCTGAACATGAAGATGCACACTCCGAAGAAGAGTTGCAGATCATCATTAATGAAAGCTTTGAAAGTGGTAAAATCAACCAAGCTGAATTCGGTTATGTAAGCCGGATCTTTGCTTTTGATGAGATGTTAGCCAAAGAAATCATGGTACCCCGGACCGATATGGTCTGCCTTTATGTGAATAGAACAAACGAGGAAAACCTGGAGATCATTCGTGAAGAACAATATACACGTTTTCCAGTAGTGAATGAGAGTAAAGACGATATCATCGGTATCATTAATACGAAACAATTCTTCCTGGAACTTTACGGAAACGATGAACCTGTTGATCTATCCTCCCTGATTCAGCCTGTATCGGCTGTTCACGAAACAACTCCTGTGAAGGACTTGCTCAAGAAAATGCAGAAGGATGGCGTACATATCGCCGTACTTGTCGACGAATATGGAGGAACTTCCGGAATTGTAACCATCGAGGATGTGCTTGAGCAGATTGTTGGTGAGATTCGCGACGAGTTCGACGCAGACGAAGTGGAAGATATTCAAGTCATCAATGAGAACTATGTCATTATGGATGGCAAGGTTTCCTTATCGAAGGTGAACGACATGTTTATGTCCAGCCTGGATGCAGATGAGTGGGACACCATTGGTGGATGGCTCTACAGCCATCGTCCCGAGATGAACGAACAGGAAGAATATGAGTTCGAGAATCTAATCTTTGTTCTGCTGGAAAAAGACAAGAATCGGTTCTACAAAGTGGCCGTTGTTCCCAAGGAACCACTGACCATGTCTGATTATACCGATGAAGACGAGAAAGAGTCCAATTGGTCTAAATAAAGCAATTTTATAAATAAAGCAATTTTATAAATAAGAAGAGGAGCACTTGCCTATTTTGGTAAGTGCTCCTCTTCTTATTATATCTCGCCCTATCCGTCACTTCTCCAAATTATCATTCAACCCAAGAATGGAACTCCCGTTTTTAGTTTGATTTTAATACCCACTTCGCAATATCATCGATAATGGCTTTGGAGACATTAGATGGCTCAGCGTACTCTTGACCGATTGAAAGTCCATCATAGCTGGATAAAAGATGATTTACCTTTGGATAGCTATTGTACGTTACATTGGAATGACCTTGAAGAGACGATTTCCAGGTTTGGAATTGATTCATAGACACTTGCACATCGTTTTCGCCTTGTATAACAAGCATAGGTGTATTTTGTGTTTTAGCCAGTTCCGCAGGCACATAGTCTCTTTGCTCAAACCACCAATAAGCAGGTTGAAGTGGAAACGCCTCAGGAAGATGATCTACAGAATATTTTGGATCTTTAACCATCGCAGCCACATTTTTATAAAAATCAGCTTGCCCTTGAATGACATCCGTGTCTAAACCAAGCTGCTTCATCCGCTCTACCAATTCGTCCTGCTGCTCGGTAAGCACATCCGCAAAGCTACTACTTGGTGCAGCAAGTAGAATACTTCCTGCAATATCATGTTGTTTATCCTCAGCAATGATTAACGGCATTGCAAACCCGCCTTGACTATGTCCAGCTACAAAAATCGCTGTAGAATCAATATGTGCATTCTTTTTAAGGAATTCCACTGCATCGTTTACCTGAACTACGCTCTCTTGCTTTAATGTGAATTTAGGCTGTGAAGCCACCTTATAGGTATGCTCATACGTAACCTTATCGTATCTTAATACAGCAACTCCTTGTGAAGCCAAACCTACCGCAAGATCGCGAAACGGCTTTGCACCACCAATGGCAGCATCTTGATTGCTAGGCCCAGATCCATGTACCAGAATGACAACCGGGAAAGGTCCCTCTCCCTTGGGCAAAGTTAATGTCCCTGGCAAAGCTAAATCACCCTGACCAACCGTAATGTCTTGTTCTGTATAGGCAGATGGGTCGTCGTAGCTTGGTTTTTGATACACATCTGGCGTAGCGGCGGCAATATGCAAATCATCCACAAGTCCGTTTTGATTCATTCTGACCGTAATATTTAAACGAGTCAGCTCTGTTTTGAACGTATAGGTAACATTGCGATGCACTGTATTATTTTCTACATGCTTAGCTATGGCTTCACTTGTAATTTTGCCATTTTGTCCTTCTAAAGCTCCCCACAGCTGACTCAACAACGTGGGTGACAACACTCCACTCACAGAGGTATGAACATACTTGGCAGCCTCCTGGCCATCGCCCTCACTTATAAGGGAAATGAATATATCCTCAGGTGCTGCCTTCAGCGTCTCGGAAAGAAATGCCCCATCCATATAGGTAGTTCCTTTCGTTAACTGAACAGGATTGTCTAAGGATATGGCTTGCCCATTCACCATCGCCTGTTTCTCTCCTACCTTAACTATAATCGTAAGCTCACTTTTTCGTATTGTGATTTGTCCTGTTTTTTGTTGCCAAGATACCTCTGCCCCATTCTTTTCTGCAATCTCACGAACAGGAACAAGATTTTCACTACCAGCGGATTTTTCAGCAGCTTCTGAGATGGATGTTACCGGAAGAATGAGACCTACGAAAGTAAGAGAAAGTAATAGCTTTTTCCAATTGTTCATTGTAATAACTCCTCCTAATAATTAATTTCATCTATTATATGCATAGAATTATGAGCCTTTATTGGCTCAGGACTATACTTATAACAACAATAGCAATGATGAATAACAACAGGACCCAAGATACTGGACGAGCGAAGTTAATTGTCCAGCCTATTCCATAACGCTTTTCTATGGTTAAAGAAGGATCATTGGCATTGAAGTAAATAAACCCAAGCTTCCAATAATCATCGTCATTCACAGGCTGCTCCTTAGATCGTTCATGATCCTCTTGTTGATTACGAATTTTCCCACCGCCTTGTCTGCCTGTGAGAGACAGCCATACAACACCTAACACGATCACCACAGGAGTGATGAAGCTAATAGCTGTTAACAAGACCAGATTAGGGACGAACATATTGATCTGAATGAAGGCAAATAAGATGGTAAGAAGTAAGCCTGTTACAAGCGTAAATAGGGACCATTTACGGCGGAATTGAATATTTTCAGCAGCAAATTGGCCCGGATTAGACGTAGTAAGCTGTTGTTTGCTTGATTTAATACTCCAGTTAACCAACATCATAAGTGCAATGATTCCTAGCTGTACAAAATTAATAGCCAGTACCGAGAAGTAGGTTTTAGGCACACTGGAAGTGACATGGCCCTGAAGATCATATTTTATTGGAATGACGTTAGGTAGTGATTTATAATTCAGGATCGAAATGATCGCAATGGCTGCAATAATAGCCATGTGAATGAGAAACCAATAGTTGGAATAGGTGAGTTTATTTTGGCGGAAGGTGGTATCGATTTTCACTCTTTGAGGTGCTTCTACAGTTGTAAGTGTTCCTTTTATCTTTTTCATCTTGAAATGAAATAAGATGTGTAGTGCTGCCCAGTACACAATAAATATCATTGTGCTAACACCGGTAATCATTGCGGTAGAATCTTCATTAGCAGATCGGAGAAAATACAGACAGACAAGCATAATCATCCCGTTTCCGATCAGACTTACTGTAGCAAACGTACTCCTTAGCTTACGTAAGATGGGTGTGTAGTAATTATATTGACTTACCGTAACCCCAAAGCTAATGGTTTCCCTTGTCAAATATGGTGCAAAGGATAGAAGTAAGGCTAATGGAGCAAAAATTAAAATGATAGGTAATATACTAAATAACTGCATACATAACACACTCCCTTGATTCGTTATTCTCTGTTGTGACCCATCTTCACATCATCATACATTTGGTCTAACACTGCAGATAGTTCCTCTTTGGTCATTCCACGACAGATCGCTTCCGCAATAATCGGTCTTAATTCTCTTTGCTGCTTTTTCAAAAAATCATCCGTTAAACCAGGCATTCCATCAGGGTTCACTACAACTCCCTTTTGTCTATGAACCAGAATGTATCCATCTTGCTTGAGTAGTGTATAAGCCTTGTTGACGGTGTGAAGGTTAACACCGATATCTGCGGCCAAATTCCGAACCGAAGGTAACGCCTCACCTAGCTGTAACTCACCACTAGCAATGCCTTCAATAATTTGATAAACAAGTTGCGAATAGATGGGAAGTTCGGATTGCATATCCAGTTGAATAATCAAGAGTTCACCTTCTTTTTGTTATCTGTTATATATCAAGTATAACAGGTATAACATGAGTGAGCAATATATATGAAAAAAAAGCCGCCTATTAATGGCGAGGGCAAACTTACCTGACCCCCTTCACCATTGATATGCTGCTTATCCTGATGAGCTTATCGATGTGATTCAAGAACAAACATTAGTCGAGCATATGACAGAGATGTATTTCTAACTCCATTCAGAGTTCAGTCTTATCCTCAACAATCCGATAATGGATCTTGCGAACTATAATTTTTATAATCATATACAGGGGAATAACGATGATCATACCCAAGATATTTCCCAGGTCAGCCCCCACGAGCAAAAGGATAACGGTAGTCAGTGGATGAATATCGAGCTGTTTGCCATAGACATACGGTGAGATCAGGTTATCCTGAATTTGCTGTGCGATTACAATGATAACCAGGGACCAGATCGCCATCGAAGGTGATTCGATAAACGCAACAATGACAACCGGAATAGCTGCCAGCAAAGCACCCACATAAGGGATGAAGTTCAGAATAATGGATACAACAGTCAGCAGCAATGCGTAAGGCAAACCTAAGATGAGAAAACCGATGTACATCAGAATCCCCAGGGCTACATTAACAATAACCCGGCCAACAATATAGTTGCTTAGTGCTTCATCGATCTCATGGACGGTTTCTTCCCCATCCTTCCGATAATGCCTTGGCAACAATAAGGTCAGATTCGTTCCAAACTTGCTGCCTTCCTTGAGCATGTAATACAACATGATCGGGAACGTTGCCAGAATAATAACCAGATTGGATACCACGGAGAATAACCCGGAGACATAATTGGTTACCTGAGTGATCCCTTGGCTCAGAACATCGGATAATCGTGAGAATAGATTGGAATCATCAGGCAGGTATCTGGATACAACATTGCTCCTTTCAAGTGCATTCAACTGATCGCTGAGTGAAGTAACCAACGCTGGAGCATTCTCCACGAAATTCATCAATTGTTCACGCAGGGAAGGCCATACAAGCACACTAAAACCTGCAAGTATTAATGCAATTACGACATAAATAATTAGAACTGACAATGCACGTTTGATCTTATGCCTTTCCATATAATCGACAAGCGGGCGCAGCAGATAATAGAAGAAACCAGCAATCAGCAGCGGAATGATGATGATGTGAATCAGTGAGGTCAGGGGGCTGAAAATAAAGTTCACTTTTTCCCCCAGATACACGATGAGCAGCAGCAGAATAATCGCTGTGCATATGCGGTAGAACTTGTTATTTATCAAGAAACGTGATCCCTCCATGCGCTGCTCTGCCAAAGTGACTGCGGCGTTCATATGTATATCTAGTCATTTACTTATGATACTAAGTACCCTTAAATGACAGTCATGCCACAGGCGATGCTGAATATACACTTATTTTCTTTCCAAAACAAACATTGGAGCAAAAAAAAGAAGCAGGCGTTAGCCTGCCACATCTCTTTTGCTGAATACAACCCAGGAAATCACCATGAAAATAACGTAATACACCGCCAGAACTGCAATGGAGAAACCCAGTGTCATTCCCGCACTTGGACCACCCATTAGCGCAAAATCCGCCCCGGAGGTCATGTATTTGCTAAGATCCATGTTGTTGAACAGAACATACTTGGCCCACTCATAACGGACCGGATTGAATATGAGTGAAAAGATACTCTGTGAGAACATAATGAACAGGGATAATCCAATCGCAAGTGCACCTGAACGAAATACGGAGGACACCATAAAGGCAATCGCAAGCGTAATGAACAGATCAACGTACAAATATCCCCATAACGTCAGAGCATTCGTAGCCGGACTACTGCTTCCTCCCGGAGCATCATGCGAGAAAAGGATATAAGACGTTAGCATGGCCATCGCGATGATCAGCAGTGTACTGACAATGCTGAAGCCAACGACGGTCAGATACTTGGAAGCAAGAACTTTGCTTCGTGACCATGGACGAATCAGCAATAGCTTAATGGTTCCCCAGGTGAATTCGCCCGCAACCGATTCCGCTGCAATCACGACACAGAAGATCGTGTTCAGGAAAAACGTAATCTGGATGGTCGTTACAGCCGCTTCCCAGTACAAAACTTCATTGGATCCCATTCCTTCTCGCAGTAACACTGGCATTAATAGCGAGATCAGCGCCAGAATCGATAACATGATCCAGGTACGGGGACGACGGAAAATTTTCATATTCTCGTTCAATATCAGATTACCAAAACTACCCAATGCCTCCACCCCCAGTGACTTGCAAGAATTGTTCTTCCAGGGTGTGAGTCACGTTACGAATACCGTATACCTGAAACCCTTCGCTAACCAGCTTGGCATTGATATCCGGAATCTGCTCACGAGACACCCGCATCACCAGGACATTGCCCTGTACGACAGCACCCTGAATCAGATCCGCAGCACGATCTGCATCATTCAGCTCAAAAGCAACTTCGATTAATGCATCCGAACCGGCTTCAGCCCGAAGGTTTCTTACATCGATTAACTTGCCATTCTGGATGATGGCCACCGTATCACACATCAGCTCCATCTCTGACAACAAATGACTGGATACAAAGACTGTAATACCTTCCTCTTGGGTAAGCTGACGCAAATAATCTCTCAGTTCCCGTATACCCTGTGGGTCCAGACCATTAGTCGGCTCATCCAGTACAAGCAGCTTCGGTTTATGTAATATCGCTTGCGCGACACCCAGACGCTGGCGCATGCCCAGTGAATAGGTTTTGACCTTATCGTGAATACGGGCCGTAAGCCCCACACGCTCAATCGTCTCAGCAATACGTTCCTTCGTAACTCCCGGCGACATGCGGGCAAAGTGAACGAGATTCTGGTACCCGGTCAGAAACTTGTACATTTCCGGATTTTCCACAATAGCTCCTACCTGGGCTACCGCCTTCTCAAATTCATTCTTCACACTGTGTCCCGAGATGAAAATATCACCTTTACTGATGGACATCAGTCCAACCATCATCCGAATCGTTGTTGTTTTCCCCGCGCCATTAGGTCCTAAAAAACCAAAAACCTGCCCCGGAGAAATATCCAGAGTCAGGTCGCTGACCAATGATCGGGAGGATATGATTTTGCTGACGCCCTGAATCCGGACGACCGGCTCCTGCTGCATTCAATCCCCTCCTTCATGGACGAGCACATCATTCATGCCCGTTTCTCATATGAACATAGTGTATCATAATCTTTAGTATATTGTCCCGCAAACTGGGATTTCCCCTGACATTTCGCTTCAACTACACACGCTTCACAGCATCCAAGCGGCATTTCACTCCGATAGAATCCGGTGCGAAATACGTGATTGCCTCCATTGCCCTCTTCCTTCATTTCGACAGAGCTTCTAGTGACCGACACAATCATCCCACAACTGACACAGTAAAAGCGGCCCGTTTCGATCAATGATATTCCTTCCCCTCACAAGGAGCTTAGAAGTCCTTGTTATTTGTCGTTAGACGCTGAAAATTGATACATTTTGTATCTATCTCGTAATTTACTTGACACCGGGACTAATGTCAAGGCTTTACAGCCATAAAAACAAGCAAAACACAAAAAAAGCTCCATAAATGCGACAAAAGTCTCGCATTTATGGAGCCTCATGTTAGGTAAATGATACAATTCGGTTCAATGTATGGGTTAATATTATTTCCTGATCAGTCACTATTATCGACCTGCGAGGTATCCTCATTTTTCTGATTTGGATAATACCAGAGTAAGGTCCACTCATCGCCATCCTCTACCAGATAACAGGTCTGCACAATATCGAATTGGCCAAAGGTACCTGAGTACTTCTGGGTGACCCGGATTCTGTAGGCTTCAGAAAATGGCTTAACACCATCGATCACGGTTACATCAAACTCGCGCTCCGGCTTTTCCATCTCCAATCCAAACGTTTCCACGCCAAAATGCTGCATAAATATATGTGCTCTGTTCTGTACGTAAGCACTCTTGGGAAACCGCTCTTTCATCAGAGGATGAAAGAGTTCCCACGAACTGCCGAAGTCACCTGTCTGCTCATATTTGTAAAACTCTTCGGCAACAGCAGCAGCTTCATCCGTTGTATCTGCCTGAAACAAATACGGAATGGTTCTGGCAATCAACCACAGCAATAATACAATGATCGTGATGAACCCGATCTTTTTGAGCAAAGCATTCCGGTTCCTTCTTCGCAGCATGTCCAGTCCTCCTTGTCCTACTCCATACTTATGATGGATGACAGACAAGTAGAAGTTGAACGATACATCTAATTTCCTGGGAAATCACGTTCTTTAGCGATGATAGCGGCTAAATGAACTTAATTTTCGATAGATCGCTACGCCCGCTATCCATAACATAACACCACAGAGACCACCAATCAGATCAACTCCTACATCTCGAATGGAAGCTGTCCGATTGGGGCTGAATTGCTGGATATATTCATCAATTGATGCGATCACAATCACAGTAGCCAGTGCAATTCCTATACAGGTTTTCATACCGCTTCTTCGATAACGCATGCCACAATAGACAAGTACAGCTAGCACAGCATAAACAAATACATGCGCACTTTTACGAAATATGAACTCGGCAAAGTCATAGGGGCGTGCGTTCAGTGAATAATGATGCTCACCATAAGTGAACTGGATATCAGGCAAGCTTAATACCCATTGGATCTGCTCAGACCATTGATGAAGCCAAGGCTGAATCGTTTGTTGCTGGTAGGATTGTGCTGACATGGACCAGATGAACAAAATCCACGATATAATCAGAAGCACGGAGATCAGGTATCCATATCTTCTTCGCTTATGATTACGTCGCCTACGCCGGGAGCCCTCCCCTATTAGGATTGTAATCACCACTTTCATATCTCTTTATATACTTCTTATAGAGCCAAGTAATGTTTATTGGACAAAATAGCCTGTAAATAATCCACGACCATTCGTACCTACATAGACCTTTCCATACGTCTGGCGGTCAGCTTCCATTACTTGGGGCTCATTACCGATACCGATCCCTGTTGCTGGTGTGATATTTTCCCAGGTGAGTCCCATATTGTCGGAACGGAAAAATCCTTTGACCTGATTGACCATGCCATAGATAAAGACAGCAGGAGTAACTCCGCCCGATTTCCCTTTTCCAAAAGCAAATAATTCGGACGATTGTACATTTTGTATTTTGGTGAACGCAGCACCGGAACTATTAGAAGCATACAAGCCTGCTCCCCCAAGACTCACCCAAACTACATTTTCCATTTCTGGTGCAGCTTCCACCTTGATTTTCTCACTTTGCGGCAATGCAACAATGTTCGCCTTAATCCAGTTAGCTCCACCGTTATTTGTTCGATACAAATGTCCAGCGTAATACGCATAAAACTTATTCCCATTTGTTCGATCAGCTGCCAGTGTTTGATTATACGTGAATATGGACTCTCCTCCAGTATTGTTTGACGGAAGTCCATTCATACTTTGCCAGGTTATACCTTTATCGGTGCTCCTCACTGCCTTTCCTTTCTGCGGGAAATAAATAATTAAATTCGGATTGGAAGCCGAATAAGCTATACGCCCCAATTGAGAACCCGCCGGAACGTTCACAGAGGTAGTTGTCAGTCCATTATCGGTTGACACAAATAGCTTGGTGATGGTTCCATACCAATCGTTGCTCCCCAAATAAATGATCTGATTGGGATCTGCCTCGTGATAATCGATGCTAACCACTTCCTGCATGCCTGCAAGTGGGAGCTTTTGGATAGGTGTATTGAATATATCCGAATGCCTGAATCCTACCTGATCAGCCACACCACTAAATAAAGCGGCTCCTTGAGGTGGTGTCGCAGCTGAAAGGGCAACGACTTCCTCGTGTCCATCTGTAATCGCATCCCATTGGGTCATCGGTTGTGTGATGTCATCTGTTTTAAATACACCTGACCAGTCGGAGACATATACTCTACCAGGATGATGTGGATCAAATACTATACTTGATGTCGCCGAAAAAAACATATTAGATGACCACCATGGAGGTCTGTCGTTCAACGTTTTGTTCACGCTGGTCCAGGTTTGACCACTATTGGCGGAGCGATATAAGGGTAAGTTACTGCCACCCGTTCGAACAGCCGCCAGAATGTGATTATCATTGGAGGGATCAATACTAATACCATAGTAGGATGAATATTCCGAACTCGGGGTAATATTAGTCCATTGCTTACCATTATATTTCAGGATTCCACTGTTATCTGTTGTCACATACAAAATTCCGCTTTTGGAAACCGTCATCCGAGCTGTACTCTCCGGGCTATTTCTAATCAATTCCCAGGTCATCTGGCCATTGCTTCGTTTCATTTTGGCAAAGATTCCAATGCCTCTTACACCGGCATACACAACTTGCTCATGCTTAGCTGCCGGGTTAACTCCATATACAACACTCCGAATCCCCTGCCCTGAGAGACCATAGGGAACTTCACGTACTTGGCTCCATGTATCTCCGCCATTACTGGATGTATATAATCCATCGTATCTTGTACCTACATGCAGATAATTTGAGTTTGATGGGTTGACAGCGATACTCTCCCCCATGGCCCTATGAATATTTCCATTGGAAACATTACGAAGATTTAATCCCGTTCGGGTCCACGTCGCGCCCCGATCTGTCGACTTCAAAATGTCACTGGGACTCCCGTTCGCATACTTTCCGGCAGCAACATAGATGATATCCGGATTCTGATGATCCAGTGCAATCCCATCAATGCCGTATAGATTACTTTCGCCCGACTCAATATGATCCAATAAAGGAATCCACCTGTTATTTATGGGATCGAGCCGATAGACACCACCAATATCCGTACGAGCATAGACCAAATCAGGTTCCGTTGGGTGAACAACAACCGCTGTAACGTAACCTCCACCGCCAATGGGTATCTGATCCCATTGATAACTTTCAGCAGACTGAACAACATTTGGGGTTGTCGGAATCATAAGTGCATACATTAAAATGACGATCAATACCAATTTAGGCAGCCTGAACATACGCATGTGGTTCACCCCTTATCCATTTAACCGGGAGTGTTCTTTGATCAACTGATGTATCCGATTCTTCTCAGACTGTTCCACCATGTAGTAATATACTCCGTCGATTTTCTTACCTGTACCTTTAATTTCAACCGATTCTACATGTTCCAGCACGTTGCGATAATTACTGAGCATCTGCTTCATCTCATCAAATGAAATGTCTGTTTTGACATGTTCGCTTACTTCTCCAAGCAATGACTCCAACTGAAATACAGTAGATATCTGAACGGTGTTTTTCAATACCTGTTTGATAATTTCACGCTGCCGGTCATTTCGCCCAAGATCACCCTTGGGATCATCATAACGCATGCGTGAAAATCCCAGTGCACTTGCACCATCCAAGTGGAGGGTGCCCTTCTCAAATCGATGACCCTCATATTCAAAGGCAAAAGGATTGTGGACATCTACCCCACCAACCAAATCGATAACTTTAGCGAATCCTTCCATATCCACTTTCAAATAATAGTCCATGGGGACTCCGAGGAATTGTTCAACCGTTTGTACAGACATGTTCACACCGCCAAAGGCATAGGCATGGTTGATTTTGTCCTCTGTTCCATGCCCTACGATGCTCGTGCGCGTATCGCGAGGGATATTAAACATGAGCACAGATTTTCGAGCTGGATTCACACTGAGCACGATCATGGTGTCGGAGCGTCCACGATCATTGGCTCGCTCATCCACACCCAGAATCAGGGCGTTGAACGGTTCCTGATTCTCCATGTCTATGGGGAACCTGCCTCCTCCCCTGTTATCCACAATAGATACCTGTTTGATGGGTTCCCGGGGCTCATAGATGTTGTCTGCAGCTGATTTTACATGGAGGTACAGATAGATTGCGTACCCAAGTACAATGACTATCATAAGGATGAGAACTGCTAACGTAATTTTGATCCCCAGTTTGAGTTTCATGTTCATGCCCCCGGTTACAGAACTGCAGTTTTTCTTCCATCAATATTCGTTAATCCTGGACGACCTACAGAGTAATATTGAAAAGCAGTATCCTTGATCTGGTCTTCTTCATAAATATTTCTTCCATCGATTAAAATCGGTTGCTTCATATGCACTGCCAGTTCCGTCAGATCTACCTCCATAAACTCCTTCCATTCGGTTAGGACACAGAGCGCATCGGCATCCTCGGCGGCTTCCATTGCACTAGATGTCCATGTAATGCCCGGTGAATCAACCTCCTTTCGGAAATTCTCCGTAGCAATAGGATCGTAAGCTTTAACCGTTGCTCCCTGATCAAGCAGTCGTTGAATAATTTCAACCGCCGGTGCATCCCGTACATCATCCGTATCCGGTTTGAAGGCAAGACCCCAGACCGCAATTTGTTTGCCATCCAGTACGTCTAATGCCTCTTCGAGCTTACGAATCACGTTGAAACGTTGATCTTTGTTCACTTCCACAACGGATTTCAGCAGTTTGAAGTCATAATCGACATTGCCTGCAATTTGAATCAGAGCTTGTGTATCCTTAGGGAAACAGGAACCTCCATAGCCAATGCCTGCCTTGAGAAAAGATGCACCGATTCGTCTGTCATACCCCATGCCTTCAGCAACGCGACCAACATCCGCCCCTACCTTTTCACAGATATTAGAAATTTCGTTGATAAAGGAAATCTTGGTTGCCAGGAAAGCGTTGGAGGCATACTTAATCATCTCCGCCGAACGAATATCCGTTACAATAATCTGATCGGTTAGTGGCTGATGCAGCTCTTTCAGTGTGGCGACTGCCCTCTCGCTATGTGTCCCAATGACTATCCGGTCAGGATACAGTGTATCCTTCACAGCCGTGCCTTCCCGAAGGAACTCAGGTACCGATGCCATGTCGAACGCATGACTCGTCAAACTGCTGATCCATTCCTGAATACGATCATTGGTTCCGACAGGAACAGTGCTTTTAGTCATTATTATTTTATAATTATCCATATAAGAACCAATTTCTCGTGCAACAAGCTCAATATAACTCAGATTCGCTTCACCATTCGGCAGGGATGGCGTTCCGACCGCGATAATAATGATATCTGAACGATGGATAGCATCCTGAATGTTGGTGGTGAAGGTCAGCCTGCCCGCTTCCATATTGGAAGTCATGACTTCCTTGAGTCCCGGTTCATAGATTGGAACATGACCATCCGTCAGCATAGTCACTTTTTCTACATTATTGTCGACGCATATCACGTTATTTCCCAGTTCCGAAAAACATACGCCTGATACCAAACCTACATAACCTGTTCCAATCACCGTAATATTCATTCCAACATCTCCCCCATATCATAAAGTCTTGGTTAAACGTGCTTCATATAAGTCTGAACAATGTCCTGCCATTCAGTGGATACTCTAACGATATCTTCCTCAATCAATTGACTACCGATCTGCACTTCAATGATCTCCAGTTCAGTAACGGCTCTGACGGAATGAAGCATGCTTCGATCAATAATCACCGTATCTCCCTGGCTGATCTTTCGACGCTTGCCATCCAGAATCAATTCCCCTGTTCCAGACACCACCGTCCATACCTCATTGCGGAGCAGATGATATTGATAGCTCAGGTTCTTCCCGGCACTGATGCAGATTCGTTTGGTGAGAACCTCGCCGCCGGTTTCATTTCTCGTATAATCCAGCACCCGGTAGCACCCCCATCGGCGCTCCTCATACATGGGGCGTTGATCCTCGTTTTTCAAGATTTCCTTGATGCGTGGGCTAGCCTCTTTGTCACTGACCAGAATGCCATCCGGACTTACGGCCACAACCACACCCGATAACCCCAAAATGGCAACCGGGATGTTCAATTCATTGATCAGATGAGTATCATGAGAATCATCCGTAATCCAGCCTTTACCTACCACCGAAGTTCCCATCTCTTCCGTTAGCGTGTTCCATGTACCCAGATCTTTCCAAAATCCGTTATACGGAATGGCAATAATCTGATTTGCTTTCTCGACAACCTGGTAATCAAAACTGATCTTGTTCAATCTTCCGTATTGCTTCAGCATCTCGTCATACTGGATCGGTAGTTCCATCTCAATCAGCAGATTGATCAAATAACCCAGCTTAAAAGCAAAAACCCCGCAATTCCATAATGCGTCCTGCTCAATCATGAGGGCCGCATTGGATTCGCAGGGTTTCTCCTGGAACTTCGCTACATTAACGTATTCGTTGTTACTGTTGCCGGAAGATATGGATTGCGGAATGATATATCCGTACTTCTCTGAAGGATAGGTCGGTACCACTCCCATTAAAGCCAGATCAGCACCTGACTTATCGAGCATCTCAGGCAAGGTCGCCAGAACCTCGAAGAACTCCTTTTCGACAAAAGGATCTACAGGCAGTACAGCAACCGTTTCACTCAGACTCACACTCTCCACCGAGTACAGATAAGAAGCGGCGAGTGCAATGGCAGGAAACGTATCTCTGCGCTCCGGCTCCACGACTAGTCTTACATCGTCTCCAAGCTGTGAAGTCAGAATCTCGACCTGTGGCAGACTGGTTGCAATCAACGCCTGAGATGCAAGTCCGGCACAATTCATTTGCCGCCATACCCGTTGCACCATCGATTCCGGTTCACCCTCGGGTCCATGGAGCACTTTAAGAAATTGCTTGGACCTTGAATCGTTGGATAATGGCCAGAGACGCTTACCCGATCCACCGGATAACAAGATACTTCTCATAGCGCTGCTCCATCCGAGAGCACAACCGCCCCAGATCCTTTACCTGCCTTGGTTGATTGGTTATATGTGCAGGTCTGACCAGCTTCCAGTCTGCCTACCGGATTGTTCCGCGTCCAAGCTGTATAATAATTCGAGTTCTTGCCATACGAATTGTCCAAAAGAATGTTCGGTTGATCCAGAAGACAAGCCAGAATATGTCCATGCAGACGAGATGTAGTGACGGTTTTGTATTTATTGAATTCCTTTACGGCTGTATGTACCATCCGATCAGAGTATTTGTACCACAACCAGCGGGAGAGAGCGTTACCTTTCCCTGATTTCAAACGGGATGAGATCATGCGAATGATCTTCCGATCTACCCGGTTATACAATGTCTCCCAGTCTTTGAATGTGGCCTTAGGCCCACTGATGGATTCGTAATGTACCTGATTCTGAGTTTTCTCAATATCTTTCCGGAAGAAATAGAGCATATCGGCAACAGGTTGGCTTTTGGATTTGAGAGGCCACAACTGATGCGCCATATCCGGAGAAAGGTATACGTTCGTGTGTTGAAACTCTTTACTGGCAATCTCATAAGATAATGTATCCCGGACAAAAAAGTGTACATCCTTATGACGATTGAATACCTGTGCTGTCTTTTTCAATTCAATATCACTTTTGTAAAACATCGTCTGAGGCAGAATAACAATCCGGTGATTCGGATGCTGGGCAATCATTCGTTCTCTCAATTTCTGATGAGCCGGGTACAGATCACCAAAGTTGCCCCCACCGTGCAGCACGATCGTGATACCTTCCGGTACCTTAAGGGACAAAGGGCAATCCAGAATGCTGTATCTGGCAAGTACATTAATATGATTGTCTCGGAAGAAAGCTTCCGTACCTTTCATAATCAACAAGTCTCCACCATTGCTGTGAACCGGGTAATCCAGATAATAGATATCGGTACGCGGGGGAATGACCTTCAGAATCTGAAGTAAGTGTCCCTTTAACTCTTCCATGGGATGAATATTGTTAGTGCCCAGCATCTCCATCTCCTCCTTGGGTGACTCTTCTTTTTTTATTCAACCGTTCAGTTAGGAAAGAAATATCCTTTTTGTCGAAAAACATGCCACTAAACTTGACTTTAAACGCGATCTTCATCGCTGCAACGGTGACCATCATGCGCACGATCGAGCCGATGAGCAGGGCAATGGCGATACCGTTTAATCCCCATAGGGGAGTAAGCACAAAAAACAGACCAATCGTGACTGACAACGCAATGAGTTGTCTGATCATAACCAGCCCCGGTCTTCCCAAAGCATTGAATGCAGAAGCGAGAATCCAGGAACCACCGCCAATAATACATTCAAAAGCCAAAATATAAAATGCCTGACTCGCCTCCAAAAACTCATTACCGAACAAAACACCCATCAGCCAATTCCCTACAAACATGGTTGGCACGACGATGATTGTCATGATAATTAAAGAGAGTCGGAATGCTCGCCCTACGGTACGAATGACCTGTTCCTGTGGTAATCCGGTGACCTTGGGGAATACAACACTGCTTATTGCATTTTGCACCGCATTATAGATGCGAGATAACGCAAAGACGACGGAATAGAGTCCAAAATCTCTAGGCGTAAGCAGAGCCAATATAATAATCTTGTCGAACTGGGTGTAGAGGGTACCGAGGAGTTCCACACCAAATACCCGACTGCCGTAACCAAACAGATTTTTGGCTGCCTTTCGATCGATAGCCTTGGTAAACCACTTAAACTTCAGGCTATCTCTGAGCGTATATGCTGCCCATGCGACAACGACCACTGAACTTGCTATGGACACAAAAGAAGCCATTCCAATGCTCATCGCACCAAGCAACCATAAAGAGATCATGACAATCACTTTCAACACCGGATTATATAACCGTATCCCGTTATAGACCTGGAATCTGTCACGACTCTGCGACAGAGCAGATAACAGATTAATCAGGATCAGTACCGGAATACTGGTGACGGTAAACCAGCGGGCAATCGTAATGACCTCTGGCGGGTAATCCGCCATCCAGGAAGGCATATAGATCCAGGCAATCGCTCCAAGAATAAAGCTAATCGGAATTTGGACCATGAAGCTAAGTCGCAGATATTCAGCGCTTTTTTCCGCAGCTTCCCGTTTCAGGTTATAGATAATCGAGGTTGGAAGTCCCCAACTTACCAGGCCAATGAGAAATGTCGGCCAGAACAAGATCGCCGAAAAAGCTCCCTTACCTTCAACACCAAACATCCGAGAAGTAATAATCGAAGTAATCGTGGTAAAAACCATAATAATGACGTTTGTTCCACTGGTATGCACAATGGTCTGTAACAGACTGTTGCCTTTTAAGAGTTTTGGGAGCACGAGTTGTGACATGAACTATTCCTCATTCCTTACTGTTATATCTGAGTATCCCGATGATCAGACCGTTCCGGTAGCAGATTTGAGCCAGTTGCCGGGTGAAACGCTTCGGACTGTAAATGCATAATAAGGCTCGAATAACTCCTTGCGCCAAACGGATAGCGTGTTTTACTGTTCGAATCGTACCCTTGTCTTTTTTGCGAACAGCATCACTGACGCCTTGCCAGAAGACACGTCGCAAAAACCAGTTCTTGGTCGTTCGTTCTTTGGACACCTTGTGTTGAACGGAGCCGAAGGGCGTATAAAACACTTTATGCTGGACCCTGATCCGCGCGATTAGCTCACTCTCTTCATTGGATAACAGGTTCTTCCCCACTCTTCCCAGGTCCTCACGAAAAGGCGCGATGTCCTGAAAGAGCTGTGTACGAAACGCTACATTCGCACCGAACGGTATCGATGGATTAGGCATCTCAACGACATGGTCTGCATAATCCAGAATGGTATACAGCGACAGGTTCTCGCTAGGAATCCAGTCTGGCTTCTGGCTCTCCCAGAGAGGTTCAATCTTGCCTCCCACACATCCGATAGAAGAGTCACTCTCGAATACATCAACGATATGTTGAATCCATAGCGGAGATGCGATAGCATCATCATCCAGGAAAAGGATGTACTCCCCGCGTGCTTCACGAATGGCTCGATTCCTTGCGGCCGATAAACCCGGCTTTTTCTCCAGAACATACTTGACGTTATCTACACCTTCAATGTCCTGAATCTCCTGAACAAGTTGCGCTGTGTGGTCGGTTGAATTGTTATCAATCACGATTATTTCAACGTCATATTCAACATGTTGCCGAGTGGCACTAAGAACAGATTCACTCAGATCATAGGCTCTGTTATACGTGCATATGGCTACAGTGGCTTTCATTAAATCGTCCCCGCATCCTCATTGATTTAGATCGTATAAAGCGAAATCGTTCGCTTCGCGATCCCTGACCATTCCAACTTGTCTAGCATAGATTGGAATCCATTGCCTTCCCTGAACTCATCATCCTTGGCTCGGATCTTCTTCATCGCTTCTTCCAGTCCCTCCTGATCCGAAGGGTCATATAATACTGCACAGTTCTCAGGCAAGTACTCTTCCATAAGCCCAATTCTTGGGGCAACGACAGGTTTACCAAAAGACAGTGCCAGAATTGCACTGCCTGATGTCGCAATATTTTTATACGGAAGAATCATCGAATCAATAGCTTCAAAATAATCCGAGTACTCCCCATCCTGAATAAAATTGAAATACGTGTGAATGCGATCCGAATGGCGTATTGAATCTTCCAGATCATAGTCAGCTGACTTCTTGCCAGCGATGAGCAGATGAGCATCCTTCCAATCCAGATGGTTAAACGCCTTGATTAGATCATCTACCCCTTTATAAGGTGAAACCTGACCAAAAAAAGCAAAGACATAGTCATTTGCCGGGATGTTAAAAAGGTTTCTGATGTTCTGCCCTGTTCGTCCATATACCCCTTGATAATGCCCGTGAGGGATGACTTCAATCTTATTCTCAGGCACATGAAAAGTCTCACTTACGCTGCGAATGAGCGGTTTGCCCATTACAATCAGTTTGGTACAATTCCGCACCAGAAACGTCCTCATCCAGTAATCATGCCACGTTTTGCCGCTGTTATGCGGCCATATGTTATGAACCGTCCAGAACAACTTCGCACCCTTTAGTCTCACATACATAATCATAAGAATGAAAAATATGGACTTGATGAATGTCGAGAACGCGTTGCTTCCTTTGTAATAAAAACTCGGCCAGTGAAAATGAAGTACATCATTCTTACGGACATGTTTTAAGTCTTTTTTAGAAAAATGCTTCACATCCCATCCCTGATCTTCGATGGACTGCGATAATAATTCATTGAATTTGTTCGTCTTGATCATTTTGGGCAACATGTAAACTACAGGTTCTCGCATGACTACACCTCTGCTTTAGGCTGTTCCTTTATACTCTTCTTTGCTCAACGCTTCGCTTCGGAACTGTTTTCTCAAGCGATAACCTACCAGTATGGTCCTGATATTGCGCTTAAACAACGTGAAATTTTTCCACCATGGATACAGAGCCAACGTATTTTTGAGGAAAAGAACATTTCGCTTCGGATTCTTGGACCACTCCATCATGCGATAATGATGCAGTTGACGCCTCTTTTGTTCCTCGCTCATATCCTTGTAATACTTAATCAGTACTTTGCGTTGTCCCTGAAACTTTTTCTTGGATGAGGTCGAGATTCGTGGGCCCTGATGGATATAGATATGCACAAGAGGTTCCCTGATATTGATTGCATGATGTCCTCTTTGCAGAATACGAAGATAGAAATCATAGTCTTGTGCCGAGGTTAATTGTTCATCAAACATGACAGAGCGCGCCAGCTGGGTCTGCACCATAATTTTGGAGGTTTCACCGATCCAGTTATAGGTTAGCAAATCCGCGTAGAATACGAGATCACGGGATTCAACCGACACCTTCCTGCGAGTCACCTTGTGATCCTGATCCACATAGACAAGGACTTTACTGCAAAAACAGAAGAGTCCTTTATTTTCTTCCAGGGCTCGGGTCTGGGATTGAATTTTATCAGGCAGCCACTGATCATCATCGTCCAGGAACGCAATATATTTTCCATTGGCACGTTGTATCCCTAAATTCCGGGCATGATTGGCACCTTGAGCATAAGGAACCTGAATATATTGTATTCTGTGATCTTCCTTGGTCCATGCTCTGCATACCTCTTCGGTATGATCCTGTGAGCCATCATCCACAATAATAATTTCCAGAAAGGGATAGGTCTGCTCCAGCACACTTGCCATGGCCTTTTTCAACAATTCAGCGCGATTATGCGTTGTTATAATACAGCTTACCAATGCTTCCATAGAACCACCTTTCCCTTGAAACTAGGACACTTTCATGTGCACCTTGTCATAGATGGACGATAAATTTTCAATGAGACTGTTCATGTTGAACTTGGATGTGACCAGTTCCTTATTGTTCAATCCCATTTGCACTCTCAGTTCCTTATCCAGAATAAGTCTCTCCAGCACATGGGCCAGAGCTGTGACATCCCCAGGTTCAACGAGAAAACCATTCAGCTCATCTGTAATCACTTCAGGTATGCCACCCACCCGAGTCGAAACAATTGGCAAACCTTCATTCATGGCCTCCAGAATCGCCATTGGAAGCCCTTCGTGATAGGAAGGTAGGGCCAGTAGATCTGCATCATGGAGCAACCGCTCCTTCTCCTCGCCTCTAATCCACCCTGGCACTTCAACGTATTCTGTGATGCCGTAACGCTCAACCAGCGCCCTAACTTCATTGACTTCCCCATCACCAGCCAACGTAAAGACCGCTTCGACCCCTCGTTGCTTCAATAGTTGAATAGCCAGCAGGAGATCATACACGCCTTTTCTCTTGCCAAGCCGACCCATGAACAAGCAACGTGGAACCTGACGCTCTTCCCTAATCGGAGGTTCTTTAATGAATACGCCATTGTAGAGCACTTCGATTTTGGATTCGGGGACGATTTGGGAAAAAAAGTTCTTCCATGTATACGACAGTACAATTAATTTATCGACTTGATTCAAGACATACTTGCATAACTTCTGTTGCAAGGGATGCCGATGATAGAATACATCGAAACTGGAAGCATGGATATGGACAATCACTGGCACTCTGAATATTTTGCGGCCAACGAGAATGAACAACGCTTTACGATAGAAGCTCCCGTTGTAAGACATATGAATATGAATCATGTCTGGTTTGAATGTAACAAGCTTCACGAGAAATTGAAGAAAACCTTTGATGAAGATGAATAGTCGTGCGAGCACACTACCCGTAATATAGGTTTCAATCCGCTTTAAATGATACTGCTCGGCGATCAATGAATTTTCGATATTCACAATGACACTCACAATTCCGCCCATGTCCTTCGTAGAAGAACCGATGACCAACACCTTAGGTTTCATTATTCCACTCCTTTTGAATCGTAAAGAACCCATCTCATCAAAGAGAATCAATGTAACCTTTAATGGAGGAGATCAACTGCGAGTTACTTTTCACATAGGGTTTGAAATCGAGTTTATCCATATTGGATATTAATGCGTGGAGTTCATCCTCGTTCTGAGCTACCGAAATATACCCTTTATCTTGAAACACCTTCGCGATCTCCAGTTGATGATTATCCACATGCTCCCCCTGATCCTTCCGTCTCGGCATCACAATTACCTTTTTGTTCATTTGCAGTGCACTGGTAATCACGCCTACTCCCGCGTGGGACAGGACAAAGTCACTGTTCGCAATATGATCATTCATCTCTTCCTGATTAAAAAAAGGCTTTTGTTGATAATGCAGCGGCTTATATTCACTGTAACCGGATTGCACAAGAACCTCCGAAGGCATCTGCCCTTCCTGGATGAGATGATCGACGGCTTTCAAAAGTCGGTTAAACTGAAATCGCTGTGTTCCAAGCACGACAAAGATCAAAATAAAGCCCCCCTATACTTCGCGTTTGGATAAGCCTCTTGAAGCGTCTCCCATTGGATATAAAATTCATCGGCAAACTTGTATATCATTCTCCCCGTCAGGGTCGGCGAATATATTTTGGCGTAACTCTCCACATAAACAAGCTTGGCTCCCATCAATTTCCCAAGTAAGCACAAGGGATATACCGCTCCGGCTCCAGTGGTGATTAGAACTTTCGGGCGTTCTTTCAGCAGAATGAACATCGAAGTCATGATATTCCGCAGTACAATAAACAGGAACAGGATATTCTTTCGCTCCTGCTGAGACAGGAAATAGGTTCGAGTGGAAAGATTCAGTTTGCTGCTCGCTTCGCTTTTTTCCGTTACCAAGAAGTAATCATGATCTTCTACCGCAGGAATTAGATTTAACAATTGATTCAGATGGCCTCCTGTGGAACTTACTAGACAGACTTTCATTGCGCGATCTCCTTTCGATGGACAAGCTCCTGGGGATGATCAGGGACAACACGTTTCTCATCACTGATCTGATATAACGCATTAAGATACACACAAAAAGGAGCAATTAAATGAATGGTGGATAATGTATTATCAACAAAAGAGTAGATAGAGAAGCCAACAATCATCCCGACAAAATAAGGTTTCACGAGACGATTTAACTTGTGATACACCTTTTTGTATACAAATAATAAGGCTCCAAAAATCAGCAAAGCCCCCACTAGTCCCCCATCATAATAAAAGCGGATGTATTCGTTATGGGGCACGGTAAAACCTGAAAAGATACTGCCATCATTGGCAACCAAGGCAGAGCCCAGCCCCTGACCAAAAATGGGGTACTCATTCGCTTTTTTGATAAAGAAGGCCCAGGCGGAGTCTCTACCTGATAATCCCTTGCTCTCCTGCCTCAATTCATAATTATCCCACTGTAAAACAACCATCACGGAGACGGCTGCCAGAAATAAAACAACAGGAAGAAGAGCACTCGTTCTGCCCTTCACAAATTTCCTTACATGGTCAAATAAATACATACACACGATGGGGATCAGCGCAAGTAAGGGCCCGCGGGTTCCCGTTTGAATCAAAATAATAAAATGCGTTAGCGTAAGAGCATAATTCAGGATCACCTGATTTTTGTATCGAATCTCCATCAGACACACACAGATCGAAATAAAACAAAGCATTCCCAAATGCGCTGCAATATTAGCCCCCTGTAAACGACTGACGCCTGAACCCTCCAGATTGGAGATGGATAACATACCGAATTGCTGCAGAATGAGACCACCTATCAAACTAAACACCGGAAGCCAGGCGAGGACTCTGATGATCCTTTTGCTAACTTCCTTTGGAAAGTTCACCATCAGTAACAGGAAAGGAACAACCAATCCCAAAAATGCTTTAAAGGGATCGAGCGGGCTCATCTTGCCGGGCATGACAGATAAAAAGTAACTCTGAATAAAGAGATACCCTACAGCCAAAGCTGGATAAATGAATTGTTTTTTCAGTCCATATCTCAAAAAGATAGGGAGTATGAAAAACAGGATCAGCAATTTGTAAAAGGAAGAAGCGTCAAAACCCATCATTTGCATTCTGAAGATTTTGTCCATGGATAGCGAGAATGTACCGATGACGATCATATAGATCCAACTTGGATGTTTCATGTATATCCCAAACATAATCAGTAGTACCAATGCCATAATCGAAATGATCGGTAAGTATACTGCCATTCCAATAATGATCAGTGAGGAAAGAATGATATATAACGTATTCCCTCTAGAAGAAGCGAAATAGTCTGTTTTTTGCATATCTGCTATGCCACCTCAAAGCCAGAATCGTGTTTCAAAACGCATCCTTCGAACCTACCAGCACCTTGAACGTTCTGAAGATAATTTTGATATCCACCATCATGCTGCGCTCACGGGCATACGTCAGATCCAGCTCCACCATTTCCTCAAAACCAACACTATTTCGACCGCTGACTTGCCATAATCCCGTACATCCCGGGATCATCTGAAGGCGTTGTCTGTCATAGGAAGTGTAGTTCTTCACTTCTCTGGGCAGAGCCGGTCTGGGTCCAACGAGACTCATCTCTCCTCTGAATACGTTCCACAACTGAGGCAGTTCATCCAGGCTGGTTTTCCGAATGAACTTGCCAATCCGGGTAATGCGGGGATCATTTTTCATTTTGAACATATTTCCATTCACTTCATTCTGATCAATCAATTGTTCCAGCAGATCTTCTGCATTCGCAACCATGGACCTGAATTTGTACATATGAAACTCTTTTCCATTCTGTCCGACCCGTACCTGACGAAAAAAAACAGACCCCTGCGGGGCCTCGATTTTGATCAGTAATCCGATGACCGCAAACAAGGGGCACAAAATGATTAAACCTATGAAAGAACCCAGCAAATCGAGCATTCTTTTCATAAATAGATACACTTTATCCGCATTTTGTCCTGACATCGTTGATGCATTGTACCCCAGACTTGGGTCCATAACAATCTCCGCTTCCTTCGATTGGGGAGATGGACTCATTCAAACTCCCCCCCGGCTGCATGTTCTACCGACTCTTTTTCCAGAATCTGTTGCAGAGCTTGCAGCATTGGAATTCTAAGTTCCTGTTTTTGCAGAGCGAAGTCGATGGTTGTCAAAATGAATCCCAGTTTCTCGCCCACGTCATAACGTACTCCCTCGAAATCGTAAGCATACACTCCTTGTGTCTCATTTAAGCGCTGAATCGCATCTGTTAATTGAATCTCTCCCCCTTGACCAATCTCTTGTTGCTCCAAATGTTCGAAAATCTCTGGACTCAGTACGTATCTCCCCATAATCGCCAGGTTGGAAGGCGCTGTGCCTTGGGCAGGTTTCTCTACGAACCTGAGAACCTCTGTCAAACGGCCATCCGATTGAAGCGGGTCCACAATGCCGTATCTGTCTGTTTGTTCAGCAAGTACGGTTTGTACCCCAACAATGGAATGTTGAACCTGATCATATTGATCAATCAATTGTTTGGTGCATGGAACTTCCGATACGACGATGTCATCTCCGAGCAACACGGCAAAAGGTTCGTCACCGATAAAGTTACGTGCACACCAGACAGCATGACCAAGTCCTTTGGCCTCTTTTTGTCTTATGTAGTGGATATCCACGTTAGAAGATTTGCGAACCTCTTCAAGCAGGCTCAGCTTCCCTTTTTCCAGCAAGTTATGTTCCAGTTCAAAAGCGTTGTCGAAATGATCTTCAATTGCCCGTTTCCCTTTACCAGTTACAATGATAATGTCTTCAATTCCAGAGGCAATGGCTTCCTCAACGATATACTGTATGGTTGGTTTGTCCACAATAGGGAGCATTTCTTTGGGCATCGCTTTTGTGGCTGGCAAAAATCGTGTACCTAGTCCAGCTGCAGGAATGATTGCTTTTCTCACTTTTTTCATAAATACCACCCTATCCTCTTTTTTTTTAGTTTGATAAAAGTTGAACCAGGGCATCTAACCCGTCCTCACGTCATACCTTCGACGATTAACGTCTAAGGTTCATTGAACCCACAGCATGACCGAGTGCCTACAGTGATAAAGGTGCAGTAGACATTACCTGTTTACTTGGGAGCATTGGATGGAAGGTTTACTTCTCTCCGTAGCCCACCGGAACTGCAACGTTTTTGATATTGTTCAGGATTGCGCCCAGGATTCGTGCATTCACATGCTCCAGAGCAGCCTTGGTCTTCTTCACCAGTTCCTTCTTGACCTTGCCCGAGTTCACGACCAGCAGCACACCATCACACAGCGAACTCACAATGAGTGCATCCGTTACAGCGAGCACCGGCGGTGTATCAAACATGATGACATCATATTGATCCTCTAACTTCTCAATCAGCCTTTTCATCCGGTTGGAACCGATCATCTCGGAAGGGTTCGGCGGAATTGGGCCAGAAGTGAATAATTGGAGATTGTCGATGTAGCTCTCTCTAAGCACTTCTTCTACACTGTACTGATTAGACAGCACACTACTCAGACCGATATGATTCGGTACGGAAAACACCTGGTGCAAGGAAGGATTACGCAGATCCGCATCGATCAGCAGAACTTTTTTGCCTTCCTGGGCATAGGTTACCGCCAGGTTGCTAATGGTTGTGGTCTTGCCTTCGCCGGATTCAGCGGAAGCCACCATGATTTTTTTGATATGACTGTCGATTGAGGAGAACTGGATGTTCGTCCGTAATTTACGGTATCCCTCCGAGATTTGAGATTTGGAGTTAAAATAGGTCACCAGACTGTTATTTTCATTGGTTTGCCGCGACATATTTGCCATCCCCCACTTTCTGTTGAGATACGTAATTTTTCGTATTTTTCAGATCATCTTTTTTCATTTTGGATATCACCGTAAGCACAGGTAAGCCCAGCTCTTTTTCAAGTTCGGCTTCGGATTTGAATGTGTCATCCAGATAATCCATCAGGAATACAAGTGCAATCGCGAGCACAAGACCTGCGAATAGACTGACAATGATGCTTAATGTGGTTTTCATATTAATTGGAGATGCATTACTATCCACTTTTGCTTCACTGAGGATAGCCACATTATCGATTTTCATGATTAGGGGGATTTGAGATTGGAACACGTTGGAGATGGCATTAACCGTTTTTGCGGCTTTTTCGTAGGTAGTCCCTTGTACAGTTATGCTCATCACTTGGGATTCGCTGGCTGTAGAGACGGAGGTGCTATTCATGAGCTGTGCAGAGGTTAAGCCTAGGTCCGGATACGTAGTAGCGACTTTATCCATAATGGCGGAAGATTTAATAATTTCTCTGTATGAGTTAATGAGTTTGATATTGGTTTGAATCATGCTGAAGTCCATCATCGCCTGGCCTTGAACGTTAGAGGTCTGGTTCACGATAAGCTTGGAACTTGCCTCATAGATCGGTTGGGTGAAGAAAATACTTTTGACCCCTGCACCCACACCCGCTACCAGAGCAATTGCAACAATCAACCAAAGTTTCTTTTGTAAGAGTCGAAAATATCCTTTCAGTTCCACTTTCATTCCTCCTATACGTTGTGATCTATCCTATGTAACTACCAGATGGACAGTAGCCATTTGCGAGGTTTCCAGCGTTCTGTGACCAGACACGAATTCGATAGAATGTGCGACGCATTCTCTGCCAGCCTCTTAACGGCTTCAGCTCCGAATCGACGCTCGATGGCCCGCTCTCCTTCACTTATGGCAAATGTCCTTTTGCACGTATCATGTGCATCTGATGAAATGAAATGAAACCCGTTTTCTTTGCAAAAATGAAAACACCACTGCCGAACTTTCCGTCCGAAAAGCCCAGTGAAAGATTGAGCTGTGAGCTGACATAGTCCGCCTTGACTCAAGTAATCTGCCAATAACCTTGGCTTCTTCAAAATGACGCGATTACGTTCCGGATGAGCAATAATAGGGGTAATTCCCGCTATTCGTAATTCATGCAGTATCCTGGGGAACTGTGAGGGAATATGACCAAAGGGCAGTTCCAGCAACATGTAACGACTTCCGGCGAGTGTGCAGCACTTTCCTGCATATAGGTCTCCAATCAGGTTGTCATGCAGCCTGATCTCCTGTCCGGGACGGATCTCCAGGCGAATGTTGCGTTTGCGAAGTTCTGCATGAAGCAGGTTCACGGCCTGATTGACCACCATCGGTTCATTGTTGTATTGCCCGTTCAGGTGATGCGGAGTAGCAATAATGGAGGTAATTCCTGAGGCTGCCGCCTTCTCAGCCATCGCAACGGACTGCTCCATTCGAACAGGACCATCATCCAGGCCGGATAATATGTGGCAGTGCATTTCAACCAGATTCAAACTTCCTGAAATAGTATGAGCCCCCTCGCCCCTTTATTCATTGCGCAAATGCTTTTGGTGTTAAAGAACTAATGCATAACGCTATGAAATATAGTAAAATGGCGTTAAGTACATGTTTTGTTCAGAAAATGTTAAGAATCGACTTGGAATTATATGGTGAAATCAATGTAATGATAGGGTTCCTGCAGAGCCTTTTGTTCTGTTGCCTTTTCATACTGAAAACGGGAAACCGCGGGAAACTGAACTTCAGTAAGCATTGTGTTTAACTGTCCAGTTATATATAGTTTCTGTTCGTGCTGAATATGCAAGTTTGAATGATACATTGTGAGCTCTCCGAAGGGCTGTTTCCATTGCAACCTTGCGTGAAGTCGTACACATACATGATGATCTTCAACATCCAAACCAATGAGCATTTCTGATGATATCGGCAAGTTCAGGTCGCTCAGGAAGGTGATTGCTTGAGTGTCCATTCCAAGTAACAGAACAGGGCGTCTTTTGCGGTCTACCATTTTCCCATGAAACTCCTGAATGTACATATGGACATTTAATTTCATATCAGCCCATTCCTGAATTATTGAATACATGGTTTCATTCCTTTAGAATGGATTAGCCTACATGGACTGCCTCTACTTCCTTCTCACAGGTATATGGTCCAGGCAACCAGGAGATACTTAAAATATCCCAAATGATACATTTTGTAACTCCATACGTCCAATTTACGATACAATACGTATCATGTCAAGCGGTATTTGGACATGGTTCTTTTGATTTACGACAATTTGAGATGTCCTTAGACAGACCTATTTACAAATGAAAATGGGTTAAAGGAAACACATGAGGAGTTACTCTTTTTGCAGGAAAGCTGCCCTGATCAAACACTTGGCTCAGGATTGTTTCAATATATATTTGATGTCGTTCAGGGGGAAATAGCTTATGAGCTACGGAAATCGCATTGCGGAATTACGGGAACAGCGGGGACTTACTCAAGAAGAACTTGCGAGCTCCATTCATATTACAAGAGCTGCTCTCTCCCACTACGAAAAGAATCGACGTAAACCAGATTTCGAAGTGTTAACGAGACTTGCTGACATCTTTGATGTGTCTATTGATTATCTTATAGGACGTACAAAGCAAAGTGATGTCGTGATGGATGAAGACGTACGTGAATTCGTGGATACCTTGGAGTTATCGGACAAAGAAGTGTTAGAACGCTTCGATCTGATGATTGATGGGAAGTCTTTAACAGAAGAAGAGGCACGTCGTTTTATTGCATTTGTCCGAATGGAACGCAGCATGGACTAAACCCGAAAAGAGGACCCAGTTCCCGAGAGATAACATCTCTGGCTTCTGGGCTTTTTGTGTTTTAATTCCCTTTCATTCCATGCTTGTCTATTGTGTCAAGGACGCTTGTTGTTGACGGAGGATACGAAATGGTTCCAACGCTCCGGGTCGATTCCGCATTGCAGTAAAACCTTCATGATGTCCATCTGGGTTGCTTCGACTTGTTTCCCTGTCGGCCTACGATCGTCCCTGTTTGGATGCTTCATATTCATTCCGCTAACCTCTCTTATCTTTATACTTTCCCTGCCCTCCAAAACTAGCCTTATTATACTTGAGAAAGTTCCTCGATGTTGTCGTCTCATGACGATAACGTTTTTTGATGGGGTTCTAATTTTGTCGAAAGCAAAATAGGAGCAATATGGTGCCGGAATGGCAACCATATTGCTCCTATTATTCTTAATACAACCTGTTCATGCACTTCCACCTTTGAACAAGGAAGTTATTAACCTCCAGCACGTGCAAGTTCACGCATATTCGCTTCAAACGCTGCAAGCAGCGCTGCTTCTCCAGTCAAACCTGTTGCCTGAATCCGTTCGATCTGTTCTGTCATACGTTTGAAGTCCTTCGGAATAACCCGAACGAACTGATTCAGCGCATCTTGCCAGTTATCCAGAACGCGCTGACCGACAGCACTTCCTGTATTGGCAACATGACGTTGAATCATGCCTCGCAGATCTGCACTTTCGGCCACATCTTCGATACGCTCCAAAAGAACCATTTCCAGATTACAACGTTTCAGGAATGTGGCTTCCGGATCATACACATAGGCAATACCTCCGGACATCCCTGCTGCAAAGTTACGACCTGTATCGCCCAATACAACGACACGTCCACCTGTCATATATTCACAACCATGGTCGCCTACACCTTCAACAACTACTTTGGCGCCCGAGTTACGTACAGCAAATCGCTCACCCGCAATACCACGGATATACGCTTCGCCGCTTGTTGCTCCGTAGAGAGCCGTGTTACCGATAATAATGTTATCTTCCGCCTGAAACGTTGCTTTCGGAGAAGGCATCACGATCAGTTTACCTCCGGACAATCCTTTACCTACGTAGTCATTGGAATCCCCTTCAACGGTCAAGGTCATACCTTTAGGTACAAAGGCCCCAAAGCTTTGTCCGGCAGAGCCGACAAATTTGAATTTAACCGTATCTTCAGGCAATCCTGCGAGTCCATATTTGCGTGTGATCTCACTACCCAAAATGGTACCTACTGCACGGTTAACGTTTGTAATTGGAAGCACCGCTTCAACCGGTTGACCGGATTCAATAGCAGACTGTGCCAGTGGCAGCAATTGTTGCATATCCAGCGTTTCTTCCAATTGGTGATTCTGATGCTGTGTGCGGTAACGTGCAGAGCCTTCCGGCATTTCAGGCACGTGCAGCAATACAGACAGATCCACACCTTTTTTCTTCCAGTGATCTACGGCTTCTACCGTTTCGAGGCAATCTGTACGTCCGACCATCTCCTGAATCGTACGGAAACCAAGATCAGCCATGATCTCACGCACATCTTCAGCAACAAATCGCATGAAGTTAACCACATGAGCTGGATCACCCATATAATTTTTACGCAATTCCGGATTCTGTGTCGCTACACCAACCGGACAGGTATCCATCTGACAGACACGCATCATGATACAGCCAAGTGCAACGAGCGGTGCTGTAGAGAAACCATACTCTTCTGCTCCAAGCAAGGCTGCAATCGCCAAGTCACGACCGTTAAGCATTTTGCCGTCTGTTTCGAGGACAACACGGTCACGCAGATTATTCAGCATCAACGTTTGATGTGTCTCTGCAAGACCTAGTTCCCAAGGCATACCTGCGTGACGAATCGAACCTTGCGGTGATGCACCTGTACCACCGTCATAACCGCTGACGAGGATAATATCGGCACGGCCTTTGGCTACACCTGCCGCAATGGTACCCACGCCCACTTCGGATACAAGCTTCACGTTAATCTCAGCACGCGGATTGGCATTTTTCAAGTCATAGATCAACTCTGCCAGATCTTCGATTGAGTAGATATCGTGATGCGGTGGTGGCGAGATCAGACCTACACCCGGTGTAGATCCACGAACTTCAGCAACCCAAGGATACACTTTACGTCCTGGCAGTTGTCCGCCTTCACCTGGTTTAGCTCCCTGAGCCATTTTGATCTGAATCTCGTCGGCATTAACCAAATAGTTGGATGTAACACCAAAACGTCCGGATGCTACCTGTTTAATCGCACTGCGACGGGAATCCCCGTTGCTATCTTTAATGAAGCGAGCCGGATCTTCTCCACCTTCACCGGTATTGGATTTACCTCCAACACGGTTCATAGCGATGGCAAGATCTTCATGTGCCTCTTTACTGATCGAACCGAAGGACATTGCACCTGTTTTGAAACGACGCATGATATCTTCTACGGATTCAACTTCTTCGAGTGGAATGGAAGCTCCCACCGGTTTCAGCTTCAACATGGAGCGAATGGTCAACAATTGATCATTCTCACCTTGTACAAGTTTGGAATATTTTTTATACAGCTTGTAATCCCCAGTGCGTACTGCATGTTGCAGGGTATGAATGGTTTGCGGATTGAACAGATGCTCTTCTCCGTCGTTACGCCATTGATAATCCCCACCGGAATCCAAAACTTTATCGTTACCGTCTTTTTCCGTAAAGGCACGGTTATGATGTGTCAACGCTTCGGCTGCCACTTCTTCCAACCCAATTCCACCGATACGGGAAGGTGTCCAGGTAAAGTAACGGTCAACGAAGTCTGATTTCAGACCCACCGCTTCGAAGATTTGAGCTCCACGATACGATTGAATCGTAGAAATCCCCATTTTGGACAACACTTTAGTAACGCCTTTGGTAGCTGCTTTAATGTAGTTTTTCACTGCTTTCTCATGCGAGATACCACGCAGCAATCCTTGCTGAATCATGTCATCCAGCGTTTCAAAGGCCAGATAAGGGTTCACCGCACTTACACCGTAACCCAGCAGCAACGCGTAGTGGTGAATATCACGCGGTTCTGCCGATTCGAGCATAATGCTGACTTTAGTTCTGGTTCCCTGGCGAATCAGATGGTGATGCAGACCTGCTACAGCAAGCAATGCAGGAATGGCAGCATTCTCTGCATCCACACCACGGTCAGACAGGATCAGAATGTTATGACCTTTGTCGATGACACGGTCTGCAGCTTCGAAGAGCAAATCCATCGCTTTGCGAAGTCCTTCTGCTCCTTCCGCAGCGGTGAAGAAGATTGGAATCGTCATGGAGCGGAAGCCTGGGCGACGCACATGGCGAATCTTCGCAAAGTCTTCATTGGACAATACCGGTGTATCCAGACGGATCTGGCGACAGCTCTCCGGTTCAGGGTTCAGCAAGTTGCGCTCAGGACCAATGGTTGTTGCCGTAGACGTTACAATCTCTTCACGGATTGCATCGATTGGCGGGTTGGTTACCTGGGCGAACATCTGTTTAAAGTAGTTGTACAGACGCTGTGGACGATCCGACAGCACAGCCAGCGGTGCATCATAACCCATCGAACCCGTAGCTTCCATACCTGTTGTTGCCATGGGCTCCAGGATTTTACGCAGTTCTTCAAATGTATAACCATATGCCAGCTGAAGCTGGGTCACGTTATCATGTTTTGGATCAGGAAGTTCCGGTGCTTCCGGCAACTCGCTCAGATCCATCAAATGCTCATCAAGCCAATCCTGATACGGATTCTCGGCTGCAATGATTGCTTTTACTTCCTCATCCGCGATGATGCGGCCTTCTTGTGTATCCACAAGCAACATCCGACCTGGACGCAGACGATCTTTGTACAGGATCTCTTCCGGCGCGATATCCAGTACCCCAACTTCGGAGGACAGGATAATACGGTCATCTTTGGTTACATAATAACGAGCTGGACGCAAACCGTTACGGTCAAGTGTTGCACCAATTTGCAAACCATCTGTAAAGGCCATTGCTGCTGGTCCATCCCAAGGCTCCATCATCGTGCTGTGATACTCATAAAATGCCTTTTTGGCAGGGTCCATTCCCTCATCCGTGCTCCAAGGTTCAGGAACCATCATCATGGCCACGTGTGGCAGAGAACGGCCGCTCAGATACAGGAACTCCAGTGTGTTATCAAACATGGCTGTATCCGAACCGTCCGGATTGATGACTGGTTTTACTTTCGCGATGTCGTTACCAAACAACTCGCTCTCGAACAAGGATTGTCTAGCATGCATCCAGTTCACGTTACCACGCATCGTGTTGATCTCACCGTTGTGGATCATGAAGCGATACGGGTGGGCACGTTCCCAGCTTGGGAAGGTGTTTGTACTGAAACGGGAATGCACAAGTCCAATGGCCGATTCCACGAGTTCTTCCTGCAGATCCAGATAGAACCCGCCAACTTGTTCAGTTGTCAGCATGCCTTTATATACAATTTTGCGACAAGACATGCTCGGAAGGTAGAACGAACCACCTTCTGCTTCATCTGCCGAATAACGAATAGCCAGCTCAGCACGTCTGCGAATAACATACAACTTACGCTCGAATCCAAGCTCATCCTTCACATCTGCGGATCTTCCAATGAACACCTGACGTACATAAGGTTTCGCTGCAAGTGCAGAACGGCCAAGCATTTCATCAAAAGTAGGAACATCCCGGAAACCCAGGAACGTCTGACCTTCTTCTTCAATAATCTTCTTAAGGCTCTCTTCATGCGCACTGCGAATGGCAGGGTCCTGGGAAAGGAACAACATCCCTACGCCATAGAATCCCTGTTCAGGCAATGCAAAACCAAGACGTTTCGCTTCCTCTGCAAAAAAGCGATGTGGAATCTGAATCAGGATACCTGCTCCGTCACCGGAATTCGGTTCACTTCCCTGTCCTCCACGGTGCTCCATGTTACTAAGCATGGTCAGTGCCTGACTAACGATATCGTGTGAAGGTACTCCTTTGATGTTGGCAACAAAACCCATTCCGCATGCGTCTTTTTCGAACTGCGGGTCATACAGACCCTGTTTTGGAGGTAATCCGATGTGTCTCATGGAACGCAACCTTTCTATAATGAAGTATTTCGGAAAGATCAAGAACATAGGCAACAGGCAACAATGAAACGGGAGGAGCTGGCCTTTCGCTTGCGATAGAGCCTGCTAGATAGAAGAGGTGACAGCATGAGACTGTCAAAAATAATGCCTGCTATTGGGCAGAAGCCATTAAATGAGATGAGCTGATCCGGACGATCCGGCAAACAGCCTGTATAAATCAACACGCAGCCGCTGGCACGGCTACTGAAATGGAGCGACGTTTTTTTGATATAGTTCTATTATTTTAACACCGACCTAACATCAGCGCAATTTAAACTTTTTAATACCTCTGATAAGAAATGTTTTGCAGTACAGCATTACAGTAGTGACGTTTAAATTCATCTCTTTTTCGAATAATTATACACTTTTAAAGCCAGAGTACAACTGAATTAAATTGCTGACAGAAGAAAATCGTTCCATGTGCAGCCTAGGTTTATCCATAATTCCACCAAATTTTCACTGCTTAAGCCAGCGAAACTTTACTTCTCTATGCATTTGTATACAAAATAGCCTGCAACCCCTTTTTGGGGTCACAGGCTATTTGCACTATTTGACTACTATATTGCATAATTTCACTACAAGAAAATAAAGTTTTTTTTCAAAAATATGACCCTGCTGAAGATCAGGTTCGACTTATGCCGTCACAACTTGACCAGAATCAGCGTGTTCGACTTCTTTTTTCGGACGTCTGCCATTCCAGAGGAAATAAGCAAGCGTCAGCAGAATGGATACACCTGCATAGATGCTAAGAATACCTGCCTGATGCCACATCACATCCAGATTACCACTCGATACAACGGCTTTGAAGCCCATAATGCTGTGTGTCATTGGCAACCAAGGGCTAAATGCCTGAAGCCATGATGGAATCAGTTCTACCGGGAAGGTTCCTGCACTCGCCGCAAGCTGGAAGACCAGAAGCAGAATGACAACATAACGTCCAGGCAGATCCAGCCAGGTTACAAGTGCCTGAACAATCAACATGAAGGTCAGCCCCGTAATAATGGTAAACAGATAGAACAGCCCTACGCTGTGCGTCTCCAGTCCAAGACCATATAACATGAAACTTGCCACGATAACTGATTGGAAAATACTCACGGACCCAAATACCAGTGTCCGGCTGACAAAACGATTCCAGCCTGTTGCACCAGGTACGGACGTTTCCCGCATTTTCAATACAATCGTGGAAATCAACGATCCCACAAACAGACCGATCGACAGGAAGAACGGTGTCAATCCTGTACCATAATTGCTCACGTTCTCTGCTGTATTCTCCGAGGAGTTTACCGGTTCAGCGAACATGTTCACTACATCATCCGTTTTCTTAACTTCGGATGTTTTCTGTGCGGCATCATTCAGCTTGGTTTCCAATTCACTCGAGCCATCTTTTAGCTCAGTAAGGCCGTCAGCCAGTTTGCCCGCGCCATCACCCAATTGCTTGGAACCATCGGTTAGTGAACTAACGCCACCACTGAGTTTACCTACACCCGTTTGCAAAGCTGTAGTCCCTGAGCCCAGCTGCTTGGCACCATCTGCAAGCAATGTACCGCCACTTGCAGCATCACCCAATTTGCCGCTGAACTGCTTCAGGCCATCGGAGAGCTTCGTGCCTCCTTGACTAAGCTGTCCGGCACCAGCCAGCAATTGCTGCTGACCATCCACCAGTTGGTTCGCACCAGCAAGAAGTTGCTCCTGACCTCCGTGAAGCTCGGTTGCACCCGCAGCCAGTTGCTGGTTACCCTGATGCAGCTGATCTGCACCTTGTGCCAGCTTCTGCTCGCTCTCATGCAGTTGAGCACTGCCGTCAGCAACAGCCTCACTTGCCGCAAGCAGCTTCTGTACATCCGCATTTTCGGCCAGTTCGGGGTTCGATGCAGCAAGCTGTTTCAATCCGGCGGCTACACCCTGTGCACCATCAGCAACCTTGGAGCTGCCATCTACAGCCGATTGCAGGCCTGTTGCCAGTGTACCGCTGCCCTGAACAGCACTTTGCAGACCATCCGACAGCTTCGCACTGCCCTGTTCTGATGATTTCAGACCAGCCTGCAACTTACTTGTGCCATCCAGTGAAGACTGGAGTCCAGTTTCCAACTTGGCGCTGCCATCCTTCAACTGATCTGCTCCGCTCTGAAGCTGGCTCGAAGCAGCTGCCTGAAGCTGTTGCAGACCGGATACAAGATTCGATGTTCCACTTTCAAGCTTGGTTGCCCCTGTGTGCAACGCGTTAACACCATCACTTAATGGAGAAAGTCCTTCCTGAAGTTCAAGCGTTCCGGATGCAAGCTTCGCCAGGTTATCCTTGAGCTTAACAGCACCATCATCCAGTTTGCCTGCGCCGGTATTCAGTTCACCAGCCCCATCGCCTGCCTCAGCCAAGCCATCCGATACTTCGGAGAACTTGTCGAGCAATGTCTCTGCATAGGATTCCGTTACTTTGGCTGAGACTTTTGCTTTCAGGTCCTTAATAGCGGTCTTACCGATCTGTGCACCGACAAAACTGTAATTGCCATTCGGTTCATAGATCAGATCAGCCGGCTCTGGCTTGTCATCGAGCAACGTTGTTGCTTGGGATGAGAAGTTCTCCGGAATCGTAATTTGCATATAATATTTGTCATTACTCATGCCTTCTTTGGCTTGACTCGCACTGACAAAATCCCATTTGAAATCGGCATTTTTCTTCAGCTCATCCACCAGATCACTACCTACATGGAGGGATTTGCCCTCCAGCTCAGCGCCCTTATCCAGATTGACAACGGCAACCGGCATCTCATCCACATGACCATACGGGTCCCAATAGGCCGCCAGATAGATGCCACTATACAGGATCGGTATAAACATAATTGCAATAACAGGGATCAACACCTTCGGGTTTCTCACGGCCGATCCCACATCCTTGAAAAACACGGATAAAGATTTCATGTCATTTTCTCCCCTTAATCTCTCTGCTCTATGAGCAGGAATAACCAAAATGAAATACAATGTCGTATTCCAGAAAACATACTGAAACACGAAGTGACCACTTTCCTCAACCGGTCACTTTAGGACAAAAAAACAACCTGTCTTCCGACAAGCCTCCCTGCTTGATACGCGTAAAAATCCTTATATTATAGTAGATTAAATTCGGATTACGTTACAGCAGCAATTCCTTCCATTAAGAAAAGGCGAAAGTAAGTCTTAATTTCCTCTTTGCTCAGCGGTTGATGTTGTTTGCTCCAGTCTGAGGTGAGTGCAATATACAGGCGAATCATCATAAATGCGACGACTTGCGGATCACAATCTCGAATCTCTCCATTGTCTTTTGCTTTCTCAAGCTCCTTAGCCAGAAAGTCGGAGATTACTTTCTCCACCTTGTCCAATCCTTCCTTGGCCTGCAGCGTTCCAAAGTCCTTCAGCTCCTGAGATAACTTAACGAGCAGATCGTGATCACGACGAAACTCTAACAAGGCATCCAGTACCCGAAACAGATTATCGAAAAATGCACTTTCCTGATGTACTTCACGATGCGCGATGTTCTTCATTTCCTGAATCACTTCTACCAGGATCTGATCAAACAATTGTTCCTTATTGGTGAAAAACGTATAGATCGTTCCTTTGCCAACGTTCGCAATCTTGGCGACCTGATCCATCGTCGTTGCTTTGTATCCAAACATGGCAAACGACTGGGCTGCCGCATGAATAACCTGCTGTCTCCTGTCAATCGGAGCCATCGTATCCCTCCTTTAATCACATTCATTGTTCAATCGCTCTACATAAATGACCAGAAATACAATTCGGTCATTCGGTCAAAAACTACAATACCACCTTCGAAAACAGATTGCAACCCTAACATTTTAAAAATTGTGTTAATATTTTTTAACCTAAATGCAGTGGAAACTCCTTCTGTCGTCGTCTATAGTGTAAGATGACTCAGATAATACGTGTATATAATGAAGTTTAGGTTGTCTCATTGTAAGATATATGGTGTAAATATTCATAGAAGAAACATGATTTTGTGCTTCAATGTATATTCATGTAGTAACGCATTCCATAGCTAGAATAAACAATGAATATCTTCATTTTGAATTAAAACTTATGAATAAAGGTGAACTCATGCGAAAACCAAGAGTGCTCTTATTATCGGAAGGTTTCGGTACCGGTCACACTCAGGCCGCTCATGCGCTGGCACATGGCATCAAAAAAGTCAGTCCACATGTTCACAGTCGTGTCATTGAACTAGGCAAATTTTTGAACCCAACGGTAGCTCCACTAATTTTCTCTGCATATCGAAAGACACTATCGGTTCAACCCAAACTGGTCAGCCTGTTGTACCGCACACAGTACAATAAATCATTAAATGGTTTTACCAAGCTGGCGTTGCACCGAATTTTTTATACACAGACGGCACAGGTCGTATCCCAACTGAAACCGGATGCGGTGATCTGTACCCATCCTTTTCCGAATGCTGTGATCTCCCGGCTCAAACGTCAGGGTCTGAATATCCCGCTCTATACGGTCGTGACGGATTATGACGTGCACGGAACATGGATTAATCCGGAAGTGAACAAATATCTGGTCTCCACCCCTCAGGTCAAAGCATTGCTTGAGATCCGGGGTGTTGATCCCTCCCATATTCAGATCACGGGAATCCCTGTACATCCAGACTTCTGGGAAGCAGGAGATAAGGTGAAGCTACGGGAAGAGATGGGGCTTCAGAACATGCCTACGGCGCTACTTATGGGGGGCGGATGGGGACTTTCGTTTGATGAGGATCATATGAAAGCTCTCACGTCTTGGGCAGATCGTGTTCAATTGGTCTTCTGTCTAGGAAGCAATGAAAAAATGATCGCAAAAATGAAGGAAATGCCTTGCTTCCAGCATCCGAATATTCGTATTCTGGGATATACACGAGAAGTAAGCAAACTGATGGATGTATCCGATGTGCTGATTACGAAGCCAGGTGGCATGACATGCACTGAAGCGCTGGCCAAGGGTCTACCGATGTTGTTCATTCCTCCGATTGCAGGTCAAGAGGAAGAGAACTGTGAATACTTTGTACAAGCCGGATACGGCCACGTCATTCACTCTGCCGACGTAATCACCAATCGTTTCAGACAACTAGTTGAACAGGCATCTACTCAAACTGAAAGCCCGCTGAACGTAGCACATATTTCAGGTAACCATTCGGCCTATGATCCGAAGTGCTGTGCTCAAGCTGTTCATGACTTATTGTTTCCGACGACAGCCGAAGTCACAACAACGTCCGTGGAGCGCTTCACAGCCGGAATTACTGCCACGTCCTTGTCAGGTACCAGAATACCATTTTGACGCCTCTATGGACCTATAGAACAGCTCTCACGAGGTGTTATAGGGGACAAGACAAGTTCTCCCTATATACAAAGAAGGTTCCCTTCCGAATTTTTGGAAGGGAACCTTCTTTTATTTTCACTCATTCCACCGTATGATTTGGCAGAAAAAAGGGTAATTTAGAGTATAACGATATTTTAAAATAACGAAATAAAACTACGATTCAGGCTTTTTCAAGGGCCGTGTGAAGCACACACAGTTAACTACCCTGCCTGTTTGCAGAATTTACAGGTCGATTACTTGTAAAAAGTATGATGACCGATCGTTTTTACTTTTTTCTGCGAGCGAGCAACTGTCAGATCGTCGGCAAGCGTCAATGATAAGAAATAATACGTATCATCGGCAACTTCCTTCTTCCCGTTCAACGCAGCATTCACTGCTTTGATGCTGTCCTCGTTGGGAACCACACGTTTCATACGTCCGTTCGCTACAGGACTAAACTGGGATTTCTGATGGATGACCTTGTAAATGGTATCGGGAAAATTGGCTGACCGCAGCCGGTTTAAGACAACATTGGCAACTGCCACTTTGCCTTCGTACGGTTCACCTTCCGCTTCTGCCATGACGATTTTTTGCAGCAGATGCAGTTCTTTATCGGACACACTGTATGACCAGGTTGCGAGTTTCGAGTCTTCCTGGTTCAGAAGTTTGGTCCGTGTAAAGTATAGTTTTTGGGGGGGAGTTGTTACAGCAGCGACTTCTTTGGCACGTTTCACTTTGGCCAATTTCAGTGCAGCTTCTTTTTTGGCTTTGGCCGCAGCTACCGCTCTAGCTTTGTTCTTGGCCTTGGCTTCTTGCAATTCCTGCTCTTCTTGAGCAGTCGTAAGCCAGTTCTTCGCTGGCAGAGATTCAGTCCACGCTACGGTTTGGGCAGACAGATTAGAGGACAGACTTGTCCCATCTTCCATCATGCGCCTCTCTTCTTGCGTAGATGTTTGGTTATTTTGCCCAGAAGCCGCAAGTTCGGTCATCTGTTTACTATCACTAGCTTCATTCCACTTCCCCGTCGCCTGAACGACATTTACCCCCACTATACATACAAGCAGCACTGATAACATCGGTGCTACCCAACGATTTTTGCTTATAATGTTCATTCGAAGATTCCTCCTGTCGAAACAATTCCCTTAACTAAGTAACCCAAAAAAAAGAATTTGAATAACGATGGCTAATATTACATAGGGATAAACGTTATGTCAATGTGATTTTATGGCATAAAAATGATTATCAGGAAAAAGTGAACGTATCCACGACCTCATACATTGGCGATTGTCCCAGCCTTGTCACATAAAGTACAATGTCCTCCACCATCCATGAATTAACACCTGTGGAATGTTCCGGAAGCACTCCAGATATCCCTTTATTCTCATTACCTGGAAGCTGTCCCAGATATTTTCTGGCAATGGTAATGTGGGGAGCATAAGGTCTTAATTCAGCTTCATACCCCAGGGGCGAAGTCGCCTGCACGATTTGTTTTTGCAATGAAAACAAGTGCTCTTTCTCTCCGCTAACACCTTTCCAAAGCACCTTAGGTGCTTCTTCAAGTCCAAATGTGCCCCAGTCGGAAAGCTGAAGTTCAAACGGCTGAAATCCACTTGCTGCTGAGCGCAATGCTTTTCGCAGGTGCCCGATGTCACTAACTAATGTATCCCCCAGAAATTGCAAGGTTATATGATAATCTCTATGATCTGTCCATTTACGAAAATCTAGCTTGTTCTGTACAAGCCTCGCATCCATCTGAAGAGACTGCTGAACAGCAACAGGAAGACGAATTGCCACAAACAATCTTTCCCGTCGGGATGAATGATCCTGATGTGATTGGTTATTCATTGCATACACCTCTCTAAAGTTCGCTCTATTATTTCATAACTATACATATCGTTTCAAGTTGGGTAAGTATAGAGTGACACAAATATAACCATTTGCAAATAAGGCTAGATTCCTGCATTTCCCACCTTAATGCACATCCAACACCAAATCTGATACACTTTAATCATCAAACTCATCAAACTATTTATCTCAGGAGGACCACACATTATGGGTAAAATTGTATGTTTTCCATCTCTATCCGAAGAACAGCAAAAACGCATTCAGAATGCTGCACCGGGATACACCCTGAAATTCGGAAAAGCCAAGGAATTGGACCCCGCTGAGTTGAAAGAAGCTGAGATTATTCTCGGCTGGTCCCCACTCGTCACAGAACATGCATTGAAACAGGACGGCCTGTTGAAGTGGGTTCAGGTCTGGTCTGCTGGTGTGGACAATCTCCCCTTCGCAGATTTGCAACAAAAGAACGTTCAGGTCACCAGTGCAAATGGAGTTCACGCGATTCCAATCACCGAAATTATTCTGGGCATGATGTTATCCCACAGTCGCTGGCTGAGACAAGCTATGCTGCATCAACAGCAGGCCGAATGGAAAGCTCCTGCCAAACCACTGCCGGAACTGCATGGCAAAACAGCGGTCATCGTTGGTGTAGGTGAGATTGGCACGGAAACAGCCCGTATTCTCAAAGCCCTCGGCATGCGTACGATCGGAGTTCGCCGCTCAGGTAAGGATGTCCCCAATGTGGACCAAATGTACGACATGACCGGTTTACATGAAGCCTTGAGCCAGGGCGATTATGTAATTAACATTTTACCGCTAACCGATGAAACCAAACATATATATGATCAAACTGCATTTGAGCAGTTCCGATCCGGTGCCTGCTTCGTCAATGTGGGCCGTGGCCCCAGTGTGAAAACGGAAGCGTTGCTGAATGCACTCCAAAACGGCCAAGTTGCCTTCGCCGCACTGGACGTGTTCGAAGAAGAACCTCTTCCGGCAGACCACCCGCTATGGGGCATGGACAACGTGTTAATTACGCCTCACATCGCAGGAAGTACAGAGCAATACGCGGATCGAGCAATCGATATTTTCATCAAAAATCTGGAAGCTTACGTCGCTGGCGATACCCTGCCGTTGAACCTTGTGGATTATAGTCATAAATATTAACACAAACACCCGTTCCCATGCAATATTGTGCAAATCAGATCAACGATACCAATGGAACTAAAGAATATTTCTGTCCTCTACGTTCTCGTGTAAATCATTAGTTCAATTGAAATGTACACAGTAAAAAACTCTACCTCTGGAAATTTCCTCAGAGGTAGAGTTTTTGTTTTTTCACGCTTACATACACAGCCAAATATGACGTATAAACGTGCCTTTGTGTACTGTTCGGTACTCTTTTACAGTCCATCCCGCTTCCAACAAGTGCTCTTCTACCCACTCTGTGGAAACAATCACCGCCCGTTTTGCCAATCTGCGCAAACTCTCCAGCATGGCTCGTTGCTCAGCATCCGGAAGTACAGAGCAGAGATTATAGGGCATGTCCAGAATTGCCGCATCATACAAATCTTGCAGTTCATTCATATCCCCCAGTGTGATTCGATCTGAATCATATCCATAATGCGGCAGATTGATACGTGCACCTCGGACAGCCAGAGGATTGAGATCGTTACCTTTTGCATCAATTCCCATGGATAAATCCTCAATCACAACCGTTCCCATACCACAGCATGGATCAAGCAATCGATGATTATCTACTCTCGGAACAGCAATGTTAACCAGCGCTCTCGCAAGCGTGATGCCAAATCCAGTTGAGTAATTTTGCGGCTTCTGCCGATGAATCTGCCATGATCGGTCCGCTTCTGTCCACTGGCCCAAGATCCATTTTTCTCCTGTTCGGATTAGGCCGAAAGTCACCTTAGGTTGTTTCATCTGTGCCTTGCCTTTAATGCACATGCCAACTTCTTTTTCCAGTTGACGAGACTGTGCATAATCAGGGGCTTGATCCCCTTCTGTTAGACAAACTACCTTGAATGTCTCATCTGGCAACAGGTGAATATTTTTGGCAAGAGGAAGCAGATCCATCACAGTCTCCCCTTCGCCGATCACGTCCAGTCTGCCATGGATAAAAGGACTGCGTCCAGGTGGAATACATCGTTCAGACCACACATACGACCCCATATCCATAGGGATCTCCGAACTCGGTTCAAGCAGCGTATTCAGCTCCAGCATGCATAATTCTTGCTCGTTCTCGTGGCAAGCAAAGGTATAGAGGTGTTTCCCAGAAGTAGCGTACATACCAAGTGTTTCATCAGGCAAAATTCCCCTCTCCTTCCTTCATTAATCATGTTTCTTCTATATAAATAGTAAGCTCATTGAAGACATATCAAATACGACTCAAACGTTTGCTTCAGGTAGTCATTGTATACAATGTTAGACTGCTAGACAACTACCCATTTCCTTGCACGTATCTATTTGGACAGAAAAAAATAAGGTGTTCCCATTGTTGAGGAACGCCTTACTTTATTTTGAGATTATAACATTGGAAATCTAATCGTCCTTGCCAGTAAACGTTATAGGCCAACAGCTCATATATCATACTGATTTCTCACCATTAGCCGCCTGCATGATTCCAGCTTCTTCTATTATAAGAAGAAGGTTATATTTTTAATTTTTCAATGGATGTAAGCAAATCTTCCGATAATTCTTTCAGACTTTGAATGTTGCCGCTAATCGTCTCCATGGAACTTACTTGCTCTTCCGCCGATGCAGAAACTTCTTCCACACTCGCTGCCGATTGTTCCGAAACAGCGGAAATCTGCTGACTAAAATCATTCATTCGTCCGCTTGCTTCCTGCATGCCTGCGAGACCATCTGTCATAGTGCCGATGACACCAACCATGCCTTCCACCGATTCGTTAATTGTACGGAAGAGTTGACCTGAAGTAAGCACATGTTCCTGACCCAGTTCGGTCTCCTGAACGTTCGTACGTAATTCCGCAACCACCCCTTGTGACTCCTGCTGAATATCCTCGGTAATCGCCGTGATCTCTTCAACCGAAGTCTGCACAGCCTCAGATAACTTCCGCACTTCTGATGCCACTACGGCGAATCCGCGTCCACTCTCTCCCGCACGCGCTGCCTCAATGGAGGCATTCAATGCCAGCAGATTGGTTTGGCGTGCAATGTCATGAATGACTTGAACCAGCTTGGAAATATCTTCATTTTTACGATTCAATCGTTCCATCTTGTTCATGGAAGCAGAGACCGAACCGGAAATCTGTTGCATCTGCTGCACGGATTGTTCCATCACCTTGCGACCATTCAACCCTTGCTCCAGTACAAGATCCGACATGACGCGCAACTGGCTGCCTTGTTCCGTATGATTCTGAATGTGATCATTCAACACTTCAACCGTACGGGCTGATTCCACGGCTGTCTCTGCCTGGCTCTCTGCGGCCTTGGCTGACTCTTCCATGGTCACAGCAATCTGGCGACTACCAATCTTAACCTCTTCTGAAGATATTGCCAGTTCCCCACTTTGTAGATTAACAGCTTCCGCAATTCGTCTGACGCTCAGAACCATGGAAGTCAGGTTACCTTTCATGTCATTCACCGCTTTGGCCAGAACACCAACTTCATCCTCATGTTTGGTATGTATGTCCTGAACATTCAATTGTCCTTCTGCAATCAGTTTCACCGCACTAATGACACGTAGCAGTGGTTTCACGACCTGTGAACGAATAATCGGAATGCTGATTGCTGTAATGGCAATCATGACAAGAACACCGATAATGATGATTAATCTACCATCCTGTACCGATCTGATCGTTTGGGCCGCCGCAAGATTCGACTGTTCCTGATTGTATTCCACGAGATAATCAAGATCGACTTGCATGGTGTCAAAGGAATCAGCACCTTTATCAGCTACTTCCTTCGCCAGCTGTGTCTGACCCTCATCACTCAGCTTGATCGATTGCGTATTAATCTTGAGATACGCTTCCCATTTGTTCTTGAACGCATTCCAGTGTTTGAGCTCTTCCGCAGACTTCTCCTGCTGATCATAGATTTTAATCGCCTGCGTCGTTTCACGAATATACTTGGTACGCTCTTCTGACAAAAATGCCTTGTCTGTTTCATCCGCGTCAAAGTGACGATAACTTAGTGACAGGACATGCTCTGTGGTATAATTTAACCGGTTAATTTGCTGGATTGATGGCATCCAATTGTTCGTAATTTCGTTAGTGTTGGTTTCAATTGAATTCATCCGGGTGACAATCGTGACACTCAAAATAATTAAACAGAGGATTAACAAGTAGAACGCGATGCTGATACGCAGACCGATACTCTTGATCTTGAATCTGCTGAACATATGATTTCCCCCTTGACCTCTTCGGTCATCCCGAATTCAGGTGCTTATGTCATTGTTTTCCCTTCTTTTGACCTCTTGTCAAAAGAACTTCTCTATATTATATCGATAGGAAAATAGACGTAAAGTATTATAACATTATTTTGTCATTAAGATGCTTGATTTTGTAAAAGATTGTTGAATCTTGACAAAGTCCAAACCGAAGAGCTGCAGCATACGGTAAAGTCCCGATCTGCAGCTCTTCGGTTTGTTCGGATTTCAACGGCTAACATCATAAAGCGATCAGCCTAGTTCAGTATTGCTGTCTTATGCTCAGCCAGCAATCGATATGAATCCAACCTGCGTTCATAATCTGGTCCTGCCGTAACCAGAAGCAACCTCTCCGTATCCAGCCTGCGACTCACCTGTTGCAATCGAGCCCATACCTGCTCAGGTGTACCTGCATAGTGCCGTACCGATTCATTTTGATCACTAACGGCTTCATCATTCGTGTCAGAGCCCGCGATACCGCTTGAATTCGACTCGGTTGAATGTTCTTTCCCATCCAGCTTGCGCCTCTCCGCCATGTCACGACTCCAGGCCATAGCATCCGTCTCTGACTCGGCACACAATACGCTGACTGCCACCATAACCTCAGGTTCCTTCATCGTTGCACTAGGAATAAATCCTTCTCGGTATCGCCTTACAGCCTCTGTACCATCGGCATCACTCATGAATTGACCAAAGACATATCCCATGCCAAACCGTGCCGCAAACTCTGCACTCTTCACGTTAGTTCCCAACATCCAGAGTGATAACGGAAGCTTGGGAATCGGACGAGCTGTCACGGGATGATCCTCGTACAGGTAGCGGTCTTCTAGTAGTTCTGTGAGTGCTGCGAGCGATTCAGGCAGCTTGGACACATGCTGCAAGTAATTGCCACTGAGTGCCATCGTGGCATGAGGTCCACCGCCAGGAGCACGTCCGAGCCCAAGCTCAATGCGCCCCGGATAGAGCGCAGCCAGCAGGCGGAACGACTCCGCAACCTTGAGTGGGCTATAGTGTGGCAACAAGACCGCACCAGAGCCAAGTTGGATCGTTGTTGTCCTTGCTCCGATGTGCGATAACAGTACTTCGGGAGAGGCCGATGCCAGTTCAGCCATATCATGATGCTCTGACGTCCAGTATCGGGCGTATCCCCAAGCCTCGGCATGTTGCGCAAGTGTCACCGATTGGTGAAGCGCCTGTTCCGCTGTGGCATCGTTTAACCTTGGCACAAGGTCAAGTACGCCCAGACTGAACGTCTCACTCATTCGCTTAGCCACGCGTCTCATCTCCCTTTATATCGGTTAATTTTAATCCAAATCGTAGATCGAACCCACCTTCAGACCGTAGAGTTCATTATATATTTTCTCGGCAAATGCATCCGTCATTCCTGCGATATAATCGATCACCATGTGTTCCCAAGTCCAGATCGGCTGGGCTTTGGCTTGATCCTTCTCATACCGCTGCAGCCAGTCGGATGGAATAATGGATTTGGACGTTTCCGGATCGAGGAATGCATCCCATAATCGCTTAATCATCCACTCACTTCGCTTCTGTAGCCGCTGCACACGCAGGTCACGAATCATGGTCACCCAGGCAAAACTCTTGAGCACACTCACCGTACGCAGCATGTCGAGGTCTTCAGCCCCTTCACGGACAAAGGTTACCTTCTTCCAGTCACCGTCGTCAATAACACCCAGGCTGCCTACAAAAAAGCTCACCCAATAGGCTTTCACTTCACGACGGGTACGCGAGTAATCATGTTCGCAGAACGGCATCTTTTCATTCCAGATGCGCAGGAACGAAGCGAGTACCTCTTCTACCTTTTGCCCAATCGATTCTCGGGTCCATCCGTTCCAGAACAGATCCTCCAGCGTTGTAATTTTATCCACAATCAGTCGATTCACATGCGGATCTTGCAGGAAATGCTCATGTACTTCAATTTTGCCTGCTTTGATGCCATCCTCCAGATCATGTGAGGAGTACGCAATATCGTCGCAAAGGTCCATCAACTGTGCTTCCAGCGTTTTCTTGCCTGCCGGTACGTTCCAGCGATCACGGATCTCCCGAATATATTGCCACTCATGATGATACATGCCTTTTTTGCTCTCTGTCCCAGGGTATGGATACTTGTTTATCCCTAGTAATACGGCATCAGACAGATTCAGTCCGTCGATATCTTCACGCTTCTCCAAGTGCATAATGAGACGGAAGTTGTGCGCATTGCCTTCAAAATGCTCGTATTTCCGTTTTAACTCGGCACGGACTTCAGACTCGACCTTGGGAACTTTGGCGCTGCGGCTCTTTTTCATTATTTTCTTAGCCTCGGTGTTGATGAGGTCATCCAGAATACCATCCAATACTTCTTCACCTTTATGTCCAAACGGCGGGTGACCGAAATCATGTGCAATTGCAGCGCACTCCACCACTTCTGAATCAATAATAAGGCCGGGGTTGTCCGCGCGGTCCCAGTCCACCTCAGGAAAACGGCGAATCAAACTTCGGGCAGCCTCTCGTGCAATCTGTGCCACCTCCAGGGAATGGGTCAAGCGAGTACGATAATAATCACCCGTTCCTGCGCCAAACACCTGCGATTTTCCCTGTAACCGACGGAAGGTCGGTGAATGAATGAGTCTCGAATAGTCCCGTTCATACGCTGCACGAGATCCATCCAATTTGGTTAATTCAGGATATTGTCTATGTTCTCTCAGATCGTTCCATTGCATGGGGATCACTCCTAGCCGACTGTCTCTATTTTGAGTGATTATACACAACATCTGTGGTTTCGAAAAGTAAAACCTGTCTGCGATTGTCATCTCTTCTTACATCAACTTGTAATGAACAGTCATCTTCTCTTATTATACCCTGCCAGACTATCATCCGTGCATCTAAATGACAATGATTCATATTGAACTCATTATTCACATATGCTCGCTCCATAGCAGAACAACCATAAGTACTTACTGTGCCACCAGGTGGCCGTTCCGGTTACGGATCGTTCTTCTGATCGCTGTTGTCTCCAGGTTTTCTGAATTTCCTTTATTAAGGGAAAAACCCGGAGACAAAGGCGAGCGCTTCGCTTCTTCAGAATCGATTCCGTCCCCTTCACTACTTTTGCTGTCCTTTAAATACAATAATGGTATTCACCAGTTATCTCGCTAAAATCGGAATGAAGATCAAGTTCAATTTAGAAAATATCATCATTTGTTTCAATGATAGTCTGCCTCCCCCGCGCCCTCCCGTTGTGGGTAAAAACAGAAAAAACCGACAGGACTGGAACGCCCTGTCGGGGTGGAGATGGTGAATTCAAAGATATCTTGCAGTTTCCAGGCTATATAAGCTCTGAGCCTTTCACCCGGAAACCGCATGGAACATTCAATCACTTTGATTCAGTGCACCGTTATTATATCACTGCGATATTGCGAAAGTTTAAACCATAACCTTACAGATATCGTTGGTGAACTCTACTGGATCTTGAATTGGCAATCCCTCGATCAGCAATGCCTGATGGTACAACAGGCTTGTGTAAAGGTTCAGTTTTTCCTGATCCTGCGCGAAAGCGTCTTTCAACGATTTGAAGACATCGTGATTCACGTTGATTTCCAGCACTTTGTCGGCTTGTACGTTTTCGCTGTTCGGCATAGCTTTCAGGATTTTCTCCATTTCAATCGTCAATTCACCTTCAGTGGACAAACATACCGGGTGGCTTCTGAGACGTTTGGAAGCTTTAACGGCTTTGACTTTACCCGCTAATTGAGCTTGCATCGCTTCAAACAACTCTTTGTTGTCGTTGTCCTGAGCGTCCGTTTCTTCTTTGTCCGCGCTATCTTCGATACCCAGGTCCCCACTGGAGATGGATTTGAATTCTTTCTCCTTGTAGTTCGTGATCATCTTGATTGCGAACTCGTCGATGTCATCAGTAAAGTACAATACTTCGTACCCTTTCTCAAGAACACCCTCGATCTGTGGCAGCTTCTCAATACGGCTAATGGACTCACCAGATGCATAGTAGATGTACTTCTGATCTTCCGGCATTCTGGAGACGTATTCGTCCAGGCTCACGAGTTTACTCTCTTTGGAAGACGTGAACAACAGCAGATCCTGCAATGTATCCTTGTTCACACCATAATCGCTGTATACGCCATATTTCAACTGACGTCCAAACGCCTGGTAGAACTTCTCGTAGTTCTCACGCTCGTCCTTCAGCAGGCTTTGCAGTTGACTCTTGATTTTGTTCTTAATGTTCTTTGCGATCAGGCTAAGCTGACGGTCATGTTGCAACATCTCACGAGAGATGTTCAGGGACAGGTCTTCCGAATCCACCATACCTTTAACAAATCCAAAGTAATCTGGCAACAGATCCCCGCATTTATCCATGATCAATACACCGTTGGAGTAAAGCTCGAGGCCTTTTTCATACTCTTTGGTATAGTAGTCAAACGGTGTGTTCTCCGGAATAAACAGGATTGCATTGTACACCACAGCGCCATCTGCGCTGATGTGCAGGTGTTTGAGCGGTTTGTCAAAACCGTAGCGTTTTTCCATATAGAAGTTATTGTAGTCTTCTTCGGTCAGTTCGCTTTTATTTTTACGCCAGATCGGCACCATGCTGTTCACGGTTTGTTCTTCTTGGTATTCCTCGAACTCGTTCTCCGTGCCCTCTTTCGGACGTTGACCCGTTACATCCATCTTGATCGGGTAGCGAATGAAGTCGGAGTATTTCTTGATGATGGATCTCAGGCGATACTCTTCCAAAAATTCGTCATACGAATCTTCTTCGGTATTTTCTTTGATCGTCAGGACGATTTCCGTACCTACGGAATCTTTCTCTGCTGGTGTGATTGTGTAACCATCCGCGCCTTCGGACTCCCATTTCCAAGCCTCGTCGCTGCCAAGCGTTTTACTCGTTACGGTCAGCTTGTCCGCCACCATAAATGCCGAGTAGAAACCAACCCCGAATTGTCCGATGATGTTGTGGCCGTCTTTGGCTTCATTTTCTTTCTTGAACGCCAGGGAACCACTCTTCGCGATAACCCCCAAGTTGTTCTCCAGCTCTTCCTGCGTCATCCCAATTCCGGTATCTGTCAGTGTGAGCGTGCGGTTTTCTTTGTCAATCGTGAGCTTGATGAAGTAGTCCTCTTTGTTGAAAACGAGCGAATCGTCGGTAAGTGCTCTGTAATAAATTTTATCAATGGCGTCACTGGAGTTGGAGATCAATTCTCTCAAAAAGATTTCTCTTTGGGTGTAAATGGAGTTGATCATCATATCCAGCAAACGTTTGGATTCTGCCTGGAATTCTTTTTTAGCCATGAGTGGTTGGACTCCTTTCAAATTGGGATATCAAATGATTTGATTGAAAATAGAAAGTAACTCCTTGAGTCTTTCACACAAAACTTACGGGTGCCAGAAAATCATTCGAAGCTTAAACGCTTGATCATTAGATCCAATAGATTGGCTAATCTTCAAAATGCATGACGTTCTGCAATATAGCCGTTCCGGTTACGAATCGTTTTTCGGATCGCTGTTATCCCCGTATTTCTTTGATTCCCTTTTTAAAAGGGAGAAATCCGGTGATAAAGGCGAACGCTTCACTTCCTCCAAATCGATTTCGTCCCCTGCACTACTTTTGCATTTGATGAGGAACTTGTTTGAGGATTAGAGCCTTCTATTAAAATGGAGTCTGTTGATTAAGCAAACAATTCGCTTCTTCAGATTCTGTTGCGCACCTTGGCTTCGCATGTCCTACTCATGTTCAATATCTATTTTCAAAAACAGAATCATTCCATATGTAAGCTTATAGTAAAAACATCTTCTGTTAGCACTCTGATGATCGGAGTGCTAAACCCTTCCTTTTATATAACATATGGGAAAATTGGGTGTCAATACGCAGGAGGTTATTTTAACAAAAAGATCGAATAACTCTTTAACTTTTGCACATCACCAATCATTTTACCGTAATCCCGCAGGTAAAACAAAAGCCGACTCGAACCAAAGTTCGAACCGGCATGGGGAAAGACAGTTATGGTTAGAGTTAGATAATTCTACTTTTTGGCCATTTTCGGATCAAGGGTGTCGCGCAGGCCGTCGCCCATTAGGTTGAAGCCGAGAACGGTCAACATGATGGAAACGCCGGGGAAGATCAGTGTCCACGGTGCTTTTTGTATAAACTGACGGGAGTCCGACAGCATTTTACCCCATTCCGGGTCAGGTGGCTGTGCACCCATACCCAGAAATCCGAGTGCAGCAGCTTCGATGATCGCAGTCCCAATTCCGAGTGTACCTTGCACGATCAGAGGAGTAAGGCTGTTGGGCAAGATGTGGCGAAACAAGATTCGCCCATTGCCCGCTCCAAGTGTCCGTGCCGACGTAATGAATTCCTCCTGTCTCAAGCTGAGTACCCGTGAACGCACCAATCTTCCGTAGGTCGGGATATTCACGATGGCGATGGCGAGCAGTGCATTTTGCAAAGACGGGCCCAATATCGCCACAATGGCGATGGCCAGCAAAATCCCCGGAAATGCGAGCAAAATATCAAATAGACGCGAGATGAGCATGTCCGCCCATTTCCCATAAAATCCGGCAATCAGCCCCAGCAGCGTGCCCGCAATAATGGAACCAATGACGGAGAAAAAGCCCACCCACAAGGAAATACGCGCCCCATGCAGCACTCTGGAAAACACGTCACGCCCCAGATCATCGGTACCAAACCAATGCTCTGCCGAAGGGGCCTGAAGCCGATCCACCAGCACCTGTTCCTTGTAATCGTAAGGTGCGATATATGGCGCGAGGAAGGCCAACAGGATAAAAAATACGATAATAATCAGACCTGCAAGCGCAAGCCGATTTCTCCGAAACGTTCTCCACGCTTCCCGCCATGGACCGGATGTGCTCGCCGACGCAGCGTCAATGGATGGTCCGGTATTGGTCGATAATTTGGCCATGCGTTGTCTCCTTTCTTGAACATGAATATAACAAAAGATCAACGCGTTCTATTACACTCAAGCCCTACGATTGCAGTATCATCTTCTGATCGCTGTTATCCCCAGATTATATTGATCCACCTATTTAAAGGTGAAAATATGGTGATTCATGCGCAGCCTATGCTTCCGATGTAGCTTTCTTTTAGAAAGTTTTTAGCTTCGATTCTGCAGATTGGTTCTTGATGGAGTTCCTATTTATAACTAATCCGCGGATCGAACACGGCGTAGAGCAAGTCCACAATCAGGTTGATCACCACGAAAAAGAACGCCACGATCAGAATGCCACTCTGGATCACCGGATAGTCCCGCGAACTAATTGCTTCATATATATAACGTCCCACGCCCGGCCAAGCAAAGATCGTTTCGGTCAACACCGCACCCCCGAGCAACGATCCGGTCTGGATGCCGATAACCGTGAGGACGGGAATAAACGCATTTTTGAGCGCATGTCCATATACGACAAAAAACGGACCCAGCCCCTTCGCCTTTGCAGTACGAATGTAATCGGAACTCATCACTTCCAGCATGCTGGAACGGGTCATCCGGGCAATAACAGCCATCGGGATCGTGCCCAGTGCAACACTTGGCAGAATCAAATGTTTCGTTACAGTCCACAACTGATTCCATTGTCCAGCGATCATCGTATCCAGCACGTACAAGCCCGTAATGGCTTCCACCGGATCTCGTGCATTCATGCGTCCAATGGATGGCAACCACTGTAACTTGTTCGCAAACAGCCATTGTTCCATCAGACCGAGCCAGAAGATCGGCATGGATACACCCACCAAAGCAATGACCATACAGCAATAATCAAACCAGGAGTTGTGCTTCCATGCACTGACAATCCCGGCATTCACCCCAATAATGACAGCAAACAACATACTTGCCATCGTTAATTCAAGGGTTGCTGTCAGATAAGGCACAATTTCCTGGGCAATAGGCACCTTGGTGCGGATGGATGTTCCCAGATCACCTTTGAGCAAATCGCCCAAGTAGGCGAAATACTGCTGAAACCAAGGTTTATCCAGACCGAGCTGGTCACGCAGGGCCTGCTTGGATTGTTCGGTCGCCTTTTGCCCAAGTATGGTCTCGGCCGGGTCACCCGGAATGGCGTGGATGATGGAAAAGACAATCAGGGTCATGCCCAGAAGTACAGGCAGCAACACAAGCACACGTTTGACAATATAGCTGTTCAATCCTATTCACCTGCCTTCGACATATCGTGCAAAAATAAAAAGCGCCGGCAGAAACGCATGCTTTGGATAGTTACGTCCGGATGTGGGTTCTGCCAAGCATTTCGTCTTACCAGCGCTTTGAATAGAAAGAATTAAAACGTAATCACTCCGAACAGTAGTGCCATCTTCAGATCGCAGTTATCCTGAAATGGATAAGTTCAGCTTACAGCTTACTCGAAATAAGCACCGGCATAGGATTCGGTGCCCAGTGGAGAAGGGACGAAACCTTTCAGGTTGGCTTTACCTGCCAGAATTGGCGTCGTGTGTACCAGAGGAATCCACGGTGCATCTTCCTTGATAATGACCTGTGCCTGTTTGTAAAGTTCAGCACGCTTGTCCTGATCGGTTTCTGTCTGTGCACCCGTCAGCAATGTGTGTAATTCTTCGTTTACATAATAACTGCGGTTGTTGCTTGGAATGGCATCTTTATCCAGCAGTGTATACAGGAAGTTATCCGGGTCACCATTGTCACCTGTCCAGCCGAGCATGTAAATGTCGTCCTTCTCCCCGGCCTTTGTATCTTCGAGATACGTTGCCCACTCCGGTGATTCGATGGTGACGGTCACTCCGATCTTCTCAAAATCGGCCTGGATCGCCTCGGCCACCTTTTTGCCATCAGGCATATACGGGCGGGATACCGGCATCGCATAGAAGGTTATCGGATCAGGCAATCCGTCAGGGAAGCCTGCTTCGGCCAGTAGAGCTTTTGCTTTTTCCAGATCATATGGGTAATCCTCAATGGTATCGTTGTATCCCCACAGCGTTGGCGGCATCGGGTTCACAGCAGGCTCAGCTTGTCCAGCAAAGAATGCATCAATAAGGGCCTGCTTGTTCACCGCATGATTAAGGGCTTGTCTGACTTTCACATTATCAAATGGTTTCTTCTTAAAGTTAAAGCCGATATACGCCACGTTGAACGGTGGACGCTCGATCTTCTGTAACTCGCTGTTGCCCTCAAGAATGGACAGATCGTCCGGGTTCAGGTCTTCCATGACATCAATCTCGCCGTTTTGCAGGGCATTGAAGCGAGCGGTATTATCCGGAATGGAACGCACGATTACTTTGTTCAGCTTCGGCAGTCCTTCTTTCCAATAATCCGCGTTTTTCTCCAGGGTGATGGAGTCGTTACGCTTCCACTCTTTGAATACAAATGGGCCGGTGCCCACAGGCTCGCTCTTAAAGTTTTCTTTTTTCTCCTGAATCGCGGTTGGGCTGGCAATGCCAAATGGCGTCATCGCAATATTTTGCAGGAAAGGCGCTTGTGGCTGGTTCAATGTGAACTCCACCGTAGTCTCGTCAGTTGCCGTCACTTCCTTGATCACACGTCCGTCCTCTGGACCAAACATGGAGTCGTAATAATCGAAGGAATCGCCCTCGAATTTATATTCACTCGCCGGATCACCCCAGCGGTTGAAGTTGAACACAACAGCCTCTGAGTTGAAGTCAGTTCCATCATGGAATTTCACACCGGACTTCAGCTTAAACACATACTTGAGTCCATCCGCTGAAATCTCCCAGCTCTCTGCCAGTCCAGGAACGACCTCTGTTCCGCCTTCCTTGTAATCCAGCAACGAGTCAAACACCTGATGTCCAATCTTCAGAGACTCTCCATCGGTCACAATCGCCGGATCGAGTGCAACGGAATCCCCGCCACGTCCCATAATCATCGTATCCTGCGCTACCGTTTCGGTTGGAGGGTCGGTTCCTTCCGCCGGAGCAGGCGTATTCTCTCCACTCTCGTTACTGGAGCAACCGGACAACACCAATACGGTACTCAAAGCCATCGTTAGAACACCGAACATCCATTTTTTTCTCATTCGCATACGTACAACACCCTTCCCTGTCTCATAATGTGTGTGATGCTGGCATGAAAGATCTCCAATGTTGGCAATCGGTTTGGTGCTATATATCATATAAAAGGCTTTAGATGCCTGCGATACCTGTATTAATGTTCTGGGAAAAGTAAGGCATGGATGAAATGTAAAAACAGCATGGGATACGTAAGGGATACAGGTAAATATCAGATCGTACAATGGATTAAGGACGTCGGTTGATTACTTTTATAGAAAAAGAAAAAGGTTCTACAACGTATCTTGTGAGATGAATCTATGAAATTGAATGAAATTGTTGCGTTTTATTTGAACTAAGGTCAATAAGCAACAGTGAATAGTTATGGACTGGTAAGAGAAAGTTTAAGTTGGTAGATTAAAAATACTGATGGGCATATGGATACTACGCTGCTGGCTACGCAATAAAGTCTGTTCCTTGAGCGTTTCGGTTGAGCATGGAGTGTGGAGACCGGATTAGGTATCGTTATCGTTCGTTAGCAATACGGATGAAAGAAACTCAACATAGGCTAGGTTGTTTGATGAATCGTGTAAGTTGTTTAAATCGGTGGCTTTCTCTTGCAGATTGGATGTGTAAAATGTATGGACGAGTCATCTTGAGATGTTGGATTGTACAACAGGGAGACATTACAATAACTTCATATGTTATGGTTTTGTCATGATGAGGAGGATTGTGTAAATAAACTGTGGTGAAAAACAATTTCGTGTAACTTACTTTACATCACATTAATCAATTAGACAAGAGTTTTACAGACATAAGTCTTCAACTTTATTATATGTGTTAATATTACTTACACAAAACACAAAAAAGGAACACAGTTCGACAAAAAGCGTCTCGTGTTCCTTCTCCACTCAATCCACATTCAGATAAAATCAACATTTTAATTTGCTAAAAATCAGCTCACTTTTTAAACAAACCTCTGCGATGCATCACGGTAATAAAACGGTAAAAATCATAACTCGCCCCATTATCGATGCTGAACAATGGATTTTTGGTGTCATATGCTAGTGCTGCATCCACAGCTGCCTTCGCCCATACTGGAACTTCCATTTGCTGACGCGCCTGCAGTTTGTCGACCTGGGATTTGAGCGCATCAAATGCTGCTTTCTCTTCGGCTGTCATCGGTTCGCCCCCTTTCGGTGGTTCGGTTGGTGGATTCGGATGACTTGGATTCGTCGGATTGGGTGGCTCCGTTGGTTTCGGAGTGGCTGCTTCGTATCTTGCTCTGAGCTGTGCCGCTGTTCCCTCGAATTCATTCATATCTACGTTGCCACTAATGCCATTCACCTTGCCTGAATCCGTATACTGCCAGAACGTCCAACGCTTCCATGCCGGCTGATCGTCCGGTACACGGGTGTTGCTGTAGCGCGCGATCCACAGATCGTATGAGCTGAGTGTTGTGTCAAAATTCCTGGCAAATGAATTGCCCGTGTATATGATCGGTTTTACACCTGTCAGACGTTGTAATTCAGTTAAAAAGGCTTTGGCAACTGTATTCATCTGCGCTCTGCTCAGGTTGCCAGGGTTGTTCTCGTAGTCCATGACAGGTGGCAGTTGTAGCGCCTTGGCGCCTCCAACTTTGTTAAGTGTATTGGCATAATGCGCCGCTTCGGCCTTGGCACCATCGGTAGATGTCGCACGGAAGAAGTGATACGTTCCGACCAGCATGCCCGCAGCAAGTGCACCGGTTACATTTTTCTGGTAATTGGGATCGGTATATGTCTGTCCCTCGGTTGCCTTGATGAATACAAATGTCATGCCACTTGCCTTCACTTTCGCCCAGTCAATATTGCCCTGGTATCGGGAGACGTCAATGCCCTGTGTGTTGCTCGAACTTCTCGTTTGCATGTTTCTCACACCCTTTATGCGGCAAATTGCCGTTTGTATATAGTTAATGCGGTTGAATTAAGGGTTGCTTGTGTGCGTGTCCCTTGTTGATGGTAATAGCTATGTTCAATGAGCGTTCAATGAGTATCTATCATCTTAGAAAAAAATATCAAGCCGGTACGCTACCGTTCCAGATACGGATCGTTCTTATGATCGCTGTTGTCTCCAAATTTTTATGATTTATTATTCTAATGGTTAAAATTTAGAGACAAAGGCGACCGCTCCGCTTCTTCAGAATCGATTCCGTCTCTTTCACTACTTGTAGGCTAATGGTGCAGAATTTCGACTCTGTAGTGCTCTATATCTTGCCACAGGACAATTTTGAATGAATGTTGAGCCTTTACTTCGTTTCATCTCTAATCTGTTGATCAACGTCCTCATGATCTGACTGTACAAAAGATTCTCTGGAATTAGGAGTATAGTTACCTGAGATCCCCCCGGATCCCCCTTTTCCCTTAAGCACTTCAATGGCTTGCCGAATCACAGGCGGAATCGGAGCGCCCAACTTGCCCCCATTTTCAATAATAGACAACAACTCATTTGCGATATAAAAAAAGGCGACCGCATCCCTGAACAAATGTCCGTCTCCCAGAACACCGTCCACCAGATGAGCCACCGATACCATTGCAAATATAAATACCTTTCGGGCGATGCCGAACATGCCGACATTGCTCTCTAACTTGCCAGTCATACCCGCCGCCGCGATGCCGGTTAGGTAGTCGAGGATGACGAACACGAGTAGCACGCCCAGCACGCCTGACCAGCCTCCGAAGAAGTAGGTTACTGAGCTGCTCATGAGTGCAATTCCCCATTTCCATAGGGTGTCCCATCGTTCCATGATTTCACCTCCTTTGATTCGAAATACAAGATGCTTCAGAAGGCATAAAAATAGCGTTCCATATTTGGAACACTTATTAAGCGATTTTTCCGTTTTGGTCCATATCTCCAACTCGCAGAGCTTCCGCCACTTTATCACGGCTTTGAACTGGTACAGACTCCAACTTGATCATTCCTTTATGAATCATCATTACGTATATAGCTAACATAGTCTCACCTCCCATCATGAGTGCTACAGCCCATCAAATCCAGCAGCCAAGCAAGTTTATCCCGTATTAGGCATCAAACTAAGCAGCATCATGTGTAATTCCATGAGCGCAAATTGATTCGTGTTGTTTTCTTCCCGCAATCGCTGATTTTCTGCCGCTAATTCGGCAATTTGAAAAGTGAACGAAATCATTGGTGGTTGTGGTTCTTCGTCGGGTTTTGGCTGGTAGTCAAAGAGTGGTTCCAATGTTTCCAGATCAACGCGTGCAATCGTACCGCCTTCGGCACGGTCCAACATGTACGCGCCGTATTCCAGTTGGATCATACCGACACTATCGGGAACTTTATCGTCCAACGCTTTGTATAACTTGAAATCCTGTTCCCGCGTGGTTTCGACGACGATCCCGGCGCTCTCTGGCGTAATAACGATGACGTTACCGGATTGCAAGTCGTAGTAAACCTTCATACCGATTTTATTTTTCGGCTCTTGTTCGTTCATTTTTCCACTACCTTTCATGTTTTTTATTGGTGAAATGCCATTCCTACCAACCTATTGCTACATACGAGTAGGCTCTTGTTGGGTAACTCTTCTGATACACGGGTAATCTAAAACCTGTAGAACGAACGTAACATACAGTCCCATCTATCCGGGCGGTTCCTGATTGATATTGAGCTGTCGGGTATCCGCTCATCATGGGAAGCATTTCGAAGTAGGCACATTGGTTAGGCGGGTAACTCGAATCAGGGGTGAAGTATACGACTATCACTTTAGGAACAAATCCAAATGACTTATTCACAACCGCGAGATAAGTAGAAGTTGTTCCTCCACCAGGCTGGATTACGTTAGTAAACATGGATACATCAGCTTCTGGTATATCTCCTTGATCTATCTTTATCCCAATCGGCCCGTCAATCAAGTAATTGTCCAGCAAGTAATTATCAATTAACGGCATTTACTGCACCACCTTTTCCATGATGATCGTAACTTGAGCTGCAGCAGTTGCCGTATATTGATATAATTGTTTTCCTTTACCCAAGAAAATTTTAGGTAACGGCACAATCAATGTGTCATAAGGTTTAATTATTTTACTATTAATTAACGAAACCGATGTATTCATTGAAACCGTCGCATTCGTATTCGTGTTATTGCAGATCACGATAGACTTTATAATTGCATCAAAGTCATTTGCAGGTGTATAGATTCCTCCGCCTCCTGCAGTAACAGTCGTAACTACTTTTAAATACGGATAATTTTTAGAATCGTAATCTCGTTCAAACCCGGATATGATCATTCTGGCACTTGAAGTTGATCCGGAAATAACTATAGTTTCTCCGGGTAAAAGAGGAAAGTCCAACTCGTCGAGTACCAAAGTATCTCCGCCTTTTAACGTGTGATCATATGCAATATTCCCGCCTCCTAATGACAACCTAAACGTAACGGTAGTATTAATCGACGAATTGCTTATGATTACCGATTTCATTACGGCGTACTTACCTGCTGGTACAGTGTAAGCAGTCGTCGAAGTCGTAGGTACATTTCCTTCGAAAATCGATTTAATTGTATCAGCCATTAAAAAATTTCACCCCAAACGTTTCGTTTATTTTGTTGTTGTAGCAATTGACGAACAGCCTCGTTAACCGCCATCTCGACCACGGATACCGCTGCCGCGTTCTGACGTACGACGGCGTTCATATCCGTAAGTAACGCCTTTTCGTTCTCAGCAATTGATCCAAAGAATGAGGCAATCGGGAACGTGTCCAGCATCAGGTATGTTACGGTGTACGTGGCTGAGGCGTCATATTGAGATAGTTTAATATCCGCGTATTCTTCTCCGCCGCCAGTACTGCTCCTGCCTGATTGTACATTCCATTCGTTATCAGCTCTGCCGTTCTTGTATATTTTCAGGAGTTTACTCACCTTAGTTTGTAACCCTGTTCCCGGATAGTTTGGCGAACTCGGAGCATTAATCCCAGCGTAATCGAGAGTAGAATTAGCGTAAGGTTTCACGCCTTCACGCAACACGATCCCCGTTCCGACTTCAACTTGGTTATTGCCTTCGATTAACGTCAATTGTCCCTCTGACGTGATCGGTTCGACAGTTGGCGTTGCAAGTTGATATACGAGTTGGTATGGCGTCCATAGCGTGTACCTTGTATAAGTTAACGTAGTTATTGGATTGATCGGAACTGTTAGAACATAAGTCGTAGCAGCTGTTCCTGCCGCATAAATTGAATCTAAGGGGCACCACGCCTTGCCAGCGGCCTCTCCGTTATACGGCTTGCTTACGTCTCCTTGATTTCCTAAAAACATCCTCCAGCCCATGAAATACGCCTTAATCTCGTCGGCTGTCGGCGTGTATGCGTCTCCCCATCCACTGTCTGCGTTGAATACAGATACATATAGAATATTCGAGGGCTTGTAAATATGCGTTCTATCTCCTGCTGCTTGCGTATTACCGAACTCCAATATTTTACCGTCATATTTAACGCTTCTATCCGAACTCGTTACAATGTTTGGATCTGTGAAGCTGATTGCAACTCTTTTATATCCTGAGTAATTCGCGTTAAACACCCATGGTAGAGATCCGTCCAACACGAGTTTTTTCCATTTCTCCAGCTTGAAGTATTGTCCGTCCTTCTCGAACACTTCGTCAGCATTCGTCCCGGTTAATGGATCAGCGTATAGATTCGTTTGCAATGCGAGCATAGCGTCTTCACGCGGTTTGAACGGTTTGGATTCGGCTCCGATAGTCAAAGTTGGATTCTTGACCTCCAATGCTCCAGCATCAACTCGGTATATTGAAATTCTAACGCTTCGGGCGTTAGCTTCGGTTATGAATGATCCATCCATAAAATACTTGGTTGAAATAGTATTTTCGGTTTCGTCGAGAGATTCAACCGCAATTACAACCGGAGGGCCTGTTAATACATCTGCCTTTACTCTATACGTTGTGTTAGGCAAGCAGGGAACTTTGACGATGGTGTAACTTCCTCCAGCGTTTGCAGTATTAACGCTTAAATGATAAGGAGATGCAATTTTTGCGTCAGTACCAATTTGATTCCACTCATAAAACGGCGGCAACAAGTTTTCTCCATAACGAATCGCATACGGATTTCGAACAGGCTGAATGCTATCGACATATGGATATTTAGCTCCTACTTGCTCCGGTGACATACTGGCAAGCGCAGCGTAATCGGTAGTGCTGACTTCATAGAGACGTACTGCATCTGCGTAACCGTACTGACCTACGGCTGTACCTGAAACCCCCACGTCGATATTTAGCTTTATATCCGTTGGCGCCATATAACGTGTCCAAGTTACGTTAAATTTAGATTTATCCTTTACAGGATTCCCCACTGCCCCGACTCCGGGGAGATTAATAAACATACTTGTCCCATCGAAATTTTTAACTTCAGCGATTGCAACATACGATTTTCCTGCCTTAAGTGATACAGTAAAGAAGCCAATACCTGATGTACCTGTACTAATCGCTATTTTCAGACCGTTAGATCCCTGTACTTTGTTCGTACTGTCTAAAGTTAATGTCGATTGATGCACACCAATCTTAGATAAGTCTTCACACCCTCCATCACGGCCCAACAAGTTCACAAGCGTTACGCCCTTCAAACCTTCCAACTTAAACGCCGAGGCACGCTCCGCATTAATGATCTGCACTCCAGGCTCCAACGTCACCGATCTACGCTTCTCCGTATCAAGCCTCTCTTGAATACTACTCACCTGTGCCGCGGTTTCCTCAGCCTTTTCTTCGACTTGCCCTACACCTTCATCAACCTTCTCCCAGTTCTGATCCAAATACTTATCCAGATCAAAATAGGTCGTCGATGGCGAGGAACGGTCAATCTTATTCAACCCCAAATTCGGTGTTTTTGGTTCATTCATCTATGCTCCACCTCCTGCAAATTTATCCTGTCGAGTCTGTTCGATCTCATCCAGCATCATGCTTTCGACCTCCGCAATCGTCAAATACCGCAGACGGTACTCCACGGCCATATGTGCTGGTTTAATATCCTCAATCGCTGCCTTCAGATCGTCCAGATTGGGCGGCAAGCCCCATGTGTCGATGAAGCGAATTCGGATCAAGTACTCCTCGGGCGAAACGGATACATCAATTCCACCGCTTTCGTAGGCCTGCGCCACGTTCTTGAGCATGGAGCCAGAGACTTTGCCACTGCCTCGCATTTTGGAAATGATTACGGATCTCCGCTGATCATCCGGCTTGGCTTGATTTGTCGGAATCTGCAAATCCCGCTCATAACGTTCCAATGCCCAGGTCGCAGACTCCGGGTAGAATTGATCCAGCACACTTTCCAAACCCACCGTAAGCTGGTCCAGCTCAACACCTTCGGTCTCCGTAAGAAGCTGCATCTCCAGCACATTCTCATACAACGGGGGCAAAAGAGTAATTAATACCTCTGCTTTACTCATGTCACCTTCACCGTCCCGAGAACGGCTACTGCGCCGGGAGCGATCTCCAGATTGGACATACCACCATTCACCAGCAGATCGCTATAATCGATTACGGGTGGAATATCCAGAATCGCATTGGCAATACGTGTCCAACGAACCAATGGATCGGCAAAGGCCAGTTCTTTCAGATACGCCGTAACTCCCGTTTCAATCAGTGTCTTCACGCCCTCGTACGTTGAACCGGAAGCAAGCGTGACCTGTACCTCCACATCAATAGGTACCTCTTGCGCTCCCACTACTGTGACCACGGGTCCGATTGGAGCTGCACCTTCGCCCATTCCATCCTGGGTTGGATCGATATATTCCTGCACCGCCTCAATGACCGCCTCAGCAGGTGTTTGCATTTCATTATTCAGCAATGCCACTTTGACTGTGCCTGGACCATCCCACAGTGGAAAAGCCTTTGCTTTGCCTACACCGGAGTTTTCCCGTGCCCATAACTCATACTGATATTTGTTGGCACTCGTGACCGGACGGGAAACTTTATCCTGATAGCGATCATATAAGGCCTGATCCGTTTCCTCGTCTTCGCCAGGAACCAGCAACTGTGTCAATTCGGCTATGGTAAGAGCAGCAATATAATCGATGGGCAGCAGTGCCCCCGTATATTCATTACCTTCCGCTCCCGCGACCTCACATTCCAACACATATTGCCCTGCCGCGATGCGTTCCACAACAACATACACCCGATCCCCAGTGGAAAAACGACTATCCAAAGGAACCTCAACAGGCTTACCTTCGTTATCCCGAAAACTCCCAACCCAACGTGCCTTCGTGGCCGCTTTCCGACTAATGCCAGACCAAGCCACCGCACGATCCAGATACTCTCCAGATGCTGTATCCGCAAACTTCAGGTTGGCGTTCACATCCAGCTCGATATACATCTGAGCCATTTCCACTGCCGCTGGCGCAAGCGCATCATAGATAATGCTGCCTTCACGTTTATCCACACCATCTGGTACCCTGTCCAGCATTCGGTTTAAAATAACTTCAAACGTCTGCTCTTCATACATCCATGTTCACCTCCGTCTCTTCCCTAAAGCTGCCAAAATCTGTTTCCACGGTAAAAGAAACCCGTACCCCGTCAGCCTCGTGGAGAAAATCGAACTCCGTTACATCCGAAATACGATCGTCTGGAAGTAACGCTTCCCGAATCCAGCGCTCCAGTTCCGATTCAACCATGGATCTCCCGGCCATTCCTTCCCAGGACCATTCCATGCCGTAATCCGAGGAATAGATGAGATGCTCGTAGCGGCGTGTAGACAACGCTTTATACACCGCCTGTTTTACCGCATCTTTTCCATCCAATTGCAACCTTCCAATTCGTTGTCCCGAAGCTTGAAATACATACGTAAGACTTGGAAGCACAGCAGCTTCTTCCAGATCTTCTGCACTAATCTGCGCACCCTGTGGAATCATGGATTCACCAGCCGATCCAGCACGACAAAGCTGTCTCCACCTTGAACACGTAATAACAAAACATGGTCACCCACGGTCCAAGCTTTGTTCACTACGGATTCCGGCAGTACCAGAAAAGGTTCAGCCAATGCCAGCCGTTGTTCAACGGTGATCTCCAGAGGTTGTGTGTTTGTCACACTTCCGTACATTACCTGAACGGGAGACTTGGCATCTACAGCGGCCACCGCCGCCTTTTTAATCACGTCCAGCATCATTTATCGTTACACCACCTTCAAATCCAGCGACATCGTATGCACGCCCCCCTGTACCTTATGCGTACATTCGTCTACCAGAAAATATTGATTAATCTTCAGTTCATCGATCTGGATGTTGACAAAACTACCTGCCCTTACCTTGAAATCACCAAGCGCATCCACTTTCAACGTCTGCGTCTCGCGGTTACGGAGGGTCATCAGGGTCTTCAGCATGGCATCAATCTGGCCTTCGTTCAGGCCATCATCCGCTTTTTGGTACAAAAAAAGCAGCCCCCATTGACGGATGCTGCCTGAATCCTGATGAACAAACGTTTCTCTTTTTCCCGTATCCTTGTTATCCCGATACAGCTTGATCTTGTTATACGTCTGGTCGTCAATCGACCTTGTATAACTGTAATCCGTGAGCAGACTGTTATCCCCAATGACAAAACCATAAGGCATCTCTTCCACATCCCGAAGCATAAGCTTGCCGAAATCATCGTAGAAGATGTAGTTTTTACCGCCATAGATCAGCGTTCGATCCAACGCCTCACAGATCATGTCAATCAGCTTTTTGTTATCGAATAACATACGCGGAATAACATATTTCGGCTGAATCAGATCACCAGTCTTCAACAGAAAATCCTTTGCAATTCGTTTAATTACATCCGCAGCAGTCGCATTAACGAACTTATACGTCTGATTCGCGGTTAGATAACGAGTCTGGTCGTAGGCTTTGATTTTGACACTTTCGTCCTTGCCACTATCCACCGAGAAGATATATCCGTAAAATATGCCTACCTCGTTGCTGATATATTTCACGACATATCCATTCTCATAGGTGAATTTCTTATTCTGGTACAGACTGCCCTTGATCAACGTGAATTCCAGAGAGGAAGGTTTGCCGATGCGGGAGGTTTTGTACGTAATATCACCGGCAATTTCGCTAATGTCCCAGATGTTGCCCTGCTTGTCATCCAGTAATAACCGTTCCTTCATGTTTGCCAGCTTATCATCCAGCCTGATCTGCTCTTGCATATTGCCTCTCCTTTCACGGAAGCTTAATCACAAGTCCAATCGGCAGCTTCTTCAGTTGTGCATCTTTGATGCCATTCAGCTTCTGCAGTTCTTTCCAGCGAGATCCATCTCCCAAATGGGCTTTGGCTACAGACCACAAGGAGTCTCCGGCTTTGAGAGTGACGGTCTTGGGCTGGATTTTTTCATTGGGCCGGGAGGCTTTGGTTTTTGTTTTCGAAGCAGCCGTATCCTTGCTGTCTTTGAGTGGCACTACTTTTTTGGCGGCATAAAAAATGAACTGCTTCAGCTTGATATCATACTGGATATCGCCCACCGTACCCGCAGTCTCCTTCCAGTCGAAGCTCTCAATGGAAACAGCCATATTAATGGTGTACCTTGCACTGGAAAAGAACAATCTGACGGGTCTACCCGTCTGCATCCAACGGATGATCTTTTTCACATATTCATAGGGATCACGGTAAAACTGCTTCTGAATTGCCGGATGTCTTGCATCGTAGTTCAGATGATACGGGCTGTAGTCTGCCGGAAAAATCCCGCTGAAACTGACTTCACGCAACTTCGGCGACTTAATCACGTTAATTTCACCCAAAGCGCTCACGTTAAATGTACTGCCGTCTCCCGAATCCGAAAACTCAATGCTCTCTGGTGTCACCGGGAAAAACATGTATTCAGAGCGGTTATTGAAGCTTAGTTGAATATAATATTCCACTTATCCATACACCCCCTGGGCACTGGAGACGATCTGACTGTTCAGTCCATCGGTGATTTTGCTGATGATGCTGTCCACATCATGTCCGCTGTTGATATCCCCTGTGGTGACCTGAACAGTTGGCGTCAGACTGACAAATCGCTGAATCGCCTGCATTTCTGCAAGCTCACGCATCAATTTCAAGTCCTCGCTGGTTACATCCACTGTTCCATCCACGTCACCGATCTTGTCCACCTGTCCGATATTGTTGATTTTGTTGATGTTACTCATGTTGTTATTGGGAACAACCGTGGGAGCAGGTGCAGTTGGTATCGATGGCATGGAAGGTGTTTTGGGAGTTGAGCCGCCGAAGTTTCCGGGTAATTTATCAGAGCCGTTGGGGAATAGGCCTTTGGTGGTATCCATTAAATCGTTCCCCTTGTCAAATCCCATATCAAATGCATCCTTATAGTCTGCAGAAGCGTCCATTCTCCACAGGCTAACAACGTCCTTCTGGCTCTCAGGAGCACTCGCTTCAAGGTCACTCATTAAACCCTGTATCTTACCGCTCATTGAATGAATGTTAGCATCATCCACTAGTTTAATACCGCCCCAATTAGTGCCAAAGATCTTATTCAGATAGGGTATTAATTTATTTATACCTCCGATCATCCAGTTGATCTGATCTTTAAAACCACCTGCAAAATCCTCAATTCCCTTTGTAATGTTGAACAGAATTTGAAGTACAATGAGTCCCATATCAACAAACAACTTTTGGAATGCATAGGCTGGATCTCTGAACACATTAATGACAAATTCGGCCCAAGACATGAAATAATTCAGAATGGATGCAAAAATTGATTTCATATACTCGTAAGCCATATAAAAATAACCTATAATCGCTCCCACCATATCCCCAGCTGTAACGCCACATAATTGCAAAATAAAGATGAGTCCTGCAATAGCACCAATGACAAGCAAGATAGGCCAGTTAGCTACCAACCATGCCACAGCCAGTGAATAAACCTGTGCAATTACAACTCCGAGCGTAATAATGATATTGGCTAGGAGCACTAAAGCAATGGCTGTTAATATAGGTCCGATGATAGCCCAATTTTCTTGCACAACTGTAGCAAAATTGATGAACCCATCCACGATAAATGCCACCACTTGAGCAATAATTGCGAAGGCCCCACCAATCCATTCGATGAAAGCACTGAACTGACCTGAGCTTATGGCTTCGTTTAATCGGTCAAGCACAGGAGATAAAACTTCCAAAGCTCTTGTCCCGATTTCAGATAGTATTCCATTGAACTGATTCACGAGAGCCGTCCATTTTTGCAATGGAGAATCCAGCATCGTATCAAAGGCTTCTTGTGTGTAACCTTGCATTTCAAGAACCGTCTGCAAACCTTGTATAAAACCATCAAGGTCTTTCGTCTGTATAAATTCATCCAATCCAGCTCCGTTTAATGCACTTTCTGGGATGTTAAATTGACTCGCCAAATCTCCGTTTTCTCCATTCATGGCACTAACAATGGCAGCAGACGCCTCGGACAGACTTTGTCCATCCGGTGACAACATACTCAGACGTTGAGTTAGTTGATTCAACTGATCTACCTGCCCTGTATTTTGTGCCAATGGCAAGAAGCCTAGAGAAGATTTGAGTGAATCGTTGACATCCTGGCCGCTCTTGGCGGCTTGCTCGCGATACTTATTATAGATTCCTTCCCCGAGCACCGGGTCTTGTGCAGCAACCATATAACGATATTTGAAGTCTTCTTGTTCAGCAGCCGCTTTTAACACGACACTTCCAGCGGACTTTACCATTTGCATCCACTTGGAGAGCTTGTTCAGATTATCACCTAACGAATCACTTGTATCATCAGCTGTATCCTCCAACTTTTCCATCAGATTAATCGTTACATTCATCTGTTGGTTGATTTGATTAAAGTGGTTGGATATGTTCGTTTGGTTAAATTGATTCAAATTAACATGGTTAATTTGGTTGAAGTTGTTCAAAATTTCGGTTGTTTTAACCTGAATTAGATTTAAGTTATTGATCAGATTATTTACGGATGGAGGATTGATTACATTGATACTTGTATCGGACATTCATTTCTCCCTCCTTTCCTTTTTATTTCTTCCGGGCACGGCTCTTGGACCGTTCTTTCTTCTCTTCCTCCACCCGGATGGAGATCATCGCATAGATCGCTGCTCGTTCTCGCATGGAGAAGGCCATTAACTCATGCGGCAAAATGTTTAATTCATGGAGAGCGTAATAAGCCAGATTGGCTTCGGAATCGCCCTCTTTAATTAGTTTTTTACGTCATCCACCAGTTCGTTCATGTCCTGATTGAAGCCGTTCAGCTTCTGGACCTGTTCGCCAAGCGAAGCAAATTCCCCAGGCAACAGCATTTTCCTCAAAAGTGATTCCGCCCCCATTACGCCATATGAACGTTGGAGTTCAGCATTTTTCAGATCGGGATAAACTACACTCGCGCTCATCAGACGGGCCATGTAATCATTTGCATCAATGTCGGGTGTGTAGACACCGTTCTTGCCCTTAATTTTGCGGGTAGCCGCTTTGCGGCATTCCTGGTTTTCGTCCTCGGTCATGCTACGCAGTTTCCAGGCAACCGGCTCGCCTTTCTCATCTTTAAATCGGGGGGAAACGATAAACTCCTCCGTTGTATCTGTTGCTGCATTTTGGGCAAAAAACATACTCAATCCACTCATGTATTGTTCCTCCTCTAAAGTTAGGTCCCCCGCCGCACGAAGCGGCGAAGAACAGTATTTTGACACGCCAAATAGCCCGTAATACAGGCAAGTTGAACAGGTTTCTTTTACAAACCCGCTGTAAATTTATACTCTTTATAAATCTCAAATCATTATGCTTTCCACGCTACATTACTTCGGCAGATTGAACGATACAGGCATATCGACATCTTCAAAGGTAAAGCTCACTTCTTCCTCCAACGCCTCCGCCTCGGTATCCAGGGATGCCATGATCACACTGTCGAGGTTGACGCCTTTGAGGGTAACGGTCTGTTTACCAATCGTGGAGGAAGGATCTTCGTTGGTCACTTCAATGTCGAAGTACGTGTCCACACCATTCTGCATGTACTGGAGCATCAGCTCGCGGAAACGGGATGTGGTATAAAAGATCGTCATGGAACCCGAGCCAGACCAACCGGTTGCTTTGTGCTGTATACCGCGGCGGCCCAGCGTTTTGACCTCTGCTTTTTGTTTCTCCACCGTTGCTTCCAGCGTCTTCACATAGAACATTTCTTCCGTCTGTCCGTTAATCGTTGCGTATGCGCGGCCTTCCTGGCCGGAGATCGTGTCGCTTGCTTTCAAAAATGCCATCTTAAACCACCTTCACTTTCATATATACTTTTTCAACGGAATCCACAGGTTGGACCTGAATCTCGATCAGAATACTGTCAGTTTCATGGCCCGGAGCAACAGTGATATCTGTTTTGGAATCAAAATTTTGAATCGCCCCAATATCCTGAAGCTGCTTCAGGTAAGTGACACATTGGGAACGGAACAGGCTGCGCCCATCTTCGTTATTGTTCACTTTGCCGATATAATAGGACTCGAAAATCCGTTTCATATCGTTAGCGATGCCATCGAGAACACGGACAACACGATTTTTGGCAAAATGACGTGCCTTATCCGGTGTCACGGAACGGAACGTATTTACATCCTGCTCCACCACCGCGCGGTTGCTGCTCGCCGTGAATACAAACTCGCCATTACGCAATGCTGCTTCTGTCTCGGTATGTGTCAATCTGCCATTCACATCCACGGCATCGTCATACGCACGGAACGTCAGGGATTCATTCAGATTAGCTCCCGCTGTCGCGCCGGCAGTCCATGCTACGGTTTGTTTCGGCGTAAGAACGGTACCGTCTGCGATCACAACACCATTTTTGACACTGATAATTCCTTCATGATCTGCAGCCGGATAATCGGACAGAATCAGTTGCACTTTTTTGCCCTCGATATCACGTAACCGCTTGATGTAAGCTGTGTAGACTGACTTGAGTGTGGCATCATCTGAGACCAGACCGATCGTGTTAAAATCTAGCACCTCTAGCTTGGTAAGAAACTCGGCATGCTCCTGGTTGGTTACTGTACCATCCAATCCACCTGTTAGTGGAAGTGACGCTGTAGCTGTGAGTACACCTTCACCAGTAAATGTGACGTATGCGTTGGATTCAAGAGCTTCGATGGTGGATGAAGTTTGTTTGTCCACTTCTTTACCCGCCAGCAAAGTGGAGACATCCAATTGTTCTGGTTCATTAATATTCGCGGAGACTACAACAGCCAGATCGTTACCACGCACACCGCCGTGTTGAGCCGTCACTGTCAGTTTGTCCAAGGTCGCCTTGGCTTTGGTACCTGTATTGAGTCGGTAAAGAAGCAAGGTCTGCGCCCGTTTCAATGCCTCGCGGATCAGCAGCATTTGCGGTGCTGTCCAGTCATAGCCCAATTTGGCTTGTACATCTTCACCTGCTTGTACCGTCATGATGGTGCCAGCTTGTCCCCATGACAATGGAAGGGCCAAAGCCACCGTTCCTCGCTCTCCTACCGTACCCGGCAATGCGCCCTCCGATGCAAAATTCATATATACGCCGGGGCGTACCTTGTTTTGTGTCGTCCATGTTCCTCCAGCCATTATTGTGCCTCCCCATTCATAAATTGTTGGATGTGTTGCTGTGCCTCTTGCAAAGTGTATGTTTGTTGTTCCAGCAGAACTGCTGCCAAGATATCTTTCTCCATCCGGCTAAATTGCTGCGATTCGGCGAACTGTGCTTTGCTGTATTTTTGATTGTTTTTCTGTTGAACTTCCGGTTTTTTAAGGTCTGGTTCTTTTTTCGTAAACATCGCCAATGCGCCTCCTATTCCTTTCATACAGATCCCCTCATTTGGTTAGTTATTCTCTTGTAGCTTTAAGTGCGGTGGGTCGCTGCTCCAGTTGTTGCATGGGAGTGGTGGACTCCGACACTTTAGTGGTTCGCATGGTATAGTACACCAGCATTCGCGGAGTATCATTCTCCGTCTCCCAACGCATCTCCGTTGCGCGATAGGGTGTGCCTTCCACGTCGATGGTTTCCAATGCTTCGAACAACTCGTCCGGTAGAGTTGCCGGGATATTGTCTGCGTCAAGCCAGCGGATTTCAAAGGCATAAGATTGCACGAAGCGATCGCTTCGTTCCCTGGTGAGTTGAGCGGATTGCAGACGGTAGGTGATGCCTTGGCTGTCCGGAGTGGGGTTGGTGGTGCTATTTGCCGGGTGGATCGGGACATTGGCGAAATACTTAGTTAACGTGTTTGCGATGGCTGTAGTTAGTTGGTTTATGGTCATGGTTCACCTCCTTCAAGGAATAAACAAATACTATTAATGCAGTATAATGATCGAAATAACTTCACCAAATAACAATTAATCGTAGGCCTCCCATTCAACTGCGTAATTTGAATATAAAACTGGAAGCGCAAATGATGTATCATTTACTCGTACACCGCTGCCATTATTGCCTGTGTACTCATAAACGCGGATGTAGTCTGTGCTGCTATTGAACTGATAAAGTCTATAATGACTGTAGAATGTGCCATTGGCTGTGGCAGTTGAGTTCATAGCTTGTGTATACGTAAACATCTGAATGCCGTTGACAGGAGCCCGTAATATAATAGTTTTCGGACGGAAACTGAGACCAGTTACAGTTACAAGAAAACCGGGCGTATTAGATGATTGTTCCCATACCATACCGGTGGATGTGCTAGCAGATGTAGTTGTCCCACTGGCGTACTTCTTTCCTGTGTAAATCTGACTTATCTTTGTCGCTAGCGTTGCATGTGTATCGCTGCCTAATGCTGCTACTCCCTTGCCAGTAATGGCGGCAGCAATACTTGCTTTCCCGCTACTGACAGATTGAAAAAGTGTGTCATAATCTGTTTGATTGAGCACACGTTTGAGTGTTGGAGTAAAAGCAACTCCACTAATGGTAGCGATTAGACCAGTGTCAAACATATAAATTTGAGGATTACTCCCACCAGCGAACCTCATAACTAATCCACGAGCACCGAAGTTTGAATGAGTGTTTTCATATCGGTAAATCGATCCATCTAAATAACAATTACTGCCGTACAAAGCTAAACCGTCAGAACTGGAAGAAAAGCCACCCCAGTTGTTGAATATGACTCTGCCCGTCAATGCACCGCCAGCCCTTGGCAAACTTGCATTCTTCGCATTTGTTTCAGCCGCAACCCTCGCATCCCTTACCGCCTTCTCCGTCGCAGCCACCGTCTCGGACGTACCATCCGTCTTGCTCGACAACTGCACCTTCCCTTTCTGCGTCAAAGACGCATCAGGAATATCCATTTGACTCACCACTTCACGAAGCGTATCCAAATCCGCTCGCGTCGCCACGCCTGCGTCAATCTTTTCAAAAATTCCATTAATACTCTCCCTGGTTACATTCTCGTTCCCCAAGGGCAGAGGTAATTTCAATCGATCTGTTTCTTGTGGCATTAAGCCCACACCTCCAGTTCATTCCACGTCAGTGACGCGGCGTCGAGTTCATCCCATGTTTTCTGCTTCTTGTCCAGATCGTCCCAGATCAGATAGCGATATTCATATTCCACGGCCATATGGGCCGGTTTCAATTCTTCGATGGCACGTTTGAGATCATCGATATTGGGCGGGATGCCCATCGTATCCACAAAGCTCACCGTAAAACTCCACGCTTCCGGCTGAAACGTCACATCCACTTTGCCCCCGGCATATGCCTCAGCTACATTCGCAACCAGCCTGCCCGAGAACTTTCCTGCCCCGCGCAGCTTAGACTCCACAACGGCACGTCGCTGGTCTACAGGCTTGAGACGATCTGTCTCAATACCAAGCTCCTGCTCCCAGAAGTCCAACCCCCACGTCGCTGTACGTACAAAAAACTGCTCCAATGTCTCATCCAGCGCCTGATACAGCAGATCCATCTCGGTTCCTTTGGCTTGCATATCCGCCTGCATCACACGGGAAGTCTCATAATAACTCGGCAAATACGAGAACAACTCCCGCCCTTTCTCACTCGTCAGTCCAACATCTGCAATAGAAGGAGCACTCATGCCCTGTCCCCTCCCTTCCTTTCACATCAACGTAGACAGCTTCGCTCAAATGCTGCGATCCCGAGCGGTGTACCTCTCTACCCAAGCATCCTTCTTGTCCGCCGCTTTTTTCATTTCCACTTGAACCGGACGCATTTTTAGGACATTCGCCATGTCTCACACTACCTCTGTCTCCACATCCGCACTTTGCATCCTCTACTACAACACTACTCATGCATATCCACCGTCCCCAGCACGGCGACCTGACTCGCGGTCATCTCGATATTCTGGTCGCTCACACCGTTCACGGTAAGCTCCGAATAGTCGATAATAGGCGGAATGTCCAGCAGGATCGCGGCAATGCGAGTGTAACGAACGAGTGGATCGGCAAAAGCCAACTGTTTCAGATACGCGGTCACCCCGCGTTCGATCAATGCCCGTACATCAGCGAGTGTCGCATCACTTGCCAGCGTCAGCTTCACCTGAATGTTCATCGGCACTTCCACGGCTGGCATCACGGACACCACTGGCCCCGCCGGTGCAACGCCTTCACCCTGTCCATCCTGCGTTGGATCTACGTACTTCTGCACCGCCGCTACCAGATCGGTGCCCGCAGCGCGTTTGTCCGTGTCCAGCAGATACAATCCCACCGTACCTGGCCCTTGCCACAACGGGATAACCCGCGTTGCACCAACACCGGGCACTTCACTGGCCCATTGCACATATTGTGCTTTGTTGCCGCTTGTCCCTTGGTTGCGGACTTTGGCATAAAAACGTTCCAGCAATGCCATATCTGCCTCAATATCTGCACCGCCTTTGATCACCTCTACGTTCGTGACAGAGGTAACGCCACTGACAGGTGTAGACAACACAGTTACCGTGCCCGCAGGCACATTACTCTCTTTTCCGGCAACAAGCGCTCGCACGCCTACCACCCCGGAACCATCTGCATCCAGTTCCAAACGTCCCACTGTCTCATATTCGAGCGAAGCTTCAGCAGACACTTCATCCGCGAGCGTAGCCACGACCGTACCCGCAGGTACCACTTTCCCCGGCGTACCAGCAAACCTCACAGTACCCTGCGCCGCCACCGCGGCCCGCCGTGTAATACCGTGCTCTCCCGCCCGCAGATCCAGCTCTTCCGAATGAAAATTTGGATCACTGCTCGCAGCCGTACTAGCAAACCCCCGCCGCAATAATTCCTGCGCCCACAAAGCCGCCTCAGACAGCATAAACGCAACCGGAGCCTCAGCATCCCACAAGAACGAACCCTCCGACTTATCCAGATCCGCGGGCAGACGATCCAGCATGCGCTGCATAATCTGTTCCTCCGTCTGGTCCTCCAAATAACGCGGAATCTCAGCCATCCCGTCAGATCACCTCACTTTCCAGAATAAACATCTCTTCCTGCACACTCGCCACCCGGCAGGAGAACATGCACTGTTCCCTATTCCAATCAAACGTGAACTGGTCTACCGAATCCGTGCGTGGATCAGTCAGCAACGTCTCCGTTACTATCCGGGTAATCTCACTTTCCATCACACCCCGACTGTCGCCCTGCCCCACCAGATCCTCCAGCTCCGAACCATAGTTCCGGGAATAGATCACATGTCTGTAACGTGGAGTTTTCACGGCCTTAATGCACCACTGCACCCAGGCTTCATGCCCACCAGCCGCAGCGACTTTGCCACTTGGAGTCAGCACAAAATCTCCTGCATCGTAATCGAATCGCCAGCTCCGCCCAAAGCGAACTTCTTCCGAAGCCGCCCCCGACAGATCCTCCTCATCCCCCCATACCACTCCCGTTTCCGGGAACAAACTAGGCATGCGCACTCACCACCTTACACAGCACCACAATGTCGTTACCGCCATTCACCCGCATCGCCAGCACGCGATCTCCCGCTTTTAATCCCTTACCAAGAGACCACACCGCTTCTTCCACTTCCTCTTCTTGCAAAAGAAACCGTCCCGTGCCCGTCGTTCCGCCGTTTGCCACGTCAGGTATACCGGAGATCGCGCCAGCAGCCTCGCGCTCCGGCAGTCCAAGCGTGCCCGGCAGCTCGGCCACGAGATAGTCCTGCACTTCGTGCTTGAAGTCGTCCAGCTTCACACCGGACGCCGTGATTGTACCCAGCACCGCACCCAGACCGCTAACGGCCTGACGGGAATGAGTGTTCATCGCCCCCCGCATCACATCGGCAAAATGCCCATAGGGATCTTCCTTATTCAAGGTAATACCTCCTTTTTACCAGTTCTACCGTACCCAGCTCCAGCGTCATCGTGCCCGGTCCAGCTGACAGATCACGGCTGACCGACATCACGATCAGCTTCAGACCTTTCAGCGTGACCGCATCTCCGGCGCGAATCGTATTGATATCCGGAGCGGAGATTGTAAACGTCTCCTGAATACCTGTCAGCTTGCTTTTTGCCAGCTTCTTCGCGGCGGCGGCTGTTTTCACCTGATCATCCTCGATCAGTTTTTGCAACGTACCTAGCTGCTCCGTATCACTCTGCTCAATCGCCAGCACTTTCGAAGGTACCTCTTTGCCACTACCACCGGACTCAGACGCTGCCATCACTTTTACTTTCGTGATCGCTCCTTCAAGCGTACGCATCTGCGTCAGATCGATGAGCCGATCCATCGCGTACACCTTCGTATTGCTGCCCACCTTGAACAGTAACAGCCCGCCGGGCGTCATCCGTGGATGATACAAATCTCCACCGGACTTGGCCGTTTCTTTCAGGTCGGCAAATATCATCGCAAAAATGGTCTGCGACCGATACACCGCCTTACCCAGCTTGGTCTTGATCTCCGGCAGAGCAGCCAGAGGAATTTTCCATTCCTTGGCGTACGCTTTAAGCCGCTGTACAGCGGTCTGATCCTTGGGAAACAGGAATTCGTCCTCTGATTTTTCAAGATAAATCATGCGGTCGTAGACCGTGAGGGACAAACGCTTGGTGCCACTATTGGAGCTTTCCGCCTCCCAAATGACCGCTGGATGCAGCAGATGTACCTTCGACTTTTCGCCAAAAGGAACCCCACTGATCCGCACCGCCATCCCCGGTGAAATGGCCGGCAGACCGGAAGATGCCGACACCGCCAGCCTTATGTTCGCCTGATAGGCGATCTGGTCGAGCGAATCCTTCAGCGTAATCGTCTCAACCAACTTGGTAATATCATATTTATCATCGACAATGACCTTGTAGGTCATGGCATCACCAGCTTTTGCCCCGGCTTGATCCGGTTTGGATCACTGCCAATGATTTTCGTATTGAGCTTGTAAATCTCGTTCCATTTGGAACTATTTCCGAGTTCAAGCTTAGCTATTTGGGACAAAGAATCCCCGGCTTTGACGGTGTACGTCTTGCTACTTTTTTTCAGATCGGTACGTGAACCGGACTTGCTCGCGGCTGCCCCTGAACCCACCTTTTCCACTTTGGAATCCCGCCAGGTTCGCAGGGTCAGGTCGAAATAAATATCTCCCGTCTCCCCGCCGCGAAAGCTCGAATTAAGCGAAACAAGAAATACAGGAACGTTCACTCCGTTTTCGGAGATGATGAAACGCAGTGGCTTTTTGGAGATGAGAAAAGTGTTCAACACATTCATCGCCACGCGTGGATCCAGAAAATATTTTTCATCCATGCAATAGGACGGATCATATCGTTTCGGAAAAAAAGAAGAGAAGGTGATCTCCTTCACCTTCTCCCCTTGTGCAAAATCAAACTCGCCATGCTCCAACATATTGACCGTTTCATATCCCTTAGATCTGGAAATATTAACTTCTTCAGGGTTTACCGGAAATTGAAATGGAGTATTGCCATCCTTCAACGTAAATGACATTTTGTTAGGACCAACTTTATCTTCAAGTACAGACATATCTGCGGCCTCCTTTCTGCTTAGGCCATAATTGTTTTGCGATTTTGCATCGCGCGGCGGAACTCATCAGAGATACGTTGCCCCACCTGATGAGAAACTGCGTCATAATCAATAGCGTTCTCCCGAACGGTCACTTGTACCGTACCCGGTGCAATATTCACAGCAATCTGGTTCGTCGTTACCGTTTTGAAATCCTTAAGGTAACCTGCCAGACTGCTCATCTGTTCTTCGGAAATACGCACTGTGAGCGGCGAAGCTTTCTCATTGGGTTGACCCGCGTTATTCATTGCTACCGCTTGGGATTGCATCACACTTGTTCCCATAAGACCCGCAGCCGTCGGTGAACCAAATCGATTGTTCATGTAGGCTTCTGGACCGGTGATCGATAGAACTGCCGGCCTGTATGGAGGCGACATCTGAGGTGCTATCGGTGGAGGGGGTGGTGTCTGCGTTGCTACAGGTGTTGAGGGTGACGTTATGACCGCTGTGGCTGGGGCGGCCTGCTCTTCCTTTTTAGATCCGAAACCAAAAAAACCTGCAACCCCATTGAACAAATTCGTCGTTTTCTCCGCCACGTAACTTGCTCCCTCAGAAGCAAATTTTGCTACTTTTGAGATGTCTTCCGCGTTGTTTTTTAGGAATCCACCTACCTTGTCACCCAGCCAACCGCCTGCCTTTTCACCCAGCCAACCGCCTATTGAACCGCCCAGCATGTTCCCAACCACCGGAATTGGAATTACACTGCCAAGTACGGTACCAATAGCTGTTCCTACTGCATTACCAGCAACCGAACCCACCGCACGAGCACGATCCTCAGGTGGGGCGCTTGCAAGTTCTTTAATATTGTTATACATACGGAGTGGTGCGAACAATTTTCCCGCTCCTTTAACGAGGTTGCCACCAAGCTTGCTTATGATGCCAGACCCACCACTGCCTCCTGCCCCACTTCCGCTTCCACCTCCACCAAAGAGACCTTTTACATCGCCCCACAATCCATCGAATCCACCGATCAAATCGGACCCTGCGGACGAGAAATCATTCACAAACTTTGCCCCACGTTTTGTAACCTTGAACGCCTTTTTCAATTTATTCCCCGGTGTGGCAGGTGTTGTGATTTCTTTCCATAGCTTCTTCCCACTATTTCTTGCATCAAAGACTTTCCCCACACCAGATGAGATTGATTTCCCACGATCAAACATACCTTTCATCTTCTGCAAAAAAGTTTTCGGTTTTTCCTCTTTTCCTCCTGCTGCAATATTAAGAGAATCCAGTTTGGCACTAAGCTTAAGAATTGATATCGTATTCGTATTTAAAGCATCCATCAGTGGCTGAGAATTTACATTAACGGATACTCCTGAGATTTGATGTCTGACTTTAAACTGTACTTTGGCTGTAGCGTGCAACAGCTTAGAACGAATCTGTTTCATTTTCCCAATCAAACCATGGAGTACTGGAGTAGCTTGATCATTAAGACCAATCGTTGGTGTGATTCTCAATCGACTCAAGCGTACAGCGGTACTATAGATACTTTCCAGTCTGCGCCCAGTCATTCTCAGCTCATTGTTTACTTTGATCAGTCCCTGATAGCGAACCCGGTTTAATCGGTCAGTGAATCGCTGGATTTGATCGAGGTAACGAAGTGTTGTCTTCATTTGTGTGTTGGATTTAGATAGACCTACAATCATTTCTGCCATTTTTTCACCTCCTGCCCTATTTCGTTATCGATTCATTTGCGAAGTTATCGCTGACATTTCCTCTTCCGAGAACGCAATTAACAACGAACGCTCCCCGCGTGGCAAAGACCAGAACTCTCCGGGCCGGAGATGATGACGTACCCACATGTGATACAGGAACGTGGTCATCCCGCCGGAGTGAATCAGTTTTTTAGGTCTTCAATCTCCACACCGAAGCCGGACAGCTCCAGCACTTTATCACCTACGGCATCCAATTCACCAGCCAGCAACATACGACGTACCGCCTGTTCGCCACCAGATAGCTTCATACGGCCAGTAATACGGGTATCCCCCCAGCCGGACAATTCCAGGCTGCGGACTTTTAATTTCACCGTTGCTTCAGAAATGAGCAGCGCATTAAACGTTTCGGTATCCACCTTTTCCTCGGTGCGGCCTTTGGTCGTTTTACGAATCGTACAACGTTCGCGAATGTGATCCACTTTGGAAGACGTCAGTCCACGCAAGGTCAACAGCAGATCCAGACGCTGAATGCGCACATTCTCCTCTGGCAAACGTTCTGCTGCTTCAAACAACTGATCCAAAATCTGTTCTTCGGACATATTTTCATTCATACTCATCGGGCGTTATCTCCTTCTTATTTCACAAATGGGTTTATCTATGCCAGCTTCCAAGCCTGTAGAGACAACAAAGAGACCGAGATCATCTCGGCCCGCATTGGTGTCCATATTAATATGAAGTAACTATGCAACCACGCTGGAGCAAACTAGCCCAATCACACGTGCCTATTTCAAAGTTTAGTTCGCCACAATCGGATTCAGCAACTCAAATCCTTCAAACGTAAAGCCCGTTTCCTCTGGTACTTCTTCGCCGGCTGTCCAGTTGGCAAGCTGGATTTTGTCCACCATGCAACCTCTCAGCAATACACTCTCATGTCCATACGATTCAGGGTCGTTCAGCTTGGAAATAATCTCGAATTTGGTGAAGCCGCGCTGGATCATATCGGAAGTGACTTTGTAGCCGGTCATCGTGCCTGTTCCTTTTTTCGCGCCATTTTTGTGCACCTTCCAGTCGTTACCGACCAGATTCAGCTCACGCTTTTCAATCTCCACACTCGCTTCCAGCTTGTTAATGTTTGTCTGCCACACACCATCGATATGCAGCTGACCATGGGTACCGAGAATTACTCTTGACGCATCCAACATATATTTTCCTCCTTGGGTTGGTTGAACTAATCAATATTACACGGTATAACTCCGCAGTCAGAACAATCTTCCGATCGCTGTTATCCCCAGATTTTTTTGATTCCTTTTCAAAAAGGGAAAATCCGGTGATAAAGGCGAGCGCTTCGCTTCTTCAGATTTTTTCTGCCCTCTCCGTTATCGTGTAAACCATCAGTTCAACATATAGTAATTATTCTAGAAACCTTATTGCACGTAAAATGTACCAAACAACTGCTCCATCACATCCGTCAGCTTCACATTCCATTGCAGGAATACCTGATCTGCTTCCGGTTTGAGAACTGGTGCCGCGCCATAATACGCCGGGTCAAGAATGACATCATAACCGTCAGCTTCAATAACATTGCTCTGTGCGAGCAACGCCAAATAGGCCTTCATGGCACTAATCAGTGCCTGACGACCCTCTTCGGTATTGTTTACTTTACCGATGTACGTATCTTCTGCGGAGCGCTGCAAATCCGTGTTGATGGCGTCCAACACACGAATGGAACGGATTTTTTTCCACGCATTATTCTGTCCAGCGGCCGGAGTTACAAGTGTGTTTACACCGCGAAGTGCTTTCACCTGACGTCCATCATGGAAGAAAATAAATACGCCATTCTGTACCGCCTGCTCCTGTTCTGCACGCGTCCAGCGACGTGTCACATCATCGAACGGAGTAGCTGCATAGGTTGTGGATTGGTTCAGACGTTGTCCAGCGATCAGTCCTGCAACATAGGCGGACGTTTCCGCGGAGCTGTAGAATGCATCTCCAAGGCGCACGCCTGTACCGACATTAATCACACCTTCATGGTTCAGCGCAAGCGAACGTGATGCTGCTTTTTGTGCTGCTGTAGCAGAGGTATCGTCCGCTGCGGAACCGCCAAATACAGCCACCACCGGTTTACCTTCACTACGCACACGTTTCACCCATGCCGCAAAACTCGCAAGCAGAGGTGCATCTGCCGCCTGATCCAAAGCCAAGACGTCGAATTGCTCCCCTTCCAGCGCACCCTGTACTGCAATGTACTCCGCATTGGTCAGGTCATCGTTGCCACTTACGCCGCCTTTGAATGCCGCACCCGCAACGGTAGCAACCACGCCAGTACCATCGCCAATCGCCTGAGCCGTTACCCAGACATTTTGTTCATCCGCGTTAATCTCTTTTGCCAGAGATGCTGCTGTAATATCCGCTGTCAGGAGCGCATACAACATCCGGTTACCTTCGAAGAGACGCACTTCATGCTTCGTATTATCAATCACACCTGGCTGGATGGTAACGTAGAATCCATTTGCACGATCCCCCGGATACTTCGCGTCCAGTTGCAGCACATTGGCATCACTGCTGTCCTTCAAGGTAAGCGTGGCTACTTTGGCCGCAGCACTTGCTACCCGATAAGCGAGCAACTTCTTCGGCCCACCCAACAGGGCGAGCTTCAAGGACGTATAAGCCGTGCCGTTGTCCAGCACATTCGCCGCATAAATACGTTCAATCGCTGCTTCGCTCCCTACCTCAACAAAAGTTCCTACCGGTCCCCAGTTGGCCTTAATTGGCACAACGACTGTTCCCCGCGTACCTGCTTGAATGGCCGAAGATGCTGCCGCCTGAAAATTCATATATAAGCCCGGAAGGACCGGACGATTCGTTTGCTCCCAAGTTCCACCTGCCATTATCCCTTCACCTTCGCTTTCATAAATTGGTTAATTCGTTCTTGCGTTTCTTCAATGGAAAACGTCTCTTGCGCCGCTTCGTACAGCGCACCGTACAGCACCTCTGCCTTAACGGCAAAGAGGGCTTCTGCATGATTCATCAGTTCTGCCCTTGTATACCGCGGGGCTGTCTGTTTGCTTTTTTTCACTGAGCTTGCCATTGCCATCTCACCTCATTTGATGTACTACTAAATTTGTGAACATTGATCTTTAAACTTGACCTATGAATTTTCGATCCTATGAACCTATGAATTTGAAGCTACAATGTTGAAGCTATATCCATCATCTCAAAGCTATAATCTGGAACCACTCTTAAAAGTGCATGTTCAAAAAGATCGGTTTTCAGTACCGAGAAGATGGGATGAAGTTAGAAATGGAGTAGCAGAGCGTAGGGAAAACTACGTGAGCAACTACATGTTTCCGAAGGAAAAAATCATCGTAAGCATATGCTTTTTCGGCTGAATTCCATATTCGATGCTGATGATGCCGTTAGGCATCCTTTGTAATCAAAAGCGGGCTTTTTGAACAACCTCTAATAGAAGGTTCCTCTCGACTAACGTTTACTCCATACCTTTGCTATGGTGAATCTCACGGATGAAAGGTACATTCGTACCCGGACGACGAATCCGCTGTTGCAACGTCAGGCGAATCTGACCATTCAAATACGCATCCGTCTGTAAATCTGCCGTGACTTCATCCACTGTGATATATCGCGTGTTACCTTCGTGCTCTTCACCACCCGTTTCAATTACGGCAAGTCGAGCTTGCACTGCAAGTTGCTCGACCAACCGATTAACGGTATGGCGGGTTAACACCGACTGATGGGTGAGCACATGCCCAATCCACTGTTGTCGAACTTCCAATGCCGAAGTCCCCGCCACAGACGTGCTACATCCAGCCAATCGCCATAACACAGACGGCATCTCATATCCTCCGGGCCAGGCATCACCATATATCGACCAATTCGAGCCAAGCTCCTGCAGTGTCCAGCCTTGAAGCGCAGCTAACCACGCGTCGCCTGTTTCAGCGAGGACAGCTCCCGAGTCTTCGGGAACATACACTCCGAACCGTAGACTGCGCGTAAGCATTCCAGACCCTGCATCCACCCGATCGCTATCTGAAGAACCCAGATAGATACAGGTGAATGCCCCACCTGCTTCATCCACCAGCCTTACCTGGTGCAACCCCTCGATTAGATGGGCTGACCAAGCTTCCACTTGTTCAGCACCACCGTCTTCCGGACGAGCGTATGGTGAGATTTTAATAATCCTTCGATATCCCGCCCAAGCAGACTTAGGCACCTCTTCGGCAAACGCAACCACGGCACAAGGCCCAGCCAACACTTCTCCTGACGCGGGTACATCCAGCACACGGCCGTCCCAATCTGGAACAAGTACCGCGAGCTTGTGTTTCAGCGTTTTTTTAATGAGCGTACTCATTTTACTGGTGCTCATGGCAGTGCTAATCTCATTTCTCATAGACACATTCATTTCGCCCCCTTTGGCTGCAAATTTGAGTTCTGCCCACACCGTGCAGCGACAATGCAGCAGCAGTAGACTCCCCCTTTTAACTCAGAGTCTGTATTGCTATCGAACCAGTACCAGGACTACATTCACCGCATCAAAAAGACCGGCCACCTGGCCGGTCTGTACATTAGCGTATGTGCTTTCGGTGCGTCCCTTGTTATTGATCCGATAATACAATCTTACACCCTTTCATTCCTAGCGCGGATGGTGTTCCGTACGACTTCGGTGCGATTAAGGGAGACGTTCGGGTGGAAAAAAGACGATTCTGGAATCATCATTTTAAAGAATATCTAAGTAAGCTTTAGATCAATTAATTGATAAATTTATCCAAATATATTAAAATTTCATTATCAAATTCATTGTCGCTTACGTAAAAGAAGGAGAAATACCTATGAGTAAAACTTTCAAGATCACTTCACTTGTCATCTTAGCATTTATACTCGGGATATCCTGCTGGGCTTACTTCGGACTGCTTGGTAATCCGCTCAAGAAAAATGATGCTGAACAACAGGTAACCACTTACCTGATTGAGCAGAAAGGTTATTCACCCGCACAGCTTATCGAAGTACAAGGTACCTACTCTTCAAAAAGCTCAGAAGCACCTTACGGTGCCTCAGTAACATTCGCGGATGAACTCGAAGCGAAGTATCAATATATCATTTTTAACAACGGCGAGATTAAGCAGTACAGTCATACCAGTGATTACCCTAAACATGAGGAGCCCATGGTGAGATAACAGTTTAGTTCAGCGTAACCTGCGGGTTCAACGTAATCTCAAATGCACGCCCCCAGATGAAATCGGGATTCGCATATTCCAGCAGCACACTGCCATACGTCGCATAGGACAATTCGTCATTACAGATCTGCTTAATCGCCACATTGCCTGTCTGGAACGCTGTTTTATTCGCAAGCGCCGTGGTATAAGTCTGCATCAAATCACGGAGCAATGTTTGCAAATATGCATAGTCTTCCTCTGAGTTGAACAGCAACATATTTTGGTCTGAAAGGGTAGCCACGTTGGTATACAGTGCATGGGCTCGGGAATATGTGCGGATGTCTGCAATCGCTACCGCTTTGTAGTAATAATCCTTCAGGAAACGCTTAAACAACAACGAGCCATGCGCGTTCATCGCATCTCGCAATTTGTGCTCATGCTTCTCTGTTGTAATCAACGCGTACCTCGACTGCCCCATACCTACAGCAATACCGATCTTGTTACCTGGTGTATTCCATGCACTGTATCCCAGAACCCGTCCGGTATATGGACTGTTGAGCAATGCTTCGGCAACATCAACATTGGCTGGTCCTTTACCCACAAAATCAATCAATACCGAAGGCAGACCTTGCTCACTATTCAGCGTCAATTGCTCCAACGCAGCCTGCACCTGATCCAGAGCCGTAATGGCGATAATCTCAATGTCGATGCCCGTGTTCTCCCCGGAATTTCCCGGATGCCCCTTCGTCATACGATCCAGTTCGGAGGTCATGTCAAACGGGACAACTTGATCGGCTGCTACAGCCACTAGCTGTTCATTTTCCAAGCCAGCACCCACATCCGTCACCACCTCCGGTTCAGGATATGCCGAATCCGCTACAAGCACACCACCTACAATATCCACATGACGAACCACATTCTCGTGTACATCCATGTATTCATACGTGTTAATGATGGTATTGCCGTGAGGACCAAAATATTTCACTGCGTAACGTGTCCTCGCCCCGCCTCGGAACAACTGGTTTGCCATGCGAGCGACCAAAGCGTGCCCCAAACCATCTGCATCCGGCAAAATGATAGCACGATCCGGATTTTGCCCATTGGTTCCACCCAGCCATTCATTGATCCGCGCTTCTACATATTTGATTTCATTGATCTGAACACCCTGCGTGTTGGCATCGTCGACTCCAACTGCGAGGAAATCGATATAACCTGTACGAGCCAGCTGATCCAGAATGTACAGATTTGTTTTGAATTTATGCTGTCTTGTATTGTAATACTGTTCTTTATCAAAATAGGTCGTTGTCCCATATTCCACTCCATCCGGGGACAGGTTATAACCTTCGATAATATCCTCAAACTCAGTGTATGTCTGACGTGGCTGCTGCATCAATGCACGGGACTCATTATATGCATCAAGCGCCAAGCCATCTGCAAACGAGGTCGTAGCCAAACGCATGATGGTGTCCATTACGAATACGGGTTTGCGTGGATATTTCTGCTTGATCACGCGAATCACATCCAGCATACGCGTGGTCTCATTATCGTATTCTGGATAGGCGCCTCCCCCATCTTCGCGGAGCTGACGACTGCCAATCAGACCGCCATAAGCGAGCATATCGGATGAGATAATGAATCCGTCGACCTTGGCAGCATGTTTCAGAATAAAGTCGTGAATCTTGGACGGTTTGCCATACACCGGCGTGGAGGTGCCGAGCAGCGTTGTGCCATCTACGGTTTTCTCCGAGTCCAGACGATTCTTAATATCACTCAGATTCGGTGTAACGATATGGATACCGGCTGCTTTCCCTTGCACAATCACATCATCCAGATTCGCTGGACGATCATCCAGTGGAACATACAATACTGTTTTCATATCACGTAGCCTCCTGTTATCTATATAAGTTGAACTACAGAATATTTACACTTGCCACTTCGATGACAGAACAACCTTCCGATCGCTGTTATCCCCGGATTTTCTTGATCCACTTATATAAAGGTAGAAATCCGTGGATAAAGGCGCACGCTCCGCTTCTTCAGGTTATTTCTGTCCTCTTCGTTCTCGTGTAAATCGTTAGTTCAACTTATATATCTAGTCTTTAATACCCGATCAGGGCAAGGATGCAATCACCGAATTTAAGAACCGGCTCCATGGCCGGTCTGTACGTTAGCGTATGAGCTGTCGGTGTGTCTTCCTTGCTGCTGATCCGATAATACCATTTTACCGCCTTTTCCCACTCGCGCTGATGGTAATCGGGATGAATTACGCATGAATGTAGTCGTCTATATGGCGGTTAAATGCCGGTTTTAATCTGAATAAAACTAAAGGATGTCTTCCAATTCAAGCAAGTTATAAGATGATGGATGTCAGAATAGTGGGTTCCAGTGTCCAAAAAGCTTGAAGTCCCAGCCCGCTAATTCTGGCGAATGGATAGATCATTTTCTAAGGAACACAAGACGTCTCAGATTCGTTAGCGCCCCTCCACCCTCTGCTCCAACCGTAAGCCGCGAAAATGACTCCGAATCCCGCCGGAACAGAGCTTTTCATAGGAAAAACATCCACGTTTGCGGTAACGTCTTGGCACTTGCTCACGCACGTAAACGTGGGCCCCTGCTCCCACAGACTCAGGAAGCTGTGCGCTTACCTGCTCCGAATACGTACGAATCCGCTACGGCTTCCAGTAGCTTTGAAGATACGCTCCAGAGTCTCCAATAAAACAAGCACCTGCCAGCTTTGGCAAGTGCTCGTCATTTTGGTTCTATATCGTTTTTTTCCATATTGTTGGTTCCATTTACGCGATGATATAACGAAAATTCTCCCATGTTTCTGGTACGGGCTCCCCGTTCTTGGCATGATGATAGAAGCTGAACGGGAATTTGAATACATGACCTCCGTTCCAGTCACGGGAACGTCTGTCGGTGAGCCAATATTCCAGTTCATGAGGGAGCGCCACTGATCGTTCCGCTCGTTCCAGTGGCAGCAGGTCTACGGGTGATTGTAATGTCGGCATCTCTTGTTCAATATCCACATCTCGGCTTAAGCGTAGTGCCTTCACCATGGTAAGGAAAGGCGGGATGCCTTTGTGGAATAATGCCGGATAACCCAATTCATATAATATGTTAAGCGCATGTCCGTAGGTGAGCATATGACCAATCAGGTCATGATGCGCCTCCGCGTGATATATGGTCTGGAAAGCACCAAGCTCATCCAGAATCAGGCGTGACAACTGCGTTGGATCTTTGATCTCAGGGAAACCATCGCTTTTTTCTGGCTTCAGACTGCGGATTTCTTTCATCGTTGTGTTCATCCAGGATCTTCCCGGGATGGTTCGATCGAATGAATCGATCAGTTCAACCAGCCGAACAATATCCTCCGCAGTGCCCCATCCATCCAGTTCGCGAATAGCTTTCAGGCTGATTGCCCCATAGATGGCCTGATGTCCAACCCAGTGCAGCTCTCCAATCGTTCGATCCAATGCGTCCGTAATACACGCTTCGGCATCTTCCCTGGGCATCATCTCACCAATCGGAGAGGTCTGACCACGGCTGATTCCATGCTGGCGAAGCATGGCTTTTGCTTCGGCCGTAACACTGCCGGCGGCAAGGGCAGTGAGACGATTTTCCCGTAACCAAAAATATGCCGCAATCGCACCCGCCCCATAATGGGCGTGCCACAGATCTCCTGTACGCTCCCGACTGGAAACGATAATCGCTAGTCCTTCTTCCAACAAACGTCGATCCAAGCTTGCCACCACCCTTCATTATATGTAAACCCATCAGAGAAACTACCCTGGAATGAATAAATAAAGCGTTTACTTCTATAACATGATGGAAATGCTCCACATATGCCCGTTTTGCCCCCGAATGCAAAGTTTAGCCGATTCGAAGCCTGCCCACGTCACGAATGGACACTTCCAGCGGATAGATCTCTGCTTTTTGCTTGGAGAAAAACCACGTCCGATCCTTCTTCACCACAATAAATAAACCATGTACATCTCCTACAGGAGCAAAGGTATCACTCACCTCACCCCAGCGCGTGAGTCCAATCCGCTGAAGCTCATTCACCGTAGACAGAACATCCTCCGTCACCAGTCCAACTTCACACACCTGTAATATATCTTGAGTCGAGAAGTCATGGTCACTCTCGTTTTGAATACGATGATGAGCAATCAGCTCAATAATATTGCCTGCCGGATCTTCAAAATAGAGAGAATGAGAGTTCCAGTTAGCAGAGTACGTCTCATCCCGATCTCCTTCTCTGCTTAAAACAACACGTGATGCAGCCCACTGCTTCGCTTCCTTGAACCGATTCGTCGGAATCGACCAGGCCACATGATAAAAGGGCTCACGATCTGTTTCACCCTGTTTGAAAATCATCTTTGTCCTTCCAACCTGCAGGTTGAAGGCCTGATCTGTCGCATTGGACACCTCCATTCCCAACGTATCACGATAAAAATGCTTGAGGTCCTCCAACCGTGTTGTATATAACTGTAATTCTTCAATCATCATACGGTCTTCTCCTGCATCTCCTCCCACTGACTCCACGGCACCATGCCAAGTTCAGGCTTCGCTTCATCCGGGAGCATGGCGATGAATTCAAGCAAATGACCATCCGGATCGTTAAAATATACAGATACCGCAGGCATCCAACCGAAGACGTACAATTCACCGATATCATCATTCAGGAAGTTCTGTGTCTTGATCCCTTTGTTCTCCAAGTGAGCCACCGCGTGTTTCATATCCTCCAGAGATACATGAAAAGCAAAGTGCTGACGTTTCACCTCGGAAGGATCCTTTTGCCACAATCCCAGCATGGCATTGCCTTTTTCACCTATCCAGTAGAAGGAGTTCCCACGTTCTTTTTGCCCATAGGCATGGGATAAACCCAGGACCGTTTCATAGAAATGATGGGATCTCTCCAGATCGGTCACGTTTAGATGTGTTTCAAATATGCCTGTAATCATAATGCTCAACCTCTTTTCCTTTTCCGATTTTTCATCTTCCTTGGTTCTCAACTCATGGTAGAATTCCGCGCATTCGTTAACGTCTGGGCCAGATTTAAAAACGATCCAATGACTCGCTGCACCCGGTCCTCTATATCCTGACTGCCTTCGTACTCTTCATATCCGTCAAATGTCGCTTCGAATCGTCTGCGCTGCGCACCACCAATAGATATCCACTCCTGGGCATTGATGCCATGCAGATTGCGAACAATCGCTTGCAGTTGTAAAAGCGAACTTACCCCCACCGCTCCACCAGAGGAGCTGATGGACAGGACGGGCTTGCCGCTGAAATGAGCCTGACTCAGGTGATCCAATGCATTTTTGAGCACACCGCTAATACTGCCGTGATACTCTGGTGTAGACAAGATGATCGCATCAGCCGCGAGCATACGTGTATTCAGGTCTGCCAGATGTTCATGATCCGCTTGTTTTTCATCTGGTGCGTAGAATGGAAGTGGTGTCTGATACAGATCAAACAGGCTGGCCTGATGTCCCTGACCGCGAATAATCTCCACAGCATACTCTCCCAGACGTGTACTGGTTGCATTGTTCCGATTGCTTCCTGCCAAAATAACAATATTCATTCATGTCACTCTCCCTGGTTTTTTAATAATTCAAACTCTCATGTTTCAACCGATCTGTTATTTCTACTCTCATCTTACCTTTCTTTTGCATCCAAATCGTCAGCAGATAGACTTAACTTGAAATACTAAAAAACTCAACCTTTAGGTTGAGTTTATACGACTTAAGTATGAACATATGTCGGAATTGGTCACACGACCCAGCCATTTCTTACGGCATGAAGAGCCGCTTGCGTCCGATCTGCTAGTCCCAGTTTGTCGAGCAGATGACTGACATGGGTTTTGACCGTTTTTTCGGTGATGACCAATTGAACTGCAATTTCCTTGTTGCTCAATCCTTGAGCAATTAGCCCCAAGACTTCTTGTTCACGGCGAGTGAGCATATCCAGTCCGCCAAGAGACGCTTCAGTTAATTTCCCCTTCTGCTTTGGCTCCTGATGTTGACTGTCTGCTGACTGATCTGTCGGTATATGCTGTGGTTGCTGTTCATTTATGGACCAATCGGATGAAGCCATCACATGCATCAATTGACCTGCTGCGTCAGGATGCAATTCCACCTGACCTGCATGCACATTGCGAATAGCTACAGCCAGATCTTCCGGTTCAATATCCTTGAGTAGATATCCTTTCACCCCTGCACGCACAGCAGGAACCACATGATCCTGATCCGAAAACGAGGTGAGCACAATGATTCGCGTTGCTGGCAATAACGTGCGCAGCCTTCTGGCTGTTTCGATTCCATCCATGACCGGCATATGCAGATCCATTAATACCACGTCAGGTTTTAACGCTTCCGCCTCAGCCAGTGCTTCCTGTCCGTTCGATGCTTCGCCCACAACCTTCATGTCTTGCTGTGTTGTCAAAAAAACGTGCAGCCCCCGTCTCACCATCGCATGATCATCTGCGAGCAAAATCGTAATCGGCATCTCTTCTTCCCCCTGACTTTATACAGATTCGAACGGAAGTGGAATGACTGCCGTTACTGTCGTTCCCTTACGGGAAGAACTCACTATTTCTAAGCTGCCTCCGAGCGATTGAGCCCGTTCCTTCATAATGGACAGGCCAAGGGAGCTTCCAGACGACGCTTTTGGCCTGTTCGCACCACCTTTTCCCTGATCTGTGACAGTGAGCACCACTTCATGATTACTTAACTTGAGGGTGACCTCAACAGAAGGAACATCCGCGTGTTTCCGTACATTATTCAGCGCTTCCTGTCCGATTCGCCACAATGCTTCTTCTATATTACGTGGTAAAGACCGCATTCCCGTCCGATTCGTCACCACTTGAAGCCTCTGGCTGGTGCCGTATTCCTGTAGTGCATGGAGCAGCCCTGCTTCCAGTCCCGCGGGACGGAGCTGCATAATCAATGCGCACATTTCCTTGAGAGCCTCCTGAGATAAAGCCCGAATATCCTTCATCGCTTCCGCTGCCGGGTGCAACTGCTCGGAGCCGGATAACATACTTTCCGCGCCTTTAGCCGTTAACGATAGTGAAAATAAAATCTGATTAACCGAATCATGCAGATCGCGAGCCAACCGGTTTCTCTCTTCCATTCGTGCAAGTTCGCGGCGATTCTCCGCCAGCTTCAGACTCTCCCATGAGGCCGCAATATGTTCGGCCAATGCCTCCAGCACTTCACGGTCCGCCTGTGCAGGACCTGATGTTCCTATTCCGATCACCAGAATTCCCGTTTCTCCCGGCGTATGGTACGGAAGTGGAGCAGCAATTCCCGAGGCAATGGAATTCGTAGTCTGGTCAGGCTTGCACAGGGTAAATATCTCAGCGATCTCTGTCCCAGACAGAGATGTTACACGATGACTATTGATTACATGGTTAATGTGGCTCGTCACTTCGGAAGATAACGGAGTACTTGATAACGTTCGAACCGTATCATTTGCATAGGCTGCCTGCAAAACGAACATTCCGCTTTTCTGCTGAATGATTGTAGCAAAAGGCCAATCATAATGCTGCCCAAGCAGCTGTACAACTTTTAAACAAAAAGCCTCAGAATTGGTGCATTCGTTCACTGCAAGACCCAAGGCCGTGCTGAACTCCCCCAGCTTGGCATACAGATCAGCTCGTCGCTGCTCCGTGCGATACAATCTCATCCGCTCTACCGCACTACCAATCTGGTACGCCACGCCCTGTAACAGCGCCAGTTCACTGTCGCTGAAATGTTCCTTGGCTGGCGCAGCCACGTTGAGCAGGCCGAGCATCTTCTCACCTGACCTTAACGGGACGGTTGCATGGTGGGTAATATCATGGGTATCTCCCCATTGGAATTCCACCGCATCCTCCAGCCGTTTACAGTTAATGATGTTAACCGCATGATTGAGTTGACCATCCTTAAAGCGGTTCACACACCAGCAGGTACCCGTTCGCATGGGCTCCTTATCTTTACGCAGTAATGCCGGGGGCAGATTGTAATCCGAAACACAGGTGTATTCTCCACGTTCATTAATCAGAAACATCCAGCCTGCCGTTAATCCGGTCAACTCCAGTAATTTGCCGACCACGGTATCCAGCATTAAGTTCAGATCATTGGACGTATTGAGCGTTTCCGCGATTGTCTTCAACGTGACCATTTCCTGCATTCCGACTTCTTCCGACATGGCAGACTTCTCTCCTTTGGCTGATGCCAACTGTGGTTTGTTCAACTATTGTAACCAATCCACCTTGGATATTAAAGGATCAACTTCTTCAATCGCTCACTCAGCCCAGCTTCTGTCGCTCTTTGCGGGACACAGACAAAGGCTCCATATTAATCAGACCTCGATCTGACAGAGCCAGCGCCATTTTGTAGAAAGCACGTGTACGAATCTTCGTATACGTATCCTTGCTTACAGGCGGATCAAACACATGGTTATACACTTTATAGTCAAACACATCATCGTCTTTCAGATATCGTTCACAGACAAGTACACGTTCCTTTTCACTCAGCCGGGACACAACAAAATCAATCGTATCGCAATATGCCTGACGCGCGCGCTGCACGTCCACATTGTAGATTGCCGTTCTCGCCGTGGAATCCCCCGTAACATTGGTTGCACCGTGGAAACGCTCGGCGTAACTTGCCGTCACCATAACCTCTCGTTCTTCAAATGCAATGGTTTTATAGATTCGGTATTTTTCCAGCGCAGCTTCAACAGCTGTTTGCGTTTTACGTCGGTCCAATTCAGGCAGCATCAATTCCATATTTATCTTCCTCCTCTAATATTTTTACTCCATTCATATCTCTTACTCTATCGTTCACGTCATGTTGTTTTGCCATCATTCTTTGCACGATGGAAAAACGCTCTTATTCATAGAGTTGTCCAGTTTCCTAAATAAATAACGACATGTCTTCAATTTCCCGCTGTTGCCTTTTGGAATCACTCCAAATCGGTATAATCCGGGGAATTACCTTCTTCAAAGAGTCATTTCTAAAATCCAACCTGTGTCATTGTTACATTTTGTTCGTATAGTGTTCGTATTTATATTTGAGGATACCACTTTCTGGAGATCGGAGTAAACCTCCATTTTGGTTCGTTTTGACGATAAAATAAAACCTTCGCTCTCATTTCCTATGCCTTTTGGCATAATTGTTTCATATCTCTTTACCTAATGGTATATATACGATATAGTACTGTTTAATTAATGAACTTCCGTACAAGTCATTTGATTTTTAATATTAAGAAGTTCCCCTTCTCCTTAATGCCGCTAAGGTATATATCAAGCGCAAACGTAGTGAAGGAGACGGAATCGATTCTGAAGAAGCGAAGCGTTCGCCTTTATCAACGGATTTCACCCTTTAGGAAAGGGAAACAGGAAATCCGGGGATAACAGCGATCAAAAGAACGATCCGAATCCGGAACGGCGCACCCGCAGAGGTTTAGGAGTTGTCGCATTCATCTTTCTTCTTAATATTAACTCAAGCACTTGTACGAATCGAAGGAGTTGGCATAATTGTGGAGCACGCTTTTGGTCCTTATATGAAACAACTGCGCGAGCAACAGGGATACAGCATCAATCAGCTCGCCGAAGCAGCCGGAATAAGCAACTCACAGATTTCACGTATTGAGAATGGGGTCCGGGGTGTGCCAAAACCAGCGACCATCCGCAAGATTTCAGATGCACTCTCGGTGCCCTACACAGAGATGATGAAGCAGGCCGGTTATATTGAACCAGGGAGTGCTGCTGAACTTCAGGACGTACCGGAATGGGCTACATACAAAGACCGTCGTGATTTCAAAAAGATGCTGGAGGACGATGATGATCTGATGTTTGACGGCATTCCACTCGATGAAGAGGACAAGAAACGAATCAAGGATGTGCTGACAGGTCTGTTCTGGGAAGCCAAACAGATGAACAAACGCAAAAAGACAGACGAATCGGACAATCGCCCATGAGGCATGACCCACTGAATTTAATAAGGCAGCAGGTGAGATCATATGGATGACATCGTAACAAAGCTGATTCGAAAACACCGGACCAACTGCCCGTTCAGCATTGCCCGCGCGGTTGGAATACAGATTCGTTTCACCAATTTGGGGAAGTCCACCAAGGGACTGTACTTTCGCAAGCTCCGGCGCAGGTTTATCGTCATACACAATGATTTGCCGCCGGAATGGCAAAGGTTCGTGTGCGCCCATGAGCTTGGACACGACCGACTTCATAAAGGGATTAATCGATTCTTTCTGGAGGAACATTCCTATTTTGCTCCAGGCAAGCTGGAAAGACAGGCCAATCGTTTTGCCATTCAATTACTAACCTCCGGAGTGATGCCTGAACCGGATGAATCTTTGGAGAAATTTTGTTTACGTACCGGACTGCCGCGTGAAGCGCAGCATTTTTTTTACACTCTTTAAGAACATACGTTCTTTCCGAAGATTATATTTTCCAACAGCAGATTTACATGTCACTTTCAGGTTACTTATTTTTACGTAATTCGCGAGATTTCCTAATAATAGTCTGTTAAAATACTATTTGAGCTGTGTAAACGCTCAATTAGATTATTATTTTGGGAGGTTTCGGATTCATATGAAAATCTGGAAGAATTACGTTTCACTTCTGCTAACGGTCTGTTTGCTGTTTGGAAGTGTAGGTATTGCCGCAGCTGCAACGGATACCACTCCGGGCACAGGTAAACACATTACCATTCTACATACGAATGATACGCATGCCCGTGCAGTTGAATCTTCACCTGCTATGGGTTTTGCCAAAGTAGCTGGAATCGCTGACAAATATCGTAGCGAAAACCCGAACACACTCTTGCTAGATGCTGGAGATGCTGTGCATGGTACAACATTTGCCACTCTTGTGAATGGTGAGAGCATCGTGAAGGTCATGAATGAAATGGGATACCAGGCCATCGTACCGGGTAACCACGAATTCAACTATGGTTCGGATCGCCTGATCGAACTGGCAGACATGATGAACTTCCCCATGCTGAGTGCCAACGTGAAGAAAAAAGACGGAACACGTCTCTTCGATCCTTACCTCATTAAAGAGGTGGATGGCGTGAAGATTGGTATCATCGCTTTGACTACACCGGAAACGTTGTACAAAACGAATCCAAAAAACGTAGAAGGTCTTGATATTACAGATCCATCTGCAGAAGCCAAAGTTCTGGTAAACGAAATCCGCAGCAAAGTAGATGTTGTTGTGGTATTGGGACACCTTGGACAAGATGCATCCAGCACGGATACTAGCTTTAAAGTTGTTAAAGAAGTTCCTGGCATCGATGTATTCATCGATGGTCACAGCCACACTGTACTGCAAGATGGCCTTGTATCCGATAACGGAACATTGATTGCAAGTGCAGGAGAATACACTAACTACGTTGGTGTCATCGATCTATGGGTAGACGGGGGTAAAGTAACAAAGAAACAAGCAACATTAATTGATGAAACGGAAGCAAAAGACATCAAACCGAATGAGAAAGTCGCAACTCTCGTAAACTCCATTCAAAAAGAACAAGAACCTATCTTGAAAGAAGAAGTAGCCAATACAGCTATTCTGCTGGATGGTAAACGTGAACAGGTACGTGCAGGAGAAACTAATCTGGGTGACCTGCTTGCAGATGCCATTCGTGATGTCAGCAAAGCCGATATTGCACTGACTAACGGTGGGGGTATCCGTGCTTCCATCGAAAAAGGGATCGTAACCAAAGGTGATATCATCACAGTGCTTCCTTTTGGTAATCAAGTGGTAACGCTTGAAGTGAAAGGGTCCGATATTCTGGCAGCCCTTGAAGTCGGTGTAGCTTCCTATCCGGAACCAAGCGGTGGATTCCCGCAAGTATCTGGTATCAAGTTCAAAATCGACACTTCCGCTGCTGAAGGTAGCCGTGTACATTCCGTAACCGTGGGGGATAAAACCCTTGATCCGGAAGCAACATATACACTGGCAACCAATGATTTCACAGCTGTTGGTGGTGACGAATACACCATGTTTGCCAAATATGCTACAACAGGTATGTACGGCGCGTTGGATGAAGCGTTGATTAACTACATGCAAAAGCTTGGCGCTGTAGACATCAAAACAGATGGTCGGATCAGTGAAGCGATAAAACCTGCAGTAGAGCCGGAAACTCCGGCAACAGAAACACCAGCTCCAACCAAGCCAAAACCAGAAACACCAAAACCGGAAAAACCGTCTAAACCAACACCAAGCAAACCAGCTCCAGCTAAACTTCATGTTGTGAAATCCGGAGATTCCCTGTACTCCATCTCCAAACAATACGGCACAACTTGGCAGGCATTGCAAAAGCTGAACAATATCAAAAATCCACACTGGATTTATCCAGGTCAACAATTGAAATTGCCTGCAGCTTCTTAAGCTCAGCAAAGCAAAGTGCATATAGGCATGATCGCTTATAGTGCATCAGAATAACGAATCTGTTCTTGTCATAACCAAAAGGGTGTCCCCCAAGCCAGATTACTGGTTAAGGGGACACCCTTTTGTATCTCAGTTCTTAAACATCAATTCACATCAGATACTTGAACATTTCCTGCGGACATATCCTGCTGATCCTGACAATCATCTGAGGCAAAAATAAATCCCAGCCAGGCCTTCAGGGACCAACTTTATCATGTGCCTTCGACACCGAACTATATAAGAACTCTCCGGAATGACCGTGTTCATGCGTTTATTGTACATTTAATTTCGACATCTCTATCTTCTCAAAATTGCATACTTGCACATAAATCCGCCTGAGTATGATCATCTTCAGATCCTTAATCATAAAATCATTTGTATACTAAATACAACTATCCAAATATAGTTATTTCGTATGATATCACTCATAAAATCCAACCAAATTGCATGCCTATAGCCCTCTTTTTCATGCTCTCATTGGAATTTCAGCAATCAAAATCAGCTACCGCATCATATTCGGTACTATTATATGAACTCATATAATTAGCGATTCCCCTGAATTTAGGAAGTGAGCTGTTCCTTCACATAAAGCACAGCTTCCTGTGCAGTCAACCCGATTCGTTTCGATTCACCTGTTACTGCAAGTGCGTGTGATCCCAGTTCGACCTGTCTTTCGGCTGCTCCTCGGCCAATAACGATCTGCACAGGCAATCCGATCAGCTCCGCATCCTTGAATTTCACACCCGGACGTTCATCCCGATCATCAACCAATACCGTGTAACCGCCATCGATCAATTGTTGTTCCAGTTCGAGGGTGAGCTGACGCTGCTGCTCATCCTTCCAACTTACTGTAATCAGATGCACATCATAAGGCGCAACAGCAGCAGGCCATTTTATGCCATCATCTCCGGCATACTGCTCAGCTATAGCGGCCATCAGGCGGGATACGCCAATGCCGTAACACCCCATGACTGGCGCACACTGGCGACCATTACGATCCAGGAATGAAGCACCCATGGCATCACTATATTTCGTCCCCAATTTGAAAATGTGTCCAACCTCAATACCTTTGGTAAACACAAGTGGTGATCCACATGTTGGACAAGCATCCCCCTCCGCAGCAAAGCGGATTCGTTCTACTCGCTCCAATGCAAAATCAATCCCTGGGCGTACACCGGAAACATGCACATCCACTTCATTGGCTCCTGTAATTGCACTCTTCATCACTGCCACGTCAGCGTCCACCACCATCGGCAGATTTAGTCCAATCGGACCCAGGAATCCTACCTTCAGATTTGGATGAGCCGCAATGGCTGCATCGTCTGCAAGGATCAGTTCCTCTGCCCCCAACACCTGCTTCAATGCGATGTCATTCAGTTCATGATCTCCACGCACAAGCGCAGCGACGAGCTGACCATCCGCCACATAAAGCAGCGTTTTGATCATATGTTCAGCACCTTTGCCCACAAAAGTGGTTAACTCTGCGATCGTACGAACGCCAGGTGTCGAGATACGTACTACTGTTTCCACTCCTGAATGTTGATCCGTTTGAAGCGCGGAGTCTGCACTCGCAGAATCAGCTGGAACTTCCAAGCTTCCTTCTTTTTTCTCCATATCTCCAGAAGTCTGATAATCCGCTTTCTCCAGATTTGCAGCATATCCACAATGTTTGCAGGTTACAATTGTGTCCTCACCCACATCAGCAAGAGCCATGAACTCATGTGTTTCTCCTTGACCGCCAATGGTTCCTGCGTCCGCCTCAACACGGATATAGTCCAGACCACAACGCTCCAGAATGCGACTATACGCCGTGTTCATAGCCTGATAAGTCCGATCAAGCTCTTCCCAGTCCGAAGCAAAAGAGTACGCATCCTTCATGATGAACTCCCGTCCACGCAGCAATCCAAATCGAGGACGGCGCTCATCCCGGAACTTGGTTCCGATCTGGTACAGGGTGAATGGCAGCTTACGATACGAGCTCACCTCGTCCCGCGCTAAAGCGGTTACGACTTCCTCATGTGTTGGTCCAAGAGCAAATTCCCGTGCATGACGATCCTTCAGACGCATCAATTCGGGACCATACTGTGTGTATCTTCCGGATTCTTCCCACAACTCCGCAGGCTGCATAATCGGCAGCAACACTTCCTGACATCCAGCACGATCCATCTCTTCACGAACGATCCGTTCAACATTTAACAATATACGCCGTCCGAGGGGCAGATAACTGTAAATTCCCGCAGCAAGTTGGCGAATCATACCGGAACGCAGTAACCAGCGATGTCCCGCTGCATCTGCCTCCGCTGGCGCTTCACGTAATGTTGGGACAAGCATTTCACTTTGACGCATCATAACACACTCCTAATCTTCCTTTTTTTGTTATCAAATACGGCGCATAAACAGCAAAAAGACACATCCGTCAAGGGACGAATGTGTCGTGGTACCACCCTTATTTAACTGCAAATTAATCCGTTCGCAACCTATGCGATCTGTAACATGCAGTCCTACGGGGCATAACGGGCCCTGCCGGCGGAGGTTGCAACCCTGTATGGGCATTCTCTTCCGCAGCTCGCGAGGTAGGAATTTATAAAGCAGCTACAGGAACCTTGCACCACACTGTTCCCTCTCTGTTGAAGCTGGCTTGCACAATCATGTCCTCGTTATAACGCTGTTATCATTTTTGACCACATTAGTTCATTTACAAGTAATTGTCAACATACCGTGTTAACATATACTACAATGAATTCTCTGGCGATGGCTGACATGGCAGCACGTTCCCTGTAATATAGAGAAATAGAAATCTATCACAGGTATTAATCGATAAAGGAGCTTGTCCTATGCCATATATCATATATGATCTTGAATTCACGGTAAGCCGCAATACTCGCTATTCTTCTGAAATTATTGATATCGGTGCCGTCAAAGTTACGGAAAGTGCGGATGGATTGGTCGTAACGGATACGTTCCATACGTATGTTCGTCCTTCCAATAAGTCTGTTCTGTCCACTGACACGATTCAGTTTACAGGTATCACGCAGAAAGATATTGATGCAGCCCCCCTTTTTCCGGCAGCACTGAATCAATTCATCGCCTGGATGGGAAGTGACCCCTATTACATGTGTTCCTGGGGACCCGATGACCGCAGCAAACTGATCTCTCATTGTCGCACCCATCAACTTGATGTGGCCTGGATCACTAATCATAACGATCTCCAGCAACAATGGTCCCGCACCGTTCGCAAAGAAGGCAAGTTCCGTCAACTCGGTCTCGCTCAGGCTCTTGAAATCTGCGGAATCGAATTCGATGGTACCCAGCACCGCGCATTGGATGATGCCATCAATACAGCCAAGGTATTTATGCATCAATTTGACCGTTTCACTCTGGAAAACAACTGTGCAGCCGATGATGAGGGCATTACATCCAAGGTTGTCTATTCCAGCTCCACAGAAGATGAAGAGAAAGAATCACCTTTTGGTAATCTGGCAAGCCTTTTCAAAACCAAAGAGTAACCGTCCACAGCACAGTACTTAATCGTGTTTTGCCTTAGGATTAGGTGGTATTCTAATCTCAACTTTTATTGTACATTTGTTGCCAATATTTTAGGCGTTCTTTCATCTTGATGCGGCAGATCTCAGGTTCGAGAATTTCCGCATCAGGTCCATATTTAGATATCCATACAAGAAATTCGTCAACATCACTTAATATGGCTTCAAATAACAGGCTACCTTCCGGTTCAATGGTTAGGATGGGTCGTATAAAAAATTGCTCCTGCATCACACGCTCCACAGCATGGGGTGCAAATCGAATTTTGAACGCAGTCCACTCCGTACTTCCCTCGTATGCCCAAGGAATGCGGAAGTGCGATTGCATCAGATAATCCTCTTTGCGAAACGTGCGTGGCAATATTCGTATCTTTTGCAGCCGGCTCACCTGAAATATTCGAAGTTTCTCCGACAGGTGACAATACCCTAACAGCTCAAATCTGTATTCACGAGGGATAAGACAGTAAGGATCTATACGTACGATCCCTTTTTTACCTTGAGACAGATACTCCCCTTCAATGGTGTTCTGTGAAATGCCAGCCTGAAGCAGGGTAATCATGGATTGATTCTGCGAATCGTTGTTTTCATTTTGCCATACGGGCAATCCCGCTTTGAACAATCCACTAATTTGCTCCGACCATTCCACTCGTTCTGTTTTGTTTTTCTGACTCGCAGCAACCACTTTCTCATAAGCGCTCTCAAAAGCAGGTTTCAGCAAAGGACGAATATTCTCCATAACTTCAGCAAGATGCATGAAAGCTTGGGCTTCTTCATCAGACCAATTTAGCGGATACATGGCAAACTGGCTGATAAACATGTACCCTTGCCCGTGTCCCATATTGGCGATCGGGATATGCATTGCACTGAGGGCCTCCATGTCGCGGTATATCGTCCTTTCCGTCGTCTCGCATCGCTGGGCGAGCTCACGTGCCAGTATGCCTGGCTTCGCCTGCACCAGCGTTATAATGCGCATTAATCGGATTAGTCGGTCTGTCATTTTGCCGGACCCTCCACGATGTTGTTTCAATAAATTTGATACAACTCCATCCATTGTTTAATATGATATTGATACATACATTCGACCTTCTCCTAAACTTCACCTTCAAATATGTAGACTCTCTCTATACCGTTACCATCTGAAATCAACCCTATTCCCCTAATATCTTTTTTTCACGATCATGATATCCTGTTGTAAACGTTATCTCATAGTGATAACGCAACTTTTCAACGATCTCGGCTTCCGCGTAATAGTCCAGATCTTGCTTCCGCGCAGCTTCAATTAACAATGCATCAGCATGACGACGTAACATATTACTTCCCTCTTGAACCCGGCCTCTTTCGTAGGCGCGCAGGGCTTGTTTGATCAGGGGCACGGTTTCACTTAATTTGATCGTCTTTTCCACCTTGGGATCTTCCGGCTGTCGCAGCATGCCCAGATGACTGGTGTACTGAATATACAACTGTTCTCTTCGTAACAATACACGTTGACTTTGCTTCAACTTCCTTGTGCTCCAGTAGGCTGAACATACGGCAGCTTTTCCTGATACACGGGGTCCCATGACGAATTCAAGCAAAATTTGTTTGCTTTCTCCCTTGTACATATCCCCAAGCCTCAATAACCAGCCAATATCCGTTTCCTTGGAACGACATCCATAAATGCCTTTTAGCTGTACTCCATATTCCGGTTTGAGCAAAAGTTCCAAATCTCTTGATACAATTTTGGGTGCTATTTTCCTAAGTCTTTTGGCAGGGGCACCGTTACGCCACTCTACCATCATATATACGGGGTCGGCTCCCCCTGTCGGTATGGCCTCTTTATTCCACGAATAAGATACTTCAAAGACTGAGTTCACTGGTAGTCTCTCCCCCGATTTATGTGTATTATCTTCTAAGTTATCAGGGTAAATGGACACTATATTGTCACGGAACACATGTTCTCATTAAATTTTTCCAATATATTAGTTTTATATCCCTAAATCCGTCTCAATACGACAATAAACGACGAAAAAGCCTGGCACTAGGCCAAGCTTATCAATCACTTATCTATGACAAGTCCCAAATTAAACAGTAGGATGATCGATTCCCATTTTGTGTAAATATTGTGCACCATCTGCTTCGGTTACCGGTGCATAGGTGACACTGTCAATGACCAGCTTACGCCCTACTGGCTCTCCATTAACAGTGATCATGATCGTTTTGGTTGATGTGTTCTGATCTGTTGTGTACATATGTTTCTACTCCTTCATGTTCACGATCTTATATTCAATCGGATATATTGGTATCGTTCATTAAATTGCGCATTTGTGAATAGCATGCACCCGGAACTGAAGTAAAAGATCTGTAAAACGGTCCGGTGTGCTTGCCTATCGTTCTATTACCCTGCAGATTTGTAAGCTAAACAACCCTGTTCCTAAATAATTTTAGATATTTCGGGTAATAAAACGATATCATCTTGAACCCATCGTCCCGGTTTTGACGTATAATGTAAGAGCCGTATTTCAACAATAGACGACGAATTCGGCGATTGATCTATCTTACCGAAGAAAGAGGTGTTAACGATGCCAAAATCCATTCAGGGTTATTTCATTCGGGTGTTATTCACCACATGCATTCTATTTACCGTTTCGATCGCTTCGACAGTAAATGCAGCCAGTGCCAATATTTTTACGGATATATACAGCGGATGGGAGCGAGTCTCCGAACTGCCCGGAGAAGTGAACGCTCTGCAGGAAAGTTATAAGCAAACGATGGAGCAATTAAATCAAACGTCTGCTCAGTTGGGACAAGCCCAGGCCAATGTCGAAGCATTTAAGACCCAGAACGAACAACTGCTGGCTCAGAACCAGAAACTCACTGAAATGGTAAGTAAATTACAGGACGACCAGAATGCCAAAGCAGCTACCACCAAACGAATTCAGACGACGATCATCACTGTCGTTTCTCTCATATTGGGTTACTTTGTTCTGATTCGTGTGATGCGCTGGGGAATGCGTCGCCGTTCGGGCCGAGTATAAAAGAACAGGAGCAACTGCATGAACATACACCTGAACAATGCTGAAGCAAGCGGAGCAGGACAAGTCGTCACATTTTCACTGATTAAAGATGACCGCCTTCATATTTTGCATCCGCAGCAAATTGTGGCCTTCCGCGGTCCAAGTGGGAGTCGCAATGATAAATTCATGAATATCACGGGCATATATCGCAAAAAAAAGCTGATTAAATCCGAAATCACCGGACCTTGCCAATTTGTGGCTGCCCTGCCTCCCGGATTCACGATGAAGGAAGTGGAGCTCACGGAGGACAGTGATCTGCTCTATGACTTTCGCCACCTGTTCTTCTACTCTGATGGTGTAACCATGCATACCAAAATCCAGAAAATCAAAAACATGCTGATCACCCGTGATGCAGTGAAAATGAAATTTTCCGGCAAAGGCAAAATCGGATTGCTCACTCAAGGTCAGGTCTGCCAACAGGAACTTCACCCAACAGCGCCGCTCTATGTGGATGCTGGTAGCATTATTGCCTATCCTGAAAATGCACATCTGGAACTCACCGTATATGGTAACAACCTTGCCAGTCAGCATATGAATTATCATTGGAAGATGACAGGACATGGATCTGTGCTCTTTCAGGCTGGACGTGAGAATCATAGATTGGAACAGGATCTCAACGATGAGGGGCTGTTTAAACGAATTCTGAAAGAAGTGATCCCTTTCGGCAATGTATTGATCAAATAAGCTGTTAGTTGATGCAGCCGACCGATTAGCTGCCACTATGCTCCTGTGGGGTGGTCACCACGCGGTTTCATGTTATAATGGTTCAGACAATTGAAGAAGAAAATCCATGCCATAGGGCGTGTCTGAGAACTCCGAAGGAAGCAGATTTTGCCGAATTTTCGTTCCAAGCAAGGAAGTTTTCCGCAGGCGTGCCGAGGCACGTCAAGGGGAAGTGACGCAGCATGGGGCGAAAAGGCGGTAAAAGGTGCACTTCAGCGAGTTTTGAGACACGCCCTACGGCATGGGAGAGGTTCGCGAACTCCCTCTATAAGACTTGACCATGTGATGGTCAGTATAAGTCTTGCGTACACTTTGTTTAACGGAATGTACGTAAAAAACTAAGGACACTTACTCTTGCCTGCTTTTTTGAAGCAGTTATCGAGAAGGTGTGTTTTTTGATGGATGCCAGTTCATGAACTTCTCTGTTCTTCCGACACTCTATGCCTATGTGCATGGTTTGATCTCAAGAAGATAGAGAGGTTTTTTTATGTTGAACGAAGAAAAAGCAGTCGTTGTATTCAGCGGAGGTCAGGATAGTACCACGTGTCTGTTCTGGGCCAAACAACAGTTTGCCGAAGTCGAGGTTGTTACGTTTGATTACGGACAGCGCCACAAGCTAGAGATTGAATGTGCAGCGGAAATCGCTCGTGATCTGGGCGTACAGCAAACGGTACTCGATATGAGTCTGTTAAATCAGCTTGCACCCAATGCGCTCACTCGCACGGATGTCGAGATTACGCATGAAGAAGGCGAACTGCCAAGTACATTTGTAGATGGACGGAATCTGCTGTTCCTCAGTTTTGCGGCCATTATGGCAAAGCAAAAAGGAGCACGTCACCTGGTTACAGGTGTATGCGAGACGGATTTCAGCGGATACCCGGATTGCCGGGATTCATTTGTGAAATCGATGAATGTGACGCTTAACCTGTCGATGGACTATCCATTTGTCATTCATACCCCGCTCATGTGGCTGGACAAAGCCCAAACGTGGAAGATGGCCGATGATCTCGGTGCCTTTGATTATGTCCGCGAGCGTACTCTGACCTGTTATAACGGCGTAATCGGCGATGGATGCGGAGAATGCCCTGCTTGCAAACTGCGCAAAGCCGGACTGGATCGCTATGTACAGCAACGTTCTGCTGCTGAATCGGCGGGAGCGGATGTACGATGAGAGAACCTGGAACATTCCGTATTGTGGAGCATCTGCAACGCATCGGAGAAGATATTCTACCCACCCAGCTGCGCTATCACCGCAAACGTGTGCTTGTAAGCAAAGAATTTACCTTTGACGCAGCACATCACCTGCATTGTTATGAAGGCAAGTGCAAGAACCTGCACGGTCATACGTATAAAGTTATTTTTGGGATCAGCGGTTATCCGGGTGAAACCGGGCTGACGGTTGATTTTGGACATATCAAAGATATATGGAAAACTCAGATTGAGGGATATCTGGATCATCAGTACCTCAACGAGACACTTCCTTTAATGAATACAACGGCTGAAAATATGGTCGTTTGGCTGTTCGAACAGATGGAACATGCGTTGCAAACAGAACCCTATGCCGGGCTGACCGATGGTGGGCGGACGGAGTTTGTCCGACTCTTCGAGACACCCACCAGTTACGCGGAAGCGAGACGGGAGTGGATGATCGATGAGTAGTGTGACACAACAGGTAAATGAGACGAGATCTCGCATAGAGGCTCGTATTCCCGTGATGGAGATTTTTGGACCGACGGTTCAAGGCGAAGGCATGGTCATCGGGCAAAAAACGATGTTTGTTCGCACCGCGGGCTGCGATTATCGCTGCTCCTGGTGCGACTCGGCCTTTACCTGGGACGGTAGTGGCAAGGACCAGATTCGAATGATTACGCCAGAGGACGTATGGGCAGAATTGCGCCGCGTTGGCGGCACGCGTTTCTCCCATGTGACCATCTCCGGCGGTAATCCCGCCCTGCTCGCTTCGCTGGGCGGGTTGGTTGCCCTGCTACGGGAGAACGGCATCCGCACCGCGGTGGAGACGCAGGGCTCCCGCTGGCAGCCTTGGCTGGCGAACATTGACGAAGTCACCGTCTCGCCCAAGCCACCGAGCTCCGGCATGGACACCGATTGGGCCGTGCTGGATGATCTGATCGAACGGCTGGCCGCTGGCCCGGTAGAACGAAGTCATAGTCTGAAGATCGTGATCTTCGATGAGATAGACCTGGACTATGCCCGCCGTGTGCATGCGCGGTATCCGGGCACGGATTTATTTTTACAAACCGGGAACCCGGATGTGACTTCCGCCGATACGCCAGATCTGGCGTCCTCACTGCTTGCTCGTTATGAGTGGCTGATTGACCAAGTCAGTGCATCCGATGACCTGAACAATGTTCGTGTGCTTCCACAACTTCATACGTTGGTATGGGGCAACAAACGTGGCGTGTGATGGGCAGTATGGGTGGAATGGGCGGCATGATGTAAGGATGAGGACGAAATGTCTTCAGAAAACAAGAGAATTAGACAGGCGAAATTGCCTATTCATATATACCGCGAGGCTTCGGCTTTGACGGAAACAAGGAGCGTTTAATAACCGATGAGACAACCTGATGAGATGCAAGATGTGACGTTGTTGGGCAACCAGAACGTTAAATATACGTTTGAATACGATCCGGGAATCCTGGAGAACTTTGATAACAAACATCCGTACCGCGATTATTTTGTAAAATTCAACTGCCCGGAGTTCACCAGCCTGTGCCCGATTACGGGTCAGCCGGACTTTGCAACGATCTATATCAGCTACATTCCCGATGTGAAAATGGTCGAGAGTAAATCACTCAAGCTGTACCTGTTCAGCTTCCGTAACCATGGTGATTTCCACGAGGATTGTGTGAATATCATCATGAACGACCTGATCAAGCTGATGGACCCACGCTACATCGAAGTATGGGGCAAATTCACACCGCGCGGCGGCATCTCCATTGACCCGTATACGAACTACGGCAAGCCGGGAACAAAGTACGAGCAGATGGCCGACCACCGCATGATGAATCATGATATGTATCCGGAAACGATTGATAATCGTTAAATCGTTAGGTTCATCTATTCTGTATAAGATAGAATCATAGAATGCCAAAAGCCGAACTCTGCTATATAAGTTGAACTAAGATTATTTACACTGGCACTACGATGACAGAACAACCTTCCAATCGCTGTTATCCCCAGATTTTTTCCATTCCCTTTCCTAAAGGGGAAAATCCGGGGATAAAGGCGAACGCTTCGCTTTTTCAGGTTTTTTCTGTCCTCTCCGTTATCGTGTAAATGATTAATTCAGCTTATATAGCTTAAGAAGTTCGGCTTTTTAGTATAAACCTGTAGAACCTCCTTGTCTCAATCCTAAGCTTGGAGACACTTTCAAGTAGACTGATCGTCCTTTAGTTCTCTGACTTTTTTGACGTAATGTCTCAACATCAGCACACCAATCGATTGAAAAATGATAAATATGACGATGGCAGCAGATAGAGATTTCGGTGCAACATAGACAGCCTGAAACGTTATTACAGCCATATACAAAATATTCATCACCAACTCACGTTTGGCGGATTCATAAGGTGATAAGGATTTCATATCCATCCCTCCTCTATCTTTCTTACACATAAATATGGGTCTTCTTACAGTAGATGCTAAAGTAATACGTTTATTTTGTAAATGTAATGTTAGAAACAAACACCTCAGAAATAAAGTTGAATTCATCAACGTTTTCCCTTGTTCCCCTTGTCGGTCCGATCAATCTATCCTATTATGTAACAATATGCTTACACGCATATATTACAACATCAGGCGCTGATCCCTCGTGACCGCGACCAAAGGAGAATTGTACATGTCTACACAAACCTCATTAACCAAGGACGCCACAGCGCGTTCGAAAGCCCCACCCGGATCGGATGCCCAAAGCACCGTTTACCGGATACTCATTGCCATTAGTTTGGTTCATCTGTTCAATGATTCGATCCAGTCGGTTATTCCCGCCATTTTTCCGATTTTGAAAGACTCTATGCATCTCACGTATACTCAGATCGGATGGATCTCATTTGCTATTAACTTTACCGCATCCATTATGCAGCCTGTTGTAGGCTGGTTTGCTGATAAAAAACCGACACCATCTATCCTGCCCATTGGCATGGGTTTTACATTTACCGGCATGTTGCTGTTGGCTTTCGCCGACAGTTATATGGCTGTCCTGATTTCCGTTATCTTTGTCGGTCTGGGTTCCGCCGCTTTCCATCCGGAAGGCTCACGGGTATCCCATATGGCTGCTGGTCAACGCCGTGGACTGGCACAGTCCATCTTCCAAGTCGGAGGTAACGCTGGGCAATCCCTTGCCCCATTGCTCACACGCTGGATCTTTATCCCGTTTGGACTGTTCGGTGCCATTGGATTTACAGGCATTGCTGCCATGGGAATTGCAGTCCAGATCTACATCGCCCGTTGGTATGGACGTATGCTGCAATCGGGAGGATATCTGCGTAGACAGGCTGCTGCCCGTCGTGCACCCAATCCTGCTTTACGCAAAAAGATTACTGCCGCCATTACGCTATTGATCTTGCTCGTCTTTGTTCGTTCCTGGTATATCGCTTCCATTGGCAGCTTCTATGCGTTTAATCTGAAAGATACTTTTGGATTGTCCACAGAGAACGCGCAGATCTATATCTTCTTGTTCTTGGCTGCCGGAGCACTGGGTACGTTCTTCGGAGGCCCCTTGGCGGATCGATTCGGCAAACGTAACCTGATCTTCCTGTCCATGGCCGGAGCTGCTCCTCTGGCGCTGATGTTGCCTTATGCGAATCTGTTCTGGACAGGCGTACTGCTAACCATTATTGGTTTTATCATGTTATCCAGCTTCTCGGTTACGGTTGTATACGCCCAAATGCTGATTCCAGGCAAAATCGGAACGGTCTCGGGCCTGATCACAGGTCTGGCATTTGGTATGGGAGGTCTGGGCGCACTTGTTCTGGGTAACTGGATTGATGTCTTCGGTGTATCACCGGTGATGCAGATGTGCAGCTTCCTGCCCCTGCTCGGGATCTTCACGTTCCTGCTTCCATCCGATAAATTACTGAATATCTGGGCGAAAGAAAATGGTAGTGAAGAGTAACCTACATTTGTAGTAAATAAAAAGTCTAACCACAACAAAAGGGTTCCCTCCAACTCTGTATTTACAGAGCGGCAGGAACCCTTTTGTTATATTTGTTTTTCTCGAATTTAGCTTAAACCCGTATTACTCCACGTCACACAGGACAACACTGCTACCATGAGCTGTAATCAGTTCCTTCACATCTTCAAATTCAAGGAATACCGTCGCCGTATTTTCCATGGGATGAATTCCGATTTTTTGACCGACTAGATCCTTGTCAAAGACGACGATTACGTTCTTCTGAATATTATTGAGAACCCCCATAGGGTTAACATGCCCTTTTTCCAATCCTAGGAACTCCAACAAATCCTTTTCACTCGCGAAACTGAGTTTACGGCTAGGTATCTTCTCGCTTAAACTTCTCAAATCAACGGACTTCGTTCCAGCAATCGTTACCAGATAATAGTTGCGCTTCTTGTCATCACGTAGAAATAGGTTTTTAACGATATGTTCTGTATGTGGAATTTGATAAGAGAATATTTCCTCCATCGTATATACTGCGGGATGTTCTATACTCTCGTAAACGATATTGTTGCGATCCAAAAGATCATAGAAACCTTGTTTGTTTAACATGTAAAATTCATCTCTTTCAATTAAGTATTCTGCTATAACCTTATTTCAAACGCTGAAGGATCAGCCGTTTTTTGTACAGCATTTTACCTGCTTCGGCTACATCACGGATCGTATTTTTGTTGCTCACCGAACCAAACACCATGCCAGCAATCGGCACGAGTTGGAACAGCTTCTTCCAGCCAAATGATTCACTGTAGGAATTAAACACTTCCCGCCAGCCCTGCATCTGCGATACCACCTCAATGGGTTTGTCCGGATCGTCGTAAGCGGCCAGTTCTTCGATAATCGCTTTCTTGCCTACAATATCAGCGGAAGAGAATTGCAGACATTTGACAATAAAGATGCGCTCCAGCGGTTCGTCTGGATCATAGCCGTAACATAGTGCCATCTCCTGCAGTACCTTCAAGGAAAGCCCCATCACCATCGGAATATCTGCTGCAATGGTTACAATACCACCAAAACCTGTAGCTGCTCCCTGAGCCGCAGCAAACTTCGTTCGACTATCGGTAATGTTATCAGCTACCTGGTCCAGCACCTTAAGTGGCAGATTCTCTACACTATGAATCTTCGCAGTCTCCTCAGCTTCAGCATCATGCTCCAGACGATCGGTCGTGTCCGTCATGGAATAACCGGACTTCTCGGCTTCCTCTTGCAGCAGCTTGGCTACTTTTTTCTTCTGTACGAGGAACTTGCCCCCATTCTGCACATACTGACCCACGTCGTTCAGGGAATCTCCGATCTTCTGTTTCAGCGCTTTAGGCATCACTTTATCCAACATCGCAAAGGGCAAACGCCCGATTTTATCCCAAATAAACAAGTCTTTCTGTTGTTTCTCCCATTTCAAAATCTGTTCAAGTTCCTTGTCCAACGTCTCGCGTGAATCCATATGTGATCCTCCTAATAGGTTGTGTATCGTAATCTGTATCTTTCTCATACGCAGAAATCATCGTTGTGGTTGCTTTGTTTTATATCCAAGACATCTACATTCAGACCGTTCTAACTTATCGTTCACATACAGAAGAGCCCTTAATCAGCATCACTCGCTAACTAAGAGCTCTCGTATTCAAGGTTTCACTACATCTTATTTTGCTTCTGCTACTGCTTTGCCATCTGGAGCTGGAACACCGAAATCAGGTGTGCCATCTTCACGCCAATGAATCACTTGAGCACGGGCGTGACGGTTCGGATCATACAAGGGATCACCCTCGATGTCTTTGTAATTGCGCGCATGATAGATCAGAATATCGGTCTTGCCATCCGGTGATACCGTAAAACTGTTATGGCCCGGACCGTATTGGCCGTTCGCTTCACAAGTCTGGAATACCGGCTCGGGTGATTTCACCCAGCTGGCCGGATCAAGCAAGTTGGCATTTTCATCTGCGGTGAGCAGGCCCATACAATAGTTGTAATCGGTCGCGCTCGCCGAGTATCCAATGAATAACCGTCCATTACGATGCATCACGGCTGCTCCTTCATTGACCTTAAAGCCGATGATCTCCCAATCATACTCTGGCGTAGAGATCATAACCTGTTCGCCGCGTAGCGTCCACGGGTTTTCCATTTCGGAAATGTACAGGTTCGAGTTGCCCACAATATCGGGATCTTTCTGCGCCCACACCAGATAGCGGATTCCCTTATGTTCAAAGGTTGTTGCATCCAGCGCGAATGATTCCCACCGGGTGTAAATCTGCCCTTTTTCTACCCACTCTCCTTCGAGTGGATTCGCGGAATCGTTCTCCAGAACATACATCCGATGATCGAACAGCCCTTCGTTAGTCTCACTGGTGTGAGCCGCAGCGTAGTGTATGTACCATTTGCCATCGATAAAATGAATCTCCGGTGCCCAGATGTTGGCACTCATTGGCCCTGTGTCACGCTTGGTCCAAGCCGTTACAGGCTCAGCATCTCTCAACTCTTCCAACGTCTCTGCTCGCCGGATCTCAATCCGGTCAAAGGCTGGTACGGAAGCGGAAAAATAATAGTAACCATCTGTATGACGGTACACCCACGGATCAGCGCGCTGCTCCAGGATGGGATTAGTAAAGGTAATAGAATCAGTCATGGGAATGCTCCCCTTTCAAATGTTGTTTGGCTCGAAGTTTAGGGATGTAACCCAATTGCGAAAAAGCGAAAACCCTTTTGGGGTGGTGCACAGCGGATTCTCGGGGGTGGCAGGGCCTTGGTGCTCTCTTGTCCTCCGATTTCTTTTCCCACCGCTCTTGGCGGTTGAAATCGGATGCCAAACTCGCTCCTGCGGCTCCTTCCTCCCCCTCACTGCTTGTGCACCATCAGAGCAGTAGCTCGCTCTTTCCGCGCTCGCTGGGTCACAACCTCACTTCGAGCCTTTTTGGTGGCTCGGTCTTATGGGGTTGACCACTTCGCAGGGTCAACTCTCCCCATATTCAGTAAACGATTGGCCTCAGACATAGGCCAGCACAGATGAATCTTGAGTGTCTAAAAGCTGCAACACCTTGGCGTTAGCGCACCTTAACATGCCAGCTTTGTCATACACAGCAGGCGCTCGGGGGTGGCAGGGCCTTGGTGCTCTCTTGTCCTCCTATTTCTTTTCCCACCGCTCTTGGCGGTTGAAATTTCATGCCAAACTCGCTCCTGCGGCTCCTTCCTCCCCCTCACTGCTTGTGCACCCTCGGAGCGGCAGCTCACTCTTACCGCGCTCGCCGGGTTACAACCTCACTTCGAGCCTTTTTTGTTGGCTCGATCTTATGGGGTCGACCGCTTCGCAGGGTCAACTCTCCCCATACTTAGTGCATGATTGGCCTCATACATAGGCCAACTTTGTCATGCACAGCGGACGTTCGGGGGCGGTAGGGCCTTGGTGCTCTCTTGTCCTCCGATTTCTTTTTCCACCACTCCTTGCGGTTGAAATCGGATGCCAAACTCGCTCCTGCGGCTCCTTCCTCCCCCTCTCTGCTTGTGCACCTTCGGAGCAGTCGCTCGCTCTTTTACTGCTCGCTGGTCAACCCCTTATTCCTCCGCAGCGCTGATCTGCTTGCCCCAGACTGCGATGCCGCGGTCATTGAGGCCTGTCACCACCAGCGCGGGTTGGCTTCGTTCCCAGTCCCAGGACGGCAGCAGTTGCAGCTCTTCGGTGGAAGCTCCGCCCCATGGGCTTTCCTTCCACTTCAACGTCAGTGTTTGTTTGCCATCAAATGTCCAGGTTCCTGAACCTTTTTCACTTTTAATTTTACCGTTGCTTGTTAGGGTATAAGGCACGGCTTGAATCTGCCCGTCCACGGACGGATCAAGCGCCATGCCTTCCCACTCCCCGGCAATCATGGACTTCGGAATATCCTGTGTAGTCTCACCTGCGTAACGTTCAGGTGAAACGACAGGCCAGCCCTCCTTGGTCCATAACATTTTGCGTACATGCAGATATGGCCAGTTTTTGTCCGTCTCACCCCGTGCATGATGCACAATATAATAATCGTCTCCGTCCTTCAGAACGGAGTTATGTCCAGGCGCAACCCAGCCCTCGCCTTCTGTGAAGCGGTAACCGCCGAGAATTTTGGTGCCGATCTCATATTGCGGCAGATGATCCGTATCCAGCATGTTCATACCATTCATGTCCGTGTACGGTCCTGTGATTGAATCAGCACGCGCAACCCGCACGTTATAATCTTCGAACAAGGAATCATAGGAGACAAACAGATAATACTTTTTGAACTCCGGGTTATACACAATGTATGGACCTTCCACTGCACCCTCTTCAGTTGCACGATCCCGAGCAGCAATGCGAGTACCATAACCCTCGTCCTTGAATTTCCCGGTGTCGGGATCAAGTGGCGCAATGTAGATTCCGTCAAAGAATGAACCATATACCATCCACGAATTGCCCTCGGCATCCACAATGGGATTGGCATCAATGGCATTTAATTTGTCCTGTTCATTCGCAGAAGTTTTCACAACGAGTCCTTCATCTGTCCATGGACCTTCGGGAGATGAGGATGTCTGAAGACCAATAGCTGACTGGGTACTGCCAAAAGAAGAAGCCGAATAATACATCCGATAGGTATCACCAACCTGAATAACATCCGGTGCCCACAGATTGACCGCACCTGTCCAGTCCAGCGCTTCTTGCGGAATACCCGGCAGAGCTTGACCTACCCACGTCCAGTGGATCAGATCATCTGATTTGCGTACCATGACGCCGGGTTTCGCTTCTCCTGCTACACGAACGTCTGTGGAATAGACGTAGTATCCCTGTTCTGTTTTAATAATGGCCGGATCATGCGCATTGTTCACCGTCCAGCGTGATTCATCGTCCAAAATGGAAGTGTCATACAACTGAGTAGCTTGTGGAGCTTCAGGAAAGACCGGACGGGACACCGTTTCTCCTGCTCCTTCTCCGGAACAACCTGTAGCTCCAACAACCAACAATAACAACATGGAAGCAACCACTCCTTTTCCTGAATTCGACCACCGTCGGAATTTCTTCCGCTGGTTCATCCCTTCACTCCCGAAATCGCAACCGACTCAATAATCTGTTTCTGGAAGATCAGGAAGATGATTAATACAGGTAACAGAGCTACAATCGACGCCGCCATAATAAGCGGGTAATCGGTTTGAATTGCATACGTGGCATTAAAGTTTGCTATAACGAGTTGTAACGTCTGCTTCTCCGGAGAATTCAGATAGATAATTGGTGCCAGATAATCGTTCCAGATGCCCATGAACCATAGAATCAGCTGTGCAGCAATCGCCGGTTTGATGAGCGGGAACGTAATACTGGAGTACAACCGGAAGTAGGAACTTCCATCGATTTTGGCCGCCTCAATAATTGCATCAGGCACACTAAGCAGGTATTGGCGCAGGAAGAAGATCATGATTACGTTACCGAACAGGCCTGGAACGATCAGTGGCAACAGCGTATCCACCCAGCCCAGCTTCGCGAACATGATGAATTGCGGGATCATGACTGTCGGATAAGGAATCATCATGGATGCCAACAACGCGAGAAACAGTTTATTTTTGTGCGGGAATCTTAATTTGGCAAAGGCAAAGGCCGCGATACTGGACGTAAACGTACCCACCACCGTTACACTCACCGCAACAATAAGGCTGTTTTTGATCCCGCTGAGCAGCGGACCAGCTTCCCAGATTTCTTTATACTTACCAAATTGGAATACTTCAGGTATCCACACAGGCGGAAGCGCGAACACATCCTGCTTCTCCTTCAATGAAGTGGACAACATCCAGATCAGTGGTGCAATCATCGCAATCGCACCGATCGCGAGTACGATAAAGATGATCGAGTTCGTTAATTTCCTCTTTTGACTGTAAGACATCTCCGGTTCACTCCTTTCCTTGACAATCAATCCCCATCATAGGCTGATTTTTCATTCATTTTGAATTGCACCAAGGTAATGACAAAAATGAAAATACCAAGAATCATGGCCATCGCTGAGGCATAACCCATCTGCAAGTTACTGAAGGCTTTCTGCCAGATGTAGAAGACGATCGATGCCGAAGAATATTCAGGACCACCCGTAGGCGTCATAATGTTCATCTCGGTGAAGATCTGGGAACCACCAATGATATTCGTAACAATGAGGAAAAAGGTAACCGGCTTCACCATAGGCCAGGTGATATTGCGGAAAATTTGGAACCCATTCGCTCCATCCAGCTCAGCCGCCTCGTAATATGTACGCGATACACTTTGCAGTGCTGCCAGGTACAATAACATTGTGTATCCAAGACCCTTCCACACCGTCATAATAATCAGAGCGGGTTTGACCGTGTCTTTGTTGGCGAGCCAGTTAGGACCTTTAATCCCAAACAGGTCAAGGAACTGGTTTACCAGACCATAATCCCCGTTGTACGCCCAGTTCCACATGATGGACACCGCAGCGAGGGAAGAAATAACCGGAATGTAATAGATTACACGGAATGTCGTGGTGCCGGGAATTTTACGATTCAGACCCATTGCCAGCAACAAAGCCAACAACAGACCAATCGGGATACCGAGCATCAGGAAGAATGTATTAAACATCGCTTTATAGAAGAGATCATCCGTGAGCAGATCCTTGAAGTTGGCCAAACCAATAAAGTTCATCTGTCCCAGTCCGTCCCAATCCGTAAAGGATCCATAAAGGGAGTAGAGGAACGGGAACATGACAAAGATCAGCAATCCAAGAATCGGAGGTAAAATAAACAGATATCCGTACAGCATCTCTTTGCGATACAAGCTCGATTTCGTAATCACGGCGTTCACCCCTGTTTCTAGTATCAGCATGTGGCATTCTTCGATTGAACCTTGCCGATCAACGAATGCCACATGCCCGTATGGAATCCAATAAGTCCCAATACGAATGATGCCAGCAGCATGATTGCAGGCTGCCGGCATCACCCTTTCCTATCTACTATTTCTGAGATTTCTTTTCTTGTTCTACCGCTTTGTCGAGCAGTTTTTGCATTTTCGGTTGTTGCTGCTTCACATAGTCTGCGGCTGTAATCTTGCCATCCAATACCGGCTGGATGTCCGTGAAGAACAGGTCATACCATTCCGCATTGTACGTGTAGTTACCTGGCAGAGCCCTGCCGTAATCTTCAACGATATCAATGAATTCCTGTTTGTTGGCTGGTTTCGTGGATGTATCTTTGGCCCACTCGTCTGCCATATCAAGCAAGTTCGGAATCTGTACCTTGGCATCTACCAGTTGTTGCATGCCTTCCTTCGAAGCCGTAAGGTAGTTCACCAATGCTGCTGCTTCTTCTGGATGTTTCGTTTTCGCGGATACTCCGATTCCCAGAGATCCGATCCACGTTGCCGATTTGCCAGTTGATCCCGCAGGGAATGGCAGCAAATCATAATCAAAAGGCAATTTCTCAAATGTACTCATATCCCATGGGCCTACAGGGAAGAAAGCCATTTCACCTTTCATCCAGCGTTGATACGTATCCAATGTTTGCGCTTCCTCAATGGAAGGTGTAATTTTGTATACGTTCTGCATATCCGCGAAGAATTGCAGCGCTTCAGCGAATTTTGGATCATCAATCGTTACTTTTGTTTTGGGCTCATCCAACCAGTCGCCACCGTTGCTCCATACAAAGGATTGCAGTGCCCACTGTACGTTGAATCCAGTACCGTACACATCCGGTTTACCGTCCCCATTAGTATCCTTGGTCGCTTGCTGGTTCACCTTGATGAACTCTTCCCATGTGTATGGTTTATCCTTGTCAGGGAATGGAATGCCCTCTTTTTCAAACAACGTTTTGTTGTAGCCCAGTGCAAATGGCCCCAGATCCTTCGGCATACCGTAGATATCACCTTGACCTGCCATTTGGCCGTCATAACGATACAGGTCCACGCCGTATTTCCAGATATTATCGAGATCAACATCCGGATTGTTTTCAATATACGAAGTGAGGTTCATCAGCACATTGCTGTTCACATACGCTTTCACGTCGCCCGGATTGATATAAAATACGTCAGGCAAGCTGTTGCCTGTAATTGCCGCTCTCAGCTTGGTTGCATATTGATCCGCAGCCGTTACGATAATTTTGACTTTCACACCCGGATGATCTTCTTCGAATTTCTTGACCACCGCTTGGTATGCTTTCTGCTCATCAGTACCGCCGCGGAACATAAATGTTAACTCCTTGTCCCCACTTGCACCGCTGCTTCCTCCGCAACCTGCGAGTACCAGCGCACTTACCAGCATAAGAAGCATGAATGTGACCCAACTCTTTTTCTTTACCATCTGAACCCCTCCTGATCTGAACTTGTAACCGTATTCAATTGGATGAAATAAGATTTCTGTTGTTAAATTTATCAAATCCAGATCACTTTAGTCAATACTTTTATAAAACATTTTATATTTATATAAAATAAATCAGTATTTCGGCCAGCCATTCGAGTCCCAAAGCAAGTCATTAATCAGCAATTTCGGATTGCCATTATCCTCTGCATCATAGGCATGTCTTGCGATGACATTGCCGTTGTACACGTCCTGACCACCTGGACCTTTCCACTTCACATTGCCTGTATCCAATATCGTTCCGCCACCATTCAGCATATTAACTCCGTTTTTGTCCACATAAGGGCCTGTTATACTGGTCGAACGTCCATAGACCATTTTGTAGGTACTGTTCACCCCTTGGCAGCAAGAATCGATGGAAGCAAACAGGTAATAATAGCCGCCTCGATATACAATACTTGGTCCTTCAATAGCACCTCCGTTATTCGGGCGCGCAGCAATGGAAGTTATACTTCCCGTCGGTTTCATCGTGTTTTTGTCCAGCTTGACAATCTTCAGACCGCTCCAGAAAGAACCGAAGGCCAGCCATGGATTGCCTGAAGCATCAATGACCAGATTCGGATCAATGGCATTATAATTATTGGCGGTCGTGGTTTGAAGCACCAATCCTTCGTCCTTCCATTGGCCTGCACCGATACTGTTCGCAGACGCAAGACCAATTGCAGACCGATTGGAGCCAAAGGTGGAGATCGAATAATAGAGCCATACTTTTCCGTTGTACTGCTCTACGTCCGGTGCCCATACATCCAATCCGCTTTGTCCCGGAACGGCAGAAGCCCACCAGGATGGCTTACTTAAGAAGATTTGTGGAACACGATACCAAGACGATCCATTATCGGATTTCAATACTTGAATGCCCGGGCCGGTTGAAAAGGTGTACCAGGAACTTCCCTCTTTGATAATCGACGGATCATGAACAGCGGTATCTCCGTTCAGATTCCAGAACGCCGCCAAAGCTTTTGACTGACCTGCCAGCAGTAATACCATCACAAGTAATGCCGGTAACGCCAACCGTTTCCACTTAAACCTCTTCACATTGCTTAACTTTTCCAAACCGAACTCCACCTTTCCTGTTCAAATGGTTAATTAGGTTCATGAAGTAATGAATCAATTTAGGTATAATAGGATTATAAAAGCGGTTACATTACATTTCAATGGTATATTTCAAATATATGTGAACTGATTAACACTTATTTTAACTGGAATAGTGGACAAAATATAGATTATATTTTCGTATTTGCGCTATACACAAGGGTTTTGGCTTCTATTTCTCCACCCTTCCCTTCCATGAGGGAATGATTTATAATTATCTGAAATAAAACATATAAATGTGCAAATGTCTGTGTCGAAGACTTTGTTCAGAACGGGGAAAGGAAATCCACCTATGATTTATATTAAAGATCTGATGTCGGGTGTGAATATCTTCAAAGCGCTCAGTTCGGAAATCCGGATTCAGATCATCGAGCTGCTGGCCAAGAACCAAAGTCTTAATCTCAATGATCTTGCAACCAAGCTTGGACTGAGCAATGGCGCTATCACAATGCATATCAAGAAGCTTGAAGAGAGCGGATTGATCGAGATCAACACCGCCGTTGGCAAACATGGAATTCAGAAGATATGTTATCTCAATGAGGAAAAATTGATGGTTGATCTGCGTTCACAGGAGATTAACAATCGTTATGAGGTGGAAATTCAGGTCGGTCATTACAGCGATTATCAGGCTGCACCCACATGTGGTCTCGCTACACGGGACAGCATTGTTGGAGAGTTCGATGATCCGCGGTACTTTGCTGATCCTCTGCGAATTGATGCGGAGATGATCTGGCTGGCTGAAGGTTATCTCGAGTATCGGATTCCAAACTATCTCAAACCTAATCAGTCCTTTAGCGAAATTCAGTTGTCGATGGAACTGGGATCGGAGGCCCCTGGCTTTTGTGACAATTACCCTTCGGATATTTACTTCTATGTCAATGGGATTGAGATTGGCTGCTGGACAAGTCCGGGGGATTTTGGCAATACACGCGGTACCTTCAACCCGGAATGGTGGCCTCCGCACTTGAATCAGTACGGCATGCTGAAGCTGATCCGGATTACACAGGAAGGCAGCTATATCGACGGATGCCGCATCTCGGACGTAACGCTGGACCAGATTGGACTGGATTACAAAAGCGATATTCACTTCCGCATTGCGGTTACGGACGGACCTTTGAACAAACGGGGCTTAACGATCTTTGGTAAAAACTTCGGAAACTATGGACAGAATCTGCTCGCTCGGGTACTTTATAATGTGCAAGAGGAATAGTTGCGAATAAACCGTGTTACACCTAAAAAATCAACAAACAGCCGCCCAGTTAAAAACGGACGGCTGTTTTCATTTTCTGTTACTTCACTTCGTTCAGACGTTCCGCCAAACGGTCCCAGGTTTCCGCAATTCCCTGCAACATCCCCATATCCATGACGGTTTGCAATGCCTCTGCGGATACATACTCTGATCGATTTACGATCTTTGTCTTGCCCCCAAGATCAAAGAATAGCATGGTTACTTCGGTTGTCGGCAGGTTCTCATCTGTGTTGCCTTCGGCATCCGAGAAATAATCGATATAAACAATCCTTTCCGGCTCAACAATTTCCTTATACACACCTTTTCCCCAAGATTCCATACCGTAAAAATCTCCCTGGTTCTCATCCTCACATTTCATGCAGTAATGCCAAACACCGCCTGGTCGAAAATCCACATTACAGACGGGAATGACCCAACCTCTCGGTCCCCACCAGCGCTGAAGATGTTCCGATTCCTTGAACATGCTGAACACAAGCTCACGAGGTGCGTCAAATACACGCTCAAGTACAAGTACCTTTTCATTTTCCACACTCGACACCATTCCGTTGCTTAACATTGTCATTCCTCCTTATAAGTTAGCGAATGCCTATGGTTTGTCTTTCTTACTTTGCAGTTCACGCAAATAATGATCCAGATTGTCAAAACGGTCTTCCATGATGTTCTGAAACGACTGCACCCACTCATCCAACGTTTGAAAAGGTTCTGGACGGAGCTTGTAAATCCTGCGGTTGGCCACGGCCTTTACATCCAAAATGCCATGATCACTGAGCACTTTCAAATGCTTCGAAGCTTGAGGTTGACGTAATCCCAGCTGTTCAGCAATTTCCCCCACAGTAAGAGGACCATCACGTAATAATTCGACGATATGCATACGATTCGGTTCAGCCAAAGCGCCCAGCAAGGCCATATCCATACCCGGATTGTGTCCTGACATGCTGTTCACCTCATTCAGTTAATGTGTATAGGTAGAATCTCATCTCCTTCACCAAAATGTTCTTCTTCCTGATACCCAAATTATACCCCATAAGGAATATTCCCGTAAAGGAATATTATTAAAGTAATCATAACTTTTTTCAAATAGTCCCGAATGTTGCATACTATATCCCGACAGATATACTATTTGAATTTAATTGACAATCTGTAATAATAATCACCAGTGTTACGAATTGGAATAACAGGTGGGGATTATATATGAAATTGGAGCGATTGATCTCAATCATTCCCTGATCATAATTCGCATGATTTTGACTCATTGAGTCTGTCTGTATGTTTTGGGAGATTCGCCAAAGGCTTTCTTAAACTGGCGGGTGAAATAATTACTGTCGTTAAACCCGCATTCATACGAAATTTCCGTAATGGACAGATTCCCGTTTTTCAACAAATGACATGCCTTCTCCAGACGCAACTTTTGCAGATAAGAGATCGGGGTCATCTGATAATAGGATCGGAAAATCCGATTCAAATGCCTTATTGAGATATTCGATTTCCCCGCAATATCCTCCAACGACAGTGGCTCCAGATAATGATCTTCAATAAATGAAATGGCATTTGCCAGATGCATCAGATTATTACCTTCGATCCCTTTCTCCTGCGTATCATATTGCCTCGACAAATAAACAACCATCTCGGTAAGACGTGAGATCAACATCGTCTGATACCCTTGCTGTTTACTCTGATACTCCTCAATCATGAACGATATCAGTGATTCTACATACTCCAGACTGGAAATGGATAACGCCAATTTACTCGGAAAGGAGTGAATATTACGATAAAACGGTTCCAAAACAAACAGCGCCTGGAAGCCGTTAGATTTTCTCAGATCGGGCCCCGCCGAAGCAAGCATCTCGGGACTGAACATAATGTTACAGATCCTAAAATCATGAGGGTCTTTATACGCATGATGGGTGTCGCCATTAATCACAAATGCGTTCCCTTTTTTAATAAAAAATTCCTCGGTGTTCACCACATGAGTTGCATGACCACTCAGAACAATGACAAGTTCCGTAAAGTCCACATGATTATGAAGCTCCATGTCTTGGTCGTGTCCACCATACTGAATGAAAAATGGAAACTGTTGATCTGAAGTAAACCATCTCAAATATGCATTACTCAAAAGCATTCCCCTCCGCAAACCATGTTGGGTTGAATGTCTATATCATGCTATTCCAAGACCGAAAAATCAAGGTTCCATATACTTATAAGCGTTATAATTCGCCTTGTAGCAGGGATTTTCAATGTGTCCAGATCCATACTAAACTCTCACAATGAATAGGAGCATAAATGATGAAATATACCAATCCGGTCATTCCGGGGTTTTACCCAGATCCAAGTATCTGCCGTGTAGATGAAGACTATTATCTGGTAACCAGTACCTTTGAATATTTCCCTGGTGTGCCCATCTTCCACAGCAAAGACCTTGTGAACTGGCGACAGATCGGCCATGTCCTCACAACAACGGAGCAACTCCCTCTAGCGAACGCAGGCAGTTCTGGCGGCATTTTCGCCCCAACACTCCGGTACCATGATGGCTGGTTCTACATGACAACAACCAATGTCAGCGGCGGCGGAAATTTTTATGTACGTAGTATCCAACCCGAGGGACCATGGTCTGCTCCGATTTTTGTTGATCAGGGCGGCATTGATCCCTCTTTTCTCTTTGATGAAGATGGACATGTGTATTTTCAAACGGCCTGTAACGGCGATGAAGGCGAGGGTATCTATCAGTGCGAGATAGACATCACGACCGGAGCCAGACTGACCGATAGTCGATTGATCTGGACTGGAACCGGAGGCGCAGCCCCCGAAGCTCCCCACATGTATCAATTAAACGGCCTCTACTATCTGATGATCGCCGAAGGTGGAACGGAGTATGGTCATATGGAGACCATCGCTCGGAGCACAGAGCCATACGGACCATTTGATCCGTGTCCTCATAATCCGATTCTGTCCAATCGGAGCATGAAATCCAGCATTCATGCAACCGGTCATGCAGACCTTGTCCAGATCCAGGATGGAAGCTGGTGGGCCGTATCTCTTGGTATTCGTCCAGCAGGTTATCCCATGCGGCACCATCTGGGACGCGAAACGTTCCTGGCACCTGTCACGTGGACGGATGAGGGTTGGCCGATGATCGGTGTGAACGGACATATTGAGCCGGAGATGACTGGGCCTTTGTTGGCTGAGTACCCTTGGTCACCTCAGGCTATTCGGGATGATTTTGACGAACCATCATTAGGCATGAACTGGATCTTCTTACGTAATCCGGATCCGGGTAGTTGGGCGCTCACTGAAAATCCCGGGCAGCTCATCCTTCGTGGTCATTCGGTTTCACTCGATGATGGACAAAATCCAGCCTTTGTTGGGCGTCGATTGAGCCATTTCTTATGCAATATGGCCACCGAGCTGCGTTATGAGCCAAATGCGAGCGGTGAGGAAGCTGGATTAACCTTATTTATGAATGATAAATATCATTACGATTTCGCTGTAACACATGTCGATGGGCAGAAGAAAATCATACTACGGCGAACCGTCGGCTCTCTGCGAACCGAACAGGTGCTTGACTGTGACACCGGGCCAGTTGTATTACAAATCAAGGCTGACCGTAATCACTTCACGTTCCTCTACCAGCAAGGTTCATCCGATGCTATCGAAGTGGGTTCAGGGGAAACGCACCTGTTATCTACCGAAGTGGCAAGTGGTTTCACAGGTGTGATGATCGCCATGTACGCTTATGCTCCGTCTGGGGAGTGTACGCCTGCGAGTTACGATTGGTTTGACTATGAACCTCTGGACGAATAATCGTTTTAACTCCTATATTCAGTAATAGAAAATATAATATATGATTAGCTAGAATTATCCCCTTAAAGTAGTTACTCTTTGAAAAGCCTTGTGTGGTAGCATAAGGAAATGAGTGAACTTTGAGGGGATTTTGCTATAGCTGAATCTTTCTTACGGATTGCACTGGAATTTATAAAAGAACCATTGCTTTATTAGAGAAGTTCTCCTAGTATTTTTAGAAGGAACACCCCAGCATCTCCCATCTTGGCAATAGCTTCACTGCCCATATGAGAGCGCTATCGCTGCAGCACGAAAGAAAAACGGGAGGTTGCAGATATGAAATGGAATCACTTCAAGTCCAAGCTTCTGTTTAAGTACACCCTATCCTATATCTCCATTTTCCTTATCCCTCTTGTTATTTTAACCATCATTATTTATCACAATGCTGTGGACACGCTCCGTTCAGAGATTGAACAGACCAATGTCAATCAGCTCACTCAAGCCAAAACTGTCATTGATGATCGCATGAAGGAACTCCAAGACATCGCTTTTCGCATCGCCTACGATGAGCAGTTAACGCGGTATTGGACCCACCATCCGTACTATAGCCGGGAATCCATCGGCGCATTGGTCAAATACAAAGCCACCAGTTCCATTATCGATGAGTTATTCCTGTTCTTCCGTGAAGATGATAACATCTATTCTTCTCAAGGTTCTGAGAACCTGGATGTATTCACTGGCCGCTACAAATTTACTACGTGGAACAAAACGGACATGATCCGGGATTTGAATAACGTACAGTCCCCCACAATACGTCCAGCGGAGCAGGTCGTCCAAGGAACCAGAATACCCAATTCCATGCTGGCATACCTTGTACCGATTGCACCTAACAATACGCCCGCCCATGGAACCGTCATGTACTTGATACACGAGTCCAATCTGACGGGCTTAATTGATTCCATCCTTAGCGACTATCACGGGATGACTTATATTTTCGATAATTTCGGGCAAGTCCTGGCAGCCAATTACAAGGGAGAAATCATATCCGAACAGGAAGTTAACGCTCTGTTTGCTCTTGAACCCGGAACGCACAGCATCTCCTTAAATCAAGAACCACATTCGGTTGTATCCGTTAAATCGGATGCGGGTTGGACTTATGTGACCGCTATGCCCAGCAACCAATTTTTTAGCCGAATCGTTCATATTCGCACCTTTGTTGTTCTTGTTTTCTCCTTCATGGTGGTGATGGGCACGTTCCTCGCCATTATGTTGGCCCGAAGACAGTACCATCCGATTTCAGACTTAATGGAGTTCATTCGGTTGAAAAATGATCCTGATCCATCCTTCACCACCAACGAGCTGGAATGGATCAAGAAAACACTGCATGATTATAGTCAGCGCGTAGATCTTCAGGAGCCCTATGCTCGCAATCATATTTTGCTCATGTTGCTGAAGCACGGTCACACCGGAGATTTCCCCTCTGAGTTTACGGATAAGCTTGGTATACGCTTTAACCGATCCCATTATTTTGTCATGATCATGGGCTGGGAAATGCGCGCTTTTCCTATCGGTGATAACCCCGAGCAACCTACTGTCATGCAGCTGATGAACGATGTGGAGCTGCCGGAGTTCTCTGCTTATGCTTACGGCGTGGAGCTGCCACAGGCAGACCAATTGGCCCTTATCGTGGGATTCGATGCCGAAATTAGGCATGAAGATAACCTGAATACCCGTATCGAGCCTATTGTTGAGAAACTGCAATGGATGGTGACAGAACACACCGGGGTCGCGCCCGCAATCGGGATAGGCAATCGGTACACTTATCCGAAACAGTTGAATCAGTCCTACATCGAGGCCTCGACCGCTCTGGAAGCATCGATGCTGCATGGACAGGGCAGCAGTACATACTTTAACAACCTTTCTGGTTCCGGTGTACAGGATTCTTCCTTCTGGGTCCCTAAGGATGTGTTATTAAAGCTGGTTCAGAGCTTAAAACAAGGCAGCTATGATGTGGCGGTTCAGATGGTATCAACTGCGTTGAATACCCTGAAATCCGAAATGCCGTCTGTACCGTTGCTGCGTTGCATCTGCTTTGATATTCTGAATACAATGCTCAAAACCGCCTCGGAGCTTGGAATCCATCATGTGGTTGATCAGCTTCCAAGAATCACTTCCTACGACTCGTTGGAGGATCTGGAGAAAAAACTAACAGGCCTTGCCGCCGAAATCTGCGCCCATGTCGAGGCAAAGAGTGAGACGGAAGAAAGCTCCCTGATGGATGAAATCGTGGCTTATATCGATGCCAATTTCTCTGATTATGATCTCAGTTTAGGTACGATATCATCGAAATTCACGATCTCTTCATCCTATTTCAGTCGTTCTTTTAAAGAAAAGATCGGCATGAACTTTACTCAATATATCTGGCAGAAACGGATGGATGAGGTCATCCGACTACTGCTGCATACTACCGATCCGTTAAAAGATATCATCACGCGTGTCGGTTACCTGGATACACCAAACTTCATCCGCAAATTCAAAAAAGAGACGGGTTATACCCCAGGGCAATATCGTAAAATGCACCGTCCCAACGGCTCCGCTGATTCCCCTGATGATGATGACGAGGAATGTATTGGATAAATGGAGATGGAGATATCGTCTCTGTGATGGTTACATCTCAGAACAGTAAACAATGTATATAAGAGCGAGTAACAGTGCCTGATTCATTAGACCAAAATAACGCAAACAAAGGGCCGTTCTATACGTCATGAGCATGACGTATAGAACGGCCCCTTCATATGTTTTTAGTCCGTATACATAATCTGATTCGTCGCGACCGGCGGCCTTATCCGATTTTCCCAGCCGAAAGATCCTTCAGCCCTTGATGCACTGCACCCAGCAAACGGTGAGTTGGATCACAGTCGTACTCCCAGAACATGATCCCGGCCAGACCTTGCTCCTTTACGTAATTACATTTGCATTTGATCGATTCTTCATCATCATACGATATGAGGCTGGACCCATTAAACAGAAACGGTGCACAGGCTTCTTCATCCCAATAACGGGTGTAACCATTCTTGTTAATGTACTTCGCTTCCAGTTCGGCAAATGACGGACCGTAGCCGCCTGTGCTACCAGCCATTTGATGGAGCCCGTGGTTTCGGTCAGGGACCTCAGTCCAGATCCGGGAATAGAACGCAGCTCCGATCACAATCTTCTCCTTCGGGACACCAGCGCGAACAAACAGGGTCACGGAAGCATCCGTACTAATTCGAAACAGATCTCCTGTTGGCGTGTACAGATTCGTATGATGTCCGGTCAGAACCTGAAAACCGCCGCGCATATCATAGGTCATCAACTGCACGTAGTCCAGGTACTGCTGCACCTTAGCCATCTCTGTACCATCAACGTAGTATTGATCAGCCCCTGCCGCAATGGTGAGCAGATAATGACGGCCATCCTCTTCTCCCTTGGCACTCAGTGCCTCCCGGATCGTCTTGAGAAGTAAAGTGAAATTCCGTTTATCATCAGGACTGGATGCGATACCAGCTTCACCGTAACAAGGATATTCCCAGTCCAGATCAATCCCGTCAAAAGGAAATTCCTCCAGCACCCTAACCGCCGATGCAGCCATGCTGTCCCTCCCCGCCTGGGTTGAGGCGGCTTCGGAAAAACCGCCTGCGCTCCATCCGCCTACAGACAGCAGCACTGTAAGATTCGGATGCTCCCGCTTGATGTTCTGGATAACGTGACCGTTTTTTAGATGCTCGGTTGTTATTGCATCATTTTTGACATGTCCGAAGGCTATGTTCAGATGTGTTAACTTTGACAGATCCTCATGTGCCATATCGGGGAGAACTGAATCCACAGCATAACCCGCAGCAATATATTTGGTCACTCTCTTCACTCCGATCCGTTCGATGATTGATATATCGCAGCAGCTGTCTGTAAGGCTTCCTTCCCAGTACCAATCTTGTACCCGGAAGCCGAATAACGAACTTGATGCTGAGTATCCAGCACGAACAGATGTGGATAACCCGCTTCATGAGCCGCAGGCTTCGAATTGAAGCCGGACAAGGAAGCATAACTGGAATCTCGTACAAAAACCGTGCGTACAGGCAGTTTTGGATAACCAGCAGGGTCAATGGCAGCGTTCCATTCCATATCTCCGATCATGAGTACGATGGGTATACCCAGCTTATCCAGCGGCTCTGCCAGCTCGCACAGTTCACGAATCAGATGTTTGGTCGGTTCACGCTCCGGTTCAATCCAGGCAGCAATGGCACCCTCCGATCCCAGAAGTTCCTTCAGTTCTACCTCTGAACCATCCAGAAGGGTCAGTATACTTCCTGGCGCCAGTTTACCCAGTACAGGAAATTCAACCTCATTCTCACGATAAGACAATACAACCTCAGTGGTATCTCCAGCGTTCACGGTAAAGTAAACGAAGCGCACTTTTACCGTTCCATCTTTCAGGCGAATGCCTGTCGTTAAGCGATAAGTTCCTGCCTCAACCTCATATGGCTCGCTATAGACATCCGTACTGCCATAAGGATAAATCAACGTCTTGTAGACGCCTTCTTCCAGACGGGCAAACGAGAAGTTTTCGAAATAGGATGCTTCAGGTGTATCCTGCAAAGCTTTTATATCCCTATGAAGTTGGAGCATTCCCCAGCTTGTGCTCTCCTGAGTTAGAGGTGAGGTGAGACTAAATACTGCATCCTCCCAGCCTCTGTCACTTAGGTACTGTGGTTTCTGTGCACTCGGATGTAATCGGGCCGGAATACCCAAACTGCGACATACAGCCACAAACAAAATATCCAGCGACTGAGAGTCTCCCTTCATTAGACTAAACGTCCCTATTGGATTCCCTTTACCTTTTAGATTAGGAAGATCTTCAGAGTATTCATATTGCTGTTCCAGCATTCGGGCAAGTGTCGAGGGATTCTCCCTGAACGCTGCCGCCTCTGCCGAAAAGGCATTCTGGAATACACCTCGATAAGGGACCAGCATCTCATAGGAGATCCGCGGACACAGGATGTATCTCACAAACGTATCTTCCGCCCATGATCCTTGCTGCGAAAGCGTACCGACCAGATGATCGTCCAGCGTCTGACGAAAGGTATCAATTAAATCTTTTTCATTCATCGACTCCAGCAACCGGAGCGGCCACTCACCGTATGGATTGGAACGTTCCTCTAGGAAAGCTGCAATTTCCCGGCTGTTCCCCCGTGCCTTGCGGAGAATATCCCATACACGTACCGAGGGCAGTCCAACCTTTTTAGCCAGCGAGACAGCTTCCTCCTCACTCAGGAACGTGTCCTCATACTCGCTCCGGGTCTGCGTTCCTTCCTCCAGACGACGATTATGAATCTCAATCTTCTCTTCCGGTAATGCAACCACGACCTCTCCCTCCCTTTCCGGAGGAGGAACCATATCGAAATCTACAATCCCTGTAGGCTGCTCTGATGAGTCCAGCACAAGCTCTACATGATCGTTTCCCTGAGCCTTGAATAGGATCTCACTCCACTTGCCACCGCTGACCGCACGAATCAAAAGGTCACCACAGCCAGTCTTAAAGGTCGCTTCCCCTTGTGCATCCGTCCTAATTTCGGCAATCGGATAGAATTCAGCCGTATTGTACAGCTCAAAACGAACACTCGCGCCGGGTACAGCCTCTCCCTGCTCATTTTTCACCTTCACATAGATGTTGCGTGTGGGCGCATAGTTCTCAAGCAAATTAATTTCCGTATATCCCTTTTCGGAGAGCGTAATATCCTCCGGTCCGGGATAGTCGGCATAGATTCTCGTATTAATCAGCATGGCCCTGCGGGATGGAGGACTGAACCACCCTTGATTCAGACGGGCTTCCGGCTCGCATGCCCCGATGTAATACCATTGACCTTCTGCCCAAGCTTCTACCCAAGCATGATTACTATCACAGTGAGCCCAGCGCGGCGTGTAGACCTGGCGGGCTGGTATGCCGATGCTGCGAAGAGCGGCCACTGCCAGCGTGGATTCTTCGCCGCATCGTCCGCGAGCATTCCGGATCATCGTCAGCGGTGATATCGTGCGCAGATCGCTGCCAATATAGGTCGCTTTCTCATGACACCAGTAATTGGTCTCCAAAATTGCATCTGCCATGGATAAGTTATTAGTTCGCTCGGCTAATTCGTCATACAATAAGCCGCGGTAATCTTCAATATTTTCCGTATTTATCCGATAAGGCAGCACAAAATGAAGAAACAAATGATCCGGAACACGTTCTCCCCAAGGCACACGTTTACGGGTGTCCAAAGCCTGGCGCACATGGCTCAAGAACAAGTCCCCGTTATAATCAGCCATGTCATTTACCGGCATATAGGCATAGACATACTTCAATGCCCATGTCTCTTCTTGTGTTAGCTCCTGCTGAAAAATATGAAACAACTCCGATTTGCGGGCCTCTGCAAAACGTACCTTCTCCTGGAACTTCTGCTCGATCCTCTCCAATGACTGTGCATCAAGGGAAAATACCAAGGTTTGCCTGGTCATAGCGTTCTCACTCCTTCCACAGCTTTCCGTCTTCCCGAATACAGATCAAGGCCGTGCCGTCCGAAGAAGGCGCAGTAATCTGGAACAGGCTGCGAGTCGTTTCAATAACAGGATTACAGCTCAACAATTCCTCACCCATAAGCAACTTCATATCTTGGGTAAATTCACCGTGCTTTTCATAATAATTACGTTCACGGTAATAAAGCTTGCGAAGCTCCCATTTGATTCGTTCGTCTTCAGGCAACTCAAACGACTGATCCGTGCCGTCATACGAGAATACAACATAACCCCACAACTCCGGGTAATGCATGTTGATGATGCCCATGGGTGACCACACCCAGTTGTCCTCCGGATAAGGTTTGCCCGTATCTGGATTCAGCACCTTGCGGTACTCACCGTCCTGTACCTCGGTCTGCCACTCCACACGCGAGAAGTTGACGCGCCAGAACTCACCCGGCGCAGGTGGACGGTTTCCTTCGGCACATTCCTTTAGACTGGTCCAGGGAATCGCGACTTCCACGCTCCATTTCCGGTTCTCTGCACCAGGTCTGTTCAGTTCCCCATCGATATATACGGCCGTCTTGAGACCGCTAATATCCCAACCGTTAACCGGAGGCCCACCATCCCGATACGGCTTCACTAATAACAGGTCCCATACCGTATTGAGCGCATTGATCTCGAACTCATAATATTGATGGGAATCCCCGTCGGGATCGATAAAAATCTCGAAGTCATTGTCATAGAAAATAACGGAATCACGTTCAGTCAGGGTAGCCCAGATCTGATCTTCAATCAGCTCGGCAGCAAAATAGAAATAGTCGTCATCCCACAGCATTTTTACCCGTGTCTGTTTCTCTGGCTTCGGACGAAGATCACCTTCGATATCAACGAAATCCTCCGTCCAATGAGCCGCATTCCAAAATGCCTTATCCACACGACCGTCTAACATCAACGGTTCCTGCGCACGCTTGCATATATAATGTTTGGGAGCATACTCAATCCTGGGTTCTGGCACTCCACTTCTGTTCATGTTACTCTCTCCAATTCGTAAGGGAGGGCATGCTTCTACCAGCACACACCCTCCCCGTAATGGTTAGTTATGGGTGACAACGGCTCCAGAGCCGCCGTACATTTCCAGCTCCTCATTGAATTCGATCTTAAGAACGGTCACCTGTTGATGCGTGTCCTCCGGGGTCATCTTGATCCACGTTGTCCCCGGGATATTGAACCAAGGCACGCCCCCATGAATCTCATGATTAAGCTCTTTGCCCGAATGCAGCACGGTAATTTTCTTGATCGGATTGCAGAGACCTTTGATGCACACATTCTCTTTTGGATCGTCATACACAAACAGGTACAGCGTCTTTCGATCCTCGGATACGGTGCTTCCCCCCAGATAATAGCGAGGCATAATGCCTTCACCCGTACCGAAGACGGCCTCTTCATGGGTTCGGATCCAAGCTCCCAGTCCAAGCAGAATATCCTCCTGCCTCTGATCGATGGTGCCATCTTCATGCGGACCGATATCCAGTAACATATTACCGCCCATCGAAATGCAGTCACAGAACATTCGAATGATCTGATTTAACGATTTGTATTTATGATCTGTTGGCACATAACCCCAAGATGTGTTGATCGTGGTGCAGAATTCCCAGGGTCCCTCCGGTCTTGTAATCGGAATGCCCTGCTCAGGCGTTTTGTAATCCCCATAACCTTGAAGGCGGGAGTTGATGATGATATCCGGGTTAAAGGATTGCAGGTAATGCTTGAAGTCCGGCAGATTCCACTGCTGGGCACTCCGTTCCCAGTCCCCATCAAACCATAGCAGATCTACCTTTCCGTAATTTGTTAAAATCTCTCCCAGTTGATGGTTATTGAATTGCAGGAACTTCTGCCACTTTGCCTGATCTTGAACACCGTCCACAGGACTTGAATGCCGGTTGACACTACTGAGATCCTCCGGTACTTTTCCACCTTCATACACGCTAGGATAATCCGGGTGTGACCAATCAATGAGCGAGTAATACATCCCCAGATGAATGCCCTTTTCCCGAATCGCTTGCGCATATTCCTTCACAATGTCACGATTCGCTGGTGTCTGTTTGACAACATTGAGATCGCTATATTGCGTATCCCATAGAGCAACGCCATCATGATGCTTCGTTGTTAACACGGCATACCGGGCACCAGACTTCTCAATCAGGTCCGCCCACTTCTCTGCATTGAATTCCGATGCCGTAAAACCATCCAACTGTTTCATATATTCTTCATAGGATATCCTGCCATTATAGAAGGACCAGGATTCCGCTACCCCGTCCACCGCATAGATGCCATAGTGGATGAATATCCCCAGTTTGGCTTCTTGAAACCATTTCTGCATAACGGTTCACACCTCCCCCGAGAATTCTTATATGCGAAAAATTTAATAAAGCTAACCTTATTGAAGCTAACTGCTGTCTTTCTGCATAGGATGTACCTCGATAGGCTTTATTGCCCCGAATTCCAGCGGTCATATGCCCCCTGATACAGTTCGATGATACGGTCACTGCCCATTTTCTCCATCTGTGCAATGTACTTATCCCAGTTCTCAAGTGGTTCCTGGCCGGTCACAAACTTCGCTTCCATCTGTTTAACGTACGTATCCAGGTCAGACAATAGAGCGGTTGCTTCGCTCTGCTCTTCATTCGTCAAATAAACGTTAGGAAATGGTGCTTTTCCGATAGGTACCAACTTCTCTTGATTTTGCTGGTCAATCCACTCATCAAATTCGGTGCGTAGACCCTTCGCTACATCCGGATCATTAATGCCCGGTGTCAAGATACCAAAGTTCGGCGTGATTTTACCCCGGTATTCCTCGCGATCACCGCCGCCAGGAACAGGGAGCCACTCTTTAACGTGATTTTCCTTGTCTTTGAATTGCCATAACACACCTTCCGGACCTTGATTGAACAGTGTCGCACCTTCATAGCTGTATAAGTAATCGATCCATCGCATCGTCGCCTCGGGTGACGGGTTGCTGCTCGTAATAGCAAAAGTACCGCGAGCCGACATGCCCGGATGCTTGCCGTATACCGGAGAATCTGCCACCTCGCTCTTCACCGGTGTCATCAGCGGATGATCCGTGCTAGGCTCACCGCCGAGCGTGAAGTATGGATGGTAATCGTTGAACAGTGCAAGTTTGTTGCTTTCACCTTTTGCTTTTTTCTGATCACCTGTTTGAGAGAAGGTCTCATGATCCAGCAAGTCTTCCTTCCACAAGCGGTTCATGAATGTAAGATAACCTCTGTAGCCCTCTTCTTGATAAGGATAGTGAACTTTACCGTCCTTATCGGAATAGATGCCTTCGTTGTACATTCCCCAGAAGCCGAAGAAAAACATGCGAAGATCATCCAGTTTTACAGAAGTAAGCGGAATTTCATCTTGCTGGCCATTGCCATTGGGATCTTCTACTTTTACACGCTTGAGATAGGTATACAATTCTTCCGTGGTCTTAGGCTCTTCTACGTTAAGTGCCTTCAAGAATTCCCCGTTGTACCACATTGGCCCTCTATACCACACAGCCGCTTTATCAATGAATGGGAGTGCATACATATGTCCATCTGGTGTTGTAAATGATTTGCGCACATCCGGGTTCTCATCGAGAATCTTTTTGATATTTGGGGCGTAACCTTCGTCAATGTATTTTTCCAACGGGATCAGGATGCCCTGGCTGCCATAAGTCACCTGTTCGGCTGGCTTGAGGTCCGCAGCATAGAACATATCCGGCAAGTCTCCGCTCGCGAAAACCAGATTTTTCTTCGTTTCAAAGCTGTCGATCGGTGAGAGCTGGTACTCCAGCTTGATGCCCGACAGTTTCTCCATTTCTTGCAGCACAGGCATGGTGCTCCAATCGGCTACGCCCGCATCTTGGGACATGACCTTTAACGTTAGCGTTTTGTCTACAATGGGGAAACCTTCTTTTTTGACCCCCTCTACTTTGGAGGTCGTGCTTCCATCTTCATTGGTTGAACCACAAGCTGCAAGCAATGTTGCGAATAAGGTGAGACAGAGTGTAATGGATGAAGCCTTGCGAAGCTTTTTCATAACAACAACTCCCCTTGTTTAATGTGGTATATGGATTAAGATCATCCCTTAACGGAACCGATCATAACACCCTGTACAAAGTAACGCTGAAGGAATGGATACACCGCAATGACAGGCAGGGTGGCAACAATAATGACAGCATATTTGACCAGTGCAGCGATCTCCGCTTTGGTATTCATCGCCGTTGCTGAAGACGTATCGATAGCGCCTCCCCCTTGAGCCGCCATTTCTTGGAGCACCAGAATCTGGCGCAGAAAGAGCTGCAGCGGGTACTTGGAGGAATCATTCAGATAGATCATGGCACTAAAATAGCTGTTCCAGTGTCCGACTCCATAGAAGAGCGCCATCACTGCAATGATTGGCATCGAAAGTGGGAGCACAATCTTGATGAACAACCGGGTGTTGGTACACCCATCAATATGCGCCGCTTCCTGTAACTCCTTGGGGATGGTCGATTGGAAGAACGTCCGGCATACGATAATATTCCAGATGGATGCAGCTCCAGGCAGAATAAGTGCCCACATGCTGTTCACCATACCAAGATCCTTAACCAACAGGTAACTTGGGACAAGCCCTCCGCCGAAGAACATCGTTACCATAAACATCGCCATGAAGAATCCACGTCCCACAAAATCCGAGCGGCTGAGCGCATAGGCTGCCGGTAGTGTAACAATCAGGTTAACGATGGTGCCTACAACGGTATAGATAATCGTATTTTTGTACCCAATCCAGATGTTGGTGTTCTCAAACACCCGGGCGTAACCTTCAAACGTAATCCCTTTTGGCAGTAGCCACATCTCACCGGAGGCTACATATTTGGGATCACTGATTGAAGCACTGATGATGTATAACAGCGGATACAGCACAATGACGAGTGCTAACGTCAGATAGATGTAATTACACAATAAGAACAATTTATCACTTCTGCTTTCTTTCACTGCGGTTGACATGTGTTCCCCCCCCTTTTACCACAGGCTGTTTTCACTGGTGCGGCGTGCAATCTGATTCACGGTAATAAGCAGAATCGCATTCACTACGGAGTTGAACAATCCCACCGCCGTAGAGAAACTGTACTGCGCATCGACCAGACCGGACCGATAGACAAATGTTGAGATGACATCGGACGAGCCCATGTTCAACGGATTTTGCAGCAGCAGGATTTTCTCGAATCCGACGCCCAGAATACTGCCCATATTGAGAATTAACAAGATGGTGATCGTAGGAATAATCGCTGGTATGTTAATATGTAAAATCCGTTTAAACCGACTTGCACCATCCACCACAGCCGCTTCATGCAGTTGCGGGTCCACACCCGATAGAGCGGCAAGGTATATAATGGTGCCCCAGCCTGCACTTTGCCAGACTCCTGATAGTACATACACTGTCTTGAACCACGCAGGGTCCGTCAGGAATTGAGGTGCCTGGAATCCAAGGGCCTGTACCAAATTGACAATCATGCCTGACGAGGGTGATAAAAAGGTAATGATCATCCCCGACATCACCACGACCGAAATGAAATGCGGTGCATACGTGACGGTCTGCACAGTACGCTTGAAGAAGGAATCCTTCACTTCATTGAACGCTAACGCCAGAATAATCGGCAGTGGAAAACCTATAGCCAGCTCATACAAGCTGATGCTAAGGGTATTCCATAGTAGATCCCAGAAATAATACGAATTGAAGAAACGGATGAAATGATCGAATCCGACCCATGGGCTTCCTGTGACACCAAGCGTTGGGATGAAGTTTTTAAATGCAATTTGTATGCCGTACATCGGACCATAATGGAATATCAGAAAGTATAGAAAGGCTGGTGCAATAAACAGATACAACTCCCAGTTCCGAATCGTCCTTCTCCATAATTTATTTTTCTTACTGCTCGGATTCGTGTATACCGATAAGTTTTGCGACAAGGCGGACTTCCCATCTGGTTGCATCAGTTGTTTCCTCCTTTTTTGGTAACGCTTACATACCGAGTTTATGGTTCATTTCCTAATCCGTAAATATGCCATTTCAATCTTCACTTCTAAAATCACGGAATATACTGTTACAACAGGGGTTTACACTTTTGTTGCCAGCTTGTCATTGTCATTTCGGGGTTTTAAAACATGTAGAATTTGACCTGTTTCCCTCCTGTAGTTGTCATTGAGAGTCTCATCACATGAACTTGAAAGATGTCAGATCCGAACTTAGGTTAGAAAACAGACCTTAAAGTCAAAACCCACATATACGCATGGGACACGGTATTGATGTCTACAGCCATCATACTGAATTCTAAAGTTTGCAGGTTTCAAGGTTTTACCGATGTGATACAATGTAATATTATCTATCATATATCTCTCGCGCACTACGAGCCTGTAATGGCTTGCCTTTATTCTATATTTCTCCTCCCTCTTTCGTATATATGTTGTTTTTATCTTTACCTTCAGGATACATAAACGCTTATAAACACTAGTAATTTGGAGTCATATATGTAGATTTTGCACAAGGTGTGGAATTTGAAAACAGTAGATATTTCGGAAAAGACCATTAAAAAAAGCCATTCCGCTAACACGAACTGGCTTTATAACCTAAGGAGCTATCCATTTAATTCATAAAAAATGACAAAATTAATTACACTACATGTAATATAAATGATCATATGAAAACCTGTGTACAGTTTCAACTCAAATAAAAAACCACTCTCCATACATGTATGGAGAGTGGTTTTGAAGATACACATCCGTTTTATCCATGTTCAGTTTGTAGGGTTTGCAGTGAATTTACTTGCCAGAAGGTTGAGCTTCTGCCGTATACCCTGTTGGGATATCCGTTTCTGCAGTCACATTTGTGATAACCATCGGATACATCATGTCTGGATCAGGTTGAATAATGGAATAGAGCACGATAGCGCGTCCATCCTTCTCCAATTTCACATCATCAATCTTCAATCCATAACCAGGGTGCGGCATTTCAGCACTGAGTTTAACTTTGGTTGTTTTGTCATCAACCTTCGTCGTTGTTACTTCAGGTACAATCGCTTGTTGGCCCTCACCTGGATTGGTTGGAGCTGGCTCTGTCGAGCCGCCATTGCCGTGTTTATCCACAAATTCAAGTGCATTGAAGATCATGCTTGCAGCCTCCATACGGGTAAGCGACTGATCTGGACGGAAATTCCCGTCCTTATCCAGTTCAATGATGTTCATGTTCAGCAGGTTCTGGACTGCAGATATGGCGTCCTTACCGATTTTATTTTCGTCCTTAACAAGATTATACTTCATGATGACCGGATAATTCCCGGTTGTGTTAATCCCTTCATGTAGCAAAGTGACAAACAGTTCACGTGTCATCTTGCCCTGCGGGTTCACTTCAACCGGAATGGACAGTCCATTCTGAGTAGCGGCCTGCACCGCATCGGCATACCACGTATCCGGACTGATTTTATTCTGAGCGGATGCTTCCGCAAATTCATTTTTCAGACCAAATGCGTTCACAATCAGTTGAACACCCTGTGGCTCGGACAATGCGAGATCTGGACGGAACAGATCCGCTGTTACTCCGCTAACAATGCCTTTTGATTTCAATGAATCCACAATCGACTTCTGACCTTCATCCTTCACATCTGTGAAAGCAAATACCGATGCACCTCCTGCTGTCAAAGAAACGCAGAGCGCAAGTGTTGCAGCCAAACCTTTTTTATGTTTCATTTCCTGGCACCTCCATATGATTAGTAAAGCCTATTTTTTACCTCTTCATTCCTACAGACGGCATACCCACGAAAAATGTTTCAGTAATTTCGACATCTGGTGAATACAACACGGGAACACGGCATAGAGCTCCTTTCCGACGCCGCTAATCCGATTACCTGCTTTTTGCTAACTGGCTTCGTTGACATCCCATCGGATTAGAGCAAAAATAAGAATAGAGAAATCTATCGGGTGACGGATAAACAACGAACTAGATCGCATACAGTAAGAGGGCACGACGCGCTAATAACAGGTGTCGGCCCTTTTCTTGACTCCACCTGCCTGAACTGACTTCACCTATAACAAAAGGAGAACAACGCTTATGTCCAAGAAAGGATTACTTCGCGGTTATGTTGTGTCGAACTGGCCTGTTTATCTGGTTGCTGTTCTTCTGATTATTGCCTCCAATGTCGGGCAAGCATCCCTGCCCCGCATACTCGGCAGTTTCACGGATCAGTTGATACAGAACTCTCTTCAGATGCAGACGGTCGTAAGGTACAGCCTGTCCCTTCTAGCTATTGCCATCGGGTATAATCTGCTGTTCGGCACCGGGCAATTCATGATTATGAAGCTCGGTCGACGCTTCGAATTCATGACGCGTGAGCGTATATTCAGTAAGTTTTCCGAACTTAGCGAATATTATTTCTCCAAACAGGGGAACGGAAAACTCCTCAGTTATGTCATGAATGACGTTACTTCCGTTCGTGAAGCGATCTCCAATGGTGTGACACTCATGACCAATGCCACCTTCCTGCTGTTGTCCTGCATTGTCATGATGCTGCTTAGCGGGATTCCGTTGACGCTCATTCTAATCAGTGTTGTTCCTTTGCTGGCGATTCCATTTCTGGTCGTGTTTTTTGGTCCGCGGATTCGCAAGCGCTCTCGCGACGTGCAGGAAGCTCTTGCTACCATGACGGAGTCGGCAGAAGAACAGTTGGGCGGCATTCGCGTAACCAAGACGTTTGCCATCGAAGACAGTGCTCGTGCACGCTTTGGAACTACCGTCGATGCAATCAAGAGCAAACAGCTTCGTCTGGTTCGTCTGTCTTCGTTGTTTCAAGCCTTGCTACCGCTGCTGGGAGCTATCTCATTGGTCGTTTCTCTGCTTGTCGGAGGTATTATGACCATGCAGAATTCTATTACACTTGGGAGTTTTGTCGCCTTAACCTTATATCTGCGCATGATCATGGGACCGCTTCAACAGATCGGCAATGTTATTAATACCGTTCAGCGCTCAGGCGCATCACTGGAGCGGGTGAATGACCTGCTCAGCGAAGTAGCGGATGTACGTGAACTTCCTGAAGCCACATCGCTCCAAACCGTACAAGATATCACCATGGAGAATCTAACCTTCTCCTATCCTGGCAGTTCATCTCCTGCTCTCAAAAACATTCAACTCAATATCCGTGCCGGGCGAACGGTCGGTATTGTAGGCAAGACCGGCTCAGGTAAAAGTACCCTCGTTAAGCTATTGCTGCGTACATATGAACCACCTGAAGGAACGATTCGCATCAATGGTACCGATATTCGGCAGCTATCTCTGGAAAGTCTAAGATCGCGCATCGCCTATGTCCCTCAGGATGGATTCCTGTTTAGTACCACCATCCGGGATAACATCGCATTCAGCGACCGGGAAGTATCGCTGGATACAGTGGAACATAGTGCACGGCAAGCCATGATCTATGATAATATTGTCCGTTTTCCTGATCGCTTCGATACACTGCTTGGCGAACGTGGACTCACCTTGTCTGGTGGACAGCGTCAGCGAACCAGCCTTGCAAGAGGACTGATCAAACAAGCACAGTTACTTATTCTGGATGACAGCATGAGCGCGGTTGATGCGGTCACCGAGAGTGGTATTCTGCGCAGTTTGCGCGAGATCGGCAAGGGCAAGACTACATTAATCATCTCTCACCGCATCAGCGCGGTCCGTCATGCGGACGATATTATTGTTCTGGATGAAGGGCGAGTCGCTGAACAGGGAACACATGCGCAGTTGATGGCTGCCAAGGGGTTATATGCGGCCACCTACCGTTTGCAGGAGGAGGGATTACATCATGTCTAACGATAACGCTGAACTTCACCCAGACGCAGAAGACGATCAGAGTAAACGAACTTCGTTTAAAGCGATGATGGCATACGCCAAACCTCATAAATGGGCTTTTGCCGGTATCTTCTTCTGCTCACTGCTTGGCATATCGGCAGATCTGTTACAACCCTATCTGGTGAAGATCGCCATCGATGATCATCTGGCCGTGGGCCAGACCAGTGTGGGCTTTCTCGTTCAACTCGCAGCCATCTTTCTTGGGCTGGCTGTCATCAGTTTTATTTTTACCTATATCCAGAATAATCTGTTGCAGCATGTGGGACAGAACATTGTATCCCGGATCAGAAAGGACCTGTTCAGTCATATCTCCAAGATGTCCATGTCCTTCTTTGACCGTTTTCATATCGGCAGTCTGGTCACAAACGTATCCAGTGATACGGAGACCATCAGCAGCTTTTTCACCCAAGTACTACTCAGTCTGATTCGGGATGGTATGATGCTGGTGCTCATTATCGTCTTTATGTTCCAACTTGATCCTGTGCTGGCGACATACTCCCTGATCGTTCTGCCTGTCATTGCGGTGGTTGCGGTATTATTCCGTAGTCGACTGCGGAAAGCTTATCAAAATGCCCGTACGTGTCTTTCCCGTCTGATCGCATTTACGGCGGAGAACTTGTCCGGCATGTTCCTGATTCAGGCTTTTCACCAAGAAGAAGAACAGAAGAAACGTTTCTCGGAACAGAACGCACTTCACCTGAAAGCCAACATTGCTCAAGCCCGCTCCAATGTTATCTTCAACCGGACGTTTGATATCCTTGGCAATGCGGCACTGGTTATGATGGTCTGGCTTGGAGGTCGCGCCGTACTGGGTGAGTCCCTGCAAGTCGGGGTATTATATGCGTTTATCAGCTATATCCGTCAGTTTTTTCAACCGATTAACCAGATTACAATGCAATGGAATACATTCCAGTCCACGACCGTATCGATGGATCGCATCTGGAACATTCTGAATACGCGGCCTGAAGTTGCTGATCCCAAACCCGGGATGGCCTCCTCGCTTGAACCACAAAATGTGATGGGCCAGATTGATTTTAATGATGTGTCGTTTGGTTATCGGGCAGACCGGCCCTTGATCCAACAGATGAACCTGCACCTCTATCCGGGTGAAATGGTAGGTATCGTAGGAACAACAGGCGCTGGCAAAAGCACACTGATCTCCCTGCTCAATCGCTTCTATGATGTAGACAAGGGCAGTATCGAGATTGATGGTACAGATATTCGGCATCTGCCGCAGGCTAAGCTTCATCGGATCGTGGGTCTGATTCAACAGGAACCCTTCCTGTTCTCCGGTTCCATTATTGATAACGTGAGGATGTTTCGTGAAGATATTACGCGAGAGCAGGCGATTGAGGCCTGCCGGTTTGTCGGGGCACATACGATGATTTCACGTTTGCCTCAAGGATATGATACACATCTATCCGAACGCGGAAGCGGACTATCCGCTGGGGAGCGGCAATTGATTTCATTTGCCCGAATCGTGGTGTTCCAGCCCCGAGTGCTCATCCTGGATGAGGCAACCGCCAATCTGGACTCACACACGGAACAGCTTGTGCAGCAGGCGCTGGAATCGGTATCCCAGGGACGCACCACCATTGTTATTGCTCATCGTCTGTCCACAGTAATGCATGCCGATCGAATTCTGGTGATGGAAAATGGTGAGATCGTGGAGGAAGGACCGCACCAGGAACTAATCGCAGCCAAAGGTGTATATGCAGACTTGTACACCCATGCGCGTGATGCAGGTAAAAATTCAGCTATATCAGGGTAATGAACCTGAGTTATAGTAAATACAGAACGTTGAACATGCCGCTCTGCTCATGCAGGCGGCACGTTTGGCATATCGATCAGCATTGTTAGTTAGGAGGAACGTCTATGCAACAACCCGAAACACCCAAGCGTGACCATCAGCAGATTCATTACCGACGCAGCACAGCTCTATGGAAAGGAAGTTTATGCTTCCTGTTCCTTCTCTTGTGTGTGAGCTTATTATGGATCATCGTAGACGGACAAGCCGAAAGACTGGAGACGATATACTATTCCATCGCAGCCGTGCTGGGTATGTGGTTGATCGGACCGCTATTCTTCATGTTTGTGTCACGACTAACCAGAACCCCTGCCGTGTTGTTATCCTGGGATGATGATGCGTTGAGCACAGGCAAACGGAAGATTGCTTGGAGCCAGATTCGCAAAGTTGAACTTGCCTCACCTGCCCGAAGCAAGTGGCTCCTGTCTGCTTCTCCCATGTTTGTCCTGTACCTGAAGGACGGCACACGTTCTCACGTTCAAACCGATCACCTGCTCAGCAAAAAAGAGCTGAACCAGGCGGTGGTTTTGCTTCAGAAGACTTTGCAGGGACAGCAGCAAGCTCTTTAAGTACCGGGATGGATGAGGACAAGCTCCCCACACATCACTGTGATTTCTCTACACCTATAGACAGGCTGACTTTGTAATTGCCGTAAGGTAGCAATGCTTCAAGCAGTTGGCCAAGCTGCTCTGTGGTGCCAGTCTGCACCCGCATTAGATAACAGCCTTCTCCGCTGACGCGATGGACTTCAACGATGTCCTCACGATCAGCAATGAATGTACGGAAGGCGGCATGTCTGTCGCCAGAGTTCAAAAAAACTGTGACAAAGGCCTGTAGGCCGATGCCAAGGCGTTCCGGGTTCCATTTTACCGTGTACCCTTCGATTACACCCAGATCTTGCAGCTTGCGCACTCTTGCACCAACGGCCTGTCCTGTGAGATGAACCTCTTCACCGATCTCTTTGTGAGAACGTTTGGCATCCTGAATCAGAATCTGCAAAATACGTATATCCGTGTCATCTATCATTTCATTCATCTTGCTTCAGCAATCCTTTCACGATGAAATTAGCGTGGCCTAATTCCATTCATCATGTTATGTACGCCGTTAAACGGGTTGTATACCATATAGGGTAATACTATTCAACAACTCGAAGGAGTGCAAATATAATGAAAATTCAATTGATTCGCAATGCTACACTGTGGCTGGAATACGGAGGGCTGAACATTCTCGTTGATCCGATGTTGATGGACGCTGAAGTCATGCCTGCATTCCCGAACACACCCAATGAGTTACGTAATCCAAGAGTGAGTTTGCCCGAAATCGAAACGGATTACCTGAATCCGGATCTGTTGATTGTGACACACACGCATGTGGACCACTGGGATGAAGCAGCGGCGAAACAACTTGGCAAAGACATTCCCCTGATCTGCCAGCCTGGGGATGAGAATGTATTTCTGGGTGCCGGATTCACGAATGTAACAGCTGTAGATGAAAAACATGAGCATCACTCTGTCCGATTCGCCCGTACATCCGGGCATCATGGCACAGGTGAAATCGGTGAACGTATGGGCAACGTGTCCGGTTTCGTACTTGAAGCAGATGGAGAACCTGTCACCTATATTGCGGGGGATACAATCTGGTGTGAAGAACCTGCTGAGGCCATCCTCCAATATACGCCTGAAGTCATTGTCGTGAATGCCGGAGGTGCACGCTTCGTGGAGGGTGATCCCATTACGATGGACGGGCCTGACGTTATCGCCGTGAAGCGCCATGCGCCATCTGCTCATGTCATCGCTGTGCACATGGATGCGATTAACCATTGTGTGATGTCTCGTACGGATCTTGCGACTTATCTGGCATCCGAGCAGTTGGATGGTCAGGTGCTCATCCCACGTGATGGCGAAAGTTTTGAGTTTTGAATTGGAGCGGAAGCTACTCTGAATCAAAGCGGAAGAGAACTAACCTTTTCACACAGGTGAGTGGATTGTAACGAACTCAGCACACGCTATTAGTCTGTTTTCAGCTAATCTAATATTCTACCGAATCCTAGACACGTTATTTCCGCTCTGGGCATGATTTTACCGAGATTTATCCGTCTTTTTGCCAGGATAACGTGTCTCCGATTCGTTAAATTTCTACTATAGCAATAATCGGCACAATAAGGTGTCCTAGGTTCGTTGCTATGAACGTTTTTGTCAAGCCCAGCACAAAATGCTGCTTTTCGCCGAAGCCCTAAGCGCGGGAGTCCATATGCGAGCGACGGTTGGCACGCTGCTATCCGTGGGTTGGTTACCACATGGTATGCCTTCGTCAAGGAGAGCTGTTACAAGCTAGCCACGCACGTTCAGCCCATTAAAAGCCTAGTGCAAACGAACCTCGTACATTCTCTCCTGAACCTTCCATGAACTCCCGGGCTTAGGGCTCCGGGGTTTTCCCCTTTTTCCGTTTAAACCATCCGTCTCTTCAAGATGAATAACAGATTACTGAGCGTTCGGTAGCTCCAACGTTCGGGCGATCGCCCAAATGAACCCGGTCAGTTCCCTGGCCACCGCGGTGACCGCGACATTTTTGTGTTTGTTTAATCCATAAACTAAACGGCGGAATTTTCGGTGCAGCCGTTCCTGGGCTTTCCATGAAATGAGCTGTATGTCCGCAGGCAGACCTTCCAAACGGCGGGCCAAGTCCCCTTTAATCGCAGGCCGATGGCGGTAACTCCATGCCGATTCAATCAAGGTGCGACGCAATCGTCCATTTCCCGCTTTGGTGAGCGAGCCTCGTTGGGTACGGACTCCAGACGAATGCTCACGCGGAACTAGGCCTAAGTAAGCCATGAGCTGAGCAGGAGAACGGAACCGGGCAAAGGAACCGATCTCCGCAGCAAGCGTGATGGCCGTGAGAAATCCAATGCCACGCAGAGACTGTAAAATCTGAATCAAATCGGCTTTGGAACTGGTCGCTGCCTCTTCAATCAAGGCTTTTTCCAGTCGACCGATGCGTTGCTCGATCTCGTCCATGGCATGAAGGTACTCTGTAAACGCAATCTGCATAGGCGCATTCGGGAAGGTCAGTTGTCCAAGCCATACGCGATATTTTTTCGTCCAGCGACGTTTGAGTTGTTCAGGCGGATGGATCTGGTGACGCAATAAAAATTTGAGCACGCGTTGACGAGCCCGGTGAGCATCTTCTTTTGCCGATTCGCGTGCCCGAACCAATTCACGAAGCGCCTCATCTTCACGTGCTGGAACGTAAATCGGCGTAAGCTCGCCTGCACGGAACAGACGTGCCAGTTGCTCGGCATCCCGTCGATCGGTTTTCACGTGATCGCCGGAGCGTTTGGGGATGAGTGAAGGGGCAATGACGACACAATGGGCCCCCATGGATTCGATCCAGCGGTAGGTTTCGTATCCTGTAGGACCGGCCTCATAACAAAACGAGAGGGAGCTTGCCGGACCCAACTCTTTGATGAGTTTGCGTAAGGCAGCAGGCGCATGAGCAATGGTACCGTAATACCGCGGCTTGTCTTTACCCTCGTCAGCAATAGCGACAGAAATTTTTTCTTTGGATACATCTAAACCAATGAATTTTGTGGTAGACTTCATAGGGATAGCTCTCCTTTGCTGTGTAGCTCTGAAATGGTGGTTCTTACTGTCCATTTTAACCTACGATGTGCAGCAATATGGAGGGCTATTTTTGCGGTTACGTTCATCATAGCTAGCGCGTATGCGTATGACAGGACTGTTCACTCCATTTTCAACACACGCCGTTACCTAACATATATGCTACCTTGTCTGCCACATCATTACTCATGTCTCCCATGCCTTCCCTTTCCCTACAAAACACAACGAAAAAAGCTGGATGCGATGAACTCGCACCCAGCTTTTTTAATTGAAGGAACACGCTGATCCTCTGATCCTCTGAGCCGCTGGCTTCCTTCTCGGACATCAAACCTGCCATTGGGCTCCAACGTGTCCTATCCCTTTACGCTTACGCTAATCCATTACTGAACTTTCAAACGGATCACGTTCCATGATGCTTTCGCCAAGCTCGCCGTAATCAGGGTATCGGATACAACTGCACCCCCGCGATTATGAGGAGCAACACGATTCGGTTGTGCTGCCGTATTAGATGCTTTGAGGTCATCACTCTCCAGCACGATATGCTCGATCACAGTACACTTCCCGAAGCTGCGCAGGTCCACTTCGAGCGGAAGGGATTCTTCCAGATGACGGTTGACTGCAAATACAGTCACTTCACCCTGCTCTTCGTTATGCACCGCAATAGCTTCCAGATAAGGTACGTCTGTGATTTGTTTTGTATCGTACTTCGGAGACTGAATCAATGGCACCAATGCTGTTCCGCGCCCGAAAAGAGATGTATGCATGAATGGATAGAAGATCGTCTGTCTCCATGAACCACCGCCCGTATCTGTCATGATCGGTGCAATCACGTTAACGAGTTGTGCCAAACATGCCATTTTAACCCGATCCGCATGTTTCAGCATACTGATCAACATACAACCAACAAGCAGTGCATCCTCATGATTGTAGATATCCTCCAGCTGTGGCGGAGCAATCTGCCATGGGTCCATCTTCGAATCATTTTCATTGGAGTGATACCATACATTCCACTCATCAAAGGACAGATACATCGTCTTTTTGCTGCGCTTCTTCGCTTTGATATAATCACAAGTCGCCTTCACGGTATCGATAAAACGATCCATTTCAAGCGAGCGTGCCAGGAACGTTGGCGTATCTTGCTCTTGATTACCGTAGTATTGATGCAAGGACAGATACTCCACGTGATCATACGTATGATCCAGCACCGTTGCTTCCCATTCCGGGAATGATGGCATATTCAGGTTTGAACTTCCGCAGGCTACCAGTTCAATCGTCGGGTCCGTCCACTTCATGACTTTTGCCGCTTCAACGGCTGCACGTCCATACTCTTCTGCCGTTTTGTGACCGATCTGCCAAGGACCATCCATCTCGTTACCCAGACACCATGTTTTGATCGCATGGGGCTGCTTATATCCATGCTTGATGCGAAGATCACTATAATACGAACCTTCTGGATGGTTGCTGTACTCTACAATGTTACGTGCTGCATCGGCGCCCCGTGTTCCCAGATTAACAGCCATCATGACTTCAGAATTAGCCTGTTTCGCCCAGTCCACGAATTCGTTGAAGCCAAATTCATTGGTCTCAATCGTTCTCCAGGCCAGTTCCAGTCTGCGTTTGCGTTCTGACACAGGTCCAACCGAATCTTCCCAATTGTAACCGGATACAAAATTACCTCCAGGATAACGTACAATCGGTACATTCAACTCCTTGACCATCTCCAGCACATCCGTGCGGAAACCCTGTTCGTTCGCTGATGGATGCCCCGGCTCGTAAATCCCGCCATAGACTGCACGTCCCAGATGCTCAATAAATGATCCGTACAAGCGCTTATCCACTACACCAATAGTAAAATCTTTATCTACCGTCATTTTTGCTTTTTCCATAATGAATTTCAACTCCTTAAGATTAATATAAAAATTAATTGATATTCTATGGATCAACGTTCATATTTATATTAAAATCGATTATAGCCTTAATTTCAACCTGAATTTTGCAAAATGTTATTCTTTTTACTGAATTTATGTTTAACTTAATTCTATACAGAAAAAATGGAGGAACAACTGTGATCAGAGCAAATACCGATGCCGAATGGCTCCCCCTATATGAAGCACTTGCCAGTGAAGTCCGTCTACAGATCATCCGCCTTGTTGCAGAGACTCCGATGAATGTGAAAGACCTTGCTGCTTCACTGGGTCTAAGTAGTGCTATCGTGACCATGCATGTCCGCAAACTTCAGGATGTGGGCATTATTCAGTCCAAAATGATACGCAAAGACGGCGGCACACATAAAATGAACAGTCTTGCTGTAGACTGGATTGGCATCTCCATGCCGCAGGAAAGCGGGACAGCGCGCAAGCTGCACGAAGTTTCTGTACCTGTGGGACACTACACTCACTTTGACGTCTACCCGACATGTGGTCTGGCTACGTCCAATCATGTTATCGGACAGTATGATGATCCTCGTTATTTTCTCGACCCCGAGCGGATGCATGCGCATATTCTGTGGTTTGGTCGTGGATTTGTGGAGTACAAAATTCCAAACTATATCTTATCCGGACAGCAGATCAATGCCATTGAATTGTCCCTCGAGATCGGGTCAGAAGCCCCTTCGGTTAATCCGAATTGGCCCTCGGATATTACATTCATGCTGAATGGCATCCGATTAGGGGAATGGACAAGCCCTGGGGATTCAGGCAACGGACGTGGCATGTTCACCCCGGAATGGTGGAGTGACAGTGTCAATCAATACGGCATGCTCAAGGTACTCCGAATTACCAATGAGGGTACGTTTATTGATGGACAACATCTATCCGACATTACACTCGCAGATATCCCGGTTGAACGCAACCAATGGACTCTTCGTCTTTCGGTGGAGGAAGATGCTCAACATGTGGGCGGGCTTACCTTATATGGCGAGGGATTCGGTAACTACAACCAGGACATCCTGTTCCGACTGTACTATCACGATTGAGTTTTTCAAAATAATAAATAACACCAAAACACCTCCCAGTCGCCTGTCAAAGGCAGAATGGAAGGTGTTTTGTATGCATATGAACATGCGTGGATTATTTAAGAAGGTTCTTGTTCTAACCTACAGCGCACTACCACCAAACAGGAAGCGGTACTCCCAGTGTTTGCCGGAGATATCACTAGTTGTTACACCACCGCCAGCGTTAGAATAGGTGTGTAATACTTTTCCGTCGCCCAGGTAAATCCCTGTGTGAGTAATTGTTGCGGTAGATTTATTCACGCCGGAATACGATGATGCAGAGCTGCCTTTATACGACATGAAATACATCAGATCTCCGCGTTTCAGGTTTTTCCAGTTCGTCTGAACTGTACCCTTGGCTTTTACATAAGCTCCCTGTTTGCGGGAATCCGCTGGAAGCTTGATGCCCAGTGCATCGATGAAAGCCTGACGTACAAAGCTGGAACAGTCAAAAGTCGCTGTGCTGTTACGACTGGCTCCGAACTCATAAGGTGTTCCCAAATATTTCATTCCCGCTGCAATCACTTTTTCTACAGATGCATTGCCGGTCACCGATGTACCACTATTCGAACCCGATCCGCTTGTGCCGCCACTAATCGCTTGTGTGTATTTGGATGAAGAAGATATGTAGCCTGTCCGGTTAGCAGAATCCTTAATCTTATACCAATCCGAACCGGATTGCTGAAGCACCGTTACCGTTTCCCCTTTAGCAACCAAGCGAACAATCTTCGCAGAAGAAGAAGGTGTTGTGCGTAGGTTTACGCCCCAAATTACTTTTACTTGTGAATTGTCAACAGCAGCTGCCGATACCTGTGCCGTTAGTGCTCCTGTCGTCAGACTTCCCATCAGCATCGTTGCTGTGACACTTGCCGTAATAATCGTTTTCTTCCAGTTCATGATGTCGAGTTCCCCCTGATGTTACAGAATTTTAACCTGGCTTGGTTCTCCCGGGCTTGCCCCATTGTAAACGGGCTATCCATAACGTTCATCAGTCGAAAGTCCTGTATTGATATAGGCACATTTGAGCACTAAGTATCAGGTTCTGTCCATAATCTGCTGGAAAAATTCACTGCTGATCCCTTCTTTTTGAAAGGTTAAATTATTGTAACTATTTGATAGGCTTGATTTTTCCGCGATACAAGAGCTAGGTCGTTTCTCATTCAGGGCATATGCCATATGACCTAGATTTTAATGTTTAAAATCGCAAATATGGTAAACATTACTATGATTCATTTGCCGATTACCGTTGCCCGAATTCACATTTTTGCCTCCAGCCTCAATACGGATCGATTTATCAGCAGTGTTCGTTTGATTATTTCGTATTTCATTTTTGCTTTTCCATAAAAAAAGAAAAGCCAGGGATCTCTCCCCGGCTTAACCTGTATGATGAGTAACATCACTCTACAGCTAGTCGATCAACTCATTTAAGGTTCAATTCCCCATACCTTGGCTCCATCCTGATAAGCTGTCACTTTTGTCCAGGCACTGAAGGCCGATTGGGTGGAATCAAATGAATAATCATTCGTTTGATCAAAATTCGTCCAGTTGTTTTTCGAGAAACGTCCCTGGATGATTCCGGTTTCGGCACCCGCGGCCAAACTGCCAGCACCCGATTTGAATCCAATCTCCAGATACGTATCTGCCGTGCCCTTGGCCGGATCTATCGAAACAAAATGCCCTTCCACGTTACCACTGCCAATCTGCGCATAATCACACCAGAAACTCAGATCAGCGGCACTATCCTTGGTGAAATAATACCGGACCTTCACTTTGCTTAAGTCGACAGCAGTTGTACCTGTATTCTTCACATTGAACTGCGGAGTAATCGCATTGACCGAAGTTCCTGAACTTCCATTACGGTATTGTACTTCAAGCGTTCCTGTTGTGACTGGAGGTGCCAATGGGGTCAACACCAATACATTCGAATTCGTCTGACCACTCGTATTAATGGCTACGACTCTATAATTATAAGCTGTACCATTCACCGCTGTAGCGTCGGTATACGTCAGTGCGGTCAAACCTGTTGCCAGATCAGCATATGCTCCGGTGCCTACCGAACGTTGTACCTTATAACTCGCTGCTCCAGTTGATGCGGTCCATGTCAGTACCGCCTGGGCATCGCCAGCCGTTCCAGTGAGGTTGAATACGCCTGGCACAACGGTACCTGCGAGTGGTGTTGCAGATGCCTGTGTCGACGGTGCAGACTCACCTACGGCATTCACCGCAGTGATGACATAATAATACGTTGTGCCGTTGGTCAAACCTGTATCCGTGAATGTTGATCCTGTAACCCCTGTCGCTACAGACGTATAAGGACCACCATTCACCGCTGCACGTTTCACAGTATACGAGGCTGCACCAGCGGCTGCGTTCCAATTCAGAACCACTTGCTCACTTCCTCCAGTTGCTGTTACGCCAGCAGGAGCAGCGGGTACTTCCACTTCCGGACTATCCGAATCTCCGAGGAGACGATCATACTCGCCGTACGCTGTAGCCATATCCACCTGTGACCAGAACCGGTGATACGTAAAGGTAGGTGCACCGTTTTCCCACTGTTTCGTGGTTGTGTTATATGACGTTTTGTACAGATTATCCAGGTAAGCCCATGCCGGATCTTGCTTGATAGCTGGACGCAGATCGGAGTATCCAATGTATACGCCATTGCCACCTTTTGCCGGATCGGAAGGTACACCTGCTGTACCTGGAATTGTATTGCCTTGACCAAAGGTTCCAGACCAGTTCGCCGGGATATAGATCTCTTTGGCAAAGAAGCGGAAGTAGTCTTTACGTTCTTCTTCTGTAACAATCCCCACACCATCATTGTAATCCCAAGCTGTATCCAGCAAAGCCTCAGCCAAATCCTTGGCTTCTTGGCCTTCCGCGCTAAGTGTACCGTTCTCTGCCTGTGTTCCCGCTGCGAAGAAGGTCAGAGCTTTAACGTAACTTCCCAGAACTCCTGTGTCCTGTACTGGATCTTTGGTCGTTACACGGAAGTTCGGATTTTCTGTAAACGAACTGAATCCATTCCATTTGTCCGGTTGACCCTGCCATTCTTGACCACCCGGAATCCAGAACTCTCCCGGAGCCGGCGTTGTTGCTACCTGAACATTAGTTCCACCCAAAATGCGCTGTCCAGCCGCATTCAGATAATAACCTTGCGCATCTGTCACCGGACGCTCACCTACAAATACATAATCCTTACTCCAGTCGATCCACTTCGTGATTACCTTCTTGGCCATCTGGAAGTTCTCAGAGGTCAAATCCCCGCTCTCCGCAAGAATATAGTACATCTCGGCTACACGCTCCAGCGGCCATGCCTGGAATCCAAACCAGGTGTTGGAATCCGGATCACGATATACAGGTGCCTCCTGATAAGCCATGTCATAGAATGTACTTACGCCTGCCGGATAGGCTTTGTATGAACCATCCAGACTGTTCGTTGCTCCCCCGCCGATGGCTCCTTCATGGGATTGTAGCCAAGTGTAGAATTCCAACTGACGTTTCAGCGTCGCATTCCAATCTGCCTTCGCTGTTGCTGATTCCGGAATCAAGCCGCCAGCCGGGTCAGACAAGGCATACGCTGCAACCGGGTTTTGATAAGCCTGATGGGTATGGCTCGCTCCAATGCGCCAAGCCCAATCCCCACCTTGACCCAAGCCACCTCCCCAAGACGTATACCAAGCCATGAGATACATGTTGGAATCCTTGCCTGTACCCGGAGTTGGTGTACCGCTCTTTGCACTTCCAATTTTCTGGAAGTATTTATCATACATGCCATAGCGCAGATAGTCCCCCATCTTCTTCGCTTTATCCAGATATTCCGGATTGTTGTATCCCATCTCCTTCGCCCAATACAGCACCTGTACTGCACGTGCATCGGCATCCGTTGCGTTTGTGTAACGCCATTGCGCTGACGGTACCTGAGTTTCCTTTGTGAACAAGCTCATGAAGCCTTCGTTTGCCTTACCAAAAGATTTATCATCCTGAGATGGATGCGGAATGGCTTCCCACACAGACTCCTGCTCCCCACGCTGGAACGTGTTCACATAGGTAGCCGTATGTGATGGATTCAACAGGTTTCCATATCCATACCAGTCATCCACATCGACCAGCCAGTGCATGAGATAGGTCTGATTGTTACCATAGGTCGCCTTAAGTTCGGCATCAATCGGGTCTTTACCCGCTGCATATTGACCATTAAGTTGCGATGGATATTGATCAGGAAAAGGTTTTTCCGCTGCATACGTAGCAGGGCTGTTCGGGTTGTATGAGCTCATCGTAGGCTGTTCTTCCTTGCCGTCACCTTCGTTGACCGGGATAATGTATTTCTCCATACTGTCCCAAGCTGCTTCCAGTTGGGACCAATCTCCCGTGTAGTGACCATACATGGTTTCCAACCACAGCCAGTAACTGTATGCCTCTGACGTCGTCATATGACCATAATCCGGGGCCTCACTGAGCAGGGTCTCAATGGAATGATACGGTAGACCCTCTGGCGAAAAATATCCGTTCGCCGGATCTTTCAACTGATCATATAATTGCAAAAACCGGACTTCATTAATGCTGTCTGCCTGAATCTCGATAGCCTGATCTGCGGCATGTGCTGTTTGCGGCCCTGCCCAGAGTCCGGTGTATCCGGTCAACATGACGGTTCCCGCCAGCATGGCTGTTAAACTTTTTTTCGCAGCTGATTTCAACATTAATATATACCTCCCTGGAATAGTGGAAATTGAATATAAGTGCTGTTGGTCTTCCCATGCTGCTTTTCTGCTTCTGACATTCAGCCGGTTACGGCTCCAAGCCCCATACTTTGGTGTTTCCCTGATACCCGGTTACCTTGTTCCATACGGCAAAAGCCGTCTTGGAAGCATCATAGGAATAATCATTACTTTGATCGAAATTACTCCAGTTATTTTTGGAAAAGCGTGCTTGAATCACGCCAGTCTCTGCTCCAGCGGCCAAACTGCCTGCTCCAGGCTTAAAGCTAATCTCCAGATACGTATCTGCGGTACCCTTCGCCGGATTCACTGCGACAAATGTACCTTCAACATTGGCCGTGCCCATATCGGCATAATCACACCAGAAGGTCATTTGATCCGCACCATCCTTGGTGAAATAATATCGGATCTTCACGGTACTGAGATCAATCGCCTGTGTTCCGGTATTCTTCACGTTGAACTGCGGAGTCGCCGCATTACTTGAATTCCCGGACCCTCCGCTGCGGTACTGCACTTCGAGTGTACCCGTCGTCACCGGAGGTGCAGAAGGCGTCAGTGCCAGGACATTGGACAGTGTCTGTCCGTTCGCATTCACAGCTGCAATCCGGTAATTGTACGTGGTGCCATTCAGCGCTGTTGTGTCGGTGTAAGTCAACACGGACAATCCGGTTGCCACATCTGCATATGTCCCGCCTGCCACCGAACGTTGTACCTTATAGCTAGTAGCGCCCGAGGCTACTGTCCAGGTCAGGACCGACTGCGCATCACCAGCTGTCCCACTTAAAGTCAGTGCTCCCGGCACCGTCGAAGCTGCTTGCGGGGTAGCCGACACCTGCACAGAACCCGATGATTCCCCTGCTGAATTCACAGCAGTCACTACATAATAATAAGCCGTCCCGTTGGTCAGTCCCGTGTTTGTGTAGGTCAATCCATTAACCCCTGTCGCAACAGTTGTATATGGTCCTCCACTCACCTCGGAACGCTTCACCGTATACGATTCGGCCCCGGATACAGCGGCCCAAGTCAGGTTAACCTGACTGCTTCCTGCTACAGCCTGCACGCCAGCAGGTGCGCCTGGAACCGTGACTGGTGTAACACCAGGCTCCTGTCCATACACCTTCACCCCTGCATCATAGACTGGAAGGTATATACTCTTCACAGGAGTTCCTGTGGTCAGCGTCTGGAACGAATGGTCATTGCTGGCATTCCATGCACCCTGTGGGCCTGTAATGCGGAACTGTACTTCTTTACGATAATTTCCTTCCCCACCTGGATAGATCTTGGTATTACCGAAGTTCGCCGTAATGGCATAGATATGCTGGGCTGCATTCACCACAACTGGTTGGGATACCGTCGCCCCCTCCGTATAGGAGGTTGTCACCTGCACGTCCGATACCGTACGTCCGGCAGCATACACTTCGCTCAAATCCAGGAAATACTTAAAAGAAAGTTGATCTCCCATTCGGGCAGGCCAAGCGGAACGATTATTAAGCTGTGCTCTGATTTCCGTATAATTGGCACCTGATGATTTGATCGCAGCCTCCACAAAGAACTCATCTCCCTTCACCTCAGGTGCAGGGAAGTTCGCCAGGGGCTGATGATTCTGACCAAATAGCAAATTCATCTTTGCCAGTGCGCCGGTAAAACCAGCATTGTAATCGGTTGCGACCTCATTACTCACGTAATCCCCGATATCATCGGTATATCCATCCGATGCATCCGGGCCACCGACCATGGCACCATACAGAATGTGGCGATGGTTAGCCGGGATATCTTCGTTATTCAGCCATGAACCGTGAGCAGTCCGATGATGCGGATGTTGAGGTGCATTTTGCCCATATCCGACCACATAGCTGCTCTGACGCGGATTATCGCCCAGAATATAATTCATCTGTGAGACAGCAAAATCCTGATATCTCGACTTTTTCACAGGATCACTGACCCAATCGGAGTATACAAAAGAAATAAAGGATGCATTCGCTGCATATCGGAGCGATCCCCACTGATCCAGCCACGCCAGACCTCCTGGCGTATACTTGACTCGTGTCCCATTGACTCCAACCGTCCAATAATCCAGATTGCGCTCAGTCGACTGAATAAATCTTGTCGCCTCCGGCATGTTCAAACTGGACGTAATTCGGGCAAGCAGGATCTGGGCACCATAATGTTTACTGTCCCAACCTTGTGTCCAGGTATAGGGCCAATTGGCTGAGCCTCCGCTAGAAGACCACCGGTCCGTAGCTGCAATGGCTTTGGACAAGTAAGCGCTATCATTAGTAGCTAAATAAAGCCATGCTCCGCCCCATGCCAGCTCGTCTTCGTATCCTGTCCACGAATTATAAAACGCTGCAGCATCAGTGATACAATCGGTGTATTCCCCCCGATAGGTATCTGCGAAGTTGTACAGCTCTTTCGCATGTTGGAGCAGTCTGGCCGAATATGCCGGATCATCATCTGCAAATACAATCGATGACGCTGCCAGCGCTGCAGCCGTTTCTGCCGCCAGATCACTGCCCGGGCATGAAGCATCTATCTTGAACGAAGGACGGTTCATCTGCATGACTTCTGCAGGACCCCACCAGGCATGGTCGGTATTGCCTGCCCCCACTTGTCCCCATAATTCATTTGGTTTCGTATGCGCTTTCATAAAATAGTCGGTCGCCCATCGGATATTATCCTTGATCTCCTCCAGTTGTCCGGCTTGTTCATATCCGTCGCTGTATTCCACGACAGACCAGGCGAGCATCGTTGCGGAAGCAGCCATCGGAAAACCAAACTTCACGTGATCTCCGGCATCATACCATCCTCCGGTCAGATCAACGCCTACATCAGTTCCATCCTGCATGCCCGAATTACCACGCCATTCGACCCGATTACTCGCTGGCAACGGACCCGAGCGCTGTGCCTCATAGAAGTAAATGGCCTTTTGCAGTGCTTCAGCATAGTTCTGATTTCCGGCGGCCGCATCCGCCTTACGAATTCCTGTGCCCATCGATAAACTCCCTGCCAGTAATCCTGCCGATAACGCGATCATAGCGACTCGTCTCCACCAGCTCCCCTTCATGTTCAACTATTCATCTCCTCTTCATCAATATTCCGTATGCATTACTCTGGACTGCGAGTATATATCGCTCCTCTCCATGGTGTATTTCAGTGTAACTTCCACCATTAATTACCATTATAGTCTTTTGTTTAACTTGCTATATAAGCGTTGGTGACTTCTGAAATAACATTGTTGTGACCTCCTCTTCGTCAAGCGACAAAAAAAGCTGTTTCTCTGACGCATATGCGCGTTAGAGAAACAGCTTCTCGCCCTTGCTTTGATCAACACCACAGATCAAATGGCACTCTGACCATCTCGTCTGTATGTATCTGTACACCTTAGGTATCAGAACATCTCTTTCTTTGGTTACACTTTGAACTTGTTAATTTGCTCCTGCAGTTCTTCGGCCATTTTGGATAATGAACCTGCGGATGATGCGATCTCTTCCATGGAAGCCAACTGCTGTTGAGTTGCGGCAGATACATTATGAACCCCGCCCGCTGCCTCTCCAGCAATGTTGGAGATCTGACTTACATATCCTACAACCTCAGTTGTACTCGCCGACATTTCCTCTGAACCTGCAGATACTTCCTGGATTTCACCCGCTACTTTGTTGACCGCATCCGAGATCTGCTCGAAGGCTTGTCCTGCCGCAGTAACCATCTCGATTCCTGCTTCTGTCTCACTGCTGTTCACTTTCACTGCCTGAACAGCATGATCCGTATCTTTCTGAATCAATTGAACGAGATCCGTAATTCTTTGCGCAGATGTAGAAGATTCCTCAGCCAACTTACGCACTTCTCCTGCAACTACGGCGAAACCACGTCCGTGCTCTCCTGCTCGTGCAGCTTCAATGGCTGCATTCAGTGCAAGCAGATTGGTCTGCCGGGCAATGTTGTTGATTACCTCGGTAATGGTTCCAATCTCTGCTGAACGTTCCCCCAGCCCTGTAACCAATTCAGTAAGCGAAGCAATGGAATTTCGAACAGAACCCATCTGTTCAACCGCTTGCTGAATAATCATATTTCCTTCAGAAGATTGATTCGCCGCATCTACAGCAGATACGGATACACTCTGAGCAAGCTCGGCAATCTGCTCTGATCCGAGAGCCATCTCATTCATCGCCTGTGAAGAGCGCTTCACAATATCAACTTGATCCGACGTGCCTACAGCCAATTCCTCAACCGTTTCGGAAATCTGTTCCGAGGCTTGAGTATTTTGCTCTGCACTTGCAAGAAGCTCTTCCGATGAAGCCGCTACCTGTTCGGAAGTCATCGATACCGATTCAATCATGGAGCGCAAATTACCACTCATGGTATTGAAGGAAGCCGCGAGCGTTCCCAATTCGTCTTTGTTCTTGAGCACAATCGTCTCACCCGTCAGATCACCATTGGCAATATCCATGGCCGCTTCATTCATCTTTTTGATTGGACGTGAAATGATGCTTGCAATGAAGAAGGCAATGAACACGGCGATCAGGAATGCAAAAATCGTCACTGCCAAAATCACATTAAATGTATTCTCAGCCAACTCGACAGAATCATTCGTTGCTGCATCCGATCCTTCATTGCCCAAGGTAATTAACTTGGCAAGGGTGTCGTTTGCTGTATACCACATTGGGTAGGCCTCAGTATGAAGTCTGCTTGCTCCCGCATAATCGTTTTTCAGACCCATTTCGATGAATCCAGGCATTTTTGCCAGATAGGCTTCGTAATTCGTACTGAAATCCTCATTATACAGCTTAAGTGCTGCTTCATTGCCTGTAAAATACGTTTGCAACTGTTTGCGTTCATCTTCAATCTTGTTGAGAAGTAGCTGCAACGCTTCATTCAGCTTAGCCGATTCGTCTTCGTTCTGTTCAACGATAATTGCAAGCGCCAAACGCTCTACATCCGAAACATCGCCGTTCATCATGCCTAGCAGGCTTACACTCGGCATCCAGGTCTGATCCACATCATTGGCTTTACCAGACATATTATGGATCTGTATTAACGCATAAACGCTTACAACAACCAGCAGAGCCACGACGATTAGAAAACCAGTCAGTAACTTGCCTCGAATCGTTAACTTCAATATCCCCAACTTATTCCCCCGCGTGTCTTCCATGTGTCCCACTCCTCAAAATAATACATATTTATAGTATATCGTCACCTATAGCCATGAATTGTAGATGTCAGAAATCAATTTCTATAAATTTCATTTAACTTCGAACATAACACAAAAGAAGCCTCCCATCTTTGGCAGAACCAGAGATAAGAGACTTCTTTATTGAACAAAACTATTTCGATTTCTCTCCATATTACGTTCAGACGTTAACGAAAAACACGTCGGTGTATGTTAATGAAGAAGTCGGGAATCGACTTGGTATATTTTTTACATAATAAATATACACTAACTATTTGTCAAATAATCCTCACATTGACCGAAGTTACGAAATCAAAGAGGACATTTCACTTTCTTTTTGTTAAACTAATTTGGGTTACATATCAGTTCAATCATAGAAAGGTGAAGATTATGCTTAAAAAATGGTTATGGGGTACAGCCCTGACCCTGGCACTTGCGATTACAGGTGTCGTTGTATATTACGGATATTCGATTGTTCATTTTGCCAATAGCATCTCCACGGCTTCAGGGACTTCCTCCAACTCGTCCTCTTCCGGCACAGACAGCGATTCAGACACACCAACGACAACGATTCCCAGATGGGAGGGCCAGGAACGGGTGAACATTCTGCTCCTTGGTGGAGACTCAAGAGGCGACGATGCAGGACGCTCGGACTCGGTCATGGTCGCTTCCATTGATCCGGTCACCAAGAAAGCCCATCTATTCTCCGTACTACGTGATACCTATGTTGCAATTCCCGGGCATGGCAAAAGCAGACTTAATGCAGCCTTTTCCTACGGGGGTGCGGAGCTGACCAAACAAACCGTCAGTGATCTGCTCGGTATTCCCATTCAGCATTATGTCTACACAGACTTTACAGGTTTCATGGCACTCGTTGATGCGGTAGGCGGTATTGAGATCGATGTGGAGAAAGACATGTATTACACCAGTAAAGCAGATAAACATATGTACGACATTGACTTAAAAAAAGGATTGCAGCATATGGACGGCAAAACCGCCCTGCAATATGTTCGGTTCCGGCATGATGCCACCTCGGATTTTACCCGTACCGAACGGCAGCGGATCTTCATGACCGAGCTGGCCAAGAAAATGCAGAGCACCACGTCGCTCTTTAAAATCCCGGATATCCTGGAAGCCATCGCTCCTTATATTGAGACAGACCTCAGTCCATCCCAGATGTTAAAACTCGCATCACTTGGCTTCGATATCCATGTGAACGAAATCGATCAGCAGCAGATTCCACCAAACAAACTACTCACCAATGAACTGGTCGGCTCAGCTCAGGTGCTGGGTGTTGATGTAACCAAACTCCAGTCCTACATTCAGAAACTGTTTGAAGAAGATGCCGAATCCTCAGAGACTCCATCATCAGAGGAACAGAACTAAAACAAGCATCAGATATATCAATAGAAAAGACGGCCAAAGCCGTCTTTTTTAGTACCTATTTTCTCCATTTAATGCAGCCTTAATGTTTAACAGGTACCCTTATATGATGAACTCCGGTTCCTGGAGGGAGGATTACAATGTGAAAAAAACGCGAATAGCGGAATGGACCGAACTGCGGGGCATTGCCTTTCTGGCGATTGTCATGCAGCATAGTATCGCTGAGTATATCTATCGCGCTGATATTGAACAACCGGATTCCATTATGCTGACCATGATTTATCATCTGACCCGATTTGGTACGCCAACGTTTGTATTTTTATCGGGTGTAATGTTGTTTTACCATCATCGTAACACCAAACCGGAATATCCTCGCTTCATTCGAAAGCGATTTGGCGATATCTATATGCCGTTTGTCGTATGGACACTGATCTACTGGCTTTCTGTCCGTATCTTCACCCCCGCGTTCTGGCTTGCAGGCATACCGGATTTTCGCAGTCTGATTCGTGAACTGTTTATACCACAGACGGGATATCATCTCTGGTTTGTCATTATGGTGTTTCAGTTCTATATTCTGTTCCCCCTGTTCTGGACAGGAGCGAAAACCATTCAGAGACGTATCCAGAACACCTCACGTTTCACGCCCATGCAAGTCATTATCGGACTAATTCTCTTTGCAGCAGCACTATATGCCCTGCTTATGCAATGGTCCTACTATAATATGGGGGACTGGACAGAATCCATGTCTGAGCCTTGGTCAACGTTGCTGCAATATCGCTCCTATTCATGGGTGATGTACTGGTTCTACTTTTTACTGGGTGCCGTATGTGCTTGGTCAGTAGATAGCTGGAGGAGTTGGACCACGAAGATCCTGCCATGGACAATCTGTCTGTTTATAGGGATGTATATATGGCTTGGTTACGATGTGCTGCGTGGGTCCGGGGATGTTGTTAATCTGAATATCTCCACCTATCTGAAACCAACCACATTCCTGATCATTATGGCTCAGATGTTTATGATGTATGGTTTCCTTGTACTAATGCGGGGCAAAGATACACGGTTTCAGCGCCTCTTAGCCTGGATTGGCCGCTATTCATTTGGTGGATATCTGGTTCATGCACTGGTGATCTACGCGATCGCTTACGTCACCAGACCGCTTCAACTCAGTGGATGGCATCTGCCTGTAACGTTGCTATCGTTCCTTGTAACCGTTGGTATTGCTCTTGCAATCAGTTGGGCGCTGTCCAAGCTTCCTGGCTCACGTTTCACCGTAGGGTTAATGCGCAAACCACGTTTAACTCCCAATCCATCAGCTGCTGTGGACAAAAGAAATTCACCTGAGCGAACTCCGTCACCCGGCTCAACTCGCAGTCCGGGAACGAGTGAGCCGTTTTAGAATAAAGAAGAGCGTCCCCTTATGGAGACGCTCTTCTTTATTTCACTTCACTCGAAGTTGATCGTCCAGGAACAGGTTCCTGGGGACCCGGGGCTGGATGCACGTTGCCCTTCTGATTTACAAATCTCTTCAGATCACCCGTTAATTGTTCCTTCAGCTTGTCCACCAGCTGCGTTTCACTAATGCCTTTTGCCTGAGCAATCTCAGCTAGGGATTTCCCTCCCTGAAGCTGCTCGTGCAGTTGAGCAGGGGTCACTCCAATAAACCGGGCAATTTCGCCCTTATCTACCATGGAACGTTTGCCATGGTGGGCAAATTCACGCCGCAAATCACGCAGCGGGGTATTAATGACCTTTTTCAACTTGGTATCCATGTCCGCCTTCGTGGCTGCTGCTTGTTCCTTGGTGAGACAACCTTCTTCTACAGCTTGATCCAGACGCTGTGCAAGTGTAGGCTTCAACTTCTGCAATAACTGTTCCTCACTAAGTCCCTTACGCTCTTTCGCAATCTGGGACAACGTCTTGCCAAGTTCCATCTGTTCTTTCAGATCCCGAAGTCCAATCCCTAGCAAGTCTGCCGTCTCACCAATCATGAACAGACCGTGTCCTGCCTGCATGCATGGCTTCGCTGGTTTACTTGAGGAAGAAACTTTTGACGCATCGTCATGTTCCTCAGCCCGAACCGTTGAATCAGCGAATGCTACATGTCCTGTTGCTGCTGTTATAACTACGGCTGCCAATCCGGCTGCCATCCATGTTTTCCATTTCAAATTCATTTTTCTGCCGCCTTTCCGATGTCGAAATCCTGTGCCTTCCTAGTTTGAGCCTAAAATCCACTTTTTTATGCCATAAAATACAAAAAGTCATCATTTTTCTCACAATTGATCACAAAAAATCCTATTTTTTTCAGTTTATTTCCGCTATACTAAGTGTAACTTCATGATCTAGTCGAACAGTCCTGGACCACCTTATCGCAGGAAGGACGATATGTAATAATGCGGAAAGATTGGTTAGATCCGTTTAGATCCGATCTGGAGGTCGTGTTTGCTTCAGCGGAACAACTCGTACGGGAATATCCCGAACCCTTGTCAGGACATGCATTAGAGCAGCTTCGTTCGGTTAATCCGCTGTTACGAGATTCGGGACACAGCTACATCGGGTACATCACTCCACTTTGGATGCAACACTCAGATAAACTACCCCTAGAGAAAGCACACCAATTAAGTACAGCCTGTCTCATCCATATGTTATATTTTCTGAATCAGGACGACGTGATGGATGAACAACCGGAGAATGCCACATTGAAGTTATCCCTGGGTAATCTATATTACATGGATGCACTTCAATCTTATTCGGTATTATTCAATCCTTCCTCCACGTTCTGGGTCTATTTCAGACAATATGTAGTGGATTGGGCCGTGAGTGTTACGGGTGAGCACTCCATTGATTATTTCCAACAGAATCCCTTGCTGATTGCGCAAAAGGCTGCCCCTCTCCTCATTGGAGCTACTGGTGCACTGCTTCTGCTGAATCAATCCGACCGGATCATCCCGGTGTGTTCTGCCATCAACATCACACTTATGACACTCCAGATGACCGATGACTTCACAGACACGCAACAAGATGCTGTGCATGGAAACTACAACAGCTACCTCTCCCACATATCCGCAGCACTGAATCACAACTATCCAGTTCATCCTCTAAGCGAACGTATACATGACAATGTATACAATACACAACTCATGAACTCTTACGTAGACATTGCTTATCACTACAATCGTACACTAACATCGTCTAACTTAGGAATATCGCATCTTGAAGCGTTTGATTCTTATTTATGCAGTACTTTAGTACAAGCTGTTCAGGACATTACACAACGGAAGAAACAGCTTCTCCAAGGCGGGTTTCATCACTGGATTAGCGAGCAACAGTTGGGATTCTGAGCATAAGGACTAAGCTGATTCAGTTTAATTTTAAATATGAAGGGAATGTTGACGATGATGGTATCAGAGAAAACGTTGCATGAGGATATTATTGAAAAGGCTTGGACTGACGAGCACTTCAGACAACAATTGCACTCCAATCCGAAGCAGGCGCTTCGTGAAGCGTTCGGCATCGTAATTCCGGAGAACATTCAGGTACGCACTGTTGAGGAGCAGCAGAATGACTATGTGCTTGTCATACCTCCCAACCCTTCCAAAGTAAATTATGATGTGAATTGTGGGCCTTGGAGAAGTTAATTCGGGTGAGCTAATCTTGTAGTGTAAGAAATTAGGGGTAGGAACAAAAAAAGCCGCTGTATCCTTCTGTGAGTTCGTCAATCGACGAACTCGACAAAAGATACAACCGCTTCTGTTCCTACCCCTTTGGTGCTTGTAAAGCTAATCTGTCCTTGCATCGCTTCAACAATTCGGAATGTCACCATCATGCCGAGGCCCGTGCCTTTGATTTTATTGGAGAAATAAGGCTCGCCCAACCGGGAGAGTGCTTCCTCGTCCATTCCTTCTCCGTTATCCCTGACATGCACCTTAATCATTCCATCCTGCTTGTACGCCCAGATATCAATCTGACCTTGTCCCTGCAGAGCTTCAATACTGTTCTTGATAATATTGATAAAAGCCTGCTTGAACTTCGAGGAATTGCCTCGAATATATAGATCTGGCGGAATGTCGGTGGTGATTTTCCCACCTTCCAGATTAGCCATCGGTACAAGAATGCCTTCAATATGATTGAACTCATCCGAGATATTGAGCGAGATAATATGGTCAAACTCAGGTTTGGCAAAGGTAAGAAAATCCGTTATGATGCCCGAAGCCCGATCAAGTTCTTCCAGTGCAATTCGCACATACCCCTTATTTTTGTTGTCTTCCTGTTCTGTCATAAGCTGCAGGAAGCCTCTTGTCACCTGAAGTGGATTACGTACTTCATGGGCAACGGAAGCAGCCAGTTCGCTAATAATCTCCATCTTTTCGGATCGCTGCAACTCATTGTTGAACAGCTCCAGTTCCTTGGAATACTCTAGAACTTTAGTATGTTTTTCGGCAAAACGACTTCCGAGAATGGCAATCAACGAGATCACAAATGCAACCATGGACCATTTCCACCATAACAGATGATACGTCCCACTCCGCTGATAATACCACAACAGTTCAGCCACACTGATCAAGGCAAATGTACCAAATCCTGTCGCAAGCAGCATAGCTTCCCGATTTCGTTGCAGCGCTTTGGCGATGGTACCAACCAACAGGATTGTCAGCAGAATGACCAGCACCATGCCAACCACACGCTGTACGAGCAGATTGTAGAGGATCTCCCATTGCCCACCTGAAGTAACATAGATAAATAGAGAGAACACCGCGATAACTGAATATAAGAATAGTATCTTTCGCAGTTTGGTGAAGATTCCATGCAGTCCTGGCCCGATAATCTGTTCAAAAAAATAACATAGCGCTGGCATACCCAGCAGCATCGCCAGATCAAAGACTACGGAATACAGGTCACCATATACCTGATAGAACGTATACAAAAATTGCGAGTACGTGATGATCATCGTGCCGATGGAACCCATCACGATGCATAGCGAGATCCATAATCCCTTATGGAATTTGCCAAGGAAGAACGTACAACTCAGCATCGTAATCGCTGTGAACACAAAGGTAGCGCCCAGAATTACATCAATAAGTCCGTTATGAATATATTTCTCCTGTAACGCGGCATAAGGTCCAACCTGAACAGTACCTTGTATCCCCAGACGGCCTTTTTCATTTTGCGACCATACATAGAGCGTGTCACCTGAATTTTCGCTGGATAAGGGCAGCAACACAGCATTATTATCATAATTGTAATGGTAGTTCTCGTAGACCTTGCGGTCTTCCAGATAAACAACAATATGATTGCCTTTAATGTTCTCAAATCGAATGGCTGAACTTTCCTCACTCAACTCAGGAATGGTCAGGCGAGTCCATAAAGAATTCGATCGATCCGTATTGCTATACTCTAACTTATCGCTGCCTTGCTTTTCCCATATTTCGTCTGCTCCCTTAACCTCACTGATGAACCCTTGATCGTCAACGTTCCCCCATTTTACTTCCCATCCTGTAATGGATACAGGTTGCTGAACCACTCCTGTAGTTGCAAAGACTATCCCATGTGGCATGCCTAGAATAATCAATACACTCATCCATAAGATGACGATAGCTTTGGGCACATTTTTCATTCACAGCACCTCAAAGTTCTAATTTTCCCTATCTTAGATTCTCTCATTTATCATTCGCCACCGTTTGTCACGTCACCTTCTTGAGATAAAATGAAATTTCACATTTAAGTCGATTTATAGTCTTATTTCCATTTTATTGTTAAAGTTATTCGATTAATCACGCAAGTCTTCGAACTGGTTCACTATCATTTCCCGTTCTTTCTGTTCAACTTGACTGCGAAATTCAAGCCACTGCTCTGTCTCCTCATCATCATAGATGGTCCATATGTCGGAAAAAAGGAAATCCCGTAACTGGACAACTTGCCCGGACCATATACCGCCTACCCAAAACAAACCATCCGGACGACGGATGACGGTACGGGAGAACCCGGGTGTGGACGCCTTTTGCCCAATACGGATGCGTGTGATCATATTCCCCAGTGTATACCAGTCCACATGAATCCCTCCCTTACATATTCAAGCTTCATCATAACATAGGCAAAACAGGAAAAGCTGTAAAAACGGTGGCTGAGATTCAATCCTTTGCTCCGGGTGTAATGGTTTCTCAAAGCAAACAAACACGCTAAGGAGATGATTACAATGAATGAGCCCCATCGTACGGTTGAGGTGGAACATAAGGATGTTCAGCATAAATCGGATTCAAGTATGGTCGCTTCCACATTTATTAAATATGCCGCATATATCATTATCTTTTTCGGATTTTTATACTTCTTGGTTAAATATGTATTCCCCAAATTCTAAGGCATTCATATCGTAGTGAACACCCGGAGATAATAACCTGTGCAAGATTACAACACTAGCGCTTTGGGTAACTACGGGGTAAGAAGCATTTGGACAACCGACAATGAAAGGAAGTGTTACTCATGTCTGACAAACCAATTAGTAACGAAGAGAGCGACCGCTATTATGACCGTTATCAGAGGTCCCGCGATATTCCGCCGGAGACGGAAGTCCCGGAAGGCGATATGGATACCTTTGATGAAGTTTCCGGCAGACGGATTGTAACGGAAGATTCGGATCTGGCACCCGTAGCCACAACCGCTGTGGACGAGCCGGAATTGGATTCACGTTTGGCTGAGACACCGCTGGAATCTGTACCGGATGCAGATCTTCTGCAACCGAACAGTCCGGTTGATCCTGCTGCACCCGATCCGGATGCGCTGCATGGTACCGATCTGCTTAATGGTGCTGGTGCGGATGCCAAACCAGAGAACGACATTCCACCACGACATTAACAGTTGTTATGACATCCTGAATGAGGAGGTGCATACACGATGAAGGAAGATCACCAAAAGCATGTGCATGAACCGGATAATCTCGTGACCGAACGGGATATTGACCCGGACTTCGGACTATTCACTGAGGACTCCTTCCCCGAAGCACTTGAGGATGAGGATCAACGTGATGCGGTCGAACATGCCATTCCCAAAGAGAAGGCTTCTCGCGAGCCCTCTTCGGATGACTAACTTATATAGATCCGTAGTAGACTTAAAAAAGATGACGTCTGTAATTTCACAGCGTCATCTTTTTTGTTACCTGTAAGTTCACTTTCTCTTTGCAATTCGGCTTCACCGCTTAGCGGAAACCTTACTTGCCAAGGGCAGTTTGTGATCCAATCCTGACCACTTCGCTACAATCGCAGTGATGATCAATGCCACTCCATTAATAATAAATATCCAGCGTATCGGCAGCCAGCCCCCAAGTACACCACCAATAATCGGTCCCGCCATCGTCCCGATCTGGGCAGCGGACTGATTCAGACTAAAAGCCCTGCCCCGGAAACTCGATGCGGTAGCCTGCACAATCATGGCGTTAATTGCCGGAAATACAGCCGCAAAGAATAAACCATACACAAATCGTAAAATGCCGAATGCTATATAACCTGTTGTAAAGAACTGCAGAAGATTCCCTACAGCCCCACCAACAAGTCCAATGATCAACACTTTACCGTATCCAATCCTTGAACCAATCTTGCCCCAACGCGGCGCCATAATAACTGTTGCTACCCCCACCGCTGAGAAAATAATACCCGAGCTGAGTGAGGCGCGATCCGGCTGAACGCCCATCTCCATCACATAGACCGTCAATAGTGGCTCCAGAATCATGACGGAGAATGTACATATGCCCATCATGCCAAGCACCGTCATAAACAAACGATTCGCTCTTGCTTCACGAATGTCATCCATGACGTGGGAACGCGCTTTGTTCCGGTTGAAGTTCTCTTCTTTTACCCAGAAGGTTGCGATGATTGCTGAGACTAACACAACAATAGCCGAAAACAAAAATGCATTCCGGTTGCCATAATAATGACTCACCACGCCACCAATTAACGGTCCAATAATACCACCAGTGGCTCCTGCAGTGGACATAATACCAAGTGCATAACCAGTCTTCTCTTCAGGTGTATTTGTGCCTACCAGAGCAATCGCTGCTGGAACAAACCCTGCAAGCAGACCCTGAAACAATCGAACAACAATCAGAGAATACGGGTCCTGAACGAAATAATTGATTAAATACAAGACGGCAAGGCTGTATCCCGACCGGATCAGCATGGGCTTGCGTCCGTATTTGTCAGCCAGTGATCCCCAGAACGGAGACACGAGTGCACTCGCGAGAAACGTAATGCCAAATGCCAGTCCTGACCATAACTCCAGGTGATCACGAACCCCCAAGTCAGCACTTAGAAACAGGGGCAGAAATGGAATCGAGATCGAATAGGCGGTGCTGCAAAAAAATACACCAATCCACAATATGACCAGATTGCGCTTCCACGAGAAGTTCATATACCCGCACGCCCTTTCCGTTACTGACGCCGGGACTGCCGTGTATTGGAGCGGACGGAACAGACCCGTACGTCCCCGATGCGGAAGCATTTTCCTTATTTTACACCCATCATTCCATGAAGGCCATCCCTTGTTCACCATAAACACATGTATTACATTGCCATCCTGTCCACAAAAACGGTATGATAGTTGGGTAAATATCCAAATATGATTTGGAGAAAATATATAATGCAGAGATGCAAGGAGGAACGTTTTCATGTCTTTACGGTGGAAAAAAAACACAGTGGTTTCGCTGGTTCTCGCGATGCTGCTTATCGTCATTAGTGGTTGTGGACGCCCTTCGAGTGGCGCTACAGAAACACCAGCTCCAGTTGAACCAACGGGTCCCAATCCGGTAGCTACTATTGAAATGGCAGATGGACAGAAGATCGTCATTGAGTTATATCCGGAAATTGCACCCAATACGGTGAACAATTTTATTTCACTAGCGAATCAGGGGTTCTATGACGGCCTGATCTTTCACCGGGTCATTCCAGGCTTTATGGTTCAAAGTGGTGACCCAAATGGTAACGGTTCGGGCGGCCCGGGATACACGATTAAGGGCGAATTTACATCCAATGGTCACAAAAACCACCTGAATCATACTCGCGGAGTTATTTCCATGGCACGAAAAGATGGAGATCTGGATTCCGCAGGCTCCCAATTCTTCATCATGTTAGCTGACGCGGATCATTTGGATAATGCCTATGCTTCCTTCGGTAAAGTAACGGAAGGCATAGAAACTGTGGATAACATTGCTGCTCAGGAAATAGGTGAAGGTGACAAACCGGTTTCCGATCAAGTTATGAAAAAAGTTACGGTAGACACCCACGGTCTGGAATATCCAGAGCCGGTAAAAATGCCTTAATGAACTTCCTTGCCAAACGGGTGATAATCCATGGTTATGACTTGTTAATGAACTCTAAACAAACAAAAGCTCTGTCCTTTGCGAATCTCGCAAGGCAGAGCTTTATTTATTGATTTTAATGATAGCGGTTACATCTATGACTTTATAAAAAATGACCTCTTCCGGCATCATCCTCAATACATCCATCCCATCAAACGTAACCAGCCGATAATCGCAATCCATAACGGGCAGCTAAAGGCAACGCCCCATGCAAGCCCTTTCAGTAAACCACGGTTTACTTCCACGAACAACGACTCCTTTCTCCAGGGAATAGTCGCAGTATCGGTAATAGTATATGATTTTATACCCGTTTTCATTCGTCACGCAACCCTCGTTTTCCTGCTTTTGTTCCGCAGATTCATGGAATGCTTTACGGGAACCTGATATACTATGACTACTGTACGTTAAATGGAACCTGATTCATGTTTGGAAAGGAGATTTTCCTATGGCAAAATCCAAAAAACGCACTCCTGCTCCCAAAGCAGCAGTAGCACAGGATAAACCCACAACACTGAAGGATCTGCTTAGCAGTGATGTGCTGGAGAAGCTGAAAGCTCAGGCGGATGAAGCCAAGGCTGCCGAAGCGGCTCTTAAAGAGCAGGAACGTCAGCAAGCAGAAGAAGCTCGCCAAGCGGAGCAGAAGCGCCGGGATAACGACTTCGAATATTTGCTTAATAACAGCGCTATGGACTGGAAGAAACATAAGTAAACCAGGGCATGACCTAAGGGTGTCTTCTATCACACATGCCAAAATAATATTACAGCAGACAGATCATGAAGATGATCTGTTCAAAGAACAGGGCCGCATTGCGGTCCTGTTCTTTTTGATATATACACATATGATTCACGCATCTTGAGCCGGGTATGTTAGAAGTAGAGCGTACAACGATAATCTAACTCATGGAGGGATCAGAGATGACAGAACAACGTTTGGAAGGCAAAGTCGCGATTGTAACCGGAGGTGGATCGGGGATTGGTCAGGCTACCGCTATTCGTTTCGCCGAGCATGGGGCCAAAGTGTACATGCTGGATCGCACACCCGAAAATGCGGAGGAAACCAAGCAGACGATTGAAAAGGCTGGCGGAGAAGCGTATGTGATCGAATGTGATATCTCCAAACCGGATAATGTGCAGAAGGCAATCAATCAGGCTGCGGCTGAAGCGGGTAAACTGGATATCATATTTGCGAATGCTGGCATTAACGGAACGATGGCCCCGATTGAAACGATGGAAATCGAGGACTGGGACCAGACGATGGAGATTAATATGCGCGGAACCTTCGCAACCGTCAAATATGCCATCCCCCATCTGAAAGAACACGGCGGAAGCATCATTATCACCAGTTCCATCAACGGTAACCGGGTCTTCTCAGGGATCGGTTTCTCTGCATACGCTTCCAGCAAAGCGGGACAAACAGCATTTACGAAGATGGCTGCACTGGAGCTAGCTCGTTATAAAATTCGCGTAAACGCCGTCTGCCCAGGAGCCATCGATACCAACATTGATGATAACACCTACCCGTCCGATGATCTGAAAGAAGTACAGATTCCCGTTGAATTCCCTGAGGGTCACGAACATCCGCTCAAGGGCGAACCTGGAACGTCGAAGCAAGTGGCGAACCTCGTTCTGTTCCTCGCTTCCGATGAAGCCTCTCATGTTACAGGTACACGAATCTATGTGGATGGTGCGGAATCTCTGCTCCGTGGATAAAAATATAAATAAAAGTTGGCCCCATTCAGGTACAACGCCCAAACATCCCGCAAGCGATCTGATACGGTCAGGTTACTGCGGGATGTTTTATTTATAAAGAGTTTATGATGCGGCGCAGGCGCAACTACAAGGATTATCCCTATAGCGCGGAGCTTTTACCTTTTTTCACACGATGCTTCAACCGATCTGGGATGGCAAAGAGCAAAATGTACATTAGCGAAAACAAGACTAACGCAAGTATCTCTTCCCCAAGGATGTACATGGGATACGGACCTAACATATCAAGCACCGAGGGTGTACTCGGCTTGTGTCTCAAAAACATATAATTCGCGTCAAGCATGACATCTACAACGTATACGATTAATGCTGCCACATTCACAAATATCATCGAACCTGCTACAGATCTCCAGCTAGGTCGCAGCTGTTCCACCCAGGTCATGTAGAGTAAAGCCAGAATGATACAGGCATGAGCAACGAAAAATTGAATAAATCGAAAATGTGCATAACCATAACCCAGATTAGGAGTCAGGATCGCCATAAGGGCTCCAGCAATGCCTGCAAACAGCAGTACAGAATGTAACAGTCGACTGCGTGTTAACAGTAACAACGCCGATAATAGCAGAGACAGACTGCATAGTTCGAGTGGCAGTGACGTCTGCAGGCTCCATATCCCTCCATACACATACCAGAGTTGCAGCACGATTTCGCAGGCAAACATGATGCAGGCCAGAACAATCCGCAGTATGCGGCGTGCCCTCTCTGACCATGATCGAAGATGGTGTCGAAGCAAAAACATCAGTACAATCAATGCTGTAATTACGCTAATCGAAACGATATGTGAACGGGAGAACAGGATAAACGGCTCTGCGTCATAAGGGTCCAGCCATGGTGGATACGCCATGCATCTCTTCTCTCCTTTGTAATGATCTCACCAACATTATCTCTCTTTAATGTTAACTTTTTCATTTTGCCATTGAATGAAATTACTGTCCAGTTGGAATTCTAAATAAGCATTGTAATTTAAATATCTTTATGTTAAGATAAATCCATAAACAAAACACACGAAAAGTTAGTAACTTTCTTAATAAAGAATAAATTAAAATAAACTCAAAAAATGTTCAACTGAACTTTTACACGATAACGGAGAGGACAGAAATAACCTGAAGAAGCGGAGCGTTCGCCTAAAAGCTTTCTGAAAGAAGGCTACATCGGAAGCATATGCTATCCCCGGATTTCCCCTTTCAAAAAAGGAATCAAAAAATCTGGGGATAACAGCGATCGGAAGGTTGTTCTGTCATCGTAGTATCAGTGTAAATAATCCTTAGTTGAACGTATAACCTAACTAGGAGGAATTATTATGCAAATCAAAGGACTTCACCACGTATCCGCTCTAACAGCACATGCCGATCAGAACTATCGTTTCTACACTAATATCATGGGTCTGCGCCTCATCAAAAAAACAGTCAACCAGGACGACGTGTCCGTCTACCATCTCTTCTATGGCGATGAGAAAGGTAATCCGGGTACCGAACTTACCTTCTTCGAGATTCCGATGGCCGGACAGACTCGTGAAGGGGTGAACAGCATATCTGGAACGTCACTGCGCGTTCCAAGTGATGCGGCACTTACGTACTGGCAGCAACGTTTTGACGAATTCGAAGTCCCACATGGAGAGATTGTTGAACGGGGTGGCCGTGCCACGCTCTCGTTCACAGACTTTGAAGGACAACGTCTGATTCTGGTCTCCGATGAAAACAATACAGGTGTCGCTGGTGGTAAACCATGGGATCAGAGCCCTGTGCCTGCCGAGTATGGCATTGTAGGTCTTGGCCCCATCCATCTTACGGTAAAAGATGCTTCCCTTACCGCTCCGGTTCTCACCGAACTACTTGGTTTCAGAGCCAAAGGAAGTTACCCTGCCTTTACTCCAGGTCAACCTGATGTACTCGTTTTTGAATCCGGCGAAGGTGGCAGCGGCTCCGAGGTGCATGTTGAGGAACGGAATGACCTTGCCCAAGAGCGTCCTGGACGTGGCAGTGTACACCATGTTGCGTTCCGTGTGGATAACGAAGAAGAACTCAAACAATGGGTGGAACGGGTTCATAACTTCCAATTCCCTAACTCCGGTTTTGTAGATCGCTTCTACTTCCGCTCCCTGTATTTCCGTGAAGCAAACGGTATTCTGTTCGAACTTGCAACCGATGGTCCGGGATTTGATACAGACGAAGAATTGGAGCATCTGGGAGAATCGCTTGCCTTGCCTCCATTCCTTGAAGGCCGCCGCGCTGAGATTGAAGCGAACCTGAAACCACTGGATACCATGATCCGCTAATATTCGTAACAAAAAGAAAATAAAAACGATGTTCACCAGGCAACTCTGAATACCGGATACGGTTCAGGAATCGCCTAGTGAATCATCGTTTTTTTATGTTTATGCTTGCCTTGCCCCTTCTGTAAGGTCGCAAACTTGCAGATTGTGTTTTACTTCGTCAGATACGATGTTGTGAGCGGTACAAACAGAGCCGAACCCGGATCTTCAGATACAATCTCTACATAGACAGCGTCTGTACCTTTAACATCCACATCTAGACTCATCATACCGCTTTCTGGAGAGATATTGAACTTTTTGAGTGTCGCGAGATCCTGATCATAGATATGAATCTCCTGATTTCCTTTCAGCGCGGCAAGTTCCAAGTGCAGAGAAGAATACTTTTTACCCGTATTAATCTGGATATCATCCCCCTGTTTCGTAGGATCATTATGCAGATAAACATCCTTGTAATCCTTGCCTTTATATGTGGTATCCTTAGGATCTTTGGTGTGCCAAGCGGTAGATCCCAGTACGGATGTTCCAAGTGCACTCAGCGTTACTTTTCCGTTGGTTACGGGCGCAGATCCATTCGTTCCGCCAATCAGGACGGATGAAGTTGCACTGTCATAAGTGATCTCTGTCCCAAGCAAAGATCCCACAGCACGCACAGGCAAATAAGTCGTTCCGTTGTAAGTGATAGGCAACACTGTTTTACCATTGGCATCTTTGGCTGTCACCGTGGCACCATTCATTTTTAGCGTAATCTTGCTGTTCAGATAAGCTTTAATCTGTTCCAGTCCTGTTGCTGCGAGTGCACCTGTTCCGATCCCAAGCGTTAATGTGCCTACCATCAAACCCAGTACAACCTTTTTCTTCATCAAAATCCCTCCTGAATGTTAAAATGATTTGTCCTTTATACATTTAAACGACTAAAGTGATAATGTCAATTGTTTACTGCATTTTTAGTACAAATTCCCTATCTGTAGGCAGCACAAAACGAGGCTGTATGTCCCGATTTTTTTCAGCCTCGTCCTGTTCCCTACTACCCGTCAAGGGAGATAGGTAGCTATTCTTTGCACATGCATATCTGGCAGAACTTCACTTTCACCACGAGAACTGCCAACCCTCGCCACACCAGTGTCTACACGACGCTATCAATCAAAAGATTCATAATATTCTTCTTCATACATTTCCATGCTGTACTTCAAATCTACGGCCTTCCACTCGCCATCTTGATACTCATAAGTGAATGTCAGATCACCCGCATATAAAGCCGCACCGTAAGATCCTGCTGCTGATACGACAAGCTGGCCATCTTCTACACTGTAATAGGTTACTCCACCGAATCCCAACTCTTCGTTATATACGCCGCCACTCGTATCTTCCTCGATCCGTAAAGGTTCTGCTTGAACGCCATCTATGGCGACATCAACATCCACGCGGTCTGATCTAACCGTAACTTTCGACTTCACATGTTGTTTCGCAATCTCATCCAGAGATTGCATCTTCATCTCTTCCAGCGTTACCGGATTAATGATACGTGCTTGTCCCAAATAAATACCTGTTCCATGACCTTCCGTGTACAAAACAATAATTTCTTTCTGGCCGTCTCCATTCAGATCCAGCTCGTGCACTTCGGGTTTGTAAGACCCGCCTTCTCCCTGCCAATCACTAAAATCTCGCGTTTTGCCGTCCACTTCCAAAATCATTCCGTTATATATATATCCTGAACCCTCAACTTTCATAGGGTATAATCTGACGTTCTCATTCTCTGGAGCTACCGAAACGTATTCCTCTATCACGGGAATGGATTCCTGTGTTGTCTTCGCTGTGTCATGCAGTGTATCTATATTGGAAGCCTCGACCACTTCGGTCTGGCTGGATTGATCATCTATGTTAAGCTGTTTTTGCGATTCATTCATGGTTCTGGCAGCCGAAGTTGTACTAATTGTAGCTACCGCCAAAATAATCATCAGCAGGATACCTGTCCAAGTTTTCAATATACTGGGCTCCTTTATCTGTTGTGATAATCCTATTATATCTTCATTTATCGCCTGCAAGTTGCGAATTTGTTAATCTTTCATAAAATAATCTTTACAAATTTTCGTTTACACGAAAGAACGTTCGGCTTTAACCAGAATAAGCAAATTATCATTCCAAAACTGTTCTCCAAAAACAAAAAAAATCCCGAACACAGCTTAAGGCTGCATCCGGAATGCTTTGGTTTTGTCCAATAACCGATCGGTTAATTGTCTCAGTTCTTCAGCCGAGGATGAAATCTCCTCCATGATGGCTGTCTCTTCGTGTGCGGCATCCATAATTCGTCTCGCCTCATCCGAGAACGATCCGGCTTTCCCCTGGATCTTCTTCACATGACCGTGCGTTTGCTCCACGCGACCGGTCTGTTCTGCAATCTTGGAACCGATATCATGCGCACCCTTCATAAATACTTCCACCGTGCCTGTCAGTTCATGCAACGTCTGATCCACAGAGATGGTCCGCTCCGATTCATTAACCACGAGACCATGCTGCTCATGAGACAGTTGAGCTGTCTCCCTGATCCGCTCTTGCACACGACTAATCAACTCATTAATACGGTGTACCGATGCCTTACTTTCGTCTGCCAGCTTGCGGATCTGCTGCGCCACGACTGCAAAACCAGAACCTTCTTCGCCAGCTCGTGCAGCCTCAATGGATGCATTCAGGGCAAGTAACCCTGTTTCCTCAGCGATGTTTTTGACAGACTGGGTTATTACCTCGATATCGGAGGCTTCCTTCTCCAGCAACAACATAATGTCGCGAGAACGATTGTGCGACTCGGCCAGCTCGTCCATCCCTTTCATCAACGATGAGAAAGTCTGTTTTGTATGATCCACCGATCGTTCCATCTGACCGGACATCTCTGTCATGTCCATGGACTGGCTATGCATACGCTGGAAATCGTTCAGCATCTCATCCGCAGTGATCAGAGATTGATGGGAAGTGACCTTCTGCTCTTCTACGCCTACAGCAATATGATCCACCGCATCCGACATCATCTCGATCTGTTCGGCGGCTTGGGTAATCGCTTCACTCAGAGACTGTGCGTTCTGTGAAGTCGTTCTTGTACTGTCTGCAATATCATTTACAATGCTTCGAAGGTTAGAAACCATTGCGCGAAAAGCATCATATAATACGGTAAGTTCATCCTGCGTGCGTCGCTGCGGAATTTCGGTTGTCAGATCCCCCGCTGAAACCTGCTGTGCAGCCCGGGACAGGTGAACGATTGGACGAGTCAGCCAGCGTGAGGCAAACCATCCCAGAATCCCGTTCCAGCATACTCCCATGATCAGGATAATCGATATGTATACCCAATTCGGAATATCTAACGTAACCCAGTCTTTGACAAAAAATATAAAAAAGCCGCTAGTTCCGTAGGTAATAATCGAAATCAGTACCAGACCTGCGACAGTCTTTGCTCCTAAAGTCCATTTCATATGCACACCCCGTAGTCCTTTTTTCCTATTTTACCAATCAAGTACCAAATTTCATGTGATATATATCACTGAAAACGTTCTATTTCCCCCATACTTGCCGTTCATGCATGACTTCTCTACCATAAAGCGCATAATGTATAAGACAAGCTTGGCCACCCCTCCCTTTCTTAAAAATTGAATAATATTCCATTTAATATCCCTAATTTTATTTATTATCGGCACAAGAGGCCAAATGATTTAGATTGGCATCCATTTTGCTTAAATGATATACTGAGTGCGCTTCAGCAACGCTGGAGCCGAACTATTTTTATTGATGCCACTGGAGGCGAACGAGATGTCTACTATGTCCACACGGACGGAGAAAGATTTTATCGGTGAAAAAGAAATCCCGGCTTATGCTTATTACGGAATTCAGACGGTACGGGCCGTGGAAAACTTCCCGATTACCGGCGTTCCGGTACACCGGGAGCTGATCACGGCTCTGGCTGCGGTGAAGAAGGCAGCAGCGATTACCAACATGGAGTTGAAGATGCTGCCGAGCAAGATTGGCGATGTGATTGTCATGGCGGCTGAAGAAATGATGAAAGGCCATCATCTGGATCATTTTATTGTAGACTCCATTCAGGGCGGTGCAGGCACCTCCATGAATATGAATATGAACGAAATTTTGGCCAACCGCGGGCTGGAACTGTTAACCAAAAGCAAGGGAGACTACTTCCATTGCAATCCCAATAATCATGTGAACATGTCCCAGTCCACCAATGACGTAGTACCTACAGCACTGCGCATTGCGGCGTACCGACTGTCGGAGACGTTACTCGCTACTATGAAAAGACTACAGGATGCGTTCCGTAAAAAAGAAGTGGAATTCAACGATGTGGTCAAGGTTGGCCGTACCCATCTTCAGGATGCCGTGCCTATTCGCCTTGGACAAGAATTCGGTGCTTATGCCCGCGTCATCGGACGGGATATCGAGCGTCTTGAATTCGCCAATCGCCGCCTGCTTACCATTAACATGGGTGCAACTGCGGTAGGTACTGGACTTAATGCCAAACCCGAATATATCGTCAAGGTTACAGAGCACCTGTCTGATGTTACCGGACTTCCACTACAAACAGCTGAGCATCTCGTGGATGCAACGCAGAACACAGATGCCTATCTGGAACTTTCAGCGGCGCTGAAGGTATGTGCGGTTAGCCTTTCCAAAATCTGTAATGATATTCGCATGATGGCTTCAGGTCCGCGTGCAGGATTCAATGAATTGCGCCTGCCACCGCGTCAGCCAGGTTCGTCCATTATGCCGGGCAAAGTCAACCCCGTTATGGCAGAAGTCATTAACCAGGTATCCTTCCAGGTGATGGGGAATGATCATACGATCTGTATGGCGTGTGAAGCCGGTCAATTCGAGCTGAATGTCATGGGCCCAGTTATTGCGTTCAACTTGCTGCAATCGCTGAAAATTATGAATAACGGCATCGATGTGTTCACACGTTATGCAGTTGAAGAGATGGAAGCTAACCGTGAGCGCTGCGAATTAATCATGAAGCAAAGTTTCAGTGTGGTTACGGCGTTGAACCCGCACTTAGGTTATAATGTGGCAGCTTCCATCGTGAAGGAAGCGCTCAAGACTGGACTTTCCTTGCAAGAGATTATTCTCGAACGCGGATTGCTGACACCGGAAGAACTGGAAGAGATTCTTCATCCGGAACAGATGACTACACCAGGGATTGCCGGAGAACACTTCCTGCGTAATATGGAACGTTTGTAGGTAATCAGGAAAACTGATGCAGCAACCCAAACACAAATAATTAACAAGAACCCTCGCAGACCGTTCATCCGGTTTGCGGGGGTTCTTGTATTCAGAGATGATAAGACGCCAGCTATTCGATTAAGCCCACCGTTTACGCTCAAGGGAAGGCAGAATCTGAAGTTCCTCCCTGTACTTGGCAACCGTTCTACGAGAGATGACAATTCCCTCCTCGGCGAGCAGTGTAGCCAAATGACTATCCGAGTATGGACGCTGAGCCTGTTCCGTGCGAATGATTTCTTTTAATCTACGTTTCACCGCTGTTGCTGATGTTTTATCCCCTGACGTTGTACTGATTCCCGAGTCAAAAAAAGCCCTGAGTTCATATACACCATGTGGGGTCTCAATGTATTTACCGTTCACCGCACGACTTACCGTTGATTCATGCATGCCAATCTTCTCTGCAATAACAGCCAGATTAAGCGGTTTTAGCGCGGATGGGCCTTTGACCAAAAAGTGCTTCTGCTCTTCCATCACTGCCGTCAGCACACGTACTAAAGTCCTGCGCCGCAAATGTACACTCCGAATGATAGCCCTCGCCTCTGCCACGCGGGTAGACCAGATTGCGTCGGGAGCCTCTTCCCTGATCCAGCGGAAGCACGCTTCATTCATCGATACACGAGGGTTACCTGCTGCATGCAAACTATAATGGACCTCACCGTTACGCAACCCAACAATGGCATCCGGAATAATGTAATGTGGCCGTTCTGTACATCCGATGGATCGACAGGGCTTGGGGTCCAGACGTGTAATATAGTCATAGGCAGTCTGAGCTTCCCGTAAAGTCATACCTAATCGACTCCCTGTTCTACCTGGGTGAAAAGGAACCAGTGCTTCCAATCCCGCTCCTAACATCCGCTCCGCATTCAGCGCTGCTGATGGATCACGTCTAATCTGGAGCAACAGACATTCTTGCAGATTCCGCGCCCCTACACCAGCAGGGTCCAGCGATTGGAGAAGCTCCAGTCCCGCTGCAATCTTGCTCATCGGAAGCTCAAGTGTTGCTTGCACCTCTGCCAGTTCAACCGTCAGATAACCATCATCATTAACGCACCCTGCCAAATATACCGCCATATTTTCCAATTCGTCTGGAATTGTCATCACTCGAATTTGCGCAATCAGCAATTGTTCCAAAGTAGGTTCGGCACCTTTGGCCTGAAGCAACGGATCATAGGAATCATACCTGCGCTGATCCATTCGCCGCGGAATCCGGGCGAGAGGCGCTGCTTGTTCTTCCAGTTCAAGTACTGGATTTTCCTCCGCTGCATCCAGCAAGTAACGGGTCAGATCATGGCCAGACATGGTTAGCAAATGAAAGGATTGTTTCATCTCCGGCGTGATGGACAGCCGAATACGTTGTTCCTGTACCAACTGAACACCTAACATCCGTTTCCCTCCTTATGCCTTCGGCAATAAACATCTGTGTTTCTTATACGAACAAAAGGATTTGCAGGGATAATAGCATACTATTCAAGCAAATGTAAGAAATTTTTAGTTGGATTATGGCTAATCTGTCTAGTATTTCTCCGACACCAGCTTCGCCTGTGTAAATAGCAGCAGATAGTCTCTTCCACCTGCCTTGGAATCCGTGCCTGACATGTTAAATCCGCCAAATGGATGTGTGCCAACCAGTGCTCCGGTACATTTCCGGTTGAAATACAGATTACCCGCAAAGTATTCACGTCTTGCCTGTTCCAGATGTTCACGATTACGTGAGATCACCGCGCCGGTCAGACCATAGTCTGTATTATTAGCGATATCCAATGCATCCTGAAAGGAATCTGCTTTGATGAACGCAAGCACAGGTCCAAAAATTTCATCCTGAGCAATTCGGGCTTTCGGGTCCACATCGGCAATTATGGTTGGTTCAATGAAATACCCTTCAACGTTCCCGGTACCGCCACCATGTACAAGACGACCCTCTCTCTTGCCAATTTCAATATATTCCGTGATCTTCGCATAGGCCTTGTCATCGATAACTGGCCCAACCTGACTGCCAACTTCAAGCGGACTACCCATCGTCAGTTTCTGTGTCCGTTCAATCACTTTTTGCAATACTTCATCATATACATCCTTATGAATAATGGCACGGGAACACGCCGAACATTTCTGTCCTGAGAAACCAAATGCCGAAGCGGTAATGGACTCTGCCGCGAGTTCCAGATCACTGTCACTGTCTACTACGATGGAATCCTTGCCGCCCATCTCTGCAATAACCCGTTTGATCCACTTCTGACATGGAGCTGTTCGTGCTGCACGTTCATTAATTCGCAGTCCTACATCTCTGGAACCGGTGAAACTGATAAAACGGGTGAGCGCATGATCCACGAGATAATCACCCACTTCACTGCCTGGTCCTGGTAAGAAGTTCACAACGCCATCTGGCAGGCCAACTTCTGCGAGCAGCTCCATAAACTTGGCGGCAATCACCGGAGTTGTACTGGCGGGTTTTAACACCACCGTGTTGCCGGATACCAGTGCAGCAGAGGTCATGCCTGCCATAATTGCCAGCGGGAAGTTCCAAGGTGGAATAACAACACCAACGCCCAGCGGTATATAACTCAGTTCATTATCTTCCCCTGCAATCCGCACGAGGGGCTGCGGTTCACTCAGTCGCTGCATATCCCGTGCATAGAATTCCATAAAATCAATGGCTTCCGCTGTATCCGCATCGGCTTCAGGCCAAGTCTTGCCGGCTTCATAAACCATCCATGCAGAGAACTCATGCTTGCGACGGCGCATAATGGCAGCTGCTTTGTATAGATAACGAGCCCGTTCATTCGGGTCCGTATGTTTCCATGTCTGGAATGTCTCCGCCGCTGTCTGAATGGCCTTTTCGGCCAATTCTCGATCTGCCTGATGGATCGTTCCGACAACTTGATTCTTGGCTGCGGGGTTCACGGAAGTTAACGTGCGGCTGCTTGTTATTTTTTGCCCACCAATAATAATCGGGTATTCCTGCCCAAGTTCAGCTTCTACCTGACGAAGTGCGTCTTCAAATGCTTCCTGGTTCGCCTGGACTGCAAAGGGTGTGAATGGTTCGTTAACAAAAGGGATATTCATCAATGATTCCTCCTTCAAGATGTGGGATTCGCTGGCTGCTCGCCTGAATTATTTTGCATGTTACTCATCACCAAATATATGTAGCAAAATCCGTGCCAACTCCGGTTGAGATTGAAATATTTTTCTCGTTAAATTCAACTACTGAAAATTCACGCGGGCCACTCCGATGACAGAATAACCTTCCGATCGCTGTTATCCCCAGATTTTTTTAATTCCTTTTTATAAAGTTAAAATTTCCATGAAAAATAGTAGACCATCGCCAAATCTGGCACGTTTCTTGCTTGAATTAAGTTTGCACAATGCTGAAGGAGGAAACGAAAATGAGTGTGGGAACGGAAATATATCGTAAAACCTTATTAACCGTGGCAGGCAACAAAGCTGTAGAGAACCTGTCCATTAGATATGGTAAGAAGCTGGCAGGCAAATTTATCGCAGGAAACACCTTGGAAGAAGCTCTCAAAGAGATCCACATACTCAATAATAAAGGCATTATGGCTACGCTCGATCATCTGGGTGAAGGTATCACACGTCTAAGCGAAGCGGCATTATACAGGGATGAGTATGTACGACTGGTAGAAGGCATTGCACGTGAAGGCGTAGACTCCAACGTCTCGCTGAAACCAACCCAGATGGGCCTCGCACTTGACCCGGAAGAGGGTTATCGAAATATCCGTACCGTTGCCGCACAAGCCAAATTACATGATCTATTTGTTCGAATTGATATGGAGGATAGTCCATTTACTCAAGCAACGCTGGATATTGTCCGAAGACTGCACTCGGAAGGACTGCATAATACAGGCACAGTATTGCAAGCCTACCTGCATCGCACCGAAGAAGATACACGTGATATGATTCGGGAAGGCATTCGGCTTCGGCTGGTTAAAGGTGCTTACAAAGAACCCGGATCAGTCGCCTATCAGAATACTTCTGAAGTCATTCATCAATTCAAAACGATGATTCGTAATCACCTCGATCAGGGTGTGTACACTGCGGTTGCCTCGCATGATGATCACATCATTAACTGGACAAAACAATACGCCAAGGATCGGGGAATCTCTCTGGATGCCTTTGAATTTCAGATGTTATATGGTCTGCGCATGAGCGAACAGGAACGTCTCGCCAAAGAAGGCTATCGCATTCGCTGTTACGTACCTTATGGCACCATGTGGTATCCGTACTATACCCGCCGTTTGGCCGAAAAACCGGCTAATCTCTGGATGGTCGTTAAGAATATGTTCCGATAGTTATTTTCCAGCTGGATCAATATATATATGAAAAAAGACAAAAGAAAACCATGTTGCCTCTTTCTTTCTGGGCACATGGTTTTTTCTGTAGGAACACTTTACAAGAGTATCTAACTTTCCGTTTCTTCTCTTAATGTCTAAAAAATTAGCAACCCCAATTTTAAATGTCTATTTTTCTGGACACACTCATTTATTAATCAAAATTACAAGCTCATTACGGATTTATCCCTATACCCAATGGTCCGGAGTTTACGGTAATTGTGTCTGAAACGGTATTGCTATTTCCATCAATTACAGAGATATTGCCACCCGTATTGTTCGCAACGTAAACTCCATTGGTTAAAGGGTTCACGCCGATACCGGATGGTGCAGATCCCACCGGGATGGTAGTAACAACAGTATTGCCACTTCCGTCAATGACAGAAACAGTATTATCGTTGTTGTTTGACACATAGACAAGGTTAGTGTTTGAATTTACCCCCACTCCAAATGGCCCTGTTCCCACCGGAATAGTAGCTATAATGTTATCGGAAAATCCACTAATAACCGAGACGGTGTTATCACCGTTATTTACCACATAAATCCTGTTATCTGTTAAATTCACTGCTACTCCCAATGGCTGTGCGCCTACATTAACAGTATCTACAACGATATTGGTATCTCCATCAATGACAGAAACTGTGCCGTCCCCTACATTAGTAACATAGATGAAGTTTGTGATTGGATTAACCGCCACACCGAATGGTTCAGTGCCCACTGGAATGGTTGCAACAACCGTATTCGTATTTCCGTTAATGACGGAAACTGTATTGTCGCTAAAATTATTAACATAAATCAGGTTCGTGTTTAGATTCACAGCTATCCCCTCTGGCTGAACACCTACCGGAATAGTTGTGACAATAGTGTTGGTATTTCCGTCAATGACCGAAACCGTATCGTCCCCAAAATTAGTCACATAAATGAGGTTGGTGTTTGAATTCACTGCTATAAACTGAGGCTCGCTGCCTACGGGGATCGTGGTCACAATGGCATTGGTATTTCCGTTAATCACACTGACATTATTACTTCCAGAATTAGCTACGTAAATTAGATTCACGGAAGTAGGTATGGTTACACCAGTTGCTCCAGTAACTCCAGTGCTTCCTGTGGCACCGGTACTTCCAGTAACACCCGTTGCTCCTGTTGCTCCAGTAATCCCGGTAGCTCCTGTCAGTCCTGTCGCCCCGGTTACCCCGGTACTTCCAGTAACGCCCGTGGCTCCTGTTGCTCCGGTAATGCCGGTAGCTCCTGTCAGTCCTGTCGCTCCGGTTACTCCGGTACTTCCAGTAACGCCCGTGGCTCCTGTCGCTCCGGTAATCCCGGTAGCTCCTGTCAGTCCTGTCGCCCCGGTTACCCCGGTACTTCCAGTAACGCCCGTGGCTCCTGTTGATCCGGTAATGCCGGTACTTCCAGTAACACCTGTTGCTCCTGTAGCTCCGGTAACTCCGGTAACTCCGGTAACTCCGGTAGCTCCCGTGGCTCCTGTTGCACCCGTATTTCCTGTGGCTCCCGTAACACCTGTTATACCCAGAGATTCACCCAGCAACTCCTGCGACACCAACCGATGAGCCGTCACCAACTCACCTTCGGCATCTTTGCCCCACACCGAAATTTGTGCTTCTGGAGCAGCTGTGTCTGCAGTAGAAAATATAAACTCGAACGCATCAAAATTAGCCACAAAGTCTTTGGTTACGACCTGATTAGGCAATACATTAAATAACTCTTCAACATATAACGTCCGAACTCCATCTAAGAAGTACCCTGACAGAAGTACACTATACACATCAGTCAAATTCCGGTTATCAATCTTAACAGTAATAAATTGAGTGGGGCGGGTGCCTGTTACACCTGAAATATTATTTTCAATAGGCCCAGTTGATAATATGGCCATTCAGTAACCCCCTTTGTAATTTGACTTTAAATCCTCCCATCGTGTAGCTCGATTCCCATTCTTCTTCAAAGCTCAAGCTTGAGTTAGCTGCTCAATTGTTGAATAAGAATAGAGGCATTGGCATTGATCTGTGTTCCGCCTGCCAGAGTTTGCAGATCAACTGCTGATGCACTGGAATGATTCCGTAATGTCAGCACATCACCGGGAGCAGCGGTAATAATGACCATGCCTGGATTCGGTTGAGTGCCAGCTCCTGAACCATATACACTGCCACCTACAGGGGCTCCGTTTTGATAAAGGGTGAATTGGTTTGCCTGCACACCTGCAACGATAAAGAACACCGCATAGTCCCCAGCATTACCAATAATAATCGCAGCGGTATTGGGCGTGTGAGTAATATTATTGAGATTTTGGTTGCTATCAAAGGTTATGTCTGTTTCGGTAGCTACAGTCTGGGCTGAAGTATTAAAAATATAGGCGTACGAGGACAACCCTTGCCCTGCTGTACCGGTTGCTCCAGTGGACCCTGTCACACCCGTAGTTCCCGTAACCCCCGTTGCTCCTGTTACTCCCGTAATGCCCGTGGCTCCTGTCACTCCGGTAACTCCAGTGCTTCCTGTTACTCCCGTAACGCCAGTGGCTCCTGTCACGCCAGTAGCTCCGGTGCTTCCCGTTGCTCCCGTAACGCCCGTGGCTCCTGTTATGCCAGTAGCTCCGGTGCTTCCCGTTGCTCCCGTAACGCCCGTGGCTCCTGTTACGCCAGTAGCTCCGGTGCTTCCCGTTGCTCCCGTAATGCCCGTCGCTCCTGTCACTCCGGTGGCCCCGGTGCTTCCCGTTACTCCCGTAACGCCCGTGGCTCCTGTTATTCCGGTGGCCCCGGTGCTTCCCGTTACTCCCGTAACGCCCGTGGCTCCTGTTATCCCGGTAGCTCCGGTACCTCCCGTTACTCCTGTAACCCCGGTGACACCTGTTACGCCAGTAGCCCCGGTGCTTCCCGTTACTCCAGAAATGCCCGTGGCACCTGTCACTCCAGTAGCCCCGGTGCCCCCTGTTACTCCCGTAATGCCCGTCGCTCCTGTCACTCCAGTAACTCCGGTGCCCCCTGTCACACCTGTAACTCCCGTGACGCCTGTTGCTCCAGTGACTCCTGTGGCTCCTGTGACGCCTGTTGTGCTCGGCGTTTCTCCCAATAACTCTTGGGATACCAATCGGTGAGCCGCGACTAATTCGTCTGCGGCATCTTTGCCCCATACGGATATTTGTGCTTCTGGAGCAGCCGTGTCTGAGGTTGAAAATACAAACTCAAAAGCATCAAAATTCCCATCATAATCTTTGGTTATGACCTGATTAGGTGATACATTGAGCAGTTCTTCCACATATAATGTTCTGACTCCATTAAGGTAATAGCCCAAAAGAAGTACTGTGAACACATCTGTCGCATTCCGGTTATCGATTTTGACCGTAACGGATTGAGTCGGTCGGATCCCTGTTATCCCTGAAATATTATTCTCAATGGGCCCAGTTGATAGAATAGCCATTTCATTACCCTCCTTTGGTTCTTCTTCATGCGGATTGCCTTCATATAGCATTATTCAGAAGTTTCTTAATGGTGTGGACAATTCATGTTCTATATGAATAATCACTTCAACTGCCCGTGTAGCAGATCGAGAAATAACAGTTTAATCAGGTAACTCAAATGTCATTTTTAATAACTCAACCCTTACTTAAATTACTGAATGGCCCATACAAATTAGTATTAATTCCTTAAAATAATAGTAAAAGGAAATAAAAGAAGTGGAAATTCAACATTTATCTCTTCTGTGCCGACAACATGTATGCTTCATGTCAAAAAATATATACACACCTCATTTGGAAAGTTATAATATGGGTAACCATCATTCTCCAGTCATTTCATATGTAGATCACTAGTAAGTAACTCATGTAAAAGAAGTCGTTTTCAAAAGTTATGTTCTAACTGAGGTGATATCGATGAAACATTTACTTCCAGAATTAATGTCTTTATTGCGTACGGATATGGATGTTCTGGATACAGACCTCCCCACACTTACCATTCCGTCATCAACATCGTTGGTAGATGCCTTCTGCTTATTCGACACATCTTCTTATTTATTCATTCAGGATGATGGACCCCTATTGGGATATATCGCCGTATCCGATGTTTTGCATGCCATGATGCATGCGCATCGCTTAATAGAAGCTTATTTTGAGACCACACTGGAGACAGCGGGTTCAGCTCTGACATTAATTAATGAAGACGCCAAGGTGGCCTACTGGACAACTGGCGCGGAGCATGTTTTTTCGATCAGCAAAAAAGACATCATCGGACAACCTGCGGCGGACTTTTTCCCTCCAGATCGGCTACAGTCTCTCAAAACGTTGTATACCGGTGAAACGGTCTACCGCAAACAGCATCAGCCACGGCCCGACCTCTTCGCCCTGATTAATGCTCGTCCTGTCCAACTGGATGGACATATTGTGGGTGCAGTTGCTGCCGAAGTGGATATAACAACCGAAATCCGATTACATCAGGAACTATTACATATGACCTCCAAAGTCCAGCACCTGGAGAAAGCCGTTGCTCGGCTACGTCCCGAATTAGATCCATTTGCCAGAATCAAGGGCAGCAGCCCGGTCATCAAGCAGTGCATGGAGACCATTCGCAAGATCAGTACCACCTCAGCAACCGTACTTATTCTTGGGGAGAGCGGCACAGGCAAGGAGTTATTCGCCAAAGCCATTCATGATCTACGTGAATTGCAGACTGCACCGTTCATCGCTATTAACTGTGGGGCAATCCCTGCTTCCTTGTTTGAAAGTGAGTTATTCGGCTACGAAAAAGGTGCCTTCTCCGGAGCAGATCCCAAAGGCAAAAAGGGCAAGATTGAGCTTGCCGAAGGGGGTACTCTTTTTCTGGATGAAATCGGTGAGATGCCATTGGAATTACAAGTGAAACTGCTTCGGGTGTTGCAGGAGAAGAGTTACTTTCCTGTGGGGGGAACGCGTATGAAACAGGCCAACTGCCGGATTATCGCAGCAACCAACCAAAATCTAATGAGTATGATTGCCCGTAATCAATTCCGAGAAGATCTCTACTATCGGCTGAATGTCATTAACCTTGTCATCCCTCCTCTGCGTATGCGCAAGGAAGATATATATGAATTAACCCAGACGTTCCTTCAAGAATTCTCATTGCTCTATAACCGTCATATTGAGTTGGTTCCACCTGAAGTGTTCAAGTTGCTGTTCCAATATGATTGGCCAGGCAATGTGCGTGAATTACGAAATGTGATCGAACGCCTGACCATTCTGACGACAGATGGTGAGGTGAAGCAGGAATATCTGCCCGATACCCTCACTTCCCTCACCATGCAAGAACAGTCCGAAATTCAACTGACATCCGGAATCCATTCACATGCCAACAACGAATATCAGCAACGTCAGGATTCGGCGGGAGCAGAACAAGAACCTCGAACAGTTGCAAATGTGGACGAATCAGATCCCTCGGATGATTCCGAACTTGTCTCCGGTGTTACCTACCAGCAAAAATTGGACACCTATGAAGCGCAACTTCTAATTCAATATCTGAAAGCATCAAGTGGTAACAAACGAACCCTCGCCAAGCAGCTTGGCATCTCCAGGGCAACGCTCTATAATCGCATGAAGAGGCTTGGTCTATGACCAGCCTCTTCTTGTCGTTATTATCGGTATGATGAATGAATAGAACCCTACAAAATCCGCGCCAAGCGAGTCAGCGCTGTTCTGAGATGGCGATAAAATGTCGCCCGACTCATGGAACACGTCTGGGCTGCGGCAGTTGGATTGCCAGCATGCGTCCAGTAGGCCGCATATAACAACATCTGATCCTGTGGAGATAGGCCATGCACTCTGCCTTCCAACAGATCCATGACATACAGCTGTAACTGGATTCCATCCTTTACTCCTCTAACCCTGCCAGCATATTTATGCAATTCTCCCGGAGAACGAAGGTGCCCCAGCATCTTGCGAACCTCCTGTTCCGACCAGGATGTCCGCTCCCGCACCGTTGTTCCTAGCTGTATCCGATCATCTTGCCATTCAGGATCAAGCAGGGACATAACCCACGCTCCGAATTGCCCACTACGCAAATCCAAATCAAGCACATCTGCCGGGTCCTCATATCTGTCACAAGCACGGGTTCGGGTTCTCCGCATCTGAAAGCCAATACTCAGCAGGAACAACTTCAGATGAGGATTCGTTGCAATCAATATCACTCTCGCACCATCACCCAACAGAGACAGTCGGTCCAGTGCCATATACCCCACCAGTTCTTCTCGTGTGTAACCAGGCACGTCATCTCTTGCCGCAGCCAGCAAAGCAAAGTGAGTATCACTCTGATCCGGATCATTGCCAAGCTCCTGTGGTGTGAAGCATTCATTCATCTCATTTGGAAAATACTTCAGTAACAGCCCGCTACTTTCCCTATGTACTAGCACTGTAATGAACATGGCGATCGGCTCTCCAAGCTGGTCACGCATCAATACGATCCCTTCGGGATAACGGTGCGCCAGCTCATCCAGGAACGGGCCATAGAACACGGCCTGATCTGGTGCCACGCTGTACTCACACCATTGTTGTAACAGCCTGTGCAGCGAAGGCAGATCCTCTTGTTTCATCGTTTCAAGAGGGGAGAACAAGGAATCGCGGGACACATCCGCGTACTTGCGGAATTGAAGCATGGATTCCTGACAGAGCAACAACATCTTCCGGGCAATCTGGCGGCGCTCATGCGAACCTGCCTGTTCATGTAGCGGTTTCAGCAACTTCGCGATTTGGATACGCATCGTCTGCAACCGATGCGGCTCACGTTGGCGCAAATCCCGTAGCAGATGCACCCTGCCCATGTCATGCAGGGCAAGACCATCCGGGCCGGAACGAATAAACGACATCTGTCTCAACATGTGGTACTCTTCTTGGGTCACAGTCATATCCAGTACAGATGATAACAATTCCTGATTTGCTGTTCCAAGCAGGGTTAACACCTCCACCATGGGATGCAGACGGGGAATTGTCAGTTCCAACAGCAATCGGGCACTGATCATATGCGACAGTTCAGCCCATTCGGCATGGGGAAGATTCCGTCTCTGATCCGCAGCTTCCACAGCAAGCGCCAGACCCAGCGGATGTCCATCGGTCATTCTCGTAATAGTACCTGCCATCCCCTGATTCAGAGAGCCCGCAACCGAGATATACTCCGAAATCTCTTCGACGTTAAAATGTTGAAGCTGCATCTGTACAAACCGCTGATGCAATCGGGGATGTGTCCGCCAGGCGGATGCCAGTTCTGGGCGTGATGCCAGAATGACAAGTATCCCTCTTAACGGAAGTTTGGATATGAAGACTTCCATGAACCAACTTTCCAGCAGTGCGAGTTCTTCATAATTATCCACTGCCAAGACCAATCGCTTCTCGACCGAAGTGTCTTTCAGCAAGCTCAGTGGTCGCGGATATCCGTCATTATCCAGTGTTTCCAACCCCAACGTAGAGGACAAATAATCCATAAAAACGGAAGGCGTTGCGCCGCATGATCGGCCATCCATCCATATTGCCGTCGCACCTTGATCACGAGATACGGATAACATCTCTGAAAGCAAGGAAGATTTACCGATGCCTCCCATACCCGTAATTGAAAATATGGTCAGTGGCGCTTCCGGATGATTGAACCACCGCTCCAGAGTCATCAGTTCCTTGGCTCGACCAACAAAACGTTTCCCATCCCCAACATAGTTATCGTATTGAGCCTCACTACTGTTTCCCATATATGTCCTCCGTACTAGATACTGGTACTTTTAATATACTATATTTTCTCACAAAATTGAGACTATATTGAGACGCGCAGTTGCATGTGAAGTGATAGAATCTTGTTAAAAGCCAATTTATAGTAAATATTTAAAACAGCGGACATGGAAACGTTTTTACAAGGTATACATAGACCCTTCCGCGCTACTTCTTAACATAATGGATCATTCCGCCGATCAAGCACAGCCAACATGTACATGAGCATTTACCGATCTCGAATTCATGCTTCCCTTTCAAACCCTACTACCAGCCCGATATTCCAGGAAAGGCGGATTTGTGTGAGAATAAACCTCGATATCTGTAATCTGAGCGGACAACTCGGAATCAATCCCAAACGACTTAATGAATGGCTGCACCAAAGTGGCATTTCAATGGAGGGCAATGAAGCAGAACAGGAAGGACGTCCCGACCGGTCGTCACCCCCGTATCGGCTGGCTGCTCCTTCTTCATTATCACTGGCACCTTCCTCCGGTCAAACGAAGCTTTATCGGGGCCGACGCTCCATTTCCACTCTGCAACGCCTGCCTGCTTCATTACGACATACCCGGCGGATTAGTAAAAACTGCTAGACTGTGCTCAAGGTAGTGTAAGATCGATGCACAGTCTGTGTTGCATCCCTTTCGCCTCATCAAGAGGATTGCCACTGTCCATTCTCAATCATCGCGTGCGCGAGCAGCGCCATCTCCAGACAGATTCTTCTCCCTTGATCCATGTAACCTGGACCCATCAGTTCTTCCAGCTTCTCCAGTCTGTTGTACAACGTTTGCCGATGAATAAATAACTGGGCGGCCGCATCCCGTTTGGAACCAAAGTTCTGCAGATAAGCATCCAACGTCTCTACCAATCGCAGGTGATGCGTTTGGTCATGTGCAATCAACATACCCAAGTGATCCTGGACAAAGGGTTGCAGGAAGGAGTGGGGTAACGCCTTTAACATTTGATATATACCCATACGTTCGTAAAAGTGAACATGTTCCATCGAATCTACCGATCTCGAAACTTCGATCACCTGATAGGCCTCCTGAAGGCTCTCCGGCAAGCTGGTCAAACGGCTGCGTAACTTGCCAAACCCCACATGAATCATAACCTGTTTCAAGTTACGACTGGCAAACCGTTTCACGTCCTGGGCAATCCCTTCCAGCAATCGCAGCAGTTGATGACGTGCAGCAGCCGTTACCGCTTCCTTCGCACAGCACAGATATACCTGGTTGTTCTTCAGCATAATCAGGCTAGGCAGATTGTTCTTCTTGAGCAGGGAACGCAGCAGGACAAGAACATCCTGATGATTCGCTTCCATTCGCTCCCGGCCTGTACCCTTCAATCGATGCTCAATCTCGATGACTCCTCCTGCAAACCAGTACTGTCCCTTCACCAACAAACGAAGCCCCATTCGGGTCTGAGCCTGTTCCTCCTGATGGATGTTGCCATTCATCAGATCCTGGATCAGTTCATTCTGATTGCGGACCATCTTCTCCTCAAGAAACTGGGAACGAAGCGTGAGCGCTGCCGCCGCCTTCGCCGTATAATCCAGCAACAGCTTGAGATATTCCACTGGAGCCGCGGGATGCACAATCATGCCTACAGCCGAAAATACTTGGCCAAAACAGACGACCGGATGACAGAGCAGAGCCTTCTCTTCGTCCATGTGGAACCATAATTCGGTATCTGAATCATTCAAATCCAGATGTTCTACCTCATGCTCATACCAGGTATAGATGGCCTGTTCCATCTCCGGAAGAAGTTCGGGCACAAAACTGCCCGGCTCCATGGACGAAATGTACACCACCGGTTTGGCAGCGTACTCATGCAGCAGGTTCAGCACAGCAGACATATCCGTACTCTGTAAAGTTCGTTGCTGAAGCTGACGGGAGTATGCTTCGAGACTTTTCAGCAGTTGGTGTTGATGATTAATGAGCAGAGAGTGAATATCCTGTGTGATCTCGACAAAACGGACCGGTTGCTCAAATACGATCAGCGGAAACTGGTGTCTGTCCGCCAGTTCAATCAGTTCTTCCGGGATTCCGTATATGCTGGTACCAAACTCCACACATAACCCCGCTGCCTCACTGCCAATGAGCTGAAGCAGATACTCTTCGCGCCCTTCTTCCGATTGAAGCCACAGTCCAGTGGATAAAATAAGATCATGGGGGCTTACGAATGGAGATACATTGGTAATCTCCAATACATGAACCCAGCCAACCTGACGGTTCACTCCATCCTTCCCTGCCGCTAGTCGTGCTCGGCCAAATACCGGACGTGCAAGGATATCTTTAATCGTAAACACACGGTCATTTCGCAATGGCGATCCCTCTTCGTGTTATTTTTTCTTACATTATAATCCATGGACAAATGTCCTGAACAGTCTTTTTCGACAATATGTTGAGTTAAATTCCTAAAGATTAGACATCAAGTAAGGTGCAAAACGAATAATCAAGTCATAAACTTGTAGTATAAGCTAACAACCAATAAATGGACGAGGTGCATGGTGATGAGAATCGGAATTCCCAAAGAAATCAAGAATAATGAGAATCGTGTAGCAATGACTCCGGCCGGGGCTGCTGATTTCATCAGAGCCGGTCACCAGGTACTGATTGAACAAGGCGCGGGGATCGGCAGTGGATTCACGGATCATGAATATCAAACTGCGGGCGCCGAGATTCGGATGGATGCCAAGTCCGTGTGGACCGAAGCCGATATGATCATCAAGGTGAAAGAACCACTTGCCAGTGAATATGGATATTTTCGTCCGGGACTGATCCTGTTCACATACCTGCACCTCGCAGCGGAACCGGAGCTTGCCAAAGCGCTTATTAAAAGTCGGGTAACGGCTATTGCGTATGAGACGTTGGAGGTCAACAGTGCCCTCCCCCTGCTCACCCCTATGAGTGAAGTTGCAGGCCGCATGGCCTCCCAGATCGGGGCACAGTTATTGGAGAAAACGGAAGGTGGCAAGGGCATTCTGTTGTCCGGTGTACCCGGCGTCAGTCGGGGGAAAGTGGTCATTATTGGGGGTGGAACGGTGGGAACAAATGCAGCCAAAATTGCTATTGGTCTTGGCGCCGATGTGACCATCCTTGACCTGAATCTGAATCGTCTGCGCCAGTTGGATGATATCTTCGGCAATCAGATCCACACGTTGGTATCCAGCCCGTCCAACATTGCAACAGCTGTTGCGGCGGCAGATCTGTTGATCTGTGCGGTGCTGATTCCGGGCGCCAAGGCGCCAACGCTTGTCAGCGAGCAAGTGGTTAAGACGATGGCACCGGGTTCGGTCATTGTGGATGTCGCGATTGATCAGGGCGGGATCGTTGAGACCATTGATCATATCACAACCCACGATGAACCGACCTATGTGAAACATGGCGTCGTGCATTACGCGGTGGCGAACATGCCGGGCGCCGTGCCGCGTACGTCCACGGTGGCGCTAACCAACGCCACCATGCCTTATGCGCTGCAGCTGGCCAACCATGGTGCAGCCGCCGCGATTCGCGGCAGTTCGTCCATTCGCAGCGCGGTCAATGCGCTGAATGGACACATCACGTATGAGGCGGTTGCCCGGGATCTCGGGCATGCTTATGTTCCTGCGGGTCAGGCGCTGGAGAATACCGCCGCTGTCCAGTAATCTTGATATGATCGTTCCACCTCGGCGCCAGGCCTGTGGAACGCAATAGAAGCGCAAGTCGGGCAGATGATGTTCCCGGCTTGCGCTTCTTGATTTTTTCACATATGAAATCACTCATTAGTTGGTATAAGGCCTTTAGTTTCCTACGGTTTGGGCGCTTCAGACTGCTCGCTCACTGCACACTTCGCGGAAGTTGCAATCCCGGCAGGACCGGTGGGAAGGCATCGCTGTGAAGTAGGTGACGTCCTTGGGACGGTTATAATATTCATCCTCCACACAGGATCGCATCTCCTCAATGTAACGACCCACGTTCTCCTCCACCTTCCAGATATCCTCTTCTGTCGCTGTAAACTCTCGGTGTTTCCCGGTTAACAGGTACTCCACTCGCAGCTCAATCTGCTCCAAGGGAACCCGGTAATGCTCTCTCACATAAGATGCGTACAGCATTAGCTGATCGGAGAAGTCATCTTCCTTGCCCGTCTTCCAGTCCACAATGACAATATTGCCGTTACTGCGCCGATACAATAAGTCCATCTTCACATACACGCGTGTATCGTGCAGCATCATGGTGTCCCATTTCTCGATCTCCAGAATGTCCGTACTTGCTCGGGACAAGTCCTCCCACGTAAGCGTCTGGTACAGGTTACCGACACAGGCCGAAGCCCGTTCCTTAATCGTGGCGATCCGGTCATTTAACGTATCATCCCCGTAATAAATCTCCGACAGCATCGTGCGATTCTTGGGGTTCAACCGCCACTGATCCGCGTCCATGGATTCCACATACGCCTGATTCAGCAGCTTGCGTATCGTCTGTTCCAGAAAGTGTTCACGCGGTTTATCTTTGCCCTCTTCTCTGCTGCGTACCGCCGACTCACACATCCGATGCGCGAGATCCCCGAAGACAAGATACAGATTGCTGAGCTGCTTCAGACGGTACAGACGAACCTGCATCTCATCAGCAGAGTCTGTCTTCCAACCGTTATGGGCACCGTAATAATGATAATAATATTTGCGCAGGCACTCATCGAACATACTCGCCCGCGACTGCGAATAAGACCACTGCGGGTATTGTGCCATAAGTAATCTGCCTTTCTGTATGCCGGATCTGCATGAGATCCCTTAATGCTCAAAGTATAAAGCCCGGGCAATCTTGTCGCAAGCGCGCTTCCGTTATTTTCTTCTGACGCAACCGTTTCCGATTCGATCCGTATCGTTTATATAGTAACATCACCAAAAGATGAAATTGCAGAGCAGAACGCATAATATACTCTATAGAGGGCAGCGAATCTGGGACCGGGAGGCTAGTTCGGATCTAGCCTGGGTCCAGTGCGGGCCCGGCGCTAACGAATCACACACACCTTATCACGTGGATCACGAGGTTTTACGGAATCTAACGAACCCCAGACACGCTAATTAGTCTTATTTCGGTTGGAGAACATGTTTACTGCGAGCAAATGAGCCAATAGCTTGTCTCTGATTCGTTACATTTTCAGATCTGCCGATTTACGTGAAATAAGACTTACTCGGTTCGTTAGAAAATGATTATATGAAAAAAAATTGTACAGGCATATCCTAAAAGGAGGCACCACCCATGAATCGACCGGATTGGTTCCAGGCGGAAGAAGCATTACAACAGATCCAAGTCATCGGAAGCGACCGGAATGAGCTCGTGAACATCATCGGCGATGTAGAAGGATTAAATTGCATTGGCACAGGTACGGATGCGGCTGTATTTACGTATGACGGCTTGCCGCAGTATGCCTTCAAGATGTACTCGGATCATGCCTTGGACAAACTCGAAAATGAAAAACAGGTATACGAGCAGCTCAAAGGCCTGACATACTTCCCTACCTATTATGGCAGCGGCCGGAATGTACTCGTGATCAGTTTTGAACCCGGAGATACCTTGCTGGAATGTTTGGAAAAAGGAATCGCTGTCCCCGAGCAGGTGATGCTCGATGTGGACGCAGCTCGAGAAGCCGTTCGCAGCCGCGGGTTGAACCCTCGCGACATTCACCTAAAAAATGTAATTCTCCAGAACGGACGCGGGAAAGTGATTGACGTATCCGAGTATATTCAGGACGGCAATGACAATCGCTGGGAGCATCTGGTTTGGGCTTATCACAACATCTATCCACGGATCAAAGGAACGCCCATATCTCCACGCATGCTGCAAACGATCAAATGGGGATACAATCAGTTCGATCATGCCAACGTCAAAATGGACGACCTCGCCAAGAAAGCCAATCGTCTGTTCTCCAGATTTATGAAATGAGTATCCAAATTCACTTCACTTTAACCTAAATTCAGATGTTGCAGCTTATCCGGGTTACGCAAGATATAGATCCGCTCAACACAATCGTTTCTAAAAGCTAGGCTGACCACAGTCGGGAATGCCTCAGAGGGGCTGCTTAATACAAATCCTAGTTGTCCATTGACCTTGACCAGACGTACAATACCAGCGCTGTCCCCTTTGGATAAGAGCCCTTGAATGAACGCCAGCACCCGCTGGCTTGATGTAACGGGTTTAATTGCTGCCACAACTTTACCACCACCATCACTGTACAAGGCGACATCGTGGGAAAGCATTTTTAAGAGTCCTCCCATGTCTCCACTCGACGTGGCTTGGAGGAAACGAAGCGCAAGCTGCTCGGACTGAACGCTGGGAGTCAACTCGACTTCCGGCTCGTCCTGGATTTTACGTTTAAGACGACTGTATATTTTCCGGCAGCCGACCTCCGTCTTGTTCAAGAAGTCTGCTATATCGCCATAATCAAATTCAAAAGCTTCTCGCAGAATAAATACCGCGCGCTCAATTGGGGTTAGCCGATCAAGCATGACCAGGAAGGCGTACGAAATCGTATCTTCCAGTTCAATCGTTTGAAGTGGATCATGTTCCACGGCTGATACTGATTCTCGAGCAGCCTTATAATTTTGCACCAGAGGTTCCGGTAGCCATGTCCCGACGTATAGTTCCCTTTTTTTACGTGTTGATTTCAAGTAATCGAGACAACGGTTAGTTACCATTTTGCATAAGTATGCTTTCAGGTTCCGAACAGAGCTACTCTCTTTATGAATACCCTGCTGCTGTACTGTTACAAATGCGTCCTGAACCACATCCTCAGCATGAATGACAGATCCCAGCATACGATATGCGATAGAAAGAAGAAGGGGTCTATATGTCCTGTATACCAATTCAATCTCCATAATGTATTCCTTCCTTATCTATTCCTCTACCTTCTATTATCATTTGAGCAGCCCGTTTTGCGCTCGCCAGAGAGGCATTAATCAGCATCCCTTCATCCCCTACCCAATCGCCAGCAACATAGAGCCCCGGTCTTCCTGTGATCTCAGATCCAGGTCTACCCGAGAGACCTCCGTTCTCAGCTGTGACACTGCCATGTGAGACAAGCATTCGTGGAAGAAACCGCTGCTTAATGATATGCTCGCGCCACCCCGGCTGAATCAAATCGAGAAAGCCCTTTAGTTCGTCTTCATCCTGCCTTGGATCCGATTTTGATGATTCCGACAAATACTTCATCACATGCACAACTTCATGTACAGGGTTCTCTGATAAGGAGGCCGCGGCGGAATGGTTGGAGTAGTACCAAGGATGATTTACGCCTAAAACAAATTTTGTTTTCGGTTGAGGCATCCCGGACACGACGAGATCCAGACATGCGGCTCGAACAGGAGTTAACTTGTGATACAGTTTGGCTTCAATGGGTGAAAGAGCAGGATTAAGCAGAGCTAAAGTATCCAATGGGCCAGCCGTTGATAAGACGTGGCGAGTCGTCAACTGTGAACCATCTTTTAAGGAAACCATCATCTGAGGATAACTTCCGGCAATTTCTCGTACGACCGAGCTTGTGCGGATGGATACACCCGCCTGCTGAGCTTGTTCTGTGAGCCGACTAACGAGGAATTGCCAACCTCCATCTATATACAATACTTGGTTCTGTTTGAGTTGTTCAATGACGGCGCCAGCACTTACCTGATCAGGAGCATCGCAATAGGTGCTCAAACGAACAAGCGCAAATACGACACTACGTACACGTGGACTGGATACCAGAGTTTCCAGGTAAGTCTGCAAACTAACGTTATGCAAAACGGATGTATCTACCTTTCGGAGAGAACTGTAGAACCGAAGAAGCTGGCACTTCTCTCTCCATTTCAAATACGATCCGAGCAAGAGCTGTGCTAGGGAAATTGTCTTATTCCCGCCGTTTGTTCCTTCAAACACCAATGTATCTGGCGGTTTCGGTACTGATCCGATAGGTGTGACGCCTACCTCATGGAGAATGGGCAACGCTGCTTTACTGAGAGCATGAGCCCCCAAGTTCACGCGTGCTCCCGCAATCTCATTTGAGATAGCGCGTCCTCCGAGCTGTACCCCTTTGTCGAGCAACAGTACAGTCTTTCCTGCACGGGCCAGATAAATCGAGGCGGTCAAACCGGCAATGCCTGCTCCAATGATGATAATATCCCATACTGGCTCATTATGATGCTCTGTCATGTACATCAATCCCCTCCGCTTAATGCATACATGACGATGAGCAGCGGACTTTTGTGACTCAGACTTGCTTCTTCATTCGCCCCCCAGAAGGAGTTACTCCCTTGTACTGTTTATATAACTTCGTAAAATAGTTGGCATTGTCGCAGCCAACTCTGGCGGCGATCTCTGTAATGGTCAGACTACTGCCTTGCAGCAGCTGCTCTGCCTCACTCATCCTGCAACCGTTCACGTATTCAACAAAAGTACGTCCGGTCAGCTTTTTGAACATTTTGCAGAAGTGATACGCATTCAATCCCACATGACTTGCCGCTTCCGTAACAGACATCTTACTTGTGGGGTCCGCTTCAATCTGTGCAATCAACTGTTTGAAACGTTCGCGGTTGGGAAAATACGATCCGACCGATCTATCCGGTAGCTGCTGCGGCATAAAGGTTCGCGCAAGCAGGGTGAACAAGGCATGCAGCTTGGATTTCACCACGAGCTGATAAGCCGGGGGCTGTAACGCCATTTCCTCCACAGCTTCATTCAGCAAAGAATAATAGCCTGTGCAGGCTGTATTTTCCTCTGCCGGTTTGACCGGAAATCTCACTCTTCCTTCTAAGTACGGCGCGACATATTGCTCATGCACAGGATCATGAGTGAAATCATGGAACAGTGCACGGTTAACTACAACGGAATCATAATGCACATCCCCCGCAGCCAGAGCATATCCGACATGCAATGTACCTCCAGGAATGATGATGACCTCACCTGCTCGAACCACATAAGGTTTGCTATCAATATGAAAAAGCGCACTGCCCTTGCGCATAATAATCAGTTCGAAATGTTCATGCCAATGCAAATACAGAATACATTCTTCAGCTTTCATATCTGAACACCGATTTCGGAACAGCTGAAATGGATGTGATTTATGGTCAATTCGGGTATTTTCGTGAAGCGCTTTCAGATCCAGCACGACTTCTTCCCCCTCTTCACAAGATCCGACTATTATTACACAAGATTGTTTAGAGCCATCCCGTTAATCCACGGCTATAATGAGTGTGTCACGAAGTACTATAAGCCAATATTGGAGTGAAATACAACCATGAATAAATCATTACGCATCGGTACCCTTGTAGGCGGGCAGGACGCCGTCCGCGTTATCCCGCAGATCATGCAACATGGCTTCGAATCATTTAACCTGACCTTCTGGCAAACAACTGGCGATCTGGATCTGGCAGAGACAGCCAAACGTGTCCGTGAAATCGTGGACGAACAAGGTAGTGTCATCTCCGCGGTGAGTGTATTTGGTAATCCGCTCACCGGAGCCGGAGACAACGCCGATACACTGGCAAGCTGGGAGCGGGTGATTGATCACGCACAGCTCTTTGGTGCAGATATCGTCTCCGGGTTCACCGGACGATTGACCGATCAACCCATTAACGAGTCCATCCCCCGGTTCAAGGAAGTATTTGGTGAACTGGCACGCCGGGCAGCAGATCGGGGTGTACGCATTGCTTTTGAAAACTGTGATATGGGCGGCACCTGGCAGACAGGCGACTGGAACATTGCCCATAACCCAACGGCCTGGGAGATGATGTTTGATGCTGTTCCGGATGAAAATGTAGGCCTCGAGTGGGAGCCTTGCCATCAAATGTCCAGCCTGATCGATCCTATTCCACAGCTACGCAAATGGGCTCATAAAGTCTTCCACGTACATGGCAAAGATGCCACGATTGCCTGGGATATTGTCAAGGAATACGGCGTGCATGGCCCACGTGAATTTGTCTGGCACCGCACACCCGGCTTCGGAGATAACAACTGGGCTGACATTATCACCATTCTGCGTCAGAACGGTTATCAGGGCACGATTGATATTGAAGGCTGGCATGATCCCGTCTACAAAGACGAACTCGAGATGACCGGACAGGTGCATGCATTGCGATATTTGAAACAATGCCGCGGTGGCGATTTTGTGCCCAATCCGGTATAGGAAACCATGCGAGCTGTAGAACACAATCCATGCGAAGGAGATGAGAACATGAATCATCCTTATCGGGTAATCATCGCTGGCTGCGGTGCCATGGCAAACACGTGGGCGGATTATGCCTTGCAAAGGCCAGATACAGAAATCGTCGGACTGGTCGATCTGTATGAACAGACAGCCCTTGCTTTTGCTACAAGACATGGCCTAACCTGCCCTACGTTCACCGATATCCGTGAAGCCATTCAAACGACTGGTGCAACTATCGTATTTGATGTCACAATTCCGGCGAGTCATTACGGCATTGCCATGACGGCGCTGAAGGAAGGATGTCATGTATTTGGCGAAAAACCACTGGCAGAGTCCTTCTCAGACTGCACAGATATTGTGCAAACCGCTCGCAGCACAGGACACATTCAAGCCGTCATGCAGAACCGCCGGTTCGATCCGCGTATCCGCGCCTACCAGCACCTCATTTCCGGCGGAGCTATAGGACAGGTAGGTTACGCAGGAGCCGACTTTTTCCTCGGGCCACACTTCGGCGGATTCCGGGATCTGATGGATAGTCCGCTGCTGCTCGATATGGCGATACATACGTTTGATCAGGCACGTTATATTCTCGGAGCCAACCCAGTATCGGTGTACTGCCATGAGTTCAATCCTCCAGGGTCCTGGTATCAGGGCAATGCGATGGCGTTATGTATATTTGAGATGTCTGACGGGTCCGTATTCAACTATCGCGGGTCCTGGTGCGCAGAAGGTGTACCCACATCATGGGAAGCAAGCTGGCGCGTAATCGGTGAAAAAGGAACCGCCATCTGGGATGGTCATGATGACATCTATGCTGAAGTAGTTACTGCGCAAAGCCTGGATGCTGACGGCAAACCATCCTTTTTCCAGCCAAGTGAGCGGATTGAAGCGGAACTGCCTGTCATGGACAAAACAGGTCATCACGGCTGTCTCGAAGACATGTTCGCCGCACTGGAATCCGGCCGACTGCCTGAGACCGATTGCAACGATAACCAGTTCAGCATGGCCATGGTCCTCGCTTCCCTGGAAAGCGCCCGCACAGGACAGAAAGTGTTCATCGCCGATCTACTGAAAAACACATAGCAAAGCGCCTGTGTTTTTCAGTAGAAATAAAGCCCAAACTGCAAAGTTCAGCAGTTTGGGCTTTTTTGTTTTTTTTACCTACTCTTATTCTAAAAATGATGTCGTTCAAAAACAGTCGCGCTCGATAGTAAAAGTAGTGCAGGGAACGAAATCGATTCTGAAGAAGCAAAGTGTTCGCCTAAAAGCTTTCTGAAAGAAAGCTGCATCGGAAGCATACGCTTATCACCGGATTTCGACTTTACAAAAGTCGATCAGGAAATCCGGGGATAACAGCGATCAAAAGAACGATTCGTAACCGGAACGGCTGCTTCGCGAGCAGTGAGTATTTTTTTGAACTTTCATCATTTTATAGAATTCCTTTTTTCATTGCCTTGTACACCAACTGCGAGAACAGGCTGTTGGACCAGGCAAACCATGGTCTAGTGAACGTGTTTGGATCATCGGCGTGGAAACCCTCATGCATATATCCAGTACCCGCATCTGTGTTCTCCAGTAATTCAATCATCGCCAGTATTTCCTCGTCATTGTCTGCGGTCAGACCCTGCATGGATAGCGCCATATGCCAGATGTATCCCGGAGGGGTATGGGGGCTGCCGATACCTTTGGCTACCTTCCCTTCATAATAGAACGGATTTTCCTTACTCAGAATAAATCGACGTGTGTTCTGATACACCTTGTCTTCAATCGAAGCATACTCCATATACGGTATGGACATCAGTCCAGGTGTGCCCGCATCATCCATCAGACAAAAGTTGCCGTAACCGTCCGTCTCATAGGCATATATCTGTCCATACTCCGGATGACGGTAAGTACCGTACAGGGAAATGCCATGTCGTATTTCTTCTTCCAAACGAGCCATTTGACTCACCAGCTGCTCATCCCGGAACACCCACTTCGCGATCTCCCCCATCTGGCGCAAGGTTACCGCAGCGAACATGTTCGCCGGAATATTATAATGAAAATCACAGGCATCATCACTCGGACGAAATCCGGACCAGATCATCCCCGTATAATTCACCGGCATGCCCAATCCTTCATTACGCAGCGTATCATGGGCTGGACAATTACGACGCATGAACCGGTAAGATGAACGTTCTGTATGATGCTGTTCTGTCTCCCATAGTTGTACGATATTCTCCATCACTTTCTTGAAGCGCTCATCGAATATATCCGTAAGTTCAGTCTCCCGCCAATATGTATAAGCCAGCTTCATGGAGAAACAAAGAGAATCCAGCTCAAACTTCCGTTCCCATACCCAAGGTGACATCTCTGTCTCATCATTGGCATCCCAATGCCAACCATTAGCCGTTTCATTGAACGCATTGGCATAGATGTCCATATCAGCGTAGAACGTATGGCGTTTGATCAGCCCCCCGATAATATGCTGCAACTTCTCGTCATCCTTTGCAAGCGGAACATAATGCATGACCTGCTCTACGGAATCCCTTAACCACATCGCCGGAATATCCCCTGTAATCACAAAGGTTGTTCCATCATCGAGAAGCTTTGTGGTCGTTTCCAGCGTATTGGGAAAACAATTGCGAAACTGAGCCAGCAACCTCGGTCGATGTTGCAAACGCTCGTCCGCCTCAGTCAGAATATCCTGCACAGCTTGCGGTAATTCCAGTTGCGGCATAGGGATTTTCGGTAATCTGAACTGTTCCATGGATGTCGTCTCCTTTGAATTGGTTTATTTAAGTTCAGCTAATAAATTTTTACACTGGCACTACGATGACAGAACAACTTTCCAATCGCTGTTATCCCCAGATTTTTTCGATCCCCTTTCTCAAGGGGAAATCCGGTGATAAAGGCGAAGTTTATGCTTCCGATGCAGCTTTCTTGCCGAAAGCTTTTAGCTTCGCTTTTTCAGTTTTTTCTGCCCTCTCCGTTATCGTGTAAATGTTTAGTTGAACATATATAGATTGGATCTAGCACTCCAATTTATATTGTTATTTTTGTTATGATAAATTATAATAACATTATTATTTGTAAGTGTACTGTGTCAGAAGATGATCGTCAAATGAAGGAGTAATGATATGTCACGTAAAGTATCCATTCAGACGCTGGCTGACCAGCTCGGATTATCCAAATATGCCGTCTCCCGCGCACTCAGTGGCAAGACGGGTGTCAGTGAAGCGACACGCGCACGGGTACTCGAACTCGCTCGGGCTTTAGGATATCGCCAAAGTACTCCGGGTGCTACCAACAGTCCTGCTGCCGCAAACCATGCGGATCCTTCCGATCCCCCGTTTGTTCTCATATGCATGAATCAGCTCAACCGCGGTGAACCTCACTACTGGCAACGTGTTCTGTCAGGCATGATCTCCGCCTGTAATGAGCGTAGTTGGCATCATGCCATTGTATCCCCCTCACTCGGAGTGACGGACGAGAACACCTCTCCCGAAAAAGCTATTGCTCCTCACTTGGACTGGGAACGTTGTGCCGGGATTATTGTCATGGGGGCTTTCCCGCATACGGTTCTGCAACGACTCTCTCAGACGGGTCGGCCTATTATTTTGGTAGATCATCAGGAACCCCTGCTGAATTGTGATACGATCAGCCATGATAATCTGGAAGCTGGTATCACCGTCGCGAGATATCTAATGTCTATGAATTGCCAACGGATCGGCCTCATCACAGATGATGGTCGTGCTGCCAGCTTCGCGCAGCGGAAGATCGGGATTGAGTTGGCTCTGAACCATTTCCATGTGGACACCAGTCATACGACCAGCTTCAGAGAATGGAACATTCCGTATGAGAACGGCGAATGGGTTAACCAATTGGCTACCACCATTCAAAACATGCCAGATGACAAACGTCCCGATGCCTGGATTGGTGTTAATGATGATATTGCTTTGCAATGGATGCACAAATTAAAGGAGATGGGCATCTCCACGCCTAAAGATTGTCTTGTCATCGGTATCGACAATGTACACTCTGCCGTTACGTCTTCCCCGCCTCTGACCACGGTTAACCTGTGCAAAGAGGAACTCGGACAGCGTGCCGTTGAAGCTTTACAACGCCGGATCGAACGCCCGGGAACGCCGAAAGAGACCGTTATGTTATCGACTACGTTGATTCCAAGGGAATCGGCATAATTCGGGGAGGGTAACTGTACTTTTCTGAAGATGAATTCGTTAGGTACTTGCCCTCGCCGTAAATCTGGTACATACAAAAGAGGCCCCGCATACCATTATGCAGGGCCTTTTCGTATATTAGGCTTATATGCTTATATGTCTATACATCCACACTTAAATCTGTTGATCCATCCTTATACATCCATTCAAAACTTCATTTACTTCATGTCTGAGAATTGTACTACTGGTTATTTCAGCCAAGGCAGGCTATCGTACGACGGAAGATCCACTTCCCAATTCACATCGCGATACTCACGATGAACAACCGATCGTTTCAAGGTGAACTTGGTTGCAGAATTCTGATAGAGGCCATGAACCATTAATTTAAGATCACCTGTAACATATTTTTCGTCATTATTTATCTCTTTAAACGAATTTAGAATTGAAACGGGATATTCGATTCCTTCACGATCAACCGCCACCCATTTGTCCCCGACAATTTCGTTGGAGAACTCTGCACTTCCTAACAATACAAGAGAATGCTGGTCATCGGTTCCATTACCCGATGGAATATAAACCCCTCTTTCTGCATCAAAGTTATATCCATTCAAAACGACGCTGTCACCCGATTGCTCAAATGTTGTGGTCTTGAGAGGGAGTTGTTCAAGATCAATTTCGATAGACTTCTCTTCCTTGACTGGTAAAGTGTAGCCATCTAATACAAAGCGAATATTCTTCGCGTCCACCGTCACAAATGCGGGGTCCCACGTCTCCGATAGTTTCAACCAACCACCATTTTCGTTCGCTTCACTCAGATCACGGAGCCTGAACTTCGCCTGTCGAGTGTAAGGCCTGCTTCCGTTAAATATTCTATACTCATTGGTTTCAGGAATTTCAATGTGATACAGAATATCCATCTGTTCCTTCCAATCCTCACCCACTTTTGCCTGCAGTTGATCATTCAAACTGACATTCACATCAAGGCGGGTTCCGTTTGGCGTTCTCACAAGTTGCGTCATGTCTAGCTTTAACCCCTCCGGCGTGGTATACGTGTTATTCATAGGAGTCATAGTAGCCATTGCTTTTGCTTTTGTCATGTCGATGTTGAATTCGAAACTCCAATCTACTGTTGTATTATTTTTTACTGTTGTGTTAGTACCCGCATCATAATAATCAGGTATTTTTAAAAAGTCTAATTCTCCGCGTACGACAATCTGATCTGGAATAACATCATTTAATTGAAATACGAATTTTCGATAATTTATACCACTAGGCTGGGAATTCACTACAGGAACAGCAACCAAATTACCATGTACATCTGTAATATGAATCTTCCCTGCTTCTGGAGTAACGACTGGTATCCTGATGTCATCCGGGCTAGTTTGCTCCGTTAAAAACACAATTTGTGAACGATCGACAAGCACATCTTTGATCTCGAATGTGTATCCCTGATCTTCAATCTGAATGTTCGGATTAACCACAAGCCCTGGTGGCTTCAATCGCTTATAATCTTCAGTGAGGAACGCCTCTCTTAATTCCGTAGGTACTGGTATATCTGGTAAACGAGGAATATTTACAGCGCTCACCACTGGCTGCTCGGGCGCACCTGTTCGATCCCAAGCCAGCCATGCACCTCCTCCAAAAAGGAGCATAGCCGCAGCCACAATCCCCGTACGGTATATCCATCTTGTTTTGGGCACCTTTCTCGACCATGGATACTCATCTTCTCCATTTTCCATAGACACGTCATCCAGCTTCTGCATGACCTTAAGCGTAAAATCCGCATCTGGCTCCTCTCGATACAAATGCTCTTCCCACAACCGATCTTCATCCTTTGAAATAGGCTTCATATGTGGCTACACCTCCTTTGCGTTCCATTTGCTTCCTCAGCGTTTTTTTTCCGCGATAAAGGGCGTTGCGCACTTTGGTTGAACTCATGCCTGTAATGTCTGCAATCTCTTCATAGCTCAACTCGTTTGTGTACTTCAGTAATAACACCAGGCGATACGATTCAGGTAACTGTTCGAGCTGTCGGTATATTTCACGCTGCATCTCTTTATGCAGCACACGCTTTTCAGGTGTTTCATTACTGACAGGTTCGATCCCCTGATCGACCGAAGACATGACGGGTTTCTTTTCCCGTATAAAATCCCGCATCCTATTCACCGCAATGGTGTACACCCACGACGAGAAACTTCTTCCCTCCCGCCGCGACGGGAGATAACGATAGATGCGAATGAACGTATCCTGAGCGAGATCCTGTGCATCCGGATGACTCGCGCCCATTCCGCGCATGATGCCGTAGATTTTATTTTTATATCGATCCACAAGCACGGAGAACAACTGCTTATCCCCTGCAACAATGCGCTGAATAAGCTCCTCCTCCGGTATCTGTTGATTCATGTAATCCCCCTTCTCTACAGCTTCCATGCATGGTTCTGTACTATATAGACGGAAGCCGTTCCCGAAACCTCTCACTTTATCCAAAAAAAAGAATTCGCCCTTATCGGCAAAGCCGACTGGGTGAACTCTGCTTACTCGCCTCTTAATCTTCCCTGTTCTTCTCCGCAACAAAATCAGCAAGCTGGGAATAGATCGCCACAATCTCATCCATCGACATGCGCACGAGTCCACTGGACGACGGAGCGACGAACTCCTGAATTTCCTTGACGACCGGGTCGTCCTGGAATCCCCATTGCACTTTGGCACGTTTGCTGTACTGGGTGTATACACCTTTTCCGACAAAACAAGCGATGTCCGGTCGGTATTCCTCCAGCTTTTGCCGTAAAATCTGTCGTCCTTCTGCGTACTCTTCCTTCGTAATATCCTCCATACCTCTGGTGGGCCGGGCCACAATATTCGTGAATCCATATCCCAGCTTCAGCAACTCTCCATCCTCCTGTGCATCATATAAACGCGGGGTTAATCCCGACCGTTCAAGGATGCGCCAGAACCGGTTTCCTTTGTAAGCATAATGATGACCCGTCTCTCCAGACGTAATGCTCGGATTGAAACCAATAAACAATATCGATAAACCAACATCCAGATGATCTGGAATCATGATGGGAAGCCCCCTTATCTTTTTTAGCTAATTAAATCTTTCGTGTGTGTATAAAATGATATAATAAGCAAAGTATTTTCGAAATCGGATTGAAATTTTCATGAAAAAGGAAGCTGAACTAATGATTGCAGACATCATGCTTGAAGTCGTCCTGCCCGTCTTTCTCCTGATCGCCGTCGGGTCCTGGATGCAAAAGGTGTTCAAGCTGGACTTGTACACCCTCGCCAAAATCAATTTCTATTGTATTACCCCCGCAGCCGTCTTTATGAGCATGTACCACTCGGATATGTCGGGCGAACTGCTTGGGACCGTGACACTCTTTTACGCGATATATGTATCGATTCTCTATATTGTAGGTTCTGTATTTGCGCGCTCGCTTCGGATGAATAAAGGCATGAAGGCTGCTTTCAACAACAGTATTATGCTGGATAACGCAGGCAACTATGGACTGCCCATCAATGCACTGGTATTCCGCGGGGATCCACTCGCCTCTTCCATTCAGGCACTGGTCATGTCTTTGCAGGCATTACTGACATTTACCTATGGCGTGTTGTCCATTCAGGGCGCGAAGCTCAAAGGTAATTACCGTGCCGTGATTATTGGATTTCTTAAAATGCCCGTTCCGTATGCACTCTTGCTGGGGATTCTGTTACACATGTGGAAGGTTCCCTTGCCTACGTTCCTGTCCATGCCACTGACCTATGCGCAGCAAAGTATGGTTGCCGTGGCGCTTCTGACACTCGGGGCACAGATTGTAAAATATCCAATTCAACTGTATCGCCTTGATGTGTATATTAGCACATTTTTGCGTCTTCTGATTGGCCCAGCTATCGGAATTTCAATTGTGCTACTGCTTGGATTGGAAGGTATCTCTGCGCAGGCACTCATTATCGCTTCGGGTATGCCGACGGGTGTCAACGCATCCATTCTCGCGGAAGAATACGATAACGAACCAGATTTTGCAGCCCAGACGGTACTAATCTCAACGTTGCTTAATATCATCACAATTACGGCACTGATCTCTTATGCCAAAACGTTCTGAAATGAAAAATAAGTCCATGACCCATGAGCAGGGTTGTGGACTTATTTTTGCGGTACTGAAACTATGATTCAAACGTCGTTCGTTCCGGGAACTTGCCGCCTTCCCTGAATAAACATCGTACCAGTCGCTGCGCAGCTCGATTAAAGAAAAAACTCGGGCTTACCCCATCCACCTGGACAGGTTCCAGTTCCCTCACACTTTCCTTGATCTTATTCATCTCAATGAGCCCCATCTTTCGCTCATTCGGTCCGAATCGATAAATAACCTTCTCATCGTCCTCCGTCTGTTTCACCAGCAGAATCACAGATGCCATACAGGTTACCCCCTATCGTTACGTTATGAGATTCCATTAATCACTTGCTTACTATAATTATTACCCAGATTCTAGTGGAAGGATATAGGACTTAAGTTAGTTATACCTAAATTAAATATCCTGATATAAAGATTCTCTGGAATGAGTCGTTAGGCTCACAAACACCGTGTTTACACTATCCTAATGGATAGTCACTGTCATGAAAGTGCGTACTGCCCAAGTCGTTTTTCTCCGTTTATACTAACCTTATCTTGAATTCCCAAAGGAGAGAAATATATGTCTACAGCTCAAATATATAGCCACGGGGTCCCGTGGGAAGAGGCATTCAGCGTTGCTCAGGGATACAGCATTAACGGTACGATCTACATTGCAGGTCAATTTTCGCATGATATGCAGGGGACGTTTATTGGTGTCGATGATATTGAGGCACAAGTCCGCCAGACACTGGATAACTTGGATCGCGTGCTCGCAGGATTTAACGTGACCAAGTCGAATATTGCTGAACTGGAGATTTTTTTGGTTCACCCGCAGGAGCATCTTGAGACATGTGTTGCCGTGTATAAAGAGTACATTGGTACTCATCGTCCGGCTGTCACGATGGTTGGGACATCAGGTCTGGCCTTCCCTCATCAACTGATTGAGATTCGCGCCGTCGCTCATACCGACTGATTCTGGTCATATCCAACGTTGCAGAGCCAAGTAAAATGGCCTGATGAGGTTTCGCTTTAACGAAGTCCATATACAAAAAAAAGAAGCAGGGCCGGATAAACTCCTAACCTGCTTCTTTATGAATTCTTAATCTTATTCTTTGACTTTCACCGTCAGCGTATTACCGGATGAAGTGAGGGATGCTCCAAGCCCTTCTACCAAAACTCTGAGTGGAATGTATGTTGTTCCCTTAATTTCTTTGGGTGCTGCCTGTAGGGTGACTTCTTTCCCGTTCACCTTCACCTTTTTACTGCCCAAAGTAAAGATTAGCTTGTACTTGTCTTTGGTAACGGTAATAGTTTGAGTCTTACTGTCCCAATACGTTTTGGCTTTCAACGCTTTGGCCATCTCACGCAGGGGTACGAGATTTGTATTATTCATTACAATTGGTGATTCAGTGAAAATAACCTTGGAACCATTCACCTTCACCTGAACAGAAGAGGTAATATATTCCGGTTTAGGAGCAGCTTTCTTTTTGGTTGCCGTTGAAGACTTGTTACTTTTCTTGGTACTTCCTGAACTGGATGAACTTGAAGATGAAGATTTGGAACTCGAAGAGGAACCTCCGTTGTGATAGTGATATTCCCCTTGTTTCAGCCCCCATTTTGCACAGTTGGTACGACAGGTGTGCCCTCCACTCGAATCTGTTCTTCCCGGGTGAGCAGACGCAACGGTAGCAAAAATCATGAAAATGGCAAGCAAACTGCTTATTACTTTGATACGCATACGGATAACCTCCAGCAATTAGTTTGGCCAGAGTATCATACCATAATTACCCATACAATATAGGTTAATAACATAATTTATTTTCACATAACAGTTCACAAACGCGGGTCTAATCACTTCAACTCCATCGATAGCGTTACCAGCACACAACTTTCTTCCTCTTACCCCCGTTCGCCCCACACCTCTTGTAATGCAAATCGAAAAATCCGGTCCAATTCTTCAAATTGAATAATCTGCTCATTCTCCATCTGTCCCGCCAGTCTGTCAAAATGCTCGATCTTCTCCGCCAAAAAAGCCTGTATTGCTGGCAACTGCGGCTCCAGATCCAGTTCCTCGCCCGCCTTTTTCCGGCGTAGTAACTCATGAATCTCCGTAAATAGCGGTGTAGTCGCAGGTACAAGTTCTTGCACCAACTCTTCAAATGCCATCGGTGGCATCGCATCATAACGTTCGATCCAGCCACAAGCGAGCAATGGACGAAGAACATAGAAATACTTTTTAATCCTCACTCGCTCACCTTGTAAATAATCGCGGAAGTTCCCCTTTGCCATATTCAGATAATGATACATGCAGGACTTGGGAGAGAAGGTCAAAGGCGACAGTGCACGGATATGCTGTGCCACGTTATACTGTTCATCATACTGAATCGGGGATTGCAACCACTCCAACAGTGGTGGATTTGATTTGCGAAACAGCTTCAACGCCTTGCGCAGATCCCAACCATTAATATCGAGCTGGTCACTGATGGGACGTTCGATCACATCCCTCTTATCCTCAATCGACAAGTACCACTCCAGCGGTCTTACATACAGAAAACGCACATCATAATCACTATCCTGTGAAGGAAACCCCCACGCCCGACTGCCCGATTCACAGGCATAGATAATCCGTACCTGCTCCTCCTGTTCAATTTGCTTGAGCTGTTGTCTGATCGTATCTTTCATTTCTTCATGAACGTAGGTCATGGTCAGCCGCCTCCAAATTCCCCAATTTAAATCTCTATCTCTCTCACCCGGTTCGCAAGTGTATCATATCCTGCCACAGTCTCGGCAATATACGTCAATACCGTTTCACTCCAACCGTAGATGTAAAAGGTTTTGCCATCCCGTGGCGGTACCATCGCCTGCTGATAAGGTGCTATATCAACAATAAATGCCTTCAGCTCCGGATTCATCATCCGGCGATATCGCTCAAGCTCGACATATAACGGGCTGCCTTCATTCTGTTGTTCATCGGTGATCATAATGATCTGATCCACTTTTTCTCCGATATCCCGAAGTTCCCGCACTGGTCGACCCGTGTCTGTTCCACCATGTGCACGTATACGGTGAGCTTGGGAAAGGATGCTCTCATCCATCTTGGGACGAGCATCCTCAACCATATGGTCGAATAACCAGAACAGTGCGTTACCTCTTGTTTGTTTATAAAGCGCCAGTGCCAGCACCGAACCAATCCGTAAATAATCCCCTTGCATGGAACCGGAGCGATCCAGGAAAATAGCGGTTTTTCCCGGCAGCGTTGGCAGGTTGCCAATGGATAGCTCCACCGCTTGCCGCAAAGCATCCCGCAACTCTTCCCTCGCAATCATTTCATATGCACTGGCGAATCGGAAAGGTAAGATGCGCGACTTACGCAGGGCTTCTGCATCCGTTAGACGACGTGTAACATAATCGATATTTTTCGATTTTTCAAAAACACCTGCCCGATCCATTGCATTCAGGTGACGCAACAATGCAAAGGTCGGCATCTGCGACATTAACGCCTCCCACACCGTACGTGTCGGTTGCATGATCGAGGTGACCACCGAATACGGGAGTTTACCTTTCTCGATCAGATGCATCCGACTTGCCGGGTTTGGGGTAGCTTTCAGCTTTTCCAGCGCCTGCAACTGCGGAAGTTCCGTAAGATCCACCTCATACCCGCGCAAATAACGAAACAAGGCTTGCTGCTTCAGATCTATCGGCTTGGGGTGTGCTGTAGCGATCATATCGCCCAGACTATATCCACGCCCGCGTCCGTTGTATTTGATCGCCCAGTATTCGCTGATTCCGTTCAAAAAGAGACCCACCTGACGCTTCACCGCTCGGCCGCCCTGCCCCCGACCCAATCCTCTCAGAATGGTCAGAAAATCGGCCAAATCAGCCGGTGTCTGTACGACTTTGGAGAACACCTTTGCAAAATGATCCACATCCACTTTGGACAGCAGTGCCAGCCCGTATAGAGGCTGTAACCGCATCAAACCTTCATTACGAGCATAGACCAGCGCTCGCGCCATAAACCCTGCATCGACCTCAGCCATCTCCTGATGACTGACCATCGCATCGTCCATCAGTTGCTGTGTATCTGCATAGAATGTATTGTTCAATGTATTGGTCATCAACATCTGTATATATTGTTCCTCCACCAATCGCTCATAGGCTCCATAGCCCCCATGATTACGTGTCGTTGGCTGAGGTTGATTGAATAATTGTTTCGCTCTGCTCATCACACATGACCTCCCGGTGTGAGTCTATTTACTGTTCTTTCATAATAAAATGTTCCGAGGAAAAAGGTGGGAAGGTATAATACCCGCTCTACCGCTGAGCTACACCGCCATGTACGGCGGTGATTGGATTCGAACCAACGACCTGGTCGATTAACAGTCGAAGTAACCCTCCCTGGCGCCTCGGAACCTTGATCCGCAGCGCTTGTTGCTGCTCCGCTTCACAACCTTATTATGCCTCACACATCTGCACGCGAACATGGCGAAAGTATGGCGACGAACAGTTTCTGAAATTGAGTCACTCTTCATAACTTTAAAATGAAACCTGCCACTCATCCTGCTACAATGAAGGGATAACGAGGAGTGAATGTTCATGGCAAGAGAGAGTTTTGACAAAGAAATTCAGTTCTTACGCATGTTATCCCTAACAAGCGGTGCATATAACCGCAAACAATATGCCGAGCGGCTTGGCATATCCGTACATACCTTTGATAAAACCAATCGCAGGTTAAAAGAAATCATGCAGACCGTCGCCGACCAACGTTCAGGTGCCGAAGCAAGCCGGGAAATGGCAGATCTCGTCCGCTTCCAATACGGGGAGTCGGCAGAGCCAATGCTGCTCTTTCTCTTCCGCGCCAAATCGATGAAAGAGACTGAAGTTCAGCGGCTTTCTGTCCTTTTGCATACCTTACAACATAAAACCCTGACCGCGATGGAACTGCTAGACGCCTGCTGTGCTGATCTGCCGGAAGATCTGGCGTTACCTGACGAGAAAACCATTCGCTCCGACCTGAAGTATTTGGAAGAGGTTGGGGTTATTCGAAAAGAGCCCGGTGGCAGGCCATATCGATATGCTTTACAGCAAGATGTCCTTACCGAATTAACAGTGGAGGAACAGCTGGAGTTGTATGATTTTGTGGATATGATGGCGAATACCCAAGTTCCTTCCGTACAGGGGTACTTATTGCGGGATAGTTTGAAAAAAGCCATTACGGCAAGTTTTCCGCAAGAAGAAGCGACCGAACCCTATATCTATAAGTATCACTATTATTCTCGTATCCTGGACGAAGCTCATCTCTACACGCTGCTTGGTGCGATTCGTCAGCGCAAACGTGTGCAGTTCCTATACTTTTCACCGAAAAAACCATCCAGCTACAGTTCACAGAATACGAATCCACGTTTTGAACGGGAAGCAGATGGTCGATCCAACCGGATCGTGCCCCTTGAAGTGATCTATGACCATCAGTATGGTCGTTGGTATGTCATTGGATATCAGGGCCGGCGCGGCTTTGTGAAATTCCGCATGGAAGGCATAACCCAACTGGAGGAACAGGATTCAGTAGAAGAGCAATACATGCTCGAACTGAAGCAGCAGTGGACCGACATTAGTCGCTACAGTTGGCTCGTGGATACGGGGAATACTGTTACGGTTCAAGCACGCTTTTTCCACCCGGAGCGTGGTCAGCGCAACTTCATTCTGGATCGGGTTCGTCTGCAAGGTCAATGGGGCAAAATTATACCCGAAACGGATCATACCTTTCTCTATGAAATTCAGGTCAACGGTACCACCGAGATCAAACCGTGGTTACGGAGTTTTGGCTCCAGCTGTGAAATAATCGCACCTCAGAGACTACGCCAGGAGATGATCAAGGAATGGAAGGAGATTGCGGAATATTATGAACCTGTTCGAGAAGATGTTCAATTACCAGATGATGACACGACTGAATGAAACCGGACTGTTCACCTGGACCTCACAGGAACGGGCCTGGCTTCGCATGATGCTGAATCACCCTGCTGCGAGAGAAGCGCTGAGCCCTGTTACATTGGATAAAATGTACAACATGCTAAATGGTGAGCAGGACCTGAACCTTCAGGATTACCTGACCGAAAAAGCCAAAAGCGAAGAAAACAATGTCTCTCACCCACTGCTTAGACAGTTAAGGCTAATCATACTGCATCATCAGGGATTTCGAATGACAGGCCGCGTCCGTAATGGACGCACAAGCCATGATGAATTTGGTTTTCCGTATAAACTGGAGTATTCCATGGTCAAAAAAGAATGGTATGTGCTCTGGTACGCGCCTCGCTTCGACAAACTCATGTCTACCAAGCTGCACAGCATCGTTACCGTGGAAGCCCAATCGGTTGAGCCGAATACCGCTTCGAGTTACACTGCTCGAATTGCCGCAATTACGGAGAAACGCAAAACGACCATCACCATCGAGGTTCTGCCCGAGTTCAATCAGGAGTTATCCCGAATCCTCTATGCCTTCTCCTGCTTCGAGAAACAGGTCGAGTACCTGGAAGCCGAGCAGACGTATCGAATCGAGCTGACCGTTCCGCGGAATGAGATGGATTATGTCTTATCCAAGATGCGTTTTCTAGGCAAACGGGTTCGAATCGCTGACCACACGATGCTGCGGGAGCGGATGTCCGAAACAGCTGCCAAGGCATTGGCCCGTTATGTAGAAAAAGATCCTGATATGCATCCCGAACACTCCAATGAAGTTCAGCACCACCAACGTGAGGTAGGCTCCCTTGCGAAAGCCGATGGTCAATGATTTTGTAAGATTGGGTTAACCATAACTATTGCTCAAAAGCAAACCCATATTAAATAAGGTCTGGATGATCTCATCCAAACCTTTTTGCTATACATGCGCCTAAACTAGGTTCCACCACTGCTGGCAGCCGAGTTCCTTCTTTTGTTAATCGCGTGCACGCCCATGACCACTGCAATTAATTCATACGTGTCCAGTTGTTCAGACTGGTTATCTAATACAAATGCCCCTGAACTAAACCAGCCGCTGGTACGACGGAAACTGGCCACGATGCGGCCACCACTGCCACTTATATCATATTCCTGCGAAAATGCTGGAGCAGACACATCATACGTACCGCGCGATCCTGCATCGTACTCATACTTTTTGCTGAAAAAACTAAATCTCGCTCGCAATACGCCCAGATGTCTCCCATCGGCTGCAGTGATATCCCAACGATTGGTTAACATGCGGAATTTGCCACTGCAAACCAATCCCGAGTTATCTGATACATCGAGCGAAGAGCCAAAAACACTTTTCAAATCGAGATGCCCGGCCTGTTCCTGATTTGGATTCATGATCTCGGTGTAACCCGCATTAAAAAAGTTATCCCTGAAGTATAGTTCCATAACGATTGCTCCTTTCCCTTACATATCCTTTTGTTCTGTTTAACCTAATCTCGCATCGAGCACACAATATATCTATATATACGTATAATTAATGGTAGTGGATTCAAAATATGGATTAACACTGGATGTAAAAAAAAACGAGCAACCCTGGTTGCTCGCATCACGTTCAAGTTATCCTGTCATCAGACTTCAACTTTTTTGTTGTTCAGGTAAATGGTTGCCCACACCAAGATAACGGCTACGATCATTTCAAATACAATGCTTACCCACATGCCGTCCGACCATAATACACCATTGGCTGTGATTGCAATACCTGTACTTTCTTCCGTATACCGGAACATCTCATTTGGACTGAAGCGTCCAGTCGTAATAATATTCTCCAACCAGCCAATCAGATTAACGAGGACAAAGAATGCAACGATTCCGATCCATGGTCCCGTTTTCCAGCGGAAGCTACCTGCAATCGAGATCGAAAGGAAGATAATGACGGTCATGAATACCATAACCCATGCGCTAAACAGCAACAAACTAATATAATCCGAAACATGCAGACCCGAAAGATCAATATTGCTAGCCATGTTCATTCTGAGCTTCATTGAAATATAGATGTAGGCATGAGTCGTAAAAATAATGACTAACCCCAACCCGCAAAGTAGTCCAAAGATCAAAGGAGACAACACATGTGATAGGCCCGTTACGGGTAACAGACGGCGATTATAAGAGCGGATATTGGACGTGTATGTTTTAATCATTTTCACATAAATAGCCACACCAACTCCAACATACCCCATAATGCCAATCACAACCCCTGTGACCTCAGACATGAAAAGGGAAAGCCCCACTTGCGCGATAATCAAAATAACTAGCCCAGCCAGCAGTGTATTCCAGTTCCTTCTAAAGTCATACTTCAATAATGTCATCATTCCGCATAGACCTCCTTGAACATCTCATCCACACTTTTCCCATATTTCAGACGGAGTGTTTCCACTTCTTCCCGCATCACCAGTTCGCCCTCGCGAATAAAGACAACTTCATCAAAAATCCGTTCGATATCATTCACAAGATGCGTTGAGATGATGAGACTACTGTCTTCATCATAGAACTTGACGATCGCATCCAGAATCTTGCCTCGTGCAACCGGATCCACTCCGCCAATCGGTTCATCCAGCAGATACAGACGAGCCTTACGAGAAAGTGCCAGTGTTAGTTGTAGTCGTTCATTCATCCCTTTCGACAGATGCCGTACCCGGTCACTCTCGACAAGGTTCATGAAGTCCAGCATCTCCCGTGCCTTCTCCTCATCAAAATCAACATAGAAATCGCGATAGTACGCAATCGCATCCCGGACTCTCATCCACTTTTCGGTTAATGGGCGATCCGGCATAAATGAAACCAGCGCCTTCGTCTCCAGCCCAACAGGCTTACCTGTAACTTGAATCGTTCCGCTGCTCGGATGCAACAAACCTGCAACCAGCTTCATGAGCGTACTTTTTCCACTACCGTTGCTACCCAGCAGACCTACGATTCGTCCTGGAGCAATATCCAATGTAATATTACTGAGCGCTTTCTTATTGCCATATGTCTTATTGATCTGGTTCAGTTCAAGGATGTTACTCATGCGTTGTTCCTCCCTTTCCTTCCGCAACGGCATCGGCTACGATGGATAAGATATCCTGCTCTTCGATCCCCAGTTCCTGCATTCCGGTCAGAAAGCGTTCCAGCAGTTCACCGGCCATCTCTTTTTTGATCGTCATAATCTTCCGCTCCTCACTGGTCACATATCTGCCCAAGCCCCGTTTGGTTTCGACCACTTCCTCCCGCTCAAGCTCCTGAAATGTCCGTTGTACTGTATTTGGATTGATCTGTAGTTCAGCCGCCAGTTCACGAACCGAAGGAATTTTGTCCCCTGCCTGAAGTGTCCCGGTTACAATCTGTCTCTTGATGTACTGCATGATCTGCAGATAGATTGGTAAATTGTTATCAAATTCCATAGTCACAAAGCTCTCGCTCCTCTCTGTACTGGTGTGTTAGTTACATAGTACACTAGTTAAATAGTGTTGTAAAGCCCATTTGTTAAAATATATATTCTCTCAATTGATGGGCCAGCTTCGACTATTGATATCCATACAAAAAAAGAGCAGATCGTGAAGATCTGCTCTGCATAACTTTATTAATCGTATTGTTATCTATTTTACACGATATCTAAAGGTACCTTACCTTTAGGCGCAGGGAATGCCTCATCCAAACGAGTGAGTTCCTCTGGTGTCAAAACGATATTCACTGCTGCTGCATTGTCTGCCACATGATTCAGCTGCACCGCCTTGGGAATCGCCAGCACATCTCCATCCCTGATCACCCAGGCTAATGCGATCTGCGAAGTCGTAACTCCTCGACCCTGTGCAATCTCCTCAATGACTGGATTCTCCAACAATTCACTTCGAAGTCTGCCACCCTGAGCCAGTGGACAATACGCCATAACAGGAACGTTACGTTCCCGCATCCAGGGAAGCAGATCATGTTCAATACCACGCGAAGCTGCATGGTAAAGCACCTGATTCACCATGCACCGAGACCCCTCCGGCAGACTCCATAATTCCTGCATATCCCTTGTATCCAGATTCGATACACCCCAGCGAAGGATTTTACCGGATTGTTTCAATTGTTCCAATGCCTGAACCGTCTCTTCGAGTGGTACTCCTCCCCGCCAGTGGAGCAAATACAGATCCAGACGATCTGTACCAAGACGCGTGAGACTACGCTCACAAGCGGTAATCATCTGCTTGCGATCTGCATGATGGGGATATACTTTGGATACGAGAAAAACGTCATCACGAAGGCCCGAGATGGCCTTTCCCGTAACAACTTCTGCCCCGCCTTCTGCATACATCTCCGCCGTATCAATTACGGTCATTCCCAGTTCAATACCGGAACGCAGTGCCCGTACTTCTTCTTCCTGGCTAGATTGCTTCTCTCCCATGTACCATGTGCCTTGTCCTATCGCAGGCAGGGCAGTTCCATCCGGAAGCAGAATCGTGCGTGTTTGATTACCATGCATCATCTATATTCCCCCATTCTGAAGACTTATGGACATTGTAACCTCTCTAACGACGATTATACGAATCATAAATCATGTTATCACTCACATGCCTCCAGTGGTTCATCATCATGATATACAACTGATCCAGTGACATTGTGAGGCTACTTTGGGCAACGCTGATGGTTGCATCGACCATATTGCTGTTGACCGTCATCAACTTGCGTTTCATCCCGTTCTGGCGATCCAGAAAGGCTTTCTCGTCCCGCAATTTGACCCCGATCATTTTCTGTCCCATTAATTCATACATAAAAATATTTTCAACGTCTCTCCAGGCCACTGCTCCTCCTGCGGTATAAGAAGATGCATCCACAAACCCATCCTCATCGATTACAAAAGAAGGTTCCTTCTTAATCATCTTTACCAGACTGTAGCAAAAACATAGCCCAAAAAATAAAATGGAAAGAAGTCCAATCACATCCGAAAGGATGGAATCATTCGTAACTGAGGAATTATCAAAAATCAAAAAAAATCCGGCTGCCACAAAGAGTGCCGCCCCTGCCGTAAGCCACGCCATTCGTTTCCGGTTTGGATATTCTACATGCTGCTCATAGGATGTGCTCAACGTGACGTTCCTCCTCCATTGCGACTGAATCATACGAGTTCTATATAAACGAATGGCTAAGAACCAAATACCTGAATGTTGAACAGGAATTGCATTGTACATTAAACCAAATTCACCAATGTTAAACATTAAATCAAGACCATTTTTCGTCATTTCTGCGCTTATTCAACATTAGGATTCGTCATCCTTCGAGCAAATCCTTTTAACACACCTACATGAATTGAACAAAGAATGTTTGCACTGACCACTCCGATGACAGAACAACTTTCCGATCGCTGTTATCCCCAGATTTTTCGATTCCACTTTTTCAAAGTGAAAATCCGGGGATAGCCTATGCTTCCGATGCAGCTTTCTTTCAGAAAGCTTTTAGGCGAACGCTCCGCTTCTTCAGGTTATTTCTGTCCCCTCCGTTGTCACCCTTATTGTCCTGCCCCTAGCTTTCCGTTAATATAAATGGAAAGGTTAGGAAATTAACCAATTCTAATTCATGGTGGGAGGACAAACAATGATGAGTCAGCGCGGCATAACAGCGGAAGATCTTTATCAGATTACATGGGTTAACGATCCAACTCCGTCCCCTCAAGGCGGACAACTGGTATATGTAAGCCGGAAAACGAATGAAGCACGTGACGGTTATTGTTCTCACCTAAGACTGCTGCATCTGGGAAGTCAGAAGGACAGGCCTTTTACCTCTGGAGAGAAGGATCATTCCCCTGCCTGGTCGCCAGATGGGTCTCAGCTTGCTTTTATACGAGAGGTTGATGGTAAATCCCAAGTGTGGATCATTGCAACAGATGGCGGAGAAGCACGGCAAATCAGTCACCTGAAACATGGCGTCAGTTCCCTGCTCTGGTCACCAGATGGTCATACTTTACTTGTGAAATCATCTGTGGATATGAGCGGAGATGAAGAATCAGAACATACAGATCCTATAAACGATAAACCCAAACTGCTGCAAGAACATGTTGTTGACCGGATTCGAATGAAATCAGATGCAGGAGGATTATGGAACGGAAGACGTTCCCATCTCTTCACCATCGCGCCCATTGACGCGTACGCGGAAGCAACCCCTGTAACTACAGGTCATTATGACGTTGGTGACTATGCCTGGTCACCGGATGGAATATCCATCGCTTGGATTGCGCAGATGCCTGAAGAAGGCGAGGACCATAATGATTACACCCTGACTAATCATGTGTACCTTGCCAAAGCAGACGGATCGGATGTGCAGCAGTTAACCCCGGAAGGATATACGTTCAGCCGACTGGCCTTTGCACCGGATGGACAATCCATTGCACTGCTCGCCAGTGACCGTTCCTATGGAAATGCCACACTTGTGAAGCTGTACACCCTTCCAGTATCAGGTGGTGAACTCGTATGTCTGAGCACGGATTGGGACGTACAGTTGAACCACAGCATTGTTGGCGACATGCGATCACATCTGACAACTACGGGGCCAGTATTCAGCAGGGATGGTTCTTCAATCTTCTGTCTGGCGACCATCCATGGTAGTGTACGCATCGCCAAATTCGCACGAGACGGCAGCAGTGCCGACTATATATGGCCTGACGAACGGGAGATTTATCAATTTGCCGAATTGGAAAACGGGCAGATCGTTGCTGCTGTTGCCGATACACGAAATCCTGGTGATCTCTATATGTATGAACAACCGGAAGATCCCGGGGTAGAACCGATTCAGCTCACCCGCAGCAATCCACAGCTTGAGGATGAGATGCACCTTAGTACACCGGAAACCTTCTGGTTTAATTGCTCAGATGGCCTGCGTCTGCAAGGATGGATCATGAAACCTCATGGCATGGTCGACGGGGTCAAAATCCCGACCATTCTGGAGATTCATGGCGGCCCGCACATGATGTATGGTTTTACATTTATGCACGAGTTCCAGATTCTCGCCGCACAAGGCTACGCTGTTGTGTATATCAATCCACGCGGTGGCCTCGGATACGGGCAGCAGTTTGTAGACGCATGTCGCGGAGATTACGGCGGTGGAGATTATCGCGATCTTATGGAGAGCGTGGATTATGCCCTATCCCAATATGAGTTTATCGATGAATCCAGATTGGGCGTAACCGGAGGCAGTTATGGTGGCTTCATGACCAACTGGATTGTTGGACACACGGACCGCTTTAAGGCCGCTGTTACCCAGCGTTCCATCTCCAACTGGCTATCGTTCTATGGTGTCAGTGACATTGGATATTTCTTCACGGAAGACCAGATTGGTGGTAACGCGTGGGATGACACAGAAAAACTGTGGAAACATTCCCCACTCGCTTATGTCGGCAACGTCAGTACTCCGCTGCTCATTTTACATGGCGAACAGGATCTGCGGTGTCCGATTGAACAGGCTGAGCAATTATACATTGCGTTGAAACGGCGTAAACAGACCACTCGTCTTATTCGTTTCCCAGGTGCCAACCACGAGTTATCTCGTGGAGGTCACCCCCACTTAAGGGTACGGCGCCTGGAGCATATTGCCGGTTGGTTTAACGAGTACTTGTAACGGACTAATATTTAGACTATTAATTACACTATTAATTTAGAGTATAGGACCAGATATAGATTAAACCCTAAAAGCCGTCCAATGAAATCTGTTATGATTTCAACGGACGGCTTTTGCTGTTCACCTTTTATAGAAGGAAAGATTACTCTTCGCCCCACACTACGGTGATTTCATTCAGATCCTTGTTGGTTGCAGACACCGAACCTGTGATCGTTACGGCATATTTGCCATCTTCACGACCCACGATGTTGAAGCTGTCTGCCTGTATATCCTGAGTGTTCTGGCTCAAGTTTTTGGTCTGGTAATAGTCTTTGTAGGATGTTCCAACGGTTAGCAACGTTTCTTTCGTTGTGTACGTGAGCACTACTTTTTTGTTACCATCCATTATGTTCTCAATAAGACTTGTTGCCTTCGCATCCTTAGGTAATGGGAAATCAGCCGGAAGATACTTAGACTTCACTCCTGCCGCCTGTGTGTTTGTACCTGTTGAGGGCGATGTCGATTCGCCGTTGCCTGTGGATGTTGACCCACCAGAAGAGCTTGAAGAGCCGATGCTTACTTTATTGTTTTGGGAATCATACTTCACTTCGGTCTTCAACGCATCTGCAATCGAACGAACAGGGAGATATGTACTGCCTTGATATGTAATTGGCGCAAGCTTTTTGCCCTGGTCACCTGTCGGTGTAAATTTCTGTCCGTTCACTTCGATGGCGAGCCCATGGTTCAGATAAGCTTTAATTGTCTCCAGTTGTGTACCTGCATATACACCTGCCGATCCGGTTAACACCATGCCAAACACACCCGCAGCAATCAACCACTTTTTGCTTTTCATCCCTAAACGCCTCCTGAGTTCAAATGTCAGCCTTATGCATAATACGATTCAAGACGATCGCTCGATGTACGCGAAAGACTCATGTAGTTATGCTCATCATGTATGGGTACGAGCTTATTCGGATAACAGCCCGTTGTTCCACCAAATGTTAGCAATATAATAGCATCTGACAAGAGGTTGTAAACGATAAATGGACAAAACAGGACCAAGGGCGTACAAAAATAGTCTTTGTCGTATGCCCGCTGTTCTCTGGCTCCTTAAGTTGTTCTTATATGAATAAAGTCCTGAATTCCAGACCATTTATATTAAGCTAATCATACACGCACAACAGTTGCGAAATTACCCAATGTATGGATAATTATTTGTCGATTTGTGGTCGCAGGAACGGAACTCAAGGGGGATTAAATACGATGAATAACAATAACAGTACATTTGACCAGCCTATTAACCGGATCTCTACCGGATCAGAAAAATGGGATGCGCTTGAGGATATCTTCGGTGCTGCTGATGCGCTTCCGATGTGGGTGGCCGATATGGACTTTGCTGCTCCACCATCCGTCATTCAAGCCCTGCAAACACGGATGGAGCACGGGATTTTTGGTTATACAGTGCGGACTGAAGCGTATCATGCAGCTGTTGCAGGCTGGATGGAACGGCGCCACAACTGGAAAATTAACGATGACTGGATTGTATTCACTCCAGGTATCGTGCCCGCACTCAGCATTGCTGTACAACGATTCACTCAACCGGGAGATGCAGTGGTCATCCAAACCCCGGTGTATGCTCCCTTCTATGAAGTAGTAAGTGGTCAAGGCCGTGAACTGATCACCAATCCTTTAGTAGAGAATAATGGTCATTACACGATGGATCTGGAACAACTGGAATCCAGCTTGCAGACCGGTCGGGTCAAAATGCTGATTCTGTGCAGTCCTCATAACCCGGTTGGACGGGTATGGACTCGTGAAGAGCTTGAAGGGCTTACATCACTGTGTCTGCAATACAACGTACTGATGATTTCAGATGAAATCCATGCCGATCTTGTTCATCAGCGCGGAACTCATACACCACTGACCCTGATCTCAGACGCCGTCTCTGATCTAAGTATCATCTGTACGGCTCCAAGTAAAACTTTCAACATTCCTGGCCTCTCCACATCCAACATCATCATCCCCAATGCCAAGTTGCGAGAATCGTTCGCGCAGGGTGTAAAAACGATGGGACTTGCCAATATCAGCACACTGGGGGCTGTTGCAACCGAAGCTGCTTACAATGATGCCGAGGAATGGCTGGATGAGTGCCTTGCCTATATCCGCGGAAATATGGAGTATGTACAACAATATGTTGCGGAACATATGCCTCAGATTAAAATGCATCTGCCCGAAGCGACCTATCTGTTATGGATGGATTTCCGGGAGCTGAATATCCCACATGCACAACTATGCAACATGCTGCTTCATGAAGCGGGGCTTGCTTTCAATGACGGGAGTTTCTTTGGAACAGAGGGTACAGGGTTCATGCGTATTAATGTAGCCTGTCCACGTTCCACGGTTGAAGAGGCGATGCGCAGGTTATCTGCGTTGCTAAGCAATGTGTCGTGCAAATAAGCGTCAGTTACATCTATGTATGTTTCGAACAAAACGTGTACTGTTCGTTAAATGGTGAATATTTGTCAAAATAGAAAAAGGGGTGCCCCGTAGTCAAGTCCATGATTCACATTCATGGTTAATGACTTCACAAGGGGCACCCCTTTTGCATTTGATCATTTTATTTATTCGACCATAATTAAAATTACAGTGACATCGATATCGGCATCGGTGTAATTCTGTCGCACAATCTGTTCAGCAAATCCCGATCATGGCTTATGATCAATAGCCCCAGATCACGCTGGCGAGCCACTTCCATCACGGTATGCCAGATCTGTGCCTGAGTGATTGCATCCAGCATCGTTGTCATCTCATCTGCGATCACATAACGTGTCGCTGTGCCAAGCGCCCGCGCCACACAGAAACGTTGCAGTTCTCCACCGGATAATTCAGTCGGCCTACGGTCCAACCAGGTCTGCTGAATACCCAAAGCTTCGAGCAACTGTTCATCCTGCACAGACGCCTCCTGAAGTACACGACGCATCCGCCAGCGTGGATTCACAGCCTTCTCCGGATGCTGGAATACCAGCTGAACCGGACATACTCCTGTACGTGGGAGTGGTTTCCCATCCAGAAGTACTTGTCCTGCCACAGGTTCTGCATATCCTGCAAGGATGCGTCCAAGGCTTGTTTTTCCACAGCCACTTGGTCCCCACAAGCCAACGACTTCGCCTTGTTTCACCTGCATATTCATCTGCTGGAACACCCACGATTTCGGATCATAACGGTAACTCACGTCCCGTGCTTCAAGTGACATGGAAACACCTCACTTCTCCGCCCCGTACCTTACGAAGCTCTGGACGTTCACCGATACATACAGCGGTTGCTGCACTACATCGGGGAGCAAATGAACATCCTGTCGTAATCTCTTGACCTGCCAACGGCTGGGAGCCTGGGAGTGGCTGAAATCCGTTCTGCGGCAACGCATTCCAGAGCGCTTTTGTATATGGATGACGCAGACGTTCTCCATTCCCTTTAAAATCATCCACCAGCGTCGTCTCTACATTGGTACCCGCATAAAATACAGAGATGCGATCCGCTGCCGTCAGGGCTGTCGTGATATCATGGGTGATCCATAGAATGCCTACGCCTTCATTCGCAAGTTCGCGAAATTGCTTCATTGTCTCAGCCAGTACTTCGGGATGAATGCCTGGTGTCGGCTCATCTGCAATGATCAGCTTGGGCTGACCGGAGGTCGCTGTAGCCATCAACACCCGCCTTGCCATACCTCCGGACAACTCAAACGGGTATTTCCCGGCTGTTCCTTGAGGAAGATGATAACGCTCCATTAGCTCCTGCTCCGTCTTTTTCATATGAGATCGAGTTATGAAGCCTCGTTTCTGTCCGGAATCTCGGGTTACCGGCTGAACTTGCCTTCCCACCTTCATCAAAGGGTCCAAATAACTGACGGATTGTGGAATTAACATCAGTTCATCACCACGCAGTTGTAACTGCCGCTCTGGAGTCAAAGGCTCGCCACTATAGCTAATACGCCCCTCCAACCTGGCATTGGCAGGCAGAATGCCCATGATGGCCTGCGCCAGCACACTTTTACCCGATCCACTTGCGCCTACAACAGCCACGATCTCGCCCTCATGTACGGAAAGATCCAGATTCTGAATGACGTAAGTCTGTTCGTGCCCAAACCAGCCACGAGCGCGCCGAAATGACACCGACACTCCCTCAATATCAAGAAGAGCCATATTTACCTCACCTCCCTTGAACTACCCGTACCCGTTAAAGTCTTCAGACTATTGCCCAATACATCAAACGCACGAACAACCAGCAACAATGCCAGTCCAGGGAAAAAGGCGAGCCACCACATGCCAGCAGATAAATATCTCATCGACTCTGACAAAATAATTCCGATTGCCGGTTGTTGCGGGGACAGCCCCAGCCCCAGAAACGTAATGGCCGCCTCATGCAGAATCGCATGGGGAAAGATTAGCAATACGCCCACGAACAGTTGTGGAACCAGATGTGGCAGCATATGCTGCACCGCAATCTGTAACCGCGATTGACCCAACTTGTGTGAAATCTGAATGTATTCTGCGGATTTCAGTTGAATCATCTCCGCTCGTACAATCCGGGCCAGATTCGGCCAGTGCGTCAGCGCAATCGCTGCCGCCACTCCTGCCAGACCTCCACCGAATACAAAGGCCAGCATAACTAGCGATACCAGATGAGGTACACTCAGGAACAGGTCGATAATCCATGAGATTACCCGGTCAGCAACCTTGCTTGAAGCGGCAGTCAAACCCAACAGCAGTGCGATCAATCCGCCACCACATGCAGCAAGCAATCCCACTTGAATGCTGGTTGCCAATCCTTTTAACGTACGCATGAACATATCTCTTCCGAGCCAATCTGTGCCAAATGGATGCGCCCAGGTTGGAGCCAAATTCCGATCCATTAATGAAGTCAGCGTAGAACCAGCGGGAAGCAGTCTGCCCGTCAACCACACGATGACAATCCAGATCACCGCGAGGCTTCCCCAGATCACCGCTCTTTGACGAGGGTTTCGGAAACGTTGATTGCTGGCAGCCGTATAATCTTTTCTCGTTGGGCGTGTTGTTCCTGTTCCTTTTCCAGTCTCAGCCTGTAGAGACCCTGTATTAATGTTGTACCGTACCTCTTGATTCGCAGTTTTCACTTTCTGTATTTTGGCTGTTTCTGCCGTCTGCTCGGAGGAGCGTTCTAACGTCCGCTTCATGACATCAGCTCCTCCTTCATCCGTGGATCAATCAAGCGATACAGAATGTCGGCAACCATATTACCTGTAAAAACAAAGATTGCACTGCACATCACAAGTCCGAGCAGCAATGGAACATCTCCACGCAAGCCCGCCTGAACCGTCGCCTGACCAAGGCCGGGGTATGAAAATACCTGTTCTGCAAGCACAGCCCCACCAAACAGTTCACTGAACGAAGCAAACTGCAGCGTGATGGCTGGCAAAACAACATGTCTGAACCCATGTCGACGGAACAGCTGAAATCCACGCTCACCTCGCGCTCTCGCAAACAGAATATAATCTGACTCGAGCACATCTGTGAGCTTCTGCCGGGTATGCAAAGCAATAGAGGCTACCCCGGTCAGGCTGAGAGTCAACGCTGGCAAAATCATATGAATAACCCGATCTCCCCATGTAACCTGATCAGCTGACATGCCTGCGGGTACCCCAAGGCCAACTGGCAGCCATCCGAGCCACACCCCAAATACCATCAGCAGCAACAGCGCAATCCAGAATACCGGCGTGGAGGCCAGCGTATAACAATACCAACAGATCAGGCGATCCAGCTTCGAATTCCGTCTCATGGCAGCAACTACACCAAGAGTGAAACCAATGATGCCAGATAATATCCAAGCTACAGCCATAAGTGCGACAGAATTCATGAATCGTTCCTGGATAATATCCGCTACAGGCTGTCTGTAAATCATTGATGTTCCCAGATCTCCCTGAATAAGCGCTTGTCCCCAGGTTAGTAATCGTTCCATGGGAGATTCATTCAATCCCCACCGTTCTTCGATTAAACTGCGCTGTTCGGCGCTTACCCTGATCATGTCTCCACCAATGTAAGCCTCGATCGGGTCCACAGGAGAGAATTGCATTAATATAAAAGACGACACACTGAGTCCAACCAATAGAGATACAAGTCGCAACACTTTAAAACCAACAAATCTGGCCCATCCATTCCTGCCTGTCATCCAATCTCTCCCCAATTCAGGCTAAAGCTACCGTTACGTTTCCTACTTTGTACTGTTATCCCAGGACCATTCCTCCAGATTGGTTGTCACCGGCCAGCCGTGACCATGAGGATGGATCTGCTGCTCACCAATGTTCAGTCCATTCGTAACCAGATACAGATGATCTATATTTACGAGCCATGCCCATGGCGCATCACCCTGATAACTGAAACCTGTTGTTCCATCCCATTCCGCTTTCTGCCAGAACGGCAATGCCTCTTCTTCACTTGTTGCCTTAAGGGCTTTGTCCATCCAAGAATCCACGACAGGATTACTATACAGCCCCACATTGTAATACCCTTCTCCTTTGTGAGTACTGCTATAGAGGTTATAGGTTTCCAAAGGGTCATGACTGCCCCACCCAAACAATACAGCGTTGGAGTAAGCCATCTTTTTCGTCTCTTCACGGCTTTTGCCTTCAACATTGATTTTGATTCCCGCCTGGGCTACCATATCCGCAGCAGCCAGTGCCAGAGATTGTCTTGTTAAATCACCTGCAAAATAAAGCAGATTGAACTCGGCCTTAACGCCGTTTTTCTCGACGATACCATCACCATCCGCATCCACCCAGCCACCAGCGGCCAGAATGCGCTTCGCTTCTTCGAGATTAGCATCCGTAAATACAGCTTCCGCATTGCTCCAAGGCAGATCATCACTGACGGAATAAGCCGGACGACCGTACCCTTCCAGTACGCCCTCAACCAAAGCCTTACGATCAATCACAACATTCACCGCTTGGCGAATCGCCAGATCGGATGTCACATCATTTCCTGCGGGAAGACCCTCGCCCGACTTGGCACCAGCAGGTTGCATGGGGAACATGATGCCACGGTTATCTACGGTTTTCACGGCCTCCAATGTCATGCCATTCACCTGTTGTTTGCTAAACGCTGCCGGTATAGCAGCGATATCCACCGTACCTGCCTGCGCAGCAGCGTAGGCTGCATCTTCATCCAGATAGAGGAAGGTGAGTTTGTGGAATGCAGACTTGTTACCGTAATATTCTTCATTGGCCTCAACGATGGCCTGTTGTCCTTTGTCCCACTGAACCAGCTTGTACGGTCCTGATCCGACCGGATGTTCTGCATAATCAGCGCCATAGGCGTGTTCAGGCACAATGCCAAGTGTCGTCAGCAGACTGATGAATGTAGACTGCGGCGACTTCAGTGTAAATACAACTGTGCTATCATCAGTTGCCTTCACATTAGCCATATTCGTCAAATCAATGACAGACCCACTCTGAGCAGCCGTATCAAACGTAAATTTCACATCTTCAGCCGTAAGTGGCTCCCCATCAGAGAATTTTACATCGTTCCGAAGTGTAACCATCCAGGTCAGCCCATCTTCACTAACTGAGTATGCCGTTGCCAGATCGTTAACCAGTTGTAACTTGGCATCCCTCTTCAGCAAGGTACTCTGGAAAAGCGGTGACCCATATTGCCCCCATCCGGTTGTTGGATCAAACCCGCCTTCCGGCTCGGTGCCAACGGCCAGCACCAATTCGTCTTTGGTTAAGGCTGTACCTGACTGTCCATTCTCTGCTGACGAAGCTGTTGGCGCTGTGCCCTGTGCACAACCAGATAAACCAATGGAACATACAAGTAAAATGCCTAATCCTGTTCTAACTTTTCGTTTTCCCCATCTCCATGAAAATCTGCCCATTCTGGTCGTTCCCCCTCTAAAGTTGTGCTGCACTCACTTATTTCGTGTTACTTTTTAGAGAAATTGTAGCACAAAACACAAATCATATATCAACAAAGTTCACTTCATAATCCATATTTTTTCATATTTCAGAAATAATAATTAAAAAGTTATATAACCGAGCATTTATGCCGTCCTATAAAGTTAGGTATTATAACAAACAACAAAAAAACAGACGGTTGGCATCTAACCAATAGTCTGTTTTTTAGATTTGCTATATTTTCATAGAAATTACACCCGTATTTGTCTTACTCCGCAGAGCGATGATGATGGCTGTGAGCATGCTGCCCCGCACTGTGATTATGATCCAGACTTTGATCCGGGTTGCCATCCTGACGACTCTGAGCATGAGCCAGTTTGTTGAGTTCATCCACATAAGTCACAGACAATTCTGCATACAATACTCCTTTTTGCACCTGGATCTGTTGATGCAAATGACGCAATCGTCCCAGATTCCCTCGTACGGCAATAACCTCCAGGCATTGGTCATGGTTCAGGTGCACGTGCATATTGGAAATGATGTCATGATGCGCCTCGTGCTGCAGCTCCATCAAACGAATGGGAAGATCACTGATATGGTGATCGTAGACCATCACAATGGTGCCAGCCACATCCTGGTCGGATTGTAATGCAGAAGGTTGCAGTAATGTTTTGCGAACAAGATCACGGAAAGCTTCGGATCGGTTTTTGTATCCCTGTTCCTCAATATACTGGTCAAACTGCTCAATCAGAGGTGTAGGAAACGCCACCCCGAATCGGGTCAAATCTTCTTTATCTGCCATGCTTCTCCTCCTGCGCCCTCATTTGCTTCGAGTGTACCACAGACTTGTCTGCTCATCGACTATACTGTTGCATGAATCGTACTGCCGAATGTATCGCCTGTTGTCCAGCTTCAGTCCCCAGATCAAATTGATAATCATGTCCCAGCTTCTCTGATGAGTTTGAGAAAAACAAGGTTTCCACCTCAACATCAAGGCGCTTCAATACTTGTGCCAGCTCAATCGATTGACTGGTCAACGGGTCATCATTGCCTGAGGTAATAAATGCAGGTGGATACTCTGCTGTGGCCTGAAGCACGGTCGACATTTCATGCAGACGTGGATAGTCTTCAAATGTTTTGACTCCCGTATATGACCAGAGAAATGTCCGTATGAGTGGAAAGCCTGTATTGGCTACCGTGCTTAGATTGTATGGACCACAGAATAGCAGAACCCCACGCAACTCTTCCGGCTGGGCGGCTGGTTTTATGTTCATCAGCTTGGCGAGAGATGGATTGGTCACCACTGCCGCAGTCTGACTTGCAATCTGGGCACCTGCCGAATTGCCTGCGAGAAATATGTTTTCCGGGTCACCCTGATACTCACTGACATGGTTCTTCACGTAAGTCAAAGCCTGATTCGCCTGGATCACGGGAATGGGATATTTCGTATCCGGTGCGAGCGCATAATTCATACTGACCACAACGTAACCCTGCTTGGCTAATTGAACGGCATAATCTGCGATATCCTTTTTGTCACCCAAGACCCATCCACCACCATGAACCCACAACACAACAGGCAAAGGTTCCGATGTTACGGAAGGGTAATAGATATCCAGTGTACTGTCATTACGCCCTTCGTCTGCATAGGGTACATCCACAACACGAGTTATCCCATCCGAGAGCATAGTGTCCGTGCTATTTGTGTCTGGATTAGCAGTTTCAATTAATGATTTTAATAAAAATACCGTTATTTTGGGTGTCCATTGTGTACCAATCCCAATAAAACCTATGATCAAAATTAGTACAACGCTGGGAATCCAGTAACGTTTACGTTTAAAACCTTTTGCCCCCGTACGTTTCGTTTCCAACTTGGACTGCAATAGCTTCACCTCGTTCCATCATCATCGAAGCGTCTTTACATCTAAAGTTGTGTACGTTGCAGAGAGGACCGGGTTTCCTCTTATTTGGGTCTCTTGGCGATTTCCTGTCTGACTTTCACATACGTAGTGGATACGTTTTGCTCCAGTGTATGAATACTTTGTTTTGTTCCTGCCCACTTCTCTGCTACAGACGCCAAGGTGTTCAATGAGCTGAGTACACGTGACGTTTGGCTTTGTTTTGTACTCTGTTTGAACTGTTGTAGAGCTTTTGAATATCGTTCTTTAGCCAGACTCGCCTGTTTTTTAGCCGTTTGAATCTGTTTCTTCGCGGAGTCGGCCCCTGCTAGCATAGCTCGTAAACGTTTTATTTCAGCGCTCTTCCGTTTACGTGCTTCAGCAAGTTCCTTTTTCTTGATCCGGATGTCTTCTCTGGCAAGTTTCACAACGGGTTTCAACGTCTCTGCCTGAGTGCGGATCGCTGCACTCCATTCCTTATTTTTGATGGCTTTGGCTGCATCCAACTGTCTATTGACTGAACTGTATAGGGCAAATAGCGGTTCATATCGGGCCTGTGTTTGCTTTACCTTTTCAGCTAGAACTGCGACCTTCGCGTCATCGGTTTGTCTTATTTCTACACGTAATCGCTCCAATTCCGCGGTATTGGAGGCATGAAGTGTCTTTATTTTTTGTTCCCAAACCTGCTCTTGAGCCTTCCAGTTCCCCACTTTATCGTACGCTTGCTTCAACGTTAACTTGGTTTGTGCGTCGGCTTTGTTCAAAACGGAATCCCATGCTTTTTGCGCCGTTACGCCAAGATCTAAATCCGCTGCTTCGACTGAAGAAGCAAAATAGATCGTGCCTGCGCTGAACAGAATCACAAGCCCTATGAGCAGGCGTGATCTGAAAATAAGATGAGCGAATGATAGGAATTTACCAGGTTTGCCTTTACTTTGACGTATTACGTGACTACCGCTATATCCTGTCAGAACATGAGATGCACTTACTCTTGTCTCCATTGGATCTATGTCCTCTAAAGCTAAGTCTTCGAGATGCTGTCGCCCCTTCTCAACTTTGATCAAGCCATGATGATCTATGAAGTTATGTGAGCTTGATCGTTCCAATAGGGAACAACATGCCATGGCCTCCTGTTCATTTATCGTTTCCTTCCATGCTTCTGTTTGCATGCGTCTCTACACCCTTTCTTCTAAAATATTTAGCAGAATAGCCAACGAAATCAGCGAACGACAAAAAAGCACCCGCAAGTCAGGCATTTGCCTGCTCTTACGGGTGCTTCCCTCATAAGCCGTTCCATATGAGATTCGATTGAACGAGTCGCTCGAACCTTTCCTTTTTCTAATATATTCCATTCTTTGTATCTGGTCAAGTAAATCTGATTTCACTGGTTGAATAAAACTTTCGATCAACGGGAGAACCCTTCTCGCTTATAGTTAACAACTGATACAGCTCAGCTTATTGATTGACCAAAATAGCTTTCATTGCCTCGGTCAGATCCTCTTCTTTTAACATCATATAGATGTTCTCGCCACGAGTTACATTCAACTTGATCTGATAGATGGTATCTTTCTCTGATAGATAACCAGACCGTTGACGTTTGAGCAAATCGCTAATGATTTCTTTGTTTTGGGTTGCGACCTGCTTCTTGATGCTTAGACTCCCATCGATATATTCTGGCTGCGGATTCGCCCACTGAAGAAAACCCGGACTGTTGATCTCCTGCTTCGCAAACTGTGCGGAGATAATCTCGTCTGCTTGGACAAGCAACTGATCGTATAATTTGTTCTCCTTCAGCCAAGCCAATACCCGATCATAGCTAGGTTTGATCTCAAAGTTCCACATCTCCCTCGGTTGAGATGGATTTTTCGAAGTAGAATCCTGATTCATCTCCGCGTAAGCAAACGACTGCCACGGCGAGCGCTGTTCTTCATAGGTCTGGTCCAAAATGTCCTGTTTCAAGAGTTCCTTGAATTCACGGACTTGCTCCGGATTGCTAATGTACACCTTTCGGTATGAACTAGTGGAAGAGCGAATGCCAAAACTTAATGCATCCTCTTCCAGCTTATACGTTTCAAAGGCGACTCTTTTGTAATCCTGGGACTGTTTCAGAGCCATTAATTCCTGATGGAATTCGGCTTCTGGAATATAGTATTTACGTTTCATCACCTTGCCGTTATCCAGCTTGTAGTTAATAAATACATACTCATCATCACGCATACCTGGATTGATTGGATCATTCAGTATAGGAAGATCGGAATCCACAATTTTTTGATGAAGAGCGATAACTGCCCCCATGTATTCCGGATCATTAGAATAGAGGTGAGCATCGTCCATCTTCTGATTGACACCGTTACTATAGATATAACGCTCCCCACCAAGCTTGATGCTGTTCACTTTGTTCAGTTCAGGCACTCGCGCAGCGTATCCATTCCAGCCGGCAATAGGGATGTACAATATCAAACCAGCGACAATACCATACAAAATCAGCTTGGGCAGCAGCCCGCTGCTCCAGATCAGCCATGTTTTGCGAATAATCATCTCGGCAACGATATAACCTACAATTCCACCAAGAACATATCCGAAGATTCCCCATCCAGCTGATCCTCTTGGAGCAATAATCGTGAAGTAAGCTCCGCCAATCAGAACCAACGTAAACATTAAACCAAATCGGAATATAGGTTTCACAAGAGTAAATGTAACTGCTTGCGTAGCAGATTCAACCTGTCTTCTCGCATAGAGCACATAAGTCAGAGGAATAAACAGGATTGCGAATATCGAATAGATTATAAGTTCTCCATTAGTGATAGGAGCATAACTGATTGAAGCCATGCGAAGAACAAGTGACATTTCTTCCGCATTACGTCCCAATTCATCGTACGGATATCCAAGCAAATAATGCTGGAGATGAAGTGACATAATGAACCATACGACAACAGGTAACAAGAGGAGCGCGTATACGGTAAGCCCCTGCAACACAGACTGCCCGATGCACATGCCGACCGCCACAGTAAGCATGAACATAAATAGCGAGTAGATACTCATGCTCAAGCCCCACATCCAGATCGTACTGCCATCGAACAGAAACGCAGGTTGATCCAGTACCGCCCATACCCAGCCGGTAATCGCAGTTGTAATCCAGATTGGAATCAGGATCATGGCAAATCCGGTCAATAGATTAATCGTTAATAGATGTTTACGACGTAACGGCAAACTATGGAACAGATCCGAAGGTGCACCAGACTGAATATACCGAAAAAGGAAGATTCCAGCCGCTACGGGCAGTGTGATAGCGAACAGAATCTGCACTTCACCATTGGCCTGAAACAAACTTGTAATCTGCTGTGGCACATCCCTGTACTCGGTAGCGATATATAACGGAAGTGAGAACAACAATGTGATGAGAAATAAAATGCCTATCCATCCATGCTGTCTGAAATTTTGGATCAGGATGCCCCGGTTACAGAACAATCGGTTGAATATCATACCCTGCGTCCTCCATTTCATATATAAAGATTTCTTCGAGCGTCAAAGGCAGTACATCCAGCAGATACGGATCATGTACACGGAATTGATCCGTTACCTGTTGTCGGTTGCCTTTGACAATGTACAGGGATACACTTCCCCGTTTCTCTTCATGCAAAATATCAATCTGCTCATCCATGGCTTTGGCATGGTCCGGGTGGCGGAATGCGACTTGGATTTTATGCGTATCGGCCTTCAGATCATCGAGATCCTTCTCTACAATAATTCGGCCTTTGTGCATAATCGCTACATGGTCACACAGATCTTCGATCTCACGTAAATTGTGAGACGAGATAACAATAGTTACTTGACGCTCAGCTGCTTCCTGGAACAGCAAGTTTTTGATCTGCTGGCGCATGACCGGGTCGAGGCCGTCAATCGGCTCATCCATCAGCAGCACTTCAGGCATACAGCTAAGTCCCAGCCATACGGCTGCCTGACGGCGCATGCCTTTGGACATGCGATGTAACTTGCGTTTCACATCCAGTTTGAACACAGTAGCCAGTTGCTTGAATCGTTCCTCATTCCAGCGCGGATATACCGAACGATAAAATGCAGCCATCTGAGTTATTGAAGATTGCGGAAAAAAGTACGGCGAATCGGCCATAAAAATTGTGCGGCCTTTGAGATCCATATTTTCATAAATCTCATTATCTTCGATACGAACAGTCCCGCTGTCCTGACGGTAAATGCCAGCCATCATTTTGAGCAGCGATGTCTTGCCTGCCCCGTTGGAACCGAGCAAACCATAGATCGACCCCTTATGTATGTGCATCGTTACGCCATCCACTGCCTTTTCCTGTTCAAATGCTTTGACGACTTGATTCAGCTCAATCATGAGGCTCCTCCTTCTCTATACGGGCCATCGCTTCCTCAAACAAAAGCGTCATATCCGCTTTGGTCAAACCGGAATACGAAGCTTCTGCAATCAACTTCACCAGAGACTCTCTGATCTCTTCTCTCATGGCTTCATTCGGATGTTCCACTGACGATGATACGAAGCTCCCTTTTCCCTGCAAAGAATAAATGTAACCTTCACGTTCAAGCTCACGATACGCTTTCTGAATCGTATTTGGATTCACGGTCAGCTGCGTGGATAACGCACGAACGGAAGGAAGCTGCTCGTCGGGCTTTAGAATACCGTATACGATCATTTCTTTGACTTTGTCCACTAGTTGCTCGTAGATCGCCTTACGGCTGCGTACATCTAATTCGAACATCCCGCACCTCCTTTCTGTAAATGTGTGAATAACCTATGGGTTTAAATGACTGTATCTAAGGTGCATGTGTAGTTATCTCGGTGTAAAAAGGCGTTACCTGAGCTGTACAGCTGTACGTATTCAACTCTTAGGTGTATTAACTGTACTACTATTATTAATACAGTTAAATCGAATTGTCAACCGTTGACTTTGACTTCTTGTTTTATTGGGAGTACGTTAATAAAGAGAGATCATATGGTTTATTTGACATATCACACTACTGGAAGCAAGTTCATTTCGGCTTAGGATGGGGCTCGGATCAGGGTGGCATTCACATGAAATGAGGCAAAAAGGCTATCTGAGGCGATGTGGTTAGATGTGGCTACTTGAAATGATACGGCTACCCAAAATCTTTGCTTGACCGCTTTTGACAGAATTACATGCAAAGGTTGTTCAGGTCTTTCCCCTTCCGTTATGATGGAGATGGAATTATGTTCAGTAATCACTGTATCTTTGTTACTTCTTTGTGTGCGTTTAATCTGATTGATTGTTAGGTCTGTTATGCGTTAGATGTGTTGTGTTGAGTTGTCTTGCGTTATAGACCTATTGTCTGCACAAACGGTAGGCGGTACAGTAGGCAGCTATATCAAAGTTAGCAAAACTGTGTATTTGCTTTAAATTCGGGTTTGCACAAATGAGCTACTATGCAGTGGTCGAGTGCAGACTGGGCCCGTTATTCATTTGGCTTGTTGGTCTAAAAATCCGAAGGTTTATATATGATTCGCGTTGAATGGGTCGGGCAGACTCCAGCCTTTTCAATCGTTTATCTGTTCGTTTGGAGGGCCAACTCGTGCTGTCCGTACTGAGCATACATATTGTAGATATGTCTTTCAAAGGGTGGACACGGACATGAGAAAACACTCCGGAATTGATATTCTACATATAGATCATTTTTAAATTTATATCTGAAAACATCTATATGTAGTGTCTCATTTTCTTGGATCGATATAGTATCTTTTTAGAAAAAGTGTCCACTCTTTGAAAGACAAAATTAAGATAAATGTCCTTTTTTAGTGGACAAATATATCCCGAATTCCATTTATATAAGCTGAACTATACATTTACAAGGAAATATAGAAGTCAGTAATAACCCTAAGAAGTGTAACTAGAAGCCTGTTGTAAGAAAGATACTATGGAAGCATATGTTACACTTCTAATACCTCATAAGGAGAATCCGAGATGAATGAACATAGACAGGATGAAGATCAGAATAATAAACCAAACTCAAACGCATCATTCGAAAATAGTGGACACCACGGGGATTCAACTGGGGAAATAAACACTTCAGGTATAAGTCCGGTACAAGCAAACTCACAACAACGTGTGTTAATTGTAACTGCGGTTGATGCGGAAAAAGATGCGGTCCTCCGCGGCTTGGGAGATACGGCCGCGGAACAATTTGACGTCATCGCCGCGGGCGTTGGCCCAGCCTCGGCCGCTGCGGGAACATCCGCTACATTGGCATATGCCGTAGTGGCTGCGGGCACTAGGGCGTTGGCGAAGGGTTCCACTACGCCAAGCTCATCCGATGTGGCACAGGCATCTGCCACATCGGATGGGCCGGGGCCCCTTGCCGGGACCGGATCTTCACCAGCCTACATGCTGGTGATCAGTGCCGGCATCGGCGGCGGGTTCCCGGGCCGGGCGGACGTCGGCTCCCTCGTGGTAGCCGACGCCATGGTTGCCGCCGATCTGGGCTCGCAGACGCCAGACGGCTTCCTTAGTGTGGACGAGCTCGGATTCGGCTCGTCCATTGTGGCGGCGGACGCGGAGCTTGCCGCTCGCCTGCGCCATGAGCTGCAGCGGGCTGGGCTAGCTGTCAGCGGAGGCACTGCGGTCACCGTGTCTACGGCGACCGGAACAGCGGAGACGGCTGCGGAGCTATTGCGCCGCGTGCCGGATGCCGCCGCCGAAGGTATGGAAGGCTTCGGCGTGGCAACAGCTGCCCAGCAGTTCGGCGTGCCAGCACTCGAACTGCGGGCCATATCCAACGCGGTCGGTCCACGCGACCGCGACGCTTGGCGCATCAAGGACGCCCTCGATGCGCTCCAGGCCGCAAGTTCCATTTTACGGGAGGTTATTACATCATGAAAATTGCATTTTCCCCTTGTCCAAACGATACATTTATCTTTCACGCGTGGGTGCACGGGTTAATCCCGGGCGCACCTAAGCTGGATGTCCGTTATGCTGATATTGATATTACCAATGGTCTGGCAGCGAATCCTGATGGACCCGACACACCTGAAGTGATGAAAATATCTTATGCAGCACTGCCATACGTGTTATCTGACTATGCTCTGCTTCCTGCTGGAGGCGCACTTGGCAGAGGATGTGGTCCTTTGGTTCTGACCGCAAACGGCACGACCGATCCAGCATATCTGTCTGGACGACGGGTCGCTGTACCAAGCGAGCGCTCGACAGCATATCTATTATTCCGTCTGTGGGCAGCGCAAAATGTTCCTGGCGGTGTAGGCGAGATTGTTGTTATGCCATTCGACCAGATCATGCCTGCTGTGCGAGACGGCAAGATCGATGCCGGACTTGTCATCCATGAAGCACGCTTCACGTACCAGAACTATGATCTCAAACTAATGACAGATCTTGGGAACTGGTGGGAAAGCGACACAGGCCTTCCGATCCCGCTTGGAGCAATCATCGCACGTCGCAACATGGATGCTCATGCCCTCGCCGGATGGGCACGCGCCTCCGTTGAATATGCATGGGCGCACCCTGATGAGTCGAGAGCATACGTTATGGAACATGCCCAAGAAATGGACCCTGACGTAGCTGCACAGCATATCGGCCTGTACGTTAATGAGTTCAGCGCCAACCTGGGTGATGATGGTTACGGTGCAATCACTGCACTGCTTGGCCGTGCCATGAAAGAAGGACTCGTTCCCGAGTTCGACCTTGATCTGTTGCGAATCTAACATCTATATCTGTACGCTCTTATCTAAAGAACACAGCACATCTTATCTAGCCGAATAACGTGGTATGAGAATTCTAAAGAATCTCAGACACCGTATTCGGCTAGAATTCGTTCATATCGTCGACAAACTCGCTTAATTCCACACACAATAATGCTTCTACGATTCGTTAGAAATTGGTGTGTGCAGATTTTCGGCGAATAGCGTGTGCTCGATTCGTTGAGTCCGTTCCAAGGCGTTCTGATGAGCAAGCTTTGTAGAAGCCTATTCGGGGATTCGAAATTTAAGTGGTTTGTAAAAGTAGACTTAGGGTGCTACAAATTCGCAGTTTTTTTCTCTTACGAACCCAGTGCACCTTATTTAGCCAAATATCATGCTACGAAAATTCTAACGAATCCCAGACACTCTATTCAGTTAGAAATCGGTCATATCACCAACAAATTCGCTTCATTCCACCCAATAACGATCCTACGATTCGTTAGAAATTGTTGTGTGCGGATTCTCGGCGAATAGCGTGTGCTCGATTCGTTTGAGTCCGTTCCAAGGTGTTCTGAGGAGTAAGCTTCGTAGAAGTCTATTCGGGGTTTTCGTGGATACAAACCACTTAGCTAGCCAGGGTGATGGTGGTGTCCTTGCGTCTTGTTTCTTAAGAGCTTAGTTACTTAGGGTTAGTAAAGGTCGTATTCAGGAGGGCACGAATCGGAGTCTGTCCTTTAACTGCCCCGTAACTGTTTTGCTGAATTCCTACTTTCCAGCAACAGTTGTATAAGCCTTACCGGGTTTGCGGTTTGCGGTTTGCGGTTTTAGAGTCTAACCTTTAACTAGGCAAAAAACTTTCATCAAGATAACTGCTGCAAACTAGTGGCCTCACTAACCATGTCTGACTACACTGCACATGACACATGACACGAAATAGAAAGAGCTGTCCCCTAACGTCAGACTTATGACGATGGGACAGCTCTTTTTTTTCTCTATGTTCAACTTCATATCTATCACCCTACTCAACCCCAGATCGAAGCAGAAAGAAACCCATGCAACTCCACGCTCTCCACGTCATCTTGAACCCAACTGTAATCCTTCCCAACCCACTGCTCTCCCTCTCAAAAGGGCGGTCTACGAATCCAACCAACCGTCACCTACGATCTGCTGCAACCGCAGCCGAACGATTGCAACCATCCCCTACGAATCAGCCACAACCGTGCGGATCATGATCCGCAGCGCATCCAGCATCATGGGAATAGGCAGCGAAGGGACGGAAGGCTGCAACACCGCCATCTCTGTTGAGGCGGGAAAGTGTACAAATCCGGCACGGATTGGAAGTTGCCCTACTCGAATATAATCCAGTACCCGGTACATCGTATTGTTGCAGATATATGTACCTGCTGTATTGGAGACGGTAGCGGGGATACCTGCTGCGGACATGTCATTCACCATGGCACGTATGGGCAAAGTGGCAAACAAGCCGTCCGGGCTGCCATCTACAATTGGCTCGTCCACAGGACGCTGTCCTTGGTTATCCGCGTAGGAGCCCGGCGGAATATCTTTGACATTCACGGCAATCCGCTCCGGTGTAATGGACGTTCTGCCCTTGGCCAGCCCACAGGCAATGACAACATCTGGCCGATAGGCTTCCATCTCTGCGATCAGCAGGTCTGCACATTCATCAAAGTGCACGGGCAACAGTACTGTTTTTAGCTCAGCACCCTCGATCACTTCGTTTGCAAGAGAATCCATTAATGCCCCCGTCGGATTCACCGCATCCCCGCCAAAAGGTTCAAACCCGGATATCAGAATCTTCACCATCACGCGTCAGCTCCTGTCTGTTTACTCCGATTTGTAACGTAATCCCCACTGGCCCCGAATCGTGTCCATCAGCTTCATGATTTCCAGGGATTCGTCCAGTTTAATGGTGTGGCTCTCCGTCCGACCTTCGAGGATACAACGTCCCGCTTCTTCTGCCTCAAAAGCATAACCAATACATGTTCGATCATCCGTAAACTTTTCGGGCTCGTCCTGACCATTCACATGCAGATAGGCTTCTTTGCCCGCCAGGAATAAAGGAAGACGAATCTTGCCTTCTGTACCGTATATAACCGCTTCATTGCTGAGGTTCAGACGAATGGCAGCACTCAATGATGCAGAACGTCCCTCGGAATAGGACAATAATACGGAAAACTGCTCGTCCACACCCGTCTCACCGATATTGGCCGTACTCCATACATGCTGGGGCTGTTCGCCAAAGATCATCGAAGCAAAAGAAATCGGGTACACTCCTGCATCCAGCAATGCGCCCCCACCCAGATCCGGATTAAGCAACCTTCCTTCCGGCTCCCAGCCGACACGGAATCCAAAGTCTGCCTGGAGCAAACGTACTTCACCGATTCGTCCTTCTGCGATCCATGCTCTGGCTTGAGCGATCGGCGGCAAAAAGCGTGTCCACATCCCTTCCATCAGGAAAAGGTTACGCTCCCGTGCCGTCTCCACCAGTTGCTCCAACTGACGCGCGTTCATCGTAAACGGCTTTTCACATAGCACCGCCTTGCCTGCCTCCAGACAAGCCATTACATTCTCCTTATGCACAGGGTGAGGTGTTGCCACATAGATAATATCTACCTCAGGATCTTGCAGCATTTCATCATAAGAACCGTAAGCGCGTGCAAAACCATATTCATCTGCAAACTTCTCCGCACTTCCCGCTGTCCGTGAACCTACCGCTGCTTTCACAGCGTTTCCCGCATGCTCCAAATCCCTTGCAAACTGGGATGCAATCCATCCCGTGCCCATAATGCCCCAGCGTACTTTGTCCCGTCCCACTACTTCTGTCATATTAAAGCCTCCCTACTGCAAATTGAGTTGAAAAGGTTCATGATTCAGATCAGGCCAACATGTTATCCCCTTTATTTTACCAAAAAGAAACGCTTACGTCAGAAAACGATTTCGATTATGTGCTCTCATTAGATTTCCAGCTCATCAGGGCCTCGAACATATCTATGTACATTTCAATTCTCCAGTAGATTTGCTAAGATTATCAGCAGACTAGGGCCAAGAAGTCTTGTCCGTAAACATACTTGTAACTAGCGACAATCTGGCTAAACTATCGATCACATCTGATAAAGGGATCATACCCCTGTACTATTATTAGAACATCTGACTATACTGCGAACGCGCTTTTGACAAGGCAGCCAGTAATCATAACATCACGCAAAACGCATCAATAGACGTTCAAGAAAGACCTTCAGGTCCGAGAAAATATGGTACGTTCCAGATTCAATTATTACCTAAACTGTTCATAAGAGAGGAGGTCGCATAGCAACATGACTACCATCCCCGGTACTGCCCACAGCGGCATGAATCCACACACGTTGCATCAGCAGACAAGTCCCAATGCAGAAAAGGAATCCTCAACCCGAGCAGACCTGGATGCATTCTTGAATGATACCCTGATCGAACTTCGTCAGGCAGAACATATTATAACCCGTGAGAAATGGTGCTGGTCCACAACTGAGCTAGCTCATCATACTTTCATATACATGCACAAATTCACAGGCCAACTGATCATGAATGGAATCCAATCTCACGTGGTTCGCAAATCAGCTTGTCTGTCCCTACCAGGAACTGCAATTGAACTGATTAGTGATGAAGACCATGATATTGAACTGTATATCATTCACTTTGATATGTATCGGGCTACGGAGAAAACAAAAGCCAGACGAATCTACGAACGTGAGCTCAGTTCACCTGTTACAGGCTGGATTCAGGGCCCATTTTACGGTATACAGCGCATTGCCGCACAGCTTACACAATTAACCCAGGAAGGTTTGGAAACAGGCTTGAAAGCACAGCTCCTCCTGACAGAACTGTTACATATACTCTGGCCTCAAGAAGACCAGACTGACGTAGGGGCTGGACAGGATGAACCCGAACAGTGGCTCAGGTCCACCCTGCAATACATGCGCGAAAACTACATGCACGAGATCAAGCTGGAAAAGCTGGCTGAACTGGCTGACATGCATCCATCTTATTACTCGCAGCTATTCAAGAGCCGCATGCAGAAGAATCCGATTGAATATATCACTCATCTGCGTATGAATCGGGCCAAGGAATTGTTGCTCACTTCCGATCTGCGTATCCGGGATGTGGCTCGTGAAGTGGGTTACCGTGACGAATTTTATTTCAGCCGACGTTTCCGAAACCATGCCGGTTATGCGCCAACTTCCTATTCGAAGCAGGTCCACCGAAATATCGTGTCGCTCTCCTATCCATACACGGACCACCTGATGACACTTGGTATCACGCCATGCGCAGCTCAGATCCAAGGCCATCTTCCTCATATGCCCAAATCGCTGACGCTGCCCTTCCACGCCTATGAACCTTGGGAACAGGGACGTCAGGCTTTCCTTGATGTGAATCCTGAATTGATTCTGACCAAGGACAATGCAGCTGCCAAAGCGATGGAGCATATTGGCGATGTCGCGCCCATCATCACGATTCCCTGGAACCAGACAGACGTCTTCGGTCATCTGCATCAGATTGCATCCATTGTGGATCGTACCCAAGCAGCCACAGATTGGCTGGATCGACATGAACGCAAGGCAGAGCGTGCACGCAAAAAAATTAAGGAATTCGTCGGGGACATCACCGTTGCCGTTGGCACGTTAACACCTAAAGGTCCACGGATGTACAGCCATCGGAACTTTGGACATGTCTTTTATCGAACCTTGCAATTGGCCGCTCCTCAGCGCATTCAGACCGAACTGGCTGGCAAATCTCCCGGCGTTGGATTCAACTGGCTGCCCTTTACACCAGGAGAATGGGACGGACTGGAGGCAGATGTGCTGGTACTGGCGATTAATTCTATGCATGAAAAGGTAACACTGTTGAAAGAGATGGCTTCGAATCCACTGTGGAATAGCCATCCTGCGGTAAAAAACGGACGTGTACATCTCATCGACTGGAACTCATGGGTCGTATATGCTCCATATTCCATCAACATCCAGCTCGATGAAGCGCTCTCTATGTTGACGAACAAACCTTCACTTTTGTAATCTAAAAAATGTCCATCTCCAGAATCTTAATTTATGCCATGTACGGGCCTGAATTAAGATTCTATAATGATCACTAATTGATAATGATAATCAATAACAATGAAATACGTTGTTGGTACCAAAGGAGTGACCCGTATTCAACATCCGGGACTGCCACATCGTCCGTCTAATTCAAGAAAATCTGCAGTGACCGTTGGGCTGACGTTTTTGTCTGCCATAGCCATACTGCTGCTAAGTATGTTTGTCGCAATCTCTTTAGGTGCCAAAGGGTTAACGCTGGAAACCGTATGGGCTGCCATATTTCAGTACAACCCAGCTTTGACACCACACCAGATTATTCATGAGCTGCGGCTGCCTCGTGTCCTTGCCGCAGTTATTATCGGCGCTGCCTTTGCCGTTGCAGGAGCTTTAATGCAAGGCATTACGCGTAATCCGCTGGCAGACACGGGCATTCTGGGCATTAATGCTGGAGCCACTTTTGTCGTAGCACTGAGCTTTGCCTTTTGGCCCGGACTGCCATACGGCTGGATTATGTTTTTATCATTCGTGGGAGCTGTTCTGGGCACACTGCTTATCTTCCTGCTTGGAATGGCAGCACCTGGTGGTCTGAATTCCATCAGACTGACCGTTGCCGGAGCGGTTATTGCAGCCATGTTAACCTCGCTCAGCACAGGTGTTGCCATTTATTTTGACCTGAGTCAGGATCTGGCCTTCTGGTATGCGGGAGGTTTTGGCGGAATAGAATGGCGGCATCTGAAGTTAATCCTTCCCGTGCTGCTCGTGACGCTGGTACTGATCATGCCACTCGCCCGGCGTGTATCCCTTATGTCACTCGGTGAAGAAGTAGCGATTAATCTCGGGATTAACTTGCGCTGGACGAGGTTTCTCGCCCTCGCAGCGGTTGTTGTGCTGGCTGGTGTGTCCGTGTCGGCAGTAGGCTCGATTGGATTTGTCGGACTTGTCATCCCTCATATCTCACGCAAACTGGTGGGTGTGGATTATCGACTCATCATTCCGATGTCTTCTCTGCTTGGAGCGATATTACTGGTGCTCGCTGATCTGGGCTCACGCATCGTGAACCCGCCCGAGGAGCTCGCGGTAGGCATTATGGTCGCTTTTGTCGGTGTACCTTTCTTCCTCTATCTGGCCCGTAAAGAAAGGAGGGCCTTGTAGCGATGAATTTTAATACACCTTCACGAGGTAAACGTTCGATAGTCGTCAGTATCACGCTGCTCTGCATCGCCATTGCCGTTATTGTGATCAGCCTGAACACGGGAACCATTCGTCTCTCCCCAGCGGCTGTGTTACAGACTTTGTTTGGTAATGGCAGTTCGGATGATCAGATTGTACTGTTTGATTACCGACTGCCTCGCATCCTGGTAACTGTACTGGCCGGAGCGGGACTTGGTATTGCCGGAGCAGCCTTGCAAGGGATCACCCGCAATCCATTGGCGGACCCGGGTATTCTGGGATTACATGCGGGGGCAGCATTTGGACTAATGGTGTTTGTTAGTCTCTCCTTTACGATGGATGGTTCTGTGGCCTTGCTGATTCCATTGTTTGCTTTTGCAGGCAGTGTTGCCGCCGCCCTAATCATCATGCTGTTGTCTTACGATCGCCATAACGGCGTATCACCCATTAAGCTGATTTTGGTTGGAATCGCGGTAGCGGCCGGGTTCCATGCGTTAACACTCTATCTATCCCTGCGTCTGGATGAAGACACCTATTCCTTTGCCGCTCGCTGGCTGGCAGGAAGCGTCTGGGGCCGGGATTGGATTCATGTGCAAGCTTTGCTTCCTTGGGTGGTGTTATGTATTTCTTATATTTGGAGTCGATCCAAAACACTCGATGCCTTCAATCTTGGAGATGCTGCCGCAACCAGTATCGGGACACCTGTCCGATCCCAGCGTGTTATTTTGCTGCTCTGCGCCGTGGCCTTGTCTGCCGTTAGTGTATCGATGGCTGGCGGGATCGGCTTTATCGGTCTGGCAGCGCCACATCTGGCGCGCAGGCTTGTCGGTCCGATGCATCGGCATCTGATCCCTGCTGCCGGGCTTATCGGTATGGTTATTCTGGTGACCGCTGATACCATCGGGCGAACGATCTTTCAGCCTAATGCCATTCCGGCAGGCGTGGTGGTTGCTGCGATTGGTGCACCTTACTTTTTGTACCTGTTAGTACGAAGCAAGTAATCTTTTTTTCAAAAAACAATAAAGACATCCAAGAGATGTTCAAGGAGAATGTGACTACCCATGTTAAAGAAAAATCTTATGCTTGTCATGAGTATCTGTCTGGTGCTTGTGCTTGCAGCCTGTGGAACGACCAATAATTCATCATCTACTTCTGGTGGTTCGTCGACGGATACTTCAACCAAGAATCAAGACAACAGTGCAAGTTCAGGAGAGCAACGTATTGCCTCCATGTCGATCCATCTGACCAATGATCTGCTGTCTCTCGGCATTACTCCGGTTGGTTCCGTTATCGGTGGCGAAGCCAAAGGTTTCCTGTCCCATGTTGCTGATCAACTTCAAAATACAACGCCACTTGGTCCGGTTAAAGACCCGGATATGGAAGCTTTGCTTGCCCTGAAACCCGATGTGATCTATCTGGACGAAGAATTTTCCGGTGGTGATCTTGCCAAATTTGAAAAAATTGCTCCGGTGCATGTCTTCAATCTGGATAACGGTACATGGCGCGACCATTTGAAAGACATTGGCAAACTCGTGAATCGCGAGAAGGAAGCCGAGCAATACATTCAGGACTACGCGACCGAAACGGAAGAAGTGAAATCTCTGATTCATGACACGATCGGTGATGGTACTGTGATGGCGATCCGTGTTACTGCCAAAGAATTACGTGTATTCAGTACACGCCGTCCCATGGGTCCCATTTTGTATGAGGATCTCGGTCTGACTCCTGCCAAAGGGATCACAGATATCGATTCGACTAAACCGTATCAAGTCGTCTCCCGTGAAATATTGCCGGACTATGATGCAGATGCAATCTTTGTGGTTGTGAATTCGGATGATGAAGCCCAGACCATGTTCAAGGAACTGCAAAACAATCCGATCTGGCAAGGCCTGAAAGCAGTCAAAGCCGGCCATGTCTACCCGATTGGTGCACAGCCTTGGCTGGATTACTCATCTATCGGTAATAAAATGGCCATGGATGAAGCCAAAGAAATGTTCTCCAAAAAATAAAGTGTCCGATACATCTGATACCCATCATCTATAAAAACAATAAAAAACCTCACTTTGAAATCGGAACAGCGTTTGTATGAATCATACTTACACTCTATTCCCCTCAAAGCTGAGGTTTTTTGCTTTGGGTCTGCCAGCAAGTTGCAGTCCATCCTCTTCCACCAAGTGCGCTCACAGTGTACAGACAATGATCTCAACATCCGTATCGGCAAAAGCCTCCTGGATAATCGGACTGACTTTCTCCCACTTTAGCCTGTCCAACCCGCATCCTATTCGGGGCATAGCCAGTTTCGTAATGCCATCCTTCATACATACGTCCCGCATGGATTCTACCGCATTAGTCAACGATTGATACGTCGGCTTATTGGAGAACTTTGCCTTGGTGACCAGATTCATCGTCCGTCCTACCGGATAACATCGTCCAATCTCAAGCGGCTCTTGTTTGGCCTGCTCTTGAAGATTTTCCAAACCAAATCGCTCCGCAGTGCGCAAGCGTGTACTCATCCCCCAGTTCAAATAAATCCTGTTCTCTCTCATGAAACTGCATGGCATTCCTCTCCTTTAACAAGCGCTCTCATTTAATAGTTGAACTAAAGATTATTTACACTGACACTACGATGACAGAACAACCTTCCAATCGCTGTTATCCCCAGATTTTTTCGATTCCCTTTTTCTAGAAGGGAAAATCCGGGGATAAAGGCGAACGCTTTGCTTTTTCAGGTTTTTTCTGTCCTCTCCGTTATCGTGCAAATGATTAGTTCAAACTATGTAGATCCCATATTTTTTATTAGGCCTCTGTCAAAAAACGTTGAAATGCCTTTAATGTTCGCTGACCTGAGGATCGATCATATACAGCAAATACAATTCGTTCAAAGGAGTCCTTAAATCCCTCTCCCACTAACACATCATGAAAATACTTCGCCACCACTGCCGGTTCATTACGAAATACTCCACAACCATATGCACCGAGAACAATCGTCCGATGACCATTCGTAACAGCCACGTCCAGAATATAACGGATACGTTCCTTCATCACGGACTCAATCTGTAGATCATCAGCTTCTCCACGCTCTTTCACCACACCCGCATTCACCGCTGGCGCAGTGATGAAGGATGATACATAATATTGGTCCAGCAGTCGGTCTTCATCATCACGGATCACCGGAACATCCGGAGAATAGATCATATGATTCGAATAGAGACCCGATCGCTGTTTGCGATTGTACTCGTACATTTCATCCATTTGGGCGATGCACGGGTATAGTCCTGTCGCTCGGGCCAGACTCTCTTCCTGTGCCTGACTTCCACCAAGGAAACCGCCGCCAGGATTTTTTGCCGATGCAAAGTTCAAACAGACCACATCTTCTCTTCCTTCAGCTACTGTCAAACGTGAAGCCGCTCCAAGTGTAGTCTCGCCAGTAACCTCAATGCGAACTGACACAGATGCAGCTTCAGCTTCAGTTGATGAGGCTACCGAATGAGTTTCTGCGCGAGCTTCTGTACGGAGCTTTCCCCTGAGTCCGGAAAGCTCCGAAGGACGATATAATACCGAATTTCGAATGGCATGCTGCACATCGATACCTATCTCAACCTTGCGATCATACCCATTTACGTATTGCCCTTCATCCAAAATAGCCAGCGTCTGCTGTGCGATACTGGCCCGCATGGTACGTGGATTGGAGCCAGTAATACCAGTTGATCTATCGAGTGTACTGTTGTTGTAACGTCCACTGCTGTTCTTGTTATTACTGCTATTGTTCTTATACTGTTGCTTATCACTCATCTGAATCACTTCCTATATCTTCTCTTAGACGGGTAAGAATCTCACCCAGCCAGTTGGTTCCCCGCCATGTTCTTCTATTCCGAATACGCAGATCTTCCTCCGCCAGCCCCACACCCCAGATACGATCATCCGGACTTGCTTCCACGAGAGTCGTTCCACGAGTGGCGCGCAGCGCGGTTAGCAGTTCTTTGTTTTGTGTAAATTTGGCCAAATTACCCTCGTAAACGATGCGCTGGCACTCAGCTTCCCATAAAGTCTGGTCAAAGCCCGTGACCTGTCTGCCCAGCTTTTTTTGTACCGAAGCAGAGCTTGCCTTCAGAATCTTGTCTGCGATGGTCTGATCGCCAAACAGCAGCGCTTTCTGGTGCATCATGTATTGCTCCGCACTCGTGTAGTGAACCCCGTTCATGGTAAAATCCGCCGGGTGCCACTGCGAGAACGGAGATGCAGTCCGCCAGAAAAACGTAAACTTTTCCATCCATATCCCCTCTTTACTTGTTCCTCATGGTTGCAGCGATCCCCCCCATGGCTTGAATCACTTCGTCCGTGTTCATTGATGCTTCCCCTTTTCAGGGTGTCTGCCTCTCTGGGTTCAATCTGTATAAACGTGATGGTCGATGACCAGCACTGCTCGCATACTCTCCCGTCTCAATAACCCAATCGGCGATTTTACGCCGGAAAGCGGCAGCCAGCAGTTTTTTGCCACTGATGATTTCATGTACTTTCTGAAGTGCAGTCAGCGTAAACGTCTCCGGCATCAGATTAAATGCAATATCCGTGTACTCAATCTTGGATCGCAGACGTTCAAGTGCATAATGAATGATTTTGGCATGATCAAATGCAACCCCCTGAACCTCCCCCAACGTCAAACAATGGCTTCGTACTTTTCCTTCTATCGTTTCTTTCGTTTCAACAATTGCCGATAACTCTTCTGTTCCATTGGTCAACATCAACTGCAGCCTGCGTTCTGTCACACGTCCACGCTCATGGATATGGCGCTTCTCTTCCAGAAGCCGCTGCTCCACCCGAAACCAATTGGCCTCACTGGCATCATCGCCAGCCTGAAGCTCCAACTCGCTGCTATCGACCAACGCCATGTAGGAACAGCTGATGACCCGTGTACGCGGATCTCGTTCCACATCTCCCCAAGTGTACAGTTGCTCCAGATAAATATCATCCAGCCCTGTCTCCGTCAACAATTCCCGCCGAGCAGCATCTTCCAATGATTCCTGCATAGAGACGAATCCGCCCGGTAACGCCCACTGTCCCAGATAGGGATGCCCGCCTCGCCGGATGAGAAGTAACTGGAGTTCGGGTTCAGCGAGCTTGCGATAATTCTCCTGAGCCTCGCTGCGGATCGTAAAGACCAACATGTCCACGGTGACGGAAGGACGTTCGTAATCACCAGCATTATACGTTTCCAGAAACTGTTGTTCACTGATATGTACCTGATCCTGATGCTCCCGGTAATCGGGGGCTTTTCCTCCAGAGGAACCTTCGTAAGTCATAATATACAAACCCCATTCTGTTATTAACATTATGTTATTAACAATTAGATAATATCAATTTATCACATCATTTTATCTCAGGTCAATATTTCCAGTCCAAAATAAATGATCTGTATTCACTTGACGATATGTCAAATCGAACTTAAGATTTAGTTAGTCGACTAACTAAATGTGCGTGTTCCATAAAGTCTGATTTTCAGTACCGAGAAGATGGAATGAAGGTAGAAATGGAGTAGATGATATGAACCCAGTCCAAAATGATCGGTTAATGGGACAGCTATCCGAACTCGTGAAACTGAAACGCTACAAGGTTCATGAGAAACTTGTGAACCACCCCGAGTTATACCCGGGGCAGCCCCCTTTGCTGTTCCAGCTTGAACGGGAAGATGGCCAATCCCAGAAAAACCTGGCCGAACAACTTCAGCGCAGTCCCGCAACGGTAACCGTGATGCTCAAGCGTATGGAATCATCCGGTTATGTGAGACGCGAAGCAGACCCAAAAGATATGCGCAGTCTGCGGGTATACCTGACAGATCAGGGGCGCTCCGCGCTACAAGAATTGAGAGAAGTGATTCAGGAGTTGGAACAGCAGGCCCAGAAAGATTTTACACCGGAAGAATCTAGAATCATGTCTCTACTTGCACAGCGTATGCTCCAAAACCTGCGTGAATCCTGAGGTGATACAGATTCGCGATTGAAGCAGCTAAAGGTATTATGAAATTGATTCACTTATGCTATGAAGATTGAGGTGATTCCCTATTGTGGACGTTAAAACGATTCTTGACCCCGTATAAGTCGGCGGCAATCGTCGCCCCGCTGCTCATGGTACTTGAGGTTACTATGGACCTGCTCCAGCCCAAGCTGATGTCCAGCATCGTGGATGATGGTGTACTTGCAGGGAATCTGCCCCATATCATAACTACAGGTCTGATCATGTTACTTGTTGCGTTAATCGGCTGGGCTGGCGGCGCAGGCTGTACACTCTATTCAAGTAAAGCTGCCGTTGGGTACGGCACAGATCTGCGCCAGGAACTGTTTGACCATATTCAAACCTTCTCCTTCCGCAATCTGGATACGTTTCAGGAAGGATCTCTGATCACTCGTCTGACCAGTGACATTACCCAGATGCAGACCTTTGTACAGATGCTGCTACGGATGTTTATCCGTTCACCAATGCTAATCATCGGTAGTATCATCATGGCGTTTACGATCAGTGTAAAGCTAGCTTTAATTCTTATTGCGACTGTACCGGTGCTGTTTATTATTTTATTTATTCTGATAAAAGCATCCTATCCGCTGTTCGCCAGTGTGCAGAGCAAGCTTGATCAGGTCAACGCTGTGCTTCAGGAGAATCTTGCCGGCATTCGTGTCGTCAAGGCGTTTGCACGTGCACGTCTGGAGAAAAAACGGTTCAAGCAATCCAACGAAGATTACACTACAACCGCCGTCAAAGCCTGGCGTATTGTAACGCTGAATGCACCCGTGCTCAGCCTGATGCTGAACGCTACCATTGTAGCGGTGCTGTGGTTTGGAGGTTTCCAGGTAGTGGGAGGCGATATTGCTGCCGGAGATCTGATTGCTTTTATCAACTATGTCACGGTTGTACTCTCTTCCCTCACGTCGATCGGCATGATGATGATGAGTTTCTCCCGCGCCAAGGTATCAGCTGCACGGATCAACGAGGTGTTACATACACAGCCGGATATTCAATCGGGAACCGACAACTCCGGGAATGTGCAGTCATCCCCGTCTACTCGTGATCAGTCTCGATACCAACCGCCTCCCCTTCCTTCGCATACAGGCGGTCAAGTGGAGTTCAGAGACGTATCTTTCCGTTATGACGGAGACCATGCACTTACCGGCATTAACCTGATAGCTCGTCCAGGTGAGAAAGTGGCCTTGATCGGTTCAACAGGTTCAGGCAAAACCTCGCTGGTGCAGCTGATTCCCCGTCTGTATGATGCTTCGCAGGGTGAAGTGCTAGTGAATGGAGTGAACGTTCGTCATTGGGATCTTCAGGATCTTCGCAGCCGTGTATCCATTGTGCTCCAGGAATCCATTCTGTTCAGCGGCAGCATCCGGGATAACATTTGCTTCGGCCGGCCCGGTGCAACGGATGCTGAATTGCGTGCTGCGGCACAAGCTGCGGCAGCGGATGATTTTATTATGAAACTGAAAGACGGGTATGACACGGAACTGGGTCAGCGCGGGGTCAATCTGTCCGGTGGGCAGAAACAGCGTATTTCCATTGCACGCGCCCTGCTCATGCAACCGGAAGTGCTCATTCTGGATGATAGCACCAGTGCTGTGGATCTGCGCACGGAAGCGAGTATTCAGAAGGCTTTGCAATCCTTGATGAAAGACAGCACGACCTTTTTGATTGCACAGCGGATCTCTTCCGTGAAGGATGCGGACTGTATATATGTCATTGATGAAGGACAGATCGTTGCCAGGGGCACACATGATGACCTTATGGCTCATTCATCACACTACCAAGCGATCTATTATTCGCAGCAACGGAAGGAGGATGTTCAATTTGGCTAAACCTGCATCTTCCTCCATTCAACAAACCGTCGTGCCTCCGATCGGAAGACCCGGACCAGCGGGCAGAGGACCTGTTCCCAAAGTCCGAGCCAAAAATGCTCGCCATGCTCTGATTCGGGTATGGTCTTACATGGGACGTCATCGCAAAGGAGTCATTGCTGCATTGGTTCTAACCGCTCTCGGCACACTGCTCAATCTGGCAGGGCCTTATCTTCTCGGCCGCGCCGTTAACGAACATATCGTGCCCAAAGTAACAGCGGGTTTGCTGAAGGAATGTCTCCTCTTGCTGAGTGTTTATGTCCTTGGTTCACTCCTGATGTGGGCTCAATCCTATGTCATGATTGGTGTGTCCCAACTGACCGTTAAAGATCTGCGTCATGCGTTGTTCTCCCGACTGCAAGAGCTGCCTGTCAGCTTTTTTGATAAAAATCAAAGCGGGGACCTGATGAGCCGGGCCACCAATGATATCGATAACGTATCTACAACGCTGAATCAAAGTGTAACCCAACTGATGTCCAGCGCCATTTTGCTCGTTGGCTCCTTGTCGATCATGTTTGCACTGGATGTTCGGCTTACCCTGCTCACTCTAGTGACTGTACCCTTGATTACCATCGCCACTCGCCTGATCGCGTCAAGAACCCGCAAACACTTCACCGCTCAACAGAAATTGCTTGGTGAGCTTAATGGGTATGCTCAGGAAACTATTGCTGGACAAAAAGTCGTAGCGGCTTATAACCGTCAGGATCAAGCACATCAAAATTTTCAGAATTTGAACGAGAAACTTCGCACATCCAGCACACAGGCCCAGACTGTTTCGGGTTTGGTTGGACCTACAATGAACGTGATGAACAATATAGGGTTTGCCATACTGGCTTCTGTAGGTGGATGGATGGCTTATCATGATCTAACATCCATCGGACTGATCGTCAGCTTTCTCGCTTACTCCCGCCAGATTGAGCGGCCACTCAACGATCTAGCCAATCAGTATAATTTGATTCAGGCTGCAATTGCAGGTGCTGAACGTGTATTCCACATTATGGATACCCCTGGCGAATACGTGGAGGAACAGAAGAAACAACTGGATCAGATTCAGGGTAAAGTGGTATTTGAAGACGTCTCCTTCGGGTACAGTGCGGAGCGAGACATTCTGAAGAAGGTTAGTTTTACTGCAAAACCTGGGGAGATGATTGCACTTGTTGGACCCACCGGCGCAGGCAAAACAACCATTATCAACCTGTTGCCCCGTTTCTACGAGATTACAGGCGGACGGATTACCATCGATGGATGTGACATCTCGGAACTGGAGAAGGATCAACTTCGTCGGCAACTCGGCATTGTACTTCAGGATGCCTACCTGTTCTCGGGTACCATTCGCGACAATCTCGCCTACGGCAAGCCCGACGCAACCGATGAACAGATCAGGCAAGCGGCTGAGCTGGCGAATGCACATTCGTTCATCCGCAAACTGCCACAGGGTTACGATACCCCCATCATTTCCGGGGGAAGCAACCTGAGTCAGGGACAACGACAACTGCTGACCATTGCCCGGGCAATTCTGGCTGATCCAGCCATTCTTATTCTGGATGAAGCAACAAGCAGCATTGATACGCGTACAGAGATGAAGATCCAGGAAGCGATGCGCATTTTAATGAAAGACCGCACCAGCTTTGTCATCGCCCACAGACTGAGCACGATTCGTGAAGCCGATCAGATTCTCGTCATTGATGATGGACAGATCGCTGAACGGGGCAGCCATGACGAGTTGATGCAGCAACAAGGATTCTACTATCAGCTACATCAGGGACAGCTCAATAAGTCGAACTAAAGCGTGTCTGCAAAGCTACTGCATGCCGAAGCGAACCTTAGCGCGTACGGAGCAAGCGAATGCGCTGTATCCTGAATGTGCGAGGACATGTCCTTCGCGTGCGAACAAGTGATCAATACGCCACAAAAGCGGATTTTCTCCTTTTCAAATGAAAAGTTCCACTTCGCACCAAGCGGGATTGGAGGAATCTCCCCGCTTGGTGCGGGACGGAGGAATCCTTCCGCTTGGTGCAGGCCGGAGGAGTCTTCTCGCTCGCTGTTGGAGCAGAGTATGCGCGAGCTCTAACGAATCTGAGGCGTCTTATTCAAGCTTTTGAAGCTCTCTCAGAAATCTAAGGAACCTGAGCCACGTTATATCCAAATAAACAGCCATTTTCAGCGCTTTTTCATGGGATGTTGGGAAATAACGTGCCTGAAGTTTCTTACAAATTAAAGTAAGGACCTGAAGGCCAAATAAGACGTCCTATGTTCCTTAGAGAATCGGCTACCCATTCGCAAGGATCAACCGGCTTGAACTTCAGACTTTTATACGCTGACCTCCATCATCATATCGCTTACTTGAATTTGCAGACACACTCTTATGTAGCTAAAATGATCTGAACCGATGTCGACTCCACACATTAACTTATTAATCGAAATATTAAACGCCGCACGGGGTTCTTCAGGACCCATGCGGCGTTTTTTGTTTTTGTCTAATGACTATTTAATTGCTATCTCTGGATCCCTTATATGATTTACGTCTCCATTGGCAGATGAAGCGTGAAGGTCGAACCAACCCCCATTTCGCTATGGACGGTAATTTTACCATTGTGATCCTGAACGATTTTCTGGCAGAGTGCAAGTCCCAGTCCCGTACCTTCTTCTTTGGTTGTATAAAATGGATTAAAGATTGTGGATAGCGAATTTTCCGGAATGCCGCTTCCTGTATCTGTAATTGAAATGAGTACTGCATCTCCGTCCTGCAACAAATCCATATGAACCTCACCAGGGTCTGTCATTGCTTCAAAAGCGTTACGAATCAGATTGATCAATACCTGCACAATTTTATCCCGATCCATGATGATCACAACTGGCTCATTAGTCATTTCAAGCGTAATTTGATGCCCTCGGGATGCCGCATCTGACTCGGTCAAAGACATCACGCGTTCAAGGCAGTGACCCAAATGTTCAGGCTTCATGTGATTGGCATGTGGTTTGGAAAACTGCAAAAATTCAGCCGTCAGATCGGTTACTCTTGTCACCTCACCCATAATCACTTCATACCATGGCGCGATATTAAACGCTTGTCCACGGGATAGCTGCAGGAATCCCCGAATTGCGGTAAGCGGGTTCCGAATTTCGTGAGCCATACCCGCGGCCAGTTCACCTACAGCCCTTAGTCTTTCGGAACGAAATACTTCTTCTTCATTTTTCAGCCATTTGCTGCGCTGTTGTTGAAGCAGCCTATCCTCGGCAACCGTCATAAAGTGCTGCAACGAATCCGACATTTCCGGGTACAGGGAGATGCTGTAGCTTACCTGGAGTCCTTGAAGCTGCACGGATAACAGTGACGACATTCGTTCTTCCACATCCTGTATCTCCGGCAAAACGACTGCAAATCGGTCTCCTGCATACCGGGATATGCCATAGGCCTCGGTGAAATGATTGCTGATCATCTGACCTGTACCTGTGATTACCGTACACCAAGGATCTTCTGACTCTTTTTTAAAGCCGCTAAAGTTATTGACGTTCAAAAGGACAAGCAAAAAAGACCGTTGCTCTTCTACTGTCTTATGTAACACCTCCATGTAACCTTCGTAATTCAACAGTCCGGTAAGCGGATCATGCAGGGTCAGGAACCGATTTTTTTCCCGAAGCCTGCGCTTCTCGACCTCACTGTTGATTAAGGTATGATACAAAAAAATGATAACAACCGAGGTTAACAGGTCAAATAACGAAACCAGCAAAGCATATGTATCTACTGGCACATACGAAAGCCGAATCAACGTATATTGCAGCATAAGCAGCAACGAAATCGGCAAGGTCTGTGCCAACCTTGGTTTGTCCTGGATCATTGAAATAATGAGCATATAATACAGCATGTTGCACCAGTTCAGTTCACTGAAATAGTGGAATATCCCGAGAAAAATCCACTGAAATTTTCGCAGCACAGGATATCGTCTCTCCCCATAAATACTTGCTACCAATAATGTCGCCGAAAGTGACATTATTGCCATATTAGGGGTAAGCCTGAGAACATAAGAGGACAGAATGACAAGCAGACAACCTAGCGGGAATATCACCATTTTCATCGTGTAACTAAGCAAACAGCCTCGCCCCCTTTGACATAAAACTCACATCAAACAACTTATGTACATGTATTATATCGATTATGATTAGCTGATGTTGTCGATTAGTGGAGGCTCGCCAAATTCGCACGAATGTATAAATTATGAAGGCAATAGGACATATGATGTAATTGTAATCAACAAAAGTGAAACAATTCCTTTTCGCATAGATCAATATTGTGGTACAATACATTAATGGATTAATTTAGGATAAATACTTTCTTATGGAGGATATCACATGACAACACAACGAAAACCTTTCGGTCTGGGTACTCTATCTCTGCTCATACTGGCTATGGGATTCGCTTTTAACTACGGGTGGGGAGAAGAAAATTTCAGGTTAGGTTATCGACTATTCGAACTATTAAACTTGCCTATTTATAGTAACGGTGATCAAGGACTTCATATCCCCTTTGTAGCCACAGCAATCTTCTGGATCCCTACCATCTGGATAGCCAAAAAAAATCGTTCACATTATGGCTCAAGTGTTGCCTGTAACGTGGCTGCGTTTATGCTAGTGTTTTGCATTATTGGCCCTATAATTACTGTCGTAGATTGGTTTGTAAATGCATAACAATTAAAGCCAGCTCTCTATATCCCGAGGGCTGGCTTCTTTGCTGCTTTTCCATATAAGATGAACAAATTGTTTACACGATAACGTAGAGGACAGAAATAACCTGAAGAAGCGGAGCGTTCGCCTTTATCCCCGGATTTTCACTTCTTTAGAAGGGAATCAAAAAATCTGGGGATAACAGCGATCAGAAGGTTGTTCTGTCATCGGAGTGACTGGTGTAACCTCTTGAGGCTCATCTTATTTTTTCGCCATATACTTACGGATATCAAAAGCCACCGCAGCAACAATGATCAATCCTTTGATAATCAACTGCCAGTATGGACTTACACCGATAAACGTCAGACCATAGTTAATGACCCCGAAGATCAGTACACCCGCCATAACCCCAGGTACCGTTCCAATACCTCCTGCCGTTGATACACCGCCTACCACACATGCGGCAATCGCATCCAGCTCATACATGTTACCGTAATTGTTTGTTGCTCCACCTGTGCGTGCTGCCTCAAGTACACCACCCAGACCATACAGTGCACCCGCAATGGCATACAGGGCAACCAGGTTGCGTGCCACATGAATCCCGGATACATGTGCTGCCTGAATGTTGCCACCGATCGCGTACATGTTTTTGCCGAGACGTGTTTTGTTAAAGATCACCCAGCAGATTAATGCCACCGCAATAGCAATGAGGACAATATACGGGATGGAATAACCCCCGCCCAGATCAATGTATCCAGAGCCAATGACGGTGAAGTCCGGTCTCAATCCTCCGATCGGCTGTGACTGGTTGGGTTCCGTATCAAAATAAATGGAGTTCAGTCCGTACACGGCAACCATTGTACCCAGCGTTGCGATAAAAGGAGGCACATGTAATTTGGCGACAATGAGTCCATTTACCAATCCCACAAACAGACCTGCGGTAATCCCGACAAGGATCGGCAGACCCACCCATAAGTGGGGCAGATCGGGGAAGAAGCGGTTTGCATACTCGTCAATTTGCAGCATCGATGCCGATACAACCGCCGTCAGACCAACCACCCGTCCAGCGGACAGATCGACCCCGCCCGTGACAAGAATAAAGGCTGCACCAAGCGCAATAATGGCCCGTGTGGAGGACTGCTGTAAGATGTCCCGCAGTGTGGAGAAGGCAAGAAAATTCGGATCGGCAATAGCTATACCAATGATGAGCAGAATCAGTACGATAAAGATGGCGCGTTGTGTTACATATTGTTTCACTTGATTGATCATCTGTGTGTTCATCTGTTTCCCTCCTGACTAAGCCATCCGCTGCTGCGCGGCCAGCCTCATAATATCCTGCTCTGTTGCATCTGCTCCGTCCACGATTCCGGTGAGACGCCCTTCGCTCATCACCATAATGCGATCCGACATCCCCAGCAGTTCGGGCATCTCCGAGCTAATCATGATAATGCTTTTGCCCTGACGAGCCAGTTCCGTAATAATGGTGTAAATCTCGAACTTGGCCCCTACATCAATTCCACGTGTCGGTTCATCCAGCAGCAGTATCTCCGGGTCGGTCAATAACCAACGGGCCAGCAGAACTTTCTGCTGATTGCCGCCAGACAGGTTTCGAATCAGCGTGTTAACTGAAGGCGTTTTGGTTCTGAACTTCTGCGTCTGCTCACGTGCCTCTTCGCGGCCTTTTTTCTCGTCCAGCAAGCCCACGCGATTTCGGTAGCGCCCCAGACTGGCAATGATCGTGTTCTCATACACCGACAACACCGGGAAGATTCCTGTGACTCTTCGTTCTTCGGTGAGCAACGCGATGTTATGACGCTTCGCTGCTGCGGGGGAGTTAATCTTCACCTTGCGCCCATGAATCGAAATCGTACCTGAAGCGAGTCCGCGCAGTCCAAACAAGGACTCAATCAGTTCTGTCCGCTGTGCTCCAACCAAGCCGCCAATGCCGAGCACTTCACCTTTTCGCAGCTCAAAGGATACATCACAAAACGATTTAGACTGGTTTGATGTCAGCCCCTCGGCTTTTAATATCACTTCACCGGGTACGTTCGTCCGTTCCGGGAAACGTTCGTCCAGATCACGGCCAACCATACGCGTAATGATCAGATCTGTCGTTAGATCTACAGCATCCCATGTCCCGACAACGAAGCCATCACGCATGATCGTCACTTCATCCGAGATCGTCAGGATCTCCTCCATCTTGTGGGAAATGTAGATTATGGACACGCCACGACTGCGCAGTTCATTAATAATGGCGAAGAGCTGATCCACTTCCTTCCCCGTCAGGGAAGAAGTTGGCTCATCCATGACGATGACTTTGGATTGAAATGAGACCGCCTTGGCGATTTCCATCGATTGAATCTTGGAGACAGATAGTGTTCCAGCTTGAGCCTTCGGATCAATATCCAAGTTCAAGTCCTTGAACAGCGCCAGTGTATCGGTATACATGCGTTTCTCGTCCACCAGAATTCCCCTCATCGGAAAACGACCCAGCCAGATATTCTCCATCACCGGACGATGCGGTACCGGATTCAGCTCCTGATGAATCATGGATATCCCTTGCTGAAGTGCCGCTTTGGAATTCGGAATATCCACGTCCTTCCCTTCGATGCGTATCGTTCCTTCATCCGGGCGATACATGCCGAACAGACATTTCATAAGCGTGGATTTTCCCGCTCCATTCTCTCCCATCAAGGCGTGAACCGTTCCCGGCTTCACCTTCAATGTGACCTGACTTAGTGCCTGCACACCCGGGAATGCTTTGGAAACTCCATTCATCTCCAGCAGGTAAGGTGACTCCATCTTGGTTCCTCCCTTCCATATGACCGGCAAAAAAGGGACGCTACCCGAATGACGGACGTCCCTGTCTAGTGCTGTTATTGGGCGTCGGCAATGTTGTCTTTCGTAATCTTTTTGTAGGCAATCCAGACGTATTTACCATCTGTAATGTCATATTGGGTATTTTCCTTCGTTGGTGTCTCACCCTTGGCAAGTACGGAAGCCAGTGCCACCGTGGCCGCACCCTGATTCTTGGCATCATTAAGCACCGTGCCCAGCATTGTACCATCCTGTAGAGCCTGAATAGCAGGAGCTGTTGCATCCACACCTACCACCGGCATGGATTTGCCATCCTTGAAGTATCCGGCTGCTTTCAATGCCTCAATGGCTCCCAAGGCCATGTCATCATTGTTTGCGAGAACAGCTTCAATCTTGTCACCATGGGAGGCCAGGAACGCCTGCATTTTCTCCTGACCTTTCACCCGATCCCACATCGCCGTGTCTTCCGCCAGCGCTTCCACTTCGATACCGGCATCCTGGATCGCCTGAACCGAATATTTGGTCCGAAGCTCTGCATCCTGGTGACCCGGTTCCCCTTTCAGCATGACGTATTGCAGTTTGCCATCGCCGTTTTTGTCCGCTTCCGGATGTGCTTTCCAGTAATCCACAATCAGCTGTCCAGAGATCGTGCCGGACTCCTCCGCTTTTGCTCCTACGTAGTACACCTTATCCCATTTGTTCATATCTTCCGCCACTGGTTCACGGTTGAGGAATACCACTGGAATGTTCGCTGCCTTGGCTTTGTCAATGATGACACCTGCCGCCGTCCGGTCCACCGGGTTCACGGCCATCGCATTGTATTTCTTGGACACAAACAGATCAACTTTCTCATTCTGGGTCGGCTGTGCATTCTGGCTATCCACGATATCCAGGGTCGCAATACCTTCCGCTGCTGCGGTCATCGCATTACGTACACCCGTCATGAATGTATCATCGAATTTGTAGATGGCAACACCAATCTTGGGCGTTTCCGTACCGGCTGCTGTCTGGCCTCCTGTATCCGTTCCCGTACTTCCACCTGCACTGTCTCCGCCACTGCTACAACCCGCCGCCACAACCATACATGCCGTAATTAACAGTGTCATCCATGTTTTCTTCATATCCTAATGACCTCCCCCAAGTTCATTCGGCTTTACCGATGTCTTTATTATGAAAGGGTTTACATTAAATTCGAATACAATATCTTCACCTGTTCTATCGAAATCTTCCTCAAGTTAACAAAATGGATTAATTTCATCATTCAGCATCCGTTCCGGCATTCGTTCATTGCACAAAAGGAAACAACAACTTCTGGTTATCCATCCAGAACATATTGTCTGTACTAACCAGCTTGGTCTCAAGTAACACTCTCGCTTGCACCTGTTGATTGTTCAGCCGCGCAACGGCTTGATTCAATCCCAGATAACCTGCACTGTATCCATTCTGGACGATGAGATGATCAAAGACCCCTTCTTGCAATTGCTCCAGTTGCTGTTGTTCACTACCGAATCCAACAATCCTCACCTTGTCCGCAGATTTGCGTCGATTCAGTTCATCGGCTGCTCCCAGAGAAGCAGGTTCCTGAAGAGTAATGAAGCCATCCACCTCCTGCTGGTCCAGCAATTGCTTCACAGTCTGCCAACATCCATCTCGTGTATTACATATCGATTTGGGTTCCACTTGAATATCAGGATACTGTTCCAAGGCTTCCATAACTCCCTGCTCTCTCTGAATCAGACCAGAATTAAGAGGATCGGGGCCCAATAAGGCCACATGCCCTTTCCCTTCCAGAAGCTCCGCCATAGCCTGGCCCGCCTGTCTTCCCGCCTCAACATTATCCATCGAGATGAAACTGGTGATGCCTTTCACGGGAAATTCATCGTTAAGCACAATGACAGGAACAATGGTTCCATCGGAATTTGTTGTCTGTGCCTCCTGAATGATGTCACTAAGTGCCTTTTCACTTAGGGGATCAACCAATAGAGCTGATGCCCCCTGCTTCAAAGCCGATGCGGCGGCCTTCACTTGAGCCTGCTCTCGCGCACTGCGAGACAACGTTTGGCTGTTGATATTTGCCTGTTTGACCTGCATCTGACTTCCAGCAGAATCCAGAATGGCAGGCGTGTACACATCACCATCGGAAGGGTATGCTTCCACGGTAATCAGTTCGGCTCCGTTCTCTTTGGCAGCCGCTTCGGTACCAAGCCAGATGGCTTCCGCAAGTTCCCCTGTTCCAGCTGGCGTAATCAGCGCGATACGTGGCGGTACTGCCGTAGCATCGGGACTTGATAAGCCACAGGCGCTGCATATGAGCAGACAGCAGCTTGCAGCTGTCAGGGTTAATAATCGACGTTTCCGAATTCCAGGAAAGCTCGCAGCAACCTTTTTCCAAAACGTACGAATGTATGACCCTACAACTCTGTGGCTGTGGATATCGTTCCTATTCTCCATATTGTCTGTCATCAGGCTCGCCCTCCTTCTGCTGCGATTGAATGGGAATCCGAACCCAGACCGTGGTGCCTTCTTCCAACTCACTTGCAAATTCAAGTCCGAAGCCCTCCCCATAATAGAGCCGGATTCGGTCATGCACATTGCGCACCGCTACGCCGGAGCCTGCACCACTTTTAACCACAGGACGACCACTTAATAATCCCGACATCTGTTCTTCCGTCATGCCGACCCCATTATCTGTAATGCGAAACACCAGCTTGTTGTCCTCACGATAAACATCAACCTCAATACTTCCTTCGTCCATGTGGTACTCGATGCCATGAACAATGGCGTTCTCAATCAGGGGCTGGAGCACCAGCTTCAATGTCAGGCAATCCAGAAACGTATCATCGGCCTTAATCGTAAAGTTAAATTTGCGTTTAAACCTCATCTGTTGAATCGTCAGATAATGCTGCGCATGCTCCAGCTCTTCCCTGATCGTGATAATCGTTTTGCCTTGACTGAGACTGATGCGGAACAGGCGCGAGAGAGACGTGATCATCGTAATCACTTCCTCATTGCGGCTCATGCCTACCATGCGCACTACTGAATTCAGAGTATTATATAGAAAATGTGGATTGATCTGGGCCTGCAAGGCTTCCAGCTCCAGACGCCGCTTCTGCTCCTGTTCATGGATAATCTCATCCATCAGGGTGCGAATTTTATTGACCATCAGGTTGAAGCGACGAGATAGTCGTTCCACCTCCAGCGGCCCTTCAATAGGCAACTCCACGTTGAAATCCCCGCGCTCCACGGCCTTCATCTTGCGCTCCATTCGCCGGATCGGACGAGTCAGACTGGAGGATAAGAACAGCGAGACAAGAATGACCAGTACCAGTACAACGACCAATACACGAATGAGATATCCGTTCACTTCCTGACGAGTGGTCATAATCTCATCCAGATAAGCAACACCGACGATTTTCCAGCCGATATTGGCAACGGACTTCACGGTATTCAGCCTTTTCTGTCCATCTGCTTCATCTTCGTAACTGCCGGAAGCCACCAAAGCCTGTTCGATATTCTCGCTTTTGAGTCCCATATACATCAATTGTTGCTGCGGATGGTACACGATATTGCCCGCACTTTCATCGATGATATACACGTATCCTCGTTGCCCCAGACTGACCCGACGGCTCAGTTCATCCATCTGTTTGAAATTGATATCGACCAGCAGGATAACCTGCCGATCCTGACCATTTTGCCGTATCGTTATGCCTTTGCTCATGGAAACGACCCATTTATATGGGCCTGTGTACATGTTCTGAATATGAGGTAACGAGAAACTCAGGTGATCCGGCACACGAAGCGCAGACTGAAACCACCCTTGCTGTGTCACATGGGCGCTGGTTTTTAATTCGGCTGTAGGTCGGTTCTTGAGCAATTTCCCCGTGGAATCAAGCAAAGTAATCGAGATGATATCTTCACGACTGCTGAGCAGTGTGTCAAGCTGTTTGTCCACCAGTTCCCCTTCCCATGTCCCGTCACGCAGCATGTGTTCCTCAATGGCACGGTACAGATGCGACATACTGCGGACGTAATCCTCCAGATTATAACTAACCTGATCCACAATCTGTCTCGTCGTCAGTTCCGCACTTCGCTCGGCAGCCTGCGTGAACTTGTCATGCAGAAGCATCGCCATGATGGTTAGCACCAAGACGATGAAGACGGAAAAGGACCACGTTATAATAAACCGGATACTGCTGACTCTGGACGAACGCAGACGAGAGCGTAATTGAACTCCCATGGATTTCACCCATCTGGACAACAACTTCATCGGATTGAACCTTCACTTGCCGCCTGGGAAGCCTGTTTACGATATTCTTTGGGCGAGACACCAATATGTTTTTTGAAACAAAAACTGAAGTAATTGGGTTCGGCAAAGCCAACCTGCTCCGCAATTTCAAACGACTTCAGCTCGGTCGAGCGAAGTAGTTCACGCGCTGCCTCCATTCGGATCTGCATCAGGTACTGCAGGAAGGTAAGTTGTACTTCTTTTTTGAAAATGCCACAAAAATAACCGGAGCTGATATGCAAATGCCCGCACACCTTCTGAATGGACAGGTCCGGGTCAGCATAATGCTCTTTCGTGAAAACTAATGCCTGCTCGACAATATCTTTGTATACATGCTGGCGTCCGCTGGCAATGCGATGTTGTACGAGTAGACAGACTTCCCGTACCTTCTTCTGTGCATCAGTAAGTCCCGGCAGTCGGAACAAATCCGCATACAACTGGAACCCTGCACCAAAGATGTCTTCCATTTCTTCCCCTGATGCCTGTGCTGCCTTCCATACTGTTGTTAACACTTCAATTAAATAGAGCTGAATATCACTTCGCCCGTGTTCCACTGTAATTTCCCGGAAAATGATCGCAAGTGCTTCCTCCAACTCTGCTTGTGTACCTGCCTTCAGGCATCTTGTCAGCGTCTGCTGCTTCAATTCGTCGAAACGTAGCTTGCCCGCCGTCTGTCGCTCTACGTCCGCAATGTATATGATTGAATCCGTCCCGGGCACAAGCCGATAATCCAATGCCAGCAGGGCATCTTCATAGGCATGATTCACATCCGCGAGTGTATCCACAATCTGACCCGATCCCACCGTAGCCGGGATACGTAAATAGTGGTTGATGCTGCGCATCACATTTTCCAATGCCTTCTGTTGCCGCTTCGCTCCATCTGTACCGCCCGTGCGATCCACATAGAGCAGGACAATCGTCTCCTGATGCATAAAGGCATGACCAGCCCCATGCTCCGCCCAAACTTCTGCCGCAATGTTAAGTGCAGCAAAGCGTTTCAGCTCAGCATCCTCAGATTGACGCAAGGAACCTCCGGGAACGAATATCTCAGACTGGTCCGCTACCTCGGATATTGTTTTGTTATGTCGCTGTGGGGGCTCGCTGAATACTCCCTCAGACTTCTCCTTCTGTACATCTCCATCCATATGCAGTGTCAATACGGACACCCCATAACGTTCTCCTGTCAGATCCAATCCGCATTGTTTAGCTTTACTATGAATATATGTCGAGGATTTCTGCCGATGGAGCAAGGTCGCCAGCAGATCTGCCTGTAATAAAGGCAAACTGGTATGATAATGCTCACGCAGCTGCTGTACATCTTCACGCTCAGCCACTTCAGACGCCATCTGGGCGCGCAATCTTGTGAGCAGTTCGGTGAGATGTCCTGCCGAGAACGGCTTCAATAGATATTCGTCCACACTTAACGAGATGGCTTGCCTCGCATAATCAAATTCATCATATCCAGTCAAAATGACCACCTTCACGAGTGGATTACGCTTCCTCAATCTTTGTGCGAGTTCCAAACCATTCATGAATGGCATGCTGATATCGGTCACCACAATATCCGGCTCTACCCGCTCCGCCATCTCCAATGCTTCCCGCCCATTCTCAGCCAAACCGACTATCCGCAGATCGAGCGCTTCCCAATCGACCTCTACAACAAGTCCTTCACGCACATCTTCTTCATCATCCACCAGCAGTACCCGGTACATGTTTGGATTCCTCCCTTTTGATGCCGGCCTTATGCCCTATCAACGAATATATATGTAGCATTGTGATCCATTTGATTTCTTTCTGTCACCGAATTGAAGCAAAATGCACAAGCTCATGTTGATCTGTTCCAAGGTTGCCATCATAATATACAATATTATCAGGGATATGTAATCGCTTTCTTTGTTAGAGGTAAGGCAACCCTTTCGGGCAGTGCCTAAGTGAAATGTGAAGGATCGTATATGAATGCTAAAGGTAGGTTAAAGTAATACAAACACGGGAAATTTCGAAGTACTTCTAATAAGAGGTGTTTTGATTCTGACTATAATTCAGATTTCATTCTTGTTCTTTACGATGATTCGTACTTAATGCTTTAAAATAAATCATTGTTGTATCTGGGTTGGTGTGTCCCATTATCTCGGCCAAACGGTGCAGTGGCGTATGTTCAGCCATAGCGTAGCCAAAACGATGACGCAAGTCGTGTGAACTCAGTCCTTCCAGCCCTGCTGTTATCATTACTTTTTTAATCAGGTGGCGCAGTGCTCTCTCCGTTAAACGATCATTTGTCTTCTCTGAAGGAAAAAGATACGCACGATCGGGAGCAAGATCAGATAAGTACTGATTCAACATGACAACACACTGTATATTCAAAGGGATCTTACGTTGCACGTTGCGTTTATCGGCTCTCACTGTCAGGTGACCGCTTCGTCTACCAAGTTCGATATCATGAGGCTTGAGGTTGCATACCTCCATCGTTCGCAAGCCTGTGTGAAACATAAGGGTCAGGATGGTCTGATCACGAAGGGAATTACCATACTCCACTGCCGCGAGGAATGCCTGCTCTTCTTCCAATGTTATTCGGCGTGGACTTACTTTGTCTTCCGGAATGAATTTTAATGGTTTGGAAGGGTCATGACTGAGCCTAGATTCCAAGACAGCCCATTTGAAAAAACGCTTCAGCGTAATCAATCTCCGGTTAATGGTGGCTGGTTTCAATAACATAACTTGGTGAGCATCTTCACGATAACTGACTAAAGTGGATGTATCTACGTCTTCGATTTGCAATGTCATTTCTTCGCTAAGCATGGTGCTTTCCTTGTACCATTCGATAAAGTGTTTCAGATCACTTGCATATTCCTTCACGGTTTTGGGATGTAATTCTCCCTCTTTAGCAAGCATATGTATGAATTCCTCTACTGTCGGTTCCCGCTGCACCGAAACCCCTGATGACTGATTCATTAGAAAATACCTCCAAATCTTGACTTATATTAGCGGACATGGTATTATCATATTAATCGATACATTAGCGGACATCAAGTTCGTGGTTTAAATGCACCAGGTGAGTGTCAATTTTAAATTATACTCGTCATAATGATCGGCTAAAAACTTATTTTTTGGAGGAATCACATGCAAACAGGTACAGTGAAATGGTTCAACGCGGATAAAGGATTCGGCTTTATCGAAACTGAAGAAGGAACAGATGTATTCGTTCATTTCAGTGCAATTCAAGGTGAAGGTTACAAATCTTTGGACGAAGGTCAACGCGTTCAATTTGAAGTAACTCAAGGTAACCGTGGACCACAAGCTGAGAACGTTACTAAACTTTAATTATATGAAAGCTGCCTTATTAATAAGGCAGCTTTTTATTTACACATATGTGTCACAACAAAGTTTCCACATCCCAAGAATGAAAGCGAGGTATTCCACATGGATAAAGAACAATTGATCACAGAAGTAGCCAAGGCTGGCGGTTTCTCCAAGAAGAATGCTGAAAAAGCTGTAACCGTTGTATTGGATTCGATTCTCGAAGCTCTCAAAGAAGGTAAAGAAGTTCAAGTGGTTGGATTTGGGAAATTCGAAGTACAGAAGCGTGAGGCAAGAACAGGAAAAAGTCGGAGAACAGGCAAGGAAATTCAACTACCTGCAGGTAAAGTTCCTGTATTCACAGCAGGCTTAAGCATGAAAGAAGCTTTAAATTAAACCACGTAACAAACGTAACAACCCATTGAAAAGAGGTTTTTATTCAAACACACAATGATAATATGGATTTAAATGTCGTGTTTACTACCGTTGATGATATCATTAACTTTTACTCAGGCAAACAGACAAACTCGGATCATGCAGAAGCTCATACTCATTTAAAGCCCCCATCAGTACAGTCTGATTGCAACCTACGACCATCCACCCGCTAAATTAACATTTCATCTTGGACAACAAGAGGCCCTGATCCGCTCAAAACGGTCCAGGGCCTGATTTGCTTGGAAGCCGGCTCTGTCAGGAACCAGCTTTTTTTGTCTTTTATGCACAACCATCCTATTTGCTGTTCAGAAGTTCGCGCAAGATCTGTAGATCATATGTAGAGACAAGACGTTCCAAATGCGTATCCAGCCATTCCTCATCCTGATCCCACCACTTCAATTCCAGCAGCAGTGCAATCGTCTCTTCGTCAAAACGCTTTTTAACAGTCTTGGCTGGATTACCACCAACAATCGTATAGGGTTCAATGTCCTTAACAACGGTTGAATTGGAGGCAACGATTGCCCCGTCTCCAATTGTGATACCAGGCATGATCGTTACATTTTGTCCAAGCCATACATCGTTTCCCAGTACCGTGTCACCCTTATATGGAAGTTGTTCCAGTGTAGGTGTCACACGCTCCCATCCTCCACCGAAAATGTTGAACGGATACGTGGTCATACCCTCCATCCGATGATTCGCGCCATTCATAATGAATGTCACACCTTCCGCAATTGCACAGAAATTGCCAATGACCAGGCGATCACCAATAAAGTCATAATGATGCTGTATCCGGTCATAGAATTGCTCTGGCGGATTTGTATTATCGCTATAATACGTATAATCACCGATGTCCACATTGGTACGCGGCGGTAGGTTTTGAATGTAACATACCGTACGGATATTCTCATTCGGGAAAAGTTTTGTTTTATCAGGGGCCATAATGTAGTCCCTCCTTTTCCCTATTGTAACAGATTTTAAATCTTAAACGGACTAAGTGAGGTCGGACATGGACGAGGCCGGATTTTGATGGGATGTTCGCTCCGTCTAACCTGAAAAAGCAGAGCAAAAAGGGATTCGATCTGACCATCGAATCCCTTCTCTCTTTCTCCGTACAACAACGTTGCACCGCAGAAGATATTGCTTATTTGGATGTAAGGCTTACTTGTGCAGTAGCTTGATCCCAATCCACGGCTAATCCCAGTCCTTCTGAGATGAAGCGAACGGGTACGAGTGTGCGACTGTTTTGAATGATCGCTGGTGCATCAATTTCGAGTTTCTCCCCATTTACGGTTGCCGTGCTGCTTCCAATCTTGAGCACAAGTGTCTGCTCATTCAGAACCGCTGTTACCGTCTTCGCTGTTTTGTCCCAAGTCACTTCTGCACCTAAAGCTTCGAGAATTGCGTTAACAGGTACCATCACTCGGCCACTTTGCTGCAGCGGATCCTGATCCGGGAATGTAATCGATTTACCATCGAGTGTTACGGTAATGGTTTTGTCCGTTGCTCCGGATGAAGTATTCGAACCGGTCTCTTCCGAAGTCTCAGGCAACGGTGTTACTTCACGTCCGAGTTGCTCTTGCAGATTCGCAAGACGGTTCAGTGAAAATGTCGTCAGTGATCCGGCTGCCATGGAGCCCATGCTCCAACCTCCGCCAAAGTTGCCGCCAGGAGGTGTTTGGACATTTCCTGTATTCGTTGTTGGATTTGTTGCACCATTTCCAGTTGCGGCACCCGGCTGAGTCGGAGGTGTTGTTCCATCTGGAGGTGTCATTCCTTCGAAACCTTCAGGCGGCGTCATACCTTCCATGCCTTCAGGTGGGGTCATGCCTTCAAATCCTTCTGGTGGTGTACCGCCCATACCACCTGCTGCGTCTGCATTTGCAGAATAAGCGATGTTGGATTCGAACTGTTCTGTCGTATAAAATTTCGTTGGATCTGCTTCTACATAAGGACGAATCTCATCGGCAAGGCCAGTAATACGATCCTGAATGCCTTCCATATAGTCCGTCAGTTCATTGACGTAGCTCAAATATTTTTCCTTATACTCCGGCACAGCAAGCAGGTTGTTAATCATCGGTACATTTTCCATGCTAATACCCAGTACAGGCTCATCTACAGATACGTTCGTTGCATTGGTGTTGGTGTTGGTCGTGGTCGAACCGGTTGTTGTGCCACGTCCGCCTCCACCCGAGTACCCGTTGAAGGACATGTTAAAGTCCCAAGGAACAACGGTGAACTTGCCATCGGCATCACTATAGAGCATGTAGTTGTGTCCTTTGTCCCCGTTATAACTGTCATAGTTTCCAAAAACCATGTTGCCTGCAATATATTGAAGCGCCGAATCCACGTCCAGCACACTTTCAATATCGCCTTTTTCGCCTTCAGGCATGTCATTCAGCGTTTTGATGAAGTTTTTGAGCTTGGTTTTGTTCTCGTCCGTACCCAAATCCTTTGTCAGAGTGCTATATTCGCCTTTTTCTTCATATTGGAGATAAGTCTTCTCCTCGGTATCATAGAGAACACCGTCCTCGTAATCCTCACCGTAGTTGCGCTCCAGATAACTATCATCCACCGCTTCGACCCCAGTGTAGAAACCAACCAGTTCGCCGTTAACATACAGATTGACGTAGTTCGTCATCGGTACATCCATGCCAATGCTGCGCAGCGCTTCGTAGTGAAGTACCTCACGCATATAGGATGGATCGGAATAGTTGTTGTTCAGAACCATTTTATCCAGTCCTAGCAGAGTTTGTGTTTTATCGTATTTATCAAACTTCAGTCTGAAGCTGTAACGGTCTGAATCTTTCATGGAGGATACAACTTTCAACGTCAGATTACCCTTGGTGGAGAAACCAACGTTATCCAGCTTGTTGCCGTCCACTTCCACACTAACATTCTTATAATCCTTATCAAGCGGACTTTCGAGCATACTCTTCCAGTCTGCATCATCAATCGTTACATTCACGTCAATAACGTTATCCGTCTGAAACAACGATTCATCAGCTTGCGTCACGCCTGCACTCGTGGTTGTCGCTGTACTTTCTGCAGCATATGCCGCATTCGGACTTGCAATCAGGCCAAAAGATGACGTTACCATGGTCACGGATAATGCCGTTACTACAGCTTTTCGTAACAAAATATTCAAATGATAAATCCTCCTTCTTGGTTTCTGTTAAGCAACTGAGGCTTATGTAACCATGGTAGGGGACGAACCTTTAGTGAATCTTAAATAACGAACATAACAAAAAGTAGCCTATCAGGCTACATAGGTTGAACTATAAATGTTACACCTGATCACTCCGATTGCAGTATGGTGTAAAATTGAGCTTCAACTTATATAGACGCCTGCCAGGCTACTTGTTCTGATTCTTTATAGCTCGGTAACTGTCACACCTGCTGCTTTGTAGTAGTCCTCATCTACATTGTTTAGAATGTTGGCCTTCATTAGAATGCTTACTCCGGCAAAGAGGCCGATTCCGTTTGTATTCCCTTCAATAAGGTTATTTTCAATCCATACGTTCTCAGGGTCCCCTTCACCGACATTGCCTGCTCCGGCATCGCCTTTATCGCGCTCAAGCCTCACACCCCAGTAACCGCTCGCCGTATTGTTACGAATTACATTGCCGCGAATCACCGTGCCCGGTCCGTTCAACACTTTGATCCCTGCTGCCTCTGCAATCATAGTGGTATTCTCGATGAGATTATCCTCAATTAGGGTATCGGGGGTACCCATGGTCATCGAAATACCGATTCGGCTGTTCATGATTGTGTTGTCATGAATGTAGTTCCCTTTGCCAGACTTGCTGTGGTTGCTGGGCGCCGAACCCCCGGTATTGCCGAGCCCAATCCCTGCGCCTGTCAAGACGTCCGTAATGACATTGCCGGAGATTTCATTTAAATACTCCAGTTCACCATGAAGGTCGATGGCATCCAGCTTTGTTCCGTTAAACGTATTGCCACGTAACACGTTATTATGAGCCACAAACTGAATCAGTGCTCCATGTCTGAGATAAGGACCTTCAAATGTACTTTCCTCCACCACGTTCCATAATGTATCATTGTCAAATCCGAGCCGATCGGTCTTGGCCGTTCCCTGAATCGAAATTCCGTAACCTGAACCTCCAGGGCCCAGATCTGTTGCATTGCGGAAGGTTGAATGCTTCACAACAACATCGCGGCTGTGCTCAATGCGGATTGCCATTCTTTTGAACTTCTCCACAATTACGCCGTCAATCGTAATGTCATACGATGGTGCCTCGCCATAATTGGCGATATGGATCATGCTATCCGGCCCCCCTGCGGAGGGATTATTGGATTGATGATCAGTCGTGTAGCTGCCGGACCAGGCTGAAGTGATGGTCATGTTGGATACGAGAATGCTATGCTGAGCCGATGCTTTCAGAACGGCACTTCCCGTCACCTGATTCAGCGATGTCTTGAGCACAGTTCCTTCACGGCTCTCACCTCTCAGATTCACTCCGGATTTGAGCATCAGATTGGTGCTGCCATCCGGCCCGGATAACAAATTGTACACCCCATCAGGCAATAACACTTCATCCCCAACGTTGGCCTCGTCCATCGCAGCCTGTATAGCAGGGCGGTCATCACTCGTTTTGTCAGCAGGATCTGCTCCATAATCCCGTACATCAATTGTACGTCCGGTCACGGCATGTGGAGCATGGACAGTATGTAGTGTGCCATCTGTTTCCGTCAGACCTGGGGCGATAAAGGGCATCGTCCCTTCAGGTGGTTGGGGCACGATGTATGGAATCAGAGCCACAGGTGTCCCTCCCCCTGCAAAAGGGGCATACAGATGCACATCGCTCAGACTTGTGTAAATACTTCCATCGGAATTGCCACGTCCGGTGATTCGCACATAACGTGCAGATATGTCCGGGATGTCAAACGCCTGCATTTCGGTTGTATCCCCACTGCTTTCGCCGTTAAATATCTGGGTCCACTGCACACCGTCAACAGACGATTCCATCTCAAAAAATGTCTTTCGGATATCCCCTTTGTAAAAACCAATCCCAACATAACCCACTGGCTGTGCCTGCCCCAGATCAAATGTGATCCATTGCCCCTCTCCTGCAACAGACCAGCGTGTATAACTGTTATTGTCGAGGGTATTGGTAGCCAGGTTTCCGTCGCTGCCACTTGCCGTGACGGCAGCCACAGGCAGGGACGATACCGGAACGCCAAGGGTTGTCATTTCGGTTGATAAAGCAGTGCTGACGTTGCCGGCCTCATCAATCGCCCTCACTTGAAAGGTGTACGATGTTCCAGCTGCAAGCCCGCTGTCCCGGAATGACTGCTTACCTTGTTCGCTCAGCAGAACGCCATCCCGATAAATCCGGTAGGCAGATACAGCCGTATCGTCACTGGCAGCGGGCCACCTCAGTTCCGCAAAATCCGTTCCCCAGTTGCGAATCTCCAGTTCAGCTCCCTGCTCCCATTCTGGTGACTGCGCGTCACTGCCTTCTTCGATTAAAGCAATGACAGATAACTGTGGACGCGGATTGCTCGTTCCGTTGGCTTCCTTGGTATAGACGTTAACGGAAACACCTGTTGATCCCGCATCCGCGAGCAAAAATGCAACCTTCCCGGCATCTGGGCGACTCTTCACATAATCGGTTACATCCACTTCATAGACGGCCGGACTTCCATTCCGATCTGCAGTGACCTGGAATGTGCCCAGCAGCGAAGCTTCGCTCAGACTTTGGACAGGAGCATTCGACCAGGTTAGTGATGATTCACTCCAGTCTGTGGCATCCAAACCATAAAGGGACAACTCCGTATTGATATTCGATGTGCCTTTCTTGGCCACAATCCGCAGTCGATACCGATCTCCTTCCGGCTCATTTCCGGACATATCAAATTTGAAATACACATATTTCTTGGTCGACGAAGTGGAAGAGATGCTTAGTAATCCAGTGCTGGAGCCCGTGGCCTGATTGAAATTCAGATCAGGCTTGCTGCTGTCAATCGCCGCATCGTCACTTGGCAGCTTGCTGGCGATGACCTTCTCAATCAACGGTCGTTCTTCTTCATCTTCGCCCTCGCCAGATGAAGTATCTTCGGAGTTGCTTTTGAAAATAACTGGCTCCGTAACAGTCCGGTTCTTCACATGTTCATCCAGGAAGGCCCATGCCTCCGCATTAGCATTCTCGGAAGCTGTACCTGTAAATCCATGGCCCTGACCGGGGACAATCTTCACATCCACAATCGGCACACCCGCAGATTGAAGCTGCTCTGCAAAAGTAACACTGTCCGTGTATGGAATGGTGGCGTCAGCATCCCCGTGGCGAATCCAGAACGGTGGATCATCTGGTGAAGCATAGGTGCCCGGCATCGCAAGTCTGGCTTGTTCCGGTACATCCAATGCGCGATGACCGCCAAGCAGAGCCGTGACCGAGCTATAGTTATTGGCAAATGTCGTCGTAAAATCAGCGGGTCCATACCAGTCGGCAACCGCCTGCACTTTGTCCGAATACTCAGGCCATCCGCCAGAACCCTCGAGATCCGGTACCTCTACCGTGACTCCTGTATCAAGCACGACGGGATCACCAGCGACCATGTCCCCCGTTGTGCCGAGTAATGCGGCCAGGTGACCGCCCGCAGATGATCCCCAGACGCCGATACGACTTGGGTCCAGATTGTACTGGGCGGCATGGGCCCGCAAATATCGGATAGCAAGTTTGACATCCTGAATCTGGGCAGGGAAAGGCGCCTCAGGCGTCAGCCGGTAGTCCAGAGATACACCGATGTAACCGCGTTTGAGTACATAATTGCAAATGGAGTTCAATGCCTGCTTTCGGTCCCCGTGATTCCATCCACCTCCATGGATATAGACCATGACCGGCATCGGTTCAGCTGCCGCTGTCTCAGGAACAGCAATGGATGAATAGATTGCTCGCCCACCAGCCGTGCCAATCTCCACATCCTCGTATAAAGTCACTCCTTGTGGTGGCGTAAATTCAGTATTCTCCTCTCCAGGCGGCACTGGGGATGGGGCAGGCGTTATACCGGGAATAGCCTGACCGTAAATGGCAACATTGTCGATATACATGTTGGCCTGCATGACATCTCCTGTCCGAAATCGAATATTCACTGTACTGTTATTGTTCGCCTCCGCACCCAGCGTCCAGCTTTTTAAGGTATTGCTTTCCTTATTCTTCATGTCTGGAGTTCCTGTGGGAAGTTGGAACGTCTCCAATGTCGTCCAGGAAATGCCTCCATCCTTCGACCATTCAATAATCACGCTTCCGCTTATATAGGAGGAAGCTCTTGTGTAGTAGCTTAGCCGGATGTTTCCGTATCCGGTCAGATCAAGTGGCAGCGCGAGTGCATCGGTTCCGTCTATCTTGATCATGTTGGGTTGGGATGGTGCGGTTGTTGAAGAAGACGTTTTGGCCTTGCTCCCACCCGCACCGTCCTGACGCCATGGTGCTTTCAATGCAATTCCGCCCGTAGAGCCAAAATTATCGGGATCATCAAAGTTTTCCGTGTAAATCTCCAGCTCGGGCCCCTCGGGTTCCAGGACATTTGCTTCCTGTGCAGCATGGATAACAGAATGAGGAATATCGTCTTCCATCGCCCGGACTTCATGCACAGGAATGGCGATACCGGTAATGAGTATGAAAGATATGGCAACAAGCACAGCCCGCTTCGTCCACGTTTTGAACAAGTCTTTCATTAGTATCCCTCCGTATTCAGCTAACTTGCCACTCCGATGACAGAACAACCTTCCGATCGCTGTTATCGTGTAAATTGTATAGTTCGACTTATATCGTTAGCGACGCGGTGCTGACACTCCCTCATCCTTCTTAAATTTCTCCGTAGCTTCCTCAATGGCCTGATCGCCGCCTTTGGATTTCCATTCCTCAACCACTTTCGGCCAATCAGAGATCGGCTCCTTACCATAAACCATCTTGATCATGTGCGTGAGCAATACTTGAGGAGGTGTATCCGAATTGGGAGCAATCTCGGGATTCTGCACAAAGGCCTCCAATCGTGGATCAAAGTTGATGCCATCCCGGCCTTCTTTGGCTAAAATTGTATCGTAAATATTCATCAGCTTCCTGCCTTCTTCTGTCAGCGATAACGAGCCTTTATTGTACGTTGTATCCTGTACAAACCATAAGAACGACTGACGGTAACGCTCTTCGTCCACGCCAGCGGAATCCGTTGGAGCGGTGTACGAAATCACGCCATTATCCTCTGTGTAGGTTTCTCCTTCTGTACCGTACGTGAAAAACTTCTCCGCTTCATCGGACACCATCCAGTTGAAAAAACGGATAATGGAAGCCGGATCAGCCGCATCCTTATTGATAAAGTAGGCACGTGTCACCGGACCGTACAGATAATAACCACCTTTACCGTCCGGGCCAACAGGCGAAGGGATAATTTCGATTTTGGCATCGGGAACCGACGCTTTAATCTGCTTCTCCCATTGAATCAGTTCGTTGGCATTCATGGACCACATGCCCGCCTTACCGGAGAGAATCGTATTTTTGAATACCGTCGAATTGATGGTCGCAAACTCTTTGTTAATTAGCCCTTCTTCGTACATCGTCTTATAAACCGTCAGGGCTTGCTGCATATTCTCGTTATCCATGAACTTGGGTACAATCTGGTCGCCCTGCTGCTCCATCATGGACAGGAACTGCTGCACATCATAGGCACCAAAGAAGGTATCCGCATATTTGAAATCTTCACGCCCCATATATGGATTCTCCACGCCAAGCTTTTTAAAGGCGCGCAGCACTTCCAATGTTTCCTCCACCGTGGTGGGCACAGGCAATCCCGTTTGATCCAGCAGATCCTTACGAATCCAGGTTGCCCGGCGAGATGGATTGGATAAATATTCGGGAATGGCATAGATCTGGCCGTCATGGGTGACCTGGTCCCAGGCTTCCTTCGGCACGGCTTTCAGCAAATCTTGCCCATACTGCTGCAACAGCTCATCCAGCGGCTGGAATACTCCGGCTTCAACCGAGCCGGCCATCTCCTTGCCGTTGACGCCGCCGTCACCTTGCACCACATCAGGAATATCATTGGTGGCAAACATTTGGACCATTTTCTGCTCATATTCCTTATGAGGCACGAGCACGATTTTCAGATCGCTATTGGTCAGTTCCTCCAGCTTTTTCACCCATTTATCCTGGTTGATGTCCGGTGACTTCTCCACATACGTATACGCCAGCGTTCGTAGTGACATGGAGAACCTTGTCTTGCCGTCTCCCCCATTCTCACCGGATTCCGCCCCGCTTCCCTTGCTGCATCCCGCAATGAAGGTTGCCGCCAGCAATAGCGCCATGCCTGTGACCATCCACTTTTTCATGCTACCCCTCTTTTCATCCTGATTTAGGTTTAGGTATCACTTATATGTGAAGCGCTTTCATGAAGATGATAAAACATCCCCACCGCCTGCAACAATGGGGATGTTTTAGATGAGATTGCGTTTTCTTTAGGTCATACTCAGCGTTCCACAGCATCCAGTCATATAGAGCACTATATAAACTGAACGTACAAACTTTACACTCAGCCACTGCGATTGCAGTACCCTCTTCCGATCGCTGTTATCCCCAGATTTTTTTGATTCCCTTTTCAGAGGGAAAAATCCGGGGATAAAGGCGCACGCTTCGCTTCTTCAGATGGGTTCTGCACTCTTCGTTCTTGTGTAAATATTCAGTTCATCTTATCTAGTACGTCTTGGATACCTCGATCTTCTTCGTTACACCGTTGTCGGTAAAATAGAGATGGATACCGTGATCCTGGTCATCGATGAAATAAGGGACATACTTCGGCTCCTCGATCTTATAGGGTACAAGCAGCGTAACTATTGTATGACTTGTGGCAGGCCGCGTTTCCGCACTTAGATGATAATGTCTGTCCAACCCTTCGTACTCTGCCGGGTCCACCTCTGCGAATTGATCCGTCTGGCTGAGCGTCAGCTCACCGGAGGAAGCATATACAAATGTGCCCTCAAGCCCCGCCTTAGTACCGTTCAGGTGGAAGCTCTGCCCTTTCAGTTGCAGCGGGTGCAGTGCATGGAATAGCCATTGAACGCTGTCTGGTTTCTCCAGGTCAATATGGTCCACAATGACGAAGTAGGATGATTGCAGAAAATGAATCTCCCGTACCACACGCTTCACATGGGGTACGGTGCTGGCATAGGCATCGGTCGCTACCGCGCGCACATAACCATCGCCGTCCCGCCAATAGGCCTCTTCGATCTGCCCGGTTGCGGCCATATTCAGCACCTTATTGTTCTCGGCATACTGACCTGCTCCGCCAATCAGCAGATTGTTTTTGGAGCGTGTCTGCCTGCGCCATTCCCGGTGAAAGGAGCTTCCATGCGCAATATAATAGCCCGTATCCGCCGCGAGCGGCTCACCGAATGCATGCAGGGTAAAGCTGTTCTGATCCGCATGACTGTGGCTGATCGAGCCGTAACGGCTTGACTTGAGAAGCAGCATGATATGCTCATCCGGATCGTCCATCCGGTGATGCATGGCTACCCACCCCACATCACGGAACCACTTCAGCGGCTCGATGTCCACAGGCGACTCTTCCTCCAGCTGCGGATAATCGTGGCGGTATACTAATTCGTCAAAGTTAAAGTCCCACCAACCGTAGTTATAAAAAGCACCCTCTGTCCCCGGATCGGATTGGCGTACACGCTCAAAATACCATTGGTACCAGCGGTTGCCTGTAACCCCCGCCAGTTGGCGGACAAGATAACCTGTTTTCAAGTTTACCGGGTCACCCAGCGTAGACTGGTCCCCAAAGCTGGCGCGCCGTGCATCAGGCGGATAGACGTAGAAAGGAAAATCCCCGGTACGCTGGAAAAATGGCCGACGGAAAAAGTCGATGCCCGCATAGTTTCGCAGCAAATTCATCGCTTCGGTCACATAGGCCATGCCTGTTGTCCAATACATCGGACCTTCGGCCCAGCCTCCATCACTTCCTCCCCAAGGGGAGTACAGACAGGCATAATAATCGATTGCATAATCCAGCCACTGTGCAGCCTGCTGCTCCTCATACAACAAGGACATACAGCAAGGTACAAGCACGGAGGATAATGAACGCACCGCATGACTGTCATAGGGCACATGATGAATCTTCGAGCGAACCATCACATGCTGGGCTACCTGTTCTGTCCGCCGCAGCAAACTGCGTTTTACCACTTCCTGCTCTTCACTGTTCAACTCATCATGCAGCCAGTCATAACCCCAAGCGAGCGCAGCTGCGACCCGAAAAGCCGCCTCGTCATTATAATCGCGGGAGGTCGTTCCCTCCGTATCCCAAGCTGCCACATGCAACAACCAGGTTTTCGCCGTTTCAAGCAGTCGTTCGTCTCGAAGCACTCGCCCAGCGACACTCAGATGACGAATCGCATATAACACTTCCTGACAGTCAATATACATTTGCCTCCAGAGTGCGGCGACACGTTTGTTCTCGGGGTACGGTTGCGGTTCACGAATGGGCTCACGGTTTGCCCACGGCTCCACGGAATGTGCCATAAATGCATCCCAGCCGCAATACGTGGAATCGGACGCAACACCATCCGCAAGTGCATTCAGCCCACGCTCACCAAGCCACAGCCGTGGGTGTGACGTTTCCGTGGAAACGTATCGCTGCGCCCGGGAAGGTAGCGGTGTCTCGGGTAATCCCACTGGCACAGTGAACCGCCGCACCTCACTCCAAGCCGACATTTCCCCTTGCGAGGTATGCCCTTCGGCTTCACTCCCTTGCTTCCCCTGTGAGACATGCGCTTCGGATTCGCTACCTTGCTGCACTGGATGATCTACAAGCAGCGCATATCGCCAATAATAATCCCCAGGTCTAAACACCTGGTCTGGCGTGAAAAAGTTATACGGGAGCGGCGCAAAGGTCATCGTCTCTGCTTCCTGAAAAGAAGGGCTCGCCGACACTTGCAGCAGATAGGCATTCTCATCCTCCTGCTGTGCCGCCATCCAGGTAAACCTTGGCGGATTCTCTGCCAGAACGGTATGCTCGTCAGGCGCATAGTCCACATGGAACGGCCCGCTGATGGGTTGGTATAACGATCTTTCTGCAAGCTTTCGCTTCACTTCCATCGTTTCGTCCCCTCCTTATCGCAATGTTGTAGCATCAACGCATATACATGCCGCCATTGATTTCAAGCGTCTCTCCAGTAATAAAAGAACCCAGGTCGGAACACAAGTACAACGCCGCTCCTGCGACATCATCGGGAGTCCCTTCCCGTCCAAGCGGGATGCTGCTTACCGCAGAAGATCGACCTTCTGCCGAGGTGAACGTAGCATGGAATGCCGTCTGTCCGATGAAGCCTGGGGAGAGTGCATTCACCGTAATCCCGCCAGGGGCAAGCTCTTTGGCGAGCCCTTTGGTTAACGCCATGACAGCCGCCTTGGAGGCTGCGTAAATCGCTGCACCCGGCCCGCCTCCATTATGAGCCGCTACAGAGGTCAGATTGATAATTCGTCCGCCACCAGCCGCCCTCATGCCAGGAATGACTGCTTTGGAGACAAAGACGGCGCTCTTCAGATTGACATCCATAATCCGGCTGTACAGCTCCTCACTCATCGTTTCAATGGGGCTCCGCTCCACCAGATGTCCCGCGTTGTTAACCAACAGGTCAATTGGACCGCCGAAACGGAGTGTAATATCTTCAATCATCGCTCTGATGGCATCCGTATCCGTCACATCTGCCTGAAATGCCGCCGCTTCACCACCAGCATCCCGGATGGCAGTCACAACTTCCTCCGCCCGCTCCATATTATGCAGACCATTCACAGCAACCTTCGCCCCGCAACGAGCCAACGCTCCAGCGATAGCAGCACCAATCCCTCCACTGGAACCTGTTACCAATGCAATTTTGTTCTGTAAATTGATATTCATGTTTTATCTTCCTCCTTGTTATTGGTTTCAATTAAATTCGCTTGCTGTGCTGGTCCGCCGGAAGCGCCATCGTAATGGTCGTTCCCATACCTTCCTCACTCTCCATCATCAAGCCGTACGTCTCTCCAAATACGAGCTGAATCCTGCGATGCACATTCATAAGTCCGATCCCGCCGCGATGATAAACATCATCGGTGTCTTCACCTGCCAGACGGTTCAGTTCCAGACGGCGACGCAGCTTCTCCAGACGTTCCTCGCTCATGCCCATGCCGTTATCCTGGACGATGACAAGAAAGCGATCTTCCAGGCGCCGAGCATCGATACGGATAAAATGACCCGGTTCCATGCCTCGCGGAAATGCGTGTTGTAACACATTTTCCACCAGGGGCTGGAGGGTGAGTCGAACCATTTTTTCCAACAACAGATCCGGTGCAATGATGACCTCAACTTCAAGCTCCCGATCCATGCGATGTTTCATGATGGAAAGGTAGGCCAGCACATGCTTCAACTCATTGGCAACCGTAATTTCCTCCAGATTGGTCTGAATGGAATAACGGAGCATATGAGCCATCGATTCCACCATCTGCGTAATTTCTTCGGAATCCTGTATGACGGCATAACATTTGATCGTCTCCAATGTGTTGTAGAGAAAATGCGGATTGATCTGCAACTGGAGCGCCTGAAATTCCGCACGGTGTCGTTCCAACGCTTCCTGCTGTAGCTCAATTTCCGACTTCTGGCGGCGCAGCTCCGACTCATATACACTCTCGATCATGTCCGACAAGCGGCTGACCATCAGATTATAGCTACGAATCAGCACTCCGATCTCATCGCGCCTTTCCTTCATCTCCACCTTGTTCCAGATTCCCTTCTCCGTCTGTCTCATTCCGTTCATCAGCACACGAATGGGTTCTACCTGAGATGCTCCGATCCGGTAGGCCACCACAAGCGCAGCGAGCAAGGTCCCTGCACCAACCCATAATGTAGCTGAGCGGATCGTTGCAATCGGCCTTTGAAGCTCCGACAGCGGCACGGAAGCAACAAAGCGCCAGCCCGAATAGGCAGACAGCTCCGATATAAACAGCCGCTTGGTACCATCCGTGTTCTGTTCCAGAGACCCTGCCTCCATGTGCATAAGTCTGTCCACCGTGCTGGACGACATCACGGTCTGCGCCTCTTCGTCCCCAGGAGTGTAGATAACATTTCCGTTCTGATCCATCACATACTGATAGCCCCCTTGACCGAGATCGAGTTCTCCCCAGATGTTGTCAAGCTCCAGCACATTCACTTCCATCGCCAGCACTCCGTTTGGTGTATAGGAGGACACCCCCCTGATCCGGCGCGCAATCGTAATGACATTTGCATTCTGTCCACTGCGGATACTGCGTGTGAGCAAAGTCGATTCGCCATTCGCAGGGGTTGCAGCGAGCAACTGCTTATACTGCTGTGCAGCATCGATATCGGGTATGCCCGCTGAATTCTGGTTGTCATCGATGACAACCCGCCCGTTCTCCCCGATAACATACAGGAACTTGATCTGTGGATATAACATAAAAACAGGCGGGAACACGTTTCTTTTAATCTGACGGCTATACTCGTAATAGGCATAACTATCCTCCGAACTCATATCGAGGAAGTGCTTCACACTTCCGTTGGAGAGGATGGAGTAGGTCGCGCGATCATAATTCTGCAAATACAGATCGGTCTGGTACGCCGTATTACGCATCGTTTGGGCGATGTTGTCTGCAAGCTGATCGTTCATCTCAGTTGAGGCATAGGTATAGGTAAACAAGCCAATAGCGGACAGGGACAACGTAATGACGATGGCAAAATGAAAGAACAGGCGGATCGACAGGCTGCGCTTCATCATTCAATGCCCAACTTACTGCGGTATTCGGACGGGGTCAGTCCGGTAATTTTCTTAAATGTCTTGGTGAAATGGGGATGATCCGCATACCCCACTTCGTAGGATATATCCGTAATCCGGTTGCCCGGCTGTTCCAGCATGCGTTTGGCCAGTTCCATTTTGCTGCGTATCCGGTATTGGATAAAGGTCTGACCGGTCGTCTGTTTGAACAGCTGGCTGAAGTAGGATGGGTTCAGTCCAAGCTTGGAAGCAATCTCGTCCAGTGACACTTCCCGGCGCAAGTGCTTCTCCAGATAAGCTTTTGCTTCTTCTACCGGATGCTTGCGCTTGCCGCTGCGTTTTTCCTTGATCCTATTCATCAACGTCTGGATTTCGTTGCCCAGAGCCTCGAAGCATTCTTTAGAGGAAGCGCTTACAATTATCTTACTGGACGTACTCATCGTTCCGTTGCCACGGGCGTTCATGCGGGCCACAATCAATTCCAGCAATTCCTGAAAAAGCTCCGCAGTCTGCTCAGGCATCAGGGCATATGCCGGATAACGATTCGACCATGCTGCGAGCAGCTCCGTCACATCGGACTGCCTTAACTCCCATATAGCCTCTTCCAGACGCATGGCCCAATCATTCAGCTCCCTCACGGGGACAAGGGATACCGTAGGTTTATCCTCTTCTGACGCCAGCAATTTGAGTAGCAGTTCATGAAGCTCCTGTCGTCCCACTGGCTTGAGCAGATATCGCTTTACCCCATAATCCATACAGGATCTTGCATATTCAAAGTCTGAATAACCGGAGACTACAATAATGCGCATCGTACTGCCTTGCTCGGATAAACGTCGGCACAACTCAATGCCATCCATCGTTGGCATGCGAATATCCGTGAACAGGATGTGTGGCCGAAAATCCTTTACCACCTGAAGAGCCTCTTCCCCATGCGCCGCCTGCCGAATCTCACAATCAAACACTCCTGCTTGCTTGATCATCTTCGCCAGACCCATCCGAATCATTGGCTCATCGTCCGTAATCAAGATTCTGAACATCGCCATTCCCCCGTTTCCGTCAGATCTGTATGCTGCTTGTAGTTAAGATTTGACGGAGCCGACCATGATTCCTTTTACAAAATGCTTTTGCAGGAAAGGATAAATGATAATGATTGGCAAGGTGGCGATGATGATGGTTGCCATTTTGATGCCTTCCGGCGATGTATGTGCAAGGGTGCTATAGACGGCAGAACCCGGATCGACGGAAATATCATCACTCTCAAACAGCTTCTTGAGTGTGACCTGGATCGGCCACCAGGCCGGATCGTTCAGATAATAAAGCGCAGTGGAATACGCATTCCAGTGGCCCACCGCATAGAAAATGCCGAGTGATGCCATGGCCGGTTTGGACAATGGAATAACGATACGCCAGATGATGCCAAACTCCCCACAGCCATCGATGCGGGCGGCATCGATCAGTTCACCCGGCAGCTGTGAGAAGAACGAACGCATGACGAAAAAGTTAAAGGCGTTAATCGCTCCTGGCACAATCAGCACCAATGGATTGTTAACCAGATGCAGCTCCTTCATCAGGATAAAATTCGGAATGAGCGGCGCCGAGAATACGACGGTCACCAGGACAAACATGACAACAAGAGATCGCCCCTTGTACTCTGGACGTGACACGGGATACGCGAGTGATGCCGTTGCGGCGAGATTGACCAGCGTACCCACTAACGTTACCCCAACCGATACCGCAAAGGCCCGCCAGAAGGCAGCATCGCCGAATACATATTCATAATTGATCCAGGTAAAAGCTACAGGCCAGAAGCTGACCTTTCCGCCCATGATCGCTTCCGAGCTGCTAAGTGATTGGGCCAGCACATTAATGAAAGGCAGAATCATCGTTAACGAGAGCAGCGTAAGAAAAACGAGATTTCCAATGCGAAATATACGGTAACGGACACTGGGGGTACGCATCCATCTCGCCTCCTAATACAGGCTTTCGCCGGTTGTTTTTTTGCTAAAGAAGTTACCGAGTAGAATAAGCATCAAGCCCACGACCGACTTGAACAATCCGATGGCTGTTGTATAGCTGTATTGCTGTGAGAGAAGCCCGGCTTTGTAGATATACGTATCGAGAATCTCGCCAGACTCCAGATTGAGCGGATTCAGGAATACAAACACACGCTCAAAGCCCAGATCAAGGAACTTTCCGATGTGCAGCAGCAACAAAATCATAATCGTTGGCAGCAAGGATGGCAGAGTAATCGACCATATTTGCTTCAAACGTCCGGCTCCATCTACCTCTGCGGCCTCATACAGATCGGGATTGATGCCCGCAATGGCAGCCAGAAAAATAATCGTGCCGTACCCGGAGTCGCGCCAGATCCCCGAACCGATCAGAATGGAACGAATGTACGAGTCTTCTCCAAGAAAGTACATCGGTTGCATGCCCAGAAATCCAAGTGCCTTGTTGACCACCCCGGCATCCATCGAGAAAATACCCATGAAGATACCGCTAATGACGACCCAGGACAGAAAGTGAGGCATGTATACAATCGTTTGCAACAAACGCTTAAACACAATCATCCGCACTTCATTCAGCAGAATCGCCAGTAAGATCGGTACCGGGAATGCAATCACAAGATCATATAGTCCAAGCAGAAGTGTGTTATTGAGAATTCTTAAAAAATCATAATGGCTGAACATCTTCTGGAAATGCTCCAGACCTACCCAATCACTTCCGGTGATGCCTTTGAAAATGTTGTAGTTCTGAAAGGCAATCACTGAACCGAATAAAGGTACATATTTGAAGAGGAAAAAATACAGAATACCCGGTACCGAGAGAAGATAAAGTATTCGGTATCGCCACAGATAACGTCCCGTCTCTCCGAGCCGAGCGCCCAGACCAGACGAGTTAAGTGTGGCTGCTCCCCGGCTTGGCGGCAAGATGTCCGCCGGCTTCACGTCTTCTTCCCTCCTTGCTTCTGTGATGGCATGCTTCTCAAGTTATCAGGAACGTTCTCGTCCCAAGGGATTTCATTGAACTCGATGGAGATGTAATCCGGCTCCCGGTCGATAATACGTGAGAGCTCGCGTGTGAACACCTCCACGATCTCCTGCTTTTGCTCATCCGTCCTGCCTTCATACAGCCTGATCATAATTTCTGGCATCCGATTTAAGCTCCCTTCATTACGTGATGTAAACGCTTTAACAACTTCATCTTAGCGTTCCTGCGGAAGGGCAACAATGGACTGTCTTTTCATTCACTTGTGTTTTCTTTAGGTCATGACAAGTAAGCCCAAAAAGCCCGCTTACGAATGGGGACCTCTTGGCACATCATATTTTTTGAATATATAGTAATTAATTTCATCTATCTCACTAGAACCTTGCATTAATAAACGTAATAATAAAGAAATAAAACGAAAAATACGTCCACGGAACCGGTACCTTAGAACTATTTTTGTTCATAAAGCTAATATTAATATGACTTTATAACGATATAATCTACGAAGTAACTTACCTGGGGGTCCTATAAGTGAAGTAGAACTTGAAACAATGCAAGAAGCACACTGAAGCATGAGAGAATGTCACGTAACCACAGCAAAATCAGAATTATAGAAGTTGCACGATAACAATTTTCCACTAAATATTCATTAGATTACATAGCGTATAGCATCCCATCCAGGTATAGTGCATTTTCACAATCGTAGAAGGAGTGAACCATCTTGTTTAATAAGCTTCGTTGGAGTACCATGCCTTTCTTCATCAAAAATTTGGTGATTTCATTCGGCAGCATCATGTTGATCGGTGTAATCCTGATTACTGCCGCGTATCAATTGCAAAAAAACATCTTGGTTGAACAGTTACACGACCAAGCTACCGTCATCACCCAGAAATGGTACGATGATCTCGACACTGCCAAAGTGGCAGAAGCGGCTAAGGAAAAAAGCTATTCCGGTCCTGTACAGCTGGAAATGAAAACTTATCTCGATTCCATCCATGAATTCTATCCAAACATCGCGCAAGCGTACATTTTTGGTTCAGAACTTGAGCAAGGAAACGGAACGTCCATCATCGCGATTCCAACGAACCTGTTGGAACCATTCGAGGAAGGTAATCTGCCCGCAGGTGCCATGTACCCGCTGCCTCAGAATAACGTCGTAGTGCTGGAACAGATGAAAAAGGACGGAAAGCCTGCCTTCAGTGATTTCTACACAGATGAGTACGGAACCTGGACCACTCTGATCTATCCGATTAATAACGCAGATGGCTCCATGTACGCTGCTCTTTACTTCGATGTAGATGCAAGTGCCGTTCCAAAAGGTCTGAACAAACTGCTTTCGTACGGTTTGATGTTCCTGATCGGTTTCCTGATCCTGTTCATGGTATTGCAATTCATTTTGCTGAAAAGAACGTTGCTTCCGATCCGCAATCTGATGAAAGGTATCGAAGAAGTCAGCACGGGTAATCTGGACGTAACCATCGATACCGGGCGAGATGATCTGGGTATCATCAACGAGAAGTTTAATGCGATGATCCATCGCTTCAATACAACCATCTATAAAGTACAGAATGCTTCACATCACCTCTCGGAATCTTCCAAACAACTACTGGGCATTTCCGAGAAAAATAATGTGAACATTCAATCCATCAGCACCAATATTCGAGAAATATCTACTGGACTGGTGTCACAAGACAAAGCCACTGTGGAGAACGCACGCGCCATGACAGAGATGTCAACGGTAGTTCAGACGATCGCCAGCAGCTCAGCAGATGTGGCAGATGAAGCACTCAGCATGGAGCAGCGCTCCAGCACAGGTAATGTGGTGATGCAACAAGTCATTGAGCAGATGCGCCTGATCTCCGGTGCGGTGCAAAATACGTCAAATTCGATTCAGTCTTTGGAAAATAACTCGAACCAGATTAGCAACATTGTTAACGTGATTACGGAGATTGCTGGACAAACCAACTTGCTTGCACTTAACGCTTCAATCGAGGCAGCCCGCGCAGGTGAAGAAGGAAGAGGTTTTGCGGTGGTTGCAGGTGAGGTACGTAATCTGGCAGAGCAATCGCAGGAATCAGCGAAGCAAATTCGACAGTTAATTGAAGAAATTCAACGGGATATCATGCAGTCTTCCGAGGCGATGCAGTTGGGTTCCAAGGAAGTCACCAAAGGCTTGGAAGTTACCCAAGAGACTGGTGTATTCTTCGAGAATATTCTGACTGCTACGAATAAAGTTGCAAACCAGATTCAGGATATCTCCAGTTCTACTGAAGAAATCTCGGCAAGCACACAGGAAATGTCTGCCACGGCCGATGAACTGTCTGCCAATGTGAGCAAGGCAGCAAGCAGCAGTAAACAAATTGAGCAGTCAATTGATGAGCAGGAAGCCTCCATGGCAGCCATTGTGAGTGCCTCCGATGAGCTCTCGGTTGTATCCGAGCAACTGCAAGAACTGATCTCATTCTTTAAAGTACGTGCAGAATAGATTTAATAGGATATAGATAACAAAAATACGACACAGTAAAAAAACCAAGGCTCATGAGTAACTAACTCGAAGCCTTGGTTTTTTGTTGTTACCAGGGTAGGCTCTATACCTTCCCGGTATCATTTAACAGACAGTGGTGTCATCAACTGATTGTTGAACCTCCAATCCACTATAATCCTGCAGCTGCTTTAATTTCTTTTCTCTGAGAAACGATTAATGATTGTAATTTTGCTGTGCCAAATGCACCTGCTGAGAAAGCATTCGCCTTCGGATAATAAACCATTCGAAAAGATGTTCCATCTTGAAGGTGCACACGTAAAAAAATCCCTGTCTCATGCTTGGATTTCTTATACACCTCATCAAAGCCAACATATCGCAACGGCAAAAGCTCGTTCATGAATTCGGATGCGGCTTCCTGGGGAAAGTCACCGATTGGGCTGCCATCGTTCCCGCTTTCAAGGCTGACTTTTTCCACTTTGTCTTCAATGTCCATCAGGTCTCCCATTGTCTTAGCATTCGGATTTTCTTTTGCTTCGTAAACCTTATTATTCGCTACTACGCGATAATGCGACTTATAACCTTTCAGTTCATATATAACAGTTCCAATTGGAAGATATGCCGCATCACCATTCTCGGTCACGTGATCCGCACACGCATGCTCGTTCAGCATGTAGCTCACTTCCCCTACCCTATCCCCAATTTGCTCTGCAGGTACCTCTTTGGTCCCTTCGTTGTTTTGAAAATATGTAACATTATAAATCATCAGAAAATCAATCCATTCAAGGGTTCCCGGGCATCGCTTCGTTGATTCCTTTGAAACTTCTTTCGTAATCGTTTCCTGGGGTTTGGATGTTATTTCACCCTTATTCGATGTTCCACAGCCAACAATAATGACTAGAACAAAAAGTATACTCAAGCGCTGGCTCCAATATTTAAATGGTTTCATTCTCAATCACCTCAATCTATTAGACGGATTCAACTAAGACATAGTTACGAGCTTTTTACGATCAGCTATTCAACTCAATAAACACCTAAGAACAGGGAACAGTTATTTGGGCCAATGTGTTCCTTGGTGTACTTCATTCATGCAAGCGGCATCTCTGGATCTTTCTAAAAAACAGGTAGCAACACTTCTGTAGCAACCATTGTGCTGTCCGTTACCATAAAAAAAACACAGACAGCTCAGCCATCTGTGAAGTTGATATGGGTATTGAAGCGCCATTAGATACTGGAGCCATGCAGCTACAATAGACGGAGCAAATATTTAAATCCACATACTCCACACGGAGTGGGACAATATGCCCTCCATCTGTATATGCCTCCTTGGTTAATTTCAATCCACGCAATCCGTACGGAGTGCGACGAGGGGGCCGTGTCCATAGCTCTTACGAGCTCATTATTTCAATTCACGCACTTCATACGTAGTGCGCCCCCCTAATCTTGAATCCACTCATACTCCATGTAATTTCAATCCACGCTCTCCATACAGAGTGCGACAATATGTACTCGCAAAAAGCCCTTCTGACTACTGATTTCAATCCACGCACTCCATACAGAGTGCGACTAGTTCTAGAAGCGGCAGCTAACGAGAGTCCGCAAATTTCAATCCACGCACTCCATACAGAGTGCGACTGAAGGACGTTGATATCCCGTTTCACATCATGGACATTTCAATCCACGCACTCCATACAGAGTGCGACAAACGCAGGCCACGCCATTAAAGGCCGCACTTAAATTTCAATCCACGCACTCCATACAGAGTGCGACTTATCCGACTCACGATCATGTTCATTAAGGACGCAATTTCAATCCACGCACTCCATACAGAGTGCGACCGGCAGCCACTGGAGTACTTCCGCAAGCGTTGGAAATTTCAATCCACGCACTCCATACAGAGTGCGACCAATCCAACACAGCAATCTTTGTCGCCCAATGCGGATTTCAATCCACGCACTCCATACAGAGTGCGACGATCGTGTTCAGCCGAAACAAAGGCGTTGGATATAATTTCAATCCACGCACTCCATACAGAGTGCGACGGCATTGACGGCCAAACAAACCAAGTTTATCGATATTTCAATCCACGCACTCCATACAGAGTGCGACAGGCCATAGCGGGCAACCGGGAATTGGGTGGTGTATTTCAATCCACGCACTCCATACAGAGTGCGACGCACGTGGGTTTGCTGATCAGATCGCCGGGTTAACATTTCAATCCACGCACTCCATACAGAGTGCGACGTCTTACGTCCTCCCGTTGAAGTTCGCCATCGAAATTTCAATCCACGCACTCCATACAGAGTGCGACCCAGTGGGCTGGCCTTGCTGATCGGTTCAAGAAAGGATTTCAATCCACGCACTCCATACAGAGTGCGACAAGCTATCGGCCAACCTTCGCGTGATTCTGCGATATTTCAATCCACGCACTCCATACAGAGTGCGACCATCCATTGTTAAACACCGCGTCCGCTGACGTTATTTCAATCCACGCACTCCATACAGAGTGCGACGTCGAGGTTGCCGGAGCTTACCGTAGGCGTATCCATTTCAATCCACGCACTCCATACAGAGTGCGACTTTTTGTATCGAGATGACTACTACAACGCTGAGACTATTTCAATCCACGCACTCCATACAGAGTGCGACTTTTTGTATCGAGATGACTACTACAACGCTGAGACTATTTCAATCCACGCACTCCATACAGAGTGCGACGAAAGGTTACGGAGGTACAGATCTAGGAGAAGCAAATTTCAATCCACGCACTCCATACAGAGTGCGACAGTTTGGTTGGTGTGAGGTAACCACCATGCTTTCATTTCAATCCACGCACTCCATACAGAGTGCGACATTGTACCGGAGTATAACCCGCTGTACGAAGCTATTTCAATCCACGCACTCCATACAGAGTGCGACTGCCCCGAGATCAGCAACCTAACGGTCCGAAGGTTATTTCAATCCACGCACTCCATACAGAGTGCGACTGGTGACGTATAAATCAACGGTCACTCCCGCGAAATTTCAATCCACGCACTCCATACAGAGTGCGACTCAAGCATTGGTCTAACGATCAGGAACCAAGGGTATTTCAATCCACGCACTCCATACAGAGTGCGACGAGTCCTGCGGAAGGTTTCCTATCGTACATGGTCGATTTCAATCCACGCACTCCATACAGAGTGCGACAACCTGGCGCGGTTTGACACACAACCCGCAGCCGTATTTCAATCCACGCACTCCATACAGAGTGCGACGCCGATAGTCCGGGGTTCATCCCCAGGAATCGTTTATTTCAATCCACGCACTCCATACAGAGTGCGACGATGGCGGCTTTTGTCCTGGCTACACTCGCGGTGATTTCAATCCACGCACTCCATACAGAGTGCGACTCCGGACCCGTGAACGATTGTTCCCATATAGATATTTCAATCCACGCACTCCATACAGAGTGCGACGGGGCGAGTTCACAGGGGCCCTCATCGACGAGAAAATTTCAATCCACGCACTCCATACAGAGTGCGACAGCGAAAAGTGACGTAATAACTATGCTTGAAGAATAACTATTAACGTATTTTCGATAGTTCTACTTCTTTAAAACGGTTATCACAAATTTCCGATCATAAATCATTGCCAAAAGGTCACAATAAAGACCTTTTCGACAAATTCCGAGGTGCGAATCCCCCAGGGAAATCATGTGAGCTTGGCATTCGCACCTGCTAAAGTATTAACGGATCACCCATATCATAGGAATCTTTGGCACCCACATGTTGAACTTTTCTTTTGTAATTATCACCTAAGTTATAGAATCGAAGACTATCTGTATCCTTATCAATTAATTCTTCCAGTTCGAATCTTAATCGTCTAAACTGGGCAGCATCCAGTATACATTCAAACACTGAGTTTTGTACTCGCTGACCGTGATCCACACACTTTTTCGCCACTTTAGATAGTCTTCTACGGCCTTCACTATCTATCGTGCTTACATCATACGTAATCAAAATAAGCAATCATCACACCTACTTCCACAGAAACGGAGGATATTCATCCAGATCACCCCGTATATACCTGGCCAATAGCAATGCTTGAGTATAGGGTACAAGCCCCCAAGGTATTTTTTCATTCAAATACGGATGCATAATCTTTTCCTGTTTGCGTTCTTGCCATGCTTTTAACACTTTCTTTCTCGTCTCATCATCCATAATCACTGCGAGATTTTCTTTCACATAAAAACCTTTATCGTTAACTACCTTCTTATTAATGAGAGAAAGTACAAATCGGTCTGCGTACACTCCTCGAAGTTCCTCCATCATATCCAATGCAAGAGAAGCTCTGCCAGGACGATCCCTGTGCAAAAAACCGACATATGCATCAAGTCCGACAGATTCAAGTGCAGACTTCATGTCATTAGCGAGCAAGGTATAGGCAAAGGATAATAACGCATTTACTTTATCTAAGGGAGGTCGCCGACTGCGTCCATAAAAGTAAAATGACTCCTTTTGCTGGAGAATCAGATCATCGAACACAGAGTTATATTGAACGGCAGCCGATCCTTCCAATCCGCGCAATATATCCAATTGCTCCACCTCGCGCAACAGCTTCATCGTTTCACCTAGCGACTCCGTAACCTTCTTGATTCGTTCCGTGTCGATACGTAGTGCATAATCCCGTGTGGCTCGTTCCAAAATCCACTTGTTGTTGTATAACTTGCCTGTAATCATATTACGAGCAACCCGCGCACTACGCACCTCATCGTCCGAGATACGATACTGTTCTTTGCGAAGAACCACATTTCCTCGATCCTCACCAATCACCCGTGCGAGGAATCGCCCCGTTCGTGTCATAAATGTCAAACTAACATTGCGTGACGCACAAGCCCCCATCAGTGCTGGACTTACTCCAGCATAGCCAAAGGTACAAACGGCCTCCAAATTATGTAGCGGATAGCGAGCAAGAATTTCTTCCTCCTGCTTCACCACAATGTTTTCCCCATCCAGTCCAAGGTATGTATCGGGTAATGTTACAAATAAGGTGTTCAGCAGCTTTTTCATTCATTCAACCTGCTTTCGATGTAACTTGAAACGGAGCGTTTGTTCAAGATATCAGGCACACATATATTGTTCAAAGAACAACTTAGGCAGTGTGGTCCTGCTTTGGCTTTGGGTGTATGGTTCCGTTCAAAATAATGTCTCATCTCTTGAATACTTGCCTTCACTCGTTCCCGATCTGCCGCAGTAATGATGACTTCAATCCTATGTTTGATCTCGTCATAATAAAAATAGGCCTTGGGGATATCACATACGAGCATTTCTTCAAGACACATGACTTGTGCTACCAATTGGGAGTGATCGGAATCATTTCGTTTGGGCTTGCCGCGTTTGTATTCAACAGGAAAAGGAAGGTATAACCCTTCCTCCCCTGCAAGTGAAACTCCAGATGGATCACGAATGAATTCAACCACATCACAGATGCCTGTGATGCCAAGTTCCCTCGATTGCACCGGAAGCGCACGAACCACCAGTTTATCGCCTCGTTTCTCACGAAGCGCTGGTTGATCTGCTTTTCGATGCAGATGATCACCCTCAATGGTGCGCACGTTGTCTTCCCACTGCTGTTCGATATGAATTAATGCCCACTGCCTTCTGCAAAAGTTAAAATGCTGAATCCCCGAAAGCAGCAGATAATCCTCTTCGTTATAGTCCTTCATATTCTTGGACTGCCAAGCCTTCCAGCGGCACCACTGTATAATTATAATCATCGTAGGACTTTGCTTCTGCTACGCCTGGCTTCAATTCAATTTGCAGAGAACGATGTACTTTCGCAGATGAATACTGCCCCATTTTGGAGCTATGTTCCCACCAATATAACTGGTGAACCTCCATGCTGCCATCAGGACGGGCCGAGGACGTATCATTCTCGAATAAGGTTCTCAGTGATTCACGAATTTTCTCCGCGTCTTCATATGTAAATCCGGTCTTCTCTGCCAGTTGCGTGTTGATACTTCCATAAAAAACATAAACTCCAAAATCTACGCGGTGTTTCATGCCCATCGTGTCTGAACCTTTTTTGTCTGGATCTTTAGCTGTTGTGACAGAGTTAACACTCTTCGTAATCTGCATGCTTGAGATGTCAATCCGATCCAAACTAACCGCTGTATGAATCGATACCGGACCCCGAATCCCCACAGATACATCTGTGCCGCTAAAAGCAAATACCTGTCCAAAGCTACGTACGTCAATCCAGGACTGACAAGCGGCTTCAGCATACAAATCCTTATTTGCCTTTTTACCTTTGGCATGCTCTTGTACATTCTCATTGGCATCGACACGATCTTTAATGGAACGGTGAGCATCATTCCGTTTTTCATCGGATTGCACCAGAATGGACTCTCCCATATCCTGAAGGCGGTTACGAATTTTACGCTTTATACATACATCCGAGATTTCTCCTAAGCCATCGTAGTTCTGACGAGGACGGTTTCCATTCAATGGATCACCATTCGGGTTGGCATTACGAACAGACAGTACAACAGCAAAATCGATTTTGTGATCAAGTGTACTCATTTAGTTATCTCCTTGTTCGTTCAATTGGTTTTCATCGTCTTTATCAAATGTAGCTGCGGCTTCTTTATCTTTCCTACTTGTATATAAATCGTTACGCTGACTGTAGAAGCCTAGTAAGTATAATCCCGTAAGTGGCTTGTCTGTAAAATCTTCCAACTGTAGTTTATCTCCAACTTCATCCAGCAACGAATTATAATATCTGGCACCCGTCCCCATCCGCGCTTGATAAGGTTGGAGATTAGATTGAATAATGCTCCAAGTTCTGCCTGGTCGTTGTGCAAAGGCGTTCATATATCGAATGGCATTTGTCGCTCGTTTTTCCTCTTTACCCAGAGCACTTCTCTCTAATACATCTGCAATGGCAAGCATTCTGCCAAATACGTAGCTACGATCCGTTGTTTCTGTATTCAGACTCACTCCATACCCCTCCTTCTTATTAACAAGTGCGCAAGTAATGCTCAGTGTTTTCTCCCACTCCCAATTTTCCATGCCTACCGGGTTGGATGCACGTTGGATAGAACTGCGAACGATATCCAGCGGAATGGGTCTCTCATCTATGATACATGGGAGCATTCGCTCCATTAATCCCTTAACTACCTTGTCACTGGCTCGTGGACCATAGGCTGCAAATGCAATGTCTTTGGTCGCAGGCGCCCCAACAAACGAGACGGGTTTGTCATTTTTATTTTTCCGATAACGATGTAACCAATAACAGCTCTCATGCCAAGCTAATATTCGATCCAAATACTCGTTCTGATCTAAACTCCGATAATACATAATCGACATTCGCCCTGGTGTGGCCGCATCCAGTGTCATCAAAGTCACTTCATGTTTAGAGTTATACTCCCCATCGTATCGGTAACCGCCAATCGCCTTCCTGATTTGCAAAGCAAACTCCTTATGAGTTGTGTCCCCGCCAGCAAATGCTTCCTCATCATCCTCATCCCACAAGCTAAATGCATCTTCTTGAGGTTCTGGCATATCCAGACTTGTGCTTCCCCACACCAGAAACACTTTGCCATCAATGGTGGTTCCTTGTCGATCAATGAGCCACTTCAGAGCGTTATGCCCTTTCTGTGAAGCTTCGTAGCTTACTACAGCTGCGTCACGACTGGTACGAAAACGCCCCCGATACGTAAATCCACTAGAGTCGTTAGCTGAGATCAACTTGGACTTGTCTCCTGAGTGACGTATGCGAGAAGCATGTTTATCAGCAACTGGTAGGTAATCCCCTGTCACGAAACAGATATCCTTGTCCTGCAAACTCATCTCATAAAAATGGATAAAAGACTGCTGTACCGAAGCATCACGCCATAATCTGGATTCGGGTTCTCCTGGAATATCTACAGCAAATCGAACAAATGCCCCACTCTGATCTGCTGCGATGACATTGAAGATGTCAGGCTTTTTCCCTTCCTGGTCCCCAGGCCCTGCGATCCACTTCTCCAGCAGCTTACCTTGGCTATCCACATAAAGTATGCCTCTGTTCACTAAATCAGCGATGAGTGTACCTTTGCTGACATAGTGAAGTACACTCTGGACTCTAGGGTGACTAAAGGGAGATTCGCACCAAGCCTTCAGTTGGTTTAAATAATCCTGATATGGTGTTCCCTTGACCTCTCCGCAGAACTGGGTGTAATCTCCTGCAACATAGGATAACTTGTCAAAAAGCGGATACGGTACAGGGGCACTCGTTCGGCTTGCGGATGCTTCAGTGCAAGGAATAATCGTGCTACCATCATTCTTTTCTACCACTTTGGCATTTACGATATCTCCTTTTCCATTCAGATGAACTTCAATATGGGCGGTCTGTGTTGTGTGCGAGATTGGAATCAGAGCGTATTCCTTGCCATTTTTCTTCATTTCAAATTGTCCGACAACCTTAGCGTGATCATCATACGTTCTGCTTAAATTGGCAAGCCAACTCATTCACTCACCTCATTTCCAAACCATTCTGAATGAAGATCATCTACAGATTGCATATTCCCTGCATCGAATATTTTAGCTGTACCTTCTCCCACTTTGCGCACCAATGTGCATTCATCCGGACGGATAAATTGAATGACACCATGCTGCATTTTCGCTTTCCACAGACGAACCTCTCGCTCATTGCTTCCTGTTTCATCCGGGTAACTGATTCCATGCAGCATCGTGCCAAAATCAAGCTCACCTATACGATCATAGAAACTGTCATCTTCACCAAACTGGCACGGTTCAACGTACCCCTGACATTCACGGGTCCCCAGAAAGATATCTCTTCGTCCCCCAACCTGAACTGCTCGTTTGGCGATATTGTGATGTTTATGTTCGTTCTGGTCATGTACCAAATCTTCACGATGCGGATTAAATATAAAATGGGCCTTCACCTGATAACGTACATCTCTTAAATAGGTGTAATAGGCCAGTGTGTTTCCCCCGCTATATTCAATCGGACGCATACCCTTTGATTCGGTCTGAATTGGATTCATAATTCGGACTTCATCTACAATCCAGGTCAGCGTTGGCTTCCAGTAAATAGATTCCACGATCCCTTTGAGGGCTTGGTATGTAGGGATCTGATAAGAGAATTTTTCTCCGCCCAACTTGGTCAGTGGATCGGTGAATAGCGCATATTTTCCCGAAACTTCAAATTCGATTTGATTTCTCAACATTTTAGCTCCTTTCTATGGGGTATAGGAGGGAGAAACATGTATCATGAATCTCCCAGATGTAATGAATCAAATGATCAGATCATCATAGGTTCCCAAGCACCTTCACCCTTAGATTCCACGCCGAAATCATCGGAATATGCTGGTTCTCTCAATGCAAGAACATGCCCATGTAAAAGAGGTCTCACATCTCCATTTTTCTCCAATGCACGGAGTTCATGGTCGTAGATATTCACCGTATACTGCTGAGCCTTGCGTAATAACTGACTCATTTCACCAGGTTCAATTGCTCCATTCAAGTCCAGAATCAATTCTTTTCCTTCTTCACCATAAGGAACAATTACGGGCGTGGCGTTCGTGGATATGGCTTCGAAATACTTCTCTGCCGTAGCGATCGCATAATGATTCACAGCCTCTGGCCTACAATCATGCTTCTTCTTATAGGCATCCACGTAATAACGATTACGGTCCATCAGATCAAACAAGTTCTGTTCAAGCTTAGGAATGGGGTAATGCATTTTGTCTCCAATATCGTTAAAATAATATTCGAAATAACGGGACATTGCCTTTGGAGATAACAAGTCATCGCCGAGCGAACCCGGGTCATCCTCGAATTCCTGTAGCACACGTTCCGTTTTCTCGGCACCAATTTGAATCTCAGGCAGATTCGTTAATACCTCATCCGATGAGCGAATGATGTACACATTACGAACCTTATCTTTCCCATGCCGGTTACATCGTCCAGCCGCTTGAGCAATCGAGTCCAAACCAGCCAAGGAACGAACCACGCAATCAAAGCTGATATTCACACCCGCCTCAATAAGCTGTGTACTCACACAGATGATCCGTTCACCCTTTGCCAATCTCGGAATAACGCCATATTCCCCGGATAACACCTCTTTGCGATGTGCTGCACACATATTGGTGCTCAGATGAACCACCTGTATGCCACTCTCTCTCAGCCATTCCACCTCATTTAACTGTTCAAACAGTTTACGGACCGCTGTTTTTGTGTTCAAAATGACCAGCACACTGTCCACTTCCCTCATCTGTTCCTGAACAAAAGAAGATACTTCCTCTGCACCCCAGCCCGAAAGTGATTCCCGCGTAAGATCCTGTAAATCAACTCGTTTGAAGCTTCGGCCGACCTCATCTAAATTCTGAATAATCTCCGGTTGCTTGGAGAAATGTAGCTTGTGCTTCACAAAATCCAATGCAGGCTGAGTAGCCGTACAGAGCAACAGGCTGGATCTCCCAATAACATGCAGGAAATTCAGTGCAGCATTAAAGAGGGAGATACAATGAACCGGAACCGACTGCACTTCATCAAATACAATGACTGCATTGGAAAGCTGATGTAATCTGCGGACGTTTCGGGTTCCTTTGGCATAAAAGGTGTTCAAAAACTGAACCATTGTCGTAAAAATAATCGGCCGATCCCAATGATCACGGGCAAGCTTGAGATTCTTTTTGCGCAAATCCAGGGTTTCCCCTTCGTCGCCCTCATGGCGTTCGTCATCCTTGTCATCCACCACGTTGGAATGATGTTCCAAAATCATGTCATCGTTCTTCAAGATATTGCGGATCTCAGCCGCATTTTGTTCAATGATGGTGGTGTACGGAACGATATATATAATCCGTTGTTTATTATGTTCAATGGCATGTCTTAGCGCATAGCGCATACTGGCAAGCGTTTTCCCCCCGCCTGTTGGTATAGAAAGGGTGTACACTCCTGATGGACGATACGCAAATTGTTCGCATTGCCGGGACATTTCACGTCGCAATCGATTAATGGGTGTGTCTACTATACTGCTGTGCTCAAGCTTGCTTAAATGTTGAGATAGTAATTCATAGCTTTGTAGAAAAAAAGACTTGTAATCTATTTCTTCTGCTAAAGTTTCATTTTCTTCAAATCGCCTTGTATTCGTGCGATCTGCGTCGATCAGACAGCTAAACATATATTTGATAAGCAGTGCTCCTGCAATCGGCGGAAGTTTATGCTCTTTGATGATCTGTATGTATCCTTGAAGCTCTTGGGTTGCTTGCTTAAACATATGGTCGAGTTGACCTGGGAGATTGTGTTTGAAAAATTCTTCTTTTGCTTGCTCATATTGATCTATCTGCCTTGAAATGACTCGCTCCATATAAGGTGAAGTTTTATCAGGTGATATGTAGTCTCTTAGACCCTGATGATGGGAGATAATACAATTAGCAATCCACTCCGCCGTGTACTTTGACTCAAGCGTTGTGCCACTTCCATGGTAAAGGCTGTGCAGCAACTTGCCGCCAGCAGTCGAATGATCAACTGAACCCTTGCGAGGAGGGGCATCCGGGTTGGCAACAGCTTCCTGAATGTAATTTCGAAAAAGATCTGTATTTTTGCCCATATCATGCAGAAGACCAGCAATGCCTGCCAAATATTTAACACCGATCTTCTCTCCAGCCTGCTCCGCTCCTTGCTTAACCTCTACTAAGTGATCCTGAACGGTTTGTATTCTTCCATCCTTTTGACAGATATGCGCAATATAGGTCACACCACTTTACCTCCACTGAATTTCATGACATTAATCCCAGATCCATAGGCAAAAAGACTCACATTGTAAATTTCGACACCAAAATACATTTCCCTTCTATAAACCCTGTATTTTTAGAATATTATGTAATTTGTTATGAAGGCAGTAATACTTTTGCAGCTAAGTCAAAACTGTATTCAAATCAAATATAAAAAAAACTCACCTCATGCTACAGATTAGTGTAGATGATGGTAAGTCTTTTGACTTGTGATTGCCACTTTAGTGCATTTGTATAGATTGCGACCACAGTGGGCACCAATCAACCTACCTAGGAAGGAAATTTCAATCCACGCACTCGTATAAAGTGCGACAGCAGAAAGTAACGCATAAATGTTTTTACTCCTGAGTTAATCTTAAATCGTAGCATAAAACAAAAATACCCCATAGAGAAACATTTTTAAAGTGTCTACTCTTTAGGGTATAGTTTATACTTTGGACAGATTTTCTGTATTCAGTAGATTATTTAAAAATTAATGACCAACGCCATGATTAAATAACTGCATTATACTCTCAATTGGGAGTACTGCTAACGTTGCCAAAACAATTGAATACACCATATTTAGAGCATTTCTTTTCTTCATCATAACATCCCCTCTAAGATAGATTTGTAAGTGTTAATCTGTGCATGTGTAGCCTGCTCTCTGATTTTTTCAAAAAAGGCTACATATTTTATCTTATTCTGATTAATTTTAGGAGATATTGCCAAACAATTCAGTAAGATGTCGATTGCATCGGAGTCATTACCATTACGGCTATAGTACATCGCCAACTCAAAACTAAATTTTAGATAATAAGAAACATCAATATCAGTCATTATGGTAGTGTCACTAATCAAACGATGTTTTTCAAATAGATACTCAAACTCCTGAATAGGTAAATTATTTAAACGATTGGCTTCAAGGAGAGTTAATATTCCAGACATGATCTCACCTTTTGACTTTTGAATGTAAGCTACGTATTCATCAAGCTTTGTAGCATTACCCTCAAGTAAATCCAAAACCATTAAATTGATCTTGGCTATATCGCTATAAAATTCAATTTCATTAAGTGTCTCTTGATTAGTCAATTTAATCCACTGAAAATCACTATATTGTAATACGCATTCCCTAGCTTTATCAAACTCTAGTAGTTTTTGATACGCTATTCCTTGCATCAAACGACTGTATCCAATGTAATATACTATTGCCCGTTGCGTATGTATTTCAACGATGTCCTGTTCTTTAGTCAACATTTGTAAATTATATATACGAAGTGATTCTTCATAAAGTGTTTCACCTAACTTAACGACCTCTCTCCAGTTGTCAAGACCATAAGCTATTCTGAGAAGTGTCACAGTCGAGTCTAATCCGTATCCATCATAATACCTCGACATACCCTTCCTCCTTATTTTACAATTAATAACATTATATTGATTTTTCTACCATAGGTCAAATCTATTGTTTAACAAAAGATCTTAAAATATGCTGCATTTAATAGCACATTTCAGTTTTCAGTATTTTTTCTATACTTAATATTTTTTATTTCTCTGAAATAGAAAAGTCCTACCCACTTATCCATGCTTAGCATGAGAAAGGTAAGACTTTTTTAGGGATTCGATTTGCATTCCATACGGAGTGCGATCAGACACCCGTACCTGTAACAACGCTACTACAAAGATTTCATTCCACGTACTTACACAGAGTGCGACTGAACACATAACCCATAAAAGCGCTTGGATTATTTCAATCCACGCACTCATATAGAGTGCGACTTACCAGTGGGATCGGCTGCATACGTTGCCTTTTTATTTCAATCCACGCACTCATATAGAGTGCGACTAACAGGTGCTCAGAAGACTCGTGAGTACTACAGCATTTCAATCCACGCACTCATATAGAGTGCGACTGAAATCAATGTCAGGCAATATCGCCTGCGGTTTATTTCAATCCACGCACTCATATAGAGTGCGACTTCTCCAGAACCTCCAGCGCGAAACCACTAAGCTGATTTCAATCCACGCACTCATATAGAGTGCGATGTGGTCACATACAAACCGCCAGTGAGCGAGAAATTTCAATCCACGCACTCATATAGAGTGCGACATCTTTCGCAATCAACTTACGTTGGCGAGTTTCATTTCAATCCACGCACTCATATAGAGTGCGACGCAAATAGAATCGCGGAGCAATTTACGGTATTCCTATTTCAATCCACGCACTCATATAGAGTGCGACATGCTTGATGCCAAGAGAATCCAAGCTGAAGCTGAATTTCAATCCACGCACTCATATAGAGTGCGACCGATAACAAAACCCCTACACACGTTCGGATAGGATTTCAATCCACGCACTCATATAGAGTGCGACTGCATAGGCCATGGACGTATGTCGAGACAATTCAATTTCAATCCACGCACTCATATAGAGTGCGACAGCAGAAAGTAACGTATAGTCGTTTCAAAAAGATGTTTTTAACGTTATTCTGTCATTTAGTAAATGATAATAAATTCATCTTAATACAAATAATCCAGTAAAAACTTAATCGACAATTTTCGAGGTGCGAATCTACTAGAGATTTTATGTGAGCTTAACATTCGCACCATTAAATAGAGCTATTTACAGGTCTAATCTATGTTACTTTAGAAAGTTTATTTTCATATATCGACATCTAAAGAACCAAAGACAATATTCAATGTATTTGATCTCATTCTATAATGCTACTATGACCATCGTATCTTAATATAATATCATTTTCTTAGTGAAATCGATCAAGCTTCAAGTTCATATCAACACGTTCTGGAGTCCACAAAAGGACATCCGTGAGAAATGTCAAAGCATCCATTCCACACAATCTATCCACGATTGACTCTATCAGTTCTTTTACATTTCCTTGGGGGTGCTCAGCAAGAATTATTCCTCCGGTATCTCCATTAATATATAAGTGATCTACGTGAGCAACTTTGTGCACATGCCTTAGCCATAGCGTACCTTCGTCAAGAAAAAAGATATAACTTTCATTCATCACATACCCTTGGTAAATATAAAAATCCTGAACGTCATCAAAAGGACCTATCACTACAGAAGCTAATTCAATACGATCTGACATACTCAGGAACACCCTCTTTTCATTAGATCGTTATCATAATCTCATATTTCTGTAACTTACTAGATTAGTATAATTAGATGTTTCTTCCTTACAGCCTCAGCAAAGCCTCACAATTTTCTAATATATCTACTTAAGTCAAAAATCATTTTTCATGTATAACAATTTTTCATTCTGAGATATCGCCTCCATATTTCAAAAATATATAATTCATTCTAATGAACTAAAAGTTCGATTTGTTATACATATAGTATAACAAACTAGATTTTTATTCAATACTAATTTATACAAAAAGTACGACTTCTTGTATTTATAGTCCATATTCAATAAAATACACGTATATATACACTTTTCTTGGAGGTTAATGATGGCATTAAAACCTAGCTATAAACCAATGGAGATAACCCTAATTAAAAAGGACAAAAATAAAACTTACCTGCGTACTCAACTAGGTATTTCACCTTCTACTCTAGCCAAAATGTCTAATGGAGAGTTTGTTGCACTAAGTGTGATTGCGCGTATTTGCGAAGACCTACAATGTCGTATTGAAGAAGTTGTTGAATTTATAGAGGAGTAAATTTAAGTGGATATCTCAAATCTATACGATGCGAGATACTTTTCTTTTTAGTGAATTTGAAAAAAGGAGTTTTGTTTGTGCAGATTTACTTTATAGAAGTTAACTTGCCTACATTTCACTTTGATCTACGATATTTAAAACCACAACCGATGCTCCTTTCCAATAAGATAATTTGATGTTCATGCTACACGAGTTCCAATAATTACTTTTTGAAAAATGGTAATTTATATTATCCTGATTTAGCACATATAATATCATTTCTTATAACTTTTGAATAAAAGATCCTCTCTTAATTCCATTAAGGTTCAATGTTCCCCAAAATCGGGCGTCCAGTAATCTAAAAAGACAAGCTCACATCTATCACCTCGAAAATAATAGATGGTCTATCTATACTGTGTACCAGAATTTTTGAACCCACTAATTCTTTTAAAAAATATACATGAAACTCTACACCAACAGCGCTGAATATAAGTACCACGTTCAGGTACATCCATTGTCTCCTCCAATTTCAATTCACGCACTTTGATTCCAGCAACGCAATCCATATAAAGTGTGACACTTCCCCGAACCACTTCCTGAAATCATTAAGAGTAACTCAATCCATGCGCGCCATACGGAGTGCGACTACCAATCAGGCCACCCAAATCAATCTTTTTAGGATTTCAATCCGCGTACTCCATACAGAGTGCGACGCCGGGACAGAAGCTGGTGATCCCGAAATGAGTACATTTCAATCCACGCCACTCCATACAGAATGCGACCATATCTTGTATATCCTCCTATTTTGGGAGACCATTTCAATCCACGCGTGCGACCTCGCTAGACAGCTTCTGAAGCCCTTCCTTAACAATTTCAATCCACGCACTCCATACGGAGTGCGACATGGAACAAATCCAGATTTTATCGTGCTTCAATCTATTTCAATCCACGCACTCCATACGGAGTGCGACGAGACGAGGTGTTTGCCATCGCTGAGTGCCGGGACGGATTTCAATCCACGCACTCCATACGGAGTGCAACGTGTACCACCCTTAAACATAATCATAAAAGCCCATGCTAATTTCAATCCACGCACTCCATACGGAGTGCGACTTAATCCGCGAAAGTGTATCGGTCAAGCTATTAATATTTCAATCCACGCACTCCATACGGAGTGCGACCTCCAATTGTGATTGCCCTGTGCTGATCAGGGTAAGATTTCAATCCACGCACTCCATACGGAGTGCGACACCAATAAACCATCTAAGGGAGGATACACCCACATATTTCAATCCACGCACTCCATACGGAGTGCGACGGAAGTGTTGACACAAGCACGGGACATGTTCGCGATTTCAATCCACGCACTCCATACGGAGTGCGACCCGACATCAAGCGCAGGAGCCGCGAAGGTAATCGATTTCAATCCACGCACTCCATACGGAGTGCGACCTCGGGAACATGGGTGGGGAGGGATAATGCATGGCAATTTCAATCCACGCACTCCATACGGAGTGCGACTCGGCGGTGACACAGATAGTTTCTTTACATCATTATTTCAATCCACGCACTCCATACGGAGTGCGACTTCACACCCTGGGTCCACAGGAACATGTCCCAGAAATTTCAATCCACGCACTCCATACGGAGTGCGACCCGATCCGATGCTGTGGCCTTTACCCCAGGAGCGATTTCAATCCACGCACTCCATACGGAGTGCGACTCGCGGTCATTGAGAGTCATGGGTAGATCCACCAATTTCAATCCACGCACTCCATACGGAGTGCGACTGCCCGATCCGTGTCGTGCAAAGTACATCCCGGTTATTTCAATCCACGCACTCCATACGGAGTGCGACTAAGACCGGGTGACATGGTAGAGTTCGACCTACCGGATTTCAATCCACGCACTCCATACGGAGTGCGACTACATCGCACAGCTATTCAGCGCGGCGTAAGGGGATTTCAATCCACGCACTCCATACGGAGTGCGACAGCGAAAAAGTACGTATTTTAACGATTTGACCCATCAAAAACACGTTTTTTCACTATTATTCTATGACTTTCCATATCATTATTCAATCAAATTATGCCTACATGTTGCCTTAAGGTAACAATTTTGCCCATTTCGACAAATTCTGAGGTGCGAATCCCCCAGGGTTTTCATGTGAGCATCACATTCGCACCTGTCCTATCCGTTTATGACAAAGATCACATCCACCTTCCCTGCTCAAGTGCTACAGTTGTTAACGACCAACTGACCATAATAGTAAATCGGTCAAAAAAATAGGGTTTACCTTACCCATTATCCTTTCAACCTACAAGGAGGTGTATATGTGATGAAAACGATAGATCGAAGGCAACAGGTGATGGATTCTGCCGAAAAATCCTTTGCCCTGTTTGGCTACAAGGCCACAACGATGGAGCAGGTTGCGAGACTTGCCAATGTGGGCAAGGGAACGATCTATACTTTTTTCGATAATAAAGAAGAACTGTTTAGCGAGATTCTGCGCTCGATCATTGCGGATATGAGACAGATTACGGAGCGGACCGTGAAGGAAGAGAACTCCTTTCTGGATAACGTGCATATGAGTATGGATTCTTTGCTGGAGTATCGGGAGGAACATGAGCTGTTAATCAAGCTCTTTCAGGAGGTTAACGAGTTCGGTACACCGCAAGCCAAGGAAGGTTTGCAAAAAGTGGAGACAGCCATTCTCGAATATCTGGAGCGTCAGGTCAGCCGTGCCATGGAGTTAGAGCAGATTCGGAGGGATGATCCCAAGCTGGTTTCTTTTGTCCTGTTGAAGCTGTATGTCACCTTAACCTCGGATTGGAACAAAACGCATCCTACGCTGCATAAGGATCAGATCAAGGATTTTGTGGCCCTCTTTCTCAAGAGTGGCTTATCCCCCATCTAGAGAAAGGTATGCCCCTAGTTTCAACACATAATAGAGATAGAACAAACGGATTAGCGTATGGATAGGGAGAGAACATGATGAAATCATTCCACGTATTTGGGCAGGATCTGAAGTCCGCCTTTAAGAAACCAAAAGTATTTATTCCGATTCTCGTTGTACTGTTCATTCCGGTGCTGTATAGCGGCCTGTTCCTGAATGCATTCTGGGACCCCTATGGCAAAATGAATGAGTTACCTGTGGCAGTGGTCAACACGGATCAGGGCGCAACCTACAATGACAAATCGCTGGAAGTCGGTCAGAATCTGGTCGATGAATTGAAAAAAAGCAACGATTTCGATTGGCAATTCGTGACACGGGAACAAGCGGAGCAAGGTATGGAAGACGACAAGTATTACATGACGATTGTGATTCCGGAGGACTTTTCCACCAAAGCAACAACCCTGATGGATGAGCACCCCGAGCCGGCCGACCTGATCTACGAACCCAATGAAGGATACAACTTTCTCGCGGGTCAGATTGGCGGCACGGCGGTCAAACAAATTCGCTCCAAAGTCGCTGCCAAAGTCACAGAATCGTATACCGAAACGCTATTGGATCAGGTGGAGAAGATCTCTAGCGGTTTATCAGATGCCGGAGATGGTGCTGGCAAGATCAACGAGGGCGCAGCCAAGCTGGATAATGGTGCTGCCACATTGAAAAAGAACCTGTCCAAACTGGCGGATGGAACCGACAAACTGGAAACAGGTGTGGCACCGTTAAAAGAGGGTACAGCTACCTTGGCACAAGGAATCGGCACGCTTCATGCAGGAGCCAACTCTCTGTCCGATGGATTATCCCAATTGGCGGCAGCAGGCACGAAGCTGGGTAACGGTGCATTGCAGGCTGAAGCAGGTGGCAAACAGTTACAGGCAGGTATTCAATCCGCTCAGGAAGGCGCGGCCAAGTTGGATGCAGGACTCGCGGCTTCCGAGCAAGGAAGTGCGAAACTGGCAGCCGGATTGCAAACCTCAGTCGAAGGCAGTAGCAAAGTGAGTGAAGGTGCTAAGGCCGTTGCGCAAGGTCTTGCCCAATTAGCCGAAGCGAGTCCCGAGCTTGCCGCGAGCCCTGCTGTTCAGCAATTGCTGGCAGCAAGTCAGGCCGTTGCCACTGGCAGCGAACAAGTGTATCAGGGCGGGCAGCAATTGGTCGCTGGCAGTCAAAACCTGCATGCTGCACAGCAACAACTGCATCAAGGCAGCAGCCAGTTGGTACAGGGTGAACAACAACTGGTACAAGGAGCCACGCAATTATCTGCCGGACAAGAAAAGCTTGCGACTGGTCTACAACAGTTCAATTCTAAATTATCCGAAGCAACCGCTGGAGGAACTAAACTTGCGGATGGTTCAGGTCAATTGAATGCTGGTGCAGGCAAGTTGGTTGCGGGTGTAAGCCAGCTTACAGACGGAATCTCAACCCTTGCAGATGGCTCACATAAGCTGGATGAAGGTGCTGGTCAGTTAAAAGAAGGTACCCTTAAGCTAACAGACGGCTCTGGCGAACTTGCCACCAAGTTGAATGAAGCGGCTGAGCAGACGGGTAGTGTAAAAAAGACCGATGAACTCGTAACCATGTATGCAGAGCCTGTTCAGGTCGATGAGCATAAATATAATGAGGTACCCAACTATGGTACAGGATTCTCGCCATACTTCCTGTCACTTGGGCTATTTGTCGGGGCCTTGATTGCCACACTGGTTGTACCCACACGTGGCAGCACAGTTAGCGAAGCAAGTGGCTGGAATCGTTTTGTGAGTAAAACGCTGTCCTTCACGCTCATGAGTGCTGTACAGTCCCTGCTTGCTTCATGGCTGGTCTTGTCCGTATTGGGTCTGGATGTTCAGAGCGTTCCATTGTTCCTCTTGTTCAGCTTTGTTACCAGTCTAAGCTTCATGTACATCATTCAGGCACTGGTGACTTGGCTGGAGAATCCGGGTCGTTTCCTCGCGATTCTGATGCTGATCTTCCAGCTTACCACCAGCGCAGGCACCTTCCCGCTCGAACTGATTCCAAATTGGCTGAAAGTATTCAATCCATGGCTGCCTATGACCTATTCGGTTACGGGGTATAAAGCAGTTATCTCGAGTGGACAGTTCGGTGTAACCTGGGATCAGATCGGGATTCTGTGCATCTTCGCCGTGATGGGTCTTGGAGGAACCTTAACGTATTTCCTGATGCATCACACCACGGAGAACGCAAACGTCAGCAGTGAAGTCGCACTTCACCTGTAAATTCTAAAATAAAAAGCAAAGGCATGTACCTAAGCCCACCCTCTTCTGGACAACAAGGGGTATCGGCTAAGGTATGCCTTTGCTTTTTTAGTTTGAGATACAATCTAAGTTTGCTAACTTCATATTTCTAGTATGTAGAGTAAATTTCAGAACTTGAGATAGCGAAATTAAACAATAGTACAAGCAAAATAAGTAATACATAAATGGCTGTACCTATGATTCCACAGACAAGGCCAGCAATCGCTAATCCTCTGCCCTGTTCCATACGGTTCTTAATTTCTTTGAGGGATATAGAGGCAATGATGATAGCAACAATACCAATCAGTAATCCCACGTATGGAATCACGATGGACAATATCCCCAAGACAAGAGCTGCAATCGATTTGCTATTGGTTTTTGGTATTACATAAGGTGGTGGTGGAAGTGTGTCGTTATAATAACGATCCACATCATTTTCACGATGTTCCAAGGTAAATCCTCCCTGTTTATTAAGTATATTCATTATAATCGATTATTAGGAATAATAATATCCATATTGTGTTAATTATGAATTACCATTAGACTTATTTTATTCCCATCATCCCCGGACACGCATATATAAATCCATAAGCTTGTAGATTGTACTTCAAGGATATGAATTTAAGAACCGTTTATCCGTGTGATGATACAAATCAAGAATACCTCTAACATATAGATATTATTATAGTCGTAATACTTTTCTGAATATCTTTGGGGGATCACTACGATGAAAATCGATAAAGTCATGAATATAATTATGATTTTGATGCTTGTACTTATTGCTTTTTATCAAAATAATATAGCTGTTTTATGTTTTAGTATTGTTTTGTTTGGAATCATGAGTTACACCACTTATCGAATTCGAACACGTTGGAATATAGTAACTTATATCGTGTTGACACTAGTATTAATTGCTTGGAACATATATCTGTGGACATAAGCCATTATTTCAAAAAAAAGAACGCAATCCCTTATTAATCAACGGATTGCGTTCTTTCGACATTTCTTAGATTTGGAATGCCTTTTATCCTTCCACTTCCACCCGCTGCAAAAACGTCCGGGTACGTGCGAGCCTCGGATTGCCGAAGATCTGTTCTGGCGGCCCCGCCTCTGCGATCTCCCCGTTATCCATGAAGAATACACGATCCGCAACGTCACGGGCGAAGCCCATCTCATGCGTGACAATCATCATCGTCATATTTTCCTGTGCCAGCTGTTTGATTACGCGTAGCACTTCCCCGGTCAGCTCCGGATCGAGTGCCGACGTAGGCTCATCGAACAGGAGGATATCCGGTTGCATCATGAGTGCGCGGGCAATAGCTACACGCTGTTTCTGTCCACCGGACAGATTGGCTGGATAGACATCGGCCTTGTCCGACAGCCCTACTTTGCCGAGTAATTCCAGACTGCGGTACCGAATGACGCTCGAGCTTTCTTTTTTCAAAGTTTTCGGTGCAAGTTCCAGATTATCTTGTACAGTCAGATGCGGGAACAAGTTGAAATGCTGGAATACCATACCCATACGATCCGTCATCTTGCGAATATCTGCGGCACCCGCGTAACGACCATTATCAACCAACGTTTGATCCTGAATGCGAATCGTTCCACCCGAAATATCCTCCAGATGAATCAGGCTGCGCAGCATCGTACTTTTCCCCGAACCAGAAGGCCCGATCACGGCAATTACTTCGCCTGGTTCCACGTTGAAGGATACCTGTTTCAGCACATCAAGTGTGCCGAATGATTTTCTCAACTGATTTACTTCTATTATATGTGTCATATGCAGACAGTCCTTTGATTGATCAGATTTAATTTATTCAAATGAAAACCGCTTCTCCAGTGCCTTGAACAGCACGGTGAGTACGAGTGTCATGAGCAGATACATAACCGCCGCCACGAAGAAAGGTGTCAGCTGTAAGTCGCGATTTACCGCCGCTTGGGCGTAATACAACAGCTCAGGTACAGCCACGGCATAGAGCAGTGCCGTATCCTTGATGAGCGTAATGGACTCATTGGCCGTTGCGGGCAATACTACACGAATCATCTGAGGAATAATGACTTTGGTCATCGTCTGCCACTTTGTCAATCCAAGTACCTTCGCTGCCTCATGTTGACCTTTATCAATGGAAAGCAGTCCGCCCCTGAAGATTTCAGCGAAGTACGCCGCATAGTTTAGGATGAACGCAATCCCCGCTGCAACAAAACGATCAAACACCAGATACTCTCCAATCACCGGAAGCAACGGTAAACCGAAGCAGAAGAATAGAATTTGGAGCAGTAGCGGTGTGCCTCGCATCACATATACATACGTATGGGCAATCCACGCCAGCAGTTTAATCTGGCTTCTCATCGCAAGCGTGACCGCAAATCCAAGCGGTACAGATAACACGATCGCTAGCAAGAACATGAAAATGGTAGTCTGTGCACCCTCTAGCATAGGTTTTAAAATGGTCGATAAATAATCCCAACTCATTGTTTTGTCTCCTCTAATCTGTTAACCCCGCATTCCTCTGGGGCATAAATCGCTCCAGCATGGAATACGGGGTCCGTTTTGTTTCTAACTATATATCAGGTGTGTAACCTGCCTATTTCAAAACCTTATCTTCACCCAACCATTGGGTGGAGATTTTAGCAGCTGTTCCGTCTACATTCAGCTCATCCAACGCTTTTTGCAGCTGATTCAGAAGCTCTTCATTGCCTTTTTTGATACCAATGCCATATTGTTCCGGTGCAAGAGATTCATCCATCAGTTTGAATGTTCCCTCTTCTTTGGACATGTAGTATCTCGCTACCACTTCATCAATGATGACCGCATCCAGACGTTTTGTCTTCAGATCCGTCAGTGCAAGCACGTTATCCTTAAATTCAGAAGCTTTCACTTTATCCTTCAAAGGACTTGCTGCCAATGCATCTGCCGCGGAGGACAGCGCCTGCAATCCCACATTTTTGCCATCGAGTTCATCCAGCTTCGTAATTGGTGAGTCTGCCAAGGTAATAGCTACTTGACTGTTTTCCAGATACGGCTTCGTGAAGAGCACTTTCTCTTTGCGCTCATCTGTAATGGTGTACCCGTTCCAGATCATGTCGATCCGGCCACTGTTCAGCTCTGATTCTTTGGAAGACCAGTCGATTGGCTGGAATGTGATTTCTTTACCCATTTTCTCCGCTGCAGCTCTTGCGTAATCAATATCAAAACCAACAATTTCATTCTGCTCGTCCCGGAAACCCATTGGAGCAAACTTGTCATCAATTCCTACAACAATCGTGTTATCGTCTTTGCTTGCGGAACTGGAACAACCAGCCACAATCAATACACATATACTAATGAATAATAGTAGAATCGCTTTTTTTCTCATCTCTCGAACCCCTCCATGTCTATAACCAAAACCCAAACGCTTTAGTTCGTTACCACGTTATCAGAGATTTATAATAACATAGCATGGGAGAAGAGTCGAGTCTCTTGCCTATTTCCTTCTATTTCATGCAGCTTAATTGTCAACAATCTGTGAAACAGCCTCTTTCACTTGTGCCGGTTCCACCAGCTTCTCGCGTACATTCGAATTCCATAGCTCCGGGTTCTGAAGCTCCTTTAATTCCGTACCTGTCCATTGTTGGGCAGATTCACGACGTAAGGTATGACTGGTATTCTCAAACTGGTAGACGATCTGCTCCAGATTATCGATCATAACAAAGTTCGCAACCGCATTATATACGAGTATCCGCTCAAGTTCCTCTGCATCCATCTCACGCGTATCCAAGCTATAATTCACTTGGACAGTGAACGTCTCCGGGTACAGTTGGTAACCATTCAATCTTTCACGTAAAGGTAAAGCCTGATTCAGATGACTAAGGTTTGAATGATCACCCATGTAGGGACTGCGATATTTGGCTAAAGCGGCAAAATCATGTGTCAGCGGATTCTGCTGCTCTTCCTCGTACTGAGCCTGTTTCGCCTCGATCTTCGGATTAACGAAGCCTTCAACAATCACTAAGCCAATGATGCCCAACACAACAAGTGTTATAATCCATATGTTTCTAATTCTCATAACACATCACTCACTTCATACTTACTAACGATCCGATACGCCCGATGCACAACCAAAGGAATAATAACACTCAGTAATGGGATGGCAAAGGCAATGACGATCACAGCAAACTGATAGGGTCCATCCACCTGAATGGGTCGATTAAACCAGATGTTGCTTCCGAATCGCAACGCTGCCTGCGTTCCCCATAGTACGAGTATTAATGCCGCCCACAACCACCATATTCTGCGTTTCCACTGCACTAAGACAGGGATTCGAATAACCGTTGTTTTCACGGAAGTTGCAGAATCGTTCGACTTGTTGATCAACAGATACAATACATACATGCCACCAACAATGAGACTCACGATCATAAGCAGATTGTTTATGGCGGAGCCTTGCATCAGCACTCTCATTGGAATGGTAATGATCCAGGCTATGAGGCTATAAATCAGAGCAGACTGCAACAACGCTGTCCAGTAAGGAACACGTTGTACCCTTCGATGGTCACTCATCACTTCATCCATACCAGCGATATGCTGAATGGCGGTCTGGAACGCCTTCTCTTCACTCATCCCCTGCGAGATATAATCGTCAATCCGTGCAGCGAGATTGCTGTGAATCTCTTCTTTTAATTCTCGATTGTCTAATGTATCTTGTGCGTGAGCGAACAAACGATTCACATGACGGGTGATGCGAGTTTCCAATCTCATCGGTCTTCATCTCCTTTTTCTCCAGTGACAATCATACAATCAATCAGTGCCTTGGCTGCCTGCCAAGCTTGAACCTGCTCTCTATAGGCTTCGAGGCCTTGCCCTGTAATTCGGTAATATTTGCGTCGTCCTCCCTGTGTCTCTTCCCCCCAGTAGGACGCCACATATCCACTCTTCTCCAGCCTCTTCAAACTGGAATAAAGCGTAGGTTCCTTCAATTCAAACTGCTCTCCGCTCTTGGAATAGATCTCCTTAATAATGCTGTAGCCATAGTTATCCGCGGGTATTAGTACACTCAGAATGATCGGGTCAATATTGCCACGAATCAGATCACTGTTAATCACTTGCACATCCATCTGCGAGTTTCACCGACTTTCTTCAATCCTGCGTATACTATAAGACATATTACTATGTCTGTAAAGGTAATATGCATCGTGTAGTATATCCTTAACAAGCAAAGCAACCTTTATCCCCTTATCTCCATCTGAAAGATATTGGGAGGTGATAGAATGAAATCGCTAACTAGTACAGATCAAGGAAACGAATTGATGCGGTCTATGTAGAAAAAGGCCAACTCTCCATCTGGAGAATCTGGCCTTTTTCTGTGATTCTATCTTTTCTATACTCTTGTAAGCTCCTACTCACTCTCAACCCTATTGCTGCACTTTCTCGCGATCTTTCCCTTTATCCGATTCCCCCGCATTTTTGTTCGCAGCATCGCGATCCTGTTTCATTTCTTCCACCGTTTTCACCTTGAGTCTTGCCGCTCCTTCATATTCCTTTGTTGGAATAAGGTCGCCAGCAGCAAGTCTCGCTTCTGCGGCAGCAATCGCATCCCCGTACTGCGGCAGCCACTGGGCCTGTGCAACGAGCATCTCGTCGACCATCTGCCAGATCTCTTTTGGATTACACACGGCACCCACCAGCGGGTCCATCATGAACGCTTGACGAAGTAATTTATCGTCTCCGTTCACCGCGGCTTCAACCGCAAGACGTTGCACGGCAATACTCACATTACATACCGCAGCCGGGCCAAGGGGCAGATCGCCTACATGTGGCATAGAGATGCCGTTGCGATCCACATATCCCGGTGCCTCAATAATTGCATCATCCGGTAAGTTCGAGATTACTCCATTATTAACGGTATTGAAATGTCCACGATAGACACGTCCCGTCTCCAGCCCTTCAATAATGTACGAACCGTGCTCCTCGCCCCGTTTTTCCGGAATAAATTGCATCGGTTCATCCTTCATCCAGTTAGGAAAATCAGTTTCAAACCAATTGCGCCCCTCGGTACATACCCGCAGATACCCACCTGTCTCTCCGTTAATCCAATTGCCCAGGTCGATCCATTCGTTAATCTCTTCAGGACGTTTGCGGTACCACGGCACATATTCACTCAGATGACCATTTGATTCCGTGCTGTAGTATCCGAAGCGGCGCAGCATATCGATCCGCACTTTCTCGGTGCGGCTGTACTCGGGATGTTTCTCGAAGGCTTCGAGCAGATCACCTGTAAGGTCCTTACCTTCATGAGACGCCTGGATATACCAGGTCTGATGGTTGATGCCGGCACAGACAATATCCACTTCACTCTTTTTCAAGCCAAAAGCTTCCGCAATCTGATGATGACCATGCTGTACGCCATGACACAGTCCGATCGTCCGTACACCGCCATACTTATTGCAGGCCCATGTGAGCATCGCCATCGGATTGGAATAGTTCAAGAGCAGCACGTCGGGTGCGCTCTGTTCACGAATATCTTTACAGATGTCCAGCATCTCGGCGATTCCGCGTTGTCCATACATAATGCCGCCCGCACACAACGTGTCGCCGACACATTGATCTACCCCATATTTCAGTGGAATATCCACATCGGTTGCAAATGCTTCCAGTCCCCCGACACGAATCGTACACAGTACATACTTCGCATCTTTTAAGGCTTCTTTCCGATCCGTTGTCGGCTGAATCTGAATATTCAATCCATTCTCACGGATATCCCGCTGACACAGCTCAGTCACCATGTCCAGATTGTGCTGATTAATATCGCAGAACGCAATCTCGATGTTGTTAAACTCCGGTACCGTGAGCAAATCTCGCAGTAATCCCCGTGTAAATCCGATACTTCCTGCCCCGATAAACGCCACTTTAAACGACATGCCTATGTCCTCCCCTAATCCGAATCTTTCGCTTCGGTTAATGACTCTCTTCATGAAATCATTGTACCAACGACAAATAGGGAAGCGTTATCAAAATCATGACCTGTTCAAGATCTTGTTGTCAAAAATACTAACTTTTATGCGTTAGATCCAATAATCCATTTGCATTCGAAATAAACAGCTATTGGCCTATTCATCCGGTGGGTACTGACTGACATGTCTTTCCATAGAGGAGCGAAATTCAACCGGCGTACGACCTGTATATTTTTTGAATAACATATGAAAATACTGACGACTGCCTACACCAACATAGTCAGAGATTTCCGAAATCGGGATATTCGTCTGCTGAAGCAACATCTTGGCCTTCTCCATTCGAAGCATCGTCAGGTAGTCGGTTGGTGTCCGCTGCGTGTGCTGACGAAAAATGCGATGTAAATAGCCCGGATGCAGATTGACGGCTGCCGCGATATCCTTCATCTGAATGTTGCGATCCATATTGTGATGCATGAATTCAATGGTTCGTTTGACATACAGCTCCGCCTGATCTGATGCACTTCGGCTCATTTCTCCTCGCAAACGCGCAACACGGACCAGCAACTGAATAAACAGTGTACGCACCAGCATACCCTGTTCCGGGGACGAGAGATTCCGGGCTTCACGGTGATGTGACCTTTCTTCTGGTGGAATGATCTTCATCGGCACAGTTGATCTTCCTTGCTCCAGTAGACCACGCTGATCGAGTTCCAACACTAGACTTTTCATAATGTGGTACACCTCTTCTGGATCAGGCAGTACCAGGTATGGCGAAGCATTGGTTAGTAAAGTATGGACTTCTTCCTCTTCCAACGCGAGCTGACGGATAGATAACTGTCCGGGAGGTGAGCCTGAGAATCCAAACTCCACATTAAGCATCCGGCAAGGGACACCATCTTCCACCAGCAAACGGTGCGGGATACCTGCGTCCAGCATAATGAACTGCCCTTTTTTCAAAATGGCCTGCTCCGAACTCCCATCCGGCATCTGCACATCCACCCGGCACATTCCCGAAATAATATACATGATCTCCGTCGAATCATGATGGTGATAGGACATACGATATTTGTCCCATTGCTTGTAATAGTACGCGTAGAAACGCGGCCCGCAATCCTCTGTTCGCAATGCCTCCTGATACAGGCTTCCTGTCCAGCGCTTTGTGATGCTCATGTCCATACCCCCATTCCTGCAACGATCAATTCTCACTTTTCTCCATTGTAGCAATTCTGTAGGTTGAATATAAACTGTCTTCGTTAAAAGCCTCATTGCATTATTTAATTAGATAAATATATAATTAGCATATTATCTAATCCTTTATGTAAACTGTCTATACTTAAGGAGGTTTCCACTCATGAGTACCACCTTTCATCTGGTGAGACACGGTCTCAAAGAACGACGAATCGGGGATGTCCCCCTCACTTCCGAAGGGGTTTTACAAGCCGAAGCCACAGCACTTCATTTTGCCAAAGCCACCTCTCCCGTTACTAAAATCCTTACCAGTCCACTTCGACGAGCCCAAGAAACCGCAAGTATGATTGTCCGCCACACCCGTTCCCATATAACAGAAGATCCTCGCCTGCGCGAACGTGCCAATTGGGGCGATTGCCCGGATCAGTCATTCGAAGAATTCATTGCGATGTGGGATCGATGTACGTCTGACCCAGATTACATTCCACCCGTGGGAGACTCGGCCAAACAGGCTGGTGAACGTCTGGCCTCCCTCCTAACCGAATTGGTTAATAAAGAGCCAGAGAACAGTAACATTATTGTGGTTGCACATGGTGGACTCATTACTGATTTTCTGGTGCAGACCTTTACCGAGCGCGAGCTTAACGTCTGGCATTCCGATTTTATAACTATGCAGAACCAACTTATCCCGGAGTGCTCCATCACCACATTGATCCATGATCAAGGAAATTACACTATTAAAGCGTTCGCTTCTACCGTGCATCTATATAAGTTGAAATAAAGATTATTTACACTGACACTACGATGACAGAACAACCTTCCAATCGCTGTTATCCCCAGATTTATTGATTCTTTTACTAAAGGGAAAATCCGGGGATAGCTTATGCTTCCGATGCAGCTTTCTTTCAGAAAGCTTTTAGGCAAACGCTTCGCTTTTTCAGGTTTTTTCTGTCCTCTCCGTTATCGTGTAAATGATTAGTTCAACTTATTTAGACTTAACATATGAAAAAGAATGATGTAACACGGATGGCTGGGAACACGCCAAGCTCTGCCCGCAGATCCTTATGTAAAAAAGCTCTGAAACCTCCATGTGACGAGACACATGGGGATTCCAGAGCTTCCAAGCTTCGATGCCAACGCCTAAAACTAACGACGCTGCGTTACGTTACAGCCCGATCTTGAACACATGTTATGTTGCCAGCTATTGCTCATCCGGTCTGTTTACTTCCCGCCCTTACCTGGCGTGTAGAACTTAGGCAGCGTTACTTTGGACCAGTCTATATCCGATGCCATGTAAAAGGACGGATAGGAAGGCTGGTTGTATCCACTGTTCTGTCCGGCAATGCCCACACGATACATCGCATCATGCATCAGCGTATACAACTTCCGGTCCGTTTTCTCGGTACTGAGATAGATGCGGATCGCTGAACTGTCCGTGGTTCTCACCAGCATCTCTTCCCGCCAATCCCCGAAGATATCAGCTACAAGAGAAGGTGTACCTTTGGTGTGATTGTTGGTCAATGTGCCTGTTGCCGTCAGCAACGTGCCACGATTCCAGTCTTTGATGGTTGGTGTAACATCAATCGCACCATCAACGATCTGTGTCGTCATATCACCAGCCCAGCGGATATTCATATTTGTGCCTGGCGCCTGATCACTGATTTTTTCACCCGTAGCTGTCCACAAGCCTACAGCCCATGTCTCCAGCCCACGACGAGTCGGATCAACATCCCCCACCATGCCGCGTCCGGTATCTTTCCCCGTGTATCCGCCATAGATCACTTCTCCGGTCTTCGCATCACGCAGGGAATACCCGTATGGCGCCCAAGGACCACCCTCGTGTACCATGAAAATCTCCAGTCCCGGACGATCCGGGTCGATATCTGCCACATGAAGTGCGTCCCCATGACCCAGACGGGCAATGGTTCCCGGTGCAGCACTCTCGGCAGGCATCAGGTCTGTGGAGCTGTACAGCACGCTGCCGTCATGATCAATCGTGGCGGAGCCATAGATAATCTCCTGTTTGCCGTCTCCATCCACATCCGCCACACTGAAATAGTGTGCACCTTGAGTCGTAATGGAACCATACTGCGGATCTGTACCATCCACGCCGTGCGGTCCGTCATTGAACGGGTTCTTCATTGGTGTCCAGCCGCTGTCCACTTTCCATTCCTTTTTCAGCTTCTTGCCGTCCCAATTGTAGGCAACCATCGTCGAACGTGTATAGTATCCGCGTGCAAATATAGCAGATGGTTTCTTGCCATCCAAATACGCCACGCCTGCCAGGAAACGGTCCACTCGATTCCCCGGTTCAATCCGTGCCATGGCATAATCGCCCCACATCAGACCATCATCATGACGCTCGGGTTCATATGGAATGGTCTCCAGCTCTTTGCCTGATTTTCCTTCAAATACCGTAACATACTCCGGTCCATCCACGATAAAACCTTCAAACTTGCGCAGCTCATTTCGGTTACTGCGTTCTACCGCGTATACATCAATGAAGTAGTCGGCCAGGCTCTCGGCATCCTGCTGAGATAATGGGTAATTATATTTTTTCTCGATTCCAAAAGCTTCTTCTAATGTTGCAGGCCAGTTCCCCTTCACAACCTCATCATGTTTATGCCAATTTCTGAACATATCCACCACGTGATCGTAGTACCCATCCGCACTTAAACGATAATCATCTTCGTTCGAGTACCCTGCCTTGCGATCCTGCTTGGGAAGCGTGATGTATTTCTCGGATGTTACTTTTCCTTTTTTGTTATATTGCATAATCTTCGTGCCCGGAGCAGTCTTAAACATCATCTCGGCTTTGCCATCCCCGTCAAAATCATAAACGAGCATCTGTGTATAATGAGCACCTGCACGGATGTTGACCCCAAGATCGATTCGGTACAACAACTGACCGTCCAAGGTGTAAGCATCGATGTAGGTTTTACCGGTGTATCCTTTTTGCGATACGTCCTTGGCGTTGGAAGGGTCCCATTTGACGAAAAACTCATATTGGCCATCCCCGTCCACATCCCCAACGCTCATGTCATTGGCGGAATACGTATAAGCTTCTCCCGCAGGCGTCACGCCATCGGCAGGTTTCTGCAGTGGAATGTCCACATAGCCGTTCGCCCAAGGTTTGACGGATGCACTGCGTTTACTCTCCTTGCCCTTCTTGTTCACCGCTGCCACTTCATAACGGGAAGACGATTTACCCGCGGAATCTAAATAGTTGGTGCTGTCGGTGACCGTAGCGATCTTTTTGCCATCACGATAGACGTTAAAGTCCGTACCTGTCAGCCCTTTGTCGCTATACCCTGTGGCCTCGTCACCAAGCAATCTCCAACTGAGAAAAACACCTTCAGATGTCGATGCAGCCACCAGACCGCGATCCAGATATTCCAGTTGAATCTCTTTCACGTGACTGCCCCCCTTATTTGATTGCAGGCCAGCCTCCGTCGCCCCATTACCGTTGGAAGCTTCCGCTCCCGTAACGCCAGCTGTTCCTCCAATGAGCAAAGCTACGCTGAGTGCCGAAGAGAGCACCTTGGCTGCAAGTGGCATACTTGCCTTCCTGCGACCTGATTGCCGACCTGACACCGATCCCTTATGTACCGGCACTGTTGTTCCTGAGTTCATCCACCTTCACGCTCCTTGAGACAGAATAGGTGACGCATATACACATCGATGATGATTAGACGTTCGATAATTCGTACAGATCTTCTTCGAGGGAAGATTCCACACATTATGATTACGCTTACAAAATTAAAAAAGAGAAATCAGCTTGCCCGACTACCAGAGTGCGGTCCCCCTTCCATTCTCTTTCCAATCCGAGCGGGGTGATCCCGCCCATCGGGTTCTATTATAGACATCCTGCCTACCAGACCCTAGGCAAATATCCGTCCAAAACGATCAATAATCAGTGTTTTTAGAGTCATTTGAGAAAATCAACCCGATGACGCTTCAGTCGGAAGGGTGATTTAAGCTCACCGCCAAGTTTTTTCTAAAGAATCTCACACACCCTATTGGGGCGTTAAACTCCAACAACGAATCCTAACGAATCTCAGCAACCTTATTTGGACCATATCGGGTCTAAACGGGGCAGAATCCATCCAAATTAACTGAATAGCGTGTCTACGATTCGTTAGAATTTTCAACTGTATCAATTCAACTAAATAGCGTGCTCTCTGTTCGTTAGAAAAGAAATAGGGCTACCCCCTCCCCCTGATCATTTTCATAACCAGAGGACATCCCAGCTTAATATATCCGCTCTCACATCCTAATTACGGATCTTCAAGCGATTCTAAATACATTTTCATGTGAGAACTTCAATCTAGAATGACTCTTGTAATGCATAGCAAAAAACCGCGATCCTCCAACACACTGAGGATCGCGGTTAAGACAGTTACAAATAAAGTTTAAGGCTCAATGCCCCATACCAGGTTTCCACCTTGGTAGAGCGTTACCTTGTTCCAATCCTGGTAGGATGTTTTCGTTGGATCGAAAGAGTAGTCATTCGTCTCGTCAAAGTTTGACCAGTCTGTTTTGTACATGCGAAGCTGGATGTCTCCAGTCTGTCCACCAGCCTGAATGCTGCCAGCGCCAGATGTGAAGCTCAACTCCACATACGAGTCTGTGAAGGTACGCTGGATATTGGCTCCGCCAACTTGAGCATAATCGATGGCAGAATCCATCGCAGCCGAGCCTTCTTTGGAGAAGTAGTACCGGATCTTCAGATCACTCAGATTCACAGCAGTACTACCCAGATTTTTGATGTTGAAATACGGTTTGATCTGGCTATCTTGAGCATTGGTATCTCCAGCACGATATTGCACGACAAGATCACTCGTTGGTACAACGACACTTTGAGGTGTCGCAGAAGCTACAGCGGAATTGGCACTTTGCCCTGCTGTATTCACTGCACTTACCACATAATGATACGTCGTGCCGTTCGTCAGGGAAGTGTTGGTGTATGACGTACCGCTCACATTCGCCGCGATTGTGGTGAACGGACCTGTTGCACTCAGTGCGCGTTTCACATCATAACTTGTTGCACCTGTAGAAGCGGTCCACGTCAGGCTCACCTGCGCATTGCCTGCAGTTGCTGTGAGAGCAGTCGGTGCAGCTGGCGCCGTTACACCTGCAACAGGTGTAGCTGTTGCTGTTGCAGAGTTAACACTTTCACCTACTGCATTTGTTGCCGTTACCACATAATAATAGGTTGTACCATTGATCAGCCCGGTGTTGCTGTAAGATGTTCCACTCACGTTAGCTGCAATTGTTGTGAATGGACCTGATGCACTCAGTGCCCGCTTCACACTATAACTTGTAGCCCCTGTAGAAGCAGTCCACGTCAAGGAGACTTGAGCGTTACCGGCAGAAGCCGTCAATGCTGCTGGTGCTGCCGGAGCTGTTGTTCCCCCGGGAGGATTGCCTCCACCGTTACTGGCAGGCAGTACAGGGAATGCGTTTTTCACCAGTGCCACGAATTGATCATGGAACCAGTGACCCGATACCGGAGCATTAGGCAACGCACCTGTTAATACACCATCCCGAGTTGTGAAGGTTGGATCACACATCCGGTCGAAACCTTTGCCTTCGTTATTCGGAATTTCGGAGCTGGAGCCATCGGATTCACCCGGAGGTTTCACCCATACATAAGCATCCAGATGCGCTGGTCCTGGTGCAGCCTTAGGTGCTTCACCAATACCTGCGCCACTGGCATTACACCAGTTCCCCCGATGCTCCCGGCGATCTACACGTCCAGAATTCACATAATCGTTGATGTTGCTGCCCGTAGCAGATGCTGGACGGTCTACCCCGCCCCACCCATTCCGGCTAGTATCAATCAGGAAACCTGTGCTGCTTGGCCAGCCAGCTTGTACGAAATCGGCATACAGCGCAGCGGTGAAATCGGTTTCGTCAAAATAAGGATTCCACTCATAAAACTTGGCAGATTTAATCGGTTGTCCACCGATATTGAGATCCGGATTAGACAGGTTCGGCTCCCCCAGTGGTGTGGTGTTCGCAGTATTCGTAATGAAGCCATCTGCACTGCTCAGACCCGCGGCTGTCCCTTGCACAACACTTGTATACAGCGCGACTGCTGCAGAACGGTTGTTATCCCATCCAAGCCAGCCGGAGTGGCCGATATCCAGATAGTTGTACACATTCGGAATGGCGTGCAGCTTGTCCAATGCATACTTCACACCCGCCTCATAGATACCTGTTGAGCTGGCTTGACCACAAGCTGGTGTACTCAGGTTGGTCACAAGGTTAGGCAGGCTGTCCGGTTCAATGACGGCAATAATACGAATATCCTGATACTTCGGATCTGCGAAGATATCTGCGAGCACATCAATATAATCCGTTTTATATGTCTGCAGTGCCGCCTGTGTTAGTGGAAGTTCACCATTCGATGCAAGTGCATGACAATCCCGTCCAGGCAAGTTATAGATAACGAACGAAGCCGTTATTGGCGTACCAGGCTTCTTTTGGGCGAGAACGGCATCAAGATGTTGCTCTACACTTTTGCGACCAGCGTTGTCCGTGCCGCCATAGATTGCAGCAATCCGGTCAACCCATACTGCGGTTGGATACGATTTGACCGTCTCCATCTTGGCCTTCAGCGATGCATCGTTAGTCAGCGCAATGGACGTATCCACGAGAGCCGAGTAATCTTGGTTCAGATAAGCCGTTGCCCCTACAAATGGATTGTCCACATGTGCCTCAGCCGCCTGAGTCAGGCCTGGAGACATCCCCGGGAAAATCCCCGCCGCGAGCAGCGTTGCTGCCAGCATTTGTTTTACACCTTTGCGCAGGATCTTCTTACCTCTGGATTTGGTTTTCAATTTAGTCTTCATAGTTCCACCTTTCCTTTAGTTAGATTGGGTTGTACTCATGTCTGATCCTCTGTGTCATTATGATGCTTAGCACGAAGAGAACGTTCGGATGAGTTGGTTGTATCACCTCCAAAAGAATGGGTTGTATAACTGGAGTCTTGAGCAAACAAATGGTGTGTGAGGGCGAATCATGTGAATGAGTATAATATGGTGGGTGTGGTTGAACGTGTGTTAGACATGAAGAAGTGTGAAAAATGACTTACGGGATGTCTGAACCCCAACTTCAGTAAGCGCTTTCTTTGAGCAGTTAAAAAAAAAGGCCTTCGCCTAACCATCTACAAACATGATGTTCGGTGTCACCTCCTTATGTTCTGATTATACGACATGTAAATATTGCTGTAAATTGAATTATATAAATTTAATTATATTTTTTTCCATAATTCAGGCAGGAATCTGGACATCCCTTGCCCCTAACCACACCAAAGGCTCATCCTGGCCATATGCCACAATGAACCTCGTGTTGATTAAGGTCGAATCGACCGCTCGTCTAAGGCAGAACGACGACATCTCCCGGTTTTAAACCGCTAACCACTTCCGTCTTGTCCCCAGATTCCATCCCAGCCTGGATGGTCAGCTGCTCTGTCTGTCCGTTCCCTTTGTCTAACAATACATAAGGTTCGGTCTGATCCCGCATGATGGCCAAGCTGGACACAACCGTCACTTTATCCTTACGCATCGTCTCGATATCGCCTTCCAGACTCACGCCTCCATACATTCTGTCATCCGGCTTCAGATCAATGACCACGTCAAACTGTGAAGCTTGCTTGAGATCCGTATCAGTACTCTTGCGGGCGAATTTGGACACCTTACTCACCTTCCCGGTGAATTGCAGGTCTTTTTGCGCTGTCATTCGTACCTTAACCGGCATTCCCACCTTGAGCCTGAACATTTCTTCCTCGCCAACAATCGTCATGAATTTCAGTTTGCTGATATTTGTAATGGACCCGATTAGCTGTCCTTCCGTCACCGCACGTGTCTTGCTGTCTTCTTCATTCATCTGAAATATACCGGAAGCAGAAGCATATACAACAGACTTACTGATTACTGCCTGCTTTTTCTGTATCTCCTTCTCCTTGAGGACCAGTGCTTTTTGATTCAACTCATTCGTCAGGCGTTTGCCTTCCCGGTCTGCAAATGCCTTTTTGCGCTCTTCTTCCGTCACGCCAAGTGACTCGCTCATATTCGCCTGATCCAGGCTAACCTGATTCATCTTATTTTCGAGCTGGGCTTTCTCCAGATCACTCTGCAACTGTTCTACTTCTGTTTGTAACGTGGAAGTATCGAGGGTAAACAGGATATCGCCTTTGCTCACCTGCTCACCACTTTTCACGTGCCACTGCTTGATGTTGGAAGCATACGGAGCGAAGATATCCGTCTGATCGGTGTATACGGATTTCCCCTTCACCTGTATCGTTTGCGTCATCGTTTCCTGTGTCACATCAAAGGTAATCGGGGGCGGAATCTCTATAGGCGCCTCCGGTTTTGGCTTGTACTTTTCATACAGCCAGTACCCTACACCTGCCAAAAGTACAACGGTGATAATGATTTTAATCCATTTCTTCATGTGCCCAATTTCCCTTTCGCTGATAAAATCACATCGCTTTGATCACAGTTAATGCATTGGTTCGGGATGCGCTGATTGCCGGATATATACCCGATACAATGCCAACCAGAACAGCAAACACGATGCCTAGCGGCAGAGCGGACTGCTGAATAACCACGGTCATCGGGCCATTGACCTGATCTGCCATCTGACTCGCCAGCAGACTGTTCACCCCGCCCAGGGCAGCAAAGGCAATCCCCACACCAGCCACACCGCCCATTAATCCAAGCATCGCTGCTTCTGTAATAAACATCTGGCGGACCTGCCACAGATTTGCGCCCAGCACCTTCATCACACCTATCTGTTTACGACGCTGATGCGTAGACATAATCATCGCTACGATAATGGATAACGAGGCCAGCAACATGATAAAACCACCAATCCCCAATGCTGCTTTCTGATACATCGCCAATTGGCCTGCCATCGCTTCCTCCTGGAACAGATTACTCTGTGTGTTTAACGTCAGCTTTTTAATCTGTTCTTCCACCTGGGATACATAACGTTTGTCCTCAACCTTGACCAAGGCCGAGTTAAGATGCTTAGCCGCACTGCTGTCGGCCTGCTGTAACCCAAGCTCATCCTGCAATGCACGAGCTGTATCCAGCGGCAGATATACTTTTTTATCGTTTTGAGCACTCATCTCATCCATGTTGGAAGGCTTCGTCAGTTCTCCAGATACGCGTATAGAGCCACTCATTTTGGTTTTGCTCGCATTTGCATAATCTTCATATCGAAACTGAATACGCTGCAGGACCAGCTGGTCCTGCTTCGCTGACATTTCTGTATACTGCTGCAAAAGCTCATTGTTATATGGATCCGCATTCAACTGCTCGAATAACTTCTGGGTTACTTTGGGGTCTACGAGTCCAAATGCGGCCCCATAACTGGTCACCGCCATACGACCATCCTCCGCCCCACGTCCCTCAGCATATGTGTATCCAAACCCGTTAAGGGTCTCCAGCTGGGTACCAATGACCTCAACATACGTGCTGCGACCATCCGGAAGCACCATTTCGAGCGAATCCAGCTTTAACATGGGAGCCACAGCAACAACATGGGGAAGTCTTTGGATAATCTGAATTTTTTCCAACGTCAACGCACCCCGTTCAAACTTCGATGTCTGACCGCTCCCCTTGCCGTTGCCGGTACGTATGCCTTCATTGGGCGTAATCGTAATTTCATCCATCTTGTAGTTGTCGTTTAATGTTTTCTCGCTATAGGTCTGTACGGACTGCCCTACACTAAGTGCAATAATCATGGCGGCAGAACCGATCGACAGCCCCATCATACACAGCAGCGTAACCATTTTTCTGCGAATGATCTGTCCCCAGGCCATACGTGCTACATCCCGTATTCTCACATTTCCTCTCCTTTTGCCTCAAACTTCCCTTACAGCTTCTTCGACCAGTATGCCATGTTGCAGTGTAAGCACGACTTGCATCTGCTCCGCTACCTCTGCTTCATGTGTCACAATGACAAAGGTCGTATTCATATCCCGGTTAAGCTGCTGCAAAATCGCAATAATCTCTTCTTCCGTCTCGGTATCCAGATTACCGGTAGGCTCATCTGCAAAAATCACCGAGGGTTCGGTAATGAGTGAACGTGCAATACTGACACGTTGTTGTTGACCGCCCGACAACTGAGACGGGAACAAGTTTGCTTTTTCACCCAGTCCAACCTGTTCCAACAGCTTCAATGCTTTTGCTTTGCGTTTCGAAGGGCTTATGCCCATAAACACCAAGGGTAACTCTACATTTTCCCGGATCGTAAGATTGGACAGCAGTTCATAGGATTGAAAAATAAACCCGATATGACTGCGCCTGAACTCAGCCAAGCGATTTTCACTGAAACGTACAATATCTTGTCCCGCAATTAGAATCTTGCCCTGATCCGGTTTCATCAGCCCTGCCATCAAATTCAGCAGTGTGGATTTACCCGAACCAGAACTGCCCAGCAGGGCTACCATCTTGCCTTCTCCAATCGTCAGATTGATATTTTGAAGCACCGGCACGGTTCCCTGGCTATTACGGAACGAGTGGGATAATTGTTCAACTCGAAGCATTGCTACATGTCTTCCTTTCTTCTTGCTGCATATGTAAAGATTCGCGTAGCACATTCCCCTTTCATTATAGGGTGGAGATGTATCCGGGCTGGCCCGAGTTGTATCCAACTTGTAACATGTCATAACAAAAAAAGACCTTGTCCACAGAGCAGCTATCGCTCCATCAGACCAAGGTCTTATATTCGTATACCTTCCGCAGCTTACCAGGCTCTGAAACTAAAGCGGTACATTTCACTTTTATCCACTGAGCTGCTTACAGCAAATAATTCATCGTCATTCCATTTCAGACTGATGAAGTTATCAATATTGCGATAGATCACCGTATCCGACGAAATCTTGCTGTCATTCAGGTAGGCAACATGCAACTCATTTTTCTGATTCTGAATATCCATTGGATAAAAGTAAGCGATTCGCGATTCATCTGCATCCAGTTCGAAGTTCCAGATGGAACCTTGTAATACCAAATCATACTGCTCCTCCGATGCGTCATACCGATACAGCCCCTGAACCTTATTCATCGTTCCCTGGATGAGCATGTCACCATTTTTCAGCAACTTGTACTGTTGGATGTCTTCCATTGCAGCATACGCCTTCACTTCATGCTCATCCTCAAGCGATACACGATAGATGGCATACTTGTCTTTCAGCATCACCAGTATATAAAACTGTTGGTGATCCTCACTGACCTGCAACACATCCATAACGATAAACGTATCACTCGAACCTTTCCCTTGTTTTGGTCCTGTGAACATGCCCATCAGCTCATCATACGTGTAGATGACTTGACTCGTCCCCTGGCTCAGATCGACTTGTTTAAATAAAAGATCATCCTGACCGATGTAGGATTCATTCCCTGCAAACACTCGATAATACGAGTTGTCGTTCGGAAGCTTGCGACGTTCCCCGCTCTGAATCATATACTCATACGTTGTCTTCTGCGTCTGACCTGACCGATACTGGGAGTAAATGATCTTCTTGTGGTCCGGGCTGATCGTTATGCCGTAATCCGTATTAGCCGCAATGTTCTTCACTTCCTTATCATCCAGATGCAGGAGAGACAGCTTGAGTCCTGAATAGGAAAATTCCGGTTGATTTAATATAATCGTGTTCCGGTCTACCACTTTAAAATCAAAGATCGCAAAGTCATTTGGAATCTTGGTAGCCGACTCGATCTGAATCGTACTGCTCGGTGGTGGCGCCAGACGGCTGTTGAATTGCTCACTTGGCAAAATCACCGTTCTTGGTTTGAGATTTCCGAGACTGAACAGGCTCCCAATCCCGAAAATTCCGCTGACAAATGCGATCAACAACCCTGACAGCATCAATCTGTCACGGTTTTTACGCCAAAATCCAGGATGTCTCATGCGTTCATTTCCCCCGGAAGACTGATATTCACTTGTGTCCCTTCCCGCATGATGCTCTTCATCTCCACTGTTCCTCCATGACGCTCAACGATGTTCTTCACAATTGATAAACCCAGCCCGGCACTGCCTTTCTCGGCCCTGTTAATTCCTTTATCCTGGTAAAAGGGTTCAAATACATGCTGGAGCGCTTCAGCACCGATTCCTTCCCCCTGATCACGGATCACAATAGCAATGGACTCACCTAACCGGAAGGATTGCACTTCGATAATGGAGTTCACATCACTGTACTTGACCGAATTATCCAGGATGTTGAGGAAGACCTCCTTCAACTTATCCCGATCTCCCTGTAAATACTGATGTTCCTCCAGCTCATAGTGAATGCCTATATTGTACTTGCTCGCCTTAATCGACATGTCCTCACAAGCTTCACGAATAATATCTGATATATCGATACGTTCGAACCGGTATGCCTGGATGACCGCAGAGGAGACCGAGACCTCCAGAATATCCGCAACCATCGTGTTGAGACGCTGGCTTTCCTTGATGATATAATTCATGCCCTTGTCAAAAAAGTCCTGGTCGGTAAATCCGTTATCCCGTAAAATCTGGGCGTATCCCAGAATCGTCGTTAAGGGTGTCTTCAATTCATGTGTCACATTGTCAAAAAAGACTTTGCTTCTGGCCTGTACTTGCTTCACTTCGTCCCGCTCTCGCTCAATCACATCAATCTGCTCCCGAACCCGATCAATCATGACGGTGAAGCTTGAAGCCAGTTCACCGATCTCATCCTTGGTTGTAATCTGAATGTCCGCATTCAGACTTCCTTGGGCCACTTCCGCAGAACGTTTCGTGAGTACACGGATGGGTTGTGTAATTTTCCGGGAAATAAAGATGGATGCGATAAATACAAATATGAAAATAACCGCTGCAAACAGCTTGATCGTATTCTGGAACCGGAGATTGCGTTTGTACAAGTCGGTGTAATCCTTCTTCATCTGTACGATTCCAATCAATTGTTGATCCATCTCGAGCGGGAAGGACAGACTGGCTGTGACCCGACCCTTATCCACAACTGTGGTGTAAGCAATCCGGGAATGTACGGCTTCCTCCACATCAGGATGGTCAGACCGCTTAGCAACGTTAACCTCGCTGCCAACAGACCCGTATGGCGAAGCATCGGGGCCATATACTACAATCTCCCCACCAACGGCTGATCCAATCTGCTCCGCAAGCTCGCGACTCCCTGCTTCGAGCGAGTCTCTGCTCATGCGTTTATTATGTATCAGAAAGTACTGATTCAGCGCGATGTCCAGATTTCTTTTGGATTGCACCATATCCTCATGCACTTCCCGGTACATATTCTCCTGGGCTACCTTATTGGACAGAATCAACAGGACGGAGAATCCGATAAATACAATGACCGAGAATAGCACCACCATTTTGAACTGGATCGTCCACTTCATGTCTGTACCTGAATATTCAGCTTGTACCCCACACCGAATACCGTTTCAATCATCGAAATGCCTTGCACACCACTATCCAGTTTCTTGCGAATCCGTTGTACATGAATATCCACCGTTCGAGTGTCCCCTGCAAAATCAAATCCCCATACCTTGTCCAGTAGTTCAGAACGTGTATGCACCTTACGATGATGGGTCACGAGAAATAACAACAGATCATATTCTTTATTCGTGAGTCCTGCCTGTTCCCCGTCTTTCCACACTTCCCGTTCATCCTTGCGGATCTCAATATGCTTGCCTAGCCTTACCACCTCATAGGACTGATTCTCCAGTGTCTCGCTGATCAGATCAATCCGGCGAAAAATCGCCCGAATGCGCGCAACCACCTCACGGATATCAAAAGGCTTCGTGATATAGTCATCCGCCCCAAGCTCCATGCCAAGTACCTTGTCCAGCATGTCCGACTTCGCAGTGATCATGATGACAGGTATCTTGGAGTTCACAGATAGTTGCCTGCACACATCAAAACCGCTCATATCTGGCAGCATCAGATCCAGCAGGATCAGATCCGGCTTCGAATCCCGAAGCAGATCCAGACCTTCTTTTCCCGTAGCTGCTTCCTTGATCTCAAATCCTTCCTTACGTAACGAATAGGACAAAATATCGCGAATGGACTCCTCGTCCTCAATAATTAAAATCTCTTTTTGTCTCATGATACTTTCGTAATCTCCCTGCTCTATGAATTTCCTTCATCTGCCTTTATTTTGTATCCCAAGCGGTATGCTTGAATAGAGGGAAGCACGAAATGTTACAACTCCGATACAACTCTGAACCTTTTGGAAACAACCACCCGATATACTTGGATCATAAAGAGACTCATACCAGACCGGACCCAAGCCTGATCTGTATCCAAGGGGGATTCACATCATATGAACAGCACACAAATTAATGATGCTTATATCAACTATAAATCAGAAATCACAAGGTATCTATCCCATATCGTCAAACAACCGCAAGATGCAGAAGATCTGGCACAGGATTGTTTCATTCGACTAATGAACGTTACCGTGGATATCCCTGAAGATCGCATTCTCTATTATCTCAAACGCATTGCCCGTAACCTGGCGATGGACAGCTTCCGCAGGCGGACCCGTACACTCAGACGAGACAGCCGTCTGGAGGTACCTACCCACCACGTCGATACTTCCCACCTTGAAATTAGCGAAGGTGTTCATGATCTTGTTTCCCATATTAACAACACCGAACATCGTAAAATATTAGAACTTCGCCTCATCCATGGATACTCCATTAAGGAAACGGCGGAGCTGGTGAATCGCAGTGAAGGCATGATTAAATCCTCTGTCTTCCATGCCGTCAATCGAATTCGGGCCAAAGTCATCTCATAAGAGATGGCTTTTTATTTGCGTAAAATCAATATGCACGCAGAAATGGATGGATTATGACGGGACCGAAATACCTATGGATATGTCAAAAGACCCAATTTTACAAATATCGAGTTAATTTTTACAAATTGTTATGACTATGTGAGATTTTCATGTGGTAGAATATGGACGAACTCATGAATCAACTAATATTTGGGAGGGATTTGGTTGGGTAAATTAACAGGTATGCGAGGAGTAGTTTTAAAATCACTCCTGGCATTGTCCATGGCTTTGCCGCTTCAGATCGGATTATGGAACGGAGATGCATCGGTTCATGCGGAAGGACCGACAGACCCGGCACCGTTCATCCAGGCAAAGGTTGTGAACCAAAATGCAGGTAAAAAAGTATTGTTCGACAACTCTCACGGCCAGACGGCTGGAGCTGCAGACTGGGTCATTGATGGAGGTTTCTCCGACTTCGGGAATGCACTCGCCAATGATGGTTACTATGTCAAAGAACTTCGCAAGACAACTCCATTTACCTATGATGATCTGAAAGAGTATAACGTATTCGTTATTGCAGAGCCTCAAATTCCTTTCAAAACATCCGAACAAGCAGCACTGAAACAATATGTTGAAACGGGCGGCAGCATCTTCTTTGTTGGAGATCACTATAATGCAGACCGTAATAAAAACCGCTGGGATGGCTCTGAAGTCATCAACGGCTATCGTCGGGGAGCATTCGAAGATCCGGCCAAAGGTATGAGCACCGATGAGCGTAATTCTGAAGCGATGCAAAATGTAACCGGCTCGGACTGGTTGTCCGATAACTTTGGCGTACGATTCCGCTATAACGCACTTGGCGATATCAACGCCAATATCGTTGTACCGGCAGATCAAGCCTTCGGCATCACAGAAGGCGTATCGGCTGTAGCCATGCACGCCGGTTCAACACTTGCAATCACCGATCCGGAAAAGGCAAAAGGTATTGTGTACCTGCCAAAAACCAACGCAAAATGGAATAACGCGGTAGACCAAGGTGTCTACAACGGCGGCGGGATTGAAGAAGGTCCTTACGTGGCTGTATCCAAGCTGGGCGCAGGTAAAGCTGCCTTCATCGGTGACTCCTCTCCAGTAGAAGATGCATCACCAAAATACTTGCGTGAAGAGACAGGCACACGCAAAACAACTTATGACGGTTTCAAAGAAGCCGATGATGCCGTGTTGCTCGTGAACACCGTGAACTGGCTTGCTACACAAGAGAACTACACAAGCCTAACTGAAGTGAACGGACTTGAACTGGACACAGCTACAGCGCTGTTGCCATTCGAAGAGCCGGCTGCTTCCACAGAACCACAGGCTGAACCTTGGTCCGCACCTGCTGCCGGATATAAGTGGTACGATCGTTCCACGTTCAAGGCTGGTTCTTATGGTGGCCCTGCATCCAGTGCGAACGCTGCATACAGCTTCGTGAAACAGGATACTCTTCCAAATGCAGAAGACTTCCAGATTCGTGTAGTTGTGGAGAACATGGCTCCGAACACAACCGTATCCGGTTATAGTGCCGGTATCTATCTGACTGGCGGAACACAGGTCGCCATGATCCAGAATGAAAGTGGTACTTGGCCAACTTCGTACGGGTATAGCTCCACATTCAGTGTAACCTCGGACAGCCAAGGTCGCGGGATCAAAGATCTGAATGTCCGGATCAAACCAGGTACAACTGGCGCTGCCAGCTTGCGTCTGCGTCTGAATGGCAGCAACCTGATCACCAATGCCGTGACTGTTGGCAATGTGCCAGCAGAACAGCTTCCGGAAGAAGAAGGACCGATTCCAGCAGCGATCACAGTTGCTGAAGCACGCACCAAAGCTGCTGGCACTACCGTAACCATCGAAGGTGTTGTGACGACAGAGCCAGGTGCATTTGGTGGACAAGCCTTCTATCTTCAAGATGAAACTGCTGGAATCTACGTATTCCAGCACACTAGCGGCTTCCATGCTGGTGACAAGGTGAAAGTAACAGCAACAACAACCATCTATAACAGCGAGTTCGAGCTTACCGATATCGTTGCGATTGAGAAAACAGGTACGGCTTCCGTACCTGCTCCAATCGAGGTTACTGCAATTACAGATGCGAACCAAGGTCAACTGGTTCAATTGAAAAATGTAACGATTGAGAATATCATCAGTGCTACACCAGTTGGATCTTTTGAATTCGACGCGGTAGCAGCAGATGGAACGAGCACACACATCCGTGTAGACACCCGTACAGGTGTGACGGAGACTTCCTTCCCTTATGCTGCTGGTGACAAAATCGATATCACAGGCGTTTCCGCTATTTTCAAAGATGTATATCAATTGAAACCTAGAAGTTTGAATGATTTTGTACCTGCTGAAGAGCAAGGTGGCGGCGAAGTGCCTTCCACTCCAGCTGCAGGAGCACCGGGTAAACCGGTGCTTTCTTCTGATAATGGATATACCACTGGCCTGTTCGAAGGTTCGTACAACGTAAGCATGAACCTCTGGTGGGGTGAAAACGGTTCTGAGTACAAACTGTATGAGAATGGCGTTCTGATCGATACGCAGAAGTTGACTGCGGCTTCACCATCGGCTCAGTCCTCCAAAACCGCCATTACAGGCAAAGCCAACGGCACGTATACTTATGTAGCTGAGCTGACCAATGACAAGGGCACAACACGCAGTGACGTGCTGACGGTACAAGTAACCAATGCTGCTCCAGGCAAAGCTACGCTGTCCCAAAACAACTGGGATGGTGACGGCAACTACAACGTATCCATGAACCTCTGGTGGGGTACAAACGCAACCGAATACCGTCTCTATGAGAATGATGTATTAATTGATACACAAGCGTTGAACGCGGCAACACCTGCTTCCCAAAGTGCTACAACGGAATTGTCCGGTTGCGCTAACGGAACGTATACGTACCGTGCTGAGCTGATCAACGCCGCAGGCGTAACCAGCACCGAGACGATAACGGTTCAAGTTACCAATGCATTGCCTTTGGCTAGTTAAGAAGATTGTAAAGAAGCCTGACGTTTAACCAAGCAACTAAAAAAACGAAGCAAGATTGCCTGAATGCCGGCGATCTTGCTTCGTTTTTTTTCGAGCATAAATACTCTAAATATTAGTTGAATATAATACCGAATTATAATAAAAAACGTAAGACACTGAAAGATTTGAAGTGGTTACATCAACACAGATCCAATAAAATTTTGTTCCCTGCAATAATTGGAACACTCAACCCAGTCTGTGATACTGAAAGTATCGTATAGCCTGGTATGCATTACCTCGAGTTAACGATGTGACTTTCTTGCCTTTAGCTTACTAGAGACATTATGCCAGCAAGGGCAAAGGAAAGAACTCCAACTAAAGCCGACCATGTGCCAATTTTTTTTTTTATATTACGTTCTTTTTCATTTTCAGAATGAAAATTCCCTCTTTGTTGTGATCCAGTAGTCCATGCTCCAAAACAAAGACCAGAAACAAAAAGGAGTGCTATCCCACAATAGATAAAAAAATTCATTATTTGATTCTCCTTGAAAACAAAGGTGTTTTCTTTTTAATCAATAATTTAAAGGGAAGCCATAATTGGCCCCCCTTATGGAAGTGAAAAATTTAAAAGTTATGAATTAATAGAATGTTCCATTTCGAACTGGTTCCTCTTGTAAGTGTGATACTAGATGTAACACCAAAAACGAAAAATGTCGAATTATCCTTTACTACATATTTCCAAGAGCTTGGAGCATTCTGTTGAAATGCATTTAAAGACGTTTCATTTTTTCCGCTAGCTTGAGTTACAGCAAATCCACCGTCGAATGAATTACCACTAGCACCAAAAGTGTACCACCGATCATTCATGTTAATTGTAGAGTCATGTCTATTCCATCCACCAGAAACTTTAATAAGCTTGTAAGTGTCTAAATTATTCTGTTGGCGCTTGTCATACGTAACTGTAGAATACGCTACAACTCCTCCGCTAGAGTCAGGTTGCGTTTGATAACTTGATCCGTCAGCCAAAACAGCAATAGTAGTAGTACTGAAAGTTTCAGTTATTTCGTTTCCTTTTCGGACTGCTTTAATTTTTTGGGTTGTTTCATACTGTTCTTCCAACACAAGTTCATCTGTTTCAGTACTTTGTGCGAGTGACTGAGTATTCGCAATTGATTTATTAGACTCTAATGAAACAATTGATCTCTTGGATTCGTTTACCGGGATATCAGTTATTCCATTTTTGGCTCGTTCAATAAGGGTATCAATATCGGTAATTTGTTCTTCTTCAAAAATTAACACTTCTTCCTGGGATGAATCAGCAGATACATTTAAACTACCGAAAATCATTGAAACAATAACTAGAGTTGAAAGTAATTTCGTTAACTTTTTCATTATTATCCTCCATACAAATATATTGTAAGTCAGAAGAAGTTACCACATCCTCCTTTCACTCATTTATATTGACTTATGATAATAATATTAATCGTATAAAATATAACAAAAAAGGTGCAAAACAATCAATTTATCAAACAAAAAAACAAATAATAGCAGTTCGAATATACTTCACAATCATGAAAAAACTAGTTTTTCCTCATAATATAACTTAATATTGTCGAATTATGTCTTTTTATTTTGATTTCAAGATCATTTTCTCTTCAAAGTCTTTACCGTTAACATCTGTCCACACAATGACAATAGTTTGGTCTTTCTGAGTACTAATAGTTGAGCCTTGTTTTCGTATTATAGGAAACTTTATAGAGTTAGAAGCTAAACCGTTTTCCTCTCTAATTATTCTTCCTTCATTTATGTTTATCTTATATCCTTTTATACCTTCCCAATTATCTTTTTTGTAAGTTATAACATACTCCCCATTTTCTTCTCTTTCATTTGTTACGGTAGTACCCAATTCACCTCTCCAATTTTCGCTTTCTCCCGTGAGATTAATTTTTGTTTGTAATTTTGAACAACCAGTAAGAGACATAACCACTACTAAAATAATAATAGATATAGATAGCAACAACATATTATTTTTTTTTCTCATAATTTTCCTCCAGTATTGAATTTATAACTATACAGTATCATAATATGAGTCTACTTCTAAACAGTAATTTCATATAGACTCATAATTTTGCTAATTGAAATTCTATGTTGTAACCAGTATTTTTCTAAGTTTGTGGTGGTTTAGGAGTATGAAATGCCCTACTATTAAGCAAATAATTAACTGCATTAATATAAAAAAATCATTTGCAAGTCAGCAAAGGATTTTTGATTAATCTATATTCGAAATGCACTTATATTTATACATTAAAACATGAAATAAATATAAAAAGCAGCACCTACTATTGCATGGGCTGCTCTTAGAGTGATCAAAAATGGATTGAGATATCTTTATTTTATTCCTCTTTATTAGCAAATAAACATTACCTTTTCTTCTCTACACCAGCTTCTTACGAATATACCCCGAGATCAAGTCGATAATCGTGATCATCACGATTATACCCAGCAGAATTATACCTACTCGCGGCCAGTTCCGGGTGCTCAATGCAAAGATCAGTGGTGTACCAATTCCCCCTGCTCCAATTACACCCAGTATGGTCGCGGAACGTACATTAATCTCGAAACGATACAGCGTATAGTTCAGGAAGCCAGGCATAACCTGCGGCAGGATGGCAAACCACAACTGCTGCATGCGATTGGCTCCAGAGGCAAGCAGCGCCTCAGATGGGCCATAGTCGATATTTTCAACTTCATCCGCATATAATTTACCCAACATGCCGATGGAGTGTAACCCAAGGGCTAGAACCCCTGCAAACGATCCGGGACCTACTGCCTTAATGAACAACAAGGCCATGATAATCTCAGGGAACGTGCGAATAAAGCTGAGTACCATTTTGCCTGCACCCGAGATGGAACGATGCCCACTCATGTTACGGGCAGACCAGAAGGCAAATGGAATACAGAGCACAGCTGAGATCACGGTACCCAACACAGAGATTGCCAGCGTATCCAACAATCCTCGCAGCAAGTCTTCTCCTTCAGGCAAATATACAAAATCCCAATCCGGTGAGAAAATTCCGGCTACAATGGCTTTCATAATCTGAGCGGCAGTTTCCTTGAAACCAGTAAACGGTACACCGGCAAGCGCCCAGACATACACAAGGATTAACAGTAACACAATGACCCAGCGTAGCGGGTTCTTCCGTGGTTTAGGCCGGATGCGGCTTGTTTCATTTTTCATCATAGCAATTTCTCCCGCAGCTTAGTACTTACATAATCAATGACCAGAACGATGACGAGGGTAAACAGAATGATTACGCTGGTCTTGTCATACTCCAGGAACCCAAGTGTGGCCTCATAGTAGAGTCCAATCCCTCCGGCTCCCACCAGTCCCAGAATGGCAGCAGCACGTATATTAATTTCGAAGGCATACAGCACATAGGATGTGAACTGGGCAGCCAGTTGCGGCACCACGCCATATACAATGAGCTGAATTCGGTTCATACCAACAGCCGTCATCGCTTCCAGCGGCCCCTGATCAATGGTTTCCAGCGTCTCATAGGTCAACTTCGCAATCAGACCTATCGAGAACACAGCCAGTGCCAAAATTCCGGGGATGGGCCCCAAACCAAACACAGCAACGAACAAAGCAGCAAGCAGCAGATCCGGCACGGTCCGAATCAGGTTCAGCAGAAAGCGTGCCGGATAGTAGATCCAGCGACTCGGCATCAGGTTACCGGCACAGATGATCGAGATCGGAATCGCAATAATCGCACCAATGGTTGTCCCAATCAGGGCCATTCGGATCGTTTCCAGCATGCCTTGCACGATATTATCAAAGTAGCTCCACCGGGGTGGAAACATTTCCTTCAACAATTTCCACATTTCAGGGAATCCCTGAAATAACTCCGTGAAGCTGGCATCCGTCTGCTTGGCACTGGCCCACAGAAGGAGCAGAATGATCACTAAGGTGAGCAAATGTTTCGTACGCCCAGGCGGTTTTGGGCGATTCACAACCTGAGCCGGGCTGGAACCAGGTTCCTTCCCCACTCCGCCTGAATTCTGAAGTGGAACGTTGGACTGCCCCTTCATACCACAACTTCTCCCTGCTCATGCACAGCCTGCTTGTCCAACAATTCGTCAGCCAGAATTGGTCTGCCGTAAATTTCTGCAAAGCGCTCATCCGTTGCCTCTTCTACCGGGCCGTCGAAGACCACCTCACCTGCTCGCAATCCGACAATACGGGTCGCATACTCTCTCGCCAGATCAATAAAGTGAAGATTGACGATGGTCGTAATCCCAAGGTCTTGATTGATGCGTTTCAGGTCATCCATGACCTGTTTTGTTGTAAGCGGGTCAAGTGAAGCAACCGGTTCGTCGGCCAGAATGATTTTTGCTTCCTGTGCCAGTACACGGGCAATAGCGACACGCTGTTGCTGTCCACCAGACAACTGATCTGCACGGGAATAAGCTTTCTCCGAAATATTCACACGATCCAGCGCAGTGAATGCCAGTTCAATATCCTCTTTTGGAAAACGACCCAGAATGGTACGCATGGTGGAATGGTATCCAACGCGTCCAGCGAGTACATTACGTAGTACACTGGACCGTTTCACCAGATTGAAACTCTGGAAGATCATGCCGATGTCACGTCTGATCATCCGTAGCCGTTTGCCTTGTGCCTTCGTGATGGAACTTCCGTTAATCAGAATCTCGCCCTCACTAATGTCGTGCAGTCGGTTAATGGAGCGTAAGAGCGTTGATTTACCTGCACCGGACAGACCCACTACAGCAATGAATTCACCCTGCTCAAATTTCAGATTAATATTATCCAGGCCCTTGGTGCCGTTAGCGTAAGTTTTGGTAACGTTATGAAGCTCAATCATGACAATATCCTTCTTTCATTCATAATGATCAACCATACATGAGTCCTTGCTATAATGGCACAAGCCAGCGCAGCGTAGATCACGCTGAACTGGCCTGTCCATTGCTACGATTAAGCTGTTCCCATCCAAGAAAGCTACAACAAAGTGAACAGATCCCGAACTACTTTTGGATCAGAATTATTCACCTTTCACTTTTTCGCCATACTGACGAACGATCTCAAACTTGCTATCATCGGACTCTACATAACCTTCATGCGTATAGATTTCTTTGATGATCTGGTGACCTTCAGTATCTTTACCGATATCGATGAAGGCTTGTTTGATCTTCGCAGTCCAATCTGCATTCATGTCTGTACGAACGGCAATGGTATCGTTAGGAATAGGCTCAGTGAACGCCAGTACTCGTGTATCTTCAAATACAGTCGGATAGTCTTTGGCTACCGTGTTGCGGGCATCTTGGAAAATAGCTGCTGCATCAACGTCACCGTTTAATACAGCGATAACACCTTGGTCATGACCTTTCAACGTTACAGGTGTTACATCTTTTAATGGATCAATGCCTCTGTCCAGCAACAGACCTGCTGGCCATACATAGCCTGCGGAAGACGTTACGTTTTGGTAAGCGACTTTTTTACCTTTAAGATCTTCGATGGATTGAATCGGCGAATCTTTTTTTACAATGAACATGGATTTATAGGAATCCGCCAACTCTTCGGTTGGAGCACCTGTCTCATCATTTACACCGAAACGTTGTGCTTGCAAAATAACCTGCGCAGCGCCTTTTTCTTTAGCCAGTACATAAGCTGTCGGAGGCAAGAAACCTACGTCTACTTTGTTGGAAGCCATTGCTTCAATAATTGTGTTGTAGTCGGTGGATACGCTAACTTTTACCGGAATGCCCAGTTTGTCACCAAGCAACTTCTCCAGCGGTTTCGCTTTGGCTTCAAGCGTATCTGCGTTCTGGGAAGGAACAAATTGAACCGTCAATTCAGTTGGCACATAACCTTCGACAGCTTTCTCTGTCTCTGCCGTAGACGTACCGGATGCATTAGAACTCGCATTATCCCCGTTAGCCGAACCTGTTGTACTACTGCTAGACCCACAAGCACTCAGAAACAGAACCAAAATCAACAATGGTAAAAATAAAGCAGACTTCTTCAAACGAACACCCTCCAAAGAGTTTCTATTTTTCAGTACTTATCTACTATAGTTGCCAAATATTAGCGCGATGTGAAACGAAATTTGGAGTTTTGTAAAGTTTCCTGTCAGGCTGTCAGCGCGACTTGTATCTGTTAGAATAGGCTCATTATGGTTGAAGATATAAGAAGAACATCGGAGATAACGGCGTATACTTCGGTTCTTCAGGTTATTCATTCTTCTCCGTTTTATAGTAATTCCATATATCTGAACTTATATATTAGAGGAGATTGTAAAATGACATCCACAAACCATACGGCAAGCTTCGATATTCTGTATACCAGTGATCTGCACGGGGCGATCCGTCCCATTCATTACAATACCAATGCCTACCGCCCGGCTGGGCTTGCCCTGCTGGCTTCCCTGATTCGTAAGGAACGTGAACGTTCACCTGAATTGATGCTGGTGGATAACGGGGATCTGCTGCAAGGATCACCCTTGGCCTCCTATGCAGCTTCACAGGTTTCCAAAAACGAAGTGCATCCATTCATTACAGTACTGAATGAACTCGGTTATGATACAGCGGTGATGGGAAATCACGAGTTTAACTATGGTCAGAATCTGTTGCGCGGAGCAGTTGAAGCTTCCAATTTCCCTTGGCTGTCTGCCAATATTGTAAAAGATGAGCAACCAGACGTACCTGCCTTCGGTCCTCCGTATCTAATCAAAACCTTATCTACGGGTGTCAAAGTAGCCCTGTTGGGCGCAACTACGCACTACATACCGAACTGGGAGCATCCAAAAAATATTGAGGGGTTACAGTTCCTTGATGCCTTGGAGACCATTCGTACATGGGTTAGCTATATACGCGAGCATGAACAACCAGATGTAATGGTTGTGAGTTATCACGGCGGATTTGAGAGTGATCTGGAGACAGGCGAGCCCACCGAACGGTTAACTGGAGAAAATCAAGGCTATGCCATCTGCCGGGACATCAAAGGCATCGATGTGTTGCTTACCGGACATCAGCATCGTCAACTTATCGCTAATATTCATGGTGTAACCGTCATTCAGCCGGGATTCAGTGGAAATGGTGCGGGGCATGTAACCGTTCAGTTGGAACAATCATCGGGCGGCAAGTGGCAGATTACAGATAAACAGGCTCGGTTGTTACTTCTGGATGAACATCATGAGGTTGAACCTGATGCAACCGTCATGAAACTGACGGAAGAGCTGGAAACTGAGGCACAAGCATGGCTTGATCAACCCATTGGCGAGGTGGCTGGGGATTTATCCATCACCAATGCTACGGCTCTGCGACTCAAGGCACATCCATTCATTGCTTTTGTACATCAAGTGCAGATGGAAGCGACTGGAGCGCAGCTCTCCAATACCGCCATGCTGAGTGAAGAAGCTCGCGGTTTCGGGAGTCATATCACCGTTCGGGACGTGTTATCCAACTTCATCTATCCTAATACTCTGACGGTGCTGGAGCTGAGTGGTCAGGATATCCGGGAGGCACTGGAACAAACGGCACGTTACTTTGAAGTGAATGCTTCTGGTGAGGTGGCAGTCAATCCAGCTTATATGGAGCCCAAACCCCAACATTATAATTACGATATGTGGGCTGGCATGGAATACGAGCTGGATATCTCCCAACCTGTAGGCAGTCGAGTTGTGAAGTTGGAACATGAAGGCAAGCCAATGGACATGAATGGCATGTACTCTGTCGTGATGAACAGCTACCGCGCTGCTGGCGGCGGGGATTATGCAATGTATCCGGGCAAAAAGGTACTGCACGAAGGTGCCACGGACATGGCCGCACTGGTGGAGGATTATATTCGCAGACACCAACCGTTAACGGTTGAACAGCCGAATAACTGGAAAGTTATTGGAAGTTAAATGAGAAAGAGCAGGTCCTGTGATCAGGATCTGCTCTTTTGTTTTCAACCTATTGCTTACTTGTTCTTATTGAATTATCCTATCCTGTCCGTTATCCGACATATTGAAGAATTAACTGATATAACGCTATTGAAAATCCTAAGATACTCGCTTTCATTTTAGATGGATGATTTCTTTCGCTACGAATCAAATATAAGAAAACCACAATAAACCCTGCGGGGATCCATAGCTCAAAGACACCTTCTGATGTACTTTGAGAATAAATTGGAGTAATGAACGTACTAATCAAAAAGTAAAAGAAAACCGTAAAACGTCTCGTTTCTAACTGCTTGCTCCACCTTACTAGAATGAAAATAATAATGATTGCGATAATCGTAATGTGTAAAGGGGGAAAAAGAAGAGCAGCATTCCCAAATTTAAATTCCATTCCGCATTGCCCTCCTCTCTTTTAATGCATCACATGACTGACTACAGGCATACGTGTAAAAATTCATTCTCATGCTTCAAAACCGCTGGCAACCTTCCAAAAACGGATCTATTCCAATATATCCTTATTTTAACATACAATCACAGTTCTATTTTCTATTTTCCTTCAAGGGAATATGCAAAAAGAGCAGAAGTGAGGAGCATCGTGCCCTCATCCCTGCTCTTTTTACATACCTACAAGTTTTCTAATACATGTCACATATTATCCAAAATGACTACTGAGCCTTTTTACGCAGCTGACTGTAATACAGCTCGCTGTAGAAACCGCCTTGTTCCAGCAATGCATCATGCGAGCCTTGCTCCAGTAGCTGCCCATCCTTCAGCACCAGAATCCGGTCGGCCTGACGGATCGTGTTCAGCCTGTGAGCAATAACAAAACTGGTACGGCCTTGCATCAGGCGTTGCAGCCCTTCCTGGATTTTAATCTCCGTAACAGTATCAATACTGCTCGTCGCTTCGTCCAGTACGAGTATCGATGGATCTGCCAAGATTGCCCGGGCAATGGCGAGTAGTTGCTTCTGCCCCTGACTAATGCCGCTCCCGTCGGCCTGGAGCACTTTGTCGTATCCATCCTTCATTCGCACAATGAAGGAGTGGGCATTCGCCAGCCGGGAGGCTGCTTCCACCTCTTCATCCGTTGCGTCCAGACGGCCAAACCGAATATTTTCTCGAATCGTGCCCTGAAACAGAAATGAATCTTGTAGTACAAATGCCATATGTGACCGCAGATTCTCACGCCGAATGGTGGTCATATCGCGACCATCTACCGTTAATGTGCCACCTGTTGGATCATAGAAACGGGATAACAGCTGAATTAATGTTGTTTTCCCCGCTCCGGTCGGACCCACAAGGGCAATCATCTCCCCCGGTTTGGCTTCGAAGCTGATCTCATGCAAAATGTTACGTCCTTCATCGTATCCAAAGGATACTTTGTCGAAACGAACGGCTCCCTCTACCTTGTCCAGAGATATCGCTGCCCCTTCATCCTTAGCTTCCTCATCTTCGTCCAGCACCTCGAATACGCGCTCAGCCCCCGCAATCGCGGACAATAACGTATTCCACTGGTTCGCCAGATCATTCAGCGGACGGGTGAATTGACGGGCATATTCCACAAAGATAATAATCACCCCGACCGTAACCGAACCCTGAATCGCCAGTATACCACCAATGCCCGCCACAATCGCAAAGCTCAGGTTGTTCAATCCATTCATCAGTTTCGGGATAAAACCAGAGATCGTCTGTGCCCAGAAACCGGAAATCCGGATGCGGGTATTTCGTTCCTCAAAACCGCGAATCACTCGCTCCTCTTGGGAGAATGCCTTAATGATCCGCTGCCCGGATAAAGTCTCTTCGATGTAACCGTTAAGTTCACCGAGATTGCGCTGCCGCTCCTTGAAGAGCGGTCCCGTTCTGCGCGTAATCCAACGCATACCGATGGCCATCAAAGGCACAACGATAAAGGTAAGCAGGGTCAGTAACGGGCTGAGCCAGAGCATAACCCCAAACGTTCCGAGCAGTGTTAATACACTCGAAAAAATCTGGATCGCCGAGCTGTTCAACGTACCGCTGACATTCTCGATATCATTGGTCACCCGGCTCATAATCTCCCCCTGCTGGCGTTTACCGAAGAATGGAATCGGTAATTTGTGCAGATGGGAGAACAGATCATACCGCATGCGGAACACGGTTTCCTGTGCAATTTCGATCATCCATATATTTTGTAACCAGGATGTAAGAGAGAACAAGACATACACTGCGGTTAATCCAATCAGAAACCGAGTCCAGCTTGCCCCGGCTTCGCCCGCGATGAAATCATCCACGGCCACCCCTACCATGTAAGGGCCAAGCAAAGCGAGTGCGGAACTGGCAAACACCATCAACAGTACCATGGACAGCTTAACCTTGCGACGTGCCAGATAGGTCCAGATACGACCTAGCGTACCTGACCAGTTCTTCGCCCGTGCCTTGGGTTTGCGACCACCACCTGATCGTAACGTCTCCGGATCAATCGGAGGCGGTGGCTGACGGAAAGGCTCAATGAATGCTTTGAACATGCTGTGCACCCTCCCCGTATTGTGATTCGTGGATTCGACGATACAGCTCTGACGATTCCATCAGGTCTTCATGTTTTCCCTGTCCAATGAGTTGTCCATCATCAAGCAGCAGAATCAGGTCCGCCGAAGTGGTTGAACTGATCTTCTGGGTGATGATAAACGTGGTACACGACAATTCCTCCAGCGCATCCAGCAGTCTGCCTTCTGTAGCTACATCCAGCGCACTTGTGCTATCGTCCAGAATCAGAATTCTTGGTCTACGTACCAGTGCTCGTGCAATGGAAAGTCGCTGCTTCTGTCCACCGGAGAGATTCACTCCCCGTTGACCCAGCAATGTATCATAACCGTTTGGTAAATTCTCGATTGTTTCATGGATCTGCGCGCGCTTTGCGGCTTCCACGATCTCCTCCAAGGTAGCATCTTCCTGGCCCCAGGCAATATTCTCCCGTATGGAACCGGTAAACAGGACAACCTCCTGCGGCACATAACCAATCGCACCACGCAGCATGGACAGATCCAGCTCTGATGCATCGGCACCATCAATTCGTACCTTTCCTTGATCTTCTGTGTATAAACGCGGAATGAGCTGTACGAGCGAAGATTTGCCTGAGCCAGTTGCTCCCATAATGGCAATACGCTCCCCCGCTTTTGCCGTAAATGTGATGTTATCCAGTACTGTAATTTCACTATTGGGATAACTGAAGCCTACACTGCGGAATTCAACCGCTCCCTGCACAACGCGCTGTTTCTTCGCCGGGTATACAGATTGCGGAAAATTTGAAGATTTCATAGATCCAGCAGATGGCGCAGACGTTGATAACGACTTCGTCTGTTCAGTCTCCGACGTGTCCTCCGTATTGAACACTTCATTCAGTCGTTGCGCCGAAGCGCTTGCTCTGGAGAAGGTTACCAGAATCCATGACAACGCAGACATGGCACCAATTGTGCGAAGCAGGTAGTTAATGACGGCGACCACTTCACCCACGGTTGCATTACCGGAAGCAATGTCGACTCGTCCAAACCATAACACGGCGATGATACAAACGTTCATCATTAGCAGCATGAACGGCATCGTTGTCTCCGTCAGGCGCAGCGCGGAAATGGTGCCTTTCATCAGCTTGCCGCTGAATCCGGCAAAGCGTTCAATCTCATGGCCCATCCGTACGAAGACACGGATCAGCCGAATGCCTGTCAGATTCTCCTGGATGACTCCATTGACGGCATCCAGTCTGCGCTGCACATTGCGGAACAGCAGCGCTGCCTTTTTGATCATCCACACCACAACAATGAGCAGTACAGGCACCATGACAACCAGCAGCAGACCCAACCTCGGGTTCACGATCAAAGCCATAATCATGCTACCAATCACCACCAGGGGCACACGTGTCATGAAGCGCAGACTCATAAAGACGGTGTCCTGAACCTGGGTCACATCCCCCGTTAATCGGGTAATCAGGGACGATGTCGCGAACCGGTTAAAGACGGCATAAGAGAACGTTTGCACTTTCTCATACAACTTCTCCCGCAGATCGTATCCGAACCCCAGACTTGCATGGGATGCAAAGAACGAACTCGCGATTCCGGCAGCAAAAGCCACAACAGCACTAGCAACTAGCACACCGCCCCACAACCAGACGACAGATAAGTCTCCCTGCTGAATCCCGTTATCGATGATCTTGGAGATCAGATAAGGCTGAGCCAGCTCCACCGCAAGCTCAATTAACATCATGACCAGGGCTGCAATCGCGGCAACTCGGTACTTCTTCAAGTAGTACAACAGCTTGATCATAAGCATTCCTCCGGCTCGGAGCACCCTAAACCGATAACACGTTCCAGCTCAGAGCCTCCATTAGACATGTTGTTTTCTCCACAGCGTCCAATATGTAATCATTTCTATGTACACATATGGTTATTATAGCGTATTTTACAATGCCGCTTCTATTCTTATTACCCTACTTTTCCCAATACAATAAACTTCTCTTCATTTTGGCAGTAAAAAAAGGAAGGTCTCCCTCCCCCGCAGCTAGTTGAAACTTAAAGTTTGTCCGCTCTACCAGGCATATCAGGTGGAAAAGAAATGCATGCCTGCAAATTAGAATGATCTGCCTAACTTCGCAGAAATATAGTTATCCGTTTACATACCGAACGGGATTTTCTCTACCATCTCCTGCGTCCACGATCACCCCTATTATGATCATTCAACTCACCAAGACGATCGTATGTCTCTTTATATATCCGTATCACGGCCTGAACTTTGATAAAATCAGCATCTTCCGGTCCAAGTCCCTCCATAAACATTCTCTGAATAATCTGTTGGAAGAATTGCACTCTGGCCTCAATCTGTTCTTGCTCAAGCTGTAATATGTCTTCGAAGCTGTGGTTCCCTATGTAATCCATCAACTCATCATCAGGACTGGAATAATCTGCGTTTCTCCGATCTGCTACCCATTCATCCGGCTCATTGGACTGGAGGTTAACACTGGTGCGTAATTGGGATAAGATGATTTTCTCTTTAGCCAACATGACATGAAAATCTTTGTTACGGAGCAGCTCCGATACAATCAGACTGCACATTTCACGGTTTTGGATCAAAATGCCGTCAAATGGATGCAGCGTCCACTCGCCGTTTGCATAATACAGGTTAAAGTTAAAGAACTCACTGCCATATTTGTATTGAATATTAATCTTGGTCTCATCAATAATCTCGAATGAAAAGTCCAGCATGTTCAGCAAGCTCCTTCGTATAACCCCAGATTTTAGCTTTATTCTATCAAATAAATGAAACAAAGAGACGCACTCAGCGTCCCTCGTAGAAAATAAAACCATGTAGCAATCTCAATACGATATGCAGCGAGTCCTACCCTAATCCAGGAAAGATCCTAATGCACTGGAATCCGGTTTGTTTTTCTCCGGAATGGCAGCAGCCTTCGGTCCTTCCAGACCCAGTCGATCACTCATTTTGGCGTTAAGGGTTGTCATCTTGTTGGTATAGTCATTACAGCTCTCGATAATCCGGCGATTAGACTGCTCGGACAGATCCAGGGCAGACATCAGATCACCCATCGCCTGATTGACCGCTTCAAGGGACATCGCCGGTTTGGACAACAGTTCGTTTGTTTTCTCTGTTGTTGTCTTCAACAATCTGGCGTTTTCCTTGAATTGATCTTCAATCGTCTTATTCGTAGCTTCCACAGCAGAAATGACCTTCTCCTGATCATTAAGAGCCATCGCAATCATGGCCGAAACGGTGATCAGATTCGCTGTTTTATCAATGGCATTATTAACGGAATCAATCAGCTTGTCATTGTTATCATTAATGATGTCGGTAGCTGCGATTGCCTGATTGTACAGCATGATCATCTCTGTCATGGATTGGGTACGTGTTACCACTTTGCGCAACCCACGCTCCAGATGTGCTTTACGATTCTCGTTCTCAGGCTTGGCAATCTCGGTTTCAAACAAAGCTTTTAACTGATTACCAAAAGAGATTTTGGTCTGCAGATTGTAGATCTCCTGAATGGAGGAACGTTTCAATTGGCGCATATTCACGATGCTTTCTTCCAGGTTGTCCTTGCCGTCCCGCAACCCGTTAATGATGGCATCAATGTTCGTGCGAACGGATTGATAACGGTATACGTAGTTTTTCAACGGGCTTTTACGTAACAACTTCCCGACAAAACTCACATTTTTACTCTGTTGCAAACTCTCACATTCATCACGGAGCTTCAGGATCATGTTGGATACCTCTGCCCGGTTCCCGGACATCAGTTCATTGACTGGGCGATCAAGCAACTTGAGAGTCTGTCCTGCTCTCTCTTGTGTTTTCACGCCCAACTTACCGATATCATCCATTAAGGTATCCAGGTGAGCCGGATCACTTTGGGATACTTTCTGAATAAGCTGCGTTGCTTCCTGGTTAATCCGTTGCTCATCTTCCTGCTTCAACTGAGCCCATTCCGTTGCCATGCCAATCCCTCCTATAATTCAGAGCTGTTATACCGTTGATGTATTAGTTCCGCTTTGTTCTGGAGCTCCATTAAGTCTTTATGTTCAATCGTTGATACAATATCCGATATCTTGGAATCCACGTCTCGAAGACCATTCAGCAGCATACGCCGATTATTACGTTTGGCTTCTCCACTTAAACGTAGAAATGGATTAATAAAACCGTTCAAATCTTTCAAAATCAGTCTGCGCACCGTATGGTTAATATCCCCGTTGTTTAACTCCTGAAGGGAAGGGATCACACGCTGCAAACGGGCAAACAACGCCAGTGATTTCTCCACGATTTCATTATCCAGCTCGTTCTTCTGACCTTCGGAGATGATCATGTCTTCCAAAACTTCCAGGTATTCAATCACCGGATCAAATACAGGATCTGGTTCGGTCCGGGAAGGCTTCGCTTGTTCTGTGCCCGCATGTTGTGCGGGAGTGGAACTCGAATGGGGCTGTGCCGGAGAGGCTTCTATCGCCCCTGTTGGCACTGCGCTCGGCGCTTGTCCACCATTCAAGCGGGATGGTTCATTTCCGATATCTGTTATGGGTACAGGGGCTGATGAAGAACTCTCGCCCTGTGTACGTGGCGTGGAACGTGAAGGAATCAATCCTCCGACCACAGTTGCCAGTGCCGGAATTGCCCACGTGATGACATCCGGTAGAAAGGGACTCGAGATCGCCGCGAGACCATAACCGACCAATGCGCCTATACCTATCTTCGTTTTCCGTAACATTACTTGTCCTCCTGCCTTAACAACACTTATCCGTATTGTAAAAAAACCATCCAGAAGGTGTCAATGTTGAGGGAAATTCTCAGCTAGACGTGGTGTACTCCGCTTACCTTCTGAACGTCGATTATAAATGGCTGTTCGATATGACTTCCCAGTATGCCAAACTTCGGATGAAGTGGTCCAATATCATGGCCAAGTGCAGACTTGACAGCCAGATACGGGAAGTTCACGCCCGACAGACAAGACATGTGCAACCCACCCGACATACGCGGATTAATCTCCAGCAGCTTCGGTGTATCCTTGCGATATTTCATCTGTATATTAAAATTATAAGGAATCTGATATACCTCTGCCACATTGCGGGCAATCGCCAGCAATTCCTCGTTTTCTTCGAGCAAGCGCAAACGTCCTCTTTCTTTTCTACGCGGAATAGCCGTTAATAGTTTCCCATTGCGATCCGAAAGACAATCAATGCTGTATTCATATCCTTCCAGTACCTCCATCACCATGACATTTTGAAAGGACGGAGCAGAAGAGAAAGCACGCAGGGCATCTTCATACGAAATGGAGTTAAGCGCGTATCCGAACAACTCCTGCAACGGATCACGTTCATTATTAATCACCCGGAATCCCATGCCGCCCTCACCATTACATGGTTTGAAGCATACATCATGTCCACGTGCACGCAGCGCCTCATATGCTTGCTGGAATTGTGCAGCATTACTGACTGTGAAATAATCCGGAATCTCCATAATGCCTTTCTCACGCACCGATTCATAGAACCGGTCTTTCTCCATCAATTGTTCCAGCAATTCCGTGTCCGAGCATACGATAACCCGTGTGCCGATCTCTTCGAACAGGGAGATATGTCTGCTGATGTCCAGCATGTTCCAGCGTGGAATAAACACATCAATCTGATGACGACGGCAAAAGTCGAAGCAAAAATCAACATATTCCCGGCCCGTTACACGCGGTTCAACTTCTGCAACATCACAGCCCTGTAATGCCATGTGTCCCGGATCAGGGTGAGTACCGTAGATCTCAAATTCCATACCGTCCTCATTGTCCCGAATCGCATTCATATAATGATACGTTACTGAGAACCAACGGTTGAAGTAAATCTTCATTTTTTTCATTTATACGGTCTCCCTTATCTCGGCATGGTCTATCTGGGTCTGTTGATCGTTATGAATACGGTGAACGTAATCGAGAATCTCATCTGCTGCAAAAGCACCGAATTGTTCCGTAAATTGATACGGTACCTGCTCAGGTACACGCTGTCTCTCCACATGTAACTCTCCGTGAGACGGAGCAATGGCGTAGTGCGCAAAGTCCAGCAAACAACGATCCAGCAAGGAATCACCCGAAGCAATCACAGGCCCATCGCCAATGCGTTGCCTAATATGCTCCACGGCAGCTCGTTTGTTCACGGCCGAAGGCACCAGATAGAGCTTCCGCCCCTGAATCGAACTCTCCCATCCCAGCGTCTCTAACACCCGAATCTTTTCCGCAATATGCTCCATCGGAAGCTTGTCACGTTCGATCAGCAATGCAAAGAACAGCTCATCACACAATCGCTGATTAATTACCCACTCCGGGCTCAGCACATCGTCAAATAAATCCAGGATCTCTTCGGGAGTAGCTGCCTGCTGACGAAGCAAAGAACGAATATGCAGATTCCATTCATCGTCTACCTGACCGTCAACAATGATGTTGCCACCATTACTCGTCACCGCATATTTCGGAATACATTCGCTCTGAAAAATATGAATGCGCCGGTACTGCTCCACTGTACGTGTCGTCACCGGCATAAATACAATGTCTTGTGGCAAAGACTGCAACCGCTCCAGTGCATATGCTGACATAAAAGCGGACAACTTGCCGTTAATCCACTCTGCGGGAACAAGTCCCGGTGTATCTTCGGGAATACGGAGCGCACGACGGGAGTACACCAGCGTCTGGTCCAGATCACTTGCGTAAATCATCATTCTCCTCCACCTCCCAGGGATTGAATAATGCCGCAACAGGAATAGGTTAATCCCGGATATACCTCAACCGGCACATTTCTGTCTCTGGCGAGCATCATGATATGTTGCAAATCCGGATTATCCAGACGGTCCACAAGAATCTTCCAAGGGACACGGCGCAGTAACACCCGGGTTGTTTCTCCGATTCCAGGTTTGATCAGATTAATGTTCGTAATACCAAAGGATTGCTGGATGGCTTCGATATCCTGCCAGCCTTTCCAAGTGATTTCCAAAGTATCGGTAGCATTGTCGTCCGAGCGAATCTCCACTTGGTTCATCATTTGCGGAAAATGCTGAGCAATAGTATCCACGTATTGGGTCGACACATCCGCAGAGGACCATTCACGATACCATTTGGCTCCGTGAAAATCTGCCGGCCCGATCAGATCATCGCGAAGTACTGTACGGCTCACCAGTCCCGATACCGTTGAATTCAGACAAGCGCTAGGAATAAGATAATCTTCCCTTGTCCCAAAAGTTCCTGAACATTGCCCCGGATCAGCCAACACAGCAAGATCATCATCAAGACTTACGCCATAAGTCCGTTCCATGTGGTCACAGGACTCTTTCAGCACTTTGCGAATAGCCCCTTTGCCTGTCCAACCGTCTACAAATTGAATGGCTGTTTCCAGACCATGCTGCTGTAAAATATATAAAATTGCGTTCTCGTCCATACCCTTGCCACGAATAATCGAAATGCTATAATGCGGAATCGTCACCTTGTATTTCAATTCAATATAACGTTTGATCAGGATGCCCACAGGTGTTCCGGCTCGAGCCAGAGATACCAGCACCAGATTCAGTCCCCTACGCTCTACAATCTTCTCAGCAACAATGGCGGTATGACGTGCGATTCTTGCAGCGGATTGTTCCAGCGTCTGATGGAACAGCTCGATGTATTCTGCTGTGGGCTGATATTCCACGGGCAACATCTCCGAATAATGAACCCCGGATTGGATCGCCTGCTCCCGTTCACCCGTTCCCTTTTCCAGATCCACATGGCTGATATCCTTCAGTAGGAAAACAACGTCCGATGCAGCATAACTGCCCATCGGTTCGGGAGACGGAATCTCACGTTGTCTGATTAGCTCCAGTGTAGTTAAGTTCATTGCTCGTTGTCCCCTGTCTTCTCTGGCAAGCCGCAATATACAATATGAATGTGTCCGCACCCCAACTGCCCCAGTACCTTCAACATCGGTTCCATTCTTTCTTCGGACATCTGTCTCTCCAGCAGAACAAAAATCTCATCATATTGTCCCGGAGCGATGTTATAGATAAAGTTACGAACAGATGCGTCTTCCGGTGAGGCATATCCGGCACCACTACGAACAGCATATCCTGGAGCCGGATGTGTATGGATTGGACTGCGGGTAGTGGATTGATACAACACGCCTTCTCCCATCTCGGCAGCAATACGCATCGGAATGTACATGAACTCCCCTGTTCCCATCACCAACGTCCGTTCTGCCTTACGCTGCGACCGAAGTCGTTCTGCAATCCGGCTAATCTCCTCACGTAATACCCCATTATGTCGGGATTGCATACCAAACCTGCCCGTATGCTGGACGTAGCTCGCTGTGCTACGTTTACCTTCACCATCCTCCGAAGTGGCATGCAGTTGATTGAAGTCATCGGCAACGGTAGAGGTTTGAAGCGTTACGGCAGGATGATATAGCTGCTCATCTTGCTGTGTTGGTTCCAACTGTGGAGTACCCACCACTTCAATGCGGCCCTTCAACAGGCTTAACGGTGTAATGGTAATCCCCAGTTCAACTTCCAGTTCGGCAAACCGAAGTTCGTCCGCTTCCGTACGCCAGTCCAACAGCGAAGCAATCACATATTGCTTCCGGGGGTATCTGGCCTGAATATCCCGAATGATATTCAACGTCGTTTTGCCCGTCGTAATCTCGTCGTCCACTAGAACAATCGGACCCTCTCCTGCAAAGGCTTCATGATCCAACGCATAACAACGATGAGCCATCGCATGGGAATGTTCTTCTTCAAATTGAATATCTGGATGCATCGCTGGAACATATTCGCGAGTGGTGTGAATATAGGAAGCTTGATCAGCAAACATCTCGTACATGCTGTGACCCAGCGCTGTAGCGGTCTCGGCAAAACCAACAAAACGAATCGTTTCCGATAAACTCAAGCTTTCTTGCAACAGCATGTTGTACACTTGCCGGGCTTGTTGGGGGTCAATCAGTCCCTCGACCATTTCCCGTTTCCACTCGGTGATCTGAACTTTCGTCTCTTCCGTCTTTTCAGTCAGGTGCTCATATAACAGAACAGCCAATGCTGCGCCACTCAGAAGCGAGGTATACGGGTTAACCGGGATGTGCTTGCCCAGCAGTCTGCTTACAAACAGAAATGAACGTTTCTTATTGATGCGTGCAGCCATGGAAAATAGAGATTCTAGTGGAAGTTGCAGCGGGTTATGTGTAACCTGAACGTTCAGACTGAATTGATCAAGAATTGGGAACGTAGTTATGTTGTTGTTCGTGCTTGGGCAAGAGCCCGACAAAATGCTGCTGTTCATGTAACACCCCATATATTTGTGATCGGATTAGAATTCGATTCGCCCAGTTCAAGTGTGGTTTAATCTCATTCATTTTGTTATAGTAATTACTTTTGAACACACCCAGGCTACCGTCATTACGGGCGATGATGTCTTGTGCATCGGAATATTCCTCATGTGTAACAACGTACATCGCTTGTACGGGCTTAATATGAGAAGGATGAATGATCGTTTTGCCTACAATTCCATTTTCCTTGTCCATCATGACTTCACGCATCAATCCATCCATTGTGTTCGTAATATATTTCATTCTCAGATGCAGCCCTGATTTGCCCAGGGTTTCTTCGAATGGAGTCTGTCGTAATTGAGGTTTGAACACGCGCTCCCGCTGACTGAAATATTCCCAGACTGGACCCGAGATCACGTACGGCTTGTCCATCCGTCCGAACAGATTGATAATGTCCGAGATACAGTCACGTATTGTGGCGATATCGTATATGGTTAATTCCGGGCTTCGGCGTAGTCCAAACAGGCTGGAGAAATCGGTCGCACCAATGCGTACATTGAGCACATATTCAACATTTTCATCGAGGATGTTACGAAGGCCCAGTAAGGTCTCCCAACGTGTCTCCCGATATATAATTGAAGCCGTTTCCAATATAGGCATTCCATAAAGAACGGGATAATGATCCGGTTTCCGTTGATTATACTTGCGGATCTGGTCAAAATAAGCTCTTCCATTGCCCACACAAAACTTGGGCAAAGCCACGCCTGTCAGCATGGACACCAATTCTCCCAACGTATCAATAAGACGTTCCAACTGTTGTGGTGAACGTACACGAGCAAACAGAAGAGGCATTCGATCCTGACTCAGCATGCCTGTCTCCATATAAGTCATCAGTTGAGTTAGATGCTGTACCAGACACTGCTCGGCAAATTCTACTTGGTCGTCACCCACAGCGTCCTCCAGATCAATAATAATGGTCGTCAGACCTTCATGTTTACCATTCATAATGTCGTCCGCGATATGTGTGCGCGTCGCGGGCATATATAGAGCAGCCCCAACAGCATATGCCAGTAGATCTTTGGAAGTCCGGTGATTGAACGAGACGGGTGAAGAGAAAAATAAAGTATCTTCTTCTTCCAGACTCAAAAAGTTAAAATATTTCAGGGTTGTCTCCTCCTCGCACCTTTGGCAATAGCCAATCTGCAATAGTTGATTCCAGCTGTCGGGGCATAAAAACCAATCCCTCCTTAGTCTGGAGGGATTGATGGTCTATTATCGAGGATAACGTTGGTCAACAGTATCCTTGCAATGGTGCTGACCGATACAGCGTTTATATATTGAATAAATACAAATGATTACTTTCTTCCCGCAACCCACTGCATTCCCCAATCATGAGCCTCGTCCAACGCCTGATGCCCATTATAGAACTGCACGATTCGTTCAATACTGAATGTCTCATTGTTCACATTGCGTAACATCGCGATGCCACACATGCCAAGCGGGCTCCCGTATTCATTCATTCGGACAATGATATCCGGGCCGTCCTTCTGCTGGATGGTTACCACACCGTCTACTTGAGACCAGTTGGCCACACCACCATAAATATAGGTGAATACCAAGATGCGCTCAATTTCCGAGATACGGGCACCATTAATCCGCAGATTCTCTCCCGTCTTAACCGATCCCGTCCGGTCATCCCCATCCAGTGCAATATAAGGGAATCGATTCAGTGAACCAAACGTCTGTCCCAAGGCCTGAATCACATCTCGTGTACCATCCTTCATCTCGAACAGGCAGCCCAAGTCCAGATCAACACTCTTGCTGCGACCAAACAACCCTTTGCTGCCCTGTTGATTCCAGTTCAGGTTAATCAGGATTTCACCAAGTCCCCCCGCATTTTTCTTGAGGTTAATGGTGTCACCCTTCTTCTTCAATTCAATTTTGCTGAAATTGATCGAATTCACAGGAGCAGGCGTCGGTTCTGGTGCGGGTGCCGGGGGTGGCGGAGTCGGTGCAGCTGTCGGGGGAACGGTTGAAGTCGTTGGTGCAGGGTCCGATCCACCATCCACATCCACACCAAAGTTAGCGCAGAGTGCATTCAAACCACCTGCAAAACCCGACCCTATTGCATTGAACTTCCATTCTCCATTATGACGATACAATTCACCGATGACAATCGCGGTCTCCACTGTAAAACCGCTTCCCAGATCATATCTCATTACTTCCTGACCTGTAGCTGCATTGGCAAACCGTAGAAAACCATGCTGAACCTGTCCAAAATGATGGCGTCGTGCTTCACCGTCATGAATCGTCAGGCTGAAGGCGATTTTCTCAATTCGGGCAGGGATTTTGCCAAGATCAATGGCGAATTGTTTCTTCTCGCCACCAACCTGTCCACCATCCATGTACGTGATGAACGAGGTAGAGGGCTGATTATAAAAGATAAAATCCTCATCTCCAGCCACTTTATTGTCTGAACCCAGAAGGAATGCTGATGTGTCCAGCTCTACACCCGAGGCTGCCTCCCAACCAATGCCTACCGTTAGACGGGACAAGCCCGGGTTGGTTTTGGTCAGATCACTCTTCTGGCCTTTCACGACAGAAATCGCCATAGCAGAATCACCTTTCTATGCCAAGTTATGTTATTGTGCATCCAGCCCGTAATTTTTGCATAAAGCAGATAGTCCACCAGTGAAGCCGCTGCCTACCGCCTGGAATTTCCAGTCCGCACCTGCACGGTAAAACTCACAGAATACCACAGCTGTTTCGGTAGAGTAGTCTTCTCCGAGGTCGAAACGAAGCACTTCCCGATCACTTGCAGCATCTACAACACGAACAAAAGCATTGGAGACTTGTCCAAAATTCTGCCCTCTTCCATCTCCATCATAGATGGTTACGGTAATACCGATCCGGTGAATGTGCGCAGGGATTTTACTGAAATCAACAACAACTTGCTCATCATCGCCGTCACCTTCACCTGTACGGTTATCACCAGTATGTGTTACTGAACCCGCACCGCCGCTTGGATTGTTGTAAAAAACAAAGTCATCCGTACCTTTGGCTTTTCCATCTTCGTACAACAAAAAAGCCGAAGCGTCCAGGTCAAAGTCGACTCCACCACTATATTTGTTTGTATCCCAACCCAAACCAACCACCACACGGGTAAGGCCCGGATTCGTCTTAGTCAGGTCAATACGTTGTCCTTTGGCAAGACTGATCGTCATTTGTTTTTCCACCTTTCCAAAATATGTGATTAAATGAAAAGGAGAACCGTCCAGGAGACGGTTCTTCCCATCCTGTAAGTCGTACTGTACGTCCTATTGCAAACCGTAGTCGCGTGTCAATCCAACCAATCCATCCTGGTAACCACTACCGATGGCACTGAACTTCCACTCGCCGTTATGACGATACAATTCACCAACAACTACACCTGTTTCGATGGAGAAGTCTTCTCCCAGGTCGAAACGAATCAGCTCTTCGCTGTTTGCTTCGTTAACGATTCGCACATAAGCACGGGAGACTTGTCCGAAGTTCTGGCTACGTTCTGTAGCCTCGTAGATCGTAATAGAGAAGGCAATTTTCTCTACATTTGCGGGTACGTTAGGCAGGTCGATATTGATCTGCTCATCATCACCATCGCCATCTCCTGTACGGTTGTCACCGGTGTGAACAACAGAACCATTTTCATTTTGTGGATTGTTGAAGAAGATGAAGTTTTTCTCGCCTTCTACTTTACCGTTTGCATTGGCACAGAATACCGATACATCCAGGTCAAAGTCTTTTCCGCCATCATACTTATTGGTATCCCAGCCCAAGCCTACTGTGATTTTTGTCAAACCTGGGTTTGTTTTAGTCAGATCGATTTTTTGACCTTTAGAGAGATTAATTGCCATCGTATGATCATCCTCGCTTATTTAAGTGTATTGTAGTTATCGTGACATATGAATATCAGGATTATTGTCGATTTAGGTTAAATCTTGTACTTAGGAGTACCTGCGAGCGAGTTCGTTGATATGTACCGCATGGGAACCCTCTCCAATTGCCGAGAATTTCCATTCGCCTCCATGACGATACAATTCACCACAGATCAACGCCGTTGAACCTGTGTAGTTTTCGGATAGATTGAACTTCACGAGCTCACTGGAATTTTTACCATCCAGAATACGAATATAAGCCTTCTCAATCATGCCAAAATCTTGCTTGCGATTGACACAATCGTAGATATTAACAACGATTAATACTTTATGAACATCAGCAGGAATACGGGACAGATCCATTTTGATCTGTTCGTCGTCACCGTCTCCCTGTCCTGTTAAATTGTCACCTGAATGGATAACCGAACGACATGCACTTTGTTTGTTGTGGAAGCAAACCAGGTTGGAGTCCTTCACCAACTTGCCTTCCTCATTCAACATGATCGCCGATGCATCACAATCGATATCCGCTTGTTTTTTTCTTCCAAAGAAACCTTTGGCAGTTACCGGGTCCCAACCGAGACCAGCAATCACCTCAGTAAGTCCTGCATTGCCTTTGGTTAAATCAATCTTTTGTCCTTTGACCAAATTAATGCTTGCCACTGATTTTCACCTCCCTTCATATGTAAAATAGCTACTTAGAGATTGAATTCACTCGGGTTCAGTCCAAGTACGATGCATATCTCGGCAACGACTCTTTTCTCCTGATCATCAAAGTTGCCGTCAGCTGAACCAATCGCACTGCATACACCCACAATAACGCGTCCTACATCCGGCTTGGCTTTGAATTTCCCAATAGCTTTCAGCGCTTCCTGCTTCCCGATCTCTGGAGAGAACTCAAAGTTCGCGACATAATGATTAAAGCGTGTAATCACTTCAGCCATATCAAATACTTTCAATTCCTGACTCAGGTTGATATAACCAGCCATCTTGTTCTTTTCTGCTTCATCAATGGAACCATCTGCAAAAGCAACCAGTGCACACCCTGCAACCACGGCATCCATAAAATCTTTATTTTTAAACTTTTTGACTTGCTCTTCAAGTCCTTGTTTTGTTGAATTTAACCAGCTTTTAAATGAACTCATACTCAACCTCCAATAGTTTCATACATGGTGTTCTTCACACTTTTTCATGGTTTTCAGTAAATTTTCATTCCTACATCATGATTGAATATAAGTTAAATTATTCCTTAACTATACTCTGAAATACGGCAATATTCTACATTAAAAAACAATTAATACCTTATGATACGCATCGTTCTGGATATAGTTTCAAGCGGATTTCAAAAAATTGCTCGACACCTCTTTTCTTGTTTCCACTCTCACGCACAACACATAGAACCCTGACCACCGATCGTCTCGGCAGTCAAGGTTCTATGAAATACCTCAGCATATATATATTTCGTTCAACTCATTCAAATTTTATTCAATACTACTATTCCTTTCCGTAAATCTCCTCTACACGTTCTTCCTCATTGGTAGACAACAGAACATTAAGCAACCCCATGGCATTATTGGCATCGGTTCTCGTCGTCTTGTACATCTCGGCAAACGCCGTTTCATCCTGCTCCGGGTCCATTGCAGCAAGCTCGCCCCACGACGTGCGGGCTTTGTCGTATAGCGTACTCAACGTAATGTCACGCGGATGCTGTGCAACAGGTGCCATGGATTCAAATTTCGCTGTGACCCTGAAGAAATCCATCGAATCCTGGAATGATGTACTGCTATAATCCTTATTTTTCATCGCATCCTCAGTAATTAGTAGACCTTCACGGGCGATAAACAGTGTTTTCACCATGGCACGCTCCAGATTGGTTGCTTCTTCCCAAGTTATATAAGATTCATCAGGTGCTTGTACGGTTGTGAAAAATGGAAAGGCATCATCAATTAACCGCTGCGAATCGGAATGAATTGGAACCTCTGCATTCATGTCCACAACGGCATCACTATAGTTGGCCACATTAATATTTTTGGAACCTTCCTCACTAACCCGACGCACCGGATGATCCGTAAGCGGGATACGGATATAACCGAGTTTATCCGCATACTCCTGCTTCAACTCTTCCAGTGTGGAGTCCTTTCCAATCTTGCCGTCGTCAGCTGAAGAAGATTCGTCTGTAGTTGAACCTGTCTCCTCACTCTCATTCGAACCGGTTGCTGCGGTTTCTGTTACAGCAGCATTCGAGCTGCTTGTTTCTGATGAAGCAACTTCTGTACCGGAAGCAGACTCCGGCGATGACGTCTCTTTCGCTCCGCCACCACATGCTGTCAGAATCGCTGTCAAACCAAGCATAACTGTGAACGTCTTTATCGTATAATTCCATTTCATCGTATATCTTCCCCTATCGTATGTATATTCCTGAGAACCATTAACCTCTGCTCCAAGACTTGAACACCTGCTTACAAAAATATCCTTTCATATAACATGCTTGATTCACACAATTGGACATGGTCTACATTCTATCATAAGTTAAAAATCGGTTGTATACGACGATATACCTGTGTCTAAAGCCTTTTACTACTCGCACATTAACTACCACCGCAACACAAAACACTGCCGCCCGTATGGACAACAGTGTTCGTAAAGCGTAATTATTTGATCCCTTTAGCCTTCTCCATATGCTCTGACCGAATCTGAGGATCGGTGGAATTGACCGAAGATAACAGAGCGTAGATCGCCTGGATATCCTTCTCTTGAAATACGGTTTCTGGAACCTCACTCTCAAGTCGTTCCGTCTTACGCTGAATGGTCTCTACCAATTCGTGATCGTAGATAATCAGTTCATCCGAGTTCACATACCTCACAGCAGGATCAACACTGATGCGGCAACGGTTGGTGAAGGTCACCATGGAGACGAGACGTACTCTTTTGTAGTCTCCGAGGTGTGCATGGATGGCTTCCACATGTGCACGATGCTGCATGAGTGGATTGTACATTTTGACCCGGCTGCTGCTGACCGACCAATTGGCCTCTCTTCTTCCGCCGCGAATCTCACCTGTCGTCAGATTTCGGGTTTCGATCACGAAGATTGCCCGCGGACCGATTACGACATGATCAATCTGCGAATAACCGGAGCGTGACTTCGGATTGGTAACGAGCAGGTCGTTCAGCACTTTATATTGAATTGGAAGACCTATCAGCTGATCTGCTGTACTAGGCTCCTCCGGCTGACGTGTCCAATCCCCTTCCGCTTTTTTCTTGCGCTTACTTCGGACCATACGCGGGGGAATGGTTGTCGTTGATGGTAACGCTGAAGCGGACGCTGTAATCTGGTTCGCAAGCTCTGGTTGTGTCTTGAACAGAGACAGGATTTTCTTGAACATGGGCAAGCTCCGTTCTATTATAGTGTGGGTTACGGGTGACCATTACAGGAGGAATAACATCCTTTGACACATTCATTATGTAAACTTCTATTACTTATGTCGGATAAAGCGGGGTAAAAATAAAGGGAAAACGATCAAAATCTCTCCAATACGCAAAGTACATATGAACATTTAACCAATTTCGTGACTTTAGACGCATAAACAAGCCGCAAAATTGAAAAAAAACAGCGCAACCCTTTCCTGAATAGAAAAAGAATACGCTGCTGTTCTCTTGGTTGTTAAGCCTGAAGATAATAGGTGTAGAGCACCTGAGTACCCTTCTCTTCCAGCCCATTATTCGCTATTTCCTGATACAGGGATTCGGCCAGGGCCAACCCAGGCGTTTTCATGCCCATCGCTTTTGCAGACTCCAGTGCAATTCCCATGTCTTTGATAAAATGTTTCACATAGAATCCAGGCTCATAATCGCCTGCGATCATGCGCGGACCGAGATTGCTGAGCGACCAGCTTCCGGCTGCACCGGTAGCAATGCTCTTCAGCACGGTCTCCGCGTCCAGACCGGACGTCTTGGCATAGGCGAGTGCTTCGCATACGCCCATCATGCCAGAGGCAATGGCAATCTGGTTGCACATTTTCGTATGCTGCCCGGCTCCCGCCTTACCTTGCAGCACTATGTTGCTACCCATCTGCTCAAACAGCGGACGCACGGCTTCAAAGGCCTTCGAACTACCACCAACCATAATGGACAGCTTCGCGTTCTGCGCTCCGATATCACCGCCCGACACAGGTGCGTCCAGTGCATGCAGTCCTTTGGCTTCCGCAGCTTCAAAGATTCGTGCAGCCAGTAACGGACTTGAGGTTGTCATATCAATCAGATATGAACCCGGTTTGGCATTGGCTACGAGACCATCCTCACCGAGATAAATCTCCTCTACATCCTTCGGATACCCCACCATCGTGATGATGACATCACACGCGGCAGCCAGTTTGCCTGGTGTGTCATGCCATACGGCACCCTCTTTCACCAACGCTTCCGCTTTGGCAGCAGTTCGCGTGTACACATGCAGCGGATACCCTGCTCTCTGGATGTGCCCAGCCATGCTTTTACCCATCACGCCTGTACCAATAAAGCCAACCTTAGTCTCTCCAGGTACCTTAGTCGTTATTGTCATCGTAGGTTCCCCCCCTATTTCTCTATGCTTCGCTCAGTGCTTGTCTTCGACATTGCTATATCTGTATGTTAAAGCTTTCTGTCTAGCTCGTCCATCTCGTTTGCCGCTTTCTGTGAAAAAATCTGAAAAAGGAATCAACTTCCCATATGCTGTACAACCTAACGTAAACTTCCTTCATTGGAAAGGAGGATTCGCATGAGTCGTGAAAAAGGTCAAATTACCATCTGGTTGTCCTTTTCCATCATTTTATTAAGTGCCGGACTGGTCTGCCATGTCTTGTCCATTCCAGGAATTCTCGAAGCAGCAGGCAGGGATGGATGGTTGTCTGTCGTGGCGGCTGGCCCTTTTTTCATGTTATTTCTATGTATGATGTACATCATTATTCGCCGTGTACGTGGACAGCGATTAACAGATTGGATTACGCGAGAGTTCGGGGCGGTCCCTTCCTGGATCTTCCGAATCTCCGCTTCCATTCTGCTGTTCACGCTTGGCACGCATACGCTGTATGAGACAACTAACTGGACCGTGTCCACATATCTTCAATTCACACCACCTTACGTTCTGGCTGGTGGCGGAGCATTGGTTGCCGCGTGGGCAGCGGCTAAAGGCATACGCTCCATTGCGATGACTTCCAGTCTGCTGTTGCCCTTTGTCATTTTGCTTGGTTATTTTGTAATGTCCGCCAATATGAAATATAAAGACTACAGTCTATTGTTCCCGATTATGGAGAACGGTATAGGTCCCGTGTGGCGGGGCATGATCTACTCTCTCGCCGGACTTATGGAGATCTGGATTCTTATGTTGTTCCAACATGAAGTCAAAGGCAAAATTCGTTGGTGGCATGTTCTGATCCTCGGCGTGTTTATGCTCAGTATGGCGATCGGACCAACCATCGGAGCCATCGTGGAGTTTGGTCCCGAAGAAGCAGCCAAACAACGAAACAGTCCCTATGAGCAATGGAAACTTGTGAATATCGGCAAGCTGCTGCAACACGTTGATTTTCTATCCATCTATCAGTGGCTTAGTGGTTCCTTTGCAAGGGTGGCCATATCCATGTATCTCATCGTGGATCTGCTGAATTTCCGCAGACCGAAGAAACGATATATCGCGATTCTCACCATTACCGTCATCATGAGCTTCATGGCGATGCAATGGTGGCGCATTGATTACGTGGATTATTATGTGGACCATATTCAGTTCCCGGTCATGCTCGCTTATGTCTCAATCGTTACCGTGATATTAACCATTGCTGCATTAATCCATAAAAAGGACAAGGAGGCTCCCGATCATGCCGATCTCAACCCAGCCCAAGAATAATCCTGACGTTGAACCGTTCCGAATGAACGAGCATAACCTGAATACCTTTTTTGCCGGATCTGATGATGTTATCATCAATAGTCATATGATCGGAGAACCTCCGATGCAACTCCTTATGACCTATTGCAGCGGTATGGTGGATAGTGAAGCGATCTACGATATTATTCTCCCGGAACTCAGACGAACATATGAAAATACACACTTTATCCGTACATCCGACATTGAAAAGTGCATCAGCCTGGATTGGACCCGAATGGATCTGCAAGACTCGGCATATGGCACCGAACTAATGTCTCTCCGTGTTTTTGAAGGTCATATGTTGATCTGTATTCCTTCCCTGCAAACCATGTGGAGTATTGATATATCTAACATCCCTACTCGAACACCGGAGGAATCGACCACCGAAGTTTCGATCCGCGGGGCAAGAGATGGGTTCATCGAACCACTTGCCGTCAATGTTGCCTTGATACGCACCCGTCTGCGTACGAACCAACTTGCCTGCAATATCGAACTGATCGGTACACGTTCTGCAACCAAGGTGGCATTGATGTATATCAAGAATATCGCCAATCCGGAGCTGATCGAAGACGTCCAGGATCGGTTGCGTAAGATTGAGACCGAACGCATCTTGACCGCCAATGAACTGGAAGAATTGCTGTCGCCTTCGAAGATTACTTTGTTTCCCGTCACCCATTATACGGGCAGGCCTGACTTTGCTGCAGAATGTCTCATGAACGGACGTTTTATCCTCATTGTAGACGGCAATCCCAGCGCCATTATTGGGCCAGTCAATCTGTTTCTTTTGCTCAAATCCCCGGAGGATGCCAGCTTTCCCTTCTTGCCTGTGAACGTAGGAAGGATGCTGCGCTTTCTTGGCCTGATGATCACCGTGTTCCTGCCCGGATTCTATATTGCGCTGACATCCTTTCATATGGATCAGATCCCCTTTCCTCTAGTTGCAACGATATCGGTTGAACGCATGGGACTTCCAATGGAATCGGGAGTGGAGATGTTTCTCATTATGCTGCTAATGGAGCTGTTCCGAGAGGCGGGGGTACGTTTACCAAGTGCCATCGGCCAGACACTAACTGTCGTTGGAGGGTTGATCATCGGGGATTCCGCCATTCGAGCCGGCATGGTCTCTCCCCTCATGATTGTCATCATTGCAGTTACCGTCGTAGCTGGTGCAACCATTGTGAATCAGGTCATGACCAGTTCTGTGCTGATCCTGCGGTTCCTTTGTTTTGTCCTGGGGGCATCCCTCGGCATCTATGGGTTCATCCTGTCGTTGATTCTGTTCCTCATCTACCTGACTGATCTCAAATCATTTGGCATTCCGTATCTCACGCCGTTAACACCGCTTCATTTCAAACAAGCGATAGCTTCATTATTCAAACTGCCAAAGGGGTTAGGTAAACGAAGACCCGTCTATCTTGAGACTCAAGAACCGCGTAAGAAAGGAAACGGACGATGAAACACTTGTTACAGCAATGTTTGCTGGGTCTGTTAAGCCTATTGATGTGCGTGATGACAAGTGGATGCTGGAGTGCCTTTGAGATTCAACAGGTGGACTACGCCAAAGCCTTTGGGATTGATTATAAGGACGGCATGTATCACCTGTATGTACAAACGCTGGATTTTGCCAGTGTCGCCAAAAGTGAAAGTTCAACTAAAAGTGCAGATACACCGCCTGTATGGGTCGGACATGCCGAAGGGAAAACGATGAGTCTGGCGCTGAACGAACTGTTCCGTACGGCTCAATTACACATGGCTTGGGGGCATGTGACAGCTATCGTTATGGCTGAAGGTGTGCTCACCAGCAAACACATCAAAGAAGTGTTCGACATGCTGGGACGGTTTCCAGAATCCCGTTATACAACCTGGGTGTACGGAACACGCGAGCCTCTGGAGAAAATCCTGAGTGCAACGTCCATCTATAATATGTCGCCACTGGACAGCATTCTTCACAACCCGCTCCCCACGTACATGGAAGAATCGTTGTACCCGCCTGTGCTCAGCTTTAAACTCATTGCAACACATAATGATCCCGCTACCACGACGTATCTGCCGAGTCTTGCATTGAACGATACCCAGTGGGCTGAGAATGAGAAAAAACATGATTTGTTTCTAGTGGAAGGGGCCTTTTTCGAGAAGACTGGCTATGACTTTGAATACTTTCCACGCAGTCAGCTTCCCGGTTATCACTGGTTAATCAAAGACATGCGGCGCGCTCCCTTACTAGTTCAGAAGGATGGAACGATCTATGGGGCACTCAGTGTAGGATTGCCAAAAATCAAAATTAAACCTGTCATTCAGGGTGAAGACGTTACGTTCAACATTGACGCCCACTACCTCACTGCCCTGTACGAATACCTGGTGCCCACCTCATATGAAGAGATGATCCAGATCAGTGAAGTGAAGTTGCGGGAGCAGATCATGCAGACGTATCGTCACGGCCTTGAGCGTGGTGTGGATATTTACGGTCTTCAGGAGAAGCTGTATCGCAAAAATCCGAAACTCTGGCGCAAGTTATCCAACAATGGCAGCAAGATGATGCTTACCGAAGACTCGATTCAAGATCTGAAAATCCACCTCACCATCCCGTATACAGGGAAATATAAACGGAAAGTGTAGCCAGAACGCGAAACACCCCTTGTCAGGTATGCAGCCGGATAAGGGGTGTTTGTGTTTTTTACTTGTTGATAAGAAAAAATTCATTTTTCTTTAAAAACCAAATGTTAATCCTAAGTATTCGACTATGATCCATGAAGCAGGCCAAAGCAATGGAACATGAACAACCCAGTAAGGGGCTTTGAATCTTCCGTTCTCGTAACTAATCCCACAATAGAAAATTGCAAATAATACGCCCAAAGGATATGTAAAAAGAATTTTAACTAATATGTCACGGGAAGTATCGTATGTATGCGGAAACGGTGCAGCTAGAGACATACCTAGTCCGAAAAGAGCTATAGGCCAGATTAACAAACTAATTCCATACAAAACTAAAAATAACAATAAATAATTGAACAACTTCTCATTTTTCCTCTTACTCATGTGCCCTCCTGATTTCCTGATCGTATCGCTTTGCTTAAGTAAGCTTACTTCTCTTCGCTTTATTTACATGCATAATTACCAATTTACGGCTCATACTACCATAAGTAAATTATTGAAGGAGTGACAGCATGAGGTTAAAAAGTATCATCGCCGTTGGAGCCGTGTTAACTTGCTCAACTCTGTTATGGGGCTGTGGCAATGGCACTGCGAATAATGCTTCCCAGCAACAGAATGACACCGTTCGATCGGAGAGTTGGAGCGATCCCAAACGACTGGAAGCTTCCCATCTTGAAGCACTTGAGCGTATGGAGAAGGATCACATCCACCGAATGGTTTCGCTTAGCGCAAGTACAGATGGAGACAAAGTGATGACCACACTTGAACGATCGAGCCAAAAGTTGGAGGAAATGCGACCGCTTGCCGAAATGCTTCAGCATGAAGGACATCCCGCATTATTACAGCGAATTCAAGACATGTCTGGTGATATCCAAGGTTCCAAATCCGTCATTGCTGAGATGAAAAAATTGCCTCAGGACGGTAAAATTAAAATCCAGTCTGAGAACTCCGATTCTTTGCATCACATTAGCAGCTTCCGTGATTACCATCAGTATATTCAGGGACAAGTGCAATCCTTGAACAGCAGTAATCCCAATTTACACTAAACAGTAACAGTACTGATTACCCGAATGACTTCAATCTATAAAAATGTATGAACGAAGCAAAAAATAGTTAGATGGGAAGCTTATTTCCCTTCTAACTATTTACTTGTGAGCAGGTATAGAAAATCACTGTATCATGCTGCGGTCAGATCAGTTGCACTTCGTTACATGCCAAAGGTTAGACAGTGACGAGTAATCCCGACCAACTCCCCTCACTGTCTAACCTCACTCCTCTGCTACTCATCCGCACCCAGATACGTTAGTAACGCCGCCAGCGTCGTCACAATAAAGATGTGAACCCATACGTTGGCCGCTCCATACGACATGTTGAAAAAACCCAAATAGCTAAAAGAATCGCCTCCGTAACTGCCCATTTGGAATATGAGTAGCATACACAGCAGAATACTGAACACGACTACGGTCAGCGCTCCGGCTTTTAACCTTCTATCCTCATCCATCCGAAAAATCAACAAAGTACCAAATACGATCGCAATCAAAAACACAATAAATAACATACGGGATAGATCTCTCCTTATCTCTCTAGTTGTCTGCTACTCTACCCATAGAGATACCCAAATGAACATCGTAAATAACAAGACGGGCACAAGAGCACCTGTGGTTAAGATAATCCAAAGTGTCGCGGGCTTGATCTTGTGGCAGTATGTATCGACCTTGCGCATCCGATCTTTGCGCCACTTGGCAAACTTGAGCTGTCTGATCATCCGACTCAGAACTATTTGCCGCTGCTCACCCTCTTCGAATTCATCGATCGCATGCCGCAACTCCTCATATAATTGAGCCTCTTCCTGCCCAGCCACTGTAGGTGTAATCATCTGATCCTTCCTCCCATGGAAAAATTATTGAGATGTAGCCTCTCACCTATTCGAACCATCATTAATACGCCTGTATTCTTGTCACTACCTTCCTAACTAAACCACTACATAAATAACACATTACAGACCTTCAAAGTTTGAAGTTTTTTCAAAAAATGAACAATTCAAAAAGCCCGAGCATAGCCCGGACTTCGTAGAATCATGTTAGAACTATATAACTGAGTGTTATTTAGCTCGCGTTAGCGATCAATGCATTCAAGCATACCGCGCCTTGTGCACGCACATTAACGACGATGATTGGCGTTTCCAACATGTCGTGCATCCAGGACATATACTCTTCTACTTTTTCGTTCGGAAGGATCGTCAGAATAACCCCTGCGAATCCACCACCATGAATACGACAAGCGCCATCACCCAGGTTTTGCAGATAATTCTCGGTCAGTGCCAGCGCGATGCCAATCTCCTGTTCCTTCACAGCACCACTCTGATATACATTCTGCAACCACTTCCATGACGAATTACCAGACGCCGTAATCAGTTTCAAGAAATCAGCAAAACGTCCATCACGCAACGCCTGAACCTGACCATCGACACGATTATTTTCCTCCAGGAAATGAAGCGCACGCAGCACGGCACGATCCCCAGCAGCTTCACGAACCTTCTTGAGGTTGGCATAGATTGCGTCTGCAGTAATTTCCCGAACATACTCACTGCCCAGTGCCTGAGCAACCGCTCTCATCTCATATGGCACAGCAGCGTAATCTTCTGTCAGATCAGCGTGGTTACCGCCCGTATTCACAATGACCAATGAGTAGCCGTTTTGTTGGAAATCCCACTGAACAGGCTCGATAACCGGCTGTGCAGGATTTTCAAAATCAATAGCAATGAGTCCCCCGTACGCACAAGCCATCTGATCCAGCAGACCGGAAGGTTTGTTCCAATAGTGGTTCTCCGCATACTGACCGATTTTAGCCATTGTCACAACATCCAGTGCACCGTCATTATAGAAATGATTCAATATCGTACAGATCAGCATCTCAAATGAAGCAGAGGAACTCACCCCAGATGCCGAGAACACATTACTGGAGAGATACGCCTGGAAGCCGCCTATTTTATATCCAAATTCTCCAAATCCCGCAGCCATACCGCGAATCAATGCTGTTGTGCCATCGTCTTCTGTATTTGGCGTGAGGTCCGTGAGATCGATTACATATTTCTTGTCATAACCTTCTGAGTAAAACGTAATAACCGACTCCGCAGTTGGTGCTGCCACTGCAATCGTATCCAGCGTAATGCTGCCCGCCAGCACTTTACCATGGTTATGATCCGTATGATTGCCGCCAATCTCGCTGCGTCCTGCCGCACTGAACAACTTGCTTCCTTCTTGCGCGCCAAAGTACTCTTCAAACGTTGCGTTCAGCTTTGTGTAACGTGCGGTCTGTTCCTCTACTTGTGATTGTCCATACATTTGGGCAAGTAACGCTTGGCCCTCCGTGGATTGGATCAGATTCAATGGTTGTGTCGTCATTAATAATCCTCCTATGGATATGCAGCTTTTATTTTTAGACTGTTGGTGAACATGGTTGTCGCGTCTGTTTCAGACCTTATTCCTCTCCCATTATCTCAGCTTCGTAGCGGAAAAGGTAGGGTAGAATTGAAAGTTTGTAAGCGTTTTGTGAAGTTATTTAATGTAAAAATAGGATTGAAAACCATTTTAGAATAACTTAAATTTGGTTTAAGTGAAAACACATTATTTTCCAACCTCAAAATTGCTATGCTTAACATCTTATTGATGGAGGGAACGATGAAAATTAAGTCAAACTATACTAAGTTATTTGGTGCATTTTCTCTTACATTTTTGGGTGATGGACTTACGCTTGCTGCGGTTCCTTGGCTCATATCAACACTAACGAGCGATACGCTGTATGCCTCTGTCACTATGACGGCACTTCGTTTGCCCTGGCTGCTATTCAGTCTGCCTGTAGGTGTCCTCATCGACCGATACTCACGCAAACATATGCTGGTTGGGGCAGGCTTTACGCGAATGATCCTTCTACTTGTTCTGACGTTATGTATCTGGGGAGGATGGGTGAGCATTCCGATTCTGGCTCTGTTCATGTTTGGGATTGGATTGAGCCGAGTTGTATTCGACAGTACGGTGCAGACGGTCATTCCTCAACTTGTAGATGAAAGTAAATTGGAGAAAGCGAATGGGCAGTTCACCGCCGGACAGTTAATCACAAGTGATATTCTGGGCGTTGCTCTGGGAGGGTTTATCATAACCCTGCATATTGTATTTCCTTTTGCCATAGACGCCGTAACGGCTGTTATTGCTCTGCTCTTTTTGATCAGTTTGAGGGGAAACTTCTACCCTGGGGATACGGAAACAACCAAGAAAGAAGTTCGACCGATGAAGAATTGGAAACGAGAGATGTGGTCCGGTATTCAATATGTCTATCATGATCGTTTTCTCCGCGGATTAGCCATTCTATCTCTCACCATTACGCTGATGTATTCGATCATTCTGGCTACTCAGATCTTTTTTGTACGAGATGTGCTTCAGTTGGATGCTTTTGCATTTGGTATCCTCATCTCCATTGCAACAATCGGCAGCATTGTAGGGAGCCAGGCTGTTGCTTATATGCGTAAGAGATGGAGTACAAAACAATTGATTATCTCCTCCATTTTGTGCATGGGAATCATCTACGGTGTGGTGGGTTTAACCACGAATGCATATATGGTAGGTGGACTGTACTTCTGTGCTGCATTTTTCATTATTGTCTACAATGTTACCCGTTCCTCCATCCTGCAACGTTCCGTTCCTAATGAGATGCTCGGCCGGGTCGGAAGTGTGTTTCGCTTTCTATCCTTTGGCATCAGTGCCATTGGTACGCTTCTCGGCGGATTATTGGTGCGGGTTAGTGAAACGACTTTTGATCGTGTATTCTCGCTGCAACTCCCTTATCTCTTGTTAAGCCTGATCTATCTCCTGTCTGCCCTGATATTCGCAATGAAGATGCAGAATCATTCAGAGAGCCAGCAGCGTAACATCAACGCTTGACTGTTACGTTAGGTCATACTTGATAATGATCTCAAGCTTACATGAAGGAGAGATTAAGGATGAAGATTACCGCGTTACGTTCAGATCAAATCTATGAGGAAATCATTCAGGCTGCACCCGATGAGAAATTGGAGTTATACCGTGAACGAATGATGAGTCCATTCATGAACAAATGGAACATTCAACATATCCCGTTTCGCTCTCAAGAGCCTCACGGCTTCGATGTGATCATGATGAATAACTTTATGAATATCGCTCCAGCAGATATCACACCTGAGATTAACGAATCGTTAGCAGCGATTTCGTCTGAAGCATTTTGGCAACAGTGTCATGAAGCCGTTTGTACGAGTCTATCCACCTTTACAGATCACGGGATTGAGCTATCGGTCTCCGAATATCTATATACGATTTTATTAGGCGACAAGAACAGTCCTTCACTCACCATGAACGAAGGCATCAGCGGAGATGGTGGAATCCCGGGTTGTATTATTGCGAACCTGATCCCCAATAGGTATACTCTACCTCGTATGCAATCCGTGTTAGCCCATGAATGCAATCATAACGTAAGGTATCAATATATCCAGTGGAGTCCACAGATTACGCTTGGGGAGATGGTGGTTAGCGAGGGGTTGGCCGAGAGTTTTGCGACATCCCTGTATGGAGAGAATTTGCTAGGCCCCTGGGTAGCCAAAACGGATATGGAGACATTGAATACCGTAATCAAGCCAAAAATGAAAGACCAGCTACATGTCATCGGTTTTGACCAAATTAATCCGTATCTATACGGCGATGAACTTGCCATCATGCAAAACTTCACGCCCGTAGGTATGCCCTACGCGGCTGGCTATGCCTGCGGTTATCACTTAATCCAATATTATCTGAACAAAACAGGTACACCGATTACCCAAGCAACCATCACTCCGGCAAGTGTCATCCTTGCTGAAACAAAGGACTTTTGGAATGAAGACACCCTATTTCACTGTTAAAGATATCATTAAGATCACAGGCATCACCAAACGCGCATTACATTATTACGATAAAACGGATCTATTGAAACCGAGCAAAGTCGAGGACAACGGCTATCGCTATTACGATCAAGAGGCACTGGGGAATCTGCAGATGATTCTCTTGTTCAAAGAAATGAATTTCTCATTGAAAGACATTGCAGCCATGATGCAACTCTCCAAAGACGAACAGAAAGATATCCTAAGAGAGCATCGCAGTACACTCGTTCAACGCAAACAAAAGCTCGAAACCATCATCGACCAGTTGGACGAGTATGTGGATGGTACAGATATCTCTCATCTTCATCTGTTTGACGACTCTTCCATTCTGTCCATTCAAGAACAATATGAATCTGAGGCGAAGTTCATCTACGGAGATACCGAGAAATATCAGGAATTCGAAGCCAATGTGAACCAACTGTCTGCGGAAGAGCAAGAACAAGCTTACCAGCAGTTCTCGGTCAACATGGAGCAGGTATTTCGGGAGTTGGCGAAACATCAGGATCTGTCTCCTGCTTCTGTTGAGGTGCAATCGTTAGTGCGTGAATGGAAGAGTTGTCTGGAACAGTTCATGGTCTGTGATATTGAGATTCTGAGGTGTATCGCAGAAGCCTATACGACAGATCATCGCTATGCGGGTTATTTTGATCAGTTTGGTAATGGAGATTTTTTGAGGTTTTTGTATCAAGCGATTATGGTTTATGTGGAGGGTAAGGTGGTATCAGGTGTGAAAGATATTAGATAACCTCCGAAAGAACGCACAGAAAAAACACGGAACAATGGTACTATCAATTAAACGCCCATTATGTAAATGATCTATCTAATAAACCCATGGCTAGAGCACCTTAGCCATGGGTTAGTGATGGATATTTTAATTTTTAGAAATGTTTTTATCTGAACTCACCAGTTAAATCAACTCCGTCAAATGTAGCCTTTGGATAATAATAAACAAACATCGGTAGGCCTGTAAATGAATCAGACTTATTTAAGGTAAGGAAATCCACTTTGCCAGACGATGTCTGGCTTACTGTATTGTTAGAGATCTTACCTATCGCTCCAGTTTCAAAATTTACAATACCTACACAATCAATTTTAACTTCTGCTCGGATGTTTCTTTTTATGCCAGCTGTGTCCCATGGTTCATGAGTGTCTTCTCCACATCACGCAGCCACGCCTCATGCCGCACGTACACCTCTCCCTCAGTCGGGGACAGCAGCTCCGCCCAATAGAGAAATCCAACATAGGAGCCACATTCGTTCCGGTACCCGATACTCTTCGAACGTCCCATCAGATGCAGCTCCAGATACGTCGGAATATGCCCCAGCTCTCGTTTCACATCCAGAAAATCCTGATGCAGCTTCTCACGGCGCGGCAGCCGTTTGCGGCTTGGCTCCTGAAGCAGGTTCACCACCTGGGTCTCCATAAGTAAAAAAGAGTGACTCCGAAGTTCAGAGTCACTCTTTTGTTAAAAATGGGAAACTAAGCTCTTTTTAAAGTGTTATATACTAATAAGTAACAATTCCAAATTAAGGTTTGTAATTCTGTTGAGTATAGATGTGAATGAAATAAGGAACAATTGCTCCAGCTGCTTGAGCTTTAGCACCTTCATTATTTGCAATAGTGATTATGTTGTTCGGGAAGCTGCTTGGTACAGTCTTATCTTGGAAATCATACTTATCATACGTATGAATATATACTTTCCAACTTCCACTCACTTTTTCAGCTGCCCAACCAACAGTAACTTTACCGAGAGCTAGATAAAAATCCAAGCCCGCGTTTCCAGCGCTTGTAGCAACACTGGAATCACCAGAAACAAATGTTTTCCCAGCAGCATTTGCAATATCAATCGCTTTGGCAATAGGTATCGAAACTGTTGTGTAAGCTGAAGTTAGTGACCATGCATTTGAACGACTGCTCCCAGCAGCATAATCTAGTGCAGATGGAGAATCCTGAAGCGAATTAATAAGAGCCTGTCCTGCAAAAGGGCATGAGAACGCACCGAGTGATAATGCTACCAAATTAAAATCTGAGCGATACTGGGCTTTTGTCTTTGAAGCTGCCGCTGCAAAATTAGATTGATCATTGGCATGAGTAGAATACTGAAATTGTTGAACTTCTTCTAAAAATTTGGCCTCAGCCTCTTGTTGGGCCTGAGCTTTTAAAGCAGATATATTGTTGCTTTTAATACTCTTCAAGACCGTCTTTGCCTCATCGTCATATCTTATATTCCAAGTCGATAAATCTGCTTCTTCTTTCAACTTTTCATTATTTACAGTACCATCTGTCCAGGCATTATTTACGCCATTCGTGATAGGAGTTGATGCTTCGAATGAAAGGGAATCTGCATGAATAGTGTTGCTAGAAAGAGCATAAGGCATAAATGCTGCAGACAATAACGAGAATGCAAGTATTGGTTTTAATAATTTACTAGAATTATTCATTTCACTTCTCCTTCTTTTATATGTTATTTATTTACATGTATGATATTATCATATATAAGATATTCTGTAAAATTTATCCATGATAGAAAGGTTGTTTACCATGAAAAAATTAATTACAAAGTTAGCCTCTATACTAGGTTACGGACTTTTAACTGCCCTTTTTATTTTCTTTCTTATAGCACTAATTGCCATTATCATTCTGGCTATCTATGAGTTTAAAAACTAATATCTCAATCAAGTAATTGACAAAAACTATAAGTGGCAATAAAGCTTATGTACTACCAGCTTCATTGCCACTTATAATTTATAAAACATCTTCAATTAATCTAACCGCAAGAGATTACCATTCTCCCCGCTCAAAATACGCATGCAACCGATACTGACACATCTCCCTCGTCCAACGATACAGTAACGCCTTGTCCGCCGCATCCTTCACCTGCACATTCAGCGAGAACAGGCCATCCTCGAATCGTGTCATGCTGCCCTTCGCCCCGCTCCACATTGACATCGGCATGTCGATAATCAGTTTCTCAATCCGTGTTGCCGTCTTCTCATTCCATTCCCATAGCGGAGTTTTCCTTTGTCCGAAAAGTCCTTCCTTTTCCGGTATTCCTTCTCTGTCAGATACGTATGGAAGAACCGTGCTATCTCCCCCGGTGTGATCGGGTCCATCTAGTGGGCTTCACCTCGCTCCAGCATGTACAGCACACTATGAGATTTGCCTTCCGCCAGCCGCAGACCACGCCATACCTGCTGGGTGAACACGGTGAGTGACTCTGTTGGACGTACTAATAGTTGCGTGTCCACACGCGGAATATCCGTACCCTCATTGAACAGACCCACTGTCAACACAACCTCCAGGTCACCCGCATCAAGCTGACGGATCGACGAGCAAAAGCGTAACCATCTCAGTAGTTGTTTTTTCTTAAAATCAAAGATGATATTCTCTAAGGTTTGCCCCATCCACTCACCATATCTGTGATGATGCAAAGTAATTACTCACGATCTCTGTTAATTCATCATTTCCAAGTTCTATGTTGGTCAAGTAGTATACAAAGAATTCATTGATATGTTCTTCTTGAAACAAACTCAAATATTGGAATGTAGCCAATAATATATTGTCCTCTGGATAACGATTTTCTTCCAGCCTCTTTTTGGCAAACTGGATCATTTCGTGCGTAAATGTGTCACACTTCGTCCTGATTAACGTATTTAAGACAAGGTAAATCTCTTCCTCGTTGTTACTCTCCAGAATATTTTGGATTTCGGTATCCTCTAACTCTTCAAGATATAATCTAGCCTTAGCTTGATTAAACGCCCGTAGAGCCTTGGGTTCATCATTGTAAAAATCTTCCCAAAATGTCATGTAAGCAATCTCTCTTGGCAATCTGGCTGATGATTGATTAGGCTTATCTAAGATAGTCCAGTCACCATTTAGCTTATCCGAAACTACATTAAATAGTGACGAATCATAAGGAACAACCCGATTAGCATCATTTTCAATCCTGTAATACGTATCTCCTGAAGGAGCAGCTTCTATTTCAAATACGATATATTTTCGAACAGATGATAAATTGGTTTGTAATGCTAATGTATCTTTAAGCTGAACTCTCATCATCTCACTCCAATTATGTTAAAGTCACCATCTATATCGATGATCCAAAACAAATCATCTTCGCCTACCCTAAGCTTCTTGGGCTTGGATACTTTCAATTGAAGGGACGGGTTGATTTTGTAAGGCAGTAGATTGGATTGAAGAGATAAAAATAGCCCATGACTACTCGTATTTGAGTTGAAATAGGCCGTCAATCTTCTTATTTTTAGTCCTCCATTGATTGGATCGCATATTCTATGTCTTGCTCCATATCCAGATCAGGATACTTCTTTTGCAATTGAAGAAGAAAATCTATAAATGCTCGACTTTGGAATTCAGAAGATAGATCTTCAAATATCTCACTGAGCCAATATAAATCTTCTTCTCCGCATTGATTTAGAAATGATATGGCGCTATGCTCATTCTCTTTTAGAATGTCAACCAACTCATTCCATATCGTTTGAATAGCTGGATCGTCGGGATGTAAATCTTTTCTCTTCTTTACTAATGAGATAACTTTTTCACTGTAGTCTACCATGGTTCGCTCTCCTTACGGTTGTCTTGAGTTATCTGGAGTAATTGTTCCGATCTGTCCATCGTTCTTGATCACTCCTACTCTAACGTTATTATAGTTTCCAAACATCCATTCACCGTCACCCTTAACTCTATTCTCAGGCAGATTTGCTACATGCTCACCTGACTTTTTGATGTCTTCCGATGTCCACTCCTTAGGGAACCATGTTTGTCCCTCTCCACTTCGCTTTGCTTTGTTTTTGTGGTTTGGTATATTACCAACTCGTACACCGTTTTCATATTCTTTAGTAATGTTAAATGGGATCTTATTTTTAAGTAAGTAATTAATATTATCTTGACCGTGACCACCATTGATCAATCTATTTTTAGAATTGAAATCCCCAAGTGAAGCATGGTTAATTCTTTCATTGCTTACTGTAATTCTTCCACCGATCATACCTTTTGGGAATCCTAATCCTTCTTTCGGAACCTTATAACCCCTATTATACATTCCAGTAAAAGCCAACACGAGCTTAGCAGTCTGTAAACCTCCAATAGAAACTGCTGCTTGCCATGCAGGTATGGATTCTCCAGTTACGGGATGATGACCTTCCTTAAATGCACTAATCTGTTCATCATATATATCCCCACCGCCAGACTCCGGTTGCTTCGGTCCAGCTCTCATTTCTTCATAGGTGCCACCCTGTTCCCAATACTTAACAAACTCCTTTTGCCCTGGCATCCCATCCTCTGCTTCACTGGCAGGCATGTTAACTCCAAACAAAGGATTATATACCATTCGTCGTTGCTCTTCTGGGTTACCTGTATTATGGTTCATCAATGTATGGGCAGCAATCTGTCCAGCAACGGCTCCCAAGCTCACCTGTTCCTGATCTGCTTGGTCGAATCTCTCGGCAATCCCCATTAGATCCTGAGAGGACTGTACCATACTTTCCAGTGCTCGATCCAGTACAGGACGTGACTGCTGAAAATCATAGAAAAATCGTTCCTGCGTTGCTCCCGCCCACTGAGACTGGATGAAGCCGATCCGTGCAGTCAGGTCATTACGTATACCTTCCAACTGCTGCCTGCCCTGCTCAATCTGCCTGGATACATGGAGTAGTTGCTCTGGTGTTACTTTAATTGTACTCATATCATTCTCCGCCATTAAAATTAGGATTTTACAATGTTAGCAGAAGTTTGTTGCAAATACATCCACCCATTATCCTGATTTTCCCTTTCCCCAAATAAATAGGTTTCAGTACTTATAATCCTCCAGTCCCATTCCTGTGAAAGGAACCTCCAGATGATCATGACACGCCTTATATCAGAAAAACTTTGTTGAATTATCATTCAATCGAGTGGCTAACTCCTCCAAAATGTCTTCCGTTCGTTGAAGGAGCTTTTCGATGTTATCAAGGTCTAAATATTGATCCTCTTGGCGTTCCTCTAAAGATGACATATGTTGCATCGTGCCGATGAACAAAGCGATATCCAATCCAGGTTCAGTGTCCGTATGCACTAGAGGCAAGATTTCGTTCATAGTGAGTTCCTTGGGTGGATGAACTGAATGATACTTATGGATATAAAGTGCCTTAATCATGGAGGCTAGAGCCCAATCACATAGAATTAGGCAGGCTTTAAACTGATTGTGTTTACACATGATGGCCGCAAGTTTGAGATGATACTTAGCATGTTGGTGATATTCCATGATTGTAGTATGTATCATGTGGTAAGCAGGAATATGTTTGGACCTAGGTTGTGTGGAGATATCATGGTCTTGCGAACGTGGGGTGAAATCTACTAGGTGATTACAATGTGCTTCGGTTATGGACCAATTTCTTGCCATTGTCATCCCTCCAAAGAGTTAATACCAGTATTATACAATAAAAACATACCCAAAGATATAATTTAACAAAAATTATACGATTCAAATAGTCATGTTTAGCCCCCTAAATCTTGTCTACACTTTTACATAGAGGGGGTGCGTATCGTGGAAGACAGAGAAATTTTAAATTTAGTCGGCGCTCGAATCAAGGTTTTAAGGAAAGAGAAGGGACTATCCCAGGAGGCACTTGGAGAAAAAGGTGGATTTCATTTTACATACATCGGACAAGTTGAACGTGGGGAAAAGAATGTATCTTTGGTTAACTTGGCTAAAATCGCTGAAGCCCTGGAGGTAAATATATCGCAGTTGTTCGCTTATGTTAATGAAGATATGGAGATCAACGAGTCGGAGGCTGTAATTCAGGATATTGTGAGTATGCTAAGGAATTCTGAATTCTATAGTATTGATCTAGCAAGAAATGTCGTACGTGAAATTATTAAAGGGTTAGATTCAACCACGAATTCATCACATAACAGTAATAGAGCAAAGTAAACTAAACCTTTACTTTGCTCTTCGTAATACATATCATGATTTATTTAATTCTAAAAATATTCAAATAATAATTGATTCATTTTTAACATGTGCTATAGGAGGAATCTCCAGGTTAGAGATTAATATTTCTTGCTTTTTTTTACTACCACCTGCAGAATAGTCAAAAAATAAATTTTGTTTTTTTAAATCAGTTTTAGAATGAGAATACAGATAAGTAATAAATGGACAATCATCATAACTTAAAAGCCAAGGATATTGTAAAGATGTCAATCTTCTGTAGAGTGCTTTATGATCCCTTTCTGTGAAATATTTCCTATACAATGACTTACCTTTGTCATAGTAGGGGGGATCAACATATAGAAAGGTCTTTTCTTGGGATGTTTTTTTTTTCAGATTACTCAAATATTTTAGCGAATTACCCCATTTCACATTAACTCTATCACTAAATAAAGAAATGAACTTAATTGTTTCGATAATCTTCTGTTTATTAAATCGGCAATCAATTTTATAAGTGCTTAACTGTTCTTTCCCCCCAAGGGGTCCACCTTTTAAAATCCCAGAGAAACTAGTTCTATTAAGAAACAAACCCGCAAATCCAAGTTCCAGTATGTTATTTTTCAACGGGATATCTATACCTTTATATATTTGAAATCTTTCCCATACTCCAATCGTTATAGGCGTTTCTTCGATCATCTCACAAAGTTGATCTGTATATTTAAAGACACTTTCCCAAAAACAATAAACCAAAGGATCAAACTCTAGTAATGTTACTTTACCTACAATTCCTTTCTGTAAAAGCGTTAAAGAAATTGATGCCCCTCCTGCGAAGGGCTCTATCAGGTGACAACCATTTAAGTCGTTGTTGTGAATAACTTTTTCTACATAGGGACTTAGATCACTTTTGCTACCAGGATATCGCAACGGACTTTTTTGAATTTTCAATTTACTGTCACCTACTTATCTTCCAATATTTTTTTTCATTTAGAATGTATTCAATAAGAGTATACATTCCCCCTTTAGTAATAGACTCTAATTTTTCCTTAGAAGGAAGTATTATTCCAGCATTATGTACTACCGTATCAAGAAATGTTATATTTTCATCATTGACCGAGTTAAGGAATGCAGAGTAATACTTCTTTTCAACAAATAATTTCTCGTAACGTTTATTATGCTTGTAGAATTTAATTAATTGACTAAGCATTGGGTCTTTACCCTGATTGTTAGAGGTTAACGATTCCCATTCCCCCACTTTTCTTAGATAAAATTTCAAACTTTGTTCTAATAAAGACCTTAACAATAGCGTAGCTGATATAGTGTACCATCCATAATGATTATATTTAGAAATTTTCTGAATTTCCTTTGCTAATTGCATTAGCCCGATATCTTGAATATCGTTTGATTGTAAAACGTTCCATTTTAATGACTCAAAGAATACAAATGGTTTCGGATTGGACAATTTAAAGGGCATATCTACTAATGTAACCTTTTTCATTTCAGTAGGTTCTTGAACTCCTGATATTGTTCTAAGGATATTGGAGTTATTGTTATTTTTCAATTGATCATCTTCAGTTCTATTTGAATAATCTAATTTCAAGTCTTCTTGAGTTGAAGTTATTTCAGTATCTATTATAGGGTTAATTTCCCTCATGAATGTATTAAATTCTGAAATTGAATCAACATGATTTCTAGTAGTTAGTTCTTTAGTAAGGAAGGCTGCTTTAGCTATATAATATAATCCAAGATTCATTATATCTTCACCATACTCCGAAATTGGATTAAGATTCTCATCAAACGATAACTTAAGAAGATTTTTTGCAGTTTTATTAGAATAATACTTGGAATTAGAATTAAATACTCTTAGGAATCTATTTATATCTAGTCCCATTGGGTCTAGACTGTCCAACTCAACCTCCCTCCATTGAGGGAGGTTCAACGCATATTGTAGTAATTTGTAATTCTGAATGAATCCTGTGACTTTTCCTTTGGCAGATCCTGTATCCCTGCTAATTTCATCTATACCTTCCCCAGCCAAATAACGGTTAGCAAAAAATGAAAGTTTAGCTTGAGTTGGCCAACTGCGAATTCCTTTGATGTGTCTTTTATACAAAGTTGATTGTACAGCCTCCCGACTCTCCACAACATCAACATTGATAATTTCTATATTTTCTTTAGTCGTCTCAGAAATAGAAGGTATTTTTCGATCTGTAATAAAGTGTCCCAAAAGTAACTTACAGGCACAAATCCGTCTATTCCCTTCTAAAACTATATAATTGTTTTCGTTCTCTCTAAAGACTATAATACGCTCCCCAGGCATTAATCCTTCATCTTCATTGATACCTCTTGCAATAGTTATTACATCTTCATTTTGTACCAAGTAGTTCTTGATACTTTCATCGTTTGGAGAAGGGAGTGAAACGAATCTTGGATTTAACGGGTCTAACACTAAGTTTAGTATTGGAATTCTTTCGGAAGTATAATTCAATGTAGGTTCTCCCTCATTAATCATATTATGTTATTAAAACATGAGTATAATTACTTTTTCATATCTAATTTAGTTTTTTTTGTTTAAATCTTCAATCATGTGCTTCATAAGAATATACCATCTCTTTTCAATTATTTTCAAAATTTCTATAGACGGTAAGCTATATTTACCATGGGCAATAACGTTCAAGCTATCGTAATCTTTTTGTGAATCAGCCAACACAATTATTCTTTGATAATTTCTATTCGTAGTAGCAAAGACATTATTTTGAACACTATATCTGATCAAATCAGTTATTGAAGGGTCTTGATTCGGTTTATGCCAATTATCAAAAAGTGAATTTTTCACTAAATATTCTTGCAACGTACACTCAATTAGTGTCCTCAAAAGATAGGTTAGACTCAAAAGATATCTATCAGAGTATCGCAACTTCATACGATGAATTTCCGATAGGGATCTCCAGATACCTTGGTGATCACCCTCATATATAATACCTTGAAATAAAACTTTGGAATCAGGTACCAGTTTTTGTTCTCCTTGCCCTGGACCATTTTCGTTACCCGGCTCATTTTCGTCTTCTGATTCTGATCCACCTTCGTTACCCGGCTTGTTCTCGTCTTTTGGTCCTTCGTCATCCGGCTTATTCTCGTCTTTTGGTCCTTCGTCATCCGGCTTATTTTCGTCTTTTGGTCCTTTGTCATCCGGCTTATTTTCGTCTTTTGGTCCTTCGTCATCCGGCTTATTTTCGTCTTTTGGTCCTTCGTCATCCGGCTTATTCTCGTCTTTTGGTCCTTTGTCATCCGGCTTATTTTCGTCTTTTGGTCCTGATCCTCCTTCCTTACCTCGCTTATTTTCATCTTCTGTTCCTGTTGGGTATGGATAATTATTATTATAAGGACTCTTTAAAAACTTCCATTCATCATTATCAACAAAGAATTTATTGTAAAATAATTCACGATCTTCTTTGCTGTATACATCTTTCACTCTTATTCTTTTATTATCTAACAAATATAAAATATAATATAGCTTTTTGAGGCTACTCTCATTTAATCTCTCAACTTCTAGTCTATCCTTATGAACAATAATACCTAAACGTGATTGCATATTTTTGTCCAAGAGTATTCTTTCCATTGTGGTATAAGATCTTTCTACTTTTAGAATACTATTCAAGTAACCTGAAAGAAACTTTTTAAAGTCATCCTTCTTGAATCTCACTTGTGCAGTATAATCCCATCTCATTCTTCCAATACCTTTATTTTCACCAGTGTGTTTTCTTCTTATTGTATCCAACATTTCTTCTTCTTCATGATCTATGTCATAAACAACAGCATCTATATGAACTGTTTTTTTATAATCATATTTTTCGATGATTTTTTCAATTCGTTTTTTTATTCTTTCTCGATCATTAATATCAGCGGGGAGAAATTCACTTGAATTCAACAATTTTAAACAAGTTACCCTTCTGTTTCCATCCATTGCAATATAATCATTCATGCCATCTAATTTCGTAAGAATTATTCTCTCCGATCTATCTATACCTTTTTCTGCAATATTAGACATTAAATTAAATAACTCTTTTTCCTTCTTAAATAGAACTTTAATAGCATCAGCTTCACTTTCTTGCGGTTCATTCCTAGGATTATCCTCATTAACAAGTATATTACTCAATTTCACTCTCAATAATTCCATTCCAATAACTCCTCTAAAAAGTAATTTTCGTACTATTTAAATAAACACTAAAAAGGCTTAACCACTAACAGCGACATCAAGGATTGAAGGATGTTTATCCTCAATCTGCTTTATCATATCTCTTGGTGCAATTCCTTTGTTTATATGTAATGTTAATAGCAGTTGATCCTGTTAAATTACTGTTTCGTTATGTTCTGTGCTAATATGCACTTTTGGAAAGATTAATAACGATTCGCGTGAATCTCACTATGCCTCCTATCCATAAGATTATTTTGAATAATAAAAAGGCCTTACATTTTTATCTTTTTTAGTTTCATCGCAATCATGATGTATACAACTGATCTTATCGGAATAACCTCGTGTAATCTAAAGTAACGTATTCATATCATCTTATAAAATCAACAAAATTATAGGTCTATTAGATCAGTGTATTGGTAGTATCTAGGCTCATAGAATCATTATCCAACAATAAACCACTTATTTCCACTATAAAATACAATTTCAAACAAAAAAACCTGCTTTACATAGCAGGTCCATTCATTTCAAACTCAAACAATACACTTATTCGCCACCGCTACCATCTTCGCAGGCATCTCTTCCCTTAACCGCCACACAAAGCTCATTGGTTTGTTCCCCTCATGACTCACATAATCCGCTTCGCCCAGGAACACAAATGGAGACGTATAGCCATGCTCCTCCTTATACTCCCGCACGAACAGCACGATTCGGTTGCCCGTCTCCCGATGATGGATGTACCGCTGCGCGGTAGCTGTATGCTCTGACACCCGGCTCTGTGTCTGCCAGTGGAATAAACGCTCGTTGATCGCATAATCCTCGTACAGCGTAGATGGAGAGAAATCTTTGTCTGATTTGTTCAATGTAATGAAGAAGATATCGGTCTGTTCATCTGCAAAATACTTCACGCCTTCACGGAAGGCGGGTGATTGCTGGGCATTCCAGTAACCGAAGGCGGCGAGCACTTGGTCGATGGAGTACATACAGTGGATATCCAGTGGACAAGTGTACGGGAACGAATTGCTTTTATCCACAAATCGTAGATGAGCCCAATTATATTTGAAAATATCCACAAGCTCTGCTCGGAATGCCTCAGAAGAAAGCACACGCTGCACACCCTCTTCGATGCTGCTCAGTCCTAGCTTCTCGGGCGCAGCCCGATGGAAGGTATAATAGAACATGATCAACATGCGCTGTTCATCAGCGGTGGTTGCTTCTTTCCCTTTTTCAATAAAGTCGATCAGGAACGTCAGCCAGCTTCGGGAGTTAATCGTCAGCACAGATGGCAGTCTGCGGATGTATTCCTCGTGTTCATCCTCGATGGGTGCTGTTAATCCGGCTTCGGCTAACATACCGCGGAAATACCTTCTCCCCGTACGTCCACCATAGAATTCATAGAGTGTCATCCCGTGATGCTCTACAAAATGAGCCAAGGTCAGCGGCAGTCCGGTGTCTTGCTGGAACGTTTGCAGCTTCTGGATCAACGCTCTGCGATTACGACTCATCTGCTTGAGGTTGCGCATGATGTATTCCTTCGCTTGCTTTTCCAATTGAATGAACGTGCCGCGTGGTAAGTTCGAAAATCCATTCTCGACGTAATACGAGATAGAATGTTTAGTAGCGCCGATCAGGGCGCGGAATTTATCCTGGAACCTGTACTCCTGATGCGCTTGTCCGATGAAGTCGAGCACGGTCAGGCACTCTTTGCCCTCCGCCATCCGGAGTCCACGTCCCAACTGTTGCAGGAATACGGTCAGACTCTCAGTAGGACGCAGGAACAGGATGGTGTTCACCTCAGGGATATCCACGCCCTCATTGTACAGATCAACGACAAAGATCATGCGCAGTTCCCCGTTCACCAGCTGTCCTTTCGCAGAATGACGCTCCTGTTCGCTCGACCCGCCATGCAGGGCCATGGATGGAATGCCGGCTTCGTTAAATATTTTTGCCATATACATTGCATGATCCACCCCTACACAGAAACCAAGCCCCTTCACATCGTCCAGATCGGTTACGTATTTGTTCAGACTTTGGATGATCTGGTTGGCACGGATTTTGTTATGGGTATAGAGCTTCTCCAGTTCGTTCAGGTCGTAGCCTTTACGCGACCACTTCACTTGGGATAGATCGACAGTATCGGTGACGCAAAAATATTGAAAAGGGCTCAGTAGTTTCCGGTCAATGGCATCGGTTAGACGGATCTCGGCGGCAATCGTATGATCGAAGTAGGCGGTAATGTCTTTGCCATCCATCCGTTCCTGCGTTGCAGTGAGTCCTAGCAAAATCTTCGGTTCGTAGTGGGACAACAGCTTCTGGTACGAAGGAGCAGCGGCATGGTGGAATTCATCCACAATGATGTAATCGTAATAGTCTGAGCTAGTGATCTCCGTCAGCTTCATGGAGTTAAGGCTCTGAATACTAACAAACAAGTGATCCAGCGCCTCTGCTCGGTAATTCCCGACATGCAGCTCACCAAAGTTCATATCCTTCAGGATATACCGAAACGTGTCCCGACTTTGCTTCAAGATTTCTTCCCGATGGGCGACAAAAAGCAGCTTAGCTCCCACATGGCTTGCCCGGAATCGCTTGTAGTCGAAGGCAGAGATGACTGTTTTGCCAACGCCTGTGGCGGCGACGATCAGGTTGCGATTTCGTCCATACAGCGTACGCTCGGCGTTCAGCTCTTCCAGCACTTCCTTTTGATAATCGTAAGGCTGGATGTCGAGGTGAAAGTGGTTGGACTGATCTTTTTTACGATTCAGAGCCGCCTTCAACTGTGCCTCATGGCCTTCATCCTCAGCCATATACCGCGTAAATTCACGGTCATTCCAGTAACTCTCGAAGGTCGCTTCAATCTTGCGCAGCACATCGAGTGAATCTTTCTCCGTCACCTTGAGGTTCCACTCCATACCACTGGTCAGCGCCGGGTTGGACAGGTTAGAGGAGCCGACATAGGCTGTGGTGAATCCGGTATCGCGGTGGAAAATGTACGTTTTGGCGTGTAGCCGAGTCACTTTGGTATCATAGGAAATCTGGATTTCCGTGTTGGGCAGTTTGCTAAGTTCAGTGATGGCCTTAAGGTCGGTTGCTTCCATGTATGTAGTTGTGATGATCCGCAGCTTCCCTCCACTAGCCGTGAACTGTTGAAGCTGTTCCAGCAGCAGGCGAAGCCCGCTAAATTTGATAAACGATACCAGCCAATCGATCCGATCGGCGGTCATGATCTCCTTTTGCAACTCCAATAACATACTCGGCTCGGACTTGGCACCTGTGAACAAAGAGCTCTGGGAGATCGGCGTATCTGGACGAACGATTTTGGTATCCCGGACCGCACGAATGCTGTTCAGCTTGGAGTACACATGGGTCAGCACTTCCCCCTGCTCATCCAGTTGCAATTCGTTGTATTCTTCTTCCCCCAGCGTGCCTTTCAGGGTAGCAATAATCTCATTACACGTTCGGATCTGTGCCAACACTGCTGTCTTATCTTCTGTCTGTTCCCGCACAATCTTGAGCGCCCGCCGGGTCACCGTCGCCAAATACGTGGACAGCAGCTTGCGCGCTTCCTCTGCATTCAACTTCTCGGTTCCAATGTTATACACATCCGGGTCCAGCGCCGAAATCTCCTGCCTGGTGATGGTGTTGATAAGCTGTTCATATATGCCTTGTTTCATGAATGTACCTCGTGTGGGTGTAGGATGGTTGTGGATCGTTCTCTATGTATATGGTGAGCTGAATAGTTGCCATAGGTAAGTTATTACTTCTACTATATTATCGTCCAGCATGGGGAAAATTTCATTAGTTGTTTTGATACAAAAAAGGAGTTCTCCCTATGACAGATCGCCCCTTTTTGAATATCATCGTATTATGCCTTACAAACCATCTGAATACATCAACTTATCAATGTCTAAGTTATTTGTCCGATCTGAGTACAGGATGCGCAAACGTGGTTGTCCTTGGTATCGATCTAGATAAAGCGCAACTTCTGTTCGCTTATTATTGATTACCCACCGTGATTTAAACATAATGTTCCCCATACTCAGGTCCAATGCGTCATCGTTCGTTAGACTAGACTCTGCACCAATGATGTATTTATCAGTCGAATTAGTAGGTTTACCGTATTTGTCTTCCAAGGCATCTTTGATGCCGTAATATGTATTCATCTTATCTCCAGAAGTCGCAAATGTGTTACCCTTCACTTCGTAGATAGTACGAACCAGTTTGTTCTTGTAGAACAAGTAAGATAACTCTGCAGATGTTGAGGAGACTGACGAACTGTATGTAAGGTATGAAAAATGGTTAACACTTCCTGAATCAATCAGTTTGTCCTTTTCTAGTTTCTTGATTTGTTTAGTGTTCATGCCCCACTTTACATTGCGAAAGTCTGCTTTCGAAGCAGCAGATGCGGAAAGTGGTAAGATCGCGATCGCTACCATGAACAAAGCAATGACCATTAGAGAAATTTTCCTCATACGTCAACTCCTTATCGTATTTTTTATAATCATACCACGGAATTATTTGTTTGGATAAAACAGCAAATAGCACCTCTACTTATGGTCTGGTAGAAGTGCCTGAATCTTAATTATTGTGTTTCACTTAAATGTTGTTTGGATCTATATAACACCAATTATTATTGTAGGATGCCTTTATCTTTTTCATATCTTCCAGATTGTAAAACCAATCTTCTTCAATCCATACTCTTGCATCGGGGCATTCGCTCAGAAAAGCAAAAAGGAATTTAAATAATAAGTCCTCATTATCATCAAAGTCATCAGATACTACTGCTTTAAAATATTCATTTTGCGTATCATCCCAATCATAAGTAACGTTTTGAAATTCATAAGGTTCATCATATACACTAAAGCTAAGCGTCCTTGAGTAATTTTCCTTGAATGGCGTGTCGCTTATATATAGTCGAGTGTATTTTAATGTACCTTCGCTATTGTAAGTTTCTTCATCATTATCAAATAAAAGTTTCTCTTTTATACATATATTATTAATAGTACTCAATAAATCACTTGCTGACGTGCTTTCTCCACGTTTAAATAATACAAAAGATGACATTCCCATTATTTCAATACTCCTCGACTATGTCTAATACCTAGTAAAACCTCGTTATTTTCAAATGTATACAACTAGACAATCTTTTCACTGCACCAGTTCGGATCATAAGGCATCTGACTTAATTTTAAAATATCATCAGCTGTGTAATACCACTCGGCATCATCAAACCATAAATAATCCTCGCCATTATCTTTAAAATACTCTACAAGAAATCTAAAGATAAACTTGTACTCATGATTTATATTTTCAATATCTAAAGCCCAGAAATAATTTTCGCTTTGAGTAAGCCAAGTGAAACTATCAATTGAGTCTTCCTCTACTTGATTAACATTAAATGTGAAGTACTTTAAGTTGTCCTTATTATCCATGTTTTTAAAAGTAAATTCATCAACTTCTGATAGTGTCCCTTCAGCAGATATGAAGAGATCATCACGGTATTTATCTTTTATTAAAATACAAAACATGTTCGCTTTTTGCGCTGCTTTCTTAAAATCCTCAATGGCTTTTTCAGGGGAATAGTTTTCTATCTTTTTCAAAAAAATCAAAGAACTCACTTCTTCAAGACCTCCTCTAATTCGTTAGCAGAACTTATTATTTTTATTCCTTTATTCTGAATCATTTTAACTAGATTTTCTTGGGTTCTATTATTTACAGTAATATCTTCAATATAATATATTATTTCCTTGTTATCGTAGTTAAAGTATTTCTCATTTAATGGATCGGTCAATTTATCAAATTGTTTTTTACTTACTGCACTTAAAGACTTTTTCACTTCAATAAGATGTGAATCTGTTAACACGTCAATATCCCCTGCTATTGTATCATCTTGCAGTTTCAACTGTATTCCAGTCCCCTGTAATCTTCCTGTACCTTTTACAGTCTGTGCTACTTGACCCTCTAGAATATCACCAGCTTTTGAGCTTTTTAAATTCTTCTCAATAATAGCATCTATATCTTTAGAACCTTGTTTGGTCCAAGATACCTCATTACCGAATTGATTAGGGTATATTGTTTTATTGCCTTCCATTCTTAACCTTGAGTCACTAGTTAAACTGCTAATTCCCTCTGATTCTTTCTTACCTCCACCCGACCCAATGTCGTCCTTCGAACGAAATGCCTTGCCAAACAAAACATACGCCAAGGCCTGTCCCGTCATCGCCCCACCGTAATACCCTGCACCACTCTCATCGATCTGTTTCTTCTGCTCTTCTACAAATTGCTCTATATCAGATCTCGCCGTTCCCGTACCCCAAGCGGTGTCCCATGCAAACTGAATACCACGCCCAACGTCTACAACTTTGCCCACTGTCATGGCATATGCCACACTGCTTAATGTACTGAATGGGTTCTCGAAGAAAGATTCTGCCGTCTGCCCCATTCCCGTTATTGTTTCTCCTACTGATTTATCAAGCAGCCCTACAGCGAAATTTCGCTTTAGTTCTTCTGGAATGTACAGCGCAACCTCGCCTGAGCCGTCCGTTGTTCTGAAGTTCATTGCGATAAACGTAAACTCTTTCTGGATTTCGTCCAACAGCCCAAGTGTAGTCGGGAACACTTCCTTCACCTGCATAAAATCCCAGAAGAAACGCTCTCCTGTCACACCCGACCAATCGGATTGCAACATATAAATGGATTTCTCCAGTTCCCTGACCATTCGCTCCAGTTCCTGTTTCTTCTGCTGGACCAACCGGGCCTTTTCCTCCAATAGATCGGGATGTACCTCGATTCGCTGCATTTCCTTATCACCCGCCAACCTGACCTTAGTTTATGTACCTAAATTTTAACAAGTGGGAAGGAAGATTGGAATCAAACGGAAGGATCATTTCCTCAGAGGTTATCCGGTAGTTCGGCAACATCCCTGGGTAACTATATTTGCACATTAATGCATAGATGAATGCCGTTGAGTCGACTGGGTATCTTGTACAAAAAGAACGACTTCTATCACAGATAGAAGTCGCACAAGATAACGATACAGTAGGATTAAACCTTCTTTAAGACACTACAAATTGTACAACAATTGGAGTTCCATCATTTAATGCATCTCCACCGGGAATTGTAATTGTAGTCGTCGTAGTCGAGGAGGTATCTGCTGTTTGCATAAGGCCATTAATATAAAGATTGTAGTAGTTGTAGGTGCCTGGAAATGCGGTTGCAGCTACACCAGCGTCGTTTGTAAAGGCAGTCGCAGCAATGGCAAACGTTACCCCAGTGCCGGTCCCATCACCAATGGTTGCAGCAAATCTTAAACTGTTCTGAAATGGTGTCACAAGTGGCATGTTTCTCACCTCCTACCTAACATAGTATATGTGGTAGGTTTGGGAGTAGTGAAGGCAAAGGAACCAGCAACTACAACCAATTTTAACCATTTATGATATTGGCTGTTATTATAATTATCTCTATAGTGATAGGTGTCCCTGCAAAGATCACACCGCTTTGTGACGAAAAAAACAACCTCTCCGCACTTACACTGTATGAGTTTCCTGGTTGTACAATCCCGTTTATATAAAGATTGTTGAAACTAGTAAGTCCAACCCCGGCAAATTCGGTTATGCTGTCGCCATCGTCATTTGTGAATTCTGTGGCAGGAATTACAACCGAGGCCGACAAATCCAGATCGGTATCCGGAAAATAGAAGTAACGGTTTGCCGTAGGAATGATTTCAATTCCGGGTACCGTGCCCGGCGGACCTTGCTCACCTGGGGGACCCATTGGTCCTTGGACTCCGGGAGTTCCCGGTTGACCTGGCTCACCTTGAGGACCTGCCGGACCCTGCGCTCCGGGAAGTCCTGCTTGACCCGGTTCACCCTGAGGACCAACAGGACCTTGCGCTCCGGGAACTCCCGGTTGACCCGATTCACCTTGAGGACCAACCGGACCTTGCGCTCCCGGAATTCCCGGTTGACCCGGCTCACCTTGAGGACCTGCCGGGCCTTGCGCTCCCGGAACTCCCGGTTGACCCGATTCACCTTGAGGGCCTGCGGGGCCTTGCTCTCCGGGAACTCCCCGTTGACCCGTTTCACCCTGAGGACCTGCCGGGCCTTGCGCTCCCGGAACTCCCGGTTGACCCAGCCCACCGTGAGGACCAACAGGACCCTGCGCTCCGGGAACCCCTTGTTGACCCGGCCCGCCGTGAGGGCCTGCGGGGCCTTGGACACCTGCCACACCTTGCGTTCCAGGGAGACTCACAGTCTCCAATTCATGTTGTCTCAACGGAGCGAGCAGGGGGGCAGGCTCACAACATACCGGGTTGCTGCCTACCCCTCTCGGTAATGCAATGACTTTTTTGTCACGGGCCATTTTCTGTGATCTTAATGGACGCTTCAGTGAGCAGCGCTTTTTCCGATAAGATCTGCGGATAATATGGCATTTCTTTCGTTTTCCCAAGTGTTTTTTTCTGCATTTCAACGTAGAACGACTGGGCCTCAATTTGTTGAGGGTGGCTGTCCTCTTGTTCAGATACTTCAAAATGGTCATCTCCTTAGGCCAAGGCACACAGTATATATGCCCTATACTATGTCCTTAACACATTCGGAGAGTGTGCGAATAACTATGAGGGAAGCCCAATAAAAAAGACAAGAGTCCTGCGATAGTTGTCCTTTGTCTTGCCAGCATGGCTTCATTGTTTCCCCAGTAGGACCTCACTGTATGTTTAACTCAGACGATCCATCGGGATCAAACTTCTTTTTAGTAGACTCTCACCTCTTCTTAAAATGCTGAACGATCTCTTCCGGTTCATGCGTCTCCAGTGTAATCTCGCCTTTCTCGAACAGGATCATGTACGGATATGATTTCAGACCAAAAATCTTCTCATAATTAAACTTATTTTCATCACGGACATTATAAAAGGTTACGTTAGTTATTGGGCCTTCTGCCCTCAAATTCTCGTTATTTACTTCATTTAATTGCGTCTGTAACTCAACAATAAATGGTCGCTCCGAAGGTCGGTCGGTAAATACAATGAGTGATGCATCATTTCTTTGATTTTGCGTTAGATAATCAATGGCTTTCTCTCTATTGTTCTGACCACACCCTGTCACTAAAAGTATCAAAATACATAACACCCAAAGCCTCTTCATTTATATCACCACCCAAAATATGATATAATTGGTTATTAACCACTAAATTCACTTCATTAAAAATCTATTCGCTGAAAGGAAGATGCACATTGAGCAAAAGGAATATCATCATCGCTATCATTATTGCTCTTATCATATTGATACTTCAACTTGTGCTTTATTTTTCTGTAACTAATAAAGAAGAATCCGAACTTCCCGATTCAAACATCCCATTTCAAACCAAAACAGTAGATGAGCTTACCATCACAATGCATAATGCAACCTATACAGATCATGAAGTGCAGTTGGATTATGAGATTCAGGGCGATGGACAGTAAATGCTTTGTACAGATAAAATTTCGATTTTTCACCTTTCAAATAGAAACAAAAACCTGCATACCAGCCTCGGCTTCACAGTTTTTATTAAGAATTTGCATGTGGATACATCTCATTTACAACTTAGGCATCCAAAAGGGGTTCTCTTCCTTCTCACACCCGGTTAACACGTAAAAAATATGTCCCTGCTCACTCTTCATTGTCCCGATCCCTTTGCAGGTGTCAGTCTTCATTCCCTGTTTGGAGCCGTAGGCATCCCTTGAGTTATCGTAAGTCGATTGAATAGCTGTACCATCATAGATCAATTTATGGATAATGGGCCCACCTTCAATGGTATACTTCGTCACACGAATCTGATCCTGATGTTTTTTCTTCACATTCTTCATAAATGTGTTCCACTTATCCCGATTCCTAATGCCTTCGAGAAGCACTACCACATCCCCACTTTGCTCCGCTTGCTCTGGATTATGGGGCTCAATAATTTCTGGGAATGATTTCGTGATTACTGGAGAATCCACTGTCCGATTCTTTGCCTCACATGCTGTTAACACTATTAAAATTAACAAAAAAGTAAGCAGCACTCTTTTCATTCAATCACCTCATGTTTACGACGTTAAAGACTATGTGCAGGTTACCTAGTTTCTGTTAGAAAGACTGCAATTACGCCTAGCCCTCTTCAATATATAGGAAATTTTATCACTTGTATGTAACTTCATCCCTTCATAGAGCGTTTAGAAAGAAATGCAACATTCTTACCCAACTCATCCGAAAAAGAGGCGATATCATGCAATCGGTAAACTCATCCGATCACATAGCAAAAGAAAAATGCTCCACTTCACGCTTGAATAATCGATCCAAGGGTAACGGTAAAAAGACCCGTCGATTCGCCATTGCAATAGCTACAACATTAGTTGCGTCAAGCCTGCTGATGGAGCTAGCTGCTGTGCCAACGACTCATGCAGCCACTAACATGTCCCCCTCCACTAGTAACACTTCTGTTCAACCAACTTCATCAAGCAGTGTAGAAAAGAAACTTTACTATACCGCTGTACAGGGTGCTTATTATCACACAGTCGCATTGAGAAGTGACGGTTCCGTATGGGCCTGGGGTCGTAATCTCTGGGGAGAACTTGGTGTGAACGACAACGTTCGATATCGTCATACATTTAGTCCGATTCGTATTCCCAAATTATCCAATGTAACAGTTATTTCATCCTCCGGGGGTGGGAACAACGCAGCCATTCAAGCAGATGGAACCATCTGGGAGTGGGGCAACGGCAACATGCCACGTCAAGTGCCTGATATTACCTCCGCCACGAATGTTAGCATAGGGGCTTTTTCAACCATCGCCCTCCTCCAGGATGGGACTGTTCTTTCTTGGCAAACCCCGTCTCAAGCCGTAGATCTGGAACGAACACGTAAGCTACAGGCGATTAGTGGGCTAAAAGATATCATCCAAGTTGAATCTGTGGGCCTGCGTGGATATGCCCTGAAGAAAGATGGCTCCGTATGGACATGGAACGAGCCAAACGAACCCGGTAAAGCACCTTCCAAACCAACCAAGTTAAAAGGTCTGACCAATATATCTTTAATCACAGGTGCAGATGCATCTCTACTTGCACTAGATAAAAAGGGAAAAGTCTGGCAGCTGCACTTAGAGGGCAAAGCCACCCCCTTTCATCACGAGCTCAAAGTGAAGAAGATGGATGCCAATTCAAGTTATACTTTGCTTCTCACAACATCCGGGGAGGTGTTCACCTACGGAAGCACCGTGACCGGCAAAGAAGGAAAAGTAAACCATCTATCCGGCATTACCGATATTTCAGCAGGGTACTACCACAGTCTTGCCTTATCCTCTGAGGGGACTGTCTGGGGCTGGGGAAGTGATAAATATCAGGAAGCGGGCGCACCTGCAACATCTTCTGGGGGCATGGTCTACAAACCGGTTCAGGCCAAGTTGGGTATAGATATTTTTCTGAATGGTGAGCTGTTCCAGTCCATGTATCCCGCGGTGGAAACGTCCAAGACTATACAACTGCCAATCAAAGCAATCGCCGCAACAATCGGAGCAGAATTTGAGGTGCATAAGTGGGAAGATAGCCTGAGTTACTATACGTTGAAATATAACAATCGAACAATTACGATCACCCCTAACGAAGCACATTATCAAATAACTTCCATAGACGCGTCTAGTGAGCAACTCATAGAGCTATCTGAACCCATAAATAACTACTCAGGAGCAACCACCTTGCCTTTTGAAGTATTGCGTGGTTTGGGGCTGAAGGTGTCCTGGGATTCTGAGAAATCCCTGTTGACCATTGACGATGTAGACAAGAAAAAGTCAGGGCTCTAGACGAACGCTTTTACACCATATGAATCCCTTAACATATAAAAAATCCTCTTCAAATAAACGTCTTGTTCTTAACGAACATCGTTATTTGAAGAGGATTTTTCTGTTTAAGCGCACAACGCTAAACAGAGCAATGCCGGACAACATTCATGCCAAGTATCGTCCTATTTCTCGAATCGGAACCAGCCGAAGTCAAACTGACTGCCTGGCAGGAAGATAAAGCTTACTTTCTGCACACCTGTCACTTGCTCAAGCTCAAACACCCGCTCCTCATATCCACCCGACTGGGTGAACTCAACCAGCTGGTTGCTCTGTCCGTCCGCACCTGCGAAGCGAATATGAATCGTATTTTTATCGATCGGTGAATGGCCGTAGATCACGAGCTTGGATGTGCCTTCTGCCGTAAAGTCCATGTTTTCAAACTCCAACGATACATTGTTCCCGATACCTTCTACTCGATCAGCTTCAATTTTGAACGTATCTCCATAGAGATGGTCACAGGATGCAGCCGCATTCTGTTCAAAGGCACGACTTTGGCGCTCGAAGGAGAAACCTTTAATATGAATCTTCTGTTTCAGTACAAAACAGATCGACGTGATCCCGCTAAGGCGTTTGGACAATTGGTACGTCTCTTCCTGGTATACATTCCAGATGGACTCTTTGTCATACACCACATCTGCGATCATCGTACTTCCTTCTTCATCCGGCATACCTTCCCAGATCTGAATGAAGTAGTCCTCAGTGGACAGCGTGAAAATAGGAATCGTTATGGTATCGGAGCCGTACGGTCCGAAGTCAATATTACGGAAACCTACGTGCGTCTCTCCATCCCGACTTGTCGCTACCCCGCGCTCATTGCCGTTACCAACCTCACCTTTGGTGTAATCGTACAGTCCGCCCGTGATGAAGCCGTATGGATCTTTGTAGGCTGTGCCGAGACCGTCCGCCTTGAACTCCAGCTGCGAGATGAGTTTCGTTTTATCCGTACCGTTGGTACTGGTTGCACGAAGTCTGAACTCCCCGTCACCTATAGCCGATACCTTCACCGCATGTTGATGCTCACCGTCGTCGCCTGTTTCTGTTTGAACAGCTTCCACTTTGGCAATGTTGGATTCAATTCCTGCATCGTTCACAACAGCCCACTCGATATCGCGGTAGGAGGTGTTCTCCGGATACAGCTTGGCGGTTACAGTAAGCTCCGGGTTGGACGGATCGAGCAACTGTCCTGCTTTACTGATGATCTCAATCTTCCGCAAAGGAATCTCCTGAGCATTCCCCGTTAGCACCGGACGTTCTTCATTGTTCATGAAGACAGGTTGTACTTCTTTCTCATCATTAAGTTCAGCCGCCACAAGTAGAGATTCAAATTCAGCCGTAGCCCCTTCCAACCCTTCGGAAGAAACTTCAACGCGTACTGTTCCAGGTTCATTTGTCGCTCCGATGATCGCCATCAGTTTGCCGCTGAATAGCCTTCTGCTCAATCCTTTGTATGGATCATAGTCGGTGCTGTCCCCGTTATCCAGACCCAGTAATCGTCCTGCACCCGTCACCTGAACTTGTACGCGGTTGTTTGCATTGTGAACCGGATTACCCGCTTCATCTTCAACATCAATTTCTACAAAAATCAGGTCTGTGCCATTCGCATGTAGCTGCTCCTGATCCGCTTGCAGACGAATTTTCTTCGCATCCGTATAGGATCTTTGCACATCAGTTGCAATGATCTGACCGTTCTCATCGTAAGCGATCGCTTTCAGCTCACCCTCTTCGTACGGCACTTTCCACCAGCCAGACAGCTGTGTTCCATTGGCTTGATCGATATCGTACGTGCCAATGGTTTTGCCGTTGAGTTGCAGCTCAATCTTCGGTGCGTTGCTGCACACGCGTACATCAATGATCTGACCCGGGCTGAAATCCCAATAAGGGAACAGGTGAACCATCGGACTTTTCTTATAATCCGTCCAAGCCGCTTGGTAGATGTAATAGGAGTCTTTCGGGAACGTTGCTGTATCCAGCTGTCCAAAATACGAATTCTTCGTATGATACGGTGTCGGTTCTCCGATATAATCGAATCCAGTCCACAGGAACTGCCCCAGCGAATACGGTGTATCCCGCTCTGCCAAGATGCAGTATTCTGCCGACTTCGCGCCCCAACTGGTCGTACTGTTACCCAAAGCCGAACACTGCTCATCGTCATCTGCCAGAATCGGCTGTTCGAACGGGAAATGATATATCCCACGACTCTGCACCACCGATGACGTTTCACTACCATAGATGATCCAGTCTGGATGCTCTTCATGATGTTTGTCGTAGTACTTTTCCGCGTAGTTGTAGCCTGCCAGCTTCACGATATCCGCGCATTTTTGTGCATTTTCCCATGGCATGTAGTTCGAACCAATCGTCACGCCAGCATTACCTTTTGGATCAAATTCCAGCACATAATCCATCAGCATCCGAGTGACTTCCTGTCCACGCTCATCCGCATGGGTATCGTAGATTTCGTTCCCGATACTCCACATGATCAGGCTGGCATGGTTACGGTCTCGCTTCACCCAACTCTTCACATCGGTGTGCACCCACTCCGGGAAAAATCTCGCATAGTCATATGGCGTTTTGGCACGTTCCCACATATCGAAGGCTTCAGACACAACCAGCATACCCATCTCATCCGCGAGTTCCATGAACTCTTTGGCTGGCATATTATGCGCGGTACGGATGGCGTTAACGCCCATTTCTTTGAGCAAAACAAATCTTCTACGCAATGCCGTCAGGTTAAACGCAGCTCCCAGCGCCCCGAGATCGTGGTGTTCGCACACACCGTTCAGCTTCATCTTGACCCCGTTCAGGTGGAATCCTTCATTGGCATCCAGTTTGATATTCCGGAATCCAATGCGCTGTGATACCGATTCAACTGTCTGATCATCCGAGATCAATCGCAACTCAGTCACCAGTTCATACAGATGCGGTGCATCCGGGCTCCACAGGTTTGGATTCTCCACAATGATCTGTTGGCTATCTGCCGATACAACTGCATTCTCACCCACCAAAGCCGTAACATTCGCTTGGCTGGATGCCACCACCTGACCTTCATACAAGATCGTATGCAATAGTTCTGCTTGCTGATTCTGTTCCAGGTTTAGCTCCGTATCCACTTCCACCTGCCAGCCATCCGTCTGTTGCTTGATGGATACATAGATTCCATCCGTAACAATATGGTTGCGGTCTCTCGTCTTCAGCCACACATGGCGATAGATTCCGGCCCCGGAATACCATCTGCTGTTCGGGCTCTGATGCACTACTTTGACAACAATCTCATTGTGCCCTTCCACCAGTGCATTCGTGATCTCATGTTCAAAAGCAGAATAGCCATACTTCCACTCCCCAACCAACTGCCCGTTCACATAGACCGAAGAGTCCATGTATACGCCATCAAAACAAAGCAAAAGCTGCCGCTCATCCTTCTTGTAATGGAACGTCTTGCGGTACCATCCAATGCTGTCCTCATACAGTTCAAGCGTATTATATATCAGCCAATCATGGGGAAGCTCTACAGGTTCATACACCAGACCCGCAGGTTCCGTAACATCCAGCTTACTTTTCGCAAATTGCCATCCATCATTAAAAAGCCTCTTCTGATTCATGGTAGATTCTCACTTTCTTGAAGTAAATTATGATTGCGGTTACAACAGTAGATGTCACTTTTTCCGAAAACCTTTTCAGTAATACACAAGTATGACTATAACACATATCCCGATTATACCATCAGTCTCTTTCCTACAACGCCTTTTCATAAGATTTTTCAGCTGTAATGAACGTTTTATTCCCTCCAAGCATTGTAACTTTCGATGACAACAAGCCATCAACCGGGTCATGTTCACAGCCCCGTCAAGTAGACAATATAAGCCCGGAATGGTGAACCGCGAAGATACTTATAAGGTATTTCAGGGAATGACGATATCAAATTCATTAAAATCGTTAAAAGAAAAGCTGCGAGTGTCCCTTTTTTTGTCCAAATCGCAATTTGTACTCATTTCTCAACAAAAGATACCGATATAAAATGACATGTTACAATTATTTCAAAAAATTCCATTCGAAGAGGGTGTGAAGTCATGCGTGTTAACAATTCTAGTCCTAGCATTTATCACATTAACCAACGCAACAATCTAACAAACAACAAAGAGTTGTTTAAATCAACGCTGTTCGTACAAACAGTCGAAAAGAAAGAAGACGAAGAAAAGAAGGACAAATCAGTAGAAAAAAAAGGGCAGCTGGTTACAGCAAGGGAAGGTGCTTATACTAGACAGTATCTTGTTAATTCAGACGGCTCAAAGGTTCTATTGAGTGATTCCAACTCTAATAAGAATCAGAATGACGATGGAATGAGTAATAATTCAAAGGAAATAGTAAGTCTGTTAAATCAACAAATAGGTAATTTTAATCAACCGAAAACAACTAATTAGTAAATATAAGTAACAAACACATTGCCATCATAAGAAGGTGAGCCAGTAACACTTATTCATTTATAACACCAGTCCGGTTTCTGTACTTGGATTTCATCAGATTCACCTTCAATAATTATGAACATTTATTCCCCCCCTCGCCATTTGAACCTTCATTACGAAAAAAACCGAAAAGGCAACCCATCAAGCGGGCCACCTTCTGCATTCTATCCCTTGTAAAAAGGGTTCCACCCTATGCCTTTGCCCGATGGCATCGCGCCAGGCACCCCATCCGCTTCAAGCAGCGGACGGACAATTAACTTCACGGGCCACTCCTTGCTCTCGAATATCGCATGAGCGAGCGCGGCCCGATCAGATTCGGGAAGCTGCACTTGATGCAGCGCTTCCTTCCAAGCCTGCTCGGTGATCTCCCATAACTTCGTTTCCGGGATGTGATACACCTCGCTCAGTGCCTCCATGATCGCAGCCAGATTCACCTGCGTCCCCAAAGACTGCACATAGAAGATCAGCTTCTGAATCGTCTCGTTATACAGGCTGTTCGAGTAGCCTGGGCGAATATGATAGGCAGGGTCTGCAATGCCATGTTTGTCCAGATAAAGCTGATGCAAACGCACGGAATCATGATCGCGGAACAAAAGACCTTTTACCTGATTATCCCGTAACACCAGACAGCAGTTCTGACCATGAATCTCAGGTACAACACCCACCTTGAACAGGCGCATCACGATATCATAAAACGTCGTAGCTATGCTGGTATAAAAGTCGAGAACATTCGTGCTGCTCAGATCATCACCCAGAATGTCCTTTAATAGATGATGACCTTCCAGATTCACACCCAGTGCGGCCATTGGAATGACTTTGTAGGCTTCATTCAGCAATTCGGCGGGATACACACGAATCTGTGCAGCCAGATGGCGTGGATGATCATCGAACAGTCCCATGGATTCTGGCATAAAGCCCCACCAGTTCTGCTCTTCACACATATACACCTTATCCTTCAACGTCTCGTCACAAGCAACGGCCTGCCTTAACATGCGTTCTCCAGCAAGACCATTCAGAAGTTTGACTACCGGAAGATAACGAGCAGCCCCCAGAGACAGCACACTAACCGGTAGCTTGAGCATTAGGGTGGATTCAATTGACGGAGCCATCGAGCGCAGAGAGGATGTGGCCTGTACGTCGCCCACTTCTACGTCCAATACGACAATGCTGCCTTCTTCGATCTCTCCCGTGAAGCTTGGCAGAATCACATGTTCCAATTGCCACGGGTGAACAGGCATCGGCAGATATTCGTCCAACGTGATCCCTTTTTTGGCAAACTCGGCTTCTACTACTCCACGCTGAACATCATCTAACACGTCCAAAATGGACAACCCCTCTTCATAACCTTGCTGTACCGCATCCAGCCGTATAGCCACCCAGCGCAGCGAAATCGCCTTCCCGAATTCTGCTGCATACCGTGTTACATCTTCTGCATTGAATCCCACCTTGGCTTTGGACGATGGGTGAAATGGACGATCCCGCAATGCCGCAACGCGCTCCCCCTTGATAAACCATTCATACGCAGAAGCCGGGACGTTAGCGGACAGATACTGGACTTGTTCCCAGCCCAAAGCATACTGCTCCACAGCAATGTCCAGACTAACCAGGAATTCCGCCACCCCAGGCTGCGCATAGGCCTTATCCGACAAAGCCCTCTGTAACACCGCACGTCCAACTTCTGCCGGAGTATCAAGGAGAACCCAGCTTCCATCAGTTTTCTCCTCGTAGATCGGTGAACCCTGAACCCACTGAGTCCCCTGTCTTACTCCTGTTTCAACCAGACAGAGTATACCTTGAGTGTGCAATCTATAGCGAGAAGCTACATTATGATTATGCTCTTCGCTGTCATATCCCTTGTACAATCGACGGAACGGTGCAGGTGATGCGGTAAAATCAATGAATGGGTGATCCTCCAGTGGGAGTAATTGCTCCGACAAGAATGAATTCATCAGATCCGCCATAATCCGGCGTTCAGCGGCTTGCAGACTGGAACGTTTCATCAGTGTTGACATGATTATTGTCCTCCGTTAGATAATGGAATGCCGGGTGCGGATGCCCCAGAAAATCATGATGCGAGATGGTCCAGCAATAAGCCCCAGACTTTTCAAACAAAACAATATCTCCCACGCGCAGCAGTGCTACCTCCGCATCAGAATGCATGCGATCCTTAGGTGTGCATAGCTCACCTACGATATGGACTCGACGATCTCTTACCTCTGGACGGGCAAATGAATGCTTCCAACGGTCCGTCTCCATAATCTGGAACGGGTGGTTATGCCCCCATGAAGCAGGCAGACGATTGTGGTGCGTACCTCCTCTTAACACGGCAAAATACTGATCATGAGAGGTTTTGATATCCGTAACTTCTGCTACGTAGTACCCATGGTCTGCCACCAGTAGTCGACCCGTTTCAAAATACAGCTGACCTCCGCGTGAAGCAAGGCGCTCTCTGGCTTCACTTTGCTCCAGCAGGGAAGTGAACAAGGGCCAGTCGAATCCGGGGCTGCCATCATACGTAACACCGAACCCACCTCCTGCATTCACCACTTCCACAGGAAGATCATACTGTTGCTGCCATTGCTCCACCTTTTGCAAATACAGTTCGATCATCTCGGCGTGCAGCCTGGCATCCATATTGTTAGACAAGGAATGAAAGTGGAACCCGCTTAACCGAACTACACCCGCGCCTTCCACACGAATGAGTTCGACGGCTTCTTCCACTGCCTCTTCATCGATACCAAAAGGACTCGGTCCGCCGCCCATAACAATCTTCGTCCGGGGTAACGTACTGCTTCGCAGATTGATTCGGAGCAGAATGCGCACCTCCTGCGCTTGCTTCTGTTGTTGTTTGTGTTTCGGCTCATGTCCCGGTTTTTGCTCCCATTCTTGCTTCTGCCTGCTCCCCTGCACCTGCTCCTGCTCCATCGCTCTCTCTTTCGCAATCGCAATGATACGCCGCAGCTCCAGCAAACTTTCCACATGAATGTAACTCACGCCATGTTCCATCGCTAATCTCAGTTCGCTCTCCTTCTTACCCGGACCTCCAAACAGAATCGGAACCTCGCGACTTACCGCTCTAACCTTGAGCAACTCTCCACTTGAAGCCACTTCAAAGCCCTTCACCAATGGTAGCAACGCCTCAATGATTCGCGGATCTGGATTCGCCTTAATGGCGTAAAACAATTCTGTGTTTCCGGGCATGCTGCCCAGCATCTGACCTACCTGTTCCTGAATGCCGGCCAGATCGTAGACATACGCACATACCGGGTCTTCCTTTCCGCGTTGTAGTTCATCAATCGCCTGCCATACACTAGGTTTCATATCTGCCCACCCGCATTCCTGTAGTCATTCCGTTTTTGGGTAAATGCCCGAAACGCCGTATTCCGATCATCACCAAGCACGTATATATGTACTCCCCGCTCAGCCCAGAGAGACATATCCTCCACACCTCTGGTGACCGTTGCATAAGGTACTTCGCACTGCTGGGCAGTAGCGTGCAATTCATCCAGCGCACGTCTCACATCCGGGTGCTCTGTCTGCCATGGCACACCGAGGGATTGCGACAGATCTGCTGCCCCTTCCAATACAAAAATCACCTGAGGGTGAGACAGAATCTGTGCACTTTGCCGAACGCCCTCCACACTTTCGATCATGGGTACAACCATCACTTGTTCGTTCGCTTCCCCAATGTATTCAGTGAGCGGATATTTCCCAAATACACCGGGACGACCGCTATTCAAGCTACGCATGCCAACCGGATGATAGTAGGCGTGACGAACCGCTTCCTCCACCTGCTCCAGTTGCTCGACATGTGGAATGACGATACCTTGTGCGCCACAGTCCAGCACTTTCAGAATCTCCGCTCGCTCCACCTTAGAAATTCGAACCAACGGGGTTAGGCCCACGAGTTCCGCCGCCCTGATCAACTCTTCCACCGATTCCATCGATGTTGCGGCATGTTCCAGGTCAATAATGACAAAATCATATTCCGCATGTCCGATCATCTCGATAATGACCGGGTGCGGGATCGATACAAAAAGGCCATAAACAGGCTGTTTGCGTGCAATTTTTTCCTTCAGCGTGTTAATCCTCATTCGACGATTCCCTTTAATTCGGGTGTTCTCTTTGATTCAAGTGCATCCTTTGATATCTTGAGCGGATTGCTCGCTTTGCGGAAATATAACTCTCCATCCCCATACAGACGGCGCTTGGTCATCTCTTCGATCAGTGCATCTTCGGCAAAAAGGTCAAATGCCACAAACCGTTCCGTATACTCCGGGTGCTCTCGCTGATAATCCACAATTACACCTGCGCACAGCTGCCAGAACGCTTCCTCCGACAGACCAAACTTCTCCAAAGCCAGCGCAATATCCGTCATGCAGATAAAAAAGAAAGCATCATACGTATAGTCACGGACTTCCGACACATCGCCGGCATAGATGAAGGAATACCGATTGAACTTGCGATGGGTTTCCGGTTCTGGGTTCAGCTTCGGTGCCCGTTCCGGGTGCAACAGTTGATCCGGTACATAACGAACACCATCATGCAGATCCTTGATAATGATTCGTTTCGGCAGATCGTCTTCCAGGACCAAAATGATATTCTGGGCATGAGATTCCAGCGCAATCCCGTGTGCATAGAGCAGATGTATAATCGGCAGTGTAACTGTGCGTACAAGGGCCTCGCTCCACTTTTCCACACCATGTCGTTCTACAGCATCCTGGATAAATGGAACACCATCCGGCTGTACCAACATCAGTGCATTCAGAGGCCACGCGGTCTCACCTTGCTTTAGATGAACCGATACATTCTCCCGCCAGATCGCACCAAGTGTGCCGTAGGCTCGTCCATACTGAGTTACAGGCAACTCTTCATAACGGAAAGACAGTCCCATGATTTCTTTCAAAATGGCAAACTGCGCCTGCTGCAACAGCTCATCTTCACGAACAAGTTCTTCCAACCAATCACTGATCAGCGGCGCGTTCTGGGTCGTATGCTGTGCCAGAATACGCGTGCTCGATGTGTTGGTGATGCTAAGGGCCAGCTTGATGTAAGGGGCTTCCGGGTTCACCCGATTCGACAGCGAACGGATCGACTGCTGCGCACGATAGGGCGAAGACGATGGACCAAGATACACGATGTCTCTATCCATCAACTGACGGGCATATACCGATTCCAACTGATGCTCCCATTGCCATGGATGAACTGGAATGAACACATAGCGATCATCCGCTTCAGAACCTATTTCCCCATCTACCTTGCTGTCTTTGCTGCCAACGCTAGAGCCTATTAAGCTATCTTGAACAGCTGTTATTTCACCAACCTCGGCACTGCTCTCAAGCTGATCTGCACTCGCCGCATATGCGTTGACGTTCTCACCCGTGTCCGTAAAACCTTGTTGTTGCAGGATCTGTTGAAATCGCTGCATATCCTCTGCGGTCAGATGTTGCCCTATCAGTTCTTCAGAGCTATACCCTGCGGATACAGCGATCTGAGCCAAATCTTTTTTCACAGCAACCCAGACTAATGAAACCTTCGAGTTAAATTCAGGGCCATAGGCCAGATTGTCTTTCAAAGAAAATCCCAGCCTCGACTTATAACTCGGGTGGTACAGATGACCATCAGTCATATGACTTTCGAGCGCATCATAATGTCGATCTTCATTCGGAATGTTCAAGGGCAACATAGCTTGGCACTGGCTGTCCTTTGCCATCGTTTCGAGCAGTTCCTGGATAAAAGCCGTCACATTTGCACCCTTCAAAGCGTTCAGCACAATTTCCTCCAAAAACAGATCCAGATCGGTGCAGAGTACGCCATCCCTTTGAATCGAACCCTTCTTCACCTTCACCCGGCCGAACGAAAACTTCCGCTCCGCTTCACACGTGTACGCCACAGAATCGCCGGAAGATGTAAGGCCGCTGGTTCGCCATTCGCTCCCACTTACATGACTGTCCAGAATGCCTTCGAACCACATCGCCTCCAACGTCTGACGCATGATCCGTTCCTGTACACCCACGTAGACTGCTTCTGTCCTGCCGCCTGCTTCAGCCCTGTATCCCACGACTCCCACGCACTTCACTCCCTATTCGTTTCATTACATTGCTCACCGGCACGTAGGCCGGGGTTTGGCTGATACCCCTTAGACAACTCACCAAATTTTGTTTGGCCAGAAATGCATCCGTCGTCAGCAGATGTTGCACATATGCATTGCCCGTTCGTTCCAGTTCCTCCACAAGCACCTCACGTACTTGCTTCCAGAAATGCTCCTCCGGGAGGTTCACATCTCGCGCCATGGCATGAATCAGAGACCCAAGGTGATTGACGATAAAATAGTACGATGTCCGCGCCCAGGCTTTCTCTCGCGAATAAAATAATAAATCGGACGTTGCACGATCCTGCTCACTTATAAGTTCCTCATCCACACTGACCCCTTCCAGATCGCGGACGATAAAATCCACAGGCAACCCATCCTTTAAGGTCACAAGGGTATTCTGCAAATGAGCTTCAAAATGAATGCCTTTCTCACCCGCCGCCCGTACAATCGGCAGCAGAGAACACTTCAGATATCGATCCAGCCAACGCTCGGCAATGTCACGTCCACCACCCAGCATCGTCATCAGTCGCGACCGCATCCCAGGAAGCGGTGCCTCAACCAGACTGGATAAGACATACGTATTCGCAGGGTCGAACTCAATGGGCCGATAAGCTATCGTGAATAGACTGGTTAACTCTTCATTATCAAAGGCACATGTCGCTACACCTGTCTCATACGCAATATGTGTGTTCGGTTCAGCACCGAAGCAGTCATGCTGCCTGACGTACTTGGAGGCATCCAGTGTTCTGCGCATCTGCTCAGCACTGTTGGTGCGAATCATGTTCGTGATCTGCATGTTCAGTGACAGCTTGATATTGCAGTTCCATTCAGGAACATAAACTGTACGGACCGAAGAAGTTGGATAGACGGTTGGCCCCGCACTGCCAAGCAGGATTAATTTTTCATCTCGAAAATAGGACTGTATCTCGGTCAACCGTGATATGTACGCGTATTGCCATGGATGGACAGGCAGCAGCCCATACATTTCACTCTTTTCTTTTAAAATAGGCTCCACATGGCTCCGCAGGAGGTCATGCAAATCCATTGCCGCCTCGTTATCCACCCATTCCTGCACGTAGACATCCTGCCTCACGGCGATATAACAGAGTTGAAACGATGTCCGTAACTCCGGGCTGTAGTTCTGAACATCTTGCTCGCTGAAGCCTTTGGAGTTCTTCGGAAACGGATGGAACGGATGACCATACAACAGTGACTGTTCCGATGTCCGATAGTCGTGGATGTCGAGACCGGCTGCTTGTTCGATATACAACGTAAGGTTACCGACACTGTTATCTACCTTTTGTGCAAAATCTCTGGCATACGCCAGCTCTACGCGATTCGTATTCTCACCCCATGGATGTACATTCTCCAGCTCAAGTGAACGCTTCATCTCCATCACACTTTTCTTCATTCCATGTTGATCCGAACTCGCTCCCTGTTCCCCATTCCCGCTTAGCTCAGATGTGATCCAGCGAACCAGGTCGCCATAATGCACCGTTTCCCCGCCAGATTCCATGCTGAGGTATTCATGCTCCCCTATGGCAGAGTAATAAGACAAGCGTCCTGTCACCTTCACCCTACTAGCTTGAAAAGCAACAGTGTACGTCAGCGTATTTGGATTGATCCAAATATCGCTTTTCTTCTCTAGCGCAAGTTCACGGATGTAACAGTTCAGCAGCAGTTTGCACGAATGTTCATGCGCCTGCTGCTCAGCTTCAGACCGGAGCTTGTTTTCCATCTCGAACAATGATGCCAACCTTCTTTCGGGTTATAAGTAAGACCAGGGGAAGTGTAAGCAGTATGGCGCAGCCAAGTCCGATACAGATCTCTTTGAGTGCTCCCCATTTTGCCATCTCCATGGAGGTTCCTGCCCCGGCAAGCCATTGCCAACGCATATCGTAATACAGGGTCAAGCCCATCACCGCAAACGAAGAAGCCAGCCGCTCAATCGTGGTTGATAACACCGACCCTTCGTGCATATCTTCGTCCGGTAATGCTTGCAGACCAATTGCAGAGATACTCATGCCTGACAGACCAACGCCAATTCCCCGACACGCCATGAGCATCCCGATGATCCATATTGACGCTCCCATGGGCAGAACCGCAAACGATAAGATCGATATCGACACCAGCAACGTCCCCCATGCGATAAAATGCATGGACCGACCGCGATCCAGCAAGCTGCCGCCAATCCACATAAACAGACTTGTACAGATCGACAAGGGAATGAACAACACACCGGACAGGGCCGGTGACAGGTGGAAGACGTCCTGGAACAATAGTGGCAATGCAAAGATCACACCAAACATGACACAATCCTGAATCGTCGAGATCCATACGGTCAGCGGAAAGACGGCATTACGTCGCAGTAACTGGTACCGGATGAGTGGTTCCTTCCGACCGTTCTCGGTCTGGACAAAACGAATGAGCAACACCACACCGAGCGCAATTAGCATCCAAGGTACCCATACTGCCACGACAGGACTTGCGTACAACTGTACCCCCAGACTAAGGGCACCTACCGCGCAGATCAGCATCATGACACTGGATGGATGCCATTTTTTCCTGCGAGCAGGGATATAGGTCTGAATGACTCGACCACACCCAATCAACGAGAATATAGCCAGTGGCACATTGAGCCAGAACAACATTTCAAGCCGTCCATACTGTATGATGAAGCCACCCAGCGTTGGCCCAGCAGCCGGAGCCAGCATAAGCAGCAAGCCCCACGCTCCGGTAATTCGCCCTCTTACCTCCGGTCCGTATACATCAAACAGCAGCACAAGTGATAACGGAATCATCAGCCCCGCGGCAACGCCATGCATAAAACGGACCAGCAACAGTACTTCGATGGAGTGATAAAACAATGCACCTGCCACCGAGAACAGTCCATAGATACTGATCCCCAACATATACGTCTGCTTACGCCCTAGTCGGTCCACAATCAGGGAAGCCAGCGGCATCGTTAACGTCATAGCCAGCATGTACAGCGCGATAATCCACCCGCCTGCTGTCGTAGAGATCTGATAATATTGCACAAAATAAGGCAGCAGCAGGTTAAATGCACTGTTGGTCAGTACCAGCGAAAAGGCACCGATCAGAATCGCGAGTAATACTGCATGCCTCTTCATCAGGGAAAGCTTCAGCATGCGGCTGTTGCTAAGGCAATCGCTTCAGCTACCGATTTCTCAAAGATCACAAGGATTGCACCCGATTCTTGCTCCGTAATATTCAGCGGCGGCAGAAAACGAACAACAGCTGAATGACGCCCGCCCAGTTCTACAATTAATCCATTCTTGAAACATTCACGCTGAATAGACTCAGCCAGCGCACCATTAGGCAGATAATGTCCCAGACGATCCTTGCGTCCTGTTGGATCAACCACTTCAACGCCAATCATCAATCCTCTGCCTCGCACGTCACCAATCTCTGCATATCGCTCTTTCAATGCATTCAGTTGATTCATGAACTGCTCACTGCGCAGATGTACGTTGTGTAGAACATCCTGTTCCCGAATATAACGAAGTGTCGCAAGTCCCGCTGCCATGGCCAGCTGATTGCCACGGAACGTACCTGTGTGTGCACCAGGTTGCCATTGATCCAGTTCTCCTTGGTAGATGACGACAGACATCGGCAGACTTCCGCCAACTGCTTTGGAGCAGATGATTACATCGGGTACAATTCCGGCATGTTCAAACGAAAACATTCGGCCTGTCCGTCCAATGCCTGTCTGCACTTCGTCGATGATGAGGGGAATACTTCGCTCTGCTGTGATTCGCCGCAGCTCCCTCAGCCATTCGATATCTGCCGGAATGGCTCCACCTTCACCCTGCACCGTCTCCACAATGACCCCACACGGTGCGGCAATACCGCTCTCGCAATCATCGAGCAAGTTCTCGATATACTGTGCGCTTAATTGGGCCGTCATGCCCTCACCAACACCAAATGGGCAGCGGTATTCATAAGGAAACGGCAGGAAATGTACATCGGGCAGCAGGCTTTGCAGATGTTGTTTCTTGCTCAGGTTGCCACTCATCGACATTGTCGCTTGGGTCGAACCGTGATAACCTCCCTGAAAGGCAAGAATAGACTTGCCACCTGTAGCATGTTTGACCAGCTTAATGGCTGCTTCAACTGCATCGGCCCCCGTTGGACCACAGAACTGGATTTTGGCTTTGTCTCGCATCTCGGCCGGGAGAATGGAAAACAGTTCTTGCATATATGAAAGCTTCAGCGGTGTTGCCAGATCCAGTGTATGAAGCGGAATCTGCTGATCCAGAACATCGCGAATGGCGTTGACCACCGTGTCATGGTTATGCCCCAGCGCCAATGTTCCTGCACCAGCCAGGCAATCGTAGAATACGCGGCCTTCCGTATCGGTAACCTTCACCCCATGGGCCTTGTTAATGACAAGCGGGAAATGTCTGGGGTACGATCTTGCATTGGATTCCTTCTCATTTTGCATCTTCAGATATTCCGTCTGCACCTCTACTGACATAGCCTTCTAACGCTCCTTATAATCGATTCAGGCTGAACCTGCTGCCTGTGATTCTTGTTCTTCATTTTGCATATGACATGGTATTGGTTCAAAATCATGGTAAAGTCCGAATTAAATGATGGTATTCGTCATCTGTTATCCGTTATATATTGTCATCTATACGTTGTTATACGTCTTATATTTAAGTTGTTCCTGGCACAGGTATTCCAGATATAACCGAACCACATCACGAGTTGTCCCACCATGGGGGAAGACGTGGTGTGTCAGATCCGGCAAAGCGTTCACTTCCAGGATGCCTCCCTGTTCTCTGGAGATCGGAGTGCGGATATCACAACAACGAACATCGACCCCTGCTACATCGATCTGAAGAGTTTTGGCCGCTTGAATGATCATTCGCGCATTATCGGGATGAATGATTTCGGTACAATCCTTGTAGAATTCACTGATTTTTCCGGCGGCTGAGTTACGGAGATCATATAACTCGATTTCTTTTCCGGCGGCAGGAACTTCATCCAGTGTTGTCCCTTGTGCACGTAATACCTCTAACAGACGTTCAGCTTCTGCATCAATCTGGGGAAAAGCTTCATACTCGCCAATGGGTGTCATCTCGATTCGTTCCTGATTCAACTGCTCGATTAACGCCCGAACGGTTGAAGTTCCGTCTCCCTCGACATAGACAGGCCGATACTCATTCACAGCCACCACTTCACCGTTAATGATCAGCACTCTGTAATCGATTCCGGTCACATATTGCTGTAACATAATGCTGCTGCCGTGGACACTCGCAAGATGAATGGCTGCCTCCAGTTCTTCTTCAGTACGCACATCCAGCGTCACGCCCATGCTGCTGCTCGCATCCAGTGGTTTCACTACAATAGAGCCGTATCTATTTAGAAAAGCTACTGCTTCGCTTCCCATCTCCGGGATCACGATAAATGACGGTACAGGCATTCCCTGTTCATGCAGCAACATATTACATGCCTGCTTGTTCTTCGCGAGCAGTCCAGCGATTAACGGCAGACGATGAGATCTGGTTTTGTTAATGATGATCTCTTGGTCCCCTACGGACAGCTTCAGAAAATCTTCGCATCCCTCAAGAAGTGGCTCACAGGTGATGCCCATTTCTCTCGCTTTGCTTATAATGAGTCGGTTTTGCAGATTATGAATCCCTTTCGGAAACACTGAAAATCCTCCTCGATTGAATGAAAGTACTCGCTCCTATATAAGTTGAATAGAGTTTTTACACGAAATCACTGCGCGGTCAGAACCATCTTCCGATCGCTGTTATCCCCAGATTTTTTGAATCCCTTATACAAAGGGGAAATCCGGTGATAAAGGCGCACGCTACGCTTCTTCAGATCTGTTCTGCCCCCTCCGTTAACGTGTGAAATTTGAATTCAACTTATATTGCTCATACTTTCATCAATTTTTATTGTAATTTTATATTGATAATGATTATCAATATCATATAAAATCTATTTTATGGCAATTTGTTCTTTGTTGTCAATAATAAACTTTTAAGGAAAAATAAGATTGATTTTAACATGAGTTTATGTAGGCGTGGTTTTGTTACATCGAATAACAGGTACAACAAACGCGGCAATCTCTGGATCAGATGAAACCAAGAGTTTGCCTGTTCCTGTTATTTGCAGTGAACGCAGAAGCGTTGACGAGGAGGTTAGAAATAGGGATATAGCTTGAATCATTCGTCGAATCATTATTCAAATAATCATGGAACACGTAGCGAAAAACTTAATGGTTTAAATTGAGACAGGTCGGACAGTAATCCTTTAGATCTTCGTCAGTCGATATTCCGCAGCCAAAATCTGCATCTTCAGATCCTCAGGCCAGCTGAGTGTAACGCTGTTCTCCATTCAGCTTCCTTGCCTTCCATGCAGGATAATGGTTGGTGTGCCGGACAGTGGACCGACCGCAATCTCACACTCCATCTGGAAAACCTTCCGGACCATGTCCAGTGTAACGAGATCTTCCGGTTTACCTTCTGCGTAAATGGACTTGTTGTGAACAGCCACAATGTGATGTAACCCGTTTGCCCTTTTCCCTATAAATGATATTGAAACTCATTATCAATTGAATTGTAATGGAGATGAAATCATTATACAAGCATTTTATTTGGAAAAAATTATCACTCCATGTCGAACTCTGTAACTTCATAAAACAACATTAAATAAAGATATATTAACTAAACCAATACAATATATATCGATACAATACGCCTCTACATAACCCATATATGTAAATTTATTCTCACTAACTTAACATGCAAAAACCTCTTCTTACTTCTAGCTTCATCTAATACATGTCCTTTTTGCTGGTGGATCATTATTCATTCATATGCATTCAAGAGAGTTATTTACTGTAAAACAATTCCTGTAATTTCTTGTCGTACTATGTTAGATTATCCATTGGAATAAAATCACATCTATAGATAGGGGAATTTAGCACGTGAAGAAATCATGGGTACTATCAATCATTATGAGTTTTGTTTTGCTCGGTGGGGTATTCGCACCTGCATGGTCCTATGCCGCTGCTGCGGATGACTCAACCACTACATATTCGGAAGACGAATACTATGAAGTTGACACGTCAGAAGAAGAACCGGAACTTACAGCCGAAGAAGAAGATTTCCTGAACTATCTGGATGCATTGACTGATCCAGCGGTATACGAGAAGAAAGCAATGGATGCAGTGGGTGGCAATACATACATTACATCTTCCAATCGCAAGTCCTTTTATTTGAAACTGAACAATACAGCAATCCCTAACTACACCAAGTATGTTTCCATGCTGAAACAGATCAAACCGGAGAATGCTGAACTGAAAAAAATCCATGCCAAACTGATCAAAGGCAGCTATGCTCAGCTTGAAGGATATCAATTGTTCAAAAAGTCTGTTGCCAAAACGAAAGTAAACAGCACGCTCCTTAAACAAGGTAATGACAAGATTGCATCAGGAATTAAAAACATTCAACAATATCATGCTGAAATCAAAGCCTACGGCGAAAAACTCGGCTACCAAATGTAAAACAGCCACACATGTATAACGTCAGATTGCACTATTCTGGCGTTCACCGTGTGAATGGATTCACCGCTTTATACTTTTTAAATATTTTGAAATTTAAGGAAAAAAAGTGTTTTCTTTTGCTGAGTTAGTTCGTATAATAGCACTATAATCAAAAGGCTATGCTGCCGAAAGGTACAACCTCGTGAACAATAGAGGTTGTGCCTTTTTTGCGTTTATGGCCGCATTGATCTGAAATTTCATCATCTGACGAGGAGTGATTCACATGATTCTTGAAGCCATTTACCATCGCCCAAAACTCAATTGGTCTTATGCTTATGACCGCTCGACCATGCACCTCCGACTTCGGTCCAAACGCGGAGACCTGGATGCGGTGATTGCCATTACCGGAGACAAATATGCCTGGGATCGGACGATCACACACATCCCTATGCACATCTTTGCCCGGGATGAAATGTTCGATTATTGGGAAGCTGAGACTTCACCTCCCTATCGCAGATTACGGTATGGTTTCCAACTGATTCAGGGAGAGGAATCGATCTGGATGACGGAGCGCGGATTCGAGCAGTCGCTGCCTGATCATCCGCTCGAATTCTTTGATTTTCCATTTATGAATCCGGTCGACATTTTTGAACCGCCTGCTTGGGTTAAGGACGCTATATTTTATCAGATTTTCCCGGAACGTTATGCCAATGGTGATCCATCCATCAGTCCCAAAAATGCTGAACCCTGGGGAGGAGAACCTACACCGGTGAACTTCTTCGGCGGCGATCTCCAAGGTGTGCTGGATCACCTGGATCATATAAGTCAGCTCGGCATCAATGCCATCTACTTTTGTCCGCTGTTCGAGGCCACGACGAACCACAAATACAATACAGGCGATTACATGAAGGTTGATCCTCACTTTGGAACCAATGAACAGTTCAAGGCCTTCGTGGATGCCTGTCATCAGCGCGGTATACGCGTTGTTCTGGATGCGGTGTTCAACCATTCCGGCAGAGAGTTCCCTCCTTTTGTCGATGTCATGAAGAATGGAGCCTCTTCCCCCTACGCAGACTGGTTCTATATCAAAGACTGGCCGCCACGTGTGGAGGATGGCATACCGACTTATGACACCTTTGCCTTTGAACCGCTCATGCCGAAGCTGAATACGGAACACCCTGAAGTGAAGGCATACCTATTAGAGGTAGGACGTTTCTGGATAGAGGAGATGGACATTGACGGCTGGAGGCTCGATGTAGCCAACGAGGTAGATCATCAGTTCTGGCGCGAATTCCGTCAGACAGTAAAAGCCATCAAACCTGACGCCTATTTGCTCGGTGAGATCTGGCATGATTCGCTCATGTGGCTTCAGGGAGACCAGTTCGATGCCGTGATGAATTATCCGTTTACCAATTCTGTATTGGACTATACGGTGCACGGCAAGCTCGACGGACTCGCATTTGCCAATGAGATCGGCAAACTGCTCGCAGCCTATTCACAGCCTGTGACCGAAGCGTCCTTCAATCTGCTCGGAAGTCATGATACACCCAGACTGCTGACCTTGTGTGATGGAGACGAGCGCAAGATGAAACTTGCCGTTACGTTGTTGCTTACGTATCCAGGTGTGCCATGTATCTATTATGGAGACGAAGTGGGACTTGATGGGGGATATGATCCGGGTTGCCGCAAGTGTATGGAATGGGATGAGACCAAGCAGAATCGCGAGCTTCTGGAATTCTTCACCCGTACCATTGCCCTTCGTAAAGAGCACCCTGCCCTGCGCAGCACAGAACTGAAGATTGTATATGCAAAAGCCGGAGACCCTTGTCTTGCCATCGAACGATTGGATTCGCAGACGGGAGAGCGCATGCTTCTTGTACTGAATGCAGGTGATGAGCCGTGTACCCTTGAACTCCCTTTGGGAGATCGTAACGTCTGGCGAAACCTGTTCACATCAAACACCGTGGAAGCTCGGCAAAATAAACTGACCCTCGATTTGGAAGCATACGGATTCTCCCTCATGCAACTTGAGGTGAAACAACCAGCTGAGGCCTGAGATAAATACAGCTAACAAGGGAAAATAACTTCAAAAAGGCTGTCCCCTAGGTGATATGCTCCCCATAAAGTAGACAGGTAAAATAATAAAATCCTGTTACTGTATGGGTAGCATATCAGACCAAGGACAGCCTCTTCTGTATCTTATACGTCATATTCTAGCTATGATGAACGTAACCGCAAAAAATAGCCCTCCATATTGCTGCACATCGTAGGTTAAAATGGACAGTAAGAAGACCACCATTTCAGAGCTACACAGCAAAGGAGAGCTATCCCTATGAAGTCTACCACAAAATTCATTGGTTTAGATGTATCCAAAGAAAAAATTTCTGTCGCTATTGCTGACGAGGGTCAAGACAAGCCGCGGTATTACGGCACCATTGCTCATGCGCCTGCTGCCTTACGCAAACTCATCAAAGAATTGGGTCCGGCAAGCTCCCTCTCGTTTTGTTATGAGGCCGGTCCTACAGGATACGAAACCTACCGCTGGATCGAATCCATGGGGGCCCATTGTGTCGTCATTGCCCCTTCACTCATCCCCAAACGCTCCGGCGATCACGTGAAAACCGATCGACGGGATGCCGAGCAACTGGCACGTCTGTTCCGTGCAGGCGAGCTTACGCCGATTTACGTTCCAGCACGTGAAGATGAGGCGCTTCGTGAATTGGTTCGGGCACGCGAATCGGCAAAAGAAGATGCTCACCGGGCTCGTCAACGCGTGCTCAAATTTTTATTGCGTCACCAGATCCATCCGCCTGAACAAATCAAACGTCGCTGGACGAAAAAATATCGCGTATGGCTTGGACAACTGACCTTCCCGAATGCGCCTATGCAGATTGCGTTTACGGAGTACCTTCATGCCATGGACGAGATCGAGCAACGCATCGGTCGACTGGAAAAAGCCTTGATTGAAGAGGCGGCGACCAGCTCTAAAGCCGATTTGATTCAAATTTTACAGTCTCTGCGTGGCATTGGATTTCTCACGGCCGTCACGCTTGCTGCGGAGATTGGTTCCTTTGCCCGTTTCCGTTCCCCTGCTCAGCTCATGGCTTACTTGGGCCTGGTTCCGCGTGAGCATTCGTCTGGAGTCCGTACCCAACGAGGCTCGCTCACCAAAGCGGGAAATGGACGATTGCGTCGCACCTTGATTGAATCGGCATGGAGTTACCGCCATCGGCCTGCGATTAAAGGGGACTTGGCCCGCCGTTTGGAAGGTCTGCCTGCGGACATACAGCTCATTTCATGGAAAGCCCAGGAACGGCTGCACCGAAAATTCCGCCGTTTAGTTTATGGATTAAACAAACACAAAAATGTCGCGGTCACCGCGGTGGCCAGGGAACTGACCGGGTTCATTTGGGCGATCGCCCGAACGTTGGAGCTACCGAACGCTCAGTAATCTGTTATTCATCTTGAAGAGACGGATGGTTTAAACGGAAAAAGGGGAAAACCCCGGAGCCCTAAGCCCGGGAGTTCATGGAAGGTTCAGGAGAGAATGTGCGAGGTTCGTTTGCACTAGGCTTTTAATGGGCTGAACGTGCGTGGCTAGCTTGTAACAGCTCTCCTTGACGAAGGCATACCATGTGGTAACCAACCCACGGATAGCAGCGTGCCAACCGTCGCTCGCATATGGACTCCCGCGCTTAGGGCTTCGGGGAAAAGCAGCTTTTTGTGATGGGCTTGACAAAAACGTTCATAGCAACGAACCCAGCACACGTTATTCGCTTCATTAATACGCGGGCTAAATGCCTAACGAATCAGAGAGACCTTATTTCGTCCAATAAGTCGATTTTCGAGAGCAGAGGCCGTATTTTTGAAGCAATAACGTTACTGAGATTCGTTAGGTTTTACTTTTCTTGATTATCCCCTCATTACGATGTTTGAGGTTCGTTCAGCGATAGCCTTTCAAGCGAGATAAAACTCTTCGAGGCAGCACCTTTTCTGTTCCCTTTTGTGTTTCCAGATAGGTTAAAGTTCACTACTCTACTCTCCCGCCTGATACTCATTGATGGCAGCAACCTATTTCCCAGACGAGGCGAAGGGTGTCGAAGTCATCGGTTTTCGTATTTTCTTCATTCTTGAACTTACGAGCGCTCCCTGTGTAATTACGATTTTCTGCGGAATCTTGTATGAAGGCAGCTTGTCCTGACAATATTCCCAGATGGATCGCCGCAGATCGGTGAGAGTACATTCTGTAGCCAGCCGGATAGTCACCTTCACCCTCTGACCCGTGATACCACTCTGTTCTCCCGAAACTACGGCCGCTTCAATACATTCCATCTCTTCCAGAACACCCTCGACCTCGGCAGGATACACTTTCCGCCCACCTACATTAATGATCTCGGAACGACGTCCCAGAATACGAATGTAACCCTGCTCCAGCACAGCTTCATCCCCAGTACGTAGCCACCCGTCCTCTGTAAAAGGTGAAGGTGCATTCAAATATCCAATCATCGCGGTTTCCGTGTGAATCTGCAATTCTCCTTCCACCACCCGATACTTGACCTCTTCATCTTGAATGGAGAACAGCAGAGAACCTAGCTCTTTGGAGCGGGTTGGCAGAATACCAAGTTCAGACATGCCATAGGCTTGTATCGTCCTGATCTGTGGAAATTTCCTGTTCCAGGCTGCCAGTACGGATTCAGGCATCACTTCCGATCCATATGATACAACCTCAAGACTGGACAGGTCATACCCTTCATCATTTCTGCCCAGCAGCAACAGATTCATGAATGTTGGAGAGACCGGAAGAGCCTGCACACGAAACTTCTCAATCGTTCGGCACACTTCTTCGGGAGATCGATCCGCAATGATACAGAGACAGCCCCCACTGGACAGAGATTGCAGCATAGTATTCACACCGCCGATATGATCAAACATCATAAATGGAATCGTTCGCAAGGGCCGAACCTGCCGCCGAAAACGATGTAACAGCCGATCTGCACGATGCACAGTCGCTTTACTCACTCCGGTTGATCCGGATGAAAAGAGTACCAGTCCCCCTACGCCCTCCTGTGCCAGCGAGGATAACAACACAGGAACCTCTCCAGATAATTCACACGTTTGCCGAATGCACAACTTGCTTTCCTCAACGCCCAAACGCCATTTCACCTGTGCCAGTTGGATATATTCCTCTCGTTTGGCTTCAACCAGGTAACGATCCATGGGAAGCACAATACAGCCTTGTCCGAGCAAAGCAATCAATGCTGTCGCTGCATAGGGAGAATAGTCTTCCTCCAGCGTTACAAGTTGCCCAGCCAGCCCTTCTGCTGTAATCCACTCACTCATGATGTCAACCTGTTCCAGCAGCCAACGGTAACTGTACTCCTCTTCCTTCCAGATCAGCGCAGGTTGCTGTCCCTGTTCCGCGAATCGTTCAAGCAAGAATTGGTTCAACATCTTGCATCCTCCTCACCGGCAGGCGCCCATTGCTGTGCGAGATAATCAACAAGTGAACCTACGGTCTGATATGGGTTTTCCGGCATGGAAGCAGCAGCCATCTCGGCCAATGCGGCTCCCATTCCTGTTCCCCATCGATCTTCGATTCCCTGCTCTACCACTGCAAGTAATGACACGAGTTCCAACGAATCCAGTTGCCCACTTCGTCCGTACAGTGGAGCGTTACCACCCTCACCAAGTGGAATCGATGTATTATGGTACGCGTTTAACTCCCGGCAACTATCCAATACGATACGGAGCAAATCCTCCCTGTGTTTTTGTCCAATCATTAACACGGCCTGACGTGGGAAGCAATCTGCCTGAGGTATGGACTGTCGAAGTGACTCATACCATTGCCATTCATCTGTGACCAACATTTTAATTACACTTGTTAGCTGTACTTTCCACTGCTCACGCTGCTTTATCCGACTGACCTGAAGCATATTATAGGCCTTCTCCCAACGTACAATGATCTCGCTGAATTCTCTCGCATATTGATCAAATGGAGAACCGAGCCATAAGACAGACTCCTGAAGAAGATCTCGAAGAAAATATCGACTCCATCGCATATCAAACAGCAGACCCGATATTAACATTTCATTGGCCTGATCCTCATCATTCGCCCCATGCAATGCATCTAAGAGCCGCAGAGACACCGCATGTCCAAAATGAAAATTCCGCTCTCCTTGTGTAATCGTCCGGCCTGTCAGAAACTCTTCAATCTGCGTTGTTAACGCCTGAGTCAACATGTCTCGGTACCCGGCAGAGTCAAGCTTTACAGTCGCCCGAATGTCCATGGTTCCATACGTTCGGAGTTCTTCTTTGCGCTTGGCCTGAGCAAGCTCGGGTATGCTTTGGTTCCCTTTCCAGAAATCATGAAAGGCTGCTTGAGTAACCTTTCCCTTATACTTGGAGGGCACGGGATCATAGACGTGAATATGCTCATCTTCCAAGCCATATACGGCAATCCAATGATCTACCAGATGCAGTCGGGAGCCTTGCTTCACGTGTTTGCGAATGTACTCGGGATTCTGATAATCCTCACAGTAAGGCAGATGATAACTGGTTCCTGTAGCCAGAAAAAGCCCACCTTCGCCGATATGCTGCCTGATCTCCGCCTTGCCTTCCTCGAAGCTGTCCAGCTGCCGCTGACCATACATCTCCCAGATCGGCTCTACGTAATCCAGTTTGTGAAAATAAGGCTTCACCAGTCCGTTATCCCCGCACGAAGGAAGGCTGTACAACCGACTTGCCGCCAGCAGTGCAAGACTTGTGATAGATCCTTGTCGATGGAGCACTTCATGAATCAGAGGGAAATTGCAGGGATAATAATAGGGAATGTCCAGCACTGGAGCGAATGAAGGAATGATCATTTTGGGCCTCCTGTTCCCGTTTTGGCTGACGTACTGCCCCAGGATTGGATTAGGTAATGCACAGACATATCATCTGTCGCTCGAAATACCCGATTGGCAATAGGTTTGCCATCCACATCGGTCTCGAAACGACGGAAACCGCGAGTAAATCGGAAGGAGAACCCACTATCACGCGGGACTTGGTAACAACCCTCATATCGACCTTTACCAAAACGGACAAGCTTCATGCCCTTCCCACCATATATCGTTTCCTCCGGCTCTTCCTCTGAGGTTACCTCTGCATGAATGCAGACCTCCACATGAGTGGACAATTCAGGAACAACCGTGTAGATGCGTGTAGTAGACAGTTCCCCCAAAGTTAGCGTGATGGATGCACTCCCAATACCAACAGGCACCAGCTCTCCACTCGAACGAACCTGGATGACACCCGGGTCACTTGAAGTATAATTGCCATGCAGCAGACTCTGAACCAATCCGCTCTCGTAGTGTATTTGCGCATTGATACACACGGTCATTCCACCCTGTAGTCCGATGACATCCCTTCCAAGCAGTTTGAGCGAAGAGGGCTTACCCACGTGGCCGAACATGTATAGTAACGGGAGATGAACGCGTGCTCCCCAGTCACCTTCCTGATGACAGGCATCCTGCTGTTCCAGAAATGCCAATTCCTCATCCGATCCTACTCCGCGTTCAAGTAATTGATGAGCTACCCTTCTGACCTGAGAAGGTAGAAACAGACCTTCTGTATCTCCAATATCCATCCACATTCGAACGTCGGGTACCTCTTCTGGCAAGCGGTACATTTTTTCTTCCAACAGTCCGCTTTCCAATGTGTCATCCAGCTGCACATCCACATAGAATGGCGACATCATGATCAGTTTTCCGAAAACATCTGGATTTCGCATCCCCATGTGCAATGTACAAAGCGCCGCGGCAGATGAACCTAACAACCCGGTATTCGACTTATCCGGCAGCGTCCGATATCGATGATCAATGAGCGGTTTGAGCTCATGAATGATGAAATGCTCATAGTCGATGCCTGAGCACCCCACACTCACGGCCTCTCTCTCAGGAGCAATGTCGTGGTAGAATTCGTTGTGCGTGACTGGACGGACATGTGCAATACCGACAATAATCAGTGATTCAATCTGCCCGGAGGCAATTAGTCCGTCCGCTGCCTGATCCATGTTTCATTGCCTGGCCGGGATGGACCAAAAGCCCGCTGCCCCGCATGAACGTACAGAACCGGATAATGCCGAGCTGTCTGCTCATGGTAACCGGGCGGGAGGTACACATAAATGTTGCGGATATTGCCCAGCCGCGACGCCTGAATGCCTTCCAAACATTCGATGACAGAATGGGTACTCAACGATCATCAACCGCCTCTCTTCTCCCAATTCGACTGCATAATACAAATAACCCCGCCTCAGAAGAGACGGGGTTGTCCCAGAACACACGTAAGTGTCCCGGGATACATAGCCCTTATATTGTGAATCTGCGAATAGTTTAAATCCCCGGACATGCTTTTGTAAACATAAAAATAGAAAATAAATGCTCCCAAAAAAGTTATTGACATAAGATCCAATATTTCTTACGATAACGTTGTGATCATAACTCGAGGGCCATGCTTTTAAACCTGAGCGGTTTAGGACAACCCCGGTAACTCCCGAAGGAGATGCCGGGGTTGTTGGCGTGTCAAAAGGAGGGAAGTCTTCAATCCACTGCGTAACATTCCGCTGTATTGAAAGCGCTATTATTCAAGAGCCAGGTTGGTTGTTTATCTAAACTATTACATTCACGAGAAGGGTGGATTACTATGTTTCAAATGGCCAAACGTGTACTCCTCAGCACAACACTGACACTCAGTTTACTTGCAGGGGGCGCACTTCCCTATCTGCCTGCTTCAGCGATCTATGCCGATGCAGATACCGCGGTTACCAACAAGCAGAACTTTAGTACAGACGTCATCTATCAGATCTTTACGGACCGCTTCCTGGACGGCAATCCTTCCAACAATCCTACCGGAGCTGCCTACGATGCCACTTGTAGTAACCTGAAGTTGTATTGCGGAGGCGACTGGCAGGGTTTGATCAACAAAATCAACGATAACTATTTTAGCGATCTGGGCGTTACGGCATTGTGGATCTCCCAACCGGTCGAAAATATCTTCGCTACCATCAACTACGGCGGCGTGATCAACACAGCGTATCATGGTTACTGGGCACGTGATTTCAAGAAGACCAATCCGTATTTCGGAACGATGGCTGATTTTCAAAATCTGATTACAACCGCTCATGCCAAAGGCATCAAGATCGTAATTGACTTTGCACCGAACCATACGTCTCCTGCCATGGAAACCGATACGACCTTTGCTGAGAATGGCAAGTTGTACGATAACGGTAATCTTGTTGGCGGATACACAAATGATACAAATGGATATTTCCATCACAACGGCGGCTCCGATTTTTCCTCCCTGGAGAATGGTATCTACAAAAACCTCTATGACCTCGCTGACCTGAATCACAATAACAGTACCATTGATCAATATTTCAAAGACGCAATCAAGCTATGGCTTGATATGGGCGTGGATGGCATTCGCGTTGATGCGGTGAAACATATGCCTCTCGGCTGGCAAAAGAGCTGGATGTCCTCCATCTATGCACATAAACCTGTATTCACTTTCGGTGAATGGTTCCTGGGATCTGCTGCATCTGATGCGGATAACACGGAATTTGCCAACGAATCTGGAATGAGCCTGCTCGATTTCCGCTTTAACTCTGCCGTACGTGATGTCTTCCGGGATAACACATCCAACATGTATGCCCTCGATTCAATGATTACAGGCACAGCCGCAGATTACAATCAGGTGAATGACCAAGTCACGTTCATCGACAACCATGATATGGATCGGTTCAAAACAAGTGCCGTCAACAACCGTCGTCTTGAACAAGCGCTGGCTTTCACGCTGACTTCACGCGGCGTACCTGCCATCTATTATGGTACCGAGCAGTATCTGACTGGAAACGGAGACCCTGATAATCGAGCCAAAATGCCTTCCTTCTCCAAAACAACCACTGCTTTTAACGTGATCAGCAAGCTGGCCCCTCTGCGCAAATCCAATCCAGCAATCGCCTATGGCTCTACTCAGCAACGCTGGATCAATAATGATGTGTACGTTTATGAACGCAAATTTGGCAAAAGTGTAGCTGTTGTTGCAGTGAACCGTAATCTCTCCACACCAGCAAGCATTGCGAATCTAAGCACTTCACTGCCAACAGGCAACTACACCGATGTACTGGGCGGCGCACTGAACGGTAATAACATCACTTCCAGCAACGGTAATATCTCATCCTTCACACTGGCTGCCGGAGCAACAGCAGTATGGCAATATACAACAAGCGAGACAACACCAACGATCGGACATGTAGGTCCGGTGATGGGTAAACCGGGTAATGTCGTTACTATTAGCGGACGTGGATTTGGATCCACCAAAGGTACCGTATACTTCGGTACAACAGCCGTTACCGGTGCTGCGATCACATCCTGGGAAGATACACAGATCAAAGTGACGATCCCAGCTGTTGCCGCAGGCAATTATGCTGTGAAAGTAGCTGCGAATGGTGTCAACAGCAATGCATATAACAACTTTACCATCCTTACGGGTGATCAGGTCACTGTACGTTTCGTTATCAACAATGCGTCCACCACACTGGGTCAGAACATCTATCTGACAGGTAACGTGGCAGAACTGGGCAACTGGAGTACGGGCACAACAGCTATCGGTCCTGCTTTCAATCAGGTTATCCATGCCTATCCAACTTGGTACTATGATGTGAGCGTGCCAGCCGGGAAACAACTGGAGTTCAAATTCTTCAAGAAAAATGGGGCAACCATTACGTGGGAAGGTGGTTCCAACCACACGTTCACCACACCAACCAGCGGTACAGCCACAGTAAATGTAAACTGGCAATAGAATATCCAGTCCACAAGCTAAACCCGGAGTTACGCTAACGCAGCGTATGCTCCGGGTTTAGCTTGTGGATTATGCTATATAAATTGAACAAATGACTCTACACTTGACCGCTACACGGTCAGAACCATCTCCCATCGCTGTTACTCCCAGTTTTTTTGATTCCCTTCTATACAGGGAAAATCTGGAGATAGCATATGTTTCCAATGTAGCTTTCTTTTAGAAATCTTTTAGGCGAACGCTTCGCTTTTCCGGATTGCATCTGACTGCTCCGTTATCGTGTAAATGTTTATAGTTCAACTAATATAGATTGGATCTATATATCACATTTCTAATGATAGGTTCGGATCGACTTCAATGTTGTAGCGGCCAGAATACCTGTCGCCAGCAGTAATATGCCCACGCCTTGCAGCACAGAAGCTGCCCCCCATTGATCAGCCAATACGGAGACAACCGTCAATCCCAGAATGGGCGCCGTACTGGTAATTGTTCCAACCACGCCATAGACTCTTCCTTGCAGTTCGTCTGGAACGGCTGTCCTCAGCATAATCTGGGTGAGCATCGTACAGCACGCAAACATCGCTCCACCTCCTACGATTAACGGCAGTGCCATGATTGGCGAGGATACGTTCGATAAAAAAATATAAATCGGCCCTAATACAATCAGTCCGATAAATACCCATCTCCCTCTTCGCTTCAATCGTTTTCCCGAAGCAATCAACAACGCAGAGCCAATCATGTATCCCAGCGGAATACAGGTCTCAATTAATCCAAACTGCACCGGATTCGCCTCCCATACCTTGACCGCCATCACTTGAACCAGCATCATGGCCGACATGAAAAACAAAATCAGCACCGGATTGAGCAAGACGATGGAACGGATCAGACGATTCCGATAGATGTAGGCAAACGAACTACGCCATTCCTGAGCAAACGTAGTTTGCTGACTAACGGATCGCCGTACCTCTGGAAAGCGGCCCGCCATCAGCACACAGACTGCCGACATCAGGAAGGTTGCCCCCGTAATTAATATGGCAACGAATCCGCCAAAAGCAGCAACAGCCACTCCCGCAGCGGCTAGTCCACTGATTCGGGCAAGATTATCCACCATATGAATGGTTCCGGTCGCTTGTTGAATATGTTCTCTGCCAACCATACTTGCTACAGAGGCGTGGAATGCAGGGGCCTGAAACAGACTTGAAAACATGGAGAGTGAGAGCAACAGCAGCACCACCGGAAACGGAGCATGCCAGCCGAACAAGCTTACTGCAATCAGTACAGCCATTACGCCCCGAAATAGATCCGAGGTCAGCATCAGCTTCCTGCGATCCAATCGGTCTGCAACCGTACCCGCCACCGATCCAAACAGAAAGCTGACAGCCATATTGCAGATCTGTACGGCTGCCATGCTCTTTGCACTCCCTGTGGTCTGTAACACCCACAGACTGATCGCAATCCCATTGAAGCAATCCCCAAAAATCGAGATGCCATAGCCGTACAAAATCCTTCGAAAGGTAACATTACGCCATAGTGTTGGCGGAGCTTTAGTATCATGCAATGCTGCTTGTCCATCTTGGTATCCGATAATCTCGGGCTCACTGGACGGGTTCATGCCCATACATCTCGTTCCTCCCTTATCATCATTCGAGCCCATACAGAACCAGGCACTTCCGCAGCATTGCCAGTCGATAAAGACATGACAATACGGAAGTGCCTGAGTTAAGTGAGTGTTACGCTATCGAGACTAATCATGCCGTCGTTAGCTTAGCTGATGATATTGTCTCTGGACCTATAATGTTTCTTGCTGAGTCTGCGTTTACCCTTTGGAAGCTCCTGCTGTCAGACCCTGAACAAGGAATCGTTGCAGGAAAACAAACAGCAGGGTAATTGGAATAGCGATCAAAACCGCCCCCGCAGCAAACATCGTAAAGTTACTGTCCTGATACCTGTTGACCAGATCCCACATGCCTACTGCAAGTGTCCAGTTCTCCTTCGTCCGCAGCACCAGGCGGGCGAAGATAAAGTCCATCCACGCACCAGTGAAACTGGTTAGTGCCACATAAGTCAGCATTGGCTTGGATAAGGGCAGGATAATGCTGGTGAATACCCGCAGGTGACTCGCACCATCCATGCGCGCCGCTTCGTCCAGACTGCGCGGGATGGTATCAAAGAAACCTTTGACGATAAATCCGCCCAGTACCGCCCCTGAAGAATAGACCAGGATGAGCGCAGCATGGGTGTCGAGCAATTTAATTTGCAGTAAAATGATATAGATTGCGATCATGCTCATGAAGCTCGGGAACATGCCAAGGATCAGCATGGTGGAGAGAATCGTTTTACGTCCACGGAAGCGGAAACGGGACAAGGCATACATCCCAAGTGTCACCATCAACGTGGAGAAGATCATCGTAAAAAAGGCAATCTTCAGCGTATTCATATACCATCTGCCGTACATAAAGGACGGGTTATTGAACAGCTCACCGTAATGGGTCAGCGTAAATGCTTCGGGCCACAACCGTTCACTGAACAATGCCGCGCCGGGTCTCAGGGAAGAGAGAAAGATCCAGAGCACCGGGTAGATGGAGACAACGGCGATGATCAGCAATAGCACATAACTCAGGGCCAAACGCAGCGGATTATTACGTGTCTTCATTGAATCATGTCCTCCTCCTTGAATGATTTGGAGCGGCGGAAGTTCCAGATAGAGAATGAAGCGATAATGAGGAAGATGATAATACCTACCGCTGAAGCCATGTTGAATTTGTTATTGTCGAGCGTGAGCTTGTAGAGCCAGGTCACCAACAGGTCCGTCGCCCCTGCATACTGGTAGTCTCCACGCAATGGATTCCCGTTGGTCAGCAGGAAGATGACATTGAAGTTGTTGAAATTTCCGGCGAACTGCATGATGAGTACCGGAGTTGTGGCAAAAAGAATGAACGGCATCGTAATGATCCTGAACTTCTGAAACGCAGATGCTCCGTCCACTTCGGCAGCCTCGTAGAGATCACGAGGGATGGCTGTCAATACACCCAGAATCAGCACCATACTGACCGGAATACCAATCCACATGTTGACAACAATGACGGTGACTTTAGCCCAGAACGGATCTGTCAGCCAAGGTAATCCCTCCAGCCCAAATGCTCTCATGTACGTATTGATCGGACCAAACTGACCATTGAACAGATTACGCATGAGCAGCAAGGATATGATCTGCGGGATCGCATAAGGCAGAATAAAAATGGTCCGCCACAGCTTTTTGAAGCGTATGCCCCTCTGTTCAATCAACAGCGCTACAAGCACACCGCCAAAATAGGTGGTGACTGTAGCCAGGATGGCCCAGATGATCGTCCAAGTAAGCACGCCGTAAAATGTCTGGCTCCAGGATTTGAGCTGAATCAGATCACTGAACGTCTTGAAGCCCACCCAGTCCACGAGTTTGGCTGGCGGAATATGATCCGGGGCCGAATAGTTGGTAAACGCGATCGTGATCGTAAACAGGATGGGCATAACGGTGAAGAAAAGAATGCCCAGCGCCGGGATGGACAGGAACAGATACGGAAAGTTTTTGTCCATCATGTTCCGAAGCGAAGCCGCTGCACCCAGGGTCTGCTTGCCTTCTTCCCTCGCAAGTCCCGTGACGTACGCATCCCGGATATTCAGGATGTAGATCAGAATAAACACAAAAAACACCAGCAGTATGATAATGCCATCAAGCAGCAAAAAGATGGAATGGTCTCCCCTTTGAAGTACGGTGGACCCATTCACTTTGACAAAACGCTGTGTATTTTCCCCCAGTGTCCATATGCCCCATACGGCCTGCGACAGGCGAGGAAGCAGGTACGCAAGCCCTGCTCCCTCCAGTAACAGTAGACAAATCCCCTTAATCCATTGTCGATTGTACAGCTGTCCAAGACCTTGCAGTATGATGGAACATATGGTCGCTGTCATCCGATGTTGTCTTTCCCTGTTCGGTCCAACGGGCACCGGGACATGCTGCTGTTGCATTCGCTCTCTCCTCCCCGCCTAGTGCTAACCTGTATACATTGAACAAAAGTGTACTTACACTGACCACTCTGATGACAGAACAAGCTTCCGATAGGTGATAAAGGCAAGCCTATGCTTCCGAAGTAGCTTTCTTTCAGAAAGCTTTTAGTTTTACTTCTTCAGCTTCCTTCTGTCCTCTCCGTTTTGGTGTAAATATGAAGTTCAATTATGCAGCTCTTATGCATATCTTCGCATTCGTCGTTCGTCCTTATTGGACGGTAGCAAGGCTTTCCTGGATCTGTTTCACAGCATTGTCCAGCGATGCCTTCACGTCCTTATCGGTATCCCATATATCCGTAATGGCCGACGTGATTGGTCCCCATACGCTGTCCATGGCAGGAAGCGAAGGCATCGGTGTTGAGTTGTTGAACTGTTCCAGGAACGCCTTGTTGATTGGGTCCTCTTGCAGCTTCGGATCAGCAGCCACGTTTTTGTTCGCAGGAAGTGTACCGTTCAGGTCAAAGTTCTCCATCTGAGCTTCTTCATTGGAAAGGAACGCTGCCAAGAGCTTCGACGCATTCGGGTATTGTGTAAATGCATTCACATAATAGGCTTTAACACCTGAGAAGGAGGTCATCGGTTTGCCATCGATTGCCGGAAGCGGAGCAACGCCAAAATCAATACCTGCATTGCGATAATCGGCAATGGTCCACGGACCGTTAATGTCCATAGCCAGCTTGCCGCTGGAGAATAATCCTTTTTTGATATCATAGTTCACGTCACCCATCTTGAGCGGCAGCACTTCCGACTTCAGTGTCTGCAAGAACTGTCCACCCTTCTGGGCTCCTTCGTTATTCAGACCGAGATCGGCGCTATCCATCCCGTTGTCCCCAAAAATATAACCACCCTGTGAAGCCAGGAACGCATAGTTATAGTAAAATTGCTGCAATTCCCACATCAGCGCATACTGATTGGACTTCACATTATTGAACGTCTTGGCGAAACTGATAATCTCATCAAAGTTTTTCGGAGCTTCTGGATACAATGCTTTGTTGTAAAAAAGAGCATAGGTCTCCACGCTGTACGGATAGCCGTACAAAATATCCTTGAATGTCACCGCTTTCAGCGCGTTGTCGCTGGTATTCTCTACGGTCTCTGCTTCGAATATGTCATTGGGCAGAATAAGTCCCGCTTCTGAAGCGCTACCAATCTTATCATGTGGGAAAACAACCACATCTGCCGCCAGACCCGCTGGGCCATCCGTCGTCAGCTTGGTTACCTGATCGGTTGGAGGTAATTCCTCCATTTTGACCGTTATCCCATACTTCTCTTCGAATTTTTTGACCCTTTGCTCAATAAAGCTGCTTTGATTTTTATCCTCCCAGATCACCAGAGTTGCCCCTTCTTCCGGTTGAAGGTTCTCGGCTGTCAGCTCTACAACTTCCTCCGGATTCTCACCTGCCGTAGTTGGAGATGGACTTCCGCCTCCAGCCCCGCACGCAGCCAGTGTAAAAGCCATCATGACGGACAATGTTGCCCCTTGCCATTTTCTCATGTAAAATGTCCCCTTCCCTCTGCTTGGTCCAACAAAGTTCGCGCTTTTCACCCTTTTGTCTGCGTATGTTGTCAGGTTTTGCATCCCATATCCCTTTTGTACAAACGTTTGCTCAAATGGAAGACAAGATGACCTCTCCGTTCAATATGTAGGGGTAAACAAGTCAATAAGCATGTAAATCCACAGATGTAAGCGCTACAATAACAATCACATCATACAATAACGATCTTTATTTGCACAAACGTTTGCACAAGCCATATTTGCTCAATTTTAACCAATTTCCTTCTTCTACCTACAGTAATTTCCTGTTTCCTTGTTCTGACTCTTTCTTCCTTAATTTCACTTCACGCGCATCCCTTACTCGGCAGTTAGCAATTGATTTCTCGTATCCTTTGGATTACCATAGGAGAATATTTATACGATTGTTCAGAAGGGATTTTTTACATGATTACGATCAAGGATATTGCCAAATTGGCGGGTGTTTCCCCTTCTACAGTGTCACGGGTGATTTCCAACCATCCCAGAATCAGCACCAAGACATCTCTCAAAGTGAAACAAATTATGAAAGAATTGAACTACCATCCCAACATCATCGCGAAGAGCCTAGTTTCCAAAACAACACACACCCTTGGCATTATGCTCCCGCGTCCTGCAGAAGAGTTGTTTCAAAATTACTTTTTCGGGGAACTGCTCCGAGGTATTATTACACATGCCACCCGAATGAATTATGAATTGCTGCTAACAACCGAAACATCATCAGACAATGAACTGCATGCGATATCACGCCTTGTGCATGGCCGTAGAGTTGATGGTATTTTGCTGCTTGGGTCCAAGCGAGACGATCCCATCATTTCATTTTTGGAAGCGGAAAAGTTTCCTTTTGTGTTAATCGGTCGCAGTGAAGCTCATCCAAATGCCCCCATGGTGGATAACGATAATTTGCAGACCGCTTATGATGCGACTCATCATCTGATCGCCCAAGGACATACGCGAATCGGATTTGTCAGCGGTCCTCCGGACATTACGTTATCGCATGATCGCATGTTAGGATACCAAAAAGCGCTTGCCCAAGCCGGGCTGGATGCGGATAGTGATTGGATTGTGGAAGGAGAATTTCTGCAGGAAAGTGGATTCAGAGCGATGTCGCTGTTCATGTCCTTGCCGGACAGACCCACCGCAATTGTTGTCATCGATGACAACGTGGCCTTTGGAGTATTGAGAGCTCTTGCCGAGCTTCATTATCTGGTGCCTGAAGATATCAGTGTGGTCAGTTTTAACAATATTGCATTATCGGAACTGGCTTCTCCACCCCTAAGCTCTATCGACATCGGGACTTATCAGCTTGGTTATACAGCCGTTCAGGTATTGTTAAAAATTCTTAATGGGGAACCACAGCTTCATAATCCGGTCATTATCCCCCATCGTCTGATCGTGCGTGAATCCTCACTCTTTTCCAAACCAAGGCCACCCTCAGATTGATTCATTTCGGGTATCCGTGTAGTAATGCAAACGTTTGTCCTACACGGAATATGATGCTGTTATCCACCGTGCATAGGTGCAAAAAAAAAGAAGCCGCATATACTCATGCGGCTTCCTTAATTCACACACTATTTCCGTACTCCATGCTCGACTGTGCTTGAATGGATTAATACGAGCTCCAGCCAGCATCTGCTGTAACGACAGTTCCGTTCACGAAGCTGGACTCGTCAGATCCAAGGAACAAAGCCACTTTGGCGATCTCTTCGCTGGTCCCGATGCGTGGGTTGATTGCCATGCCCAGCTGTTGCCGACCTGCACCGTATGGGCTAATACCAGCCATAGATGCGCTGATGTTGGTTGCTACGGCTCCTGGAGCGATCGCATTACAGCGAATGCCTTGCTCAGCATACATGTACCCTGTATTTTTGGTGAAGCCTACGACCGCATGTTTGGAAGCTGTATAGGCTGCGCCTGCACGTCCGCCGTGTAGGCCCCCTGCCGAAGCAATGTTCACGATGACGCCTTTTTGTTTTTCCAGGAAGATCGGCAATACTTTACGCGTTGTCCGCATCACACTGGTTGTATTTACAGCAAACAATCTCTCCCACTTCTCATCCGTTATATCTGCTGCCGGCTCCATGCCATCCATAATTCCCGCATTGTTAATCAGAATATCTACTGTACCGTATGTGCTAACCGTCGTATCGATCAGATTTTGCACATCTTCTTCTTTGGCTACATTGGCCAGAACGACAATCGCTTCTCCGCCCTGTGCCTTAATATCATTCACTACCGCTTGTGCGGATTCTTCGTTAATATCCGATACGACTACTTTCGCGCCTTCTTGGGCGTACAACGTGGCAATTGCTTTCCCCATACCTGAACCAGCACCTGTAACAACTGCAACTTTATCTTGAAGTTTCATTCCATGTATCCTCCTTTGTGTATTCGTTTACAATAAGTTAACAAACAATTGTTCATTAACTCCTCTCCTTAGTATAATAAGTCATAGCGTTTCACTTCAATCAGTAAAAGCGTGTCCAGTTGTACGTTAAACAACACTAATAAGCCCGAATGTACTTTAATTAATAAAGTGAACTATATAAATTGAAGAAGCGGAGCGTTCGCCTAAAAGCTTTCTGGAAGAAAGCTTCATCGGAAGCATATGCTATCCTCGGATTTACCCCTTTACAAAAGGAATCAAAAAAATCTGGGGATAACAGCGATCGGAAGGTTGTTCTGTCATCGGAGTGGCCAGTGTAAATATTCTTTAGTTCAACTTATATAGCGAGGAGGAAAATAGATGTCTGAAACTCTGAATTCGATGGACCGAAGAATTAAAAAATCAAAAGCTGCACTGAAGGATGCACTCATCCATTTGATGCAGAAACATCCCTTTAAAGAAATATCGATTACGGATATTGTGCAGCGAGCCGACCTGAATCGGGGAACTTTCTACAGGCATTATCAGTACAAAGAAGACCTGTTCAACGAAATCATCGATGATGTGATTCAGGATCTGGTAACTTCTTTCCGCAAACCTTATCAGGATGAGGAAGAGTTTGAAGTCAATCTGATGCCCTCTTCGGCGATCACTATATTTGAGCATGTGCACCAACACGCACAATTCTACACACTGGTTGTGAAATCTGAGGCTTCCTCCAACTTCCAGCGCATGATCTGTGATGTCCTTCGGGATCTCGCTTTACAGGATCTGAACCATATCTTCCCTCCGCACATCAACCATGAAATATTGGCAAGCTACCAATCTCATGCGATATTTGGCATGATCATGGAGTGGATCAGACAAGATTTCAAGCACACCCCCGCTTACATGGCCGAGGAGTTGTTCAAAATCATCCATTACAAGCCGGATAATGTCGTGTTAAAAAACTGAAATTTTGAATCGTCTTAATTCCCTATAGTAGGGTGATTGAGATTAATTTTAATAAAGCTTGACCACCAAAATTATGTAAATACATTCCTGTAATTTCTGGTAATGATATGATAAATTATGCATTGGAATACAAACAAAAGGAGGATGACATTACATTTGAAGAAGTCGTGGATTATATCATTGATTACCAGTTTTGTTTTACTAGGGGGAGTGCTTCTCTCTCCAGCCGCTTCTGCTGATGCAGCCAAAGTAGCAACCTCTACATATTCAGATTCAGACTCAGACCAGAGTTACGAAGAATTTAAAGAGTACACTAATCAGTTATTTTCTCTTGAAACTTATGAGGCCAAAGCCTTCACAGCTTTGGAAAGCATCGACACCCAGGTAACTTCAACCAATCGCAAGTCCATGTATCTTAAACTTACGAATACGGTAATCCCCAATTATACAAAATTGGTATCCAAGGCAAAACAAATCAAGCCTACCAACCCGCAAATCAAGAAAATTCACGCCACATTTGTTAAGGCAAGTTACACTCAGCTCGAAGGGTACCTGTTGTACCAAAAGGCAGTATCCAAGAACAAAGTGAATTACACGTTACTAAAACAGGGTAATGCCAAAGTAAACACCGCTAGTGTTCTAATGGATCAATGCGAACAACAGTTATACGCCTATGCAAGAAGCTTGGGGTATGACAGTTAGTACCTATCTTCATAGAAGCCAAAAAGCGACCATCCCCAAGCTTAATGGAGAACGGTCGCTTTTTCTAATTCTGAATTATGATAACAATCTAATACGTAAAATTTATTTCACTCTTCTGATCACAGCCCCAGCTTCTGCCCTTTCTCCAACCGCTGAATCTGTTGCTCGCCGGTATCCGCAAGTTCACGGAACTGGTTAATCGTCTCACGCATTCTTGGCAGAGCTTCCTGCTTATAAAGACTAATCGAATCGAGCGCCGACAGCACATCGGTGAACGCCTGTTTCATCGTATCCACGGAGATGCTGGCTTCATACGCCTGCTTCTGGATGGCAATCCCCTGATCCTTGAGCATCTTGGATGTTCCTGCGATTAGATCGTTGGTTGTCTGGTTCAGCAACTCAATTTTCTGTAATACAATCTTCTGATTATACAAAGCACTTGCTACCGTAACGGCAATTTTCAATGCCGAGATCGTTACATTCTTCGCACGGTCCACGCCTCGGATTAGTTCCTTATTATTGCGGATGACTACTTCAATTGCCATAATGCCCTGCTGATTCACGACCAGCATTTGTTGCAGATCCATGACCCGCTGACGGAGCGGGAACAGCACTTCTTCGGTAATAAACCGGACTTTTTCAGGGTCCTCATTGCGGACCTTGGCCGCTTCAATCTGCGCATCGATGGACTCATCCATGAGCACGCCAAGTTGAATCTCCTTTTGCAATCGCTTGGTGAGTTCCCGCAGGTTCTGCTGTTCAATCTCCAGCGTTGTATTATCGTTACGCAGGGTGGATCTGCCTTTATCCAAAGAGGTTACGATGTCAGCAATGACTGCGTCAGCCTTCTGGTATTTCAGGAAATAGGCGCGAAGCGGATTGAACAATTTCCCGAGGAAACCGGTCTTGGCAAAGTCGACCACGCTCGGGTCGAGATCCTTCAGTTGCATATGCAGCTCGGTCAAACCTTTGGCGACCTGACCGCCCTCGTCTCCCGTCTTGGACAGATGTCCAACGGAGACTTGAAGCAAGGCGTTTTTCTCAGAAGAGGATCTCATCGTGTTCATGCCAAAGCCGTCAATGGATTGCAAAATTTCTTTGCGCTTCTCCAGGGATTCGAGATCCAGTGTCATGATCATCTCTACGTTGGCATTTGCCACTTGTTGAAGCTCCGCGACCTCGGCGGGCACGGGTTTCACCTCTTCTTCGATCACCTTCTGAATTTCCTTCTGGCTCGGTATTTCCATTGAAAATGACATCTACAGTTCCCCCTTTAGATTACATCTGTACGTTAAACAGGTTACCGATCTTGTACACGACATCGTCGGTATCGGCATTGATGCTTGCGGCTTCGTTAATGCTGGAGATGCTCTCCAAAGCCTTGATGTCCGCGTTGTACCCAATCGTGTAGATTGGCACTTTGTACGTCTCGACCAGATCCCGGATATCCTTGAGGGTATGACCTTCGTTGGTCTCGCCATCACTTAGGACAAAGATCAGCGGCTTCACGTTTGGATCAGCAGCCATATAATCTTCCAGCATCTTCATCGCCACCACGATCCCGTCAAAGGTCGCCGTACCACCGCCAGCTTGCAGACTATCAACTGTTCCGACAAACATGGACTGCTGGTTCGTATCATACTTGGCAATCGGCAGATTCACGGTTACCCCGCTAGAATAAGAAACCAGGCCGATACTATTCTCAGTGCCCAGGTACTTCTGACCTTTGCGTAGGGACTCCTTCAGTCGGTTAAGCGGTTCGCCGTCCATGCTTCCGGATACGTCTGTCACGAACACGGCAGCAATAGGTTTACTGCCGTTTTTCTTCTCTTTCCATACTTTCTGTGCAGACAACAACGTGCCGCCATCCACAGTAGCCAGCTCGGATTTGTAATCCTGTAACCCGTTGAAACCGAACTCCTCCGCCGATTGTTGGTACTTTGCTTGGGTTACGAATTCCGCGAATTTCTGGATAATCTCCTTTTTGTTCTGCGGCAATTGTCCCAATGCATACAGCGGGCTATCATGTCTCACGCCAAATGGTGTAAAAACGTAACCACTCTTCAGGTCGGCGGTATTCACATACGTCTGGTATTCGAGTACAAAGGCATCCAGTCTGCCTGACTTGGCAGCTTCCCGCATCTGAATCGTTGTTGACGCTGTAAACGGTACATTCGTCTGGAACTTTTCGAACCCTTCAATAGCCTTCTCGCCAAGTGGGTTGGCGCTGTCATACGTATTCAGTGCGGTCACCAGGAAATTCAGTCCTGTGGAGCTGGCAAATGGATCGGTATATCCCATCGCGAGTTCATTGTTGGCAATCGCTTCGGTTACGGTTTTTACATTAACGGAGCCGTACGTATCAACCAGTGCATCGTATTTCGCTTTGGAGATGACAATACCCGGAACATTCCCGACCAATCGCTCGGATACCATCTCTGTCTTCACCCCACTGGCCTCAACCATCTCGCCCCATAGTTCATTGGAAGGTGTGAATGCATCCGGCATATACTTACCAGACTTGATATAATCGGTGGCCGTACCGGAGGCAATGTTGCGGATTTTGACCGATACTTGTTTCCCGCCAACGGTGATATTCGCTTTGTTGAACTCCTCGCCTACTTCGGTTAACCAGCCATCTACCCCGCTGCCCGACTTCTCTGGGGAAGAGAAGATTTCGACGTAATCATTTGTTGTATTCTCTACGGCAATTGCAAATTTGGAGATATCCGGCAGTGATTCTGCCACATCGACCGGGTCGAGATCAATCTGTCCTTTGACCGGTTCCGCCGTCGCTGGCGCAATGTCCGCGTACAGTTTTCCCAGTTCCTTACCTGCATTCTCTGTGCTCACCTGTGTAGTTGACTTGCCAAAGTTCGACGTCAGTGTAATCCCTGCATAGACCAGACCAAATACGAGTACCAGCATTACAATCGATATGAAAAAAAACTTTCCCTTCTTGGCCATACGAGCAACCCCTCACTGTCTGTATAATTTGGTGTGCTTGATTAACTGATCAATCTCCTGCATACAAGGCATCTGTTCAATATCTCCGGCTTCAAAGCTGTCGAGACGTGAAATCTCCAGTAACAACTGATCGAGCTTGAGCAAAATTTCCTCATTGGTGTGTAATGCATTTTTTACATAAGACAGATAATCGTTGTATACCTTGGTTTTTTCCTGAAAAAGCTTCTGGGGAATGCTTTCGGATTTGGATTTCATCATGTTGGCATAGTCAGCTTCATCAAATACATTCAACCGGTTCAGCACACTGCGGATGTTCAGGTACAACAACTTCTCCACTTCCAGTGTGACCGAAGCAAATTTCTTGTAGCTCAGTTCCCCGGGATCAAACCGTTGATGAAGCACGTTCAGGAGGGTTTCTTTTTTCTTTTTCATTCGACTAAGTTGGGACAGCCCCAGCGTAATATCTTCTTCGAGAACTTTAATGCGCCTATAAAAAGATAGTGCTTCCACATAATCTTCATGCGTTTCGATATGCTTCACGGGCAGGACTACCGGTTGTCTGAACAGCAAGGTGTAACTCCCATACAAGAGTGCCATTGCACTGCCGAACAGAAGGGTGACGGATAGCGCAGTTGTGAATGCACCCTCCTCGAAATTCAGCCCGATAAAGCCGGGTGAGAATGCGAGAACATTCACAACCACAATACCGAGGATTAATCCCAACAATTTTATGTACTTGATCATGTTCAATCATCCGACCTCCTTTCATGTTATATATTGGTGCTTCATGTCGTAATTTTCCTATTCAACTTATTCTTATTGTACATGATGTTAACGCTCTCAGGTGGATATGATTGGATATTTGAATACTCATAATATACGTGGTTTGGGCTTATCCCATTTCATATTTTCAGGGACAACGTGGAACTTGGCAGGAAATTTTGTGGTCAATCCATAAAAAGTGAGTTTTACGAGACAGCAGATTGTGGAGAAGAAATGTTATCAGGTAATACGTGGAAAATAGCTACGCGTGTCATTTTTTATATAAGACTTGTCTGAAAAAGGAGCAATCCAAAAAGGACGAATCGGAGATCATCCGCTTTCGTCCCTTTTACGTTGGTTCATTATTTTTCGTGTTCTTATTGATAATTTTGCTGCCCCAGTGATCCGGTGAGCCGATGCCCAACGATACAAAAAGGTGCATCTTCTACGCTGCGCAGTAATTTCCACAATAATGTATTCTACGGCTAACGAACTGAGGTGACGCTATTTGGTGTATTTCAGCTCATCTGAAAATGTAACGAACCTGAGACACGTTATGTTCGCGTATTAGGTGTAAAAACGTTGTTTATCGCCTATTTCGAATGAAATAGCATCGCTGAGATTCGTTACATTTTCCACCACATCAATATTGCCCATATAAAACGTGTACGGTTCGTTAGAATAAAAAAATGGCCGCCTTATTGCTTCGTCTGTAGCAGACAGATTGACGCTTCGCACTACCTGAACTTGAACAGCGAATCCAACGGAATTACCAGTTCGGGATATATAACTGATTGAATCGTTTCCTGCTCTGTATACAGATGACGGGTCTGGTAACTGCCTTCCTCCAGCGTGTACACATGGACGGTTTGATTGCCGGGGTCAACAATCCAGTATTCGTTCACACCATATTTCTGATACAAGTTAAATTTTTCGTTAAAATCCTTTAACGCAGTCGAAGGTGATAACACCTCAATAATTAAAGAAGGCGCACCGTGACAGCCACTTTTGGATATCTGGTCTTTGGAGCACACTACCGATAAATCAGGCTGTACAACTTGATCTGGTAGGTCATATTGTTCATTTTCGCTAAAATACACATCAAAAGGGGCAACAAACACAAAACATTTCCGATTCTGAAAAAAAGTCCGTAAAGAGAAGTGCAGCTCACCCACAATAAACTGGTGCAATGAAGTGGGTGCTGGGGACATATTAAAAGCTTTGCCGTTAATTAATTCCCATGCCCCCTCCCAAGTTAACCAATCCTGAAAGTTATAAGTACCTTTACTATCGGGTTTTGCCACACTTCCAACCTCCTCTTCCAACTAACCGTAATTTATTTTCATTATAACATTGTGTTTGCGCCTTTTCACACCGTGCCTCTTATTATGAAAAGATGGATTCCCGTTTACTTCGCGTGGTGCGCACCTCTACAACTTTCCCGGCACAGCCATTGTCTCCCTTCGCCTGGAACATTACTGTAACGCTGTTTTTGCCTGATGTTACGGCCTCAGGAATATCGTAGGTCACATAGAACACGTCGCCAATTTTATTCATGTGAATTCTCTGCTCGCCAATGAGTGTTCCATCCACGGTAATAGCGAATTGTCTGTCATATAACTTACCTTCCCGTTTAAACGCGGAATGATCTCCGCCCCAATAGGCCACACATAGATAATTGGTTGCTTTACGATCCACCGCCAGTTGGTAACTGAAGTAAGCTCCACTGACGCCAAAAGCCTCTCGCCACATATGCAACTTCTTACGGCCATCCGTGGTAGAACCATTATGATGCTCCCCACGGCAATTGCTATCTAGTTGATGTCCAATCTCATCCTGCTGACCATCCGCTTGAACCCTGTCGATCGTGATATCGTTCAACTCTTTCTCCAGCGCATCCCCTTCATCGTTAAACGGCCAGTACACGGTATAAAATTCGTGATGCACATCATAGAACGGAATGAGCTTCACGGCTTCGCCTGTGGAAGTAACATCTTTGCTAAGTTCAAATGTTAACGTGTCTGCATCCACAACCTTGATCCACTCTCGTACATCATCCTGCTCCGTCCAGATCACAGGCACAGGTGCAGTCTTGGGATTTAGAGCTGTTTCATCCACAATCGTATCCTCCGGAAGACCCTCGTTTCCTAGTGCACCAGCGAGTACTATCGGGCCGTACAGGAATGCCACTTTGTGGGAATCATCCCGGGCAGTGTACTGGCGGAGTGACATCGGCAGTGTGATGGTGATGACATCGCCCGTTGTCCATGTGCGGTCGATGGAAAGATAGCCGGGTTCCATCCGTGTATACGGATGTTCCGTATCCCTGTTAACTGTTGCCGTCATTGGCTCTTGCAGCCATGAGGGTACGCGTAGTCTTAGATGGGCCGAGGCGCTGCCTCCGGTGATCGTCAGGGTCACCTTTTCCGAATAAGGAAAGTCGGTTTCGAGCTTCAGGGATATTCCCTGAGACGTCCAATCCAGCTGGGAAGCGATATACAGGTTGACGTACAGGTCCTGTTCATCTTCAAAATAGATCGCCTCGGCATATTTGCCCGGGTTCTCCATGCCTGATCCTGTACAGCACCACCAAGCGGTATCGTGAGTACCATAGATTTTGTAGTGGCCTTGCAGCGTTGATGCAAAATACGTTTTGTTCCCCGTATCCGGGTCCTGCGTGCCAAGGATGTGATTATAGATGGCGTTTTCATAATAGTCCATGTAGGCACTATCGTGATTCCAGGCGAAGAGTTGCTTGGTAAGGTGCAACATGTTGTGAGTACAGCAGCTCTCTCCTGTTTTGATGCCAAGACTCTCCATGCCCTTTGCTTCGTAATGCTCCGAAATGCTCGTCGCACCAAATACGTAAGAACGATGATGCACCGTGGTATTCCAGAAAAACTCTGCCGCTGTCCGATAACTCTCATGGGTATGGTCCTGGTTATAGATTTCGGCTGCACCGATCACTTTGGGAATCTGCGTATTGGCGTGTCTGCCTTGAAGATCGTCCTGCTTGTGCTCCAAGGGTCTCAGGATCAATTGATGGGTAAACTTGTTAGCGATCTCAAGATATAAGGCTTTGCCGGTAATCCCATACAAATGTGCAAATACTTCATTCATGCCCCCGTGTTCACTTTGAAGCATCGTCTGCATCTGTTCTTCTGTCATCGGGAGCAAACCTTCAACCGCCCAGTCTGCAAATCGAGTAACGACATCAAGTGCCTGTCCGTTGCCAGTGAGTTTATAGGCATCAATCAGGCCGCGATAGATTTTGTGCACACTGTACCAGGGAACCCAGTATTCACCGATATTGAATCCACCGATATTCTCTGCTCGAAAAGCCATGTGGAAAGGTTCTTCGGACAAACCACCGATATACCCACTCCCCGTGGTCTGCTGGATTCTCGCCAGCTCGGTGACAGCATAATCCAGTCTTTCTTTTAACGTGATATTCCCGGTTGCCTGATACGTCACAGCCAGGGCAGACAGATAATGTCCGAGGGAATGTCCGCTGATGGTACGTGCCTCCCAACCCGCGTAACGCTCTTTTCGGGCAGGTAAACCATGAGCTTCGAAGCATGGAGCCAGGAATCGATCAATATCCAGCGATAACAGGTACCGCTCCCCCACCTCTTGTGATGTTTGGAACACACCATTTAACAGATCTACATGTTCCGGTCCCAGAAATCCTTTTTTCGTATCAATCATGACACTCACTCCTTCTCGGGATGTAATATATAAGTTGAACTAAAGATTATTTACACTGACACTACGATGACAGAATAACCTTCCAATCGCTGTTACCCCCAGATTTTTTGATTCCCTTTTCCGAAGGGGAAAATCCGGGGATAAAGGCGAACGCTCCGCTTTTTCAGGTTTTTTCTGTCCTCTCCGTTATCATGTAAATGATTAGTTCAACTTATATAGATATAGATATCCATTCATTCTTGAGGGGTAAAATCCGTTTTATTAGCTACAAGACTAATACTCATCAATCCACTGTAGAGCTTGAATATCCCCATAGTATCAAATAAAATACAATTACATCAGACTCATAATCCAAGAAAAGGTGGATAAATCCGTCCTATGCAAAAGCCACTGGAACATTACCTGTGCGGCAAGTTCATATCCGACGGCAACTGGAGCCACATGAGACGCAGCATGCCCGTTCACGAGATCATTTTGATGCTGGAAGGTGAGATGTACATCGCGGAAGAAGAGGAACAATATGTAGTTCGTGCCAACGATCTGTTGTTTCTGCGCGCCGGTCGCACCCATTACGGCTACCAGATCAGCGACACACCCGTCAGTTTCTACTGGGTTCACTATGATGCCGTGCAGGCAGAATTCAGCCTCTTTAGGACACATGCCACCATTCAGGTACCTTCCATGGCCAATCAGTTATTCAAGCAATTGCTGCATGTGTCATCCTTTTCAACGGAGGAAGCCAATGCTGCTTTGTTATTGTTGTTCAAAGAGCTGGAACGCAATATAGAGGCCGATTATCGCCCGCACAATGCGATTGTGGACCATATCTGCAAGTGGGTGGATATTCATCTGCATACAAACATCACAGTGAGTCAGATTGCAGAAAATTTTAATTTTAACAAAGACTATATTTCCAAAATGGTGAAACGTGAGAAAGGTACTGGACTCAAAACCTATATCCTCACAGAACGTATTCGCCGGGCGAAACAGCTGCTGCTGAACACCAATGCCAGTGTAAAAGAAATTGCCGGACAATGCGGCTTCTCCGACTACAAGCTGTTCCTGCGCATGTTCAAGCAATACGAAGGCAATACGCCAACCGAATATCGCAATCATCTGTATTCCACACAGCTCAATCGCTGATGCACTTTGATCTATAGAAATGACTGAGTTAACTATAGAAAATTTGAATGAATCGGATTGAATCCGTTATGGTAAAATGCAAGAAAACTACATTCCATACTTAACCCATAAGAGAAGGGGAATTATAAGATGACAACGGCTGCCGTTACGATTCACCCTGCCACAGAAACGGACCATCCAGAGATTGTAGATATCCTTGTTGCAAGTTACGCCGAGTATCGGGAGACTTTTGAACAAAATGAACGATGGGAGGCCTACCTCAAAGATATTAGAGAGTCTGTGGTTAATCCGTACCTGACACAATTATGGATCGCCAAGATTGATGATCAGATTGTCGGTACAGTCCAATTATTCGAAACAGCACGCAAGGCTTATCCAAACTTTGAATTGCCGATCGATTATCCGTTTATTCGGCTGTTGGGTGTTGATCCAAAATGGAGAGGTCATGGGATCGCCAGAGAATTGCTCCAGCAATGCGTAGAATCTGCCAAGGACATGGGCAAAAATACGGTGTATTTATATACGGGCGGTCAGATGGTCAATGCCATCCGTTTATATGAGCGTTTTGGATTTACAGAGGATGAGGAATTCAGCTCCGAGAGTAGCGAGGGCAAGGCGATCTGTTACCGTTATGATTCCTAGTGTTGGGTAACAGCAACACGCGGTCAGCAGCGGAGAATGAATCGTAAAACAGACCAATCATCTTCATGACGGTCTGTTTTACGTTTATAAATGATCAATCAACATTTGAAATGATACATCGCTATTGATTTTTTAGCCGCCAATCTCTACCAAAATCTTCGCATGGCTCTTGTCGCTCATCAGCAGCTCAAGTCCTTCCTGTACGATGTCATCCAGTTTGATTTTCTTGGTGATGACCTGTTTCACATCGAGCGCCCCTTCAGCAATCAATGAAATCACTTCAGGAAAAATGTGGCGATATGCCAGCGTTGCCGTTAGATTCGCTTCTTTGATCAGAAGATCGAAGAAGTTCACTTGAAGCGGATTGGGTATCGCAGCGATGACAACAACTTCTCCACCTTTTTTGACAACCGCAATGGCGCTATCCATCGTTGGTTGCACACCCGCTGCTTCATAAGCCACATCAATGCCGCCCGATTGCTGCAAGATCACCTCTGTTGCATTAACTTTGGCACTGTTCACCGGAATCGCTCCCAGCTTGCCTGCCAGGTCGAGACGTTCCTCAAAAACATCGACTGCATAGATTTCAGAGGCTCCTGCTGCTTTGGCTGACAGAATCGTCAATAATCCAATTGGACCGGCTCCGTATACAGCTACCTTGTTTCCCACTTTCAGCTTGCTATGACGAACCGCGTGAAAGGCTACTGCCGTGGGCTCAACGAGCGCGCCTTCTTCGAAAGTTACGTTATCCGGTATGGGGTGAACCATGTATGCTTCAACAACAACGTACTCCGCAAAACCACCATCACCATTCAGTCCAACGAATCCAAATTGAGTACATTGGTTGTAACGACCCTGGATACAGTACTCACATTTTCCACAATGGTACAACGGCTCTACCACGACTCGATCCCCTACACTGATACCGCTTACATTATTCCCCAATTGACTCACGGTTCCTGCAAATTCATGACCCAATGTCAGCGGTGCTTTCTGTCCTGAGAGCGGATGATTCTCGCCTTCTTGAATCCCCACACCATGATGATAGGCATGCAAGTCACTGCCGCAGATCCCCGCGTATTCCACTTTGATTTTGACCTGACCCGCTTGAGCAACCGGAACCTCCCGTTCTTCTACACGAACGTCTTTATGGCCGTACCATACTGCTGCTTTCATGAAGCTCATCCCCTTTATATGATTGTCTATATAAGTTGAACTAGATATGTTACACCTGATCACGCTGATTGCAGTACCATCTTTCGATCACTCTTATCCCCAGATTTTCTTCATTCCCTTGATGCAAGGGAAAAATCCGGTGATAAAGGCGCACGCTCTGCTTCTTCAGATTGGTTCTGCACTCTGCGTTTCTGGTGTAAAAGTTAAGGTTCTACTTATATCGTAAAGAACTATAACGCTTGTCTATATATTATATCGCTGTTCATGTATTATTCATATTTATAGATAATAATGTTAACATTAGTTGTATTAATGCTAAACGGAGATGAAATCATGAATCTGGAACAGCTCGAATATGTCGTTGAAATTGCGAAAACGCAATCATTCTCCGCCGCCTCGGAGCATCTACATGTCACACAATCGGCGATCAGCCAGTCGGTTCATCGTCTGGAGAAAGAATTGGGTATCATCCTGTTCGAACGCTCGCGGCAGGGAACTCATCCCACTCCCGAAGGCAAACAATTCATTGCCAAGGCACTGGACATTTTGCAGCGAATTGATGAATTAAAATCCCTGAACGCAGAAGCCTCCTCACTTAGCGGAGAGCTTCATGTGGCTACTTTTCCAAGTGTCATGCCCTATCTTGTCCAGTCTGCTGCGGATATGAAGCGTGAGCACCCGCAACTTAACATCTCCATTGAAGAGAAAGGGTCCATGGAAATTATCGAGGATATTCGCAATAACAAAACCCATCTGGGCTTTATCGCGATCTATGCCAAACAATTGCGGGAATTCGATGGACTTCACTTCAGTCCCATGTACTCGGGCAAGCTGGTAGTTGGTACTCATCACCTGTCTGAACTTGCCAAGCACAGCCGCGTTACACCGGATCAATTAAAAGAACACAAGCTGGCACTGTATCGAGATGGTTTCATCGAAGACTTCATAAAGGAATTCACCTATGATCATGGATCTCTGTCCATTCTGTTTAAAACAAATAATTCAGAAGCCATCAACATGGTGTTAAGAAACGATATTGCCGCCACGATTGGTCACGACTTTTCCTTTCACCAGAATCCATTATGGAAAGAAGGTCTGGTGAAGATGGTAGAGATCGCTGGAATCGATCAACCCAAAATGCAAATTGGCTTCGTGCAGACGGAGTCCAAGGAGTCCGCCGTAGCTGCAGAACGATTCGCCCAACGCTTCAGACAGGCGATAGAGCTGGATCAATTAAAAATTTAAATCTAAAAAAGTGCTCCACCCTTTGAAGGAAGTTTGGGATGAACACCAACTTCTCCAAGAGCGGAACACTTTTCTGACTATCTCTTGCGTTACTATTACTACACCTTACTCAAACTATACTTTAACTTTACGTACGGCTTCACTCATCTCGTTCGTCTGCTGCTCCAGCATGGTGGAGGTCTGCGCCACCCTGTTGAACATAGCCGACTGTTCACGCATCAAGCGATAGATTTCATCCGAATGATCCGACACCCCGGCTGATATCTGCGAGATCGTATTGACGGAGGCTGCAGCCTCTTCCGATCCTGCCGAGATTTCCTCTGCTGCAGCGGAGACTTCCTGAATGCGGCTGGTCACCAGTTGGAACGCATCAACTACATGAGCGAAAGCTTGCTCCGCTTCTGCGGTAATCGTAACACCTTGTCCAATCTCGGTTGCAGTAACCCCCATCTGTGAGCCAATTTGCTGTGATTCTTGTTGAATACGAAGCAGCAAGTCGGAGATCCGTTCCATGGATGTGCTTGAGGCCTCAGCAAGCTTCCGAACTTCATCCGCCACAACCGCAAAACCTTTGCCGTGTTCTCCTGCATGTGCTGCCTCTATGGATGCATTAAGCGCAAGCAGCTTCGTCTGACTCGCAAAATCACGAACCGTATGCAGCGCACCACCAATTTCCTGGGAGTAGTTGTTCAGCACCTGGACCATCGCTACAACTTCACTTGAGACATTTGAGATGCTCTCCATCTGTGTTTTCATCATTGTCATGCTCTGTTTACCGGACTCCGCCGTAGAAAGCGCACTTGTTGCTGCATCCGATACAATCATCGAGGATTCGGAAATATCCGTTATGCCTTTTGCAATCTCTTCCATCGCATTCGCGCTATCGCTTGCACCCTGCTTCTGCGTATGTGCACCCTGCCTAATCTGTTCGACAGATTGATCAACCGTCTTGCCCATCTCAAGCATCTCTTCGGTACTGCGATTAAATTCCTTCGTTGATTCTGATAAAATACCTGTGGTTACTGCTACGCCTTCAACCATGTTACTCACAATCTTATTCAAGTTCCCGGACATATGTATCATCGCTTGATATGTGGTTCCAATCTCATCTTGGCTGCGCAAACGATACGACGTCAAAATTTGATTCGCGTCTGCAAGCTCACCCTGTGCCATTTTTTCCACACTCGCCTTCAGCGGTTGAAGTGGTCGCAGTCCTCTTACGATAAACCACGTGACAACAGCAATGCCTATAAGTGTAATTAGTAGCAATAAGGCATAGAAGGGAATACTCGATTTCATAATATCCGATTCAATGCTTCCGATTACCGATACCGCCGTATCGATACCAATTACACCTGTTACAGCGCCATTACTATCCAGCATGGGAGCGTATGAGGAAATATAGTCACCATACTCCTCATTGTTAATGATCGAAGAACTGGCTGTTTGCCCCTGTAACAGCTTCTGCACAGCCTCCTGAGGGACATCCGTAACTTCATTAATCGGTGAGGCTTTATCTACATCCTTCATGCCATCCACCATAATAAGTGGCGTACCTTTGTCATCTATTTTGACGAAATACACATACATTGCACCAATGCTTACGCGAAAGTCATCCAGTTCATCACGAATCTTCAAGAATTCGTCATTCTCCTTGGGGTCCTTGGCAAACTCGGCATAAGATGCTGTATCCAGCTGATTCACATAACTCTGAGCAATCTGGATGTTGTAACTCGAAATGGCCTCCTGCGCAGCTAGTTTCATATTGGCCACCTGTAACAACATGCTACCAATGGCTATAATCGTAATGACCAGTGTAACTACTGCAACAATGCGCACAACCAAACGTTTTCTAAAAAAACCAATCATCCGCTCCTCTTCCTCTCCCGTGAACCCAAGCCTTTTTGACTAGGCGCTACCCAAAAAACGCATGCTTGAAGCACTATGTATGGGAAAATAGTAAACGAATATGTCGAATTAGGCAAGAAAATATTGGGTTTACATAAAAACGCTATCATGGCCGTGGTAGCTTTGTTCATTGGATCAGTATTAGGAGTTTTGTGTATACACTACTGAGTTAATAGGGATCTCGGATTGGCTTATTGATTTACCAACACATATACCAATACTTTTTTTATTCATTAACGAACTTGAGATTTGTATTGAAACCACTTCTATTGAAAATTCTTTATTGTCAGGTGTTCGTACAAAAATATAATTATTGATTCGCTTTTTAATTTGATCATGGCTCAGATTATCAAGATCAGGATTGATTCCCACTAAAATAGTGCCATGTTCTGACGATTCAAAAATATCTCCAACATTCATTAATTTATACATAATTACAATCCCTTCTCCTTCTATCTATGTTGAATATAAAGTTCGTTTTTTACATCCTTTACACGGAGATCTGCATTTTTCAATCTCGTAATCGCATCTCTGAGTAGTGTCATTCTCTCTACAGAAGTTAACTCTGGGGCAAATCTCGCCGCTCTTATACTGGCTTGTGCTTCGTCCAACGCAAAATTTCGCGCATACGTTGCATCATCAAGATTATATAGTTCAAAAGCTTTTCCGCTTTTAAACGCTTCATAATGTCCAATAATCTCATGAGCTATAGTACCATCCCACTGTCTTTAGATTTCGAATAAATGTTGTTTCAAGATGTTATTCATCTGAAAAACCTGATTCTGAGCTGTTGTAAATTGTTTCGAGACAGATATCAACTGTTCAGGCAAATATAACAAAAACAGAACTTCCCATTCCGAAATAAGATCGTTCCCTTAGTGCAAACAAAAAAACACCCCGCCGCAAGCGCCGAGATGTCATGTTGTTCTACATTTGCATACTACCCAACCAATTACTAAACTGTTCGTCCATTCGTCTTCCTGAATCGAATCAGGGACCAGATAATCAGCAACGCGAGCACGGCAAGACAGATGCTAATGCTGAACCGATTACCTTCATCGAATACAAACATCACCGCAATCACACTAAGACATAATACAACGACTCCGGTTATGTAAGGGAATCCCCAAACTTTGAAGGTCGGTTGAACCGGATATCTCTTCCGCAATTTCAACTGTGATGAAGCAATACAGATCCACACAAGGATTACAACAAACCCCGGAACTGCGAGCAATACGCGGAACAGTTGATCCTGCGCGAACAGGCCTAGCAAGGAACCTCCGAGCAAAACTACTGAACACACCAGAAGTGTGTTAACAGGGCTACCGTTGCGATTCGTCTGTGACAATGCCTTCGGAGCTTCCCCGCCCACTGCCATGGAGTGCATCATCCGGGATGCACCATAGATCCCTGAATTCGCAGCAGACAGAACGGCAGTCACCAAAATAAAGTTCATTATGTGTGCTGCTCCCGGCAGTCCCGTGGATGCAAGCACCTGTACAAATGGACTGCTCTCCGGCCCGATCTCATTCCATGGGATAAGACCACAGATGATGAGAATCGGCAAGGTGAAGAACAGAATAATTCTGAGCATGAAATTGCCCACGATTTTGGGCATCACTTTTTCTGCATTTTCCGTCTCGGTCAGGGTCAGACCAATCAGCTCCGATCCTCCATAAGAGAACATGACCACAAGCAGTGCCGAGAAGATCGAAGACCATCCGTTCGGGAAGAAGCCGCCTGCTTGCGTATAATTTTGCAGATAAGGGGTGTTGTCACTTGGGATAATTCCAAAGATCAATCCTGCACCCAGGAAGATAAAAATAATGATCATGGCAATTTTGATCCCGGCCAGCCAAAACTCAAATTCCCCGAACACACCTACACTTAACAGATTAACCAGTATAATGAACGCCGCACAAGCCAGACTCAGCATCCACAGCGGTACTTCACTGAACCAATACTGCAAAAAACTCCCGGCGGCAATCACCTCAATGACACACACCGATAACCATAGAAAGCAGTACATCCATCCCATAACAAAAGATACTCTGCTACCAAATGCCTCCTGCACGAAGTCTTTCATATTTTTGTTCTTGTACACCGTAGCCATCTCCGCCATCGCGGCCATAACAACCAGCAGCAATAATCCGGCAAAAATGTATGTGACAATAACGCCCGGACCCGCGAGTCCAATCGTCTCTGCACTGCCTTTGAAAATTCCCGTTCCAATGACACCACCCATAGCCATAAAACTGATGTGTCTTGGTTTAAGCTTTTTTTGTAGTGTTCCTTCTGTCTGAGCCAATTCAAGTCCTCCTGATGTAAAAAACGTCTGTAATGCTGTCATATTTCATAGACATAATGTCCAGTATACCCTATTGTCCATCAATCAGCCCAGAAGTTCCTTATGGCCAATTCATCCCAAACATATATGGACATAACCTATGTTTTATACCCCACAATCGCATGAAGCAATCTATGTACAATCCAGCTGAGCAAACTGTACACTGCCCCATAGATGAACCAAGCGCCTACGTTACTTCCCCATGTTGAAAGATCACTCGCAATATACAACAAAGGCAGCATAAAAGAAATAATCAGCGCTACCCAGAGTCTAAACCATTTGGCAAAATAACTGCATACTCCAAGCACCACAGCAATGATGGGACATAACACCAAGACAGCAAACAGCGGATTCATATGATCGAACCACCAGTAAATCATGCACGACTCCCTCCACATTCTTCGTCACAAGGCCATGTTGTTTTAATGCGTATTATTGAGTTTATTCTACTCTTTTTCCAACTTTTAAAATGTACAATATGTTGCAAAATTAAAAAACCAGCGTCCTGTAAAAAACAGAATACTGGTTTCTCATGTAAATCCATTTAAATTGTTCTCGTCATAAACGTGCTGTTCGGGTCCAATACATAATCCGCGAATGGTTCGCAATATTCAAATCCGAAATCTTCATACAACTTCCGTGCCGGGATAAATGAATCCATTGAACCCGTCTCCAGACTGATTCGCTTATAACCACGGTCTATGGCAACCTCCATAATATGAGCCAAAATTTTTCTCGCTACGCCTTTTCTCAGATGAGCCGAAGCGGTACGCATTGACTTCAACTCTGCATGCTCTGAATCAAGTTCTTTGATAGCCCCGCAGCCGAGCAAGTCGTCCCCTTCCCAAGCACACCAGAAAGTAATTTCGGGCTCCTTGAGTCCATCCAGATTCAACGCATGAATACTCTCTGGAGGCGAATCTGCTGCCATCCCTTGCAGGTGCTCTGCAATTAAAGCCTTAACTTGGACTCCACTCAAATCATCCACTTTGATCTCCATAACGTACCACTCCCGCCGACATTTTTATTGGTTTTATCACTGAATGTATATCAATCATTTTATCTTACTACCGTGTTAGGTTTTATGACAAGAGGTTACTTATATCCACTGAAATACGCTATTGTGATCCACCTGTAATTTCCAGTATGATGAGGCTATCATATGCCAAAGGGGCGAGGTCTATTGCGCAATATACATAGAGTTAAACGTGGAACTAAGGTGAAGCAAGCTTAACTTAATTTAAAGGAGACCCCTATGACACTCACTACGGATAACCTGTTTTATAGCAAACGATTAAAGATGACGCCACCACGAACTGAAGACGTGCAGACCATGCTGCAATGGAACGAAGACCCGGAGTACCTTCGGAATGTGGATACTGATCTGGCCATTCCCTATTCGGAGAAACAGTTGGAGGATGAGGGCGAAACGAAGAACAAGGAAGTTTACTTCAGACTTCGCACGCATGAAGAGGATACGCTGATTGGTTTTGTCGTCATTCATGGCATTGAATGGAACAACCGCTGCGGACAGCTTGCCATTGGCATCGGACTTGCCAAACATCGCAACAAGGGATATGGCACGGAAGCGTTGAATCTTATTTTACGATATGCGTTCCATGAGATGAATCTGGACCGGGTTGGCCTCGATGTCATCGCCTACAATGCCAAAGCAATCCGTTCCTATGAGAAGGTTGGTTTTCAGTTGGAAGGTCGGGCACGCTCCGCTGTATATCGTGATGGTAAGCGTTACGACCGCTTGATGATGGGAATCCTAAGACCAGAATGGGAAACACACAATCAGATCCATACGGAGGGTAAACAAGTATGACCAAGAATGCAGAAGTTACTGCGTTTATTGAACAGATTCAGATCCCCTGGCAAATACAAGTCGCTGAACAATTGCGCCAGTTGGTGCATGATACCATCCCTGACGTACAAGAACGCGTGCAATACAAGAAACCTCATTTTTTGAAAAACGGAAAGTACGCTGCGGTCATCTCGCCTTCCAAACAAGCCATGTCTTTCACCATCTTTCATGCAACTGGACTCGATCTCCCCGATGGGATATTTGAAGGCCCGGAAGAACGAAAAACGATCAAACTCAAGGAAAAAGATACACCGGACTATGAATGGTTGGCTGGTTTGTTGAAGCAGGCATCTGCGGAATTGTAGACGGATGTAGTGAAGAGACGACGTTCATACGAAGCAGTAGTAATTTAGGTGGTAATGTGTGGAACGTATGGTGTGGGCCGTAATGTGCGGGTAGTGTGTATGGGGTGGGTTTGGGTTTGGGGCAAGCGCTAACGAATCGGACACACCTTATGTCGCAGTTTTACAAGCATATGAAATTCTAACGAATCTCAGCAGTCTTATGACAGAAAAAAACTTGGATTTTCTTCGAAAAACCCTGACAATTGGAGAAATAACGTGGCTACGATTCGTTAGAATTCTACAGTGCTGCATATTCGCCAAATAAGACGTGCCAGGTTCGTTGCTATGAACGTTTTTGTCAAGCCCAGCACAAAATGCTGCTTTTCGCCGAAGCCCTAAGCGCGGGAGTCCATATGCGAGCGACGGTTGGCACGCTGCTATCCGTGGGTTGGTTACCACATGGTATGCCTTCGTCAAGGAGAGCTGTTACAAGCTAGCCACGCACGTTCAGCCCATTAAAAGCCTAGTGCAAACGAACCTCGTACATTCTCTCCTGAACCTTCCATGAACTCCCGGGCTTAGGGCTCCGGGGTTTTCCCCTTTTTCCGTTTAAACCATCCGTCTCTTCAAGATGAATAACAGATTACTGAGCGTTCGGTAGCTCCAACGTTCGGGCGATCGCCCAAATGAACCCGGTCAGTTCCCTGGCCACCGCGGTGACCGCGACATTTTTGTGTTTGTTTAATCCATAAACTAAACGGCGGAATTTTCGGTGCAGCCGTTCCTGGGCTTTCCATGAAATGAGCTGTATGTCCGCAGGCAGACCTTCCAAACGGCGGGCCAAGTCCCCTTTAATCGCAGGCCGATGGCGGTAACTCCATGCCGATTCAATCAAGGTGCGACGCAATCGTCCATTTCCCGCTTTGGTGAGCGAGCCTCGTTGGGTACGGACTCCAGACGAATGCTCACGCGGAACTAGGCCTAAGTAAGCCATGAGCTGAGCAGGAGAACGGAACCGGGCAAAGGAACCGATCTCCGCAGCAAGCGTGATGGCCGTGAGAAATCCAATGCCACGCAGAGACTGTAAAATCTGAATCAAATCGGCTTTGGAACTGGTCGCTGCCTCTTCAATCAAGGCTTTTTCCAGTCGACCGATGCGTTGCTCGATCTCGTCCATGGCATGAAGGTACTCTGTAAACGCAATCTGCATAGGCGCATTCGGGAAGGTCAGTTGTCCAAGCCATACGCGATATTTTTTCGTCCAGCGACGTTTGAGTTGTTCAGGCGGATGGATCTGGTGACGCAATAAAAATTTGAGCACGCGTTGACGAGCCCGGTGAGCATCTTCTTTTGCCGATTCGCGTGCCCGAACCAATTCACGAAGCGCCTCATCTTCACGTGCTGGAACGTAAATCGGCGTAAGCTCGCCTGCACGGAACAGACGTGCCAGTTGCTCGGCATCCCGTCGATCGGTTTTCACGTGATCGCCGGAGCGTTTGGGGATGAGTGAAGGGGCAATGACGACACAATGGGCCCCCATGGATTCGATCCAGCGGTAGGTTTCGTATCCTGTAGGACCGGCCTCATAACAAAACGAGAGGGAGCTTGCCGGACCCAACTCTTTGATGAGTTTGCGTAAGGCAGCAGGCGCATGAGCAATGGTACCGTAATACCGCGGCTTGTCTTTACCCTCGTCAGCAATAGCGACAGAAATTTTTTCTTTGGATACATCTAAACCAATGAATTTTGTGGTAGACTTCATAGGGATAGCTCTCCTTTGCTGTGTAGCTCTGAAATGGTGGTTCTTACTGTCCATTTTAACCTACGATGTGCAGCAATATGGAGGGCTATTTTTGCGGTTACGTTCATCATAGCTAGATAGTGTGAGTACGACAAGCTTCTTCTGCATGTAGAAAAAACAACCCATTCTCACTCTGGCGGCTAAATAAATAGCATAAACGACTGGCTGTAGCAAAGATATCTCACATCCATCCTGCGCAGGGCAAAGGGGCATCCCATGAAGTTCCAAGAACTTCGGGATGCCCCTTGGTTATAGTCTGTCTACTACTGTCATTCCAACCTTAAAAGCGGTGTAATATCATAATAAGATGACTGCTTATAATTGCTTATAATGTTTTATACTAGCTTCCACCATCAAGATTGCTGGTACGATACGGCGGTCATCTGACATGGCTCACATATGAACATGTAATACATACCCTCACCATATTTCTCAACCTCGCCCCAGTCCAGTTGTGCGACAGCCTTCATTCTCGTGGAACAGCGTGGACATGTTGGGTACTCCGCATCTTGAACCCATCCCGGATGGCCGCCGACCTGAGATAACGATGGCTCCATCGCCCACTCACTGGCATGGAATGCATGACGTGATGCATTCGCAATCCCAAACTGCTGGCCAACATCCGGTGCAAGTTTACCATAGTCGTCCAGGTCAATCTCGTCCATTCCCGCAGGCATGACATTATGTGAACTCCATAACGGTTCCCCTCCCGCGTCCATCTCCATGTAAACCACACCGTAACTGCTGCATATCACGCAAGTCCGTATCTGAAGTTGCTGAGCATGCCAAGAAACGTCATTCAATGCTGGATGCTTAACATCCAGACTAATTAAGGTGGTTAACGCATTGCCACACCATGGACAGCAATTGGTGCTAGGGTTCAGCATCGATAGTGAACTTCCGCTTAACTCCACGTTAGGTCCTTCATTCTCTTTTTCTTTATAGAGTGAATAACTTGGGGTGATGAATAATTCCCTGCGCTGCCCGTCTTTTGTAAGCTCCCAACCAGCTTCAGTGGTGTAATGCTCAGGTGCCACGTATAACTCGTTCGCCCAAGATGGAGGAGATTGTCTCCACTGCCGGAACTGCTGCACGACAACATCATCTCCGATATGGGCCAGCATGAGCAATATGTGGTTCCGATTCTCATCATCGGTATTCACCTGCTGCAAGAGATGATCACGAACCTCACCCGAGGCACTTTTATACAAAATGGCAGGATAATAGATCTCCTGTTCCAGCAGCTCAGGAATTTCGACAGTCAACGATATATCATGGTAGCAGACCAGATATACCAGAATGTCTTTGCCCGTATCTTCATCACCTGTACGAATCCGTTGCATCGCGTAATCCTTCATCTGATCTTGTTGCTCTACAGACAAAGATAGATATACCTGTTCCTCGGATTGTTCATAGGGCGTATAACGAATTAGTGGATCGCGAACCTGAGGTTTGTGCATGATTTTCAAAATTTCGACCGGGTCTGTGATACCTGCATACAAGTTCACGTCACGTCGATTCGCTTCAATGTATCTCTGACGCTCCTCGCGTTCCATCTCCTGCTTGCAAGGCATGCAATAACCACCCGTTTTCAACGCTGTTGCTGGTAAAATGGTATTTGCACACTCTTCTCGTATACACGGAATTCGTTCTGTCATGCTCCAACCTCCTTCATCTATTGGCAATGGAAAACACGCCACAATGTGACGTGCTTGTTCCTTACTCCATATTTAAATGCCTGCCGATCTTATATTAGAAAACACACATCAGTGATGTCCCAACTGGTCCTTGGTGAATTCATAAAAGGCGAGTGCATCTTCACTGCTGGCAAAACCTGCCTGAGCCATCTTTTCACTACCGCCACCTTTGCCTTGGTAGGCTCCAAGATTGCCTTTAAAGAAAGGTCCACAGGCCCATTCGGGCGGCTGTCCGTTCTGTGCCAGAACAACTTTGGCCTCTGAGATGCTGGCAAAGAGTACAAGACCCTCGTGGTCTGCCGTCAGCTTGGTAGCAAGACTCTGCATATCCTTGAGCGATTTGTCTTCAAAGACCTGAGCAATGACCAGCCCCTGCCGAGCGGCGAGAAGTTCCTCCGCATAATAGGCATCGTTGGTTGTTTTCACTGCATTCAGCTCGGTTTGCAGCTGTTTTTGCTCCAGTTCCATTTTCTCAATACGCTCCAATAATTCGTCCTTACTTGTCTTTAATTTAACCATGATGCTATTGAGCACGTTTTGTGTAGTTGTGAATTCATTCAGCGCCCTTGTCCCACATTTGAAATAAATGCGGGTGCCGCCCTTCACTTTTTCAGTTTTCAACAGTTTGATGATGCCGATCTCACCCGTCGCCGACACATGCGTTCCGCCGCAGGCGTTATACTCCACACCCTCGATCTCGACGATGCGAATGTCCTCCGTTACCGTAGGCTGCTTCACCAGTGGCAATTGTGCGGCCTCTTCTGCTGTAACCCAAGACGTGTTGATACGAGCGTTACGATAGATCTGGCGATTCACTTCTTGTTCAATGGCGGTTAATTGATTCGCTCACAGTTCAGCCGCAGCCACATCAATCGTGTCATACTCCGTACCAAGATGGAAACTGAGGGTCATCGCTTCAGTCAGCTTTAGAGTGATTGCCGATAACAAATGCTGACCCGTATGCTGCTGCATATGATCGAATCTGCGCTCCCAGTCAATCTCACAATGTACCTTAGTCTCTTCAGGGGCGCGTTCCAGCTTATGCCATACGTCACCATCTTCAATGTTCACATCCAGAACAGCGATGCCACCAATATGTCCCAGATCACAAGGCTGTCCGCCCCCATGCGGGTAAAAAGCAGTCTCCGCCAATGTGACATATACGCCGTCTTCCTTGTCCACTCTGCCTGTAATCGTTGTATGCCACTCTCTTGTGTAAGCAGAGTCATAATAGATTTTTTGCGTCATTGAATCATCCCGATCCCTTCTCGTTCAAATGAGTTTTCATAATCTCAAGATTACACTATCTGGAACCTTCAAGCCAATTTATGGCATAGAGTATCCCCTTTTCATATCCAAAAGACTACTCTGTGAGCGAAAATAGCTATTAATCGAGAAAGGAACGTTTGCAAGAAGATGCTTCTAGTAAAGACTTATCGTTCTATGATGTTTTTAAGATAAACATTCAAACTGTCTTGTTCGACTTTAATAAAAAAAAGCAGAGTGAATAATCACTCTACTTTCTGAAAACCATTTTAACAAACAACTTTTCATTAAACTCTTGTAGCTAATAGATCGCTATCGGTCCATACGGACCATCGATAATTTCAATTTTCGTTTCAAAAATATCTGTTAAAATTGCGGGGTCCATCACTTCTTCTACGGTTCCAAAAGCGGCGATTTGACCATCTTTCATGGCACATATTCGATCCGAATATTTGGCGGCAAAATTGATATCATGCATAACCGTCAGAATGGTTCTTCCGAATTCATTAGCGGCATATCTCAAATGCTCCATCATCCGAACAGAACACGCAACATCCAGATTGTTCAAAGGCTCGTCCAAAAGTACATATTCCGTCTCCTGACACAAAACCATTGCGACATAAGCTCTTTGCCTTTGACCACCAGAAAGCTCATCTAAGTATCTATTTTCCAGATCAGTTAAGTCTAGAAAATCAATATATTTAGAAATAATAGCTTCATCCTCATCCGTTAATCTTCCCTTAGAATAAGGAAACCGTCCGAATCCAGCAAGTTGTCTAACGGTAAGCCTTGTGACAAAATGATTCTCTTGTCGTAAAACCGTTACAATCTTGGCCAGGTCCCTTGATTTGGAAGTGGAAACATCCATATTGGCAACCTTGATCTGACCTTCGTCCAAATCCAAAAGTCTCCCGATCATCAGAAGTGTCGTAGATTTCCCCGCACCGTTGGGTCCAATTAAAGAAGTAAGACCGGCTTTGGGTATATGAATATTCAAAGGGCCAATCTCTACCTCGGCTGCATAGGTTTTTTTGACATTATTGATCTGTATCATAAAGAACCCTTCCTTAAAATCACAATTAAAAATGTTAGTCCGCCAACCAATTCTATAATAATGGAGACAACACCTTGGGCATTGAAAACATGATTCATAATAAAGTATGCACCGGTTAAGATCACAAACCCTATCGCAAGAGCCATTGGGAAAACATATCTGTGATCATAGGTTTGCGCGGCCTGATAACTCAAAATCGCAACTAAAAATCCATAAAATGTAAGTGGTCCAACCAAAGCCGTCGAAATGGCCATCAATATGGAAACCAGAACCAGCGTATAAATAACACTACTTTGATGTTTAGTTCCCAAGGAAGTCGAGACATCCTTACCCAGCGACAGTACATTTAGCCTCTTGGCATTAGCGAGCAGCAGGATTGCTGCAATGATGACGATAGGAATCGCAATCGGGAAATAGGCAGAATCCGCATTATTCACGGAAGCAAACATTCTTGCCTGCAAAATATCAAACTCAGACGGTGCAAGAAGTCTTCTCATAAATGAAGATACGGATCTCAGCCCGGTCCCAATGATAATACCGACCAGAAGCAGAAGTTGTAAATTGCCGTACTTTCCGGAAAGCAGCCATCCATAAAGGATTAAACACATGATGACCATTGCAGCAACTTGATATAAAAAGGAATCAACACCGCTAAAATTCACAAATACCGTAGCACCAAGGAAAAATATAGTACTCGTATGAATGGTTGAATAAATAGCATCAAAACCTAAAAGGGACGGAGTTATAATTCTGTTATTCGTAATCGATTGAAAAGCAACCGTGGATAAACTTTGGCAAATTGCAGCGATCAGCATTGAAACCAGAGCAACTACCCTTCTTGTAACAACAGGTATGAAAGAAGGAGACGACACCGGGACGGGATTGTTATAAACCAGTAGTCCAACCGATGCAAAAACGCCCAGAACAATTAATGTTATCAGCAAAATCCAATAGCGCTTTTCTTCTTTCTTGGTACGGAAGGCTCTAGCTGATCTTTTTTTAGGACGACGGCTAGAATCGATTTCGATATTCAGTGGATTTCTACTTGCTAAGTCGCTCATCTTACCCTCCTTGTTGACCGCCTTTGTCTTAACAAAATGACAATGAATACGACGGCTCCCACTGTTCCAAGGATCATCGAGACAGGTATTTCAAAAGGCATGATGATGACACGAGACAGGATATCACAAACAATGATACTGCCCATCCCTAATAAGCACACCCATGGCAAATTGCTCCTGAGATCGTCCCCCCTAAACATGGAAACGATATTGGGGACAATTAACCCCAGAAAAGGCAAGTTCCCAATGACCGCTGCAACGATTCCAACGGCCAGTGAGATAAGCGCAGTACCCAAAAGAATGATCCTGTCATAATTTACGCCAAGACTGGTAGCGACATCTTCCCCTAGTCCGGCTAAAGTCAAACGATCAGCAAAAACAAAAATAAGAATAGTCACCAATACGATGAGCCATAAATATTCATACCTGCCAATTTGAACAGATGAAAAGGAGCCTGCAAACCAGCTTTCGATATTTTGAGTCATTTGGAACACAAGCCCAACGAAAGTTGAAAATGCAGAAATGACAGCTCCAAGCATCATCCCAATAATCGGGACAACTAAAGACGAACGGAGTTTAACTTTCTTTAGAAACATAAAAAAAATCATCGTTCCTATAAAAGAAAAAATGATTGCACCAGTCATTCTTAGCGTTAAGCTCGGAGCAGGAAAGACCAGATAAATAAACATGATCCCCAGACCTGACCATTCCATTGTTCCTGTTGTCGTAGGTTCCACCAAGCGATTCTGTGTAATAAGCTGCATGACCAGTCCTGCCATTGCCATGGCGGCACCGGTAAGCATTAATGCAACAGTTCTTGGGACACGAGTAATGAAGAACATCTCCATTCCATCCGCTTGTCCTCGTATGTCATAGACTCCAATAAGCAGTGATGTAATGCCTAAAATAATAGTGGCTAGAATCGCAATGATAAAAGGTATAGTCCATAGCTTTTTCGGATTATGACGTTGGGGTTGAGAATTCTCAACCCCAGCTAATTTTGATATTAAATTTTTCTGCACTGCAGCATACTCCTTTTTACTGTTTAGCTAAAGCTTTCGTAAGGTTGTTAATCAACTCCAAGAATGTTTCGATAGATTCATTGGTGTACGTGTCGTTTGGAGCATAAACGATTTGTTTTTGAGTAATAGCAGTGGTGTTTTGCAGCGCAGGTGAGTTATCAATAACGTCTTGAGCCGGAACGGCACCTTCTTCAGCAGATACAGCTGCATCCCGATCCAGTATGAAAATCCAATCCGGATTGCTTTGGGCGATCGCTTCAACAGAAATATCATCACCTTGATGATCAGAAGAAGATTTGTCCACTTCTAGTGCTGGAACCCAGCCGAAAATGTCATACAATGGTCCCCACACACGTCCAGTAAGAGGAGCCGAGAAACCGATGTTTCCACCAGAAACGACAACACTCATAATTTTATCTTCACCATTATAAGCGGCCTTAGCTTCTTCAATAGCTTTATCAAAATCAGCAATCAGTTGGGCAGCTTCTTCTTGCTTCTCGAAAACTTTTCCCAAATTGGTTGTTGCATCTTTAAGTCCATTAACAAAGTTTTCTCCAGGTGATGCTGTTTCTTCAAGCTCAATATTAAGGTCGATCACTGCTGCATTAGGTACTAATTTTTTGATGTCTTCATAGAAGCCAGCAAATCGTTGACCAACAATGACAAGGTCAGGCTGTATCGAAGCCAATAGTTCAAGATTTGGTTCGCGATGATTCCCAATATTTTGTACCGATTCATCCGCTACATATGGTGAATCCGCAGGCATTACATCCTTCGGCGCTGCTGCTAATTTGACACCCCAAGTGGACAGAGTCTCAAATGTTCTGTTATCCAGAGCAACAACCTTCGTTGGATTTACAGGCACAGTTACCGTTCCATGAGCATCCGTAATTTCAACTGTTGTGGCTGTAGCTGTAGTAGCAGCATCGGAAGTTGTAGCCTCTGTATTCGCAGTATCCGTCGTAGCAGGTTCATTACTTGAACAAGCTGCCAACACCAAAGTTAAAGCTGCAACCATGATAAACATTAATTTTGAAGAAATAGACTTTCTCATGTAATTTATATCCCCCTAGATTTAGAAAATTTGGATTCCCACGCAACGTACTGCGTTGGATAAACTCAGTATCATATACCTCCTCAGACGTAAATTTTAGAGAAAAACTTAACCCCTTTTCACTGTATTGCTGAGTAACAAAACAACAAATGATAGTGATTATCAATATCAATAGGTTATATTATAACAAGTTAGAAGGCATTTTCAACAACCTAATTGTTTTAATTCATGGCGAAATTATGAACCAAATATTCCATTGTATGTATTTATATGCATAAAAATCGACATTTCAATACAAAAAAAGAAGCATCACTGTGTGATACTTCTTTTGCGGTAAGAACTCTTTATACATTTATATTTCTCATCGAAATGATCTAATTTTTCACTAACATTCTTATTTCATCGACTCAGATAATTCTGTGAAAATAACACCCAGCGCATACGCACCAGCATCCGGGTAGCCCAGACTACGATCGCCGACGGCACCTGCACGTCCCATACGTGCCACGATGTCTTCGGTTTTCTTCGCACCTTCAACGGCTGCTGCTGCACCTTTGGCAAATGCGGTTTTGAAGTCATCGCCAGACTCCGCACTTTGTGTCCAGGAATCGGCACACGGAACGAGTGCATCGATCAAGGTTTTATCACCTACAACGGCACCACGTCCGAAGGATCGCTCTCCAGTGGACTGAATCCCTTGCACGGCTGCATGGATCATCTCAGCAAATTCAGCAACGTTTAATTGCTGTTTATCCCCTACAGCTTTGCCAGCCGCACGGAATGCCGAACCCCAGATTGGGCCGGATGCGCCGCCACAATATTCCATGATGACCAAGGAACATGCATCGAGGAATGATCCAATGTCTTTTTTATCTTCGTTAATGATGTGATTCCATTCGCGTTTCAACTGGCGGAAGCCTTTTGCCACACTCATACCGAAATCGCCATCACCGGCATGGGAATCCAGTTCACAGAATGGTACTTCATTCTTGATGATGATCTCACCCATCTTATCGATCAGATAGACGACATTGTCCAGTGAAAATTGATTGGCCTTGATGACCGCAGCTGATGCATCCGTCTCCACTTCGTAAGATACGGGAGCATCTTCACCCACAACGGCTTCCAGCGCTTCAGAATACGCCACTTGTGCTGCTGGAGGGCCGGATACTTTAAATGCAGGTGTATCACTTTCCTTGAACAACAGCGTTTTTAGTTCATCATCCAGTTTCAGGATCGTAACCGATGCACCCGCCATATCGATACTTGTCATGTAGTTGCCTACAAACGTAGTAGCGACCTTCAGACCTGCATGTCCAGCAAGCTCACGCTGAACGGAATTGTTGAGCAGGTAAAGTTCTTGCAGTGGAGTTGCACCAAAACCATTCACGAGCACCGCAATCTCAGCGGATGTATCCTTATCCAACTTCATGTCTGCGAGCAATGCTTCGACCATACGTCCTGCCAATTCATCAGCCGATACGATTTTCTCACGGCGAATCCCTGGCTCACCATGAATCCCTACGCCGAATTCCATCTCATCTTCAGCAATTTCGAATGTAGGCGTGCCTTTGGCGGGTACGGTACAGGATGTGAATCCAAAACCAATACTGCGCACGTTCTGAGCTGCTTTCTCGGCAACGGATTTCACATCTGCCAGACTGCGGCCTTCTTCGGCTGCTGCTCCGGCGATCTTGTGAACCAGTACAGTTCCGGCAACGCCGCGACGCCCAACGGTATACAAACTGTCTTGTACAGCGATGTCATCCTCAACACGCACATACTGCACGTCGATGCCATCTTCTTCAGCCAGATGCGCTGCATTCTTGAAGTTCATCATGTCGCCGCTGTAGTTTTTGATGATCAAGAGTGTACCCTTGTTGCTGGCTGTTGCTTTTATCGCTTGATACACCTGGATTTGGGAAGGAGATGCGAATACATCTCCACACACCGCTGCATCCAGCATGCCTTTACCCACATAACCAGCGTGAGCCGGTTCATGTCCACTGCCGCCGCCACTGATCAGGCTGACTTTATCCGCCTGGATCTCTCTGCGTTTGATGACTTTATATTTTTTCAGAAATTCAAGCTCCGGGTGTGCAAGCGCAATCCCGTTGCACATTTCCATAACAACATGTTCGGCCTGGTTAATAATTTTCTTCATTATTTTACCTCCCTGCGAGCTGCTTTGTACTCACGGCCCATGCGATCAGCCGCTGCAATGGCAGCAGCCACTTCAGGAACGGTGATTGGGAATGGCATCGCGTGAATGGATTCTTCCGGAATACAAGCGATCTCGGCAACTTTCAACAACTCTTCCTGACTAATCGTATCTACACCGATATCCGCCAAGCTGATCGGCAGTCCCACTTCGAGACAGAAGTCCATGACTTCATGGAGCTCTTCGGTTGGTGCATTTTCAAGGACGAGCTGTGCGATTGTACCGAAGGATACTTTTTCACCGTGGAAGAAATGATGTGTGCCTTCCAGAACAGTCAAACCGTTGTGAATTGCATGTGCTGCGGCCAGACCGCCACTTTCGAATCCAAGCCCAGACAACAGAATGTTTGTCTCAACGATGTTTTCCAAGGCTTGTGTCACAACGTTGCTGTCACTGGCTACTTTTGCTTTCGCACCGTCAGTCAGCAGCATTTCATAACACAATTTTGCCAGTGCAAGTGCCGCATTGGTACCTACTGCAGAAGGTGTGTAGCCTTCGCGGGAACCCATTGGCAGACTTGCGTTCACACGGGAATAGGATTTCGCTGTTGCTCTTGCTTCGAAGTATGTAGAGAGCGCATCTCCCATACCGGATACGAGGAAACGTGTTGGTGCATTGGCAATTACGGTTGTATCCACGAGAACCACACTTGGGCTTTGTTTGAAGTAAGCATAGTCATCGAAAGAACCATCCGGTGTGTACAATACAGCGGAGTGACTTGTCGGTGCGTCTGTTGCCGCAATCGTTGGGCAGATGATCAGTGCTTCGCCTTCTGCTACACATTTGGCCGCATCAATGGCTTTACCGCCACCAAGACCGATGGTAGAGTCACATCCTTTTTCCTTCGCGATCGCTTGCAGACGAGCAACTTCCTCACGGGAACATTCCCCTTTAAAACCGCTTTCAACAAACGTAATATTAAATTTCTCGGCTGTTGCATCCAGCTTTGCTTTGACACGCTGTACATCATCCGGATGTGCAATCAGCAAAGCAGATTCTCCGAAGGATTTAACAAAGTACCCCAGGTTCAACAACTCGTCTTCGCCTTGTACATATTTGGTTGGGCTGATAAATGCTTTTCTCATAATAATATATGCCTCCTAAGGATATGAAATCGTGTAGTGATTACATCAAATTTTAATTTCTTACAATTGACCTTAATATAACGCATGAGCAACAGGTTTACAGTGGACTTTGATAACAAATTATTATAATTTACAATCGTAATTTTTTGCTTTTTGGCGCAATCATGGTATCTTATTGTCATGAGATGGTTGAATTTTGACCTCCCATTATACATTACCCGTCATCATTACTTCTTAATATGTACAACTTGCTAACTTTTAACGGCCTAAATTATGAATCAGGTTAGCCTATGGAGGTTGCACCAATGATCAAAGAATATCTGCATATCAATAAAATTCTCGACCTTAATAAATGGAAGCGCCTACAAGATTCTCTTGCAACAGTAACCAAACTGGCGATCCTCACCGTTGATTATAAAGGCATTCCCGTAACCAGTCACAGTAGCTGTCAAGCTTTCTGCCAGAATGTCCGTAAAGACCCGGAGCTTCTCCCCTACTGCCAAAAATGTGATTCACGCGGTGGTCTGGAAGCGGTTCGGTTGAATGAGCCCTACGTCTACCTATGCCATTTCAATATTATTGATATCGCGATTCCAATCACGATTGATGGCAAATATATCGGCGCCGTCATGGCAGGACAAGTGAAACTCGCCGATCCGGAAAAGGGTAGCGACTTGGAGCAGATTGTCACATCCAAAAACGTACCCATGCATGCAGCAAAGCTGGAGGAATTAAAAGATGATTACGCCCAGCTACCTGTGATGACCTATGAAGAGATTGTGAAAATCTCTAACATGTTATCCCTGCTCTGCAACTACATTGTGGAAGAAGCGCTAAACAAAAATCTGTTAGTTGAAATGTTCGAGAAAGCTTCAGGCAATCAGGAGACTCTAAACCTCTCCACCATTCTGCCGGGTTACTCCATTCGTAATATCGAGTCGATCAAAAAAGAGATGACCAATGCGATAGCGGATGCTTATCTCAAAAATAGCCCAAGTGACACGGAAAGCTCCAGTCCGGTACTTCAGCCTGCTTTTGAATACATTCACAGTCACAAGAGTGAACAAGTTTCACTCAAACAAATGGCCGATCTGTGCCACCTGAGTCCGAGTTATTTCAGCAGACTGTTTGCCAAGGAAACGGGCGAGAACTTCACCACCTATCTGGCAAAACTCAAGATAAAGTGGGCCAAGCAATTGCTGGAGGTCACCGACATGCCTGTCTCACAGATCAGTGATGAGCTGGGATTTAATGAATCGGGATATTTTATCAAAATATTCAAAAAGTTCGAGGAAATTACGCCTGCTCTCTATCGCAAATACCTCCAGGAGAAAATGTAGATTCACTGATACTTTTTTCGTATCAAAGATGAGGTTAAAAGATATTTCACCTATTAATCTGCCATTGTTACAATGGAGTCCAGATGACTTAGGGAGGCGACATGAATGGAATATCGCAAATTAGGAAACAGTGGATTAACCGTCAGTGAGATTTCACTCGGCAACTGGATTACGCATGGAGCGCAAGTCGAGAATGGAATAGCAGAAGCTTGTGTGCGAACCGCATTGGATGCAGGTATTACCACATTTGATACCGCAGATGTGTACTCCAATACCAAGGCAGAATCCGTACTGGGACAGGCTCTTAAGGATATACGAAGAGAAAGTATTGAACTATGCACCAAAGTCTGTCACCCAACCGGCACAGGTCATAATGACCGCGGACTTTCACGTAAACACATCATGGAAGCCTGCAATGGTTCATTACGGCGGCTACAGACGGATTATATCGATGTCTATTACGCTCACCGTTATGATTACAACACTCCGCTGGAAGAGACGTTTCTGGCATTCTCCGATTTGGTGCGTCAGGGCAAAGTCCATTACATTGGCGTAAGTGAATGGAACGCAGATCAGATTGCAAGAGGAGCCGCTTTGGCGCGGGAACTTCATGTCCCCTTCATTGCAAGTCAGCCGCAATATTCAATGTTATGGCGTGTGATTGAGCAAGAAGTGGTGCCTGCAAGCGACCAAGCAGGACTTGGACAGATTACATGGTCTCCTCTGGCTCAGGGTATACTATCAGGAAAATATGCGCCTAACGCAGCATTGCCCACCGGATCACGTGCAGCTGCTGAGGCAGGAGCACCCTTTTTCAATAAACTGGCTGGTCAGTGGTTACGTGAAGATGTTCTTACCGCTGTGCAACAACTTGTTCCACTCGCTAAAGAGATTGGTCTAACTCTTCCTCAAATCGCTGTGGCTTGGGTTCTACAACATTCGTATGTCAGTTCCGTCATTATCGGTGCATCCCGGCCAGAACAGGTATTGGAGAATGTTAAAGCTTCTGGTGTGAAACTGGACCCTGCGATCATGACTCGTATTGATGAAATATTGAATCCATGGATTGAGCGTGATCCAACCAAGACGGGTTAAACACATTCATCAACAAAGTTCATAAAGCGGGATACCACTTCCTGATTCATATCCGTCCGCCATGCCGTGTACAACGGTACGGAGGGCGGATTTTCTTCTAATGGAAGAAAGACCACACCCTTTCGCTGGAACACATCCACCGATGACGGAACAATAGAAACGCCCATGCCCGCCGCAACGAGATTCACAATCGTATACATCTGGATCGCTTCCTGTGTAATTTGAGGGTCTACGCCATGCTCCCTGCAATAATCCAGAACGAGACGATGGAACGGAGAACCCAGATGCCTTGGGAATAAAATAAAATCTTCATCCGCCAGTTCTCGAATTGAAACTTGAGTCTGAGAAGCCAACGGGTGATGATCTGGCAATACGGCAATCAACGTTTCCATCTGACAGGGGCGGAACGAGACATGACGAGTATCTTCCTGATATCTCAAAAATCCAATATGGATTTGTCCGTCTTCCAGTGCCTGCAATTGTTGGGACGAAGTCATCTCACGCAGCGTCAATTCAATCTGCGGATATGCAGCGCGAAATTTCCTAAGAACATCCACCATAATGCTCCCCGAAGCCGAATCCACAAAGGCTATGGTTATATGCCCGATGATGCCCTGATCTGCTTTTTGCGTAAGCTGAATGGATCGTTCGAGCTGGGCCATGATTAGCCTTGCCTGTTCCAGAAATACCGCACCTGCCGGGGTGAGACGAACCATTTTTCTGGTGCGCTCCAACAGCTTCACGCCAAGCTCATCCTCTAAATTCTGAATCTGCTGGCTCAGCGGTGGTTGCGTCATATTTAATTTTTCCGCTGCACGGTGAAAATGAAGTTCTTCTGCCACGATGATAAAGTATCTTAACTTCCGAATATCCATAAGCCAATTGCGCATCCTTCCGTCTACCTTGTTAATTCATCTGTTCCTGAACCCAGATTGCCGACTCAGCCAGCATCGTCATCAATTCATTAAAGTCCACAGCAATTTCCCGCAGAGGAGTTTCCCCTGCATCGTGGATCAACATCCAAACCTTGCCGGAGCTTTGATCCAGTATAGCCATACTGCCTTCACCAAATCCACCTATCGGGAAAGGCTGGAGGTCAACTGGCAGCTCATATTCTTTCTCATATTCACGATATGCCTCCAGAAACTCGGGATAAGCCCAGTCCAGTTCTTTCACCGAATACAAGGCAGGATCGCCGAAATTACATGCACCGAATTCAAGCAAAAGTGCGCGATACGCTGCGGGCAGTTTCACATTATACTTTTGCTCAAAATCCTCAATGCTCTGTTGCGTTTCAGGAGTACACCCATCTCCCATTGTTGTATCGTAGGCCTTCACCAAAAGATCACGAATCGGTTTCAATTCTATTGACGTCACTTGAACTCCCCCTTAAGATACCTTTCTCCACTGATCAGCCGTTGTGAATTCAATAGTTCTCCTTGAAGCGCAACACCTTACCCAAAAAAGAGTCGAACATTAAAATTAACTTTTTATCTCACCTGTTTACGCAACTCTTCATCCAGCCATTCCAGTGCTGCACGCAGCTTGTCCTGAGGAACTTTCTCATAACGATCACCCGTAGACAATTCAAAGGCACAGCTGTTCCCACTTGTTTTGTTCAGATATGAAGTCAATCCTATGCCATACTGCTGAGCCATTTGCACAAGAATTGGTTCAACTTCGGCAGCAGCGAGCGCAAAGTGCACATGGAACATATTTGATACAGGTACCTCGGGTAAGGTTTGTATCCCGTGACACGCATTCAATAGGGAGGCGAGTTCTTGAGCCTGCTCGTAATACAGCTCCATTTTGCCAATCCGTTCATTGAAATAATACTGGGAACTCAGAATATACGGATACAGGCCGATCAGATCTCCGCCGTGCCGACGTTTCCATACTTTTGATTCTTGCATCACATCCGGATCACCCGCCAATATAGCCCCCGCAATACCTCCAATGCCTTTATAAAAGGAAACATACACTGTATCAAACAAACTGCAAATCTCCGCAGGCGTTTTCTGATAATAGGGAGTGATCTCAAACAGACGTGCCCCGTCCAGATGCAGCTTAATCCCTCGTTCACGGCAATAGGCCGAGATCGCTTCCAACTCTTCATACGCCGGCAATTGCCCACCAATCTCACGTTGCGGAAGTTCCAACAGCAGACAGGCAATGTCCTGATCAAGCGCTTGTACATCTTGCAAACGAATCAACCGATCCTTGTCCGCAAGCAAAATCGATTCAATCTGATGCAACTCTTTCAGTCCGTCTTCCTCATGGATTTCCAGATGACACAGAGGGTGGTAAGCTACTCGTTTTACACCTTTGCGGTCACACCAGATCCTTAATGCAATCTGCTGCGCCATCGTTCCACTTGGGAAAAACACCGCTGATTCCTTGCCGAGAACGTCAGCCATCTGTTGCTGAAATTCTTCAATGAGTGGGCCGTTGCCGTAGTGGTCACTGAACAACTCCCCATCAATCTGGTCCAGTACGTTCTGAAGCACCTTCACTTGGCGACTGCCGTGACCGCCCACAATAAAATCTACCTGATTAAAGGCATCAGCCAATGTTAACGTAGTATCCTCCAAAGTCATTCACTCCTTTATAGTGTGTGTTCAAAACCCAACTTTTGAACAACCTCTTATAATTCTGGTTCTGTAATGATCTGTACCAAAGCGCTTAGCGCACTAGATATATGTTCACCACGGGGATACACAAATCCTACTTCCAACCGGCAATAAGGATCGGGCAAAGATAACACTGTAATCTCACCTCTTGATTCTGCTTTGGTAACCGAAGAACGTGGCAGTAATGATACACCGAGCCCGGCAGATACACCATTCAGAATCGTATCCAGTGTTCCATATTCCATGATGTTAAGCGTGTGGATACCCTGATCTTTCAAAAAGGATTCCGCCTGATCACGATGTGTGCATCCGATCTCAAAAAACAACATTGGCCTGGACAATAACGTGTACATCTCATGTACTCCAGGTTCAGCGATCAACACCAATTCCTCGTCATACATCTTCATATAGTTCAGCTCAGGATGATCAATCGGGCCATATATTAAGGCACCATGCAATTCATGTTGAATGACCTTCTGGTTCAGTTTATGGGTCCCACCCGTGACAAGCGAATGCTGTACCTCCGGGTAGCATGAAGTATATTCAGCCAAGAGTGGCGTCAAAAAAGTGGAAGCTGCTGTCTCTATGGCACCCAGACGAAGTATGCCGGACGGTGGGTTACCTACTTGTGTGGCCTGCTCTGCTTCATATAATAATTCCAATATTCTATCCGCATACCCAAGCAGGTTCTCTCCTGCTGGTGTAAGCGACATCCCCCGATTGGAACGATGAAATAGCGGTACTTGCAGTTGGGTCTCCAACTGTTTAATCCGTGCTGTTACATTGGACTGCACATAATTAAGTGAGAGCGCAGCTTTACTGATACTACCTTCGCGGGCAACCGCCTGAAATATTTTCAAATCACCTGCATCCATACCCTGATCACCTGCTCGTCGTTATATCGGCATTCTGCATCATCCGATTCATGCAAAATGCTTATCTATTATTTTCAATGATACTGACAATCATTTTTGTTCATTTTACGTGAATCTGCTCCGTCTGTACAATGAGGCTCAGTAGTGAAATCTAGCTACACAGACAGGAGGAATATTGAACATGAAAGCTATTGTCCATTCGGCCCAGAGCGGCCTTGCAGGTCTTCAATATACAGAGTCAATCTCTCGGGCACCAGAAGCCGGGGAAGTGCAGATTCAATTAAAATCCGCTGGTATCAACCATCGGGATCTATTCATCATGGCAGGACGCGGCCCTCAGGACATCCCACTCGTTCCCGGTTCCGATGGAGCAGGTATTGTCGTAGCGATTGGCGAAAGCGTAAGTGGGTTCGCGATAGGAGATGAAGTCATTATCCATCCTACACTCGGTTGGGAACATGCATCTGAAGTGCCGACCGTACCCGATATTGTTGGTGGCCCTACGGATGGAACACTGGCTCAATATATAACGTTGCCTGCTGAAAATGCCCTGCCTAAGCCAGCCCACCTATCCTGGGAGGAAGCAGGCGTATTGCCCCTTTCAGCGCTGACGGCCTATCGCGCCTTATTCACTCGCGGTGTATTGAAGAAAGGTGAACATGTGCTCATTCCCGGTATTGGCGGTGGTGTAGCGACCTATGCCCTGCTCATGGCAGTAGCCGCTGGTGCCACGGTGACCGTCACCTCCAGAAGTGAAGCCAAAAGAAATGAGGCACTGCGCTTGGGTGCTAACCATGCATTGGATAGTCATGCCGATTGGAGTACGCAGAACGATCTGGAACCTGTGGACATCATCTTGGATAGCATTGGACAAGCCATGTTCCCAAAATATTTTGATATAATCAGACCAGGTGGACGTATCGTGATGTATGGTGCAAGTTCCGGGGATGATCTGACCCTACCCATTCGCTCTATCTTCTTCCCGCAGATCAGTCTGATCGGCACCTCTATGGGCAGCCGTGAGGAGTTTATCCAAATGCTGCAATTCGTAGAGCAACATGACATACATCCTGTAATTGATAGCGTATATCCGTTGCAAGACGTAACAACCGCATTCGAACGCATGGAAAACGGCGAGCAGTTTGGTAATCTTGGTATCCTTATGGAGTGACATCTATTTTGAGATGGGCCTTCATGAATTGTTGAAAATTGATTTACGATAATGGGGTGAATCCATCTGACCCGTCTCGCTAAACGTATACTAATTGTTCTTATTGCTATTATCATTGTGGCCCAAATTCCTATGTTAAAAGAGACCTTAGCCCGAGGAGTTACTACGTTATATGTGAAGATAAAGTATCCCGAACATTCCTTTCAATTCCAAGACTTCATCTACGAGTCTCATTTCGGGAACTATTTCATTTCTTATACTGATCAAGACGAACAGCTCATTAGTCTGATGCTTGAGCCCAAATTTTTTCCGGTGCTCATCACGTATGATCCATTGAATCAGCCCATGGAAGACTAGTTGGTTCACACTATGAATCATTCAGGAGGTTTCGATATGGACAATCGATTACATTTGGTCGAATTGGTTCGCAAACTGATGGACTCTGAAGGAACGGAAGCCGAGTTGGATGACATGTTGACGGAGCTACAGCAGGAGGTTCCACATGCAGAGATCAGTAATCTGATTTTCTGGGATGATCGAGACCTGACACCTGAACAGATTGTGGAAGAAGCCTTGGCTGCCCGTCCCATCCTGGTTCAACCCCAATCTTAATATTCTTCAGGAGGTGAACGATAGGATAAGTCTGACATGTCTGATTTAAATCATAGTAACAACAATGAACACCCGGATTTTAACGAAATCAGCGGAGAAGAAAAACTACAGGTACTTCGTGATCTAATCGAACTAACCGATAGTCACCTTACTCAGCAAGTCCTCGCTATTGGCATGGATACACATGAAGAGGATCTCATCCGTATCGAAGCTTGGCGGGCTTTAGGCATGGCGGGCTCCTCTGCTCTTCTGGGCGAAATCCTTCATGCTGCCGCTCAACTTGTTCGTGACTCAGAAGAAGATGAGGATGTACAGAATTACATCTCGCAAACTCTCGCTCTACTGCCCGTCACAGAAGCCGAGATCCAATTGGCTCAGGAAGTTCTAGAGGGAAATGCCAACATATTAGTTAAAGGAGCGGCCTTTGCTATTCTTGTTGCACATCAACAAGTTAATGGTGCAGCATCGGCGCCTAGAATCGCTTCAATCCGATCCTGATTTTGGCTCTTCTGCAATACGGGTACTGCATTCGAAACAACGAAGTAATAATCCATAAACCAAGTTTACCCTCCCCAATTTCCATAATTTCGTTATAATGGTAAGCAAGACACCATGCTATTGGAGGAGAATTATGGAAACGGAAGCTTTACGCAACGTGGAACAACTAGCTCTGAAGAAACACAAGATTTATAAACAAAGTTTAATCAGGTACCTCGCACGCTCCATGCTGGCCAGTATGTTTATCGGATTCGGCGTCATCGTGGCGTTTAAGACAGGTAACTTCTTTTATATGGAGCAGTCCCCGTTTACCTATCCGATGGCGGCAATTACGTTTGGCGCGGCCATCATTTTGATCGCCTATGGCGGGGGTGACCTGTTCACGGGCAATACGTTTTATTACACGTATGCGGCGCTGCGCAAGAAACTGCGCTGGTTCGAAGTGATCAAACTGTGGATTGCGAGTTATAGTGGTAACCTGATGGGCGCAGCCGTGTTTGCCTTGTTAATCTACCTGACCGGATTGTTCGATTCGTCTCAGGTGAATGGTTTTCTGTTAAGCGTGGTAGAACACAAAATGGAAGTTCCAACCATGCAGCTCTTTTTCCGCGGAATCCTGTGTAACTGGCTTGTATGTATGGCGTTCTTTGTCCCGATGTTCATGAAGGAGAATGGAGCCAAAATGTTCGCCATGATGCTCTTTGTGTTCTGCTTCTTCATCTCGGGATATGAGCACAGCATCGCCAATATGTGTACGTTCGCGATTGCACTTGTGCTGAATCACCCGGGGACGATCTCATTTGAAGGTGTGCTTCACAACCTGGTTCCCGTGACCTTGGGTAATCTGGTGGGTGGTGTGCTGCTGATGGGCTTCATGTATTATGCGGTGAACAAACCGTTTCTGGATGAAGAGACGCATTAATCTCTGGCAAAAAAAGCCCTCCTTCCGGCCCGGTCCTTCGACCGTGGCTAATCGGTAAGAAAAAACCAAAACACCCCGGCAACCTTCCCATCTCAGGGAGAAGGTTGCCGGGGTGTTTCTCTACGGGCAGGCTCACGGATAAGCCGCCTGCCCTCCACACGCATAGCCATGTGATACACAACCACATGGCTCCATGCGGTGGGTCGGCAAGCAGGCCGCAATCAGGTATCCCTGTGTTGCCCGCTTGCCAACCCCATCCGTGGCTTAGAAGTACTCCCGCCACGGAGTATATTCAATATCGTTGTCGCCGCGCGTGACAACGATCATATTCTCGATTTTGCCCGTGTCCTTATTGGTACGGTAGATCATCGTCCGTGTCTCGCCTTCTTCCGGCACAGAGAACAGGAACTTGTCCGCAACGAAGGAAGAACCAAGTCCAGTGGCATGTTCTGTAAAAGCAGAGCCCGTCTTGCTTGTGAGCAGCAGACCAATCCCGTAGGCCGTAGCCGTTTGTGCTGCTTTGCCAAAGAGATGCTCGCCTTGACTGGTCGTGTGCGTTTGCTCCGAATACCTATACTTTTCCGTATCCTTGCTATAGTCCACCACATTGCCCTGTTTATCCAGACTGATGGTGGTCGTTTCGCCCTTGTCGCTTTTCACCTGATACGTACCTACGATGGAATCCTCGGTTATTTTTACCGTCTTGCCCGTATTAGGGTCAGTCTGATAGATTACATCTTCATACTGAAGCCGAATGATGTTCATGCTGGCCTGAATCTGCTGCGCAAGTTCTTCGTCACCCATCTCTTTGGCTTTCTTCAGCATTTCCTCATAGTTCTGGTATTTCTCGGCATCCTTCTCATCCCATTCATCCATGTTCTTTGGTGGACCTGGCGTTTTGTCCAGATCATCGCCTTTATTTTTGCCCATGGTTGATAGCGCCTGCGCTGCGGTCAGCGCCGTCATGATTGCCTGGCTCACCGCCTCTTCATCTGTCGTGCGGAAACGCTCGGCAATCTTCTTAAGCTCCGACTGAATGGACAGAACCAGTTCCAGAACAGATTTCATCGTGCCTTGAGCCGTTGAATAATCGTTATAAAAACGCTCACGCTCCATGCCATCCCAGTTGCTGCGCATGACACTCATCTTGCCGTCCAATGTGGACATGAAGCCCGATAATTGCTGATGTGCCTGAGCGAACTGCCCACTGACCGTCTCCAGTTGTTCCGGTGTCACCTTGATCTGTGTCATCCTGCACACTCCTCTTCGTGGTCATTTATATCCCGTGGTTAACCAATGAGTTGCCCGAACAGCACTCTCCCAGATCTCGACCAACTTGTCATGATCCTGTTCCCGATATGCAACGACTAACATGTCCAACGTATTCTCCTTTTTCTATTAACAGTAAAAGGTTATGTAAAAGCCCGATCTTAAGACCGGACTTGTTTGATACATCAAATTTGAAATAACTCTACGTTTATTTTACCATGTCCATAACTCATTCTGTACCCATAATGGCTAATTTTAAGTCAACATCCTTCTACCAATTACGCAATCCAGCGAAAGATTGTGGCAGATCGGGAAGGTAATGCATACCAAAACGAATCTGCGTCCATACCCACATCTGGTTTCCTAGTTCTGTAACTGTGCAAGAATCTGCGGGTCCTTGATCTTTTTATCTTCGGCGAGCAACATCACCTTGGACAAAATTTCAGCTGTTCTCGGATCTTCATCGAGGAATGGCAGGAAGATTCGACCCCGATGCTGACTGTGCACCGGTACGATATGAAGTGCACCTGTGGCTTGTTTGAACACATTACCACTCCCCAGATGAACAGCATACTCACCTAATTCACCATCAATTCGTGCGTAATTCCCGTCCAAACGTACATTGTCGATCTTCAGCAGACGCAACGATTCGTTCACAATGACGTGGCGCATCTCGATTGTTGTCAGGCTGGCTTCCGGATCTACGCCTCCCACATGTGCAACACTGACCACCAGATCGATATCACGCATGACTTCGGAGAAGAACGTCAGCGGCACATCTTGCAACGCTACAGGTTTGTAGCTCTTGCGATCGTAGAACTGCACCGTCTCCAAGGTAGGTGCTTCGGTATCTGCTGGTGAGAACCAATCTGCCATGGCATAGAGATTCGCGATCAGATTGTGCTCATAACTTACCTTCTGCAGACCTTCCTCATAACTGACAGTCCATTGGCGTCCTTTAAGCAGAGCTACTGCTTTTTTCGGTTGAATCTGATACCCAGCATATCGGCGGGACACCGTACCATTAGCCAATTCGTCCTCGTTAGGAAGATACAGCTCACGGAATACCTGCTTGAACGGCTGACGCTCCTGACGGGTGAACAGATCCCGCTGGAATTCACTCCAGCTTCCGCTCTGATACAGATGAAGCGGATGAGCAATCAACAGTTGATCCTGTTCCGCTAGTACCTGGATCGTACCCTCCGGTCCTGGTGCAAGCAAACCATTGGACGATACATCGAATCTCCCCGTCTTGTCACCTGACTGGAATACAAGTGTTCTTACCAGCGGATATATAACCGGATTTTGCATCAGTCTGGCAATTTCCTCACGTGTAAAGGACGTTCCGGCAGTCATCGAACGTTCCAGCTCCTGTCGTGCCCGGCGATACTGATCCACCAGATCCGATTTGAGCTCTTTCAGTTCAGTGATATATCCATCTTTTTTGAACCGGGCAGGTACAGATTTGAGTGTCTTCCCTTTGCTAACGATAACCATCTCGGGTTGGCCTTCCTCATCGATGACCAATTGCGCTGTCGTCTCAGCATCCAATGCATGAGGTTCAAAGAAGGATTTCATCTCATCCAACTTACGTGCTTCCATGTCCCACATCAGCCGCGTAACATCGGCATAACCTGCATTACGAGCAAGATTGCCCAGTGCAATCTGTGATGCCACACCTTCACTGGCACGGCGTTGTGCACCGAATTGTTTGCTCTGCATCAGGAACTTCTGAATGAAGTCGTATCGCTCACGCAGATCCTGTTCCCGATTTACAGCGAATGGAATCAAACTGTAAGTTAACAAATGATCCTTGTTTCGCTTGTCTGACACGGACTCACGCATATCGTCCAGTCGAAGCTTACCCAGTGCAGCATCTGCGAACAATTGGGATCTGCGGTGATTAGATCCCCCGGAAATGTACTTGGCACAATCGTATAACAGATTGAATCGTTCCTCCCCGACAGCAGCATAGGCTTCTTCGAACCAAGCGATATCAAACGCACCTTCATTAAAGTCCTGTGGTGAGATTGGAGAATAGTGGGCCACGATGGTTTCTTTCTCCGCAGTAAAGCGTTCATTAATATGAGCATGGAAGTACCAAGCTGCACTGCGTAGACCTTCCCATCCCAGATGTTTTGCTACAATCTCCATCCACTGCGGGGCGTACATGGCTGCTTCCAGCATTTTTTTCTCATTTACCGGATACTTCTGGAGCAACTCCCCAAGACGCTTATCATCTTCTCCATCCCGTGGATGACAATTCTGAATTAGATAGCTAAACGTCTCTTTACGTGTTGTATTGTCTCCATAGCTATAGATATATCCACGGACAAATGTATCCTGATCCATCGCCGAGACCAGATGTACCCAGTGTTCCATGCCTTCAATTCGTTCCAGTTTCATGGCAAGTGTACTTACTTCTGTAGAGAGTTCTCCCCGGGTCAGCTCGATCTCCAGAATCCGATTAACGACCGTATCCCGTAAGTGAATCAGCTTCGGATCACTTGCGATCCCTTCTGTACGAGTGGATGTTAAGTTCCGAATAAACAACAGACGATTCCCACCGACCAGAACCTGTCGATATATCTCTTGATCATCAATCAGGTTCAACTGGTACGCACGCAGGAAATCTTCAAGTGACAGTAAAGACAGCGGTTGACTACTCTCTACAAGACTGGTGAACTGGTAAGCTGTCTGGAAGAAACGTTTGAAGCTGTTATCGTCGTGGATTTTGCCACGAACTACATAATTCCAAGGTCCAGTCAGAATATGAAGCATGCCTGACTCTTTTTCGAGTCGATCAGCAGGCATACTCGCGATGATGGAGGCCCAGGTTTTCTCAGCTATCCCAAACGTATCGATTGGATCGCTATCCAGAAATGCCGCGGATATCAGTGCCACGACCTGATCCTTATACGTTAACGAATCAAGTATCTGCTGCAGCTTTTCGATGTCATCCAGAGGATAGATCTGTTCGGCAAACGACTTGCGCCAGCCTTCCAATAACGGAATCTTATGCAATTCGTCATAGTCATACTGCTCACGGAAATAACTGTAATGGTCGCTCAAATTGCCATTAAACTCCCGGAGCTGTATAGCCATGTATAGCTGCATCAGTTCCACACTGCTGAACCCGGCATGTTGAATATAGTTCTCCCATACGTCATGAAGCGGGAACTGTTCCATCTGCTTCATTTCATTCCGCTCTCCATATGGAACCTTGGAGCGAAGACTCGCTCCGACTAACAATGTGTCTTTATAGCCAGCGTAGTATTCCACCTGATACTCATAATCCCTGTGTTCATGCACTAATTCACTAAGTCCCTCCAGAAATGGTCTGGTCTTATCCAGAGAGAGTGTAAAGATATCCTTCGGATTATGGCCCTTGAGATCACGCTTCTCATCCAGCAATGGCTCACGTCGCTTCGGATCAAATAAACCAAATCCATTAGAGGCTGTGTAACGACTCCCCTGATCGGTCAGCTTATCCAGCAGTTTCCGTTCCTTGGCAGTGGGTGTCTCAATCAGCTGCGCCAATGGCTGCAATTGCTCCTGCTGATCTATCCGCTCTGGATCTGCCGCAATCTCGGTCAATAATTCGAGCGCACCCAAGCGCTGCAGTTCACTCTTGGCCTGCAAAAGTCGCTTCAGCGAGACCTCCAATTGGTCCACGGGTTGCAGTAACAATACATGAATGACCTTCTGACGAAGTGAGCCTGTTTTGAGCTTCATCAACGACTCCATCTGTTTCATCTCATCAACCGTCAACGTGAGCAGCTTCGCTTTGGCGAGTGCACTCTCCCGATTACTAATGCTTTTATCAGACAAACTCTCAAACACAAACTGTCTTTGCACCTCATTATCGGGATGCTGAACAAACTGGGACAACAGTTCTCCGCGCAGTTCCGGGCTTAATCGGTCCTTGATTGCGATGACCTCCCCGATCCATTCCGGGTCCATATCATAAGCGGCCAAATATAACATTTTCTTGACTACATCATCCGTATCAATCCGGTAGTGAACATACTCAAGTACACCCGATGGTCCACCTGACCCGCCTTTTGGAATGGCAGCCAGCATCTGTTTGAACCGATCAAAGTCCTGACGCCGCAAGGCCTTATCTCCAAGAGCAGGCAATGGCCACACGTAGACGCTACGCTGATTCTCTCCATTCTCGAAACTCCAGTTGTACATATACATCGCATCATAGTTGGTCACAATCCAGTGCATCAACTCGGTATCCTGCGCCTCCAGATAACGACGTGCAATGTCCAAACGAAGCTCCCTGTTCTGGCTGTTAGCCAGTACATATTGGGCAACAATCTTCTGATATAACTGACCTTGTTCCATAATTTCGATTATCTTGCTCTTCAATTCATTCTCTTCAATGACCGCTGTCGCCCACAGACTGATAAAGAGTTTGTTGGCGTTAGCTTCCTGCTGCCAGGCCTCGCGTACTTCTGGTTGCACAAGCGCCTGATAGGCCTGTTCAATCAACTGTGCGGCAACACGCTGGTTGGCTGCTTCTATACCGATCCCCGTCCATACGGCAAGCGCTCTTACCACGGAACTGAAACGAATCAGGTTGTTGTCGATAATGATTTTTAATATGTAAATATAGGCTTCTAGTGTCCCTTCATCCATCCGCTCCACAATGCTTTGGCGCAGCCCTTCCTGCAACCTTGCTGCAACTAGCAGCTCACCCACCATCTGATAGGCATCCGCCTGATCACTCATGAATATACCTTTGATCATTTCATGGGTTAACAGCGCCGTCTGATTGTCACCATAGATAATATCATGCAGCGCTTGCTTCATATCTCCGCCCTGATGATCCAGTTCATAAGCGATACAATCTGCCAGAACCCAACGGATCTCATGCAGATAATCCAGCTTGTACTCACGAAGTGACACATATTCTTCCAGGGAGAAATTTTTCATTTCCATACGGAACAATCCCATCAGTTTGCGAATGACCTGTTCTACATGCTGCTCCGGATCGGATGTGCGGAAAGGGCGGCGTTCATAGTTGTTACTGTATGGGAAACGAGTCGCACGCTCTGCAATATAACGGAATCGTGCAACCAATGAATCGCTCGCCAGATGCTGGAGCACATCCAATAGTGGCTGGAATAATGGTTTCTGCGTTTCTGCAGCTAACCTTCCAAGCAACTTATCAGTATTCAAAAACATCTTTTCGTCTCCACGCAAATACGTAGACCCGGCGATCTCCACAACATAGCCTGCCAGCTCAAGCTGTACCCCTGTTAACGACTTGGCTCTTTCCTGCAATCCATCCATATACACCTGTACTTGCTCTTCCTGATTCATCCTGTTCTCCTCCTTCATCGCGCTCTACCACAGACGTCCGGCAAGCATTGTAAAACGAATAAACACCACGTTATCTCCGTCTTTTACAACAAGTGACTCATCCAGCTCCTGCAATTCTTCATCGTTGAGAAATACTTTATACAACCCATCCTCATAGGCGGTTATAGCTGTCTCCATCGCAACATTCAGATCAGGAACACCCTCATTGTATACTGCGCCAAACCCGACTTTCCCCGCCGCTCCTTGCGCCTTAATATCATCCGGCATCAGGTAGGCGAGCAATTCTGACTGTTTCTTCTTGTCCTGAAGTGCTTTTACTTGCAGAGCCACCATGTTCTCAATGAGCTGCCTTAACGTATGAGTTGTTTCCGGAAGTTCGGCAGCTTGCTTGGCAAGTACCGGCTTGCGCTTGCCCAGACTTTTTACCGTTATCCATACATTCACTGCATTACCTCCCTTGTCCTGCTCTATTTGAAGAAGCTTCCATAAGCCCCGATATCTATACCACGATGCGAAATAACCTAAACTCAAAATGACCATCTGTCTCAAAATAAAATCAAAAATACGTACATATGTACCCCTGATGAACATCATAACTAAAATTCAATCCATATTCATGAGCCAATCCTCATGTTTACGTGGAACCACGGAACTATGGCCTACTTGCGTACATATACGCAAAAAAAGCCGCACAGTCTCATATAAATATGGACTGCGCAGCCGCTAAGCTACCATTAGAACAGTTTATGTCGCCTGAGAACCTTTATAAACTGAAACCTCTATGAATCATCTAACCAAGCGCAAAGGTCGAATGGTTATAGCTGCTGTCTTGAACCCAGGCATCCGGCAGAACGGATCTAGCTCTGGTCTGGTGGCCCGATTCACATTCTGAATGCCGCCCCAATGCATCGGCACGAACAAGGTATCCTCCCGAATCGAATCTTTGATGCGCGAACGAACCGTGAAGCTTCCGTACGTCGATTGAATCTCTACCCACTCTCCATCGTGAATGCGATAACGGGCAGCGGTAGCCGGGTGAAGTTCAACAAAGTTCTCCAATTCACGAGCTGCCAGTGCCGGACTGCGATGTGTCTGCACCCCTGTAAGATAATGAGGCAGCACACGCCCATTGGTGAGAATTAAGGGGAACTCCGAAGATATATCATTCCAACCCGGGCTGGATTCAAATGTGAATGCCGCTTTGCCGTCCGGGTGAGCGAATCGTTCACCGAACAGCAGCCCTTCTCCCTGCTCCTCCGGGGCAGAACATGGCCAGTATACACCTTTCTCGTTACGCAAGCGCTCATAGGTAATGCCATAGTAATCAGCCACTCCGCCACGACTCGCCACTCGAAGTTCATTAAAGATATCCTCAGCAGTGTCATATTCAAAATAAAAAGCTTTACCCAATTGCGCGGCAATCCGGCATAATATCTCCCAATCATCAAGCGTTTCTCCCGGCGCAGGCCGCCCCTGTTCACGGAGCAGAACACGCCCCTCCAGATTGGTCAGTGTACCTTCATTCTCCATATAAGATGTAACCGGGAGAACCAGATCAGCCATGCGTGCTGTCTCCGACAGGAACATATCTGCCACGATCAGAAAGTCCAGCTTGCGCAGACCTTCTTCCACCAAACGCACATTGGGATTGGATACGACCGGGTTGGAGCCCATTACAAGCAACGCCCGAATCTCCTGATCATGGACCTTCTCCATCATCTCGTAGGCGGATACCCCTTTGCCTGGCAGACTTGCAGGTTCCACACCCCAGACGGATGCCACATAGGCACGATCGGCTTCATTTTCAATGGATCGATAACCCGGTAGCTGGTCAGCCTTCTGCCCATGCTCCCGTCCGCCCTGCCCATTGCCTTGACCTGTGATGGCACCATATCCGCAGCCTTCTCTACCAATTTTGCCAGTTGCCAGAACCAGGTTCAAAAAGTGTCTCACTGCCATATGTCCATCCGTCTGCTGCTCCACACCACGTGCTGTCATGATCATGCCTGTCTCTGCCTCACCGTATGCCATCGCCGCCTGACGAATCAGCGCCAGATCAACCCCGCACGCTTGTGCAGCCTGTTCGAGTTGCAGATCAGCCAACCCTTGTATCAATTGATCGTAACCATGCGTTCGTTTGTCTATAAAATGAGGCTTCACCAATCCGGCATCCATAATCACCTTCAACATGCTGTCCGCCAGCAGAGCATCCCTGCCAGGCTTCACCTGTAAATGAAGGTCGGCAATGGCAGCGGTTGCCGTCTTGCGTGGATCAATAACGATAATGAAGGCTCCGTTCTCCTTCGCTTGATTGAAGTATGGCAGAAGAGTAGGTTGGCATTCGGCAATATTGGTACCTGCGAGTACAATGCAGCCCGCCTTGGAAATATCGGACAGGCGGAACGTCAAGCCACGGTCCATCCCGAACACTTTACTGCCTGCTGAAGCCGCAGCTGACATACAGAACCGTCCATTGTAGTCGATATATTTTGTCCCCAATGCAACTCTGGCGAACTTACCGAGCAGATAGGCTGTTTCATTTGTCAAAGATCCGCCTCCGTAGACTCCGACCGTATCTGCTCCGTATAAATCCCTCAAGTCCTGAAACCGCTCTGCGATGGTCTGAATGGCCTCCTTCCAGGAACAGGGTTCAAGCTCACCATTGCGACGAATGAGCGGATGCATTAATCGTTGACCACTGAGCGCATGTTGATGCGCATTCATACCCTTCACACACAACCTGCCCTGAGAGGCTTCATTCGGAACACCCTGAACCGTATACTCACCACGACGCTGGCCTGCAACAGGTGCAGCCAGTTCTTCAACAGTCATCTTGCACTGCACACTGCAATACGGACACTGGGTTTCCTTTACATACAGCTTGGAGGCTGTTGGTTCTGAACTCACGGATAATCCCATCTTTCCATCCCCGCCTTTCATCTATATATCAGCTTGAAGTGTAGCTGCAAGTTCCTTCTGTAACTGGTCATCCAGCAGCGTTTCCCGAATCGACATGAATCCCAATCGTTCCGTCCATGCCCATAACGGCTCATCATACCAAGCGGTTTGGCGATACCATTGAAGACAGGCTGATGCGAGTGTGGCCGCTTGCACCTCTGTTTCAGCCACCCCAATCAAGCCACCTTGTTTGACCGGATGCTCTGCATGACCGCCTGCGTAGATCTCCCATCCAGCTGGTGAAGCCAGCAAGCCAATATCCTGCACCAGTGCGCTCACCAATGACCCCGGCCCTGGTGCAACTCCCATATTCACCGGCGACGGCATCGCAGCGCCGATCCAACTCTCACGAAGTTGTGCAGCCAACCCCTTGGCATCTATTGCATAGGATGAAAGCGGGATCTGATCATCCCAGCGCACCTGAACCTCTGAGTGAGCTTCGATCTCTCGAACAACCATCGTTCCACCGGATACCTGTAAGTAATAATGAATTACGGGACGACATACCGAGCAACCAAGCTCCGAACCCCAACCCAGCTTCTGCAAGATCAAAGATATGTCTGGTAGCCCTGTCTCCAGAACATTGATGTCAGCCAGTATTCCCTTCAACTCTGCATGCCCAAGATCCGTACAACTGCACACAGGCATTGGAGCAGGTTTATCCGGTATGGCTACCACACCAGTACCCCCGTTATTTTTCAGGTTATGCGTATGTTTCAATAGAGCAACCACCATCGGACGACAGCCACCGCATGAACCCGACGCTTTAGTCTGCTCCTTCACCTGATCTGCCGTCTCGAGACCCTGTTCCTGAATAGCTTTCATAATGGCCGCCTTGGTGACATTGTTGCAGGCACATACGGTCTCCTGAGCCGGTAATGCCGCAGCAGCCATCTCAGCCGGGTTCGGAGCCAATTCCGCCACATCCGCACCTCGTTGCACCAGTCCAAGCAATGCCGTTCCTTCGGTTGTATCTCCAAATAAAATGGCTCCACGCACTTTGCCAGCCTGCATCAGCACTTTTTTATATGTGCCTTGAATGCCATCCAGATGTTGAATGGCGGTCTGCATGCCTTCCCCACTGATCTCACCCGCCGAGAAAACATCAACCCCCGATACCTTCAGTTGTGAATAAGGAATTGAACCCTTATATTCAGAAGTTTCCTGTCCACAGAGTGTACGTGCGAGTACTTTTCCTTGCTCGTATAAGGGGGCCACCAGACCATAACTAATTCCCCGATGTTCAGCACATTCCCCAACTGCGTAGATATCCGATACATTGGTGCGCATATAGTCATCTACCATAATTGCCCGATTGGTGGCGATTCCGCTTCGTCTGGCCAGATCCACATTTGGTCGAATTCCTACAGCCACAATGACAACCTGAGCTTCAAGCTTGGAACCATCTGTGAACTGAAGGCCCTGAACCTGTGATCGCCCGGTAATTTTCTGCGTATTTTTGGCCAAAAGAAAGGACATACCCTGCCCTTCAAGTTCCTGTTGAAGCATCGCGGCAGCCTTCTCATCCAACTGCCGGTTCATAATGTAAGGTGCGTTATGGACCACCACAGCTTCCATGCCCAGATGCAGCAACCCACGTGCAGCCTCCAGCCCAAGCAATCCACCACCAATGACTGCGGCCTTGCGATAGGTTTTGGAATAATCAGACATGCGCGTACAATCGTCAATTGTTCGGAAGGACATGACCCGCTCTTTATCCATTCCCGGAATCGGTGGGATAAAAGGTGAAGACCCTGTCGCCAGAATCAGGACATCATAGGTTTCTTTTAGTCCGGATTCTGTCTCTATATATTTTCCACGGGTATCAATGCGGTGTACCGTTTCACCTATACATAGCCGTATATGATGCTCGGCATACCAAGTCCAATCATTGATAATGATATCCTGTAACGAATGCTCCCCCTGCAATACTTTCGATAACATGATCCGATTGTAATTGGGACGGGGTTCATTGCCGTAGATTACAATCTCATACGTATCAGGCTCCAGTGCGATAATCTCTTCGACACACTTCACTCCAGCCATGCCATTCCCGATAATCACCAGTTTGCTTCTACTCATGGGCTGCCCCCTATCTCTCTCACCTGAAAATAAACAGAAAAATCCCTTCTCCATGATTTGGAAAAGGGCACCGTTGCCTCCGGAATCCACACGCCTTTGTGTGGATTCATATTAGATTCAGATTAAGGGAATCTCAATCTAATGTCAACTAAATTAACATTAAAATGTGAATAGCAATTAAAAAATGAATTATTCAAAATTCAATGTAATTTTTGTTGACATATATATTTTCTCTTGATTATAATTTGAATCAAAATCACAGTGCTGTGATCAACTCAGATGCGGGAACACAATGACGTGTACCGCCTGTCGGCAACGGGGCCGCAAATCGTTCAGATCTGGACGATTTGCGGCCTTTTTCTGCCTCAACACGCACATAGACAAATCACGAAGATCTCAATTGGATGAGGAGCGATGATGGATGATGGAGAGCAAAAGTTTTTGGAAAAGCGGGCATAAGCCCACCCTCTTCGGGGCGTTTATGTATTTTGACATCAGTTTTATGATATGGGGGATGCTGGGTCCACTCGCAGTGGTCATTGCATTGGACTATCCGATGACTCCGCTGGAAAAGGCCAATCTGGTCGCATTGCCTATTCTCGGCGGTTCCATCCTGCGCCTTGTGCTTGGCTTCATGTCTGATTATATTGGTCCGAAACTGACCGCACAGATCGGGATGCTCGTCACCTTAGTTCCTTTGTTACTCGGCTGGTTATGGGTCGACTCTTTAAGCCAACTGTACGTGGTGGCACTCTTGCTTGGTGTTGCAGGCGCCTCCTTTGCTGCTGCGCTACCTCTGGCAGGCCAATGGTATGGCAAGGAGCATCAGGGTCTGGCCATGGGTATTGCCGGGGCGGGTAACAGCGGAACCGTACTCGCGACGTTGTTTGCCAATCGCTTGGCTACGCATTTTGGCAGCTGGGAAGTTGTGTTCGGACTTGCTATTATACCGATCGTTATTGTATTCATCCTCTTTTCTATCTTTGCCAAGAATAGCCCTAACCGGCCTGAACCCAAGAAATTGTCCCAATATGGAAGTCTGCTTAAACAAAAAGATGCTTGGGTATTCTGTGCCTTCTATTGTGTGACCTTTGGTGGCTTCGTTGGATTATGTAACTATCTCACCATCTTCTTCAACACCCAGTATGGGCTCTCTCCAGTTCGTGCCGCTGACATTACCACCTTCTGTGTAATCGCAGGCAGTTTCTTCCGGCCTGTAGGGGGTTATCTGGCGGACAAAATTGGCGGAACCCGCATGCTGACTTTCCTGTACACTGGAGCCTGCATCATGTTGATCGGAGTATCCTTCATGCCACCGCTTCCTGTGGTAGTAGTCATGCTGTTCCTCGGTATGATGTGTCTGGGAGCCGGAAATGGCTCCGTGTTCCAACTGGTTCCCCAACGTTTCGGCAATGAGATTGGCCTGATGACAGGTATTGTGGGTGCCGCTGGCGGATTGGGCGGGTATGCACTGCCGCTGATTCTCGGTCAACTGTATAGTAGCTATCAATCCTATACGCCAGGTTTTGTCATTCTTAGCCTGATTGCAGCAGCTTCCCTGTTCCTGGTTCTCTTCATGCAATCCCGCTGGCGTGTGAGCTGGTTGAGCCGAGGTAACAAAGGCATGGCGGAATCGACATCCCTCTCTTCCTGAGGCGTACAACCACTCGGCATTAACCAAGGTACAGTGTTTACGAGTGATCCATAAGTAAGCAAAGAACAGCGTAGCCCCATCAGGCAGCGCTGTTCTTTGCTTACGGCTTTCTTTCTGCTTAAGATGAATATTTTTGAAGAACAATAACCGCATTATGACCGCCAAAACCAAAGGAATTAGACATCCCAATCCGCAAATCCGCTTTTCTTGCCTCGTTTGGTACATAATCCAGATCACATTCGGGGTCCCTCTGCTCCTGATTGATGGTTGGAGGAATGATGCCATGCCGCAGACTTTGAATAAGTGAAATCGCCTCCGCACCACCTGCTGCACCAAGCATATGTCCCGTCATGGACTTATTCGCCGTAACCGGAATATCATAGGCACCTTTACCGAAAAGTTGCTTAATCGCTCTTGTCTCAGACAGATCACCTGCCTCCGTACTGGTGGCATGAGCGTTAATCACATCAATGTCCTCAGGTCCAATCTGAGCTTCTTTCAGTGATGCTTTCATCGCCAGATATGCACCCCGTCCTTCCGGGTGGGTAGCTACCATATGATACGCATCTGAACTGGCACCATATCCAATCACTTCGGCAAGAATATTCGCCCCTCTTGCTAGAGCATGAGACAGTGATTCCACAACCAGAATTCCAGCACCCTCCGCCATGACAAAACCGTCTCTCCCTGCATCAAATGGACGGCTGGCTGCTTGGAACGCTTCATTTCGTGTAGACAACGCTGTCGCATTACCAAAGCTTGCCAGTGACACTTCCGTTACAGCCGCTTCTGTCCCGCCAGCAATAATGACATCGGCTCCGCCATGACGAATTAACCGGAAAGCCTCTCCAATGGCTGTATTGCCAATGGAACAAGCTGTTACTGGCGATAATGTCGGTCCCCAGCAACCAAACCTCATACTGACCATAGCCGCAGCCATATTGGAGATCATCATGGGTACCAGTGTTGGGCTGACTCGCGCAGGTCCCCGTTCTGACAGGACCTTGCCTTGTTCCATCAGTGTCTGGATGCCCCCTATGCCTGAACCAATATATACACCTACCCGTTCACGGTCCAGTTCATCCATCACAAGACCCGATTGTGATACAGCCTGATCCGCAGCAGCAACAGCGAATTGAACGAATCGATCCATACGTCTTGCTTCCTTGCGTCCAAAACGCTCTTCACCATCAAAATCACGGACCACTCCTGCGATTCTGGTTTTGTACGAAGCTGTATCAAAATGTTCTATAGGTGATACACCTGATCTACCCTCAATTAATCCATTCCAGAATGTATGTACATCATTTCCCAAAGGAGAGATGACTCCCATACCTGTAATCACGACTCGTTCCATGTCCATCCTCCTTCAGCGCTGTTGTCTACCTTACTCTTACGCTCTGCCACTAATAGTGCACTTTTGAATATCCTATTACAAGTTGTCAATTATAATAGTATAATGACTACCATGATAACGAGGATTGAAGGTGATGGATTGAACTACGATGTCAGGTTGCAGGCATTGTCCACTTTTCTGAAAACACAGCGTTCCAAAATTTCTCCCGAATCGGTCGGTTTACCCACTGGAAGTCGGAGAAGAACGCCTGGGCTGAGAAGAGAAGAGGTTTCCCAACTGGCAGGAGTGAGTACAACATGGTATACCTGGCTTGAACAAGGTCGGGATATTCAGGTATCCCATTCCGTGTTGGATAACATTGCTTCAGCACTAAGGCTTACTGCAGATGAACGAAAGTATCTATTTTCCCTCGCCATGGACCATCATACGGAGCTGCCCACACTGGAAGAAGAACCGGTTCAACTTCACCCTTCCTTGCAGAAAATTTTGCAAGAACTTCATCACTGCCCTACCGTGATCTCGGATCGGCGTTGTTACATTGTCGGCTGGAATGATGCAGCCCGGCATGTTTTTATGGATTTTGAACAGATCGCCCCCGAACAGCGGAATATGATCAGTCTGTTATTTGATCGAAAGGAGTTTCGCAGGCTCGCGGTGAACTGGGAGGATTTTGTTAGCGGATTTCTGGCAATTTTTCGTGCTTACTATGGCCAGTATGTTGATGATGAATGGTATAATTTATTTTTGGATGACATGATGAACAGACATCCCGATTTTCATACCCTTTGGAAACAAAGCAGCGTCAGTAGTGCCCCGGACGTTTTAATCGAATTCAGGCATTCCAAAGCAGGCAAAATGTTGTTTGATCTGACTTCCTTGCAGGTTCAGGGTAGTTCCGATCTTCGTTGCAGTGTCTACACCCCTGCGCCAGAGAGCGCTACCGAGCGCAAACTGATGCGCCTGATCGAGCGTGAAGCTGATCCACATCTTGGCAAGCATTAAATCGGAGTCTCTCACCTTCTTGGAGTCATGTTAGAGTCTTGACTTCCTCATGTTGCATGTTTTAAATATCAGGTATATTAAGTAATTCATGGATCTTAGTCCTTCTTCAAGAAGGGGGGGGTTCAGAAAGGAATATCATGACGAAAGTGCTTATCATAGAGGACGACAACATGTTAGGCGATACATTATCCTTGTATTTGCAAGGTGAAGGGTATGATGTTATCCGTGTCGATAACGCAAGAGATGGTCTTCTACAGCTTCAAGCGCGGCCTGATATCCTGCTTCTTGACTTGATGCTCCCTGATTCGGGTAATAAGAATCCTAGTTCTCTCATGCGCCAACATACGGCAATCCCCATCATTGTCATCTCTTCCTTAACCGAGGTTTCTGAGCGGATTCGATCATTAACAGATGGGGCTGATGACTATGTATGTAAGCCTTTCAGCATGCAGGAGCTGAAGGCACGTATTGAGGCCGTATTGCGTCGTTACTCCATATTAAACAGCTCTGTTGTCACTGAACAGGAAACCGGAATATCTCTCGACCTAGCGCGAAGAACCGTTCTGTTGAATAACCAGCGCGTGGAGATGACATTTTCCGAATTTGAGATCATGAAGCTGTTTATTCTCAATCCTGGCAAAGTCTACAGTCGGTATGCCCTGATCGAAGCCATTCGTGGTATTGATGCCTACATTAATGATCGCACCATCGATGTGCACATTACCAAACTCCGCAAAAAAATTGAGGTCAATCCAAAAAACCCCCAATACATTCAAACCATCTGGGGGGTCGGATATAAGTTCACACCTTAAAACAACACAGCTTTATTCAGATCACCATGGCAGGGACTCGGTAATTTTATCAATTTCCTGTTGTACCTTCTCCAATGCCAAACGCAGTTCCTCTTCTTTGAACACCGGACGGAACAAGAGCGATTCCAATTGGAGAACTGCACACATCAGGTCCACTGCATGCAGATTCGCAGCTACGCCTCGAAGAGAATGAACACTACGAATGACATCTGCAATCTGCTGTTGCTGATGTTGAATCGCCAGTTTTTTCTGAAACGAGCCATACCCCATTCTGAATTTCGTGAGCGCATATTGCAGAATATGCGGCTTGCCGTCCATCTGTCTGATCGCCTTATCTGCATCAATTCCATTGATCTCTCTTATGCCTTTTAGATCAATCCATATTTCCAAAATGTCTGCGAGCTGTTGTTCATGTATGGGCTTAGTCAGTATGGCATTCATGCCTGCTTCAAGATATAATTCATGGTCCCTTTTTAAACTATTCGCTGTAAGCGCGATAATAGGTGTACGATCATATTTCCTCATCTTGCGAATGTGCCTTGCTGCATCAATTCCATTCATATCTGGCATATAGAGATCCATCAGAATCAGTTCCCATGTTTGTTCGTCCAATTTCTTCAAAACCTCTGTGCCACTGTCTGCCAGCGTCACCTTGAATCCGTTATGTTCCAGCAGGGCCCGAATGGCCAGTTGATTGATTTCATGATCTTCAGCGATCAGAATGTGCCCTTTGGATTTAAGCAAGTAGGATTCATCACCTTCTATCATCCGGTTTTTCTCCAATGGCCCTTCACCCTGAAGTGCAAGTAATACTTCGAACAATCCCAGACGTGTAATCGGTTTGATCATCAAGAGATCGGGGCGAAAGGATCTCTCCTCACTCCACAGGGCATTTTCACTAAAAGCATGGGTATAACCCACCATTTGAAATTTGGTTTGATTCATTCGCTTCATGAAACTATCCCATGACGATCCGTTGACGGTCTCCTCTGCATCCATATCCAACATGATCAACATCGAACTTGCCCCATCTACATGATGGACATACCAATCACTTTCCATCATATGGTTCAAGGAAGTATACAGCGTCGGATTCATCCCGAATGAATAGAGCAGTTGCTTCAGATTTGCGCCCATCCGTTCATCATCTTCAATGATAACCACATCATTCGCACCATATAGGAGAGGGTGTGTCTGCAGGGAGAAACTCTCTTCTTCTTCCGAATCTGCAAGTTCAAATATCAAGTCGAATGAAAACAGACTGTACTCTCCCAGCACACTATCCACCCGCAAGCTTCCTCCCAAAGAGGTGACCAGAAGGTAACAGATGACCAGCCCAAGACCAGAGCCACCGTATGTTCGATACGTCGAGGGTTCCGCTTGAGTAAACGGGACAAAGAGTCGTTCCAATTGTTCGAGTGACATTCCGATTCCCGTGTCCTCTACCTCAAAACGGACATGAACTCGCTCCGCCTCCAATGAAAGAACCTCTGCCTGCAACGTTACATATCCATGCTCCGTAAATTTAATCGCATTACTGAGCAGATTCAATAACACCTGTTCAAGTCGGAACGGATCACCAATCACCGTTAATGGCAGATCTGGATCGGTTGTAAAGATTACTTCGATATCTTTGTGCCCGATGGCCACACCGATCTGATCTGCCACACGTTTGATCACATCCTCTGGTGAAAAAGAGACCTTCTCCAAAATCAGCTTGCCTGCCTCAATTTTCGAAAAATCAAGAATATCATTTACGAGGGCAAGCAAGGTTTGGGAGGACGCGTTGATTTTACTCAAATAATCCTTTTGTTGTGGAGATAGATCTGTTCGTTGAAGCAACAACGAAAAGTTGATAATACCGCTCAGTGGGGTACGAATCTCGTGGCTCATGAATGCGAGAAACTCACTCTTCGCCTGGCTTGCTTTGTCGGCCTTAACACGTCTATAGTGATCCGAAATGTCATGAATGACTGCCTTGATTTTTTCACTCGAGTTTAATACTTTAACAGGGGATAGGTGAACCCGAACATGCTGCTCATGACCTTCTCCAACAATGAAACTCAATTCCGTATCCTGTGCTATATTGTGATGTAAGGCTTTTTGGAAAACGAACAACCAGTTCTCCAGCTGCTCAATGAACAACAATTCTTCAAGCTGACGCCCAATCACTTCCTGCCTGCCGAGACCGAGAACATCCAGAAATTTTTGATTCACTGACACAATACATCTGTTGCTATCCAAACCGACAAACCAGCCTGCCGACACTCGCTCAAGTGTTCGATATCGCTCTTCACTTTCTTGAATCCTTCGTTTAACCGCTCTGTGTTCCGTAATATCAAGTCCATATCCCACCACATATTTCACCACACCCTCTTCTCGCAGAGGGCGAACGTTCACCAACGAATAGTAACCTCCATGCTCAATCTCGTAAAAAAAAGATTCCCCTTCCCATGCCCGGTTAAACTGCTTTCGCAGAAATTCTACCTTTTCCTGAGGTAAAATATCCAATGTGCCCAGTTTGTAATCTTGCTTCAGACTACTCATATCCAAGCCCAGTCGGGAGAGCATCTCTCCCTCAAGCAAAAGATACTCGAATTTTCCGTTCTGTTTTCGGATTTTAAAAGTAAAACCCGGCTGCATACGAAGCATCTCTAGCATTTCCTGATCCCTCTGAATGACCAATCTCCTATATCGATGATTTTGGTTCAGATAATACAGGAATAATATAACGGACAGCAGGCAGATACATTGAAAAAAGAGAATCTGCCCCATCATTAGCAGAGAAGGGGAATTTGTCTTTAGTGCAGAAAACTCATACACGGTAATCAACAGCAACGCTCCGGTCAACCACTTCTGTATAAAACCCCTGATATACTTAAAGATCAGACATATGGCTACAACAAATAACAACTCTGTCAACGCATACTGCCAGTTCTCCAACAAGGGATTACGCCCCATATTAATCCGAAACATCCACATGAATGCGAAAGTAACGAATGCAGAGCCACTCCCACCAAAATAAGCAGCAAGCAGATACACAATGGCCCGGAAATTCAACAATGTACCATCCTCAAGCACAATAGAGAAATAATAGAGCGCAGTGCCCAACATGCTCAGCGTAATACCAATAATGATCCGAGTCGTGATGGATGTTGAACGGGTAGCATTTGTATGGTTCAAATAGTGATGAATTAGGAAAACAAAGATCAAAATTAGCGTGAAATTTAATACAAGATCGCGTAGCAAATGGTCACCGTCCACATTACGACTTCAGGATTTCATGCATTCAATGAATGTTGTCAGATTCATGGTCGCAGTTCCTCAGTACACAAATCATAGTATGCCGTGCTCCCTTATTCAATTGACGATATTGACCATTTTTTTGAAAATAATTACTACTTTCAGCTAACATCCCCTTATCACCAAACAACGTTTTTTTTCATGAAAATTCATCATTAAATATGCTGATATAAAAAAGAGAATCATCCAAATGAACCGATGTAATCGTAACTTGGGCTTCCCACACTTCCTGATCAGCCTTCATCAGTTTGGCAACGCCGGACCAGGTCTGATTTCCTCTCCAGTGGGTATCCATTAGCAATCGGGCAGGCTGACCTATGGTGCTCTCCCGTGAGAATCCTGTTTTGGTTACATAAACGGAATTCACATCCAGAATCACACCCTCCTCATCTGTAATCATGACCGCATCCGTTAGCAGTAAGAAGGCTTTGAGTTCCAGTTGCATGGTTGTCCACTCCCTCTAATGAAACATGATGTGATGCTGTCCCTGTGATACTCTCTTCTACGATCCCGTTTAATACTTAAACTGTCTAATCAGGCGCTGCAGCTCTTCAGCCAGGGTAGACAAGCCACGAGCCGAGGAAGAAATCTGCTCCATCGCCGCCAGTTGCTCCTCTGAGGAAGCGGCCACTTCTTCGGAAGTTGCGGCGTTGCCTGACGCAATGCCTGCCAACTCATTGGATACAGCAGATACTTCCTGCACACCTGCTGTGATCTCTTGCGACGTGGCAGCAATCTCTTCAATTTGAGGTGTCGTTTCCCGCATGCTATCCAGAATACGTTCAAACTTCCGAATCGCTTCTGTAGAGATGTCCATGCCCTCTCCAACCTCTGAAGTCACCTTCTCCATCATGCGAACGGAAGCAGCCATATCTTCCTGAACCGCCGTAGTCAGCACGGTGATTTCATTGACGGACTGCCCGGATTGCTCTGCCAACTTGCGAACCTCTGCTGCTACAACGGCGAATCCATTGCCATGTGTACCTGCACGAGCAGCTTCAATGGATGCGTTCAGCGCGAGTAGGTTTGTCTGTTTGGCTATATTTCCGATTAACTCCGTGATCGCTGATATTTGATGTGATCGTTCATATAACGCCTGAATCAATTGGTTTGTCTGTTCTACCGTCTCTTGAATCGATTGCATCTGACTCACCGTCTGCTTGACGGTGTTGCCACCTTCTTCTGCTTGCACGGTTGTATGTTTCGCCAAATCAGCGACATGTATGGAACGTTCGGCGATTCTTGTAATACCAATCGTAATTTCATTCATGGCCTGATGGTTATGTTCAATACCTTCGGTCTGTTTCTCCGCACCACTCGCAATTTCCTGAATGGCTCGCGCTACCTGCTCACTGGCTGCACTGGTTGATTCCGCACTCTGAGTCATTTCATCCGATGAGATGACTACCTGACTGGCGCTGTTCTCCACATTTTGAATCAACACACGCAGATTGCTCTGCATTTTGCCAAAAGCCTCACTCAGTTCACCTATTTCATCATTACTTGTGCTTGTAATGGTCTGGGTTAGATCCCCTTCACTCACCTGAATCGCCTGAACCTTCAACTGACGAATCGGTTTAACAATGGATCGCATCACCAGCCAGATGATCAAAATCCCGATGACTAGAAAAGAAACAATGACCATAATCGTTCGATTCAGAATAGGCGCAGCGGCATCCTCTACTTCAGAAGAAAACATGGTGCCTGCGACCTTCCATCCCGTTGATTCATTCGTGGCGTAATACATGACCTTATCAACCTGATCAAAGGTATAGTTGAAATTACCGGATTCATTCGCATACACCGGTTTCCAAAAATCCTCTGTTGCATCTGTTCCGGGTTCCATCGTGGGATGGTAGATATACTTTTCGCTGGCATCCAATAGGATCAGATATCCCTGTTCTCCCACGTTAATTCCACTTACCAAGGTACTGATATTCGACAGATTCAGATCCAGCTGGACTACTCCAGATTGGTCTTCCAGTGCCTTTGCAATCGTAATGGTGATATCTTTTGTCTCGGCAGAAATATAAGGGTCTGTAACAATGACTTGCTGTGGAGTAATCATCGCTTCTGTATACCATGGTCTTGTTCGCGGATCGTAATCTTCAGGCATCTCCGCATCAGAGGACATTAGATACACACCTGCCTCTGTGCCTACACCTATGGTGATGATATCTTTGTTCTGTGCGGCATACCCCTTCAATTCGTTCACAACCCGAACCTCGGCATCTTCTTGACGTAATTCCTCGGCGAGTGTATTCGCATAATATTCAATGTGGTCGCGCTTGGCATTAATCGAAAGATCGATGGTCGCACTGGCAAGGTTCACGTTTTCCATTGCACTATGTAGAATTTGCTTCTCAACTTCATTCTTCGCACTGTTATAAGACAAAACTCCAATACTGAACGATGGAATGGCCAAGAAAGCAATAAAAGACACCACCAGTTTCGTCTTAAAATTATTATGGATCTTGTTGAACCAATTCGATTTGCTATTTTTTCGGGACAAATTTCTCTACCTCTTCCAGATAAATTTTAGTTTTACTTGATCTACTTATAAGTTGAACTAGTGATTATTTACACTTGCCACTCCGATGACAGAACAACCTTCCAATCGCTGAATGATTCATACAACTTATATAGCTCTTGTAAAGCTCTCATAGATTGTAAACCATCTTTTCAAAAAACTAGGTCTCACTTCTTGTGAAAAACACTCTTTACACTAAAAAAACTCGAACAAATCTCTTCATTTATAATCCAAAAGAACTATTTTCAAACAAATTATACGAAAAAACTATTAAATAAAGTGTTCCGGGGATATGACCAAATTGTTAAATTTTTAAATACTTGTTAATAAGCACGCGGATGACAAAAAAAAGATCCAAGCGTTATCGCTCAGATCTAAAGGTTATTTACATTGGACCAACGTATTCTCTATTTAAATGCCGGGATCGCGATATCTGCATATTTCTCTTCGAAGAAGGCTTTGACCTCTGGACCCGCCATGCGTTTAGCCAGCTTCTGGATCGCTTCGGAATCCTTATTATCCTCACGAGCAACCATGGTGATTGCAAAATGGGAATCATCCTTCTCGGTTAACAGTGCATCCTTTTTCGGTGTAAGACCGAGCGGACTGGCATATGCCGGAGTCATGGCTACCAGATCAGCATCATCCATCATACGAGCCAGCATCAACAAGTCCACTTCCTCAAACTTGAAGTTCTTTGTATTCTGGGTGATGTCTGCCTGTGTGGCGTTAAAACCTACGCCCTCTTTCAGCTTAATCAACCCGTTTTGCTCCAGCATCACAAGAGAGCGACCAATGTTGGAAGGATCGTTTGCAATTGCAATCGTTGCACCTTCTGGCAATTCCTCAATCGTTTTGTACTTTTTGGAGTAGCCGCCATAGATGGCATTATAGATAGGCTGTACAGCCACCAGATTGGCATTGTTCGCTTCATTATACTGGGTCATGTAAGGCACGTGTTGGAAGAAGTTTGCATCCACTTCCTTATTCGCGAGTGCCGTATTTGGTTGAACGTTATCGGACAGTACAACAACTTCCAGGTTGACGCCATCTTCCTTCAATAGCGGTTTAACAATATCCAGTACATCTGTCATCGGTGGAATCAACGTGGCTACTTTCAGCGTAACTTCTTGTGCAGCTTGTGTATCTTCTTTTGTTCCTTCAGCCGCAGGTGTTTCTTCTTTTTTGCCACAAGCAGCTACAACCAGCATTACTGCAAGCAACATAAGCATCATTTTCACTTTCATTTCATGTCTACCCCTCATCGTATAATCTGTATTGGTTATTCTTAATAATGCACGGTCCAACCGTTCAGGATCTGCGATCCAGCCAGTGGGACAGTCTGCTACCTGTGAATTGGATCATCTGTACCAGGATAATCATAATGATGATCGTAAATACCATAATCTCCGTTTCGAAGCGCTGATAACCGTAGCGAATGGCAAAGTCACCAACCCCGCCGCCACCTACAATACCCATCACCGTCGAGTAAGAGATGAAGCTAATCGTAGCTGTCGTGAGTCCCAGTACAAGACCAGATCGTGCCTCCACGTACAAAAATTTCACCACAAGTTGCATCGTTGATGCCCCCATGGAAGCAGCAGCTTCAACTACTCCCCTCGGTACATCCAGCAACGCTTGTTCCACCAGTCTGGCGTAGTAGGCAATTGCAATGACCGAGAGTGGCACGGTTGCCGCCAGCGTACCGATGGAGGTTCCCACAACAATCCGTGTGAATGGAATCATGAATACAACCAGCAGTAAGAATGGAAACGAACGAACGATGTTGACGACACTGCCGAGTACAAAGGACAGCGTTTGATTCTGATACCGTTGTCCTCTCCGGAATAAGTACAGCAAAGTACCCAGAGGTAACCCGATCAGAACAGCTGCCGCAATGGAGATGCCCACCATGACAAAAGTCTCTCCGATCGCCTGCCATATCTCATGCTGATACTTCAGCACAGACTCAGGTAACCTCATGACTTGTCCTCCTGTTCTGCCTGACGGAACAAAGACGAACCTGTCATCCCGTATTCGTCACCCGCAAGCAAGGAGGTCAGCAGATCAGGCTGCGGAGCAGGGATACTGCTCACTTCCGCTTTAGACAACGTACGAACGAGTCGCCCATCCTTCATGACGGATATCCTGTGACATAGTCTGCGAGCCACTTCCATCTCATGCGTTACTACAACAATGGTCACGCCCAGCGTTTCATTGATATGTCGCAGCACATCCAGAATACCGTTCGTGGTCTGTGGATCAAGCGAAGAGGTCGGTTCATCACAGAGCAGCACATCCGGACGACTAGCCAGCGCTCGTGCAATGGCCACACGCTGCTTCTGTCCTCCGCTAAGCTGAGCAGGATATTGACCCGCCTTGTCTTCCAGTCCAACAAACCGTAGCACCTCAAGTCCACGTTCAACTCGCTGCGCACGGGGCATACCCGCAAGCTCCAATGGCATGCAGACATTGCCACTCACCGTTCGGTTACTGACCAGATTGAAGTGTTGAAAGATCATGCCAATGGATCTTCGTGCCTGACGCAGACTCTGTTCATTCATCTGGGTCAAGTGCTGCCCATTCACAACAACTTCACCATCATCAGGCTTTTCCAATCCGTTGAGCATCCGCAGAAGCGTGGATTTGCCTGCACCACTTGATCCGATGATGCCATGTATTTCTCCTTGTCCCACTTCGAGGGACACCGAGCTTAATGCTTCGAATCCCTGATCTGCACGGGAACCGCGCTCGTTATAACGTTTGCTTACACCATATAATGAGATCATGGAGAGTCCTCCCGTGAATGATCATGCATGGTTCTTCAAGAACACATGAAGAAAGCCCGCACAGCCGATAACCGGAGCGCGAGCAAGCCTGTTCATTTATAATAAATCAACATCCCTTACGAGACAAGCTTTTAAGGTGAGATTGCCTCCTGAAGGCGGCTGGCTTCATATACACGAAAACGTCCGTTGGACGAACCCACGTACACTTCATTGCCAATTCGGTTAATCATTCCATTCTTCGCATCCCGGTCCCGGTGCTCCGGGTTTCCCATCACAACATCATGTACACGACCTAACAGTGCTCCATTCTTTTTGTTCATTACGAGCAAATTCTCGTCCATGGGCAGCAGCAACTGATCATCAATGACCAGATAACTTCCCTGATTCGTCGGATGCCTTAGTGTTGCAATCGTATCTTTGGCATCCCAGCGCGTCTCCCCCGTATTATAATCCACAGCCGCCGGGTAGCCATTCTTAATCACATACAACTGATCCTCTTCCACCAGTCCTCGTTCAATCTTGCCCTTGAGCGTCCAGCGTGTTTTGCCTGTCTTGGCATCATACAGGATGGTTGTAAAATCTTCATATTCGCCGTAATGATTGCCATTCTTGTTCTCACGGATCAACAGCATGCCATCATTCAGCTCCTCAAATCTCTGTCCTACCCGAGCAGGAAATTGGGCAAGCTTTTTCCCCGTGTTCAGATCAAGCAAAAGCCACTGATTATCTAGTGATAGCCATCTTTCAGCATTCCTGGTTGCAAAGGGATCAAGACGTTCAATTCCACCAAAATATGGATCATTCCAAAATTGTTCTATGGTGGATCGTTTGCCCTTTAAGCTCCATACGGTTCGCCCTGATTGCGGATCGGCTGCAATCAGCTTATTCTTTTCCCAATACAACACATAGGGGTCATCTGCACTCTTGTTTAATAATTCATAACCTGTAGCCAGTTTTCGCGTCCACAATGTTTTTCCGTTTGCACTGTCCAGAACCGTTAACCAACTGTTGCTTGAGCTCTCAACAACCGGGTTATCCACAACCACAACGTTCTTCGCAGCGGTGATGCCATTTAGTCTAAAATTTTGCTTAGGAGTGTACGTCCACATGACCTTTCCGTTCTTCAAGTTCAGATGACGAATACGATCCACGTATTTTTTCTTATCAGGGTCATAATCGGTGTAGATTGTAACGTATTTGCGCTCTGCATCCACCTCTGCCTGCTGTCTTCCAAAGCCCCCATTAATCCCCCATAATTTCTGGCCCGAATGTCGGTCAAGAGCATATATGGAACCTTCGTAGTAATCCCCGCTAAATCCGCCGTCATCCCCTTTCATCAGGAGCACATCATCCGTGGCTACTTGTAAAAAAGTGTAGTTAATATCCCCCTGGTTGGTCCATACCGGTTTCCAAGGGATTGTCGTTGGCAGTGTTGTGCCATAGATTTTTGTTGTGAACCCATATTCATCCGCCCGACTGATGTTCCAATCGGAAACAACAGCATTTCGATTATCCTGTGCTAAATTCCAGCGTGTTCTGACCAGTCTGCCATTCTTGTTGAATGTGACCAGAAATTGCGCATCTTCCCGCTCATATCTCCAGGTCTGTCCAATACTCATTGAATAACCCGTGAAATTTAGATTGCTTGAACTCTCTTTCCAATCCGGCTCGCCTAACCACCCAGCCACTTGTTTGGAGGTGGTTGCCTTGTTCAGCTTAATATCTGTCAGATGGCGTATAACCGAAGTTGGCAGCGATGCATGCTGTTGGAACCAGCCATCCGCCACATTCATCCGCTGTTCTATAGCCTGTGCCTTGATCCAGAAGAGTCCTGGCCGATACGTGAAGGATTCTTTATTCCAGACTCGTGGGGCAATGGAGACCCCATACCATCCCTTCCACTTTGCAACAATAACAGCCTTATCTGTTAGCGCTTTCTCAAAAGACCAGGTTGTAGAACTATCTGGAGCCAGATACAGCTTGCTGCCGGATTGGAGTGTGAAGCTTTGGGGAGCTGTTTCCGTCATGCTTCTACTCTCCTTCAGTGCATACCAACTTGGCAGCCAAAAGTTTCCATGATCGGTTGACTTAAGCTGCACCCACTCGCCTCGAACCGAGGCCAACGTATACTTTTCGTTTTTTGTTGTATAGTATTCAATCCCCATCTGGTCAGCAGCCACACTGCCGTCCCTTCTGTTTTTGAACAGAGGGATGTCATTAATAAGCGTAACGGTGTCTCCTTTTTTGTAAGCTAACTTTGCAGTTAAGACTTGGGAACTTGCCCCCAATGCTTGTGGCGTTGTAGCCGAAGCTTGTCCTTCAAGGGCGACCATTTTGGAATCCAGCAGCATCCATCCCGTCAACAGCATAGCTGATAATCCAGTCATGGTAATCCATTTGTACCCCGTTCTCTGCCAGTCAAGACCCGTCTTCACTCTCGTTCATCCCCATCCATTAGAAGTTATTTCCAATAGAGACGCAGAAAAAAGGAAAAAGTTACCGTTTACCTCAATATATTTCTATCTATCTGCCCGTATTACCTTACATCCACCATCGTAGCATGATAAGGAAAGGTGACCCCAATGTAATAAGCAGCGGTTAAGGTGAGCATATAATAAAATACAAACCACAGATCAGCTCGGGAATAGCCAATCTGAGTGTAATACGTTCGGCTCGCGCCATCCGTAAACCCTTTCGCTTCCATCGCTACCGCCATTCGCTGTGCACGGCGAATGCTCTGTGCCAGCAGCGGAATAGCGTAACGCTTGAGTGTACGATACACATTCCAGCGAGAGCCGCGTTGCTGTGTTCCACGAATACGAATCGCATAACGGAGCGTCTGGAATTCATCCAGCAAAATGGGGATCATGCGCATCGCGGCCAAAAAGCTATAGGCATATTTTGCAGGAAGCCGCCATTGCTGCATCAGTGAATAAAACAGCCTTACCGGCTTCGTTGTCAGTCCGAACAGCAGGCCAGCCGCTGCCATGCTCAACGAGCGAAAACCCAAGTGTAGACCGCGATAGAAACTCTCTTCGGTTATGTGGATCAGTCCCCACTTATACCATGTGGTCTCGCCCTTACCAAACATCATCATACCTGTAGACGTCGAGATAAACACCAGAATGAATGGTGATGCGTACAGCATCAATCTATACCATGGATGACCTGTCCAGCACAGTAACAGCATCATCGCCAACGCAACGTTGGTCATTACATTCAGATTGTGAATGAGGATAACGATGACAAACATCATCGACAGAATGATCATCTTTAATCCCGGATTGACGTTATGAAGCCAGGTTTCACGGTGAGGAAACGACAGTTGCATCAGATAACCTCCCCTCATCTACCGTCCAGATTCGGGTGCAATATCTTTTTACAATTTCACGATCATGGGTAACCATAACAATGGCTGTTCCCTCTCTCCGCAATTGCTCCAGCTGTGCTAACATGGCAAACGTATTGCGGGCATCCTGTCCAAAAGTAGGTTCATCCAACAGCAGTATTCGCTGCTCTCTCACCAGTGCAGAGGCAACGCTCAAGCGTCGTTTCTGCCCCATCGATAATTGGTAGGGATGGCGCTCGGAGAGGTCTATTAGCCCAAATTGATTCAACATATGATCAGTCCTGACAAGTCTTTCTTCCGTTGTCAGCCTGCCCCCCAGCAATGAGAATTCTACTTCTTCCGCGACCGTGTTGGTCACAAATTGAAACTCCGGGTTCTGAAATACAAACGCAATTCGATCTGCAAGCTGCTCTGTTTTGCCAGAAGGCTGACCGTCCACCTCATAATGACCTGTTGTTTTCAGGATATTCATCAGAGATAACAACAATGAACTCTTGCCAGCTCCATTAGCTCCGACAATACCAATCCAGTCTCCATGCCATACCTTGGCCTGCTCCACCTGAATGAAAGGTGTTTTCCCACGCCATCCGGTGAACTGTTGCAAGTCCAGTGCAGGCAGATAGGCGGGTGATACAGGCGAAAAGGATGAGTCGTGAGATATGGGGGATATACCCGGTGTATCGGATAAGCCAGACGATTGCTGTGCTTCCAAACTTGAGATGCCGTGATCCACACACACTTGAAGCTCTCCAGAAGCACTTCCCTCTTCTTGCTTAGCTGCCTGCTCTTGCTCCTCCCATATGCCTGGATACCAGATTCCATAAGCCTTCAGCTTGCCCCGTTCATCCGTAAATACCTGCTGTGCTGGCCCATCCGCCACAATCTTTCCTTCAGGTGATAACACAATGATGCGGTCGACCATATCCACAATCTCGTTTATTTTGTGTTCAACGATGATGATCGTTTTGTCACTGGCGATTCGTTTGACGGTATCCCACACCTGGGAAGTCCCCTCATCATCCAGCAGTGCAGTGGGTTCATCCAAAAACAATACCTCCGAATCCATGGCAAGCATCGAAGCAATCGCAAGACGCTGCTTCATCCCCTGAGACATGGACTGGATCAATACACGATTCTGTTCAAAGGATAACCCCACTTGTTTCAGATAATATTCAATCAGAGCAGGCATCTCTTCACGCGGAATATTTCGGTTTTCCAGCACAAATGCGATCTCTTCATCCGTAAAGGACATACAGAAATGGGTATCCGGATCTTGAAAGACCACTCCTGCTTGGGCGGGAACCTGAATATCATCACATTTCATCGGAATCTCTACCGAACGTGGAATTAAACCGCTCAAAATTTGCAATAACGTCGATTTACCGGAGCCACTCGGGCCAAGCAACAGCACTTTCTCTCCTTGACGCACAGAAAGAGACAAGCCTTGAAATACCAAGGCTTTCTCTCCCGGGAACTTGCATCTTAGATTTGTCACACTTACCGCTTGCGAATTCCCCTCTCCGCTCATCTAATCCAGCGCCTCATAATCCTGTTTCGATACCGGTCTGAGTGAGCGTGTTACACCGGTCAGTTCCAATGCTTTGGCGAGATAATAAGCGAACACTCCTGCAATCAAAATGCTTCCGATGAAGCGGAATCCGATAAATAACGTATAATTCCACGCCGAGAGTGAATCAATATACCCGTACTGGTAATCCAACAAAAGCGAAGCTGCTGCAGCTCCTATGGCTGCAAGACAGGTGACAAACAGATTGGTTTTGCGATACAAAAATGCGGCGAAGAATATCTCTGCTCCCAATCCTTGCAACAGACCGTATACAAGTGTGGACATGCCCCATTCACTACCCAGAAAAGCACTTACCGTTGAAGCCGCAACTTCGGCAAGAATAGCCACGCCTGGTTTACGAATGATAACAAAAGCAAACGTGCCCGCCATAAACCACATACCGTAGATCATCTGCTCCGCATGAACGCCAAATGGTTTCATTAAGTCATATGTAGGTCCCCATATCTTGTAAATCACCCCAAACACTACTGCGATCACGATGGTTACCAGAATATCCGTTAGTTTCAATCGCTTGTTGCCTGCTGTTGTTGCCATGTTCTCTACGTCCTTCCTTTGTTCCCTGTGGGGGTTATAAAAGTGTGTGTTCAAAAAGAGTGGTTTTCAGTACCAAGAAGATGGGCTGAATTCCATATTCGATGCTGATGATGCCGTCAGGCATCCTTCGTAATCAAAAGCAGACTTTTTGAACAACCTCTAAAAATAAACGAAAAAGCCTCCCCGGTTCCGGGCAGGCCTTACGTACAGTGTACAATCCTCACAATGATGTAATGGATGGATGTCGAAAATACGGAATATCAACCAGCACCCCTCCGTCATGGCAGATACACCACCACAGTTCAAAGAGGTCTGTTGTTCATCCATGTTCATTCCCACAATTCACCCTTACATATCGCAAATCCATGTTCTCTACGCTGGCATTACCCAGATCAGATGTACGGTCAGCGGCACAAGGCCACTCTCTCAGCCCAACTTCATTGAGCTCCCGGTTCACTTATTTCATTGCTTCTAATGTACATCAGATGGGTATTTGTGGCAATGGTCTCTACAAAAATCAAAAGTTGTCATAGGAAAAGGCATCCCCCTGGATGCCTTTTGGACATACTTCACGATGTGAAATAGCTACCTTATCCGTACACGCCTTCAATGCGTATTCCAAGGTATCCCTGTTCTTAATATTGCGTGTTCCCAGACTGGCTCGTTTTCCCCGAAGCAAACCCCTTGAACAACGTTGGTACTTTGGAATAACGGGTATTCGTAATTTTCCCTTGTGATGAGCTGCTGTCTGTACGCATAATCGAATCTTTTACATTAGAAATGTTGGAGTTATCCAGCGTCATGTTAACTGCAAAGGAAGTTCCACCATTTTGGCGAACCAGTTTGCCAATATCATCTGCACGAAAATTTTTGATGTTAATTGTTCCAGCTGCATTCATCTGGAACACTTTATCATAAGCCTTATACGCTGCCCCACCGGTAATGTTAACCGTTCCGGCAGACTTCAATGTCAGAGCATCCTCGCCCACGTCCTCCCAGACTACATTCGATATATTACAGTTACCATAACAGTGAACACCATCAGCAGCTGGTGATCCAATGTTTACGTTTTTGAGCGTGGCCCCTGCCTCCAGACGGAAGACTGGCTTCTGATTTTCTGCTTGAGATCCGTCGCCCAGTGTGGAAGGATTGGCTACAAATGTTTTACCTTGGCCGTCATAGGTCGTGCCCTTTGGAACAACAATCGTTGAATTTACAACGGTAGGTGCAGCAGCAACCGGAGCTACACCAAATACGGAAGCAACCAAACCAGCCGACAGCAACAACGTCAATATTTTTTTCATAACTTTATTCCTCCCTTATTCTCTCGTTTTTTGGTAGAGTACAAGCCTGAGCTTGTCCTGAAGTTCGTCAGAGGTGCACCTCTGTCCGAACCACAACCTAATCCTACCAAATAAGGAAGGTAACTAGAATAATCATTAGATCAGATATATCATGACATCGCACAATCCCTGTCTTATCAGCATTTTTTGCATATCAGGTCACTCAAGCAATATGCTGATATCAACCTCTGGTATGCTCATTTGTAACGTATGTACCCCTCACTTATTCCCCGGTAACAAAGAAAGACCACTACATTTGTCTCCAAATGTGTGATCTTGAATGGCTTCTGGCTTGCTGATATAAGATATCAGGCTCCGAATCTCTGACGATAACCGCACTTTCGACACAACTCTTCCACAGCTTCCCGCTTGGAGAAGCCATATACCAGATTGTTCGCTCGCTCACCCTCAATAATCTCCGAGAATGACTTCTCGTGCACATTACCAAGGTTAATCACACCCTCGCCATCGAGACAGCATGGAACCACCGTTCCATCCACAAGCACAGCTGCCTGACCACGCAATGCATGGCAAAAACCTTTGCCGTCATCTTCAGGTGCATCCAGACTCGGCCACTGGAACTCATGGTCCTGATTCAGATATACATTTCGGGCAATTTTGACCCCGCTGCCTGGAACCACTTTTTCCTCAATGCGGAAGTCCAGATTGAACTCACGTTCCAACACTTCAAGGGTCTCCCGATTTCGATTCATCTGAGCATTTGTGAAGTTATCCTGCGTCAGATTCCACAGTCGGAATGAGATGATGACATTGTGCTTAACGGCCTCGTGTACAAAGGACAAAATATGACGCAGGTATCCGTCACGGTCTGTTGAACCTTCATGCCCATCGAAGCTGTGCAGGGAGAAATTCATCTGCCGCAGCGCCGGTTTGCCAAGCAATTTATGCTGAGTCTTGGGCAAGAGTGTACCATTCGTTGTAATGTTCACCTTGAGTCCCTTCTCATGTGCGGAATCAAGCAGCAGATCTATTTTGGGGTGCAACAAGGGTTCGCCTTTGACATGTAGATAAATATGATTGGTGTGTGGTTTAACTTGATCCAGTATATTGTTGAAGACTTCAGGGTCAATGAATCCTTTGGCACGCTGCGTCTGAGGACAGAAGCTGCACGCCAGATTACAGATACTTGTGATCTCAATATATACTTTTTTGAACGTTTTCAACTCGGGTCCCCATTCTGCCTAGGAGGGAGAACAATCCCACCTGCATTTGTGATCCGGCCAATATGCGCCACCACTATTATATCGGGTTCATGAGCCAAGGTAAATTGTTCAGTTGTTCGGCTCTGGCTCCAAGTTCATCTCAAGAATTCCATCATGCTGCCTCTTTACAGTTCATGTTCGAGTGATATATGCTGAACAGACAACTGCATATCTTGAACTTTTGCACTAGGGGAGCCTTGCGGCTGAGACGAATATGACTATTCGGACCCTTTGAACCTGATCTGGATCATACCAGCGGAGGGAAGTGGAGCGGCCTTTTAGTAAGCGGAATTTTTTCATGAATGTGAAGATAAATTGCGGATTTAACTTACAGACCCACTCATTTCTCCGGAAATGGGTGGGTCTTTTTTGTTCCTTTTGCAGAGTACAGGATGCCGTTGTTATTCCAGCAGTCTGACATCAAGGGGGGAGGATCAGATGAACAACCATGTAACCATTCACAACGTTAGCTTCGCTTTTCCTGAAAAAAAGGATTCACCCGTGCTCGCCAATGTGTCGCTTCAGGTTCAACAAGGAGAATTTGTCTCGCTCATCGGCTCCAGCGGATCAGGTAAAAGCACACTCTTCAAGCTGCTCGCAGGCTTGCTTGAGCCAACCGTTGGCACCATCGATATAGCTGATGTACCGCAAGGACAACGGCTCGGACGAGTCGCTTATATGCCGCAGAAAGATCTGCTGTTATCCTGGCGTACCGTCATGGAGAACTGCATGCTGCCTGCCGAGCTTGCACCAGGCCGACAGAACAAGGAGAAGCTGCGAGCCGATATCATCGCAGGATTGGCAAGGTTCGGCTTGTCCGGTTATGAGCAGGCCTATCCAGATGAGTTATCCGGCGGCATGCGGCAGCGGGTGGCATTGCTGCGTACCTTGCTTACAGGCGGGCAGCTCATGTTACTGGATGAACCCTTCGGTGCACTCGACGCCTTAACCAAACGAGAAATGCATCGCTGGTTGTTGGAGCTGTGGGAGGACTTTGGACAAACCGTGCTGTTCATTACACATGACATTGAAGAAGCCCTGCTGTTAAGTGACCGTATCATTCTGTTAACTCCAGGAAGGCAAGGTCAGCAGTTGCGGGAGATGACAGTTCCTTTACCACGCCCAAGGCATTCGGACATGATCTACCAACCGGCTCTCGTGCAGATGAGACGACAACTGGAGGAACAATTACATGCAAAATGATAGAGCTGAGGTTAGCGTTTGGACGTGGTGTTTAAAGTGGCTCTCGAGGTCGTTTTCCCAATATGGTTTGTTTATTATGCTCATGTTCTTATTAATGGCGATCTGGGAAGTGATTGTGCGTATGGGATGGGTGCCCTCCTTCATCATTCCTGCACCCACGGCCATCGCAAGCTCACTGGTTGAACATCGCCGTCTGCTGTTGACCATCCATCTGCCTGCTACCTTTATGGAGGTTGTTGTTGGTTTTGTCTTGTCCATAGTGACTGGAATTACGCTGGCAACAGGCATGCATATGAACCGATCGATTGAAAAGGCCTTGTATCCCTTCATCGTAATCAGTCAGACCATCCCGCTGATTGCCTTGTCTCCCGTGTTCATCCTGTGGTTTGGCTATACGTTGTGGAGCAAAGTCGCCGTGGTGTTCCTAATCGCGTTCTTCCCCATTGTGGTCAGTACCTATGATGGACTCCGCCAAGGCGATCCGGAGCAGCGTGAACTTTTGCTCACCATGGGCGCCAGCAAGTGGGATATTTTTTGCAAACTCCAGATTCCACTGGCACTTTCCTCTTTTTTCTCGGGGTTAAAGATGTCTGTGGTGTACTGCGTGGTTGGGGCAACGATTGGCGAATGGCTCGGTGGCAGCAAAGGTCTCGGATACTTCAGCCGCCGCATGTCCAGCAACATGAACACGGATGCGATGTTTGCCGCCATTTTGCTGTTATCCCTGCTTGGAATCGTTTTGTTTGTACTGATTGCCTGGCTAGAGAAACGATTTAGCATACGGCGGCATGGACATGGAGGCAAAAGAAAAGTTGGATAATACTTAGACAGAAATTAGATGTAAACAAAACGATGAAATGAGGAACTTCATTTATGAATAACAAAGGTATATACTCCCTGCTTCCCATCATGCTCATTAGCCTTTTGCTGATCGTTAGCGGATGCAGCACCACGAATACCAGCAAAAACACGCCAACAACAGACTCTGCAACCCATGCACAACAAATAGACAAGTCTGCAACCGAACCAGCATCAGACGCCAAAGATAGACTGTCCATCATGCTCGACTGGTACCCGAATGCAGTACATTCCTTCATCTACGTCGCTCAAGAAAAAGGATACTTTGCAGATCAAGGTCTGGATGTCGAAATTCAGATGCCTGCGGATACCAATGATTCACTCAAACTTGTTGCTGCCGGAAAAATTGATCTGGCTCTAAGCTACCAGCCCCAAATTTTGCTCGCTCGTGGCGAGAACATTCCTGTACGTTCCATTGCTGCTGTTGTTCGCCACCCCCTAGTGCATCTGTTGACCGAAGCGAATGGCAACGTAAGTTCACCCAAAGATCTTGAAGAAAAGACTGTTGGTTATTCCTCCATTCCTCTGTACGAAGCGATGGTACGCACGATGATCAGTAAGGATGGCGGCAATTCCGACAACATAAATCTGGTCGACGTTGGGTTCGATCTGATTCCTTCGCTGGCTTCCGGACAAGCGGATGCGATTATGGGTGGTTTTATTAACCATGAACAATTGATTTTGGAGAAAGAAGGACATGCCATGAAATTGATTAACCCCGTCGATTATGGTGTGCCTGATTATTATGAATTGGTCCTGACTGCAAGTGAAGCTGGCATTGAAGCGAAAAAAGACCAACTTACCCGGTTCGTCAAAGCGGTCCAGGAAGGACAGAAATATGTGACTGAGCATCCAGAAGAAGCCTTGAGTATTCTGCTCGCTCATGAGAATGAAACATCACCGCTTGACCCGGAGATCGAAACTAAAAGCCTGGTAATTCTGCTACCACTCATGAATGAAGAAGGCCAACCATTTGGTCGGCAGGAGATGGAGTCGTGGGAGAATGTACGTGCATGGCTCGTTGAAAAGGATTTGATTCCTGAATCGGTGAAAGCCGAGGATGCTTTTATTACTCTGCAAGGAGAGTAAATGATTTAGATTTTACGTTTCTGCTTTTCCCGCATTAATGATCTGGCTGTTGTTAGACTCTGCACCCCAACTCAACAAGGAGACTCATATCCTATTATTCTGCTGAGTGACCCTTCATACCGGTCTTCTACCGATGGGGTTTACTTCATAACAAGGAGGAAATTATATGTCTTATCTGAAACGTGTTCGTACGCAAAATCCGCTGGTACACAATATCACCAACCTTGTCGTGGCTCCCTTCACAGCCAATGGTCTGCTTGCACTAGGTGCGTCCCCTTTTATGGCCTATGCTCATGAAGAGGTCGCTGATGTCGCCAAGATGTCAGGAGCTGTAGTACTCAACATTGGTACTCTCGATGACAAAGTCGTTCAGGCGATCCGTCTGGCAGGCCAATCGGCTAATGCGCATCACGTGCCTGTGGTGCTTGATCCGGTTGGAGCTGGCGCAACCACTTATCGCACGGAAACCGTGCAGATGCTCATTCGTGAACTTCGTCTCACAGTACTGCGCGGCAATGTGGCAGAGGTCGCCAATGTCATCGGTGAGAGCTGGAGTATCAAAGGTGTGGACGCAGGATCAGGTGAAGGCGACCGAATCGGCATTGCGGAGCGGGCAGCGCATAAACTTGGCTGTGTCGTGGTCATTACCGGAAAAGAAGATATTATTACTGATGGACAATCCACATTCCTCACGAGTAATGGTCATGCCCTGCTCACTCAGGTCACAGGTGCTGGCTGTCTGCTCAGTTCAGTGATTGGCGCTTTTACAGCCATAGCGGAATCAGGAGCCGATCTTCTAGGCAGTGTTGTTGAAGCGCTCGCGTTTTATGGTGTAGCAGCTGAACTGGCGGCAGAGCGGACAGCTCATCAGGGGCCGGGCAGCTTCCAGATTGAATTGTTGAATCAACTGGCACAAGTAACACCAGACCTCTTGGCAGAACGCGCACAGATCCGTCAGATCCATGGAGGTGCAATATGAGCATTGCTCAAGCGCTAACCATTGCAGGCTCCGATAACGGGGGCGGCGCAGGAATTCAGGCCGATCTGAAAACGTTCCAGGAGCTTGGGGTATACGGTATGACGGTTATTACCGCTATTGCTGCCCAAAATACAACAGGTGTGCAGGGCGTCTTCCCCATCTCTTACGATGGCATTGCCCAGCAATTGGACTCGACCGGCGAAGACTTTCAACCAACCGCAACGAAGACCGGCATGTTATATAGTGCCGAGATTATTCGTCTAGTCGCTGAGAAATGGCAGCAATATCGTTGGTCTAATCTGGTCATCGATCCCGTGATGGTAGCCAAAGGTGGCGCCTCCCTTCTCCAGCAGGAAGCTGTACAGGCGTTGATTACGGAGCTGTTGCCCCATGCCCTGATCACAACACCTAATATTCCGGAAGCGGAACTACTTACCGAAATGTCCATCACGAATATGAATCAGCGGGAAGAAGCCGCAAGACGGATTGTACAGATGGGCTCAACGTATGCTTTGGTCAAAGGTGGTCATGATGAAGGAAGTGGTATGATCGTGGATGTGCTCTACGATGGGCAGTCTTTTCATTACCTGGAGAATGTTCGTGTGGTAACACATCATACACACGGAACAGGATGCACGTACTCTGCTGCGATCACCGCAGAGTTAGCAAAGGGTTCACCTGTTCTTTCTGCCGTTATGACCGCGCGAGCATTCATTCAGGCAGCCATCGAAGATGAGTTGGGGATTGGGGCCGGACATGGGCCGACAAATCATTTTGCGTATCAGCGCAGACAGCGGGGTGAGCAGTGATGCACCCTTGGGATGCAGAAGCGGTACGACGCGCGATGCAGGTGTATTTAGTGATGGGCAGCGTCAATACAAAGCAAGACCCTGTGGAAGTGCTGCGCCAGGCCATTGCTGGCGGCATTACGCTGTTCCAGTTCCGTGAAAAGGGAACTGGCGTCCTGGCTCACGAAGCTCGCATCACGCTTGCGATGCGGCTTCGCGAGGTGTGCAGCCAGCACGGGGTCCCGTTCATCGTGAACGATGATGTGGAGCTGGCTGTAGCGGTGGAGGCCGACGGCGTGCATGTCGGCCAGGAAGATGCGGACGCGGCGCTAGTACGCGCCCGCATTGGAGATGGGCGGATGCTTGGCGTATCCGCCCACTCTGTGGAGGAGGCGCGCCGTGCCGTGCAGGCGGGCGCCGACTACCTTGGCGTCGGGCCCATGTACCCGACGCGCTCCAAAGCGGATGCCCACGCTGTGCTGGGCCCCGCAGGGGTGGCGGAACTGCGCGCCGCAGGCATCGCAGTTCCGATTGTGGGTATCGGCGGCATTACGCCCGATACCACGGCCGCCGTGATGGCGGCTGGAGCCGACGGCGTAGCCGTCATCTCCGCCATCGCGGGCGCGGCCGACGTGCGCGCAGCGGCTGCGCAGTTCGCTGCGGCAGTGCGCGGGATGCAGGCGTAGCCCTGCTTCCCTGCACTGCCAGCCCCGTGGGCTGCACCGCATACATGGTGCAACCCACAACTGCTCACGCTCCTCTCCATAACAGAGGAGCCTCCCCCCTGCGGCGCGGCAGTCTATGTCTTCGACTTAGAAGCGCAGCCGCTCCCCTACAGTGACTGAATGATACAATAATTTCATCACATCTATTCACACCTATTCACATCCAGTCACCAATCCATGATCAAGATGCAGCTTCCATGCTCGCATCTTATTTTTTCATTTTCAACAGTTGACTCTCACGTAACGTCACACTGTACAATCGGTGTTGTAAGGAGGTTTCACACATGGCCATGAAGGTAAAAGAGGTTGCCGATCTTGCCTCGATCAGTGTGCGCACACTGCATCACTATGATGAGATCGGACTATTAACACCGGACAAAGTAACTTCTGCCGGATATCGATTATATTCAGATGCCAATCTGGAACGGTTGCAGCAGATATTGTTTTTCAAGGAACTCGACTTCTCTCTGAAGGAGATCAAAAACATTATAACCAACCCCTCCTTCAATCCGGAAGAAGCACTTAAAATGCATAGACTCATACTGCTGGAGAAGCGCCAACGCTTGGACCAGATGATTGCTACTATTGATAGAACGGTTTTACACGTGAGAGGAGAGATTAAAATGACAGCCAAAGAACAATTCGAAGGATTTGATTTTAGCCAGAATCCGTATGAACAAGAAGCGCGGGAACGTTGGGGAGACCATGCCGTCGATCACGCAAATCAGAAGCTGCACAGTAAATCAACCACAGATCAGAAGGCTCTATCCAATCAAATGAACGGGATCTACAAACATCTGGCTTCACTTCGTCACACAGAACCAGCATCTGCCGAGGCACAGGCCGGTATTCAAGAATGGTACACCTGTCTAAACCAAATGGGAAGCTACTCACCTGAAGCCTTCAGAGGACTTGGTCAGATGTACGTGGACGATGAACGCTTCACGCGTAATATTGATCAGTTTGGCGATGGTTTGGCAGTATTTATGAGAGATGCTATGGCTGTATTTGCTGACCAAAACAAATAATATAGCCCTGTCTTCAACCACATACAGTATTATTAAACTCTCATTGTCGTCAGATGTGTACTGTAAACGATAGTCTGGAACTTAGAGCTCTGTCCTCTAGTGGTAAAAGTAATCTCTCGTCATCAGCTTTATTCGCTGTAAATGACCATTCGGATATTTGAACCTACCACCTGAGGTGACCATATCGTTCTTCTAATTAACCTTATGAACATGCTGGATATTTACTAGGGTTATGTGGTAAGTAATTTAAATCGATCCGAATTGTTGCAAAAGTTATGAGCCATATCCCCCCCTACTACCTGGTGGATACACAAAAGGGACGTACACCCTCAGGCGTATCGTCCCTTTTATGTATGCAAGTAACTCAGCCGCAATGTGAACATGCCTAACTGCTGCTCACTCTGAGTACTTAATAAATATCTTTTAAAGTAGATGCTCTTTACTACGTTTTTCTTCTGCTCCCAGTCCTTCGATATAACTTCATAAGTGCTTAGGATGATGAGCATTAAGTTTCTTCTGTCAAACATTCTTCATTTTGCTGCCAGCGTCCACCGTCTATCCGATTAAGCTCTTGGTGCGTGATCCGATGAAGATGCATCCGTAGCTAGACTGGTTCTCGCCATCCGGCCAGGAATCTGCCATGCAGACACAATCGCAAGCACGATGAATAACAAATCAATCGGTTGACTGAAATACTCCTGGAAGGTTTCCACAAACGCACTGATCATCTCGCTATCAAACACAAGTTCCATCACGCTTACATCACCAAACAGTTCGGAAGTAAAATATACGACCGTCAGATATTTCCCCAACAAAATGCCAACAAGCGCAAACAGTACAGCAATAATCTTATGTACCGTCGCAATTTGTTTATTGGAGAACAACACAACTGCGTAACCCGTGAGCGCTCCAATCAGAATCGCAATTAATCCCACCTCATAATCGGTCATTGCAGCAATAGCTGCCCATACAATGCCTCCCAGAATGGCTGCAATTAAGCCACCAATGATCGGCATACCGATTTTAACTCCTTGTTTCTCTTCCACGTTGTCTTTCCCTCCTGAGTCATGCATATGCTTCTTTTCCAGAATTCACCTTTCCTATGAAACCACAAAAAGACCTATTATTCAACATTTTTCTACTTTTGGTGACCATGTATTTACATAATAGAAAAGATATATTAAGCATCCATTTCCTTATTCGCTCGAATATCATTTTAGTTTTGTCCACAAACATCTCATAATCATTCCCTTGGCACATAAAAAAAAATCCCTCCAACAGCATAATAGCCGTAGAAGGGATGTTGTCCATATCTGTATCATAGATATATCCAATGTAACCCAGAAAACTACATTTCAAAGCTCTCTCTATCTTACCTTTGCACTTCCTTGGAAGGCTGAATGACAGCTGCAATCTGTGCCAAAATGGCATCCACCGATGCCGGATCATGCACATCATACTCATCAATGTTCAGACGCAGCACAGGGCAAGCCGTAAACTGATCAATCCACACGGAATAGCGCTCGTGCATATGCTCCCAGTACGAACGATCCGTTTGAATCTCCATCTCACGTCCGCGCTCCGTAATACGGCTCAAAATCGAAGGCAGGCTACCTTCCAGATAGATAAGTACGTCCGGATGTGGGAAATAAGGGGTCATCACCATTGCTTCAAACAAACTGCTGTATGTCTCAAAATCGGTAGCAGACATGGTTCCTTGATCTGCATGCATTTGTGCAAAAATGCCTGTATCTTCATAGATGGAACGATCCTGCACGAATCCCCCACCTAGTTCAAAAATCTTTTTCTGTTCCTTGAAGCGCTCTGCCAGGAAATAAATCTGCAGATGGAAGCTCCAACGCTCGAAGTCATGATAGAACTTCTCCAAATATGGATTATGATCAACTTGTTCCAGAGAAGTCTTGAAATTCAAACGCTGTGCAAGCGCAGCCGTTAACGTGGATTTACCCACTCCAACCGTACCTGCTACCGTAATTAATGCATTCGTTGGAATGCCATAGTTATTCATATGATATACTCCTTTACCTGATTAACAATTTGCCTGAAGTGTTCAGGATTTTCCACAAAATCGAGTTGCTCTGCATTGACCTTAATGATCACTGGTGGATTTGAGTTATTCGCCAGATAGTCCATGCCTGTTTTGTAATCGGCGATCAGTTGTTCCATATATGCCGGGTCCATGTCCTGCTCAAATGAGCGCCCACGCTTGTTAATGCGGTACATCAACGTATCGAGTTCAGCTTCAATATAGAGCACCAGATTGGGCTTTGGCAGATCATCTGTTAACAGATGATAGATTTGACGATATTTATCCCGTTTCGTTCCCTTTAAGGTACGATCGGCAAAAATCATATTTTTATAGATATGATAGTCTGAAATGACTGGGGTATTCTGCTCTACATAATGAACGCCCGTGTCTTCCAGTTGTTTAAACCGATTACACAGAAAAAACATTTCCAATTGGAAACTCCACTCGTCGATATCCTGATAAAAGGAAGCCAGAAATGGATTCTCTTCTACGATTTCTTTAACTAACGGAAGATTCAATTCATGGGAAAGCATCGTTGCCAGCGTTGTTTTCCCCGCTCCGATCGGACCTTCCACGGCAATAAACGGGGCTGATTTCATCGTGTTCACTGTTCCTCCTCGTACTTATGCGTGTTTCCGTTTTCTATATAGACCTCACCTATTGTATCACAGCTTTAAGGATTGGAACGCCAGTATTTTATGTATATAACAAGTCAAATCAGAACTAATGAATTACATAAAATGAATTACATTAAAATAAAAAAGACACACTCGAAATCATTCAAGTGTGTCTTCCTGTTGCTTGGCGGCGTCCTACTCTCCCAGGACCCTGCGGTCCAAGTACCATCGGCGCTAGAGGGCTTAACGGTCGTGTTCGGGATGGGTACGTGTGGAACCCCTCCGCCATCGCCACCAAACGCGTAGCTTACATTTCAGAGTGTTGTTCTCTGAAAACTAGATTCGAAACGAAACACGCGAATTATCACTTGCTATTGGATAAGCCCTCGACCGATTAGTACTGGTCAGCTCCATGCATTGCTGCACTTCCACCCCCAGCCTATCTACCTCGTCGTCTTCAAGGGGTCTTACATACTGGGAAATCTCATCTTGAGGGGGGCTTCACGCTTAGATGCTTTCAGCGTTTATCCCGTCCGTACATAGCTACCCAGCGGTGCTCCTGGCGGAACAACTGGTACACCAGCGGTACGTCCATCCCGGTCCTCTCGTACTAAGGACAGCTCCTCTCAAATTTCCTACGCCCACGACAGATAGGGACCGAACTGTCTCACGACGTTCTGAACCCAGCTCGCGTACCGCTTTAATGGGCGAACAGCCCAACCCTTGGGACCTACTTCAGCCCCAGGATGCGATGAGCCGACATCGAGGTGCCAAACCTCCCCGTCGATGTGGACTCTTGGGGGAGATAAGCCTGTTATCCCCAGGGTAGCTTTTATCCGTTGAGCGATGGCCCTTCCATGCGGTACCACCGGATCACTAAGCCCGACTTTCGTCCCTGCTCGACTTGTAGGTCTCGCAGTCAAGCTCCCTTATGCCTTTGCACTCTTCGAATGATTTCCAACCATTCTGAGGGAACCTTTGGGCGCCTCCGTTACTCTTTAGGAGGCGACCGCCCCAGTCAAACTGCCCACCTGACACTGTCCCCGCACCGGATTACGGTACCAGGTTAGAACCTAGATACGATCAGGGTGGTATCCCAACGTTGCCTCCACGCAAGCTGGCGCTCACGTTTCAAAGGCTCCCACCTATCCTGTACAGATCGTACCCAAATTCAATATCAAGCTGCAGTAAAGCTCCATGGGGTCTTTCCGTCTTGTCGCGGGTAACCTGCATCTTCACAGGTATTAAAATTTCACCGGATCTCTCGTTGAGACAGCGCCCAAGTCGTTACGCCATTCGTGCGGGTCAGAATTTACCTGACAAGGAATTTCGCTACCTTAGGACCGTTATAGTTACGGCCGCCGTTTACTGGGGCTTCGGTTCACAGCTTCGGATTGCTCCTAACCACTCCCCTTAACCTTCCAGCACCGGGCAGGCGTCAGCCCGTATACTTCGCCTTACGGCTTCGCACAGACCTGTGTTTTTGCTAAACAGTCGCTTGGGCCTTTTCACTGCGGCCCCCTCGTGCTATTCACACTACCGGGGCACCCCTTCTCCCGAAGTTACGGGGTCATTTTGCCGAGTTCCTTAACGAGAGTTCTTCCGCGCGCCTTAGAATACTCTTCTCGCCTACCTGTGTCGGTTTGCGGTACGGGCACCATCACCTGGCTAGAGGCTTTTCTTGGCAGTGTGAGATCATGACCTTCGCTACTATAATTTTCGCTCCCCATCACAGCTCAGCCTTACAATGTGCGGATTTGCCTACACATCAGCCTTACTGCTTAGACGGACATCCATCAGTCCGCGTCACTACCCTACTGCGTCCCCCCATTGCTCATAACGGCTTACGGTGGTACAGGAATTTCGACCTGTTGTCCTTCGACTACGCCTTTCGGCCTCGCCTTAGGTCCCGACTTACCCTGAGCGGACGAGCCTTCCTCAGGAACCCTTAGGCTTTCGGCGGATCAGATTCTCACTGATCTTTTCGTTACTCATACCGGCATTCTCACTTGTATAATGTCCAGCGCTCCTTACGGTACACCTTCAACCCTTATACAACGCTCCCCTACCCCTGGATCGACTTCACTCCAGCTTCGAAGTCCTGTGTTTATCCCCTGGAAAGCATTTGGTCATCCAAGATAGAGTCTCTTGTCAGACAAAAATGTCCTTGTGGTAAACACCGCCTCAAAGAAGCAGTGAAGTCGATCCAAGCCATAGCTTCGGTGGTGTGTTTAGCCCCGTTACATTTTCGGCGCAGAGTCACTCGACCAGTGAGCTATTACGCACTCTTTCAATGGTGGCTGCTTCTAAGCCAACATCCTGGTTGTCTGTGCAACTCCACATCCTTTCCCACTTAACACACACTTGGGGACCTTAGCTGATGGTCTGGGCTGTTTCCCTTTTGACAATGGATCTTAGCACTCACTGTCTGACTCCCGGAAGTAAGTCTATGGCATTCGGAGTTTGACTGAGCTTGGTAACCCTTGCGGGCCCCGCACCCAATCAGTGCTCTACCTCCACGACTCTGTTTTCCGAGGCTAGCCCTAAAGCTATTTCGGGGAGAACCAGCTATCTCCGAGTTCGATTGGAATTTCTCCGCTACCCCCACCTCATCCCCGCATTTTTCAACATGCGTGGGTTCGGGCCTCCAGTGCGTGTTACCGCACCTTCACCCTGGACAGGGGTAGATCACCCGGTTTCGGGTCTACGTCCACGTACTACATCGCCCTATTCAGACTCGCTTTCGCTGCGGCTCCGGCTCTTCACCTTAACCTTGCACGGGAACGTAACTCGCCGGTTCATTCTACAAAAGGCACGCCATCACCCCTAAAACGGGCTCTGACTTTTTGTAAGCACACGGTTTCAGGTTCTATTTCACTCCCCTTCCGGGGTGCTTTTCACCTTTCCCTCACGGTACTGCTTCACTATCGGTCGCTAGGAAGTATTTAGCCTTGGCAGATGGTCCTGCCGGATTCATACGGGGTTTCACGTGCCCCGCACTACTCGGGATCCGTCTCGGAGGGAACTAACTTTCAACTACAGGGCTTTTACCTTCTTTGGCGGGCCTTTCCAGACCTCTTCGCTTAACCGGTTCCTTTGTAACTCCATGTGAGACGTCCCACAACCCCAAAGAGCAAGCTCTCTGGTTTGGGCTTCTCCGCGTTCGCTCGCCGCTACTGACGGAATCACTATTGTTTTCTCTTCCTCAGGGTACTTAGATGTTTCAGTTCCCCTGGTATGCCTCACACTAACCTATGTATTCAGTTAGGTGTAACTGGAAATTACCCCAGCTGGGTTTCCCCATTCGGACACCCCCGGATCAAAGCTTGCTTACAGCTCCCCGAGGCAGTTTCGTTGTTCGCCACGTCCTTCATCGGCTCCTAGCGCCTAGGCATCCTCCGTGTGCTCTTAGTAGCTTAACCTCGTTCTCCGGTTTCGACTGCTCGCTTCCCTTGTTTTGCTTGCGCAAAGCCAAAAGTCGCTCCCATTCGATACCATCGTACGTGCAATCTACCTTATAAAAACACTTCACTTGTTTACACAAGATCAGCTTAAAGGAATGTTCTAATTCGCGTTTGTTTCGTTTCGATATCTAGTTTTCAAAGAACAAGCTCCATGCAAAAGCAAGCTGTTTTGAGAGTTTGAGCTCTCAAAACTGAGCAACGAGTGAGTGTTTTGCAGCTAAGCTGCATATTTGAATGTTTCCGTTGCAGGAAACGATTCTCCATAGAAAGGAGGTGATCCAGCCGCACCTTCCGATACGGCTACCTTGTTACGACTTCACCCCAATCATCTATCCCACCTTCGGCGGCTGGCTCCTTGCGGTTACCCCACCGACTTCGGGTGTTATAAACTCTCGTGGTGTGACGGGCGGTGTGTACAAGACCCGGGAACGTATTCACCGCGGCATGCTGATCCGCGATTACTAGCAATTCCGACTTCATGCAGGCGAGTTGCAGCCTGCAATCCGAACTGAGACCGGCTTTGTTGGGATTGGCTCCATCTCGCGATTTCGCAGCCCGTTGTACCGGCCATTGTAGTACGTGTGTAGCCCAGGTCATAAGGGGCATGATGATTTGACGTCATCCCCACCTTCCTCCGGTTTGTCACCGGCAGTCTATCTAGAGTGCCCACCCGAAGTGCTGGCAACTAAATATAAGGGTTGCGCTCGTTGCGGGACTTAACCCAACATCTCACGACACGAGCTGACGACAACCATGCACCACCTGTCTCCTCTGTCCCGAAGGAAAGATACATCTCTGCATCGATCAGAGGGATGTCAAGACCTGGTAAGGTTCTTCGCGTTGCTTCGAATTAAACCACATACTCCACTGCTTGTGCGGGTCCCCGTCAATTCCTTTGAGTTTCAGTCTTGCGACCGTACTCCCCAGGCGGAGTGCTTAATGTGTTAACTTCGGCACCAAGGGTATCGAAACCCCTAACACCTAGCACTCATCGTTTACGGCGTGGACTACCAGGGTATCTAATCCTGTTTGCTCCCCACGCTTTCGCGCCTCAGCGTCAGTTACAGCCCAGAGAGTCGCCTTCGCCACTGGTGTTCCTCCACATATCTACGCATTTCACCGCTACACGTGGAATTCCACTCTCCTCTTCTGCACTCAAGTCACCCAGTTTCCAGTGCGATCCGGGGTTGAGCCCCGGGATTAAACACCAGACTTAAATGACCGCCTGCGCGCGCTTTACGCCCAATAATTCCGGACAACGCTTGCCCCCTACGTATTACCGCGGCTGCTGGCACGTAGTTAGCCGGGGCTTTCTTCTCAGGTACCGTCACCTTGAGAGCAGTTACTCTCCCAAGCGTTCTTCCCTGGCAACAGAGCTTTACGATCCGAAAACCTTCATCACTCACGCGGCATTGCTCCGTCAGGCTTTCGCCCATTGCGGAAGATTCCCTACTGCTGCCTCCCGTAGGAGTCTGGGCCGTGTCTCAGTCCCAGTGTGGCCGATCACCCTCTCAGGTCGGCTACGCATCGTCGCCTTGGTGAGCCGTTACCTCACCAACTAGCTAATGCGCCGCAGGCCCATCCCCAAGTGACAGATTGCTCCGTCTTTCCAGTTCTCTTCAGGCGAAGAAAACAATTATTCGGTATTAGCTACCGTTTCCGGTAGTTGTCCCAAACTTGAGGGCAGGTTGCCTACGTGTTACTCACCCGTCCGCCGCTAACCATCAGAGAAGCAAGCTTCTCTTCAAGTCCGCTCGACTTGCATGTATTAGGCATGCCGCCAGCGTTCGTCCTGAGCCAGGATCAAACTCTCCAATAAAGTATTGAAAAGAGCGATAAGCTCATTTTGAATCTGACGAGATTAAAAATCTCATTTGTGCTCCAGCCGATCCAAGCCAAGGCTTGTCTCAAACTTTCGCGTTTCATTCTGCAAGCAGAATGTTTACTCACTCGTTGTTCAGTTTTCAAAGATCAAACTTGTTTCGTTACCGAATGTTGTTCTCTTCAGCAACTCTTATATAATATCATGTCCGAACCAACTTTGCAAGCTCTTTTTTTTAAGTTTCTTTCGAAGCTTATTTCATTCGCTTGCCGCACCAGTGTTTTACCGTGTTTTCTTGGCCGGATTAATAATATATCACGTATAGATATTAATTACAATACTTAATTTAATAAAATTCATTTACTACAAATCAACTACCTTTACTGTATTGCTCTCCTCTATCTCAGTGTAAAGTTTATTATAGCTTAAATGACATTTTTTCCATTCATACGTCGCAATACATGTCTAATTGATTTTAAACTTATTAGCCTACATCTCCACCCATATATTTTAGCTTCATTAATATGCTCAATTTAGGTTGTCCTTTTATCAAGGTCATGCAAGATTACTGGGGGCACTGTAAGTTACCACGAGTATAAGAAGAGGTATTATAGAAGATACACAAAAAAAGTGATGCACGCATATAACTATACGTGAACCACTTTCATGTGTGTGTTATTACATTATATATAGAAGGAAACTCTTAATGTTGTGCCTGTGCTGATGCTGGAGGCGTCATCGTCATTTGTCCATTACCTGCTTTTTGCATGCCAACTCTCAGCAACGTAATTCCCCACGTAATAATCGAGATCAACAGAAGATGAACCATGAATCCACCCACTGCTTCTCCACTATAGATCAAACGCATAAATCCCTGTACCCCATTGGAAGCGGGCAGAAAGTTTCCAATATAACGGTAGAATGGCGCCAGCATCTCGGCTGGGATGATATTTCCTGCTGTCATCAACTGGAGCGGAACCATCGCTACATTAAATAGAGGGCCTGCATTACCAAACAGGGCAAAACTCATTTGTGTAAAACAGATACAAGCCAGACTCACCAGCACATGATACAGATACAACGCGCCGAAGGAGCTCGCCACATCCGTGAACAGAAGAGCAACTGTATCCACTATTAGAGGAACGATCACTGCTATACACAATAACAGCATTTGCCGTCCCCAGAAGATTTCCCATTTGGAATGGGTACGCTTCATCATATTCGACGTAATATTAAACTGAATGTTCATAGTCATCGCAGCAATGTAGGTGATAAAACCCAGAATCATGGGCAGCATCGATGTAGCAAAATCACTCACACTGTTCGTTTTATTAATTTCAGCCTTTACAGGCCCTTCATTCATCTTTGCCATCGCTTGTCCAATAGCTGCACTCAACTCATCGTTGTTGATACTATCCTGGTTAAGGGTGACTTGAACCTTGGACTCCAAAATCCCTTGTCCCATTTGTGCAGTCATTCCAGTCGCCGCGTGTTCCACAATGGATTTGGCTACATCAGCATTTCCCTGATTAATATAGAAGGACAAACTCGTCTCTGTACCGCCTTCAATCCGGTCAGTGAATCCTTCCGGAATAACAATAACCATCGCATAGTTACCTGCATTCATCTGTTTCTCGGCTTCCTGGGCAGAATCCAGTACATTGACATGGAAAGGCGCGAGCGTTTCAATCTGCTTCTGCACAACTGTTCCCTGTGTCCCATCTTCGTTCACCAGAGCAACTTGAAGTTGATCCACTCTCTCCGTGGCTTGATGATAACCCGTCATCCAGATCACAACAAATAACAGTGGAACAATCAATGCAAAAACCAACCCTATTTTTGTCTGTGGCACTTTAAGAAAATCTTTGAAGCTTTTCATTCGTTCACGACTCCCATTAGTTAAAATTAAAATAATTGCACTACATATATATGCACATGCACATATTAGACCAAAAAAATTTATTTCATCTTTTCATAGATCCGATTCATCACATTCATAAATGCTTCAAGCTCTTCAGGGGAACAATCGGCGAGTGCCTCTTGCTCTTGCTTTTTTGACTTAGGTGTCAGAACGTTATTCATTTCCAGTCCTTCCGCCGTTAAACAAAGCAAAACCGCTCTGCGGTCCTGTGGATCTTCTTCTCTTGTCACCAGACCTTTGCGAATCAACTTATCTATAATTTTGCCTACCGTTGTCTGGTCCCGCACTGTTAATTCAGCCAGTTTTTTCTGTGATATATGACTTCCAGCCTTGCTCAATTCATTCAAGACTGCAAATTGTTCCGGAGTAATATCCTGTTCACTCAGATTTCTGGTTGTTGTTTTTTTGTATGCCAGATACGTCCGTGACAGAATCAGTCCAAGTGGATTTTCATCCATATTAACAGGCATGCTGTTGCTCCTTTCTTTATATAGTAGCACTACCATCTAATTTGCGTAAGCTCTATATTATTACCATATTTACATTACTGTCAATTTAATTTTTTATCTTTTCAAGCAAAAAGAGACCCACCCGTTAGTCAGGCAGCTCTCTCCTCTGGCATCGTCAAGCCATACTTACTCGGGCTTGCCACTTGAAGTTTCGGTATCGTCCTTCTTCTTTGTGCCTTTACTTTTATAAGGCTTCGGTGCACTTTTCGCCCGGTTAGCAGCGGCTTGCCAACGGTTCCAGCCTTTTTTACCCGTACCACGGCCGGTGCCGCCTTTTCCTTTTGCATTGCTCATGTTATCACTCCAATAATCCTGTATATGCTTAAAAATGACCGTCCTCGGTAACTTATTATGCAACCCAGCCCATCTAATTCACTTCCAGCATTTCTTATTATACCAAAAATCCACGTCTTTACGTCCATTTCCATAAATCATTGTATTGTTATTCTGTTATGAAAGCGGTATAGTGGACATAATTGAAAGAGGAAGCTGCGTCTTCTTCGGGATTGTTACTGGTAAGCAGGCGATACCCAAACCAAGGCTGTCTATTAAGCCTTAGTTTGGGTTTTTTGTTATTATTACGACCAATTGAGGTGAAACACATATATGATCATCCGTCAGATTTTTAACAACAATGTCATCCGGGCTGAGAACCAGGTTGGTCACGAATTTGTTGTCATCGGCAACGGTCTTGGCTTCAAAAAGAAAAACGGACAGCCTGTGGATGAGGATAAAATTGAAAAAACCTTTGTGCTTAAATCGGATAAAATACCACAAAAATTAATCGATCTGATTGGGGAAACATCAGTCGAATATTTGAAGTTAGCGGACGAAATTGTGGGCCATGCCAAAAAAGAAATGGGCGATATTTTTAGTGATAATATCTATATATCATTGATCGATCATATTCAGTTTGCCATTACCCGGTACCGTAAATCCGTCGGTCTGAAGAATTCCCTTTTGTGGCAGATCAAGAAGTTTTACAAGAAGGAATTTGGGATTGGCATGAACGCTGTGGAGCTGATCCAGGAACAATTCGGCATCCAAATGGATGAACATGAGGCCAGCTTTATTGCCATGCATTTTGTAAACGCTCGTCAAGATGCTCAGGGCATGAAACAAACCGTTGAAATCACTGAAGTTATTGATGATATCTTCAACATTGTGACCAACCATTACCACATCGCCCTGGATGAAAATTCATTTAATTATTCTCGGTTTATTACCCATCTTCAATATTTTGTGCAGCGAATGTTGAGTAATGAACAGGAGCAATTTGCTTCAGGAGATAACTTTCTGTATGAGCAAGTGAAAGACAAATACAGCAAGGCTTTTCAGTGCACCCAATTAATCAATCAGTACCTTGAGGACAAGTTTGAAAGTGCCATGTCCATTGATGAAAAGGTGTATTTGACGATCCATATTCAACGTGTCACTTCCCGTAACGAGCTTCTCGACACGGAATAAAAAAAGCTTGCAAACGATTTCGCCGTCATATATAGTAAGTCTCACAACTTAACGACAAGGATTGTTACTGCTCAAGCAGGCGATACCTAAATGATTGGCAACAGGTCATCTTTCCGATGATCATAGCCATTCGTTTAGGTATTTTTTTGTTTTCAGGCAATCTTAACAACAAAGGAGAATGAACATGGATCATAAAAAAATGGGGGATGACATCGTTCGTCTCGTCGGCGGAGAAGCCAATATCAATGGTCTTGTCCACTGTGCGACCCGGCTGAGATTCGACCTGAAAGATTCGAAAAAGGCCGAACGCGAAACGCTTGAAAAACACGATGGTATTATTACCGTTGTTGAAAGCGGCGGCCAGTTCCAGGTTGTCATCGGTAGTAACGTGGCTCATGTATATGCGGAGATTATGAAAAACCGGGATTTCGGAGGAGATTCCTCCTCATCGGCTGAGTCTACAGGGGAAAAAACCTCGCTATTATCCAAAGTTTTTGAAATTATATCCGGAAGTTTCTCGCCGTTAATCCCGGCTATGGCAGGATCAGGTATGCTAAAAGCTTTGCTAACTGTCCTGACCATGCTCGGATGGATGTCGGATACAAGTGACACATACTTAATTTTATCCGCTGCCGGCAACGCTGTATTTTATTTCTTGCCCATCTTCCTTGGGATTACACTGGGTATGAAGCTGAAAGCCAATCCTTATGTAGCTGGCGTAATTGGTGCCGCTCTGATGGAACCGAGCTTCACCGGGCTGATGGATAAGGGTTCAGATGTATCGTTCCTGGGTATCCCAGTTGTGATGATGAATTATTCAGCCAGCGTATTCCCAATCTTCATATCCATTAGTATCTACGCTGTTCTCGATAAATTACTCAAGAAAATCATTTTGAAAGACCTGCAATTGTTCCTTGTACCAATGATTGCTTTGATGATTATGGTTCCGCTGTCCGCAATGGCCTTTGGACCATTCGGCACCACGGTAGGTGACTGGATCTCCTCCGGCGTAACTTGGCTCATTGGTGTCAGCGGTATATTATCAGGGGTTGTACTGGGTGGATTCATGACCTTCATGGTTGTGTTCGGACTCCACTGGGGCTTTACTCCAATCACGATACAGAATATCGGAGTTGGCGGCGATCCGATTGAAGCCATGGCTGCTGCAGCCGTGTTTGCACAAATCGGTGTAGCCTTCGGTATTTTCCTAAAAGCCAAAAAGAATAAAACCCTGCGGACTCTTGCTGGCTCGACCAGCCTTACCGGTTTGCTTGCAGGAGTAACTGAACCAATTGTATACGGTTTGATCCTGCGTTATAAACGTGTGATTCCTATCGTGGTTATCGCAGGTGCGATCGGCGGTGCCATTAATGGTCACTTTGGTGTTAAAATGACTGCTTATGTGTTCCACAATATATTTGCCATTCCTGTCTATACACCAACGGTTGTCTACGTGATTGCGATTGCCTGCTCCTTTGCGGTAGCAGCGGTATTAACGGTGATGTTTGGTTATGAAAGCAAAAGCAAAGATACAGTTTCCGAGACAAACGAATCTGTCTCCACATCGGCTGAAAGTACACCAGCAGAACTTTCTGTCGTACTTGAGACTAAAACAACGGAGATCAAGAAAGAACAAATTTATAGCCCGCTTACAGGTAAAGCCGTAGCACTGAATACCATTAACGACCCAGCCTTTTCGACTGGTGCTATGGGCAAAGGTTTGGCGATTGTCCCTGAGATTGGCGAAGTTGTCGCTCCGGTAGACGGTGTTGTCACTTCCCTCTTCCCGACTGGACATGCCATTGGATTAACCACTAACGCAGGAACGGAAATTCTGATTCATGTTGGCATCAACACAGTAGCGCTGAAGGGAAAACACTTCTCTCCAGTTGTTCAGGAAGGTGATATCGTAAGACAGGGCGATCTGTTGATCCAGTTTGACATCGATAAGATCAAGGAAGCCGGATACGAAACCGTAACCCCTGTCATTGTGACTCTAACGCAACAAGAAGTGGATGTGTTCGAAACAACTCAGGAACAGGTACAGAAAAATGATGTCCTGCTGACTCTCGTTGTCTGACCCAACTTATATCATACGAATTCAACTTAGGAGGAACTAACCATGAAACATACTCAACTGAAACCATTTCCTAAAGATTTTTTCTGGGGAGGTTCAACCTCTGCCTATCAGATTGAGGGAGCCTGGAATGAAGATGGCAAAGGCCCTTCTGTCATCGACATGGGCAACCATGTGGAAGGCGTAACCGACTTCAAGGTAACCAGTGATCACTATCATATGTACAAAGAAGATGTAGCGTTGTTGGCTGAAATGGGCTTCAAAGCCTACCGCTTCTCCATCGCATGGACACGCATCTATCCGCAAGGAGCAGGTGAAGTGAATCCGAAGGGCCTCGCCTTTTACGATTCCCTCATTAATGAGTTAATTAAATACGGTATTGAGCCCATTGTGACGATGTATCACTTCGATCTTCCTTATGCGCTTGAAGAAAAAGGCGGCTGGTCCAACCGAGCAACGATTGATGCTTTTGAACAATATGCCAAGACTCTTTATGAGAACTACGGAGATCGGGTTAAATATTGGCTGACCATCAACGAACAAAATATGCTGATCCTGCATCCCGGCTCTCTGGGTACACTGGATACAACACTTGTTGATCCGCAAAAAACACTGTATCAGCAAAATCATCACATGCTGGTTGCTCAAGCTAAAGCCATGGTCCTGTGTCATGAGATGCTGCCTGAAGCCAAGATTGGCCCAGCTCCTAACATCGGTGTAATCTACCCGGCGAGCTCCAAACCAGAAGACACACTCGCGGCTGATAACTATGCTGCCATTCGTAACTGGCTCTATCTCGATATGGCGGTATACGGGCGTTATAATCATATTGCCTGGAGTTATCTCGAAGAGAAAGGATATACGCCTGTCATCGAAGACGGAGATATGGATATACTAGCTCAAGGAAACCCTGACTTTATTGCGTTCAACTACTACACTTCCCAGACGGTTGGTGAAAGTCTGAACGATGGCAATGACTTCTCTCATACAGGAGACCAGCATGAAATCGTAGGTGAACCGGGCGCATATAGAGGATCTGTGAATCCCAATCTGCAAAAAACGGAGTTTGGCTGGGAAATTGATCCGGTCGGCTTCCGCTCTACCCTGCGTCAGATCTACTCTCGTTATCATCTGCCATTGATTGTTACGGAAAACGGTCTGGGTGCATTTGATAAACTCGAGGAAGGCGACGTCGTTAACGATCCATATCGTATTGAATTCTTCAATAAACATATCGAACAGATTCAACTGGCGATCACGGACGGCGTGGATGTATTTGGCTTCTGCCCTTGGTCTGCGATTGATCTTGTTAGTACACATCAAGGGTCGAGCAAACGTTATGGCTTCATCTATGTGGATCGCGAGGAATTCGATATCAAGGAATTGAGACGTATCCGCAAACAGAGTTTCCACTGGTATCAAAAACTGATTGAAACGAATGGAGAAATTCGTTAATACACGTACTATTAAAAAAGTCGACTGCACATGAAACATGTGTAGTCGACTTTTTTGGTGTTGGTGCATTGATGTGGAAGCTTTCTTTTCCATTTACATTTCAGCCTTCGGTTGTTTCACCGTTTTTCCCCCTCTGAGTACCCTTAGGGATAACAGGAAACAGATCGCCAGAACGGCAGCTGCTGAAACATAAGGATAGTTAATATTCACATCGAACAGTGCTCCAGCTACGATTGGACCTGCGATATTCCCCAAACTGGTATACGCCGAGTTCAATCCGGCCACAAAGCCCTGTTGTTCTTGTGCCAGTTTGGACATCTGTGTACTGATCGCCGGACGTAAAATATCCATACCCAGAAAGACGATAAACGTTACGACAAGAATCATCCAGTACGTACTTACAAACAAGGTCAACAGTACAAATACGGCTACAAATAACAGACAGACTGAAATGACCATCTTTTCACCAAACCGGTTGAGCAACCAACCGATCAGAGATACTTGTACAACAGCACCCGCGATGGAACCAAAAGTAATAATGAATGCAATGTCTTTGGTCGTGAAACCAAACTTGTGATCCACAAATAGTGAAAATACCGTCTCATAGTTCGCCAGACCAAATGCCATAACAAACACAATAATCAAGCTGAAAAAGTACGGTTCACGGTACGAATTCAGCAATTGGGATACCATACCCGGAGCTTTGACCTTCGTTAAACCAGGGATAGGTTTACTTTGTTCTCCTGTGCTTCGCGTGGATTCCGGCAAAATAATCAATGTAATGATGGATGCCAACAAACCGGCAACCCCAGCGGCGTAGAACGGAATTCGAATGCCAAAGTCCGCAATGTACCCACCAATTCCCGGACCGATAATAAATCCGGTTGTAATCGCTGCATTAATCAATCCCATACCTTTGCCGCGTTCTTCCTCTGTTGTAATATCTGCGGTGTAAGCCATAACCGCCGGGAAGATCATCGCCGCACCGATACCACCAAGCATCCGGGCTGCGAAGAGCAAGACTGGTGCATTGACCGCACCAAACATAAACTCCGATACGGCAAAAATTAGCATGCCGCCAACGATAATTTTTTTACGTCCCCACGTATCCGACCATCGACCCGCAAGCGGGGAGAACAGAAACTGGGTGAAGGAAAATGCCGCTACCAGCAATCCAACCGTGAATCCGGTGATATGCAGTAGATCCATATACGCAGGCATGATCGGTACAACCAGACCAATACCCGTAAAAACGAGAAAAATATTAAACATTAACAGCAGCAGTGCGCCCCTGTTCCGTGTTAGTAATGCCATGATTCCATCCTCCGTAGTTGTCAAAATGTTGCTTAAGCTTTATCTTTTGCAATCCCATGTAAGAATACACTGGCAGCCTGGCGGTATAACGCAAGAGCCTGATCAGGCTCCATCCCCCGTGACATCTGACTAAGACCAATAATGGTACTTTCCAATATGAGCGCGAGATTATCTACATTGTCTGCTTTGAACTCACCACTCTCAATGCCTTGCTCTATCATTTGTTTATTAAATTGAATATGCCGCTCAAACATTAAGGAGATCCGCTCCTCAATATCATTTTCTTTCTTTTCCCCTGTGAAGAACTCATCAGCTGCCTTCGTCAGCGGGTGATTCATATCATCCAGCACTAATTGTTCCGCCAAGCCGTAAATCTTCTCCGTAGAGGTGCGGTACAGATGTTCTTTGGCCGCCCAGCTCTCTTCCCACTCCCGGTCCCACTCATCGATTAGATAGAGGAACAGACCTTCCTTACTTTTAAAATGGTAATATATATTGCCCTTGCTGCTGCCCGTCGCAGCTACAATATCCTCAATGGACGTTGCTTTATACCCTTTTTGTACAAAAAGGGCTTTGGAAGCATCCGCAAGTTTTTTCTTGGTTTGCTCAGTCTGTAGTTGCTTTTTATTCATATTCATTCGATTTCACTCCGTCCCATGCATACTGAACATTCGTTCTGTATTTTAACAGATGCACCCAATATAAGCAATGAAAAAGGTACGACTGACAAAAAAAGAACCTTCCTATTAATCTAGGAGGGCTCTAGTTATTTTCATTTTATCACTCCGAAGGAAAAGCACTTAGATCCATATAGGAAACTTCCCACAGGTGATCATCCAGATCCTGAAAACTCCATCCGTACATAAATCCGTGATCTTGTGGTTCGTTGGATGGCTGCCCTCCTGCATCGAGGGCAGCTTGTACAATCACATCTACCTGCTCACGGCTATCTACAGACAGGGCAACGATGACTTCGGTTGTATCGGCGGCATTGGAGATTTTTTTTGAAATGAAGGATTGGAAACGTTCCTCCACCAGAAGCATGGCGTAAATATTTTCCCCGATGATCATACAAGTAGCAGACTCGTCCGTAAAATTGGCGTCAAACTCAAATCCCACCTTAGTAAAAAACTCAACGGATTTCTTCAAATCTTGGACAGGTAAATTAACAAAAATCTGCTTAGCACGAATAGCCACCATCGATCACCTCGAACTCATAGAATACATTCCACCTCAAAATAACACCTCGCGTATACGCTGTCAATTGAATATAATGGAGACATTCCAACTTGTGAGGTGACACGGATGTTGCTCCGTATTGTTCGAAGTAATTAGTCGTCGGGCTGGGTCAAAACGCGTACCAGCTATCAAGGTACACGTCTGTCCATTTGATCCTATTCGACCATTTACATTAGAACGATTGGGCACAACTCTCTTGTCCTGTTCAAACAAACTCACATTGGAGGAATATGAGAATGAAAAACAAAATAGATTACGCTGACTTTTATGAACGCGTAGGCCGGACGAATGGCTGGAACTTCAGCTCCATGAACGTTGTCTCGGAGAACATCGGATGGAACTTCTATGAGGAAGTTGTTCGCCATACGCGATCGTCCGATCTGTTGCTGGATATTGGAACAGGTGGTGGAGAAGCCATTCTGTCCATTGCGGAAGAAGCTTTATTGCTAGTGGGAATTGATCTCGCTCAAGGAATGATTGAGACCGCACAGCATAATCTTCAGGCTATGGGCGGTCATTTCAATGTACGCTTTTTTCATATGGACGCAGAAAAACTGGATTTTCCAGATTGCTTCTTTAATGTGGTATCTTCCAGACACTCTAGGTTCTCTGCTTCAGAAGTATTTAGGGTTATTGCTCAGGGTGGGATATTTCTAACCCAGCAGGTCAGCGAACATGATAAATCCAACCTTTCAGAAGCTTTTGGCCGTGGACAGAGCCTTGGCATTCAACCTGGCACATTGATGGAACGATACAAGCATGAACTTCAAACAGCAGGTTTCCATGACATTCAGGCCCATGAATATAATGTGGTGGAGCATTACGCTACACCCGAAGATTTGATGTTTCTCCTAACCCATGCACCCATCATTCCTGATTTCGGGAAGGTAGACACTGACTTTGAGCGATTCCAGCAGTTTGTGAAAGAACATCACGACGAGAAAGGCATTCGTACCAACTCGGCACGCTTTATGATTACTGCTCGGAAATAAATGATTCCATATTGAATAAAATGAAATAAAAAAGACCCGGTCACATGTGAGAACTATAGCATGGTTACCGGGTCTTTTTATGATATTTGCGAGGCTATATTAAATCGGGTTTACTGCGTAATCTCCAACTTTTCCAAAAAAGGCTTTAATTTATCCACGACATAGTGGCTTCCACCTCGGCCGTTCACCTCTTCAATTACAGCGGATAACAGGAAGGTCGGAGAGTCGGTATCAAACACTACGAAAAATCCGTTTTCCTGACCCTTCTCTCCCTTCTTCGCTTTCAGCTCCGCTGTTCCCGTCTTGCCCGCGAGCCCTCCAGGAATTGAATTCAAGTTATGGGCGGTACCTCCCTGCCGGGAAACAACTTCTCCCAAAGCATCCTTAACCGTATTTGCGGCTTCCGGAGTAATAATTACCTCAGGCTCAGTGCTTTCTTTTCCCTCGATCAGAACAGGTTTCACCAGCTTCCCTTCATTAATAAAAGGTGTAAATGACGCTGCCAGATGAATCGGGGACATTAACATCTCCCCTTGCCCGTAGGACGTATCAGCGAGTAACACCTCAGATGACAGATCCAGATGTGCTTCGTTGGCATATTGGCTTGGCTTCAGATACAATTCATCCAGTCCAAAGTTATCGCCAAAACCAAACTTCTGAATCCCATCAATAAACTTGGCGCTGCCCATCTCGATCGCTTCCATGGCAAAGTAAATATTGTCAGAGTACACCAGAGCATCGACCATATTTACTGGAGATAAACTCTTCACACGCTTGACATAATAACCGCCCCAGCTATCGTCTTTACGCCATTGCAAGCCAGAGATATCATGGGTTTTGTCCGCTGTGGTCACCTTCTCCATCAGTCCCGCTGCGGCTGTAATCGCTTTGAAGGTTGATCCTGGTGCATATCGGGTAGTGACTCTGTTGATAAAAGGAAGCCTCTCATTCGCTGAATAAGCATCCCACTCTGCCTGAGTAAGTCCTGTGACCATTTTGTTCGGGTTATAGGAAGGTGCACTGACCAACGCCAGCAGGTTGCCATCCGTCGGATTCATTAGAACCATTGCACCGGCGTCTCCACCACTGGATAATGTCTGATACAATTTCTTTTGCTGTTTGGAGCTAATCGTCAGCTGAACATTCTGTCCATCTACAGCATCCTTACGAATAAGCTCAGAACGGGAGTTGCCCGATTCATCCGTGATTTCAATCAGACCACCACGCTCACCACGCAGCTGCTTCTCCATGGACTGCTCCAAACCCGCTTTACCAATCCAATCCTCGGCGCGATAATACCCTTCCGTATCCTTATCCAGGTCTTCCTTGGTAGCTTTGCGCACGTAACCAATCAGGTGCGCAGCCGCCTCGCCGAGTGGATAATAGCGGATTTCCTTGCTTTGCATCGTAACCCCGCTTAAAGATTCTGGTACGTCAAACTCCTCCGTTGAACCAATCGGGACAAAATACTCCGGCTTCACCCATGTCTGCGCAAGCGCCTTCTGAATGGCATCTTCCGAAACCTGATAATGGCCCGCGATTCGGGCAATCATCTGATCCGGGTTATCCCCAAGTTTCTCAGGTACAATGCCCCATTCATTCATTGTGCCCTTGGTAGCGAGCGGCAAACCATCACGATCCACAATATCTCCACGATCCGGGAACAGTGTCCTCACGCGTACCTTACTGCCCTTAACCATTTCATTCAGGATCAGTGAAGGCTGCCAGTTAATTTGCCAGTTTTTTCTGCCGTCCTCAAGCTCCTGCCGGACCAGTTTTAATGTATGCGTCTCACTGACTTCTCCCAAAAAAGTTGTCAGTTGCAGGTTGTAATCCACCTCATACGTATCCGGGTTTTGTTTCTCTGCATCGGTCTTACTGCCATCGGAAGCCGTTTCGGCAACATCCACAGGTTTAACCGCCGCCTTGACGGTGGATACTTCCATACCCGAATAGATCGCATTGTATTTCTCAACAAATTGTTCCTTGTTTATGCCCGACTCTTGCAGCGAAGCAGGTGTCATCAAGGTGTACAACTGGTCAAACTCTTTTTTTTGCAGATGCTCTATGTACTGATTCACGGTAGTCTGGGGCTTGGCTTCTGCTTCTTTGTTATTTTGCATGTATAGATACATTCCGATTCCACCTGCAAACAAGATGGGCAGCAGTCCGTACATTAATTTACGTTTGGATTTCATGGTTACATCACCTCTAATATACACTATAGATTTCCAGAGCCATTTAAACAATGAAACAAATCTGACGAATTTATCATTAAAAATAGCCGAAAGCTCACATAATATGTTTAAATAAGGATAGTGAGATTACATACTAAAGCTTTTTTGCTATGCAAAAGGCTGAAAAGGAGCCCGATGATGGAAATCAGCTATTTTTTACTCCCCAAAGCCGAAGTGGCCTATATCAAGTCTACCGCTTCCATGAAAGATGCTATTGAGCAATTGGAATCGCACCACTACACCGCCATTCCCGTGATTGACCAGGATGGAAAATATGTTGCTACCCTCTCCGAAGGCGATTTGTTATGGAAAATGCGAAATACACCCGGATTGACTTTTGATACGATGGATCAGGTTCAGGTCCATGAGATTAACAATCGGGTATATAATGAATGTGTATTCATTGAGGCTGAAATGGAGGATATGCTGACACTTGCAGCAGACCAAAATTTTGTGCCTGTGGTGGATGTCGATCGTGTCTTCCTCGGTATTATCCGTCGTAAGGATATTATTGAATACTATACGCGTAACATTTCGGATTAGATGAAGTCGAACATCCTGTAATAAACGAATATTCAACTCGAAAGGGTACTCCTGTGGTCATGTTTGGCCAAACCGGGGTACCCTTTTCGTTTCATGGTATAGTCGGAATCACTCTACTTTCGCTTGGCGCGCTCTTCCTTATAATAGTTCAACACGTCCCTGGGGGTTCCCTGAAATGCACGCTCTCTGCCGAACTCATACGCCTGATGCAAATACGAATACGCCTCGTCATGCTGTCCAAGTCTCATGCAGATCATGCCGAGATCGATTAACGGACTCGTATTTCTATCCGAACTCCGCGTATTTAACGATATCTCAGCCCACGGCTTCGCCAGTCCATACTGCTTCAGATCGATATGTGCATTCGCATGACAGGATGCGATCCAGCTCGCAATCTCCCATTCCATCTTCGGCTCGGGCAACATGCCCCATGCCTGATCATAATAGATAAGTGCTTGTTCATGCTGCTGCGTCTCATCCAGCACATTACCGGCTTCTACGGTTTCAACAATTTGTCGCTCCAGTTCGGCATGTTCCAGTGTTAGATCTTTCATTGCACCGTCTCCTCCTCCAGGACGAAATACCACTCCAGAAAAGCATTGAAATCAGCCCACTGCGGCTCACTCTCGCCATTAAGAAACCGTTCAATCGATTCGCCCAGTTCCACCAGCACCACTTCTCCCGTCTGACGGTTGTAGAAAAATCCACCCTCACCTTCAAAACTGTCCAGTGGAATATACGCCTCGGGAAGTCCCAGTGTAAGCTGTGCTACATTCATGTCTTCCATATATACGGTGTTCTCCATAAACCAGCAGATCTGATACAACTCCTGATGCCTGCTGTAGAAAGTCGGTCCATCCTCTGCATGCAAATAAAATTGTGCGAAATCCGATTGAAGATCAATTTCAAGCTTCCGCAACGCTTCTTCGTATTCTGCTGGAATATCTTCATGCCACCAGCCTTGCTCCTGGCAATGATCAATCACTTTATTGGATAACATCGTAGGCCTCCTCATTCAATTTTGCTCACACAGATTTTACAGGTATCCAGACTTGGGGAGGTGTGCCGTGACCTCTGTACACTTCAAGTTCCGGAATCCCTGCGTGCTGATATGAAGTGGAAGGAAACCACTCTGTCATAATATGGTGCCACAACCGTTGTATCGCCTCCGGCTTTAATTCATCCGCTTCAAATACAACCCAATGGGACGCGGGAAGTTCGATGGACACCAAACCTTCAGGCACTTCACCTGAGTAAGAGGTAGCAATCCAATACTCCATTTGATTGTCCTTCAGCTCTCGCTGATCTATACAGATACCCACCAGACCGGGAATAGCTCCGTTATTGAACCCGTTTAAACGTTCCTCAATGCCGTCTGCCAAAGCATCCTGCCACATCTTAGGAATTTCTCTTAAATTCTCACCATCCACACAAGAGAACGTTCGTTTGATGCCCACAAAGGTAAGAGACTGCTGTTCGATCACCTTATCATTCACATTCATTAGATGGACTCCTCTCCGAGAGCGATATGGGGCACGGTTCTCCATGACCCATTCATGAAAACATTGGTGGGCGCTGCTGGCATCCGGAGCCGTAAAAAGATACGTTCCCTCTACCTCTCCGCGACTCAGCCTGGAATCTGCAAGATCCCGATCCTCTTCTTCATTCAAAACAATTCGATACGTCCCATCTTCCTCTCGAAAGGCAAGGGCGTGTACATTCGTATGTTGTTTATAATAGCCTAATTGCAAAATGGTTGGTTGCTCTTCTGCCATTTCGCCTGTGAAAGCCGGATTGGGGAACTCCTCATCGAAACTGGCTTCATCTATTACGATACCTTTATAGAAGCCGTTGACTACATTGCCTAGCAGATTCACAATCTGATGTGCGTAGACATATGGAAACTGTTTAATCTCATACACATCACGATCCAACTGGTGCCATTGCAGATACTCCATGATTTTGGAATATGTAAAGCTGACCGCACTGGAAAGTTCTCGATCCAAAGGCTGATTGGCAGTACGACGAGTCAGTTCCATAATACTGTTCACGTATTGCCAGAACAGTTCCTGATCGAAACGTGCCTCCTCATGCAGCATATACAAAAAAGGTGTGCTCTTCTGCACGTACATTTCGCATCAGTATCTGAAGTGCTTGTTCCATATATGATATATACCTCCGATATGTCCTACAGTTACTGTATCAAAAGAGTAGGTAGATTGAAAATAGCGCCGGTGCTCCTGTTCATATGAAAGTAGCAGGAACAGAAGTAGACGTGCGATTCATGACTTAAAATAATACTTACCTACCATTCGTTCCTGCTCGATGTTGGGAGATAGACATACTGGGTTCTTCCCGTCCTTCATTTCCTTATTCTGGTGCAACTTTATTGTTACTCGTTCGTCTAACTACTGATTAAATCTAAAGGAGATGACTATGCGAATAACTTGCAGCCCCTGTTTCCAAGGAAGCATGATTGGATCGATTGATCTTCAGCCATCGAAGTATTACACCCCACCTTCCAGTAACAGTAAGATCACAGAATATGTTGACCCCGAACTCATTACCATTCCCTATGTAGAAGATCCGGAATTCTGATTACACTTTGACAACATGAAGGTTATGAACGGAACTTATAAAGATGAAATGCATGTGAGCTATGATGTCGAATTCACGATTGATGTAGATAAAAAAGGTTACATTACGCAATTCGAGCATACGTTCCAGCTGGAACGTTATCTGGATCTGGTGCGAACGCAGTCCTATAAAGTGATCATGACAAACTGGCGCGGACAAACCTTTCACGTGATGACGTACAGTTACCTGGAGGAAGTCATTCATCCGAAAAATGTTCTTTTTAGATGTAACCTCGCAGAAGACGCTTTTGTGGTAGCTGAACTTGTCTCCAATCGCTCAGATGAAAGTGCAACTGAGTACGGTATCAGGGATCTGCATTTCCGTGCATTAATCTCGGCACGAGATGATCTGTACCCATTAGATTATATGTGTGAGCCTGATTTCGACCTGAGTCTTGACTAAAAAGTAGATACATATGTAGAAGGGCATAAGCTTTCCCGAATCAGGGGGGGCCTGTGCTCTTTTTTTCCACAAATGAATCACCAATTTCGCTTATTTAAACGCCCTCCTTCACATGCTCCGCCAGTAACAACAATTAACCTGCAATGCCACCTCAGGTAGCGTTTAACATAAATGAACCTGAATAGGACACCTCATGGAACAGGCACGGGATAACCATTCGTTATCCTCATGCCCTTTCTGGAGGTGCCTTTTTAAATATTTTTACACATGAAATTTAGAGATAAACGACGGGCTCATTATGCTATTTCAGCGTTAAGCCCCCATTTCGGTATTCGAGCGAGCCGTGCCGCCACGTGATGTGAAATTGAAATATCCTTCATCCAGTTGCTCCGTCTTGGGGAGGTTGCGGGATACGCGATCGAACATCCAGTATACACCTACCAAAACAACGGTAATTCCACATAAGGTAATGACTGTAGAACTCTGTAGCCAGACTCCCAACGTACCGCCGATCAAGCTGCCTATTGGCATAGCTATGCCGCTTAAAGCCATCGTCGCGGAGAAAACCAAACCCAAATACTGCTGCGGCACCCCCTTCTGCACAACGGTATTGATGATAACGTTAACGGCTCCGCCCGGAACCCAAGCCAGTCCGTATACCAGAATGCTTAGCCAACTCCATGGGGTAAATATGCACCCGATCCAGGCAATTCCTGATATGATGTACGCCACAGAATACAACAGACCCAAACGTACATTTTCCAGCCTAAGATACGGTGCACATGTTGCACCAATGACGCTGCCGAGCGCCTGTGCCATCAGCATCAACCCGTAGATATCGGCTCCACCGATCTCATCACTATATATGGGAAGTACACTAAAAGTTGCTCCTCCCGCAGCATTTATAACCATAATGCCAAAGAGTAATTTGGCCAATGCCGTCCGTGTAAGCAGCCTGATTCCACTCACTAAATCATCCGTGTAATTCCTAAAAAACAAACGCATTCCTGACGGTGTACTCCCATTCACCTGTTCAGTAGTCTCATCATATGTATCCTGTTCCTTCTTCATTTTCGATTCCATGATATAAGGAGCGATCCGCAATTGGGAGAATAATAACGCACCTATGAAGAAACCGATGGCATTCCAAAAATACAAAGATACCGCACCAAGCGCAACAATGAGGATCCCGGAGATGGCATTACAAGCCACATCAATCCCCTGATAAGCGATGGAGAACAAGGAATTGCCCTGCGTGAGTTGGTGTTTCTCCAATACTCTTGGCAGAGCTGACATCTGAACAGGGTACACCCAAGTATTACATATGTTCAGAATAGGGGTGATCACCAGTACCAGGCCTACACTCAGAAAGTCATAGTACGCAGCAATAGGGACAATTAATAACAATACGGCCTGAATTAACTGACTATATACCAGAATCCCTCGAATCGGGATCCGATCTATCATTGGTCCGGATAACAGTTGAATAATTTTCGGCAAAATGGACAAAAAACCTGCGAGTCCTGTATAAAATGAGGATCCTCCCAGATTGTAGACCAGCCACATGGCGGATACCGCATATAAGCTATCTCCGATGTTGGTCAAGATTCTGCCAAAAAACATCAAACTGAAGTTCTTGTTTTTGAAAATCTCCATGGCCCACCTCCGCTTACGTCGAACCTAAATCTCATTCCACATCTCTTTCATGCTGCTCTGAAGAATGAAGACAAGCGAAGTCATTAATGCTCCGCTTGGTTCAATCTGATGTTCTCTTCCATATGAAGCAGGAAGATGCATCCAAAGTTAAATCTTTTGCACAACTTTCTCCTCTTGCAACGTCAACACCGAAGCAATGCTTTCCCTGAGGATATCGATTCCTCTTCGCAGATTGTGATTGGAGATGTTCAATGGAGGCATGACCTTAACCACGCTATCGTGTCTGCCTACTCGCTATACAATAAGTCCACGCTCATAGCAAGCCTTCTGTACCTCTGCGGCAATATCCGGTTCGAATTTGGAGAAATCCAGCCCCCAGATCAGACCAATTCCCCGAATATCAATGTTGGGGTACTGCTTCAATATTTCCTCACTCCATATAGAGTTGGTCATCTTTGGCTTTATCAGATACGGCCGGGAAATGTCTGCAATAACTTCTCACATTGGATTCCATCGTTTCAAAAGTCATCTGATCCATCCCTTCACCATTTGATTCACATATTGAGCCACATTCACAGCATGATTGTAGTCGATCAGATTCTCATGATGACCTGGAATAGGAGTTGAAGTGCATGTACCGGTCGTCTTGGCATGCCACGACTGTGCATCCGTTAACGGCACTGGACTTCGTTCATCCTGAGCGGTTGCGTACAACAGATGGATGTCGGACTGAATCGGTTCTGCTGAGTAGTAGTTATCAAAAGCCACTTCATTGGCCAGACGCACTTTGAGATGTCTAAGCGTGTTTTCACCTGGGAAGTGATTCATGGCTTCTTTTAACTGGTCCTCATAGTCTGCATTGCGCTTGAACTCATATCCGTTGTTGTTTGCTAATTCGGCAAGAGCCTCCATCTTGTTTATAGGACGAACATCCCGCTTATGGTTTCGGGCAGGTGCATCCAGAATAATCAGCCACTCCAGCTGTTGTCCCGCATCTTCAATGATTCGTGCCATTTCAAATGCCACATTGCCACCAAAGGACCAACCCAGCAATCGGTACGGGCCTAGCGGATTCAATTGCGTAAGAACACCATAATAATACTGAGCCAGTTCCTGGACGGTATAGAGCGGTTCTTCGTCGTTTTCATATCCTTTTGGCACAAATCCGTATATATTCAGGCCTTCCAGTTGGCTAACCAACTCATAATAATTGATCAGGTTGCCGCCACCCGTCGGAAGGAGAAACAGTGGAGAGTCATCAACACGACCACCTTCTTTCAACACAACAATTGATTGATCTTGAGGAAGGTTCCCCTCTCGAATGATATCTGCAATCTCGGTCACGGTGGAGTAATCAAACAAGGTGATCACGGATAGCTCGGTATGAAATGTTCTGTTCAGAACATCCATTAAACGGACGGCTTTGATCGAATGTCCCCCCTGATCGAAAAAGCTTTCATGAAGATGGATCGTGTCCACACCAAGGATATCCATAAAGATCTGCATGACCTTTTCTTCCAGCTCATCCTGCGGAGCAGCGATATAATCCTTCAATGTGCCACAGTCCAGCTGCTTCAGCGCTGCCTTATCCAACTTACCGTTACTGTTCAGAGGAATACGATCAATCGTAATGAAACGTGAGGGAATCATGTGACTTGGCAGCAGGGTTCGGCAGAAGTTGCGAAGGTCCGTACTGAGAACCTCAGAAGATGGAGCCAGCTGAATATAAGCACTCAGTGACAGTTCTTCATCCTCTCCCCATCTCTCAGCCAGCATCGCACACTCCTGAATATCAGCGTGTCTGGAGATTACATCCGTGATTTCCCCCAATTCTACACGCATGCCTCTGATCTTCATTTGGTTGTCTATTCGACCGACAATGTATAACTTGCCAGTGGCGTCGTAATATGCAATGTCGCCCGTCCTGTATATCCTTCCATCCGTAAACGGGTTCGCGAAGAAAGCCTGTTCGGTCTTTAAAGGATCTCCATAGTACCCCCTCGCCAGCCCAACTCCACCAATATACAAGTGACCATGAACGCCGATGGGCACCGGATTCTGCATTTCATCCAGCACGTAGATGAAATTGTTCCCGATTGGCCGTCCTATGGATATATTTCTTCGAGCACGGCGACCTTCTAATTGCACATTCATATGAATGGTCGAATCAATGGAAACCTCGGTTACCCCGTAACTGTTATGCAGATTACGCTCGGGAAGATGGTTGTGAAACGCTGCAACCATCTCGGGCTTCAATGCCTCTCCACTTGAGAATACTTCCCGTAATGACGCTAACTGTTCCAGATCCGCCCCATCAATTCGCTCCAAAATCATCTTCAACATACTTGGAACAAAAAAGACGATGGCAACTTCATATTGCTTCAAAGCTTGAATGATCGCATACGGATCACGATGAAATCCTGGCTCCAACAGTGCAACCCTTGCCTTTGCCATCCATGTCCAGAAGTATTCAAGACCGACATCATCAAAGGTCAGAGTTGTTTTCTGAAGTACTGTTTCATGGGATTCCAGCTTGAATTGATGCTGCATCCAGCAGATACGGTTCACCCACCCCTGGTGCCGTACAGATACCCCTTTCGGTTTCCCTGTAGTGCCTGAAGTATAATAAATAGCTACCAAATGATCAGGCCCCACTTGTGACTGTGGAACTGTAATCGGCTTGTCCATATATATTTCAGGTTGAGATACGTCGATCAGAAGGGCAACATCATCCGGGATCGGCAACGTATTTGTATTGATGAGACAGATAGACGCTCCCGAATCTGTTAACATGTGACGATTTCGCTCCACAGGTGCATCCAGATCCAGAGGCACGATAGCTCCTCCTGCTTTTAACACGGCAAGAAGGGCAATGGGCAAATGCAGCGAACGTTCTATGCCAATGGCTACCGCCTTGTCAGGTCCAATTCCCTTTTCGATCAGAAGATGAGCCAATTGATTCGCTTGGCGGTCCAGATCGCGATAAGATAATTGTTCTCCCCCATACACCACAGCCACTTGATCCGGGGCTTGGGATACGGATGCTTCGAACAGGTGATGTACACAGATATGATCAGGGTAATCCATTACGGTATCGTTCCATTCATATAGAACTTTCTGTCGTTCTTCATCACTAACGGCTCCAACCCCTGCGATTGGCTTCCCTGGATGATCCACAATATGTTCAAGCAACGCTATAAAATTACTGGCCCAGCGTTCGATCGTACTCACGTGGAACAGATCCCGACTACATTCAAACGTACCCTTAATCACATCCCGATCTTCCGTCAAATCCAGTGACATGTCGAATTTGGATGTATTGGTCTGCTTCAGCTTGATCTCCCTGAACACAGCCTGTTGTTCTGTTTGTTCGAAATCTCCCGCCTTCGCCAGACTGAACATGACCTGAAACAATGGCGAATATCCCGTATTTCTGGATTGGACCAGATCATCGAACAACAGATCAATCGGTACATCCTGATGGTCAAATGCATCAAGGATCGTATTTTTGGAAGCGTCCAAGTGTTTCAGAAATGATTCCTGATCATTGATACGGCTTCTCAGTACCAGTGTATTAACAAAGAAACCAACAATCTTCTCCAAATCGGACTGTGGCCGATTGGAGACAGGCGTACCGATCATCAGATCCGTTTCACCCGAATACTTGCGTAACAAAATCGCAAAACAGGTATACATCACCATAAATAGCGTGGAATGATATTTCTCCGAAATCTCTCTTAATTTGCTGGTAAGAGGTGCCGGAATCGTGAAGTATACGGAAATCCCCTCTTCACTCCGTTTCTGCGGACGCTCATGATCATATGGCAAAGTGAGCGTGTAGGAGTGTCCCTTCAGTTGATCGAGCCAGTACCTCTTCTGATTAGCAAACTCGTTACTTCCCAGTAATTGATTCTGCCATACTGCGTAATCTATATATTGGGTCGCGGATGGGTTATATGCCGGCAATGGGCCCACTCCTCGGAAATGTTCATAATAAGATAACAGGTCTCTTCGTATGACCTCGATCGACTGACCATCCGAGATGATATGATGCATCATCAGAACAAAAATGTGGCGTTGATCGTTCAGCTTAAATAATTTGAATCTGCACAGTCTGTCCCGAGTAAAATCAAAAGGGCCATCGGCCCTTTTGATTCCATCGACAATCTGACTTTCGGCCTGATCTTCCGGATACATCGATAGATCAACCCATTGATAATCCGGTTGTTCTTTCAAAATATACTGATAAGGTACACCCTCTTCGGAATCAATCCGAATCTGCAGTAACTCTTGCCTGTCCACCATCAGTCCGATGGCTTGCTCAAATGCCGACTCATCGAACTCTCCTCTAATCTCATTGGCAAAAACCATGTTGTATGCCGTACTTCCCGGCTCAATCTGTTGCTGAAGCCACAATCTCTTCTGAGCAAAAGACAGCGGAAAGCGATTGATGTCGCGAGAAGTGCGCTGTACTGTATTGGTCACATTCATCTGACTTAATATTCGATCAATCAGTTCGCTTTTGTTTATTACTGCACCGGATTTTTTCACTTAATTACCCTCCGCAGAATAACCATTCGCTTCCAATAACAGATTCTCAATCACTTCGGACAATTCACGAATGGTAGGCGCATCAAATATTTTACGTAGCGGCAGATTAACACCTACCTGTTGTCTGATCCCAGAGATGACCTGCGTTGCGATAAGCGAATGCCCTCCGAGTGCAAAGAAATTCTCATCAATACTAATCTGCTCCCGCTTCAATACCGCTCTCCAGATCTGGGCAACAATCTGCTCAACGGTTGTCGTTGGTGCGGCATATTTCGCTCCGGAACTCACATCCACGTCCGGCAGGGCGTGATAATCAATTTTCCCATTGCTCAGCAGCGGTAAATGCTCCAGCACTTGGATGACGTTCGGAATCATATATTCGGGAAGTGCGGATGAAATCCACTGTTTGACATCCTGAATCTCTCCAGTGGTATCCAGTTCTACATAGGCAGCCAGCAATGGTTCTGTCTTCTCTAACAACTTCGCCGCTGCAAGTCGCACATGAGGGTGTTCATTCAGAACCTTCTCGATCTCACCGAGTTCGATCCGGTACCCTCTTAACTTCACCTGCCGGTCAACCCTGCCAATGTATTCGATATGACCATCCGGAAAATAACGAACCCTGTCACCGGTTTTGTACATCACCTTGTCCGGCGTATAAGCATGTGTCAGGAAAGCCTGATCATTTAGATGTTCATCCACATAGCCATCTGCCAGACCCTTTCCACTGATATATAACTCTCCGGCAACACCTGGCGGGACAAGATTCAGGTTCGAGTCCAGCACGAGCAGATTCGTATTATGAATGGGTCTGCCGATCGTTTCATGAACGTTATCCTTGTCACAGATATGATACGTCGTATCAATACTCGCCTCAGTTGGGCCGTACAAGTTAATTAACTGAGCGTTGGAACCAGCAAAGAAAGCCTTCTGGAGCGGAATTCCCAGTCTCTCTCCGCCGCTGAACACCCTTTTTAACGGTGCTGAAGAGAGGGTTTCTTTTTCCACCAAAGCCTGAAGCATGGTAGGTACAACCTGTAATGTTGTAATCCGTTCTTTATAAATAATATCGAGCAGATAGTCGGGATCAGCATGCATGTCCGGCTCAGCAAGAACCAGCCTTGCGCCCGTAGTGAGCGGTGCATAGAATTCCCATACCGATGCATCGAAATTAATCGATGTTTTCTGCAATACAGCGTCTTCCCCGCTCAGTGGAAATTCATTGTTCATCCAATGCATATGGTTGCTGATGGCCTGATGTGACACTTTGACCCCTTTGGGTCTGCCTGTGGAACCAGAAGTATAGAGAATATAGGCGATATCTCTGGCATCTACTCCGATTGCCGGTGCATCCGTGGGCTCATTCGCAATTGCCTCACCTTCTTCTTCAAGAAACACAGGATTAGCAAAAAGGGAATTGAGCCGTTCATTGTTTTTATTCAACAACAGCACCGTTTCAATGCGGGCATTCTCACGGATATAGGACAATCGCTCATTGGGATAATCCGGATCAAGTGGTACATAAGCCGCACCTGCTCGAAGCACCGACAGAAGGGCTATGACCAGCTCAGGAGATCTCTCCACGCTTACCCCGACTACATCTCCATGCCCGACACTTCTTGTCCGATGCAGATAGTGGGCAAGCTGTTTGGACTTCTGATGGATTTCCCGGAACGTAAGCAGAGTGTTACCGGACACAACCGCAACCTGATCTGGTGTCTTCAAGGCTTGTTCGTCCAGCATCTCCACCAATGTCGAGGTTGCATATTCCCGAACCTCTCCTTGAAGAATCGATTGCAATGTAAATGTCAGATGATCAGGGATGATATTAGACGATACGGGTTCATCCAGATTCACATAGGCCTTGTTGCAAATATGTGTGAATATATCCGCTACGTAGCCAATCTCTGTCGGAGTGTACTTTTCCTCGTTATATCGAAGAACGATATCTCTGCGATCAGGGTATTGCTGGATATGGAGTCCAAGGTGAACCGGTTCAATCTGTTCCGACTGATACACAACCCGGAACGTGTGACCACCCGATTCCACCACGGATGATGCATCCCGACTCTCGAATCCATAGGAGAACACAGATTGACTCAAATTCGATTTGCTAAACATTTTGAAGTCAAAATAATCTGCATATTCTGCACTATCTTTCGCTTCACTCGTCGTTCTTTGGAAAAACTGAGTCAGCGTGTCGTCCTCTTTCAAGCCCGAGTACAGAGGTACGTATCGATTCAATGCACCGACAACCTTCTCCAAATCCTCATCTTGTCGGCCAAGCGTATGTACGCCAACCGTTAGTTCCTTATCCTCGCCCAGCAGATGCAAAGTCAGATTCCAACAGGCGAGCGTAACGTTATCTATCGTACTTCCAGCCTTCTCCGCTACCTTCTCAAGTTCAGCCCACAATTCTGGTGACCCTTCCACAGGGAAACTTGCCATCGTAATACTCGTGGTTCCGCTACCGGATACCATGGACAATTGTTTATCAACATGATCGAACCGTTTATTGTTCCAAAAACTTCTTTCCTCCGCGTGCTCATCATTGGTCAACAGGTCATTCAACCACTCGGATACAGCATAGTACGGTACCTCTTCTTCCAAAAGTTCAGGGTCCACCTCAGACACGATTAATTGTGATAAATCCGCTAGAATAACGGCAGGTTCAATATCCGAGAACTGTGGATCAAAAGCGAGAATCAACACTTTGGAACGTTCGGACAGATCCACGTTAATGGCTTCCAGCGAATAATCACCTGTCCATGTGTCCAACTCCTTTCGGATCAGCCCTTGGATATCCTGCTCCTGAATCGGTTCATCGGAATATGCAGTACGGAATCGGCTTCTGGTCTCCGAATCTACTTTCTGAAGATGGACCCCATAATTGGGATCGGCTTCTATGGAAGTGCGGAGTGTGCTGTATTTCTCGGCTATTCTCTTCACGGCTAATTCAATCTGATCATTGGAGCACTCACCTTCGATGTTAACAGCAATTACACTTGGGACCAGTGATGTTAATCCGTTATTATTCAGTTCATGCAGTCGTTTCTGTTGTGGTGAAAGGGGATAACCCAGCATTACATTTTCCATGTTCAATCCTCCTGCATTTCTAATGTATTTTCAGTTCGAATGTAATTTCCTTCAGGCGCAATTGAGGCTTAACGACTCACGGGTTCTCCCATGGCTACCAGTACTTTTCGATCTCCCTGATACGGGTTCCGTGCATGCGCCACCAGCATATTGTCCAGCATAAGAATATCTCCCTCTTGCCATGGAAATGCGATCGTGGCATCGGCATAAGCCTGACGAATATGTGCAGCCACATCAGCATCAATTGAAGTTCCGTCTCCATAATACGTCTGGTATGGCAAGCCGCTCTCTCCAAATTCTTCGAGCATCAAGTTGCGAACTTCCTCGTTCAAGCTACTGCTATGCCAGAATGCAATATGATTGAACCACAGGTTCTCATTTGTATCCGGGTGGATCGTAATGGCCGGTCTCACCTGTTTCGTTGTCAATGTTCCATCCTCATTCCATTGGCAAGCCATGTTGTTGTCCAGGCAATATTGCTCGACCTCGTCCTTGGACTCCGTGTGGAAAACATACTGCCAGGTCTGTCCGAATCCAGTTCCGTAGTTTCGAACCAACATCCAGCCTTTCTCTGCAAAAACATCCCGAATGTCCGGATCAATGAGGTTATATACTTTCCGTACATCCACAATAGGTGTTTCTCCTCCTTCATCAGCAACAACGATACTGGAGAACCAGATTTTTTTGGGCCATGTCATGACGTAGGACAGTTCATTATGCGGTGCAATAGTCTCCTCGTTCGGAAATTCCGTTGACGTATACACCTTGCCCTGTACTTGGGTTCTCGGTGTTGCTCCTTCTTTATAACTGAGCGGTTCGGGGCAGCTTACATCGATGAACCCATAAAAGCTTTCTGGTGTGGTAGTATCAAAACCTCTGAACAGGACGCCACCATATTCCAAAATTTTCTCTTCTACCATATCCTTATTGTTGAGATACCATTGATTCAGATCCAGACCGGCTACATTGGGTTTGATTACCAACGGCAGTTCCTGACCTTCCTCCAGAAACGATTGCTTCACAATTTCTTTCTGGATGACCATCTGCGCACCTTTATCAAATTTCTTCTTCATAGTTATTCCTCCTAAGATTTGATTTTGTTAAATTTCTTTTTGCTCTTACTGCTATTCAGCAACACCATCTTGTACTCGTGGGCCATCACCTCCCAATCATGACGTACAGCTTGAAGACTCCGCGAGGAGTCAGCCGCAATCAGCTCCACTACAGCCATATAATCATGCAGGAATCTCTTCATGGTGGATTTGCCAAACAACTCTGTTTTGTATTCCACCACGGCATTCATTACATGATCAGCCTCGATGAGATTTAATGTCAGATCCCACTTGCTCTTGCCGCTGTGTCCCCACAAAATTTCATTTTGAGCAATATTTAGCCCTTCGATGTTGTACGTATTTTTGACATCAAGTACAAACCACGTCTGGAAGAACGGGGTCAGTCCCGAAGCTCGATCCGGGTTCAGCAGTTCAATCAGCTTGCCGAAAGGCATCTCCTGATGATCAAACGCTTCAAATACCGTATTTCTAACCGAAATAATCTGGGCATCTATGGACTGTTCCGGGTCCATGACCGTCTTCAAGGCAAGGCTGTTGGAGAAATATCCGATCAATCGCTGCACTTCGGCACGATTCCGGTTTGCTACGGGTGTTCCTACGACGATCTCGATTTCACCCGAGTAAAAGTACAGCAACATTTTGTAGGCGGTGAGCATGGTGATGTACAGACTGGCATTGTTTTTCATACCGGCCTTTTTGATCATGTCAATGGTTTGTATCGGAATTTCTGCGAGCAGTATATCTCCGGTATCCACGTTGTTCAGCGAAGGCTCCCGGTCATAGGGCAATACTTTTACCGATCGGTTGACGGTACTTCCCAACTGGTTGCGCCAATAATCTAGAACTGTCGGAAATTCTTCAGTCATCCATTTTCCTTTTTGCCAATGTGAATAGTCGGAATATTGAATACTCAAATTCTCTATTGCTGCATTTTCTCCCCTCAGATAAGCATTATAGTATGACCCCAGTTCAGCCATCAGGATATCCTGAGACCAGCCATCGAAGATAATGTGATGAAAATTAAAATAGGCAAAATATTGATGTGCATGGATCTGATACAATCCAAAATAATACATCGGCCCGGTTTCCAGGTTGAACTGGTGTTTGGATTCTTCTTCAATTACACGCTTCAGACTGGCTTGGGAATTATCCCTCAGCGTATGCTGGACCTCAATGCCAAAAGGCTCGTAAGGCCTGATTCGCTGCACCGGTGTATTGTTTTCTACAACAAAATACGTTCTCAATACATCATGCCGCTGCACAATCTGATTCAATGCATAGATGTATGCCTCTTCCGAGAATGCGCCTTCAAAAAGGACATGTCCGGGAATATTATATTTGGTGCTCTTCCCCTCGAACTGTTCAACCAGCCACAGGGATTCCTGGTTGAATGACATTACACCTTTGAGTGACGGATCAACTCTGGGAATATCTGTAGACAGGAAGATCGGCTTGTCCATAATTCCGTTCAATACATCCACTTTGGATCTCTTCACTGTGTTGTGTTCCATACTCATCATGCCTTCCTTTGCTTCCATGATCTGATCCAGATGTGAACTTAAGGATTGGATTGTAGGGAAATTAAACATATCGTTAATCGAAAAATCAAAACCTATCTCGGAAAGCCTTGTGTAGATCTGAATCAACTTGAGCGAATCACCACCACGCTCGTAGAAATGGTCCGTCACACCCACCTCTTCCAATCCGAGAATCTCAGACCAGATGGTAGATATCGTCTGTTCCATGACAGTATTCGGTGCCACATACACATTTTCTTCATCCGATTGTGGCTTCTCTATCGATAACGCCAAGTAATCAATCTTGCCGTTAATGGTAAGTGGAATCGAAGACACCTTGATCAGATGTGTGGGAACCATATACTCCGGCAACAGAGATACCAGATTATCCCGTATCATCCTCCGGGTCACATGTGCATCGCTGACGTAATGAGCACATAACTGACGGGATTGCTGATCCGTCTTGACGCTTACAGCAACATCTCGGATTCCTTTGATCTTCAAGAAAGCTGCCTTGACCTCACCCAGTTCAATTCGATACCCGCGAATCTTCACTTGGTCATCCATTCTTCCGAGGTATTCCATCTGACCGTCTTCTCTTAACCTGCATAGATCACCTGTCCGGTACAATCTCTCGCCTGGATGATCCGGGTGTTCGACGTATTTTCTGCCCGTCAATTCGGGTTGGTTCAGATAGCCTCTGGTCACTCCGTCTCCCCCAACCAATAATTCACCCTGAACACCGACAGGAACGTATTGCAGTGATTGATCGAGCACATATATGGATGTGTTCTGAATGGGCTTGCCGATGGGCACATACTCCGTTTGGTCAACATGTGGATTGTAGGCATAGATCATACAGCCCACCACCGTCTCTGTCGGTCCATATTCATTGAAAATGGTAACCTCATGTTTGCTTTGCCGGGTAATATTCGCAGCCAGTGAAGCACTCAGATTATCGCCGCCCACAATAAATGTTCGGACATTGGATCTGTCCATAATGTTCATATCCTGAATCAATTGCAGGTGCGCCGGCGTCAGCTTGACCAGATCGACTCGTGGATCCAGGACAACATCAGCAATCAACCCCTTGTTATGAGACGAGTTGTATATGATCATCGTGTTGCCCGTAATTAACGGCGTAAAGATGGAGGTGATGGTCAGGTCAAAAGCGATGGATGAATACAGTGAAAAAGTCGTTTTACCTTCAGTAACATAGGTCTGACTCGCCCACCATATATAGTTCGTCAATCCCTTATGTTCCACTAGTACACCCTTCGGCGCTCCAGTTGACCCTGATGTGTAGATGACATAAGCCAGATCCTTCATATCTATGGTCAAGTTCAGATTATCTGTTGGTATATATCCATCATTTTCTTCAAGCAAGTCAATGACTTCTAGACCGTCCGGCAAATGAACAAGCTTATTAACCAGGACGAAACTTACCTGAGAGTCTTTCAAAATATGATGAATTCGCTCATCGGGATACTCGGGGTCAATTGGAATGTAAGCACACCCGGCTTTCATAACAGCCAGAATCGCGATAACCATCTCCATACTGTGGGTTGCAATAATGCCTACCAGTTCTCGTTGCTTGATTCCTCTGCTGATCAATGTTGTAGCCAAGCCGTTAGCTCTGGCATTCAATTGTCCATAGTTCATCTCCTTATCCCCCAGGATAAGTGCTGTATGTTGAGGGGTAGCAGCTGCCTGTTCTTCAAACAACTGGATGACCGTTTTGTCGCTAGGATAAGACGCCCTGGTATCATTAAACTCGGTTAGCATCGATTGTTTATCGGCTTCGCTTACAATGCTGATCTGTTGAATTCTTTGTTCAGAATGCTCCAGAATGGCTTCCGTAACCGTAAGAAACTGATCGAGCAGATTGTCCATGAACGATTCACTGAACAACTGGATCCGATAATCCATCTGAAATATGATACGATCCTCATTGATTTTTTCAATAATGTTGATAAGCAGATCATTCGTCTCATGTCCGTTAAACTTGTTGTCCATATAGACATCATGTCCTTGCATCTTGTCAAAGCGTTCTGGACGATAGACCAGTGATATGCCGAACAGTCTGTTCAGTTCCGGTAAGGAGAGCGACTCTCTCAGATCACGGATCAGCTGATTATACGGATATTTCTGATGACGCAATATTTCTTTTTGTTCATTGGAAATGCGTTGCAGCATGGTTAACACGGTTTCAGAGGGTACTACCCCGATCCTGACAGGTATGGTTGTGACAAACATGCCAATCATGTCTTTATCTGTTTTACTAGTTCGGTTCGCGTAGTTGGTTCCAACGACCAAATCGGTTTGGTGAGTGAGTTTATTTAGCAGAATAGCTAGAGTTGAGAGAAAAAAGGTAAATACGCTGACATTCTTCTGACGACAGAAATCTTTCAAACGTACATACATGGAGTGATCCATATTCATCGTTTTTCTTCTGGCTGCGGTGTGAGTTAGAAGGGGATTGTGCGCTTTCATTTCCATAAATTCGGGAATCGTATGAAACTTCTCTCTCCAAAAGGCATGATCTTTCACATAGCGTTTGGAAGCGAGATATTGTTGTTCACTATTTATATAGTATTCATAATCGTGAATCGTAGATTCAATCCTGCTTGCATTACCATCTTTCAGTTCGGCATGATAGGTTGCCGTAATCTCATTCGTCAACTGGAATAATCCCAGGCCATCACAGATGATATGGTGAACCTGAATGATGTATCCGTATTGTCCATGACCCTCATACGTATAAAACTGACATAGATCTTCACTATGTACATGAATCGGTTGGTTACCCACATACTCAGTCCATGTCACACCCGTCAAGGCTGGATCTTCATGAATATGCTTGAGTGATCTGTACTCATAAGGTTGGATGTATTGTTTATTCTCACCTTGATCCAGTATAATCCGAGTTCGAAGCAGTTCGTTATTCTTCAAAACCCTGTTAATCGACTGCTCTAACAAGGGGAAATCGATCGGTTCCGGTATGCTCATCTTGGATGTAATCATCCATACATCTGATTTTGGATATAACATTTCCATGTACCATATTCTTTGTTGATGCTCTGTTAAAGGTTGCAGATCAACACATACATTTCCCATCTAATTCTCCTTTATATATAATTTATCCTAAAATAAGTTAATTACAACTTATCATCCCACCCACATTTAATCAATAACTATTTTATTTGTTTTTTTAACATTTTTTTGTATAATTCGACATCAAAATACCATTTTTAACATGGAAAGAATGAAAGTCCCATCCAACCTTTCTACAAGATTTCCACTTCCGTTTCATTATTCGGTAATGTTCGAACAAAATGAAAAGCCCCGTGATCGATACAGAGAATCTGCATCTGACCGCGGGACCAATTTACGTGAATGATTCTTCAAAACTTCAGTGCTCATGGATCTTGACTAGCCTAGGGTGAATTGGAACAAATCTTAGCTGTCGACTACCTTTCCGAATTGCTCTGCCTTTTCTGCCTCGCTCTTAGTCCGCTCATCCACTCCGGCTCATGTGACCACTGCTCTGCAACAGATCGAAGCATACGCACATAACCGTACAAGTTGGCAAAACGACGACAAGCGGGGAACATATCCTCCAGATCATAACGTTCTCCCGCCTTGGACCAATACCCGTTCAGGAAAAATTGCTTCTTCTGCTCCCATTGATCAGGCTCGATCTCCTCACGTAAACTATCCAGACTCTGTTCCACGTCCATCGCGTACCAGTGATACATCGAGTCATCAAAATCAATGGCATAACAAGACTGGCTACCCTCATCATAGAAGACATTATCCAATTCAAAATCGTAGTGGATGAGTCCGAAATTTTGCTTGTTCACAGACCAGGCTGCAAAATATGTTCGGAGAAACTCCACCTCGTTCAGAGCAGCCGTTTCACCAGGAAAACCCTTCAAGATCTCCTGCATCCAATCCAAAGCATCCGTATAGGTCCAGCGTTTCTCCTTTTGCTCAGGCATGAATGTACGTGATAAATGATGCAGCTCACCCAACGCCTGACCATAGCTGTACAGGATGGAGCCATTCAAATCAATACTTCCTAACTGCGATCCGGGGACTCGCTTGAATACGGAAGCAAAGTACGTTCCCCATGGCGTGTGAGCCTCTACGAGTTCTGCCCCTGAATGCGCAGGTACAGGCTCCATGGCTCCATACTGTTTCGTTCGAAGATAACGGAGGAACTCCAGTTCAGCGCTAAGGTTGCTTCGATTTTTTTCCTCTACCGGGGCAAATCGAAGCAATCTCATTTCTCCCTGATCTCTGAACGGATACACGGCATTGGAGGATATACGATAATACTGAAACATGTCCAGCGATTCAGGATCATAACTCCAATTCTTTAGAATCATCTCGGCAAGATCATTATGTTGAAATAAATATTTTAATGTTAACATGGGCATTTCTCCTTTTTGATCATTTCATGTGGATTGCTCGTAGCCAACGAATGCCTATTTTTGCGCGCAAAAAGCCGCAGGCTATGCCTGCGGCTTTTAAAAATTCTGAGTGTATGAGAAATTTGCACAAGCAAATAAATCTCGCATACGCCAGAAAAAATGAGCAGTTATATCCCTATATATCAGCAGATCTCAGATCGACTGGGAAACTGGATGTGTCCCACACTGCATCTGAATGATCTGCCGGAATTATTCAATTAATGCTTACCTTCATTGTAGTAATGGAACATACCATCTTAGACCGTCGTTTCATGACGCTCACTCCCTTCAAAAAAACCAGTTGTTACCATAATAGCCGATAAGCCAAATGTAAGCAATTACAAAATGACGATAATCCCATCATTTTTTACTGGACAACCATCACCCTTTCCACCGTCTCGGTGTTGTCCTTATACCACACCATCACGATGTTTTCTTTTTGAAGATCAGAAACTTGAATGGACGAATTCGCACGTGAGCTGGAATTGCCCGAGCGCGGCGTCCCCATGCCTTCCGTGATAGCAACATCATCACTTATATTCAATTTCATCTCCATTCCGGTATCCTTCCATTCCATGCTTGGGGATGAGGTGTCCTGCACCTCAAGTAACGCCAGCGTAACTGTGTTTCCATTCACAGAAATGACTCTACCTATCATGTCGGCATTCATCATCCCCTGCGTCATGTCCGGACTGCCTGTACGGTCATTCATACCCGTGCCACCCCTTCCACCTCTAGGCGTTCCTCCATTCATGCCCAGGCCACCGCCATTCGGCATGCCGAATCCATTCATGCCTTGCACAGAACCGGTGTTGGTAATATTCTGAGCGGTTATAACATCGCAGGCCGTAAGCATAACCGAGCACCCCATCAAAAGGAGTATTGTAACCGATGTGAAATATTTATTTTTTCGCATATGATCACCTTTTTCTCAGGGAATATCTCTCCAAGGTACCTTTACGATGGAATATGAAGTCATACGTATCTTTGAAACCCATATAGGACAGCACAACCAACAACGGATATACAGGGTAGATGTATCTGGACTTAATCTCCCACAGAATATAAAATCCGATGAATCCGAGAATGACCAGGATTAAGGAGACTTCATCATATCGTTTATGACGAATTCCACCGACCAACCGAATGAAAATAAAACAGTACATCAAGAAATTCATCACATATACAATCCAGAGCAAACCTGTCCGATAAGCGGAATCCCCCTGCAACAACTCGGTTATCGCATTGGTATAACTATAGGAGCCTGCGATTCCGCCTCCCCTTCCTCTTCCGGCACCCATGGAACTTTCATTGCCGATTCCATAACGGTCCATCTGGTATGTCCCTTCGGTCCAGGTCCATATGATCTTTTTGTAATACATCTGCACCAACTCACTCGCACTTGCTTCAGACAGCTTCTTGCCAATCTCTTGTTTGAATAAATCTGCGCTCTCAGCCTTATTGTAGTTGGCCTGCCTCTGATAGATCTGATAACTCTCCATATTGTCCCAGAAGCCAAAACGCTCCAGATTAATCCCCATATTCAGCCACATATAGACCGGTGCAGAGTTCTCTCCAACAGGTTCGCTCACAGCTCCAGAGGATTGAAGAACCGCGTTCTGAGTCCAGGTTGGGACATTAAACAACATACCCAACACACCGATGGAAATGATGACTTTCTTCATTCCGATGCTCCGCATATTCAGCAGGATAGTTATGATGGCAGCGATTAGCACGATCACGCCGATGCTTCGGAAGTAATTACCCATCGCAAGAAAAACGGCGGCAATGACGATTGTTTTCCAAGACTTTTCACGTACAAAACGAATAACAAAGTATAAACAAGATGTCAGAGCTGCTGTGGCAATCACATCGTTATAGATCAGGTTGTTAAGGAACAAGGAAGGCAGGTACGTTGCTGCAAAGATCAACACACCGTAATCACGTTCCGTAGATCTGTCATTCACTTGTTTATAAATAAGATAAATCATGAACGTTGTTAACGTTGAAAACAAAATATTAAATAGTTTGATGACCAGATAGTTATCCGGGAACAGGTACAGCAACGTCTTCAAGTACAACACGATCGAGTAGTTAAACGGGAACATGTGCAGATAACCACCCGTTTCAAACGAGGAGTAGTCTTGGTCATACAGCATGTTCATGGCCAGTGAAAGAACGGTCTGTGAATCATCGGTGGGTACTCTCGGAAATACAAAAATGATGATGACCTGAATGACCAGAGAACATAACAGCACAATCGGAATAACAACCTTCGGGCTGTATTTGTTCAGTTTCAGACACAGAGCGTATAACCCGACACCTGAACCAAGAAGCAAAAGAATGACCGGGAGAAAAACACTCCACTGCTGCATGCCCAAAATGGGATTGTCCCCATACAAGGCGTAGTTGTACTGTGCCCGAACCAACAAGGACGAGGCAATAAACACCGCAACAAACACGAGCAAAATGAGATAAAACGACTTATGCAGCACCTTAGACATGCAAAAACTCCTTTTCGATTACAGGATTCCGTGAGTATTATAATGGCTCTGGCTGAAAAATCGCTGAAAGGGAGTAACGCTTGCATTCGGTGCAGATCAGTATGTGTATACAAACAGAAAAAGACCGTCCCTTCGATAAGGTAACGGTCTATATGTCCAATTTTTTAAAAGTATAGGGCCTTAGCTAATTGTTGAAGATCACTTCTCGTCCTTGATAAACTCGATGATATCCTGGATCTCACAATCCAAAGCCTCACATATTCGATTCAGCGTATCGAACTTCACACCATCGGTTTCTTCATTATATAATTTGGCAATCCCATTTCTATGTAATCCGGTTAGTCGGGATAAATCAGCAATATTAATTCTTTTCTCACCCATAATACGAGATAAATGAACCTTGATCATACGAATTCCCCTCCAAACTAAAATACACACTGTGATGTTGACAAAGCACACTACAAGTTGTATATTCAAATAAACATAATGCACACTGTAGTGTTCGAATGGAAACTTAATATCTACAAATACTCAAAAAGAGGTGTACATAGTGAAAGAATCCTTGGAATCTTTAGCAGAACCGTTAATCCGAACGCGCTTAGAGTTATTATACAACAATTTATCTCACACGCAGCCTGATTATACCCAACTATCTAAAGAATCTGATCATTACTTTCATAATATTCGCCAAGCTTTACCTGAGCAACTGAATCAAACCCTTTTTCTATATGAAGATACTCAACTCTCTATGCAAACACTTCTCGAAAGAGAGATTTATTTACAAGGGTTTCGGGATGCCCTTCAGCTAATGAACGAGTTACATATAAACAGCTTCTAACAACTTGGCTTTTTACAAAATATGCTATAATCAACAAAGCAATAGAATAGGCTTAAAGTGCGTGTTCAAAAAGATCGGTTTTCAGTACCGAGAAGATGGAATGAAGCTAGAAATGGAGTAGCGGAGCGTAGGAAACTACGTGAGCAACGGACATTTCGGCTGAATTTCAACTTCGATGCTGATGATGCCACTAGGCATCCTTCGTAATCAAAAGCGGACTTTTTGAACAACCTCTTAAAGGGTCGGTCGGCTACCTTGCCACGAAGGGAGGGATGCCTTGTGACAGTATTTGAAGCAATTATGTTGATGCTTACCTTTGGTTTGCTCATCGTTGCTATTCTGTCCAATACACACAAATAGACCGCCCCCCTCGCAAAAGGATGCGGTCTATTGTTGATCATCTTTCTAAGCTAAGCCCACCGCCCTTAAAAGCGGCTATTGCTCGGAGGAGTCGTTTTACCAGCACGGCTCTCTTTGCATTTTACGTCTAATCTGCTCTTATTATACCATACTCAAATCTCCGGCGTCACATGTAAACCACGCTAGATACGATACATTTCTTTATACTCATCCACATATAAAACTTCAATACAATTCGACCAGTTCAGAATCGAACCGACAAAATCCTGAATGTCCAGACCCGGCATCTCATACGTCTCCGCTGTGTTCACCGATCCTGTTGCGTCCTCAATCAAGGTTACCTCTGATCGTAATCTACATGTTTCATGTATATGACTGGCTGATGTTGCTGTTCAAAATCAGCGATAACCGCTTCAATCTTGCCCAACTGAGCTGTGAGATCAGTTTTTACCATTTACTACTTCTTCTGCTTCTTCTCCTCCCGAGCTTTTTCCACATTTTCTTTTACCCGAAACGCCACAATCCGGCGGATAAGATCCTCGGGCAATGGCTGATCCAACGGAAACTGGACAGATCCCTTTCCCCCTTTATATTTGGAGAGTTCCTCTTTGAAAGCTTGAATTCCCCTGGGAGCAGGGTAAAACCCAATATGATGCTGGTAAGCGGCAAAATGAACCAAATTCCCATGCTGTGCATACGTAGGCATCTGGTAACTGATCTTCTCTTCGGCGTTAGGAGCCGCTTCACGAATAATCTGTCTTAACGCCTGTAATCTCACCTGCACATCGGGTGCAAACTCCGAGATATATTCATCTACCAGCACCGAATAATGGTTACTCTCAGCCATCTTGGACTCCTTCCACCACGGATACATCAATGGATTCGTGGTATGGGCATATTTGCTTATATTGTACTTCAAATGGACAAGCGGAACAGCTAGTTTCCTGCAACTTGGAATGTTAAATTTGATTTTTAAGTTAACTAAGCCTTATAATACGTTTAAACAATTAAACATTATAACGGAGTGAGCCATGAACGAGTCGATGGGTAACCAAAAAGTTATTAATATTTTCGAGAATCTAAGTCCCTATCTTCAAGGATTGGGAGATCCTGTTCGCCAGCGAATCATATCGCTGCTCATTGATCAAGAGAGCATGAACGTATCGCAGATTGCAGAGCATGTCCCCATGTCACGCCCTACGGTCTCTCATCACTTGAAAATATTACGTCAATCCGGGCTGTTATCGGTTCAGAAAAAAGGTACGGAGATGTATTACAAGCTGGAGTTCAACGATGCGATCGAATTACTCAAACAGCTCGTTCATCTCGTGGAAGTGGAATGTCAGAGCTAGCGCATACCGCGCTGGTGAACCGCATTCCTTTTCTTCACTCTATTATGTTCATTAGTTTAAACATATAAGTACATAAACATATCAACGGAGGTTTATCGAATGAATAGAAAAAAAGTTCTTATCGCTGGGGGCTATGGTGCTGTAGGTGCACAGCTTGCTCGCATTTTGCATGACAGGCATCCTGATCTGGAATTGGTACTGGGAGGCCGTTCTGCGGGTAAAGCAGCACCTTTTCCATCCAATCGTGTCCAAACGGTTGTTGTTGATACCAATGCAGACGATCCACTGATTCACGCAGGTGAAAATATATCATTAATCATTAATGCAGTGAACGATCTGGATGATCGGTTACTGGTGTCGGCCGTACGGAGAAAAATTCCCCTCATCGATATAACACGCTGGACTGAGGTGTTCAATCAAGCGATCCGTACAGTAGAGCAGGAGGAACTTCATGCCCCTGTAGTGCTGTCCTCTGGATGGATGGCAGGAACGGCGTCACTCTTTGCCATGATACTTTCTAACTCTCTGCAACATGTCGAAGTAAACATTCATGCCCTATGGTCGCTGCGGGATAAAGCCGGCCCTGATTCGGCAGCCTTCATGGACCGGATGAGTATTCCTTTTCAGATAACCGAATCCAATACACATCGACTCGTCTATCCCATGACAGATCCGATTAAGGTTCATTTCCCGAACGGGTATACGACCCCATGTTACAGACTGGACACACCCGATCACGTCACTTTGCCTCATACCAGCCATATCGATTCCGCCAGTTTCCGCATTTCATTCGATAGTAAGGTATCTACCTATGCACTCGCCGGATTGGTCAAAACCGGAGTATGGAAGATGATCAGTGGTGAACGTTTCCAGCCATTCCGGCGGAAGTTGCTCTATAATCCGGGAACCGGGAGTGCACATCATCTCGTCATTCAATTGAAAGGGCTGGATGCAAAAGGAAACGAAGTTAAACGAACGATGACAGTCTCTGACCCACTCGGTCAAACTCATATGACTGCACTCGGCGCTGCGGTGCAAGCCGAGAAGATACTGATGATGCCAACGGACAAACCTATGGCTCCAGGCATCTATTATCCTGAGCATCTGTTTGATGATCGAATGGACATGGATGCGGTTACTCATTTTTTCACACAATACGGCGTTCAAGTAACCCACTCCTGATCCAGACATAACAAAAAATCCGCGAAGCCGCTCACTGCAAACAGTGGGACCTTCGCGGATTTTACGAATAATAATAGAGGGATCTATCGTGTCCAAGTGAAAGCTTGGGTCTGTAATTACAACGTCATGGCCCGACCATTGCGCATCAGATAATCTTCTTTTGTTTTGTAATCCGGCATGATGCTGCCGATCCGCCGCCAGAAAGAGCGGTCATGATTCATGTGGTGAATATGGCAAAGTTCATGAATGATGACATAATCCATTACTTCCAGTGGTGCCATCGCCAGGCGGTAATTGAACGTAAGTTTTTTGTCCCAGCTGCAACTGCCCCACTTGGTGGGAGAATCTACGATCTCTACTGACTTCGGTTTCACCTTCAACTCTTGCTGATAACGACCGATGCGCTCCCCAATCATGCGTTTACACTCGGCAAAATAAAACTTCTTCAGGTTCGCTCGCAGTTCTTCTTCGGTCAGACCCTCTACAGGGATTAGGTCATGCAGTGCATGCTCCTTGCCAAAAAGCAGAAACTTCCCCTTGCCCTCATCTTCGTATTCCTTGGCTTGAGGACCGTCGAGCGCCCGCTGCATGAGATCGGATTTCTTCAAAATCACATCCCCGTGCTGCTCTACAAGTTGCCGGATCATGTCTTCACTGGTACCATTGGGTGCTTTGATTGTTACCATATAAGGCAAGTCCATCGTGATGGAAACTTTCTTGCGTTTGCCGTATTGGATATGACAGTTAATGCTATGGCCTTGCATCTCAATCGTTAACATAATGCGCTCCGCTTCTGAAATTATTCATTCAATCAAATTGTATACCATCTCCGGCTATAATGCATGCTGTTCGACGATATATATGTTTGTATTGTATTTTTATGCACAATTATGTATTATTATTTAATCATAAAATCGGAGGTTGGATATGACGCATACCATAGACTCAGAACATAAAACCATTGAAGAACTATCGCTTAACCACTGGCAACCCTTGTCCACCTTATTATATGACGGCTGGGTACTGCGTTTTGCCAAAGGATATACCAAACGTGCCAACTCCGTTCAACCGATCCACTACTCCACTCTGGATGTGCATGAAAAGATTGAGGAATGTGAGCGCATCTATGCTTCCAATCAGTTAAATACCATATTCAAAATCACACCGTTTATTCAGCCGGATCATCTCGACCAGCTTTTGCAAGAAAAAGGGTATGGCGTTGTCGATCTGACCCGTATCCAGACTCGGAGTCTGGAAGAGATCAAAGAGCCTGTGCACCAAGCTGTACAGATCGACGAACAGTTGACCGCAGCGTGGCTGGATCATTTTTGCAGGCTAAATCAGGTGAATGATCTGCAACGGGAAACGACGGAATTAATGTTGGACAATATCCGGACAAAGGTAGGTTTCATCTCGCTGTTGATCGACGGGCAAGTCGTCGCTTGTGGATTTGGTGTCATCGAACGTGGCTATATCGGGTTGTATGATATCATTACAGACGCTAACTTTCGAAATCGGGGACTTGCTGAACAGATGATCTTGCATCTATTGCATTGGGCAAAAAGACAGGGCGCTACCTCCAGTTACCTGCAAGTGGTTGCGAATAATGCACCTGCGTTAAAGCTTTACGCCAAGCTGGGTTATTCAGAGATTTATAGCTATTGGTACAGAGTCAAAGAATAGAGTGTTTGCTAATCAAGCTTAGCTTGTGGATTCTTTTATCATATTCAGTCTGACAAACAGATTAATTCAAAACAACATCTTGAAAGCAAAACTGCCCTCCTCCTATGAAGGAAAGGCAGTTTTTAATTTTTCTTAGTGATTGTCCAAAACTCTTCACACCGTTTATCAGCTACTCCGTACTCTTTCTACAAAGGCAGTTTCACCAGCACCTCATATTTCACGCCAGCCTGTATATTCTTGATGATGTCGCCTGCAATCCGTTGACCGTCAACATGCACCTCAATCTGCTCGACAGAAGCATCCTTCTTCATGTTTACATTCAGCTCAGCTCCGCGGAACAAACGTGTGACCGATACCTCGTTCCAGTCTTCAGGTAGTTGCGGACGCACTTGAAGTCCTTGTGCATGACCTTGCAGTCCAAACAATCCGTCGATCAGACAACGATACACCCAAGGCACCGTGCCCGTGTTGAACAAATGACTGGAGCGCCCAGCTGTACGTGGGAATTGACGATAGGCTCCGCGATAATAATTCGGGATAAATACGGGTAGCTGACCCCGTTGAAGAATATCCTCGGCATCGGGGCCCGGAATCATTTTACGCAACAGACGGTACGCCTTCTCCTTCTCGCCCACCAGGTACAACGCATATATATAGAACGCCGCCGCGTGATTGTACACTGCACCATTCTCCGCACTTCCCGGATGTTTCTGCGTAACTCGACCTACATCTTCCCGCATCGCTGTGAAAGACGGCGCGAGCTTCTCGACACCATATGGCGTCTCCAATTGCTCCTCTACGGCACGAATTAACTTCTCCTGTTTCTCCTGATCCGCAGCACCGCTCATAAGTGCCCAGCTCTGAGGATTGATATAGATGCGCCCTTCCACGTCGTTGCTTACACCAAACACTACGTTATCATCCGTAATTCCGCGGGCATACCAGTCCCCATCCCACAGATACTCATTGGCTACCGCATTGGTCTGGTTGGCTTCCTGACGGAATTCCGCTGCGACCTCGGCATGCCCTGCCTGTTCACTAATATCTGCCCACACATTGAACGCATATGCCGTCGCAATGGTCAGCCAGCCGGATACGCCTTTGCCTTTGTATCCCACCATGTTCATCGGATCACACCAGTCACCCTGATTGATATAGTTCAACCCGCGCGCATCACGCTCATGGATCAACCAGCGCATTGCAAGATTCATATGCTCCAGTACGGTAACCTTCTTTTCACTGTCTGTAAAAGCAACCTGTTCCTCCAAAATGCTATGGTCATTCGTTTCATCCAAATAGGTCTTCATACAGACCGGAAGCCAGATACAATGATCGGTATGAGGAACCTGGTTAATATATTTCAATTCTGCATCCGGGTGCAAAATAATGCCGTCTGGCATCGCGCCGCTTATATGCTGCTGAGACAAGGCTGTCAAGAACGCAGCTCGTGCAATCTGCGGCTGAATATAACTCATACCCATGTTGTCCTGCAAATAATTCCGCGTCTGCGGATCGGTTGTCAGACGATTGGTTTTGCCATGATAGTACATCTGGCGAGGTAGCCAGTGATTCACGACATTATCTAACCAGCTGTCCGGTGTCTCAATCTGGATGTTCCCTTGCCCTTCCGCAATATACTCAGCATACTCCTGCTCGGCTGCGGTGAAACCATCCTGTCCTTCCTCATTCTGCTTCACAAAATAATGCTGACGAATGCCCTCAATCTCTGTCTCATCATGAGCCGGCCCAAAGATGAATCGATACGCCTGCTCCGCTCCCGCTTCCAGTTCGACTCTATATTGCAATACTGCCACAGGTGTCTCGTACCGTGCATCTCCACCAGCCAGCGTCTCTGACTGAAGGGCAGAAGGATTATGAAGTCCGCCTTCGCCTTCAAAGCTCTCATGATTCACTTCCCACGTGGTCGGTTTGTGATCTGCAAGCAGATAGGTTTTGTCGCTGTAGTTTTTGATTTTGCTATAATCCTGATATTTCTGATATGGCGTAACCGCCGAGCAGACAATGCCCTGCAAATCTTCCACATATGTACCGGATTGGTTCATCCAGGACATATAACCGACCGTATAATACGGGTAGATACTCAGCTTGCGTTTTCTCGAAGACAGATTGGTTACCTTCACGCGCCATAGCTCCATGACATCTTCCTTCGGCAGACGCAGGGACATCTCGATGCAAATGTCGTCCTGAACCACCTTCCAATGAATATCGTGTTTACCAACAGCGAACGTATAGCTATCCGCCTGCTTGCGAACCGGTTCATACGGGGCGGAGAAGATTTCGCCACTTATTTCATCTTTAATGTAGACAAACCGTCCCGGATGGTGGGCATAGTAAGGCTGCTCCGGTTGCATAAACGTCTTCGCTTCCAGGTTGGGCGCGTACGAATATTTGGCAGGTTCGGGCTGCATGAATTGGGCCACCGCGTACCCCCGGCAATTCACATGAATCATCATCTTTTCATTCCAAAGGAATCCAGATGCCTTCGGTAAACTTGTCGGGCTTGTCAGTTCAACATATTGATTATCTTCCGTTGCTTTAATCATCACTGAACCTCACTTTCAGATAATGGAGTCAAAAGACAGAAAACGTTTTAGGTAACTTGTATACAACTTTGTCCATTATAACACGGGAACGCTTACAAATAACTGAAAACTAAAAAAGAGCTGAGAAACTACTCAGCCCCGATTACGTTCCAATTGTTTTTCGATGCCCATCCTGTCGATCTGTATCCAATACTCTGCAATTTGTTCGTTTTCCACTCGGTATACCGCACTGGCAATTTCAATCACGGGAAGGTTGGTTGGACTGTATCCGTCCACTTCGCCAATATGGGTACCCGTTTGTCTCCAGCGCACATAAACTTTATCACCTTGCGTCAGCATCTCTTGAATTTTGAGTGAAAATTCCCCGTATGCTTCAATCATCTCTCGCACATGATCCCCATAATCGGAAGGTGTTCGGGTGACCGTGACCTCAGCTTCGGATATTACTTGATGAGCCAGGACTTAAAACCTACCCTCTCACCTTGACAATGCGTCAATATGACCATAAACTAGCAAAGGATATTAGGAAATTAATAGGAGGTTTGGGCGTTAAGAGGTTCGAGTAAGGGTTTTAACCATATCTGATAATCTTTCGGTGTGTAGAACGTAGCCATCAGAGCAACTCAGAAAAACAAGAAAGCGGTGTATCATGAAACGTCTATTTTTCGTTATGTTTGCGCTCACCCTGTTACTGGTTGGATGCCAGAGTACTGAGCAGGAAAGCAGTCCGTCCGAGAATAATCCTACAGAAGTAGTAGAAGGTTCTACCATTTTAAGTTTGAAACAGAAATACGGCTCTGAATCGGAACAAGCGATCATGCCGATGTACAATGTAGCTCAGGATGAAGAATTTACGTTCAAGTTTAAAGCAGATTTACGTAAAAGTAACCTGTCAGCTAGTGACATTATTAGTGTACATACCGATATTAAAGCACTCAAAGCAAGCGATGTTTATGCCCTTCGTGAAAGCAATGGCAACAACGTTTCCATTAAGCCTCTTGGATGGGGCGTTTTAAGTTCAGATTCCATGATGAACAAGGATCAAAGTTCTTGGGGCGGTGCCCCCATTTATTACATTCGTCTGAATTATGATCCAGATGCTGAGAAGCTAACACTACTCGATCAGCCCATCATTATTCCGTTTACAGTGAAATCGGAGTTACCCGTACCTAACCTAAGATACGAAATTGACAAAGATAGACGGTTCAAGTTGGTCTGGGACAAGGTTGAAGGTGCCACAGAATATAAAATTTATAAACGTTCTGACCTAACCAACTTCGATACAAATGTACCTCTAACTGGCGCAGAGGACGCTTTCAGTAATAGTCTGCCTTTAGATATTGCGGTAACGACAGAGACGTCTTTCAATGATTTTTTGAGAGACGGAAAAGGCGGGCTAGGCACTTATAATGAAATGATAACTACCACTCAGAACCATGGTATACGAGGAGAATATTACGTCACTGCAATCGGTGGAGGCAAAGAATCCAATTTTAGCAGAGGTGTCCCTACAGCTCCGCTTGCTTCCCAGTTGCCAACATCTCTGAAAGAACAATTGTATAGGGAGAAATTAAAGAATATAGATGTACTTCCTCAGAAAGCAACAGTTGAGTACAATGACGGCTCTCTAACTCGTGAAACCATTGTCTATGATACCAAGAGCGTAGAGATTTCAGAGTTCAATGAAACGAATATTCCTTTTCATATTAAAGGAACAGCTCTGAAAAGTTACGTGCGCGTAGAGAATGTAACTCAAGCAGACCTGGACAGACTTGCTCAGCAAACCGTAGCCGATTCCAGCAACGGACTGGTGGAAACGAAGAATGACACACCTTACGTCCCTGCACCTGATGTGCCAACGATCATCAACAATCATGATGCACCTGAGTCTGCAACGGAAACAGAAGAAGCACCCGCTTCGGAAACTCCAACTACAGAGTCTACAACCGATACTGGAACGTCAGAAGATGCAACTGATCCTCTATCTACTGAGGCTTCCGATGATACTTCTGATAATTCTTCAGATATGGCTTCTGAAGAAGCTTCCAATGAAACACCTGCTCCCGCTCCTGAAACTGAAGAAGACAATCTGGTCGATGAGCAGAAGTCCAATACACAGCAAAATGTAGAACAAGGTAATCAGGAAACCGTGCCTCAGCCTGCTACAGGTGATGCAATGATCAATGCGGATTCCGCATTGGAAGAAGTTTTGGCCAAAAACATGATTGCGGCACAAGATAAAATTTCGTTAAAAGCTTTCCCCGAAGCTCAGAATTTCACGACACTCTCAGATGTTGTTTTGAAAGTGATGTACCAGAATCCATTGATTCTTGGTGTGGAAGGTTTCGAATACAACTATGGTACGCTTACTCTTTCCATTCATTACAAAGAATCGGCTAGTGGTATCCAGAAGAAGCAAGATGAGATTATTGCCAAAGCAAACGAAGTAGTGGCTTCCATTATCAAGGATGGCATGAACGAAGACGAGAAACGAAAAGCCATCTACGATTATCTGAACGATAACGCGAAGTATGACGATGCAGCGCTGGAAAATGCGGAGCAAAACAACTTCAAAAATGTCGATCCGCAGTTCAATGACTCGTTTACCACATACGGTATTCTGGTCAAAGGTGTCGGGGTATGTGCCAGCTATGCTTCCGTTTACAAATTGCTCTCCGATCTCTCGGGACTGGAAAGCATCGTTGTAACGGGCGCTTCCAGCGGCGTTCCACATGCATGGAACAAGGTCAAAATCGGGAACGAATGGTTCCATGTCGATGCCACCAACAACCTGACGAACTCCGGCATCCCGTATTTCCTGTACAATGCCAATGATGAGACTGCTGCCAGTCAGAAAACAATAGCGGATCAAGATTACTGGCTTGATTCCGAGCTCGTGATGTTTAATGGCGAGAGCGATGCCAATGATTATTATGTGCAAAATGGTCTCGAAGTCGCTTCCATTAATGAGTACAAAACCAAGGCTGAGAGTGAACTCAAAAAAGGAGAGAACCGGGTCATTCTCCGTTTCGCCTCACCTGTTGACTCTGATGAGCTGATGACAGCTGCCGGCGAAGCCCTCGCTGCAGTGGATGAAGCGCTTCTGAACACAGCACAATTAGCCACGCTAGGCAGTTATGCCATTCTGGACCCGAAACCAGAGCAGAAGTAACTTAGTTACACAGCAATCCCCTTTGCTTTTTCACAAGCAAAGGGGATTTTTTGTCTATTAATTGATGACTTTAAGCCATTGATTTAACCTGTTGCAATCTGGTAATAAAAGAAGAAATAAATGCTTTTTCTTTCATGAGATTCTCTTGCAATCTCTCACTTATTTTATTTAGTGTAATTGCATCACGCGTTATATTGTATTTCAGAACTATATTTCTCAATTTAAAGTAGTCCTGTTTCAGAATAGTGCTTAATTCCATAAAAGTTGCATCTGGCTCAATGATTAATTTCTCCATTAAATAAGATAAACGTAACTCCATTAGTAGCTTATGTTCATACAAAAGATGAAAGACACGTGAATCCAATGCTTCTCCAACTAGGGCTGCCTGCTCAATGTCGGTAAAGATGCGTTGAATAGCTTGCATTCCAAAATCGTATTTCTGATCTCTCACTAAGTCATATGTCTCACTTGAGTTAAGATAGTTTTCCATCGCCGTTATAATCTGCTCCACATGAATTGCATAATTGATATTCTGGATAGGCTTGAGAAATCGCACTTCTGTCCAAAAACTGTACTCATTAGACATGGTCCAGTAGCCTTTCTCAAGTTCATCCAGACTACATATGGTTTGTATGAATTTACCATCATCAAGATTATCAGCAATGTATATCAAATTTTGATCCAGGTCATATCCGTACACCAATAATTCGTGCATGAGATGTTCTTTTTGATAATAGTCTGTACACGCAATGTAGTATCTATCTGCATAAATATATAGATAATATCCCATATCTATCGCTTCCGTAATCACTTGCTTAAGTGATGTTCCCCATTTGCGAATCACAATTTCTTGTGGCAGGTTGTAAAAGGAAATTCCCGGACAGGTACTTAGCAGAAACTGATGAGAATCAAACGAAAAAATTCCCCATCCATGTGCATACCTGATTTGTATAAAGTTATTGAAAATCCATGGCCATAAATCTTCGTTCATAACGGATGTTAATGTCCCATATGATGTGTACGTGCTTATGACAGGGTCACCTAGTTTAAGTACATTCTTGGCCATTACAGAATTCCTCCTTCGATTCCTAGGCATAGTGTATTGATCTGAACAGATTCATTGTATAAGCAACGCACTCTCAGAGCTGGGAGCGAAGATCATGTTCTTGAATATATTACCATGTACCTTTTCTGTTTTATATAAGAACGCTTTCATACAAAAAAATATTTTATTTCTCTCATCTTAACGACAAAAAAGAGGATACCGCCCCCAATTCGGAGACCGTATCCTCTGATACCCTGATCGGATTACCTAAGACTATCTACGGACTAACCGTACCGCCATTTGCATTCAATGTCTCGCCGCTCACATAACTGGATTCCTGGCTTGCCAGGAACACAAATGCCGGAGCCATCTCGGCAGGTTGTCCTGCTCGACCAAGCGGTGTGTTGGAGCCAAAATCGGCAAGCTTCTCGACTGGTTGTCCACCCACGACCTGGAGCGGTGTCCATACCGGTCCTGGTGCAACAACGTTGACACGTATCCCTTTGCTACCCACCTGTTGGGCTAGCGCTTTGCTGAACGTGTTAATGGATGCCTTCGTTGTTGCATAATCCAGCAGGATTGGCGAAGGTTTGTACGCCTGAATCGATGATGTGTTGATAATGGAGCTGCCCGGCTTCATGTGTTTCACAGCTGCTTTGCAGAGCCAGAACATGGAATAGACATTTGTTTTGAACGTCGCATCGAATTGCTCGGTAGTCAGATCCGCAATCTGCTCTACAAACTGCTGTTTACCTGCCACGTTAGCAAGGATATCAATCCCGCCAAGCTCTTTTACCGCAGATTCAATGAGTTCTTCACAGTATTTCTCATCCTTCAGGTCACCTGGCATCGTAATTGCTTTGCGACCGGCTTCCTCAATCAGCTTCACAACTTCCTGTGCATCTGCTTCCTCTTCCGGCAGATAAGCCAGAACGACATCTGCACCTTCACGGGCAAACGCAATCGCTGCCGCCCGGCCAATTCCGCTGTCGGCCCCGGTCACAACTGCTTTGCGTCCTGTTAAACGTCCGCTGCCTTTATAACTTTTCTCACCCGCATCGGGAACAGGGGTCATCTCACGCTGAAGCCCCGGCTCATCCTGTTGCTGTTTCCACTCCGGTGTAGCCTTTGGATATTGGGTCGTTGGATCTTGCATGGTGTGCTGGTCTTGATTAGCCATGTTCAATTCCTCCTCGGTGATTTACATTGATCACTACGATCACAGAATAACCTTCCGATCACTGTTATCCCCAGATTTTTCTCTCCCTTATATAAGGGGAAAATCTGGGGATAGCGTATGCTTCCGATGTAGCTTTCTTGCAGAAAGCTTTTAGGCGAACACTCCGTTTCTGCAGGTTATTTCTGTGCTCTTCGTTATCATGTAAATGTTAAATTTATTATCAGAAGTTGTTTTATAAAAGTTGCACTCTTTCCTTTGTAACCGAGTTGGGTGAAATTTAAACTAAGCTAACCGGATTCCCAGACAACTGTCACATATTGAATCTCCCCTAACTGGAGATTGTATAATAGAACATGAGGTGATCTCGTTGAATGCAAACAAAGAACCCTATTCCATCGGTGAAGCAGCCAAACTGATCGGCTCCACGGTGAAAACGATCCGTTATTACGATGAGATTGAACTGTTACAACCCTCCAGTCATACGGAAGGTGGGCATCGACTCTATACAACGCAAGACCTGTGGCAACTCGAACTCATTACAACACTACGTTATTTGAATTTCAGCATACCGGATATTCGAAAACTCATGTCGGGTGAACTGGCGGTAGCACAGGCGTTGGATCTGCAGATTGAAGCCTTGGAAACCCAGATCGGCATGATGAATTCCATGCTCTCCATTTTGCAACAAGCCAAGCAGCATGAAGAAGAAACTTCACTGCGTTCGGAACAGTCTCTCACGTATATCTCCAGTCTGGTAGAATCCCTGACGGCCAATGCGAGCAGACGAAAACAATTTGTTGCTGCCAAGGTGGATGAATCCCATCTGCTGGACAGCATTCCGCAGGATTGGAGAGTGTCGTTTCTGCACTTTTTCGCTAAATACATGATGAAAGATACCAAACTGACGGCTCAGCAAACACTGGCCTGGAAGGAAATTCAGGAACTGATCAATGATCCGGCCTATTGGGCCGATCTGGCTCGGCTGGAGGTTCCGTTCTTCATTATGGCGAATCAGCCACAAGTCGAAGCAGACGTCTGGGTGAAAAAAATGGAGGCTATTCGCATTCGCACTACCGAAGCTCTGGACAAGCGTTGGGCCATCGATAGCCCTGCTGTGCAAAGCATGGTGTGGGACTTTGTGTTGATGTATGCAAGTGTCGAGCATGCTGAAACACCCGAAGTATTTTTTCGCAAACAGGCCCGATATATGCTGGACTCTGTGACCGATCGCATTCTGCGTTTTAACAAGCTGTGCAAGGTGATGAATCCCGAATGGAGCCAGGTTGTAGATGGCATTAACCTGTTACAGGAGGGCATGCGGTTACGATTAAAACAAATGGAAGAAGACTAAATTTCAGTCTCCTTCCATTTGTACGTTTAGCCTTTTTTCAACGAATAGGATTCATGTTCTCCCACTTCCTTGTCCATATGGAGCGGTTGCCCTTTCAAGTAGTGGTTGAAGAAATCAATCGTCGTATCGTTGACCAACTGTTGCGCTCCCCTCGCATCTACACCCTGTGTCCATTCAAGCAGTGGAGAGATCAGGTAGAGGTCGGAGAAACTCAGATGTTTGGTGTTGGTCAGCTCCATCCAGAAGTTCCCTCCTGCGGTTACCGGCTCATAGCGGTCGTACACTTCCTCGTAATATTTCTCGGCTTCCGGACGGGTCGTGCCCATCGCAGCAATTTCCTCGTCACTCATCACACTTGTGCCTGCAACGGTTGAATCTGCACTCATCATCAGGAACGGCTTGCCCACACCTTCCGCAGGGATACGTTTCTCGCCAAACAATACACCGTCCATATTCATGCCTGCTTTCACACGTGGATCATCCATTAACATCTGTACTGTCGTTGCTCCGCCAAATGAATGCCCAAACATGCCGATGTTGTCCAGATCCATACGTCCGGTAAAGCGTCCGCTCGGATCTCCCGCACCCAACTTCTCTACCTCATCCAGTACAAACTGTGCATCCTTAACCCATGTCTCATTCAACTTGTCCATGTAACTGAATTGCAGCTGTTCAAAGCCTTCTTTTCCTTCGGATTCAAACTGCGCCACACGTCCATCCGGGAATACGGATACCAGACTGCTATACGTGTGATTAATCCCTACAACAATGTAACCTTGACTGACCAGCTGCTCAACTTGGAACGTATTCTGATTTTCATAGCCATGAAGACCATGAGAGAAAAGAACAACTGGATACTTGGCTTCGGCATCAGATAACTGAGCTTCCTGAATCGCATGCGTTTTGACCTGACTCAGACTGGAAAATAAAAGCTTTGGCAGTTTCAGCACATCATTGAAGGCTGTCCCGTAGATCTCCGGCTTATTAACATAAGGAGCTGTTGCGCCCTCTGCGTCTGGATTCGTTGGATACCAGATCTGTACCATCAGCTCCCGTTGATCACCGGCAGAACTCGTCAGAAGTTCATCCCGACTGCTATCTGTCCAATCGTAGGATACCGTTCCGATTCCATAAGGACCTGCTGGCTTGGCAAACGAAAATATCGGGAACAGCAGTGGCAAGCCAATGCTCACAATAGCGTATACCAACACCAGAAGAGACGTTGCGATGATTCGAACACGTCCGAATTTCCTCGTCACAGTCGATGTGGAAGCAGATGCCCCGGAACCTTTGCTGTTCAGCGAGGTTACACCTGACTGTTGCTGGCGTCTTGCCTTTGTAAATAACACAACCAGTGGAACCAACGTGAGCAGATACGCCGGAATCATCGGCCAACGAAGTCCTTCGACCACACCATGGATGATCAGCAGCACACCCGATATGACGAATCCACCCCATATCATTTTCCGAAAATGTTGACTCTGTCTCCCGATCCCGATTACCCCCACGAATATAGGCAGGTTGAAAATAAGATAAATCCATTCTATTGTCCTCATAAGATGTATGCCCCCTTGTCTGCCTCCAATCTTAAAACCTCCAGTTACAGGAGATTCAAGCATGAATTTTGCGGATAAAAAAATGCACTCCCTGAATGACGCTGAACAACCCTCAGGTTCTCCATTGTATTCAAGGAATGCACGTATGAAATTACATTATAAATTGAATTTGGAATACGATACTAGCGATCTTCGCCGCCATCTATCCGTTGTCTTTTGCCAATGCCAAATGCGAAATATCCTGCCACCACGATTGCCATGAATGTAGCTCCAACAACCAGAGGTAAGCGCGTATCCGGGTTAAACGCCATACCGATAATGACGAGGATCAGATACACAATAATAATGTAATTGCTGATCGGGAACCATTTGGACTTGAAGTTATGATCCGCCATCTCGTTGCCCCAACGCTTTCTGAATCGGAACTGGCTGAACGCCAGCGCGAACCATGGAACCATACCCGGAAGAACACTTGCGCTGTAGATGTACAGGAACAGCTTGGAGTCCGGCATCAGGTAGTTCAGCACAACCCCTATCAGCAGCAAGGAGATTGTAATGACGATACTGTTGCGGGGAACCCCGCCTTTGGACAGCTTTTTGAAAAAAGCAGGTGCCTGCCCATTCTCAGCCAGCGTGTATAACATCCGTCCCGCACTGTAAATCCCGCTGTTACATCCCGACATGGCCGCCGTCAGCACCACGAAGTTAATGATCCCCGCTGCAGCAACAATACCAACTTTGGCAAAGGTGAGCACAAACGGGCTGCCCGTCTCGCCCACTTCATTCCAAGGGTACAATGTTACGATAACAAATATAGCTCCGACGTAGAAAATAAGAATACGCCATACGATATTTTTGATCGCTTTACGCAAGGTGTATTTCGGATTCTCCGCTTCGCCTGCTGTAATACCAACCATTTCAACCCCCTGATATGCAGCCGTTACGATACATAGCGCGAAGAGGAAACCTTTGATGCCTCCAGGGAAGAATCCGCCATGACTAAACAGATTCGACAGCCCGATTGGCTGTCCCCCATTCCCCCAGCCGAAGAAAATGAGACCCGTTCCGATCACGATCATGGCTACAATAGCCGTCACTTTGATCATCGCAAACCAGAATTCAAATTCTCCATAGAACTTCACAGCCGCCAGATTTGCCGCCGCAATGATGAGCACCCCAGCAAGTGCAGGCAGCCACTGCGGAATATCCGGGAACCAATACCCGACATAGATACCAATCGCCGTAACTTCCGCCATACCAACCGTAACCCATAGGAACCAGTAGCTCCAGGCGGTCAGAAATCCGGCAAGCGGACTAATATATTTGTGAGCAAATGTTGCAAACGAACCCGTGACCGGCTCCTGAATCAACATTTCCCCCATAATGCGCATGACAAAAAAGATAACGATACCAGCCAATAAATAAGCCAGCAGCACGGATGGACCTGCCCATTTGATCGTACTTGCCGATCCCATGAACAAACCAACGCCGATTGTACCTCCGAGTGCAATCAGCTCTACATGGCGGGGCTTTAGCCCTCTAGATAGTTGCTTTGATTCCAAACGATTCTCCCCTTTTCACATTCACATTAACGCAATGCAGAATTACTTCACCAAATTGTACGAGATGTGCCACAGAAATACAACAAGGAATGTGAGGAAGATTAGCTAAACAGGACTTTTACATGAAAAAGGTGCCGCTCCTCATGCCCTCACCTGACATGATTAGGATAACCCCTGATGATTTATTGCAATCAGAATAATCCTGATTTTTATCGCCACTGGAATAGTGATCTGAAAACCCATAAAAAAAGAGCTACCAGAAAAATATCTTTGGCAGCTCCAAATTGATTTTTGTAATCATCCGGAAGGCAAATGAACCATCACCGTTGTCCCCACGCCTACCTGGCTTTTCATTTCGACAGTTCCGTGATGAAGCATCACGATTTTTTTGACGATGGCGAGGCCCAGACCGTTACCACTGATGCTACGATCGCGTGACAGGTCTGTTTTATAAAACCGTTCGAAAACATAATCCAGTTGCTCTGGCGATATTCCAATACCCGAATCCGTTATCGTAAAAAAGATTCCATCCACAGACTGGCTCGTGCGTATTTCGATACGCCCGCCCACGGGAGTAAACTTAATGCTGTTGCCTAGTAAATTCATCCACACTTGGTTAAGCTGATCCTGATCTGCCCTTATTTTGATACCGTCCGCCAATTCTAAGTGAATTGGAATGCCTTTGGCTGACCATTGAGGCTCGCAAGTCACTACCACTTGCCTGATTTGCTCATCAAGATTATAGGTGGTTGCCTCGAACGGATGATGATCGGAATCCAGAGACGCAAGCTCCAGCAGATTATCACTTAGTCTGGATAGTCGTCCACTCTCTGTAATAATGATATCGAGGTAATAGTTACGATCAGCCTCAGCGACCAGGCTGCTGTTTTTCAAAGCCATGGCAAAACCGGAAATAGAGGTCAGCGGCGTTTGAATCTCGTGAGATACATTGGAAACAAAATCCTGTCTCATCTGTTCCAGCTGTTTAAGCTCACTCGCCATTTCATTGAAACTCTGCGTCAATGCTCCCATTTCGTCCACACGTTTTGTTTGGATTTCCACATTAAAATCACCCTTCGCCAGTCGTTTGGTTGCCCGCGTCAACACCTGAATCGGCTTTACCAAATACCTTGCAGCAATAAGGATACAAAAACTTCCGATCAACAGTGCAAACATTAACACCAATAAAATCATCCGATTAATGATATTTTCGTTCTGCGGAGAATACTGCATAAACATGGCTTGTGGTTCCCCTTTGTATGGAAAAGGAAGACCGATGAACGTCTGCTCCACTTCTCCGGGAGAACGATAGATCTGGCCCTGCAACACCATTTGAACCACTTCTGGTGCAATTTCAACGGTCTCTGTATGGTCTAGGTCATAAAAGGTTACGTTACCCGAAACGTCATAAAGATGAATGGGATAGGTGGACACTTTCACCATACTTTTGATGAACGCATCCCTGTCCTCAGGTTGCGTTCGCTCATATAGACGGATCAGTTCCTCCCCTACAGAAATCATGTCATTCTGACCGATATGATTTACTTCTTTTTTGAAAAGGAATATCCCGATGAAGAAAGAGGTCAGCAAGCTGAAAACAATGACGACCAGAAACGTGCAAATAATACGAACATATAAGGTTTTGATCATGTGATGACTAACCGGTAGCCCAGACTGCGGGCCGTTTCAATCTGAAAATGGTGTGCATCACCAGCGAATTTTTCCCTTAGTCGCTTGATATGAACATCAACTGTCCGGTCATCCCCTTCGTAATCACTCCCCCAGATCTTGATGATTAACTGTTCTCGGGTAAAAATCTGCCCAGGCTGGTTCGCCAGCATGAACAGCAATTCGAACTCCTTTAAAGGCAAATTGATTGTTTCCTCTCCACGAATCACTTGAAAGCTGCGTCGATTCAGCATAATGCCCCCTAGTTGAATGGTCTGGGAGGAGACAATCAAGTAACGTTTCAGCAAAGCTTTCACTCGCATCACAAGTTCAAGCGGATCAAAGGGTTTTGTTAAATAATCGTCTGTTCCCAACTGAAACCCCTTTACTTTCTGGGCCGATTCTCCTTTTACCGTGACCATTAGCAATGGCATATTCAGATCCATACGCCGGATCTCCCTGCATAATTCCCATCCATCCAATCGCGGCATCATAATATCAAGGATAACCAGATCGATATGGGATTTCCCCACAATCTCCAGTGCTTCCGCACCGTCCTTAGCTACCACAATCTCGAATCCTTCATTACGCAAAAACAAGGTAATCAGCTCACGAATATGCACATCGTCATCCACAACTAGGATTTTGGTCATATCAAATGCATGCCTCCGATATCTATCTTTTTTCTTCCACTTGGGAGGAGGCCTTCAACCAAAATGCCAGCCCAGCAGGTTCCAATGATAGAAAAATAAACTCAAGATCACTGCTGCTACCATTACGAACGTATAGTGCACACGCTTCAGTAACGTCCAATATTGGTTTTTCCATGCCAGGACGCTCATGATGAATATTGCCGCAGTCAACCCTACAAGGATAACCGGCATAAACAGATAGAGACGTAAAGATAGTGGAATATGGCTAAGCCGATCAATCAGATCCATGTTCATCACCAGAAGTGTTGCGCCCAAGGTTAATAGTCCCCATATAGACGTAATAGCTGCCAACCGAACTGCCCATTTCTGTGCTTTTGGCATCACTCTGATTTCGCGTCTGCGATAAACAAATCCATGCAATACAGTGATGAACAGAACAACCGAAATGCCGAGCAAGAGGAGCCAGAACTTCGATTGGTTCATTAACGGTGCAGGTTCCAGCGGCATTGGGTTTAATATATCCAGAAACAGATACGTGACCTCGCCCTCTGCATCGGTGCGGAACCCCATCTGATGTGTCCCTCCGACCTCCTGGAATAAATTCACGCCAATCGGAGTATATACTTGCTGATCTGCACCACTTCCAATAAACAGTCGGTTATCCGAAACCTCGATATTGATTTGAGTCAGAAAACTGAAAAACTTATCGATCTTTGTGTGATTACGGCGTGTAAATTGATAAGAGCCTGCATATTTTTCCAGAGACTCCCCTAATTCAATAGAAGTTTCATTAGGCTGCTCAGTTGCATGTACAGGATAGTATCGTTCAAAAAAGGCTTGCGCCAACCCTTCTGCTGCCGTTCCGCCTTCCCCTCCACTATAGGAAACAAAGATGCCCACTTTTTTGTCCGGTACAAGATAAAGCGCTGTATTAAACAGCTCATCGGCACCTCCATGAGAGATCACACGCAGTCCATTCATATTCAACTCGTAAAAGCCCAGATCCATGGCGGGTAAACGTTCATCAAACTGGAATGCCGGAGAATGCATGAGCTTGGCTGTTTCCGGCTTGAGCATTTGTTTATCTTCATATCGCCCGTCTTGAAGATGGGCAATCATGAAATGAGCCATATCGTTCGCCGAGACGCTTCCTGATCCCGCAGGACGGAATCCTCCCTCATACGTTGGCCGTTTGGTTACAAACTCGCCGTTGGCTCGGGCGTATCCAAGGACGGCATAAGGTTCCAGAGACGCTGGAACAGGCTCCTCTACCGTAGAATAATTCATGCCCAGCGGATCAAGTATATTTTTCTGTATATAGTCATTATAGGCAACACCGCTGACCTCTTCGACGATAAGTCCCGCGAGTGAGGCGCCATAATTGGAATACGACAGCATCTCGCCTGGTGGCTTAACCCTTGCAGGCATATGTTTTGCCATCGTTTCAGCAATAGAGACGGGAAGTTTCCCCGGATCGGTAGTGATCTGGTAACCTACACCGCCCTCCTCGAATCCTGCGGTATGGGTCATGAGATGGCGCAATGTAATCGGTTCCTCATAGGTTTTCGGTATTTTCACCGTTTTCAGATAGGTGTTGATATCTGTATCGAGATCAAGCTTGCCCGCCTCAACCAATTGCATCACGGCGGTCCATGTGAACAGCTTTGTTGTTGAAGCAATTCGAAATAAGCTGGTTTTGGGATCAACGGGTTTATTTTCTTCGATGTTCGAATGTCCGTACCCTTTGGAGAGCAGGATCTCCCCATCCTTCACAATCGAAATGACTGCGCCTGGAATTTGTAAAGATCGCATTTGCACATCCATCATCCCATCCATGAATGCCGTTAACTGATCAGTATCCTCCAGATTAGCTACGACTCCTTGCTCCAATTTACCCGAATTTAATCCCGGATTGGATACTGCTGCCGATAGTGGCATGGTCCCTAATCCAGTTGCCCCTAATATCATGCCTAACAATAACACCAGTAAAATCATTTTCCCAAAAATCTTTCTTATGAACGATGACATGACTTGCCCCCACCACTCCGCATATTTTTTAATACCTGTTCCTTACGCTTTCTTTCGAGAGCATATCAAGCACGTATGAACGGAGCGTGAACCTTTTTTCATATTTTGCCAAATCAAATTACCTTTAGTAAGATAGGAGCAGATTGAATAGAAAAAGGAGACTTAGCATGCCTGACTTTTTACTGGTTTTATTTTTGTTTAACCTGTCTCTCTTTCTGCTTCACGAAATGGATGCCATCAGGCGGTCCGAGTGGAAATTGTTTATGGTGTTAAAAGATATGGAAGATGATAAAGCCTATAGGTATTTCACTTGGATTCACCTGCCAATGTATACCATCATCCTCTCTCTTCTTTTTAGCTCATATCAGACCATTACATTTTGGGTGCTAGATATCTTTTTCATCATACATACCGTATTACACTTCTTTTTCGAAAAACATCCTCGAAATGAATTTAAAAACGGGTTCTCCAGATCATTGATCTACCCTATGGGAATAATCGCTTTAATTCATTTGATATTCCTAATCATCTAATCTGTTTACACCGACGGAATGAAGGAAGCTGGAAGGGTATTATAGAATAACAGTGAATATGGAGGTGTGCCTATGCAGCAGCATCATGCAGAACGAGTTGAATTATTTGTTTCCAACACCCAGATCATCAAGAAGTCGTTTAAATGGCAACATGCGATGATGCAACGTCTGGTTGCCCTGCTCTATGCAGCGGAGAATAAAACAGCCGATGGGGAAGCTATTCTTCAAAGCCATGAGTTGATTAAGCAAAACACAAAACTCTTCTCTGCATTCAGAGGTAATTCGGCCATTAGCATTGCTGCCATGCTCTCCCTTACAACGGATGAAGAGACGAGACTGGCAGACACCTTGCATGTCTATGACTTGATGAAAGAGATCAAATTCCGCAACTCCGATTATCTGGTTATTGCCGCCTATCAGATCGCTACTCAGACATCACCTGACCAGTTTCAACCTACGGTGGAGCGAGCCAAATCATTTTATGATGGCATGAAAGCAGAGCATCGCTTCCTCACTGGACAGGATGACTACATTTTCGCTGCCATGTTAGCCCTTTCCGATCTCAACGTAGATACTGGTGTGGCACGCATGGAACAACTCTACGGGGAATTAAAACCAGAGTTCTCTTCCAGAAATAGTGTGCAGGCGTTAACACAGGTCCTGGTTCTTGGAGATGATCCCCCGGATGCAGGTGCTCGTGTGATTGCTTTAAATGAAGCTTTTCGCAAAAGGGATCTTCGAATGGACAAAACGTACACATTACCATCTCTCGGGATACTTTCTCTACTGCCTTCGGACAGAGAGTCATTAGTGGATGAAGTCGCAGAAACAAATGACTGGTTACGGACTCAAAAAGGCTTCGGTGCCTGGTCAATCGACAAACAGGAGTTGCTCCTGTTCTCGTCTGCTCTGGTAGCCATTCAACATGTGGAGAATCTGCGGAACGGTGTGCTTACGACAGCAATCTCAACCAGTATCACAAATATTATCATCGCTCAACAAGCAGCCATGGCCGCAACTGCCGCAGCATCGGCTGCTGCCGCTTCTTCATCATCATCATCATCGAATTGACACCTAGAACTGGCTCCCAAAGTGTTTCAAGCATAATAAAAAACGAGTACCGGGGTGAACCCTGAGTACTCGTTTTCTTGTGGAACTCAATCATTTCCGACTTAATCATCGAGATGCGTGACTTTCCCTAATCCAGAACATACAGAGGCAGCGTGAAATAAAAAGAACTCCCTTTTCCGACTTCACTTTCTACGTGTATGTTTCCATCATGATACTGAATAATTTCCTTCGCAATCGCAAGTCCAATACCACTGCCCTGAACCACATGCCGATCATGTTTCTCACGGAAAAAGCGATCAAATACAAATGGCAGTGACTCTTCCATAATACCCGCTCCATTGTCCTCCACACGGATGGTAAGTCGTCCTGGAGAATCACCGTCATTTTCCCATTCCTCAATGGAACACTGAAGACGAATCATTCCACCTGCACCTGTATGCTGAATCGCGTTAAACACCAGATTGGTCAACACCTGAGTAATCCGATCCATATCAATCACGACTTGATAATCACTTCGCTGAGCAGTCGTAATGTTCATCTGAAACTCGTAGCTCATGTCAGCACGTGCGATGTCCAGCCTGAATTTGTCCTGAATGGTATCCATTAACTCCTGCAAGCTCATCATGATAAAGATCATTTCAGACTTGCCCGACTCCAGTCGGGACAACTCGAATAGATCGTGAATGAGACGATTCAGCCCCAGCGCCTTCACTAAGACCATTTGCAGATATACTTTTTGATCCTCTTCATTATCCACCAATCCGGATACAATTGCCTCCACATAACCCTGAATCGCAGTCATCGGTGTGCGCAGTTCATGCGATATATCGCTCAGCAATCGTCTGCGTGACAATTCCAGACGGCCCATATCTTTATTTTTCTGCTCCAGCTCTACTGTACGATTCTGAATACGATGCTCCAGGTTGGTATTTAACTCGGATAACTGCTGATTCAACTCTTCAAGCTGCTGTGCGTTCAGACTCAGCTCCTGAGCAGACCTTTTTAACAACAACAGTGTGCGTACACGGCTTATGAGTTCATTACGTCCAATCGGTTTTGATATATAATCATTGGCTCCGGCGGCAAAACAAGCTGTAATTGTATCATCTCGATTACTTGCTGTCATAATTAGAATAGGTAACTCAATCAGACTGTAGCGCTCCCTGATCAATCCGCATAGTTCATATCCCGACATGCCAACCATCATCATATCCGTGATCACCAGATCGAAATTCTGCAACTCATTCATACGCGCTAGCACTTCAGTGCCACTGTTCGCAATTTCAAACACACATGCCAGTGGTGCAAGCTGCTGAATCACCACCTGCAGGTTAACGGGCTCATCGTCCACAATTAATACACGATAAGGTTGGATCTCCGATTCTTTCGCGGAACTGACTTCCCTATTAAGAGCATGTGAACTTGCTGCCTTAGCTTCTGCAACAGAACGAAGGGTGCTTACGCCGTTCTGAATGAATTCATTGTTTTGCTTATCCGGTAGCGCAGTTGGAACATTCTTCTTATGCTGCCTGATGGTGAACGAGAAAAGGGAGCCTTGATTCACTTTCGACTGTACTTTAATCTCTCCTCCATGCAGCTCGACAAGTTGCTTGGTGATTTTTAGTCCAAGTCCGGTACCCGTGTTATCAATGGATTCCAGCTTTTCGAATGGATTGAAAATCATTGCAAATTTATCCTCCGGTATGCCAATCCCTGTATCCTCTACCTGAATTTCCACATCACCCTGCACAATCTGTGCACGAATCACGATATGACCCGATGGTGTGTACTTGATCGCATTGCCGACCAGATTAAACAAAATTTGCTGCATTCGATTCTCATCTGCTTCGATCGGTGGAAAATGGGGATCAATTCGATTGTGTAATAGAAGATCCCTACCAGTAATGAGCGGTTTAACCACGGTGAGGACCACCTGAACCAATTGGTGTAGGTTTATTTTGGTTCGATTCAGACGTACATCGTTATTTTTAAGAAGTGCATAATCCAGAATATCGTTAATCAGAAAAGACATACGTTGACCACTTGAGACGATCATGTTCAGATGCATTCGCTGGTTATCTTCCAACCGGTCATCCATGCTGTGTAGCAACGACTGCGTAAGCCCGATAATTCCGTTGAGCGGTGTACGAAGCTCGTGGGAGGTATTGGCCAGAAACTCATCTTTTACCCGATCCAATTCAAGCAGGCGCGAAGATAAACGTTCATTGGTTTTCATGGCATTGGAAAATTTGGTGGATACAATAATCGACAGACAAAGAATGAGAAAGAGAAGACCATATGAGAAATAGATTCCTGTTTGAATTATACCGTTATTCATTAAAATATCATTCACTACGGTAATGAAGAATACGATGGTACCTGCCAGCATCCAGTGTGCCCCAGCAAGTTTTTTCATGGCAGCTCGGACCACATTTTGAATGATCACAATCCCGATCAGAATCGCGTATGCCTGCATGAACAATGCAAACTTCGTATATACCTGAGTAGGTGTGAACAGGATAAACAAAGTGAACAGCAACCCTGGAATCCAAAATATACGTAATCGTTTGGACATCTCGTTGGGGAAAATGGAGTAACAAAAAAGTAGAGCAAGTGGAGAGCTGCCCAAGAAGCCTAAATACTCAATTTTAAGGAACGTATCACCACTCATTCCCGGAATAAGCTCTGATAAAATGTACTGGGAATCAGAGCTGTTCTTCATGGCCAGCAGAATGCAGATCAGACCAAAATACAGAGACTCCCGATTTTTGCGCAACAATGCATACAACAGGATATGGTAGAGCCCCATAATCAACATGCAGCCAATAATCATGCTCTCGGATACCATTTTGTATTTCATGGATTGATTCAATTGATTATATTCACCGATCGTTAGAGAGCCAAACAGACCCGCTTTTCGATGTGTATAGTTCGAAACTTGAATAATAATATCAGCTTGGGTCTGCCCTGCCTCCATTCGGATTAGAGCAGGCACCTTATATGAGGAAGATTCCTTTAACGTTCGTCCGACAATCCCACTTTCGGATACCAGTTTGCCATTAATCCACAATCGGTGTGCGGAAGTTATCCCTGAGGTTAGTAATCCCAGCTCTATATCTTGCTCAGGTAAATCCACCACCAGACGATACGTGGCGAATCCCGTATTATCCAGCTTATGCCCACTGATTTCATAATTCCTCCAAGATTCTGGAACATTAACGTAACTTACCGGACCGGTTCGTTCACTGGCAAAATCCTTGGGCTCCAGCAATTGTTTCCAATAGAATGCCCACTCGCCATCTAACCGACTTCCTTCTCCAGAGGACAGAGCTTCACTGGTAATCGTTAAACGCCCATCCTGAACTTCTGCATTCATCTGATTAGAAGGTAATTCGAACAAGATCAGTACCGTAAAAATCAGAAAAAATAGCATAACAGGGATGATGTAATACAGGAAAGAAGTACGTTTATTCATGAGATTCCCACCACGGTGTCCCCTCTTTTAACTGAATAAAAAACCGAACTATCGGGTTCATGCATGTATCATAGCACAACCCTATTGTTCAGATGCCATAGTTTTCAAGCCAGCGCTGAATGTTCTTCTCCTGCATGTGAAGATACGTATTGATCCACTGGTGGAGATGCATGCGGCGCGGATCAACGGCGATGGCAATATCGTCATCCTGATCCTCCAGCTGCACATATTGAAGGTCAAGGGAGTAGGCTGGGTTTTGATCCAAATAACGTGAAATTTCAAATGCATCATAGACTGCAGCGATCACTTCGCCTTGCCGCACACGATCAAACAATTCGGAAGTATTCTTGTAGGCAATCTGTTTATGCGTGGGGAAGAGCTCACGTGTGAAACCTACGTAAGACGTGCCTTGAACAATGCCGATCTGTGTTCCACGTTGCTGAAGCAGCGTTAGCACATCGGGAAATTCGTTTTTTTTGCCGAGCTCCGCAAGTTGAAGGCGGTTAATCAGCAGTGCTTGTTTGAAATGCAGATACGCATTGGAGAACAGTACTCGCTTCGCCCGCTCCAGGGTGATACTCAATTTGGATATGCCGACATCCACCTCCCCGGAAGACACCTGATCAATCACTTCATCGAAAGAATCCGCTGTTCGGATATACTCCGGTTTAACTCCAAGTTTAAGAGCGATGTCGTTGGCAAGCTCAACATCGCTCCCGCGCAGTAACCCTTCTTCATCGGTGTAAAAGAACGGATAACGGTCCTCTACCTTCAATCCAATCCTCAGCTTGCCCCTGCTCAAAATATCCCGAATATCTTGCGGATATCCTTCTAATTCTTCCGCAGTATAAACTCTTGGTTCCCTTCCCTTAACTGCATTAGCTGCTGTGATGTCCGTTTCTGCTGCCCGAGACGGAGCCGTTTCAGTCTGCGGACTTGCTATGGTTGATACAGCGTCTCGGGATACGCTTGTACAGGATGAGAGGATAAGTCCTATGGTTAACATGAACAACAGCAAGATGCACAGCCGGTCGTACCTTCTGATCATGGTTAGCCCCCTTCTCCTGCAAGTGGAAGCTGCGTTTTGCGAAAACAAGCTGCACATACGCTCATCTCGTACACTGCAATTCGAATGTGGCAGACTTTGCAACGCGCAATTGAAACAGTCGCCAGTCCACCGACAACCTCTTCCAGTTCTTCTTCCAGCAGTTCATCGGACTGGCGGTTCTCCTGCTCCGCATCGTTTCCATTCTGTTGATATCCCATCTTCTGCCTCTTTCGAAGATTACTGAAGCCGTATTGTCTCAGATCATATCAGAGAACAGACGGAATACCGTAACCCCACGTTATATTTTGACCACTCATGCCCTGACCATAATCAAGTAACAGGCCTAGACCTTGTACAAGCTCTTCCAATTCAGGCACAGAAGGTTTTAAGGTGAACATATCATAGATCTTCCTGCGACTTCGTCCGGCGTTAATGTGGTTCTCCATACGGTAGTAACCAAACGTTAACGTATTGACCGAGACTCGAAAAGGCGTCATCTCTTTGGCGAAGCTTTTGACATATGCTTGGGCACCCTGGTTATACACCGGAGAAGAAGGAAATCCACTATAGTGCATCATATCTGCCAGTAGGGGCACGATCATCTGTCCATTCTGTTTACGCGCCATAAAATGACCTGCTGCACGGGTATATAGAAAGAGTTCACTTAACTGACGATGACTGGTTAGAGCAAAAGCCGCCGGATCACTTTGGAGCTCAGACAGTTCATCCACCCAGCTACTGCCATGAATATAGAAGTCGAGCCCCTGCATATGCTCGGCAGATGCTGACAGTACGGATTCAATTCCCTTCATTCCCAGGTCCGGCGCAACAATAGTCCGGCAGTTCTTCTGGTCGTGCACAGACAGATCGGAATGAAACTGCTCTGCTTGTTCTGATGTGGCGAAGCTTGCTGTAATCTGCAAGCCACGATGTAACAAATATACAACCATCATCTGCATAGCTGTACTCTCTGCATGATGCACATACGCCGTTTTCATTAGCTTCCCTCCCTCTGATTGCAATTCAAGTTTGCCCTTAACGCAAAAAGCCGCCATCCAGTTTTAATGTCTGTCCGGTATGATAACGTGCCGCAGGTCCTGCGAGGTATATCACCGCTTCAGCTACCTCTTCCGCAGACCCTTGCCTTCCGGTGAGGGTGTGGCGCAGAAAATCATTCAGCTTCTCTTGCGACACCTCCTCCGTCATCTCGGTATCAATCATACCTGGTGCGATGGCACTGACCTGAATGTTGTGTGATGCATAGAGGCGGGCATATAACTTCGTCAGCCCCATCAAAGCCCCTTTGGAAGCTGCATAATTGCTTTGACCTTCCCGCCCATATATACCGCTCACCGACACCAGGTTGATAATGCTTCCACTGTCCTGAAGAACCATGTAGCTGACCGCCTCCTGTGAGCAATAACAGGCACCAACATAATTGGTGTCCAGCACCTCATTCCACTGTTGCTCTTCCATCCGCAGTGCCATCTGGTCGCTCGATCTTCCGGCATTATTGATCAGGACATCCACACGGCCAAATGTATCAAATACCTCTTTCATCACATCCGCTACAAAAGCATGGTCCGCAACAGAGCCCTTGAACAACCGCATCCGTCCGCCTGCTGCACTCACCGCTTCTGTTAGCCGGTCCGCTGCAGCGTCATCCCTGACATAAATGCCTGCCACAATGGCTCCCTCTGCAATAAATCTCAGCGCTATGGCCCGCCCTATGCCCCGTGATACCCCTGTAACCACAACGACGTGATCACGAAAGGTCATTGGCCTCGCGTTCCTTTGGTCTTTCTGGCCATAATCAGTTCGGCAATAGATTGCACATTTTTCAGATGGATCTGTAACTCTGTCGCGGGAAGGTCCTCGACCATCACGCCATATATTTCTTCCATACCAACCATAACCTCGAACGCCTCCACAGAGTCCAGTCCCAGTTCTTCACCGAACAAAATCATGTCATCCGTAATTTCCTCTGCGGTGATGTCCTCCAGTTTGAGCCGATCAATTAACAACGTTTGTTTGATTGTCTGTTTGATCTCATCCATCTCTACCTCGTAATTCACTGTCATATGTGTAAGCCTCCTATAATTTTTCAATTAACACGGTTCACTCAGCGACGCTACTGACGATTGCCGCAGAATAACTGCCATTCACTGTAGAGCTGATGGTCAAAATATGCTGGTATGCAGAAGATCGCTCAGGCAGGCCCAGATGGGCGTAGGTACCTTTGGCAAGTTCGTGCATGGCTCCCGGGCTTACAAGCTCTGCAGCCGCCGCGAGGTGTAACATCGAACTGTACGATTCTCCATAACCAGTGCACGCATTAAGGGTCATGATCGGCACGAATGGTGCGACCTTACCTTTCCCCATCGAGGATATGGCGCTCTGCTCTAATTCCAATTCACCGGGACGTCCCACTGAGTTGAGCAAAATCAGATCCATTTGCCCCATGCTGGTTTCAGCTTCATGGAGTGCATCGGTAACTGCCCGGATCAACGCCTCGCTCTGTCTCGAAGCGTCCTGTGCTGCGCCAGAAGCAACACCGAGTCCACTCAATTCCGCATAGATCCCGGATCGCGTATGATCAGCTTCTTCCAGATCACTGAGGACCATACAGACACTGCCTTCCGTCATCTCGTAACGGCTGTCCTGCAATCCTTTGGCCCGGTCGATATCCTCCGCAAGCTGGGATCGTTCATCTCCAGCACCAATCAGACAAGATGTCAGGGCTCCCTCTCGTATCTTGCCCGTTGCATACAATGCGGCAGTCAATCCCTCGTTGCCTCCTGTGCTGAAGGAGCTATTGAATCCCTTAAATTGCAATTTCTCAGCCGTCTGACCAGCAATGGAATTAATGACCGTATGCGGGAAATAGATCGTACTTGCATACTCCGGGCCTTTGACAAATACAGATTCCAGAAAGTTCGAAATACTGCTCGTGCTTCCTCGTGCTGTACCGTAGATAAAGCCCGTATGTTCCCGCTGAGACTCGCCCAGCGCTGCATCCTCCATCGCTGCAAGAACTGCACCAATCGTATTCTGTGTGAGCTGGTTCATTCTGCGCTCATATTTGCTCTTATCGTAATCTTTTAAGGAGAAGAAGGACGTTTCCGTTACCTGTTCGGTGCCCTTACCAAAAGCCCCGAGTACATTCCCCTTACGGATATCCCCTTTGCTGACGGCACCCACTCCAGTAATGACAACACGTCGTCGGGGGACTTCCTCGCCCGGATGCCCTGCAAGTGAATTCTCACGTTCAGGATTCTGCACGCTCGAATACCGCTCTTCTTCAATTCCATTTGTACGCAGCACAAGCGACACATTGTGTCCTCCGAAGCCAGAATTGTTGCAGATCATATATTCCGGGCGCATCGGACGCATCGAATGTTGAATGATATCAACATCCTCGCAGCCTTCGCGAGCTTCTTCAAAATGAAGCGTAGCGGGAACGTATCCTTGCCTGATAGCGTAGAGCGAGGTAACCAGCTCCAATGCAGCCGAAGTACCTAATGTATGACCAAAATAGGCTTTGCTTGAGCTGATAGGAATCGACAGATTAGGCCCGAAACTACCCTGCAGACCACTAATTTCAGCACGATCATTCGCCTGTGTTCCAGTCCCGTGTGCGTTTACGTATTCAATATCTGTTTTGGATACTCCGGCAAGGCTGATCGCCATATCCACTGCACGTTGTATACCTGCACCTTCCGGGTGAGAAGCCGTCATATGATGGGCATCGTTACTCAACCCATAGGCACATAATTCAGCATAGATCGTTGCATCACGCTCAAGTGCAGCGTCCAGTCTCTCCAATACAACAAAGGCTGCACCTTCTCCCAAGTTCAATCCGTATTGGGTGCTGAAGGGTGAAGAGGGACGTGAATTAAGTGCACGGAGTACATTAAATCCGGCATATACACTATGCGACAATGGGTCAGATCCACCAGCGAGCATCACATCGGCATACCCCCAGCGAATGAGATCACTTGCATAGCCTATGGCATTGCCACTCGCAGCACATGCCGTATTTAACGTTGCGACCGGACCTGCCACACCCAGAACTCGCGCTGCATCATCGCCCTGCTGATAAAATGGATACCGGGACGTATGATCAACGTCCAACTCAGACAGGTTCCACTGCTCTTCCAAAGATAGAACTCCACCGTTACACGTACCCAGCGTGAGTCCGATCCGCGCAGGAAGAACGGATGGCTTTCCACCTGTTCCTTTTTCCCTGTCGTGATGCTTCATGTTATCCGCATGTGCTATTGAAAGGCCACTATCGATTAACGCTTTCCTCGCAGCAGCGATGGCATACCGTGCACATAAGTCCATGGATAGCTCCGCTGTGCCTGCAAGTACTCCTTCACGGATGGAATCCTCCAACTGACCTGCAAGTGAACTCTGTAACTTATCCGTGTCGAAGCGGGTTACTTCCCGAATTCCGGTCACAGCAGCAAGCATACGCTCATATACCATCTGCGGGTGATCGCCGAGCGCGCATAATACGCCCATTCCTGTAATCACGACACGATCCTTCGTGTTGGTATTCTCTCTGTCGCTCATATTCGTCCTCCTCTCCTTATCCCAATCGGATATAACTGCTTCGCTTCTCACTCGTCTTCCAGGAATACGGTGCAAGCCACTGCCGGGAAAGCTTCATCATGATTGGTGTACTTTGGTTAACTGTGAACATCGCGTGGGGGATGCCTGCCTCCGTTTGAACCCGGATGGATCTGCCCAGCATCTGAAAGGCCAGACCGAACTGTTGATATTCCGGCGCAATATACAGTGCATCATACAAGATCGTGTCCTCGTCCAGTCGATACGTCATCGACCACCCCTGAACTCCCTGTGTGGATTGAATACCAAAGCTGTTGCTTGGTTCCAGGGGAGCAAAGGTTTTGAACGGAGACAAAAATGAAGGGAAATCATGCTCTCCTGTTTCAATGGATTGTCTAAGTTGCCCCTCTTCCTGATCTGCCCATAGAAATAACTCCAGCCCATTGGGGATAGCTCGTTCCCTTAACCAGGTCGCCTCAGCAATTCCGCTTCCAAGATGGATATGGAAAACGACTGATTCACATTGAGGCTGTATCCAGCCTTCCTTATGCAATAAAGCTTCGATCGTATCCGTCGAAGACTTGTCAGAGTAATAGCTCAGAGAGAGCGTAGCCATTTCTTTCTCCATACATAAAATTCGTGCTTCCTGGAGCAACGATGTAGCGATTTTTTGCCTTCTCCATGGCTTCGATACGAAGATACACTGTAAGACTGCATGCCCGTATCCACCCCGCTGCTCAAGCACAAGCAGGCCCACGGGGACACCTTGCGATTCTGCTCCGATTAACATGAACCGTTCAGATTCCATTGGGTCATTCAAGCTCTGTTCCACTTGTTTGTATAACCACTGAAACATGAACGATTTATACTTCAACCTGTCCTGGAGTGTTAGCCGTTTGATAGTGATCATAGTTATCCTTTCTGGCTGACAATAGTGAAGTGGTTAGACATTGTATGGATACATTCGCAGCCGTAATGATAGGATCAACAATTGGATTCATAGCCAAAAGCAGAATGATGGTGACCTCGGAAGGCAGACCGAGCATCTCCGCAATAACCGCGATCATGCCAATAGAGACAACACCCGGGGAGCCTGCACCAGCAATCGATATCACCACAGCCCCTGCAAGCACCACGATCCACTGCGACAACGTAAAGTCAAAATCATACAATTGGACCGTAAAGGTGATGCCAAGCGTATACACAAGCACCATACTGTAACGGCACATGATCATGCCCAGGGGTACGACCAATTGAACGATACGCGGATCTTGCTGAAGCTTCATACTCAGTGCCTCCATACAGGTTGGAACGGTGGCGATACTATTCCGTGTACCGAATGCCAGAATTAACGCATCCTTCAATGCAGACAGGACGACCCGGACAGGCTTCCGCAATGTTACAGCCATGATCACAATAGATAGCACAATCAGAATCACGCTGGAAATGTAAAACATCATGATCAACTTCATCATGGCAGGTAGAATATCCAAATTTAGTGTTGCGAACTGCCCTGCCATCATACAGAAGAGTGCAAAAGGCAATGCGTACATGGACCAGGAGATCACCTTTTGAAACGCTCCAAACAATACATCAGCAATCTTCAGCACGTCATCTCCCTGCGGTGTCCGCATCATGCCGACTGCCACCCCAACGATCACGGAAAAAAACAAGATTTGCAGCGTATTGTTTTCCGTCAGCGCTGTGAATATATTGGATGGAATCATGTTAAGCAAAAACGAAAATATCCCCTGCGGCTTCTCTTCGATGGACAGGGCACTGTTATCGGCGCTCAGATCGTATACAATCGCCCCAAGTACATGTTTGGATTCTTCTGGAAGCCCTGCGCCCGGACGGCCGATTCCACCAAGACCGAGACCTAGCAGACCGCAGAATATCAACGCCAAGGCATATACCATGCCCATACGAACGATCATCTTCATCGCTCCGCTCTGGATAAACAGACTGCCAATACTGGAGATAATGGCGGTCATCATAATGGGAATGACACACATCTTCAGAAAGGACAAGTACAGATCTCCAAACCGCGATATCGCATGAGCTAATTCCGGTACATATATACCTGCCGCAATTCCGGATACCATACCGAGTACAATCATCCAGAATGATTTGATCCACTTCAATGAGAAAGCTGTCTTCCTTGACACGCAGGCACCTCTTGTTCGTCATTGTAGCCATGGTGACTGCTGCACTGAATTCCTGATCAGACAGCGGACTTTTCGGCTCGTGTTAAGCAAGTTGGAGTGCGATCCTACCTGGGTAGGGGATCGCACTCCAATTCATTCCATGCTTTTTAATATAAGTATGAAGTATATAAGGAAGACTACTTGGCTTGTGCGTTACCGTAATTCTCTCCAACACGGATGGCTGCTCTTGCAGCATCCTCGGCAATACTACCCACGCCATTGAAGAAATCAGTTGCTCCATCCTTGCTGCCACCAGCCACAGATTCCAGCTCGGTTTCTGTCAACTCATCCGCCTCGCCGCGTGCTTCTGGCAATACAATCGTTGCGTGGTAACCTGTTCCATCCACTACATTGATTTTGAACTCACGTGGTACTTCTTGACCTGTTTCCTGTTGAATCGCTGCGTAGATGTCGCTTACAGCCAATGCGCGGAATGCTGCATCCGAACTTGCCTTAGCCATAACTGCGTTTACCGTTTCTTGAATCTGCTCTTCTGTCCAACTCATGTAATGATTCCTCCAATAGATCGATTTGGTTTCTTACCTTATTCAGCATAACAGCCCAGTTTCAAGCAACACTCAAGGTTACTTCAAGTTTAGTTCAAATCTCAGGCCAGCTGACGGCTGGCCAGTTCCGCGAAGAGCCCGTTCTGCTCCATCAGCTCCTGATAGGTGCCAGACTGAATGATTCTCCCTTTATCAAATACATAGATATGATCCGCTTGCGTAATCGTACTGAGCCGGTGTGCAATCACAATCCTTGTCACCTGCAGCTTGCTGAGGCTTTGGCTGACAATACGCTGTGTTCGGTTGTCCAATGCACTTGTTGCCTCGTCAAAAAAGAGAATCTTCGGCCGTTTGGCAATGGCTCTGGCAATCATTAAACGCTGCCGTTGTCCACCAGACAGTGTACCTCCACCTTCGGAAATTACGGTATGCATGCCCATCGGCATACTGCGGATGTCATCATCGAATCCAGCCATGGCTGCGGCCTCCCAAGCATCCTGAATCGTTAGATCCGACGTTCCTGTGATATTTGTGAAGATATCACCGGACATCAGTTTGCTATTTTGCAACACCACGCCGAACTGACTCCGAAGCAAGCTGATATCAAGCGAACGCAAATCCTGACCATCGAAATAAATAGAGCCGCTCTGAGGTTGTTCGAAACCCAGTAACAGTCGCATCAAGGTAGACTTTCCACAGCCTGATGCCCCGACAAAGGCTACATATTGTCCTGATTTGATATCCATCGACAGGTCGTTCAACACAAGTGCCTGATCCTCTTCATACCGGAACTGGATATGGCGAATCTCGATCGCTCCACTCACCTCACCCGGATCTTCCAACTGATCATGGATTTCAGGTAACGTTTTGAGAATGGGTTTGGCTCGTTCATATAATGGAACAATGTTCACCACGGATAATAGTGCTGTAGCCATACCGAGCATGGCCATAAGGAAGCTGGTAAATGCAGCGAAAAAGGCGATAAACTGTCCTGCCGACATTTCTGAACGGGTAGATACCACCAGGTAGAACAACACCATTGATGTCAGCAATGGGAAAAAGGCTTGAAATACACTGGAGAAGCTATCCAGCATCCGAACTTTATAGGACCACTTTTTCTGCTCCGCAAATGCCCTGGCCCACAAGAAGAAAGCCCGGTTCTCGGCTGCTGCCATCCGAAATTTGCTCATTCCGTTCAATAGCTGAAGTACTGTTCCGGCAATCTGTCCCTGAAGCTCCAACAATCGGCGCTGGTATCGTACCTGTAGCAGGCCAATCGCAAAGGTAAATGACATGGAGATGAGGACAAGACCACCCGCCACCAAGGCAAGAACAGGACTATACCGAAACAATAATGCAAATTGAAAAATGGAGAACACACCTGTTAGCAGCGAACTGATTACTGCACCGGATAACAGCTGCCGAATCGCATTGATGCTTCCCGCTCTGGAAGCCAAATCCCCGGCTGAATAGTTTCGGAAGAACGAAACCGGCAGATTCAGCAATCGATCCCAGATGGCAGCCTGAACCGCATTCTCCACGCGTCCTTCCATACGCAGCGCGGCAAGTGAACCTGCGAGTCGGAACAAGGCAATCGATAACACGACCGCGATGAGGATAAAGGCCATCTGTACCAACGGCCCTCGATAAGACTCCGGTATAATGGTATCCACCAGAATACCGCTGGCGAGCGGGACCATAATGCCCAGTAATCCAGCCAGTGCCCCCATCAGAATCACCATCACGAGATCCCGACGAACCGAGTGGTGAGCACCATACTGAAGCAGGTCTTTGATGCCAAGCTCACGCGCAGGAAAAGGCCGGTAAAACATGTACGCCATCGGCTGTATGGTAGCCGCCATTTCATCATTAACGAACCCATTTTCCCCGTGCATTGGATTCTCCCAGCGATAAGAATTGGCCCCTGCCGGGATTAATGCAATTGGCTCGCCTGATGTCTCCAGGTATCCAACAAGCGGTCCATTGTCCGCTTCCCACCATTCCCCTTTAAGTGCGACCTGGCGGGAACGCACACCGGAAGCTTCCGCCATCTCCTGGACAGGTGAACGCTTCGATTGGCTTTTTAATTTTCGTGTAACAGGCTTCATCACGATACCAGCATAGTCCCCAACGATCTTGCCTACGGGGTAAAGCGGATCAGTAGAATAAAAGGAGACAACTTGCTGCTCATCCGGCCCGGTAACGGCAATCAGTTTTTTGAGCGCATGGTCCATTAAGGAATCATCATGCTCTGTACGTTGTTGCAACCGTTCCTGTTCCTGCAAGCGTTCCTTGGCAACGACGATTGACAGCCTGCTGGCGATTAATCGATGAAACGCATATAACCCGTGAAGTGACGGATCTGTGGGTAACCAGGACTGTGTTGCTCTTACATCGACGACAGCCGCTTGTTGCGTTTCCAGCCAACCCGAGGACGTTACGGGTATGTAATAAGCATCTTCTGTAGTAACGGGATGTTCTTTCCCCCAGAGTATCGTGCCATCCTGTACTTTAATCCAGACGGTACGCATCGGCCTCCAGGTCTGATCAGGTATCAGATTCTGATCTTCCCCAGGTTCCAACAGTGTAAATTCAAGTGGTGAATTCCGTACATTCAGTGCTGCCGACCAGCTACCCACCCACTGATCTACCCTGGATGCCAGCCACTCGTTATCCCACTGGCCGTTTACTCTTCGGTTCAGGAGTAACTCCTTATCTATCCGGAATACTTTGGTACCGACAGACGCTGTTAACAACAAGCCCATTCGCTCCACCATCTGACCATTGTCAAAGCCGAACAAAAGCGCTCCATTTTCCAGACTGAACATATAACGGCGTTTATGTCTTGTTCCGGCGTTCTCTCCTTCCATGACTACAGCGAATACATCCACGTAACCGGAAGCCACGTACCACACACTGTTCTCATCCGTGATCAGAATAGGGTTATTTCCTTCCACATCATGAATCGTTCCAACCTTTGTAAAAAATGACTCCATTTTCGTCCTGATCGGCTCTGCCACGCTTTCACCCCCTTCTGCAACCCTGTTACTGACTCTGAATAAGACGGGTGTAATATCCGTTTTGCTCCATCAAAAACGTATGCGTTCCCCGTTCAATTATCTTCCCGCGTTCCAGTACAATAATCTCATCGGCATCCCGGATGGTACTCAAACGGTGAGCCACCGTAATACAGGTCAGACCTCTGCGCCGAAGACTGTCATCGACCAATTTCTCTGTTGCCGGATCAAGTGCACTCGTCGCCTCATCCAGGATCAAAATCGACGGATTGCCTGAAAGGGCTCTGGCTATTTCCAGCCGCTGCCGCTGTCCTCCGCTGAAGTTACCGCCATTCTCCGAAATCATGTGGTCATACCCACCGCTACGTTCTGCGATATGGTCATGAATGACGGCATCTTTGGCTGCACGAACGACATCCGTCTCTGGAATCGTTGCATCCCAGAATGTAATATTTTCCTTGATCGTGCCTTCAAGCAGCACAATCTCCTGATCCACAACGGCCAGGGAATTGCCCATCCGATGCCTGGAGATCTCATCCCGACGCAGATCATCAAATCGAATATCACCTTCCCACGGTTCATATATTCCGGCAATCAGCTTTGCAATCGTGGATTTTCCGCTGCCCGAACCGCCAACCAGAGCCACCTTCATACCTGGCTGAATAGACAGATTAAACTGATCAATTAACGGTGCCTCCAGCTTGCTGTATCCGTATGTCAGATTACTGATCTGTACCTGACCGGATAACTTGGCACTGTCCTTCTGTTCGTCTGCTTCATCCAGATCCGATTGAATCTGACGATCCACCGGATATTGCAACACGTCATCCAAACGTTTCATGCTTCCTCCTGCTTCCTGAATCGTTCCTGCCAGCATGACCATCTCATTCACAGGCTGACTGAAGCTTGCCGCAAGACTTTGAAAAGCGACCAACGAACCAATGGTCAACGCCCCGTCCATGACTTGAAAACCGCCAAAAAATAACACGGCAACAGCCCCCAGACTGGTCAACAGTGTGGGAACAGACATCAGAAACTGATTGGATACGCCAAATTGCTGATTGGATTGCAACAGTTTTGCCTGATAACCTGACCATTTGACGAAAAAATCAGACTCAGAGCTATTGGACTTCAACGTCTCAATAACCTGAAGTCCATTCATGGAGACACCCTGCATCTTGCCGCTTTCCTGCAACAGGCGCAGATTCTGATCGTTGCGCTTACGCGTGATGAATTGCATGAATATAACATTAAGCAGGGATACCCCTACCGTAACTACAGCTAGCAATACACTGTACTGCAACATGAGGAGCAGATAAAACAGAATCATGACACAATTCAGTGCAGCGACTGCCAGCTGTCCTGACAACAGCTGCGCGACCCGATCATTGATGGCCACCCTTGATGCGATGTCTCCGCTATGCCGTTGGGAAAAAAATTCAATCGGCAACCGGAGTACATGCCAGAAAAAACGACTGGATGAGCTTAAAGCCAGTTTCATCTCCAGTCTGAGCAAGTAGTAGCGCTGCAGCCAAATGAGCAATGCACGCAGTAGCGCCGTTATTCCCATACCAACCAGAAGCGGGAATAACCAATTGTTCAGATGTCCCAGCAACACCTGATCAATAAAGATTTTGCTGAACACCGGAATGACCAGACCGGGCAGAACCAGAAACAATCCTGCTATAATCGCATAGACCAGTGCCTTCTCCGAACCTTTGATTCGACTGGAGAGAGAGCTAAGCAGACTTGACGTTTTGCCTTGTGGGACATAACCCTCCGCAGGCTTCATCGTCAGTACAACACCCGTGAACGACTGATCCAATTCCTCAAAGGTAATCTCCCGTGGGCCCGTAACCGGATCATTGAGGAACACCCGATCCTTCTGAATGCCCTCCAATACTAGAAAGTGATTGAAGTTCCAGTGGATGATGACCGGCCATGGCATGTTTCTCAGATCCTCGGGATTTTTACGGTACCCTTTGGCTTCCATTCCATATTGCCTTGCTGCCTTGAGAATATTGTTCGCTTTACTGCCATCACGGGACACGCCACAGGATATCCGAAGCTCCTCCAGTGGAATGAAACTTTTGTAATAGGAAAGTACGATCGACAGTGAGGCAGCTCCGCATTCTACAGCTTCCATTTGTAATACCGTCGGCGTTTTCACTCTTCTTGGGGCCACTACTCCATCATCCTCCCTATGCCTGTTCGAATATATTGACTCCTCATTTGAAATAGGGAATGACGGTTGCAATCGGTCGCTGCGAATGAACCGTAATGGTTCCATCCACCGTCATTCCGCTATTCAGACGCACAGGCGGACCTTGTTTCGTTGTCCAGTTATATCCACTCGACAACTCCGAGTTAGGCGAGAGATTCACGCGCACTTCCAGCGAGAGACCTTGCGAGGCCATCTGCTCCACAAGACCCTCGTTACCCAATGTAGACTGTAACTCCTGTACCGTTACGGGAAATTCAGATACCGATACGACCTGCCCGATCATGGAGCCATATTCTTCACGATTGACGGTACTTGGCGAGACACGGACTTCCATGCCCGGAAGTAACTGCTTGCCTTGATTTACGGGCACATACATAACCCCTATTAATTCATCCGTCTGAGACCCGTAGGTCTCCATCCGGAACATCTCCGTTCCTTCACCCACATACATCCCATTCTTAACTAACACCTCGGTGACCTTTCCTGTGTAAGGACTGACCACTTGAGTCTGGTACTCATAGTTCAGTAACTGCTGCTCCTGCTGCTGTTTTAACTTGCCCAGCTCCGCAACACGCCCTGACTTGCCTTGAGATGAGGCACTTTGCAGATTGGTGATAGCAAGCTTCGTTTGCCTGATCTGGTCAAGCAATGCCGGTTGCTCGATCCGACCAATCACCTCTCCTTGCTGAACCGTATCATTCTCCACCACTGCAATATCGGAGATTGCGCCTTCTGAAGAGGTGTGTACCGTTTTTAGGCCGCCCGGCCGAATCAATACACCCTGTCCTTCTGCCCTCGTGGTCATGGTGCCAAAGATTCCCCAATACAGCGCAGCTGCCAGAATTAAACCTGCTCCGATGAGCATCAACCAGCCGCGGGGAGAGGTGACACGTACCAGATTATCCAGCTGTTCAGGAGAAGACAGCCGCTCAAGGGCTACTTTTCGAAAAACCTGTTTATTCATCCTGACCTCCCCCTTTCGCTGAATCTCGTGATGAATCTGAAACGGGCGTCTCATTCAGGGTCTGAAATTTGCCCTGCTGTAACTTCTTCATTACAATGCTCATTCCCTGAACATCACCCTGGGTATCAAAAAAGTGTTCCCCCGTAACCCCATCCCAAGATGTAAGGTCGGACAAAGCTTCTGCTATCGCTTTCGGACTTCGTGAACCTGCTTCTTCTATACCCGCAGCGAGTAATTTCAGTGAATCATATGCCTGTGCTGCCCATTTGTCCGGTGCCTTACCATAGTGTTCAATGTAGGTTGATCGAAAATCTTGATTGACGGTCGATTGTCCCTGATCATCGTATACGGAAGCGACGATTGTGCCTTCTACGGACCCGCCGCCTTGTGCAAACTCAGCCGAATCAAGCGCATCTCCCCCAATGATAGGGGTATCCATACCCGCCGCACGGATTGCTTTGACAAACGTAATGCCTTCGTCAGCCCTAGTCGCGACCATGATCAGATCCGTGTCCAGTGTTTCCCATTTATTCGCAATCCGCATCATGTCGGCTCCGTCCTTATAACCGGATACGCGGTCAACCACATTCTGTCCGGATAGGGTAGCCTGACGTTCAAATGCATTCGCGAGCCCTCTACCATACTCGTCATCGGTATAGTAAATTGCGATATTCTCATGTTTCGTGCCCGCAGCATACAGGGCAAGGGATTGCCCGATCTGATTATCATTCGGTATATTTCTAAAAATATAAGGACTGCTCACATCGGTCAGTTTGGGCGAGGTCGATGCCGGAGACAACAGTACAATGCCCGCATTGGCATATATGCGTGAAGCCGGTACGGTTACGGAAGAACCCCGATGCCCAATGACCGCACTGACGGAGGGATTATCGGCGAATTGCTGCGCGATGGCCATGCCCTTTGTCGTGGAAGCGCCATCGTCCATCTCCAGCAATTTAATTTTTTTCCCTCCCAGAACACCCTCTTTGTTAATCTGCTCCAGCGCCAACTGAAGTCCTTCACGAAATTGTTCATTCTGCTTCTCAAAAGGCCATACAGCTCCCACGATGACTTCATTTGATGAGCTTCCAAGCGTCTTTTCTCTGATCTGGTCTGGCGCAGTGTCAGATGAACATCCACTGATTACCAGTGCACCAAGCAGTACCACACTCCACAACACCCATTTCAGGTGATTCCCCCCATTTCCATTCACTAGACCTATCTCCCTCCAGAGCTCAACCTTGGAACGCCCAAGTTTAATATCAATAATTATAGAAGGAGCCTAATCATCAAGACCATAAATTGAAATTCAAGTTAACCTCAATTTCATATCAAATTTTATGTATCCAATCGACTTATCCCGGTCCACATGCGATACTTGAAACAGAATACATCGAGGACTTTCGACGAACGATTGGAAGGATACGGACTTTGACCAAAGCGATATACATAAGGAGAATGAACGCCGTATGTCTTTGAAAAACACGATTTTGATTGTCGATGATGATCATGAAATCAATGAATTGTTAACGATGTCTTTGAAACGGGAAGGTTTTCAGACTATATCTGCATACACTGGCGTGGAGGCACTTCGAGCTGCACAGGAGCATTCACCTGATCTTGTACTCCTGGATGTGCTGTTGCCTGGGATGGATGGTTTTCAAATCTGTAGCGAGATTCGTAAAACGAGTAATGTGCCTATTTTGTTCGTAAGTTGTAAGGATGAAGCCACAGACAAAGTCATCGGACTTGGGCTGGGAGGGGACGACTTTATCTCCAAACCATTTAGTCCAATTGAGCTGATTGCACGAGTCAAGGCTCATATTCGGAGAAACAACATGCCACAGAAACAAGAGGAACAGGTGGATGAAACGCTGGTATTTGATCAACTACTCATCGACCCAGCCACTCATCGTGTACTCGTCGGTGACAAACCCATTGCTTTGTCGGCCAAGGAATTCAAATTATTGTTCCATCTCGCGAAGAACCCTAACCGCGTATACAAAAATGAACAGCTTTTCTCTCTGCTCTGGGATGATGTGCATATGGGCGATACGCATACAGTTATGGTACATATCTATAATCTGCGGAAGAAGCTGGAACAAAATCCGGCCAAGCCACACTATATCCGTACAATTCGGGGTGTCGGGTACAAATTCAATGACAAGCCTGTTGAATTCGCTGAGTAAACGTATTACAACAGGCATGTACGTTCATTCAAACTAAAAAAACCGCCAGAATGGCGGCATGATGATGGTGACTATATTCTCTTTTTCATTGAATGATTAACTAACGATATCTGCTTCCCGGAACTCTTCCACGAAACTATCCAGCCAATCCGAACCATAGTCCAGCGCACCCATATCACTCTCAATAAAAGCAACATCTAGTCCCATCACCCAGAATCGGCGAGCAACAATAAAGAGATCAACCGCCTGCTCATCTTCGGCAGAGAAACTTCGGACTGAACGATATCCTGCCATGAGCGCATCCCATAATGCTGCCTTTCGCTCATCAGACTGTCTTTTTCGAACTTTCACTTGAGCTAAATCATAGGCACGCCAGCCTTTGGCTGCCCACTCGAAGTCATAATGGATGAACTGATGTTCCTGTTGAAACACATTGTTATTCCCATGCATATCGCCATGGCACAGACCAAAGTCCAGGTCTTGTCTGGAAGTGGCAACGATGCGTTCTTTTAACGTTGTGGCAAACGTATGGAGAAATGCTGCTGCTTCATTGTTCTCACCGATATAGTGGATAATTCGCTCAAGGGGTTCGTCAATAAGTAACTTCAGATCCAGCTCATATCGTGGCAGCTCCATGTTCACCTGATCCATAGCCTCATGCAATTCAGCCGCAGATTGGCCAAAGGCATAACAAGACTCCTCATCCTCCAGGTTGTTCTCCGTACCCTCAATATACCGAAACATCACAGCAACCCGCTTGCCTTCCGCAGCCTCCAACACCGTATATCCCGTATGATCTTTCTTCTCGATGTATTCTCCAATGTCGGTATGTTCCGCAGAACCTAGAACGTTCTTCAGTTGAGACAATAATGAAAGCTCATACTGAACATCTGCCTCCGTGATTTCAGTGCGGTAGATACGGAGAATGTACATGCCACTGGACGTGCGAATCCGGTAAGTATCATTCAATCCTCTAAGCCAAAACAAACATTCTTCCCATGTTCCAATGTCATATTGATTACTCAATGCAGACTCCAGGTACCTGGGGTTAAGCACTGAACGTAAAGCAGTCGGTTGAATGGACATATGGTTGCTCCTTCGGTTTAATATGATTATTTCTCATCTGATGAACGATGTAATCCTTTCACCTATCAACCTATAACATAGTATATTTTTTATTTATTTTCCAGAATATATATTTTGATAAACAAATACTCTTTAGACTCCTATAGCTCCATCTCTCGACAATGCAGCACATTCACGGAAGGCAAAATGTTTGCACCCCTTACATTTCTGAACATCCAGATGCTGCAATGCATAATTGATAGCTTCACCCGTGTGCTCAAACATATGATCCGAACCAATCCGTTCAATCAAACCTGTTCTCTTCAGCATTTCCAACGGTTGCGCCTGAATGCCTGAAAGTAAAACTCTGCCCCCGGATCTCTCCATATGTTTGACAACACGGGCCAGATTGGATTCACCTGTTGTATCCATAAAAGGCACCTTGCCCATGCGCAACAGCAGAGTGCCTGGTCGCCGATGAATCGAATCCATGACCGACTTCTCAAACATATCCGCTGCCCCGAAAAACAGTGGCCCTTCAATTGTATATAGGCTTATTTGCGGACAGTCATGTCCTTCCCGAACCATGTGGGCCATAACTTTCTCATGTTTATGCTCGGGATCGGGCAGTACTTTGGCAACCTTCAACATCTCACTCATGCGTTTAACAAATAAAAGAACAGCCAGAATCAACCCAACCTCTACAGCCGTTGTTAAACTTGTAAATACGGTCAGCAAAAAGGTAATCAGCAGAACGAGTGAATCGCTCGTTTTGGTTTTCATGACATGTATGAAGGATCTTCGTTCACTCATATTCCAAGCAACCAGCATGAGAACGGGAGCCATACTGGCAAGAGGAATGTGGGATGCATATGGCGCAAAGAGAACAAGTACCAGCAAAACCACTACACCGTGAATCACGCCAGACCACGGCGATACTGCGCCGGATTTGATATTTGTTGCTGTACGTGCAATCGCTCCTGTTGCAGGAATACCACCAAATAACGGCGTCACCATATTAGCAATTCCCTGCCCAATCAACTCTCGATTGCTGTTATGCCGACTTCCGGTCATGCCATCGGCAACAACAGCCGACAGCAGCGATTCAATTCCACCCAGCATGGCAATGACAAAAGCGGGTTGCAGCAAGTTCACGATATGCTCCCAAGTGATCTCAGGCATATGAAACTGAGGCAAAGCGTTAGGTATGGCGCCAAAGGACGAACCGATCGTAGCCACCTGCCCTTCAAAAAAGAACGCCGCGACTACCGTCGAAAGAACCAGCCCCACCAGTGATGCAGGCACCTTTGGTGCAAACTTGGGCACAAGCAGAAGAACAGCCAGACAGATTCCAGCTGTAAGCACACTGTATATATTAATCGTTGAGATATGCATCCCGATTTCTTTCATATTGGACCAGAAATCCTCGTGTTTCTCGATGCCTCGAAGTCCCAGGAAGTTCGTAATTTGTCCGCTAAAAATAATGACGGCGATCCCTGCCGTAAAACCGATAGTCACCGGCCTTGGAATAAACTTGATTAACGCCCCAAGCTTGAATACGCCCATAAGTACAAGCATCAAGCCGGCCATCATTCCGGCAATCAGCAGATTCTCATATCCATACTGCATCACAATGGCAAAGAGGATTGGAATGAATGCCCCCGTTGGCCCGCCAATCTGGAACTTGGACCCACCCAGCAAGGAAATGAGAATCCCTGCGATTACAGTGGTGTACAATCCATACTCCGGTTTGACCCCGGAAGCGATGGCAAATGCCATACCGAGTGGAATCGCAATGATACCTACAATCAGCCCTGATAACAGATCCTTGCGAAAAGCGGCAGCATTATACCCTGCATATCTCCCCATCCATCTCATGTACAAAAACCTTCTTTTCTTCATATATTTGAATATTTGAATATATTTAAAAGACTACTCCCCTGCATACGTCCTGTCAATCGGATTACGCACAATTCCAACGGGAACTAACACAAAAAAACAAGAACCTCCGGTGATTACATCCAGTTGCTCTTGTTTATTGTGTCAGGACTCTCTACGAATATCTTCCAGCATGGAAATGGCATCAACCAGATGATTGTCAAAAATCTGTTTGGTGACTGCCAGCAGGTCCTTAATCAGCGGATCACGCAGCGAATAAGTGACGGTTGTCCCTTCTTTGATTCCGTGGACAACGTTTTTGCTGCGCAATACAGCCAGTTGCTGTGAAACGGCAGAGCCTTCCGATCCCAGAATACTTTGCAGTTCATTCACATTCTTGGCTCCTTCACTCAGCAGCTCCAGAATCTGAATTCGCATCGGGTGTGCCAACGCTTTGAAAAAATCCGCTTTAAACTGTTGTATGCTCTGATTCATACGCTATGCCCCTTCAATCGAACTTTTGAAGATGCAAATATCATAACATAGAACGGGTACCATGCTTTACTCTAACCGTAAACGGTTTGACGGAAAAATTAAGATTGACCTTGAAGTACACTTCAACCTTTATACTTTACTTATAGTCTCCACAGATCGTATATCTGAACTCCATCAGGAAGGGTGATTCCTCAATGAACATGTATATCCATAATCATAAACGCTCGTTGACGAGCTTTCTATTCGAGAAATATATCGGAACGTTAGATACCAAGAAATTTTTTTCAACACGAGAGCTTACCCGCAAACACCTGGATCATATGGGCTTGGAAAACATTAAACCTTATACCTTGGGTAGAACAAAACTGTCATCTTCCATCAAAGAGCGCTCCCATGAAGACATGCAGGTGTTCACCTTAAACGATCAGCATTCACGTGAACAGAGGGTAATTCTCTACATTCATGGCGGGGCACATACACACCAGCCGCTATCTTTACACTGGAAATTCATGGACCGCATGGCTAAGGCTCTGAATGCCAAAGTTGTTGCTCCCATCTATCCAAAGGTTCCGCATTTTAATTATCAACACACATATCCGAAATTGCTCAATCTATATCGGAATCTGCTTGCCTCCGTGGACGACCCGGCACAGCTCACCATTATGGGCGATTCCGCAGGCGGGAACATCTCCCTTGCCTTGGCCCATTATCTGAAGATGCATGATCTCCCGCAGCCCAAAGATATCATCTTGTTATCACCTTGTGTGGATATGGTGCTGGACAATCCGGTCATATTCGATTACGAGACCCGCGACCCTATGCTCGCTGTGGAAGGGTATGATGTCATCCGGCGGATCTGGGCAGCTGACAAACCGTTGAACGATCCGTTAATCAGTCCAATCTACGGAGATTTCGCCGGTCTGGGCAAAATCAGCATCTTTATCGGGACTCACGAGGGCTTGTTTCCTGATAATATGAAGCTCGACAAACTGCTGACGGATCAAAGAATCGATCACCAAACCTACGTTTACCCCAAAATGAACCATGTCTTTGTCCTCTATCCAATTCCGGAGGCCAAGGATGCTCAGCGTAAAATAGTTAACATCATTAAAAACTCAACATATGAAACTAATCAATAAGCTGTAACGCGTCCCCTACTCTCCCGCAGTTTTCCCTTTAGCAAAAAAAAACGAAAAAAAGCTCAATCCCTGGAATACCGCCACTGGATTGAGCTTTCTTACTGTTATTCTGTCATCTAAATATTATTTATATGAACCATATTCAAACCAGTCAAAGTCAGCCACCTGATCAGATGAAGTACCGTTGCTGCTGCTAAACATTCCGATACAGCAGCCAACAAAGCCGCCAGCTACTTCAGTGCTCAAGCTGCTTGTATCCACCTGTTCCGCCACCAGATGATACTGACTTCCATCCGTGCTGTAGTAGAAGCTTAGTTGCTGACCTGTCGCGGCCAGTTTGATATACACTCGTGATACTTCATCATCCAGCGCGACTTGCGCAATGTGGGTATCCTGACCATCTATAACGGTCACCACACGCAGCACTTGCTGGTTCTCGGTCAGAGCACGCTCAATCCGTATGTGATACAGATCGTTCTGAATGACGACAAGACCAGCAGTTTCGTTTGCATTCCCGGGCACAAATTCCATCGCTGTAGCTGCGACATAATCCATATGCCTTTGACGCAGACAAACAAAGCTGGAGTTTTCTTTTTCCTTCAATGTTTGCGGTTTCAGCTTCAGCCGCAAGTATCCTTTGCGTTCGGTTAATGAATAGAGATCTTCCTGAGGATTGCGCAGAAACATCCATTGCAAGCCCAGTTTATCACTGTCAAAATGGTCAAAACGCAGTTGCGGCTCTACCGGAACAGGCTTCAAATCCAACGTGCCCTGCTCCTCCAGGATTCCGCGGCCCTCATTGACAACAGGCCATCCGTCCTCCCAAACGACAGAAGCAAGGAACGTCTCCCGCCCCAGATTACTAAAGCTCCCTCCATATGGACGCGAAGCCAACATGACCATGAACCATTGACCGTTCTCAGCCTGCACCAAGTCGGCATGTCCTACATTAACAACAGGGTAACGTTTACCCAAATGGCGATGTGTAATGATTGGATTATTCGGATTCCCGACGTATCCTTCGGTCAAACTTTTGCTACGAGCAATGGTCACCGCATGGTTTGGCCCTGTGCCTCCCTCTGCAATCAATAAATAGTAATATTCATCGATCTTATACAGATGCGGGCCTTCCGGCCAGATGACATCCACCATCGCCCCACGCCACAGAACGTAACTGTCTCCCACCAGCTTCATATTCGTCAGATCAAGCTCTCTCAACCAAACTTCCCAATTGCCATTATAACGAACTCCCTCAGAACAAGGACGTGTACCAAGGTAATACGCTTTGCCGTCATCAAAGAAAATCGTAGGGTCTATGCCTTCTGCGCCTTCAATAAAATAAGGATCTGACCATGGCCCAGCCGGGTCGGTAGCGGTTACAACAAAATTGCCGCCATGTGATACATTGGTTGTAATCATATAGAAGGTGCCTTCATGATACCGAAGCGTTGGAGCGAATATCCCCTGTGAATGGCCTGCTCCCTGAAGATTTAATTGCGAAGGACGGTCCAGCACATTGCCAATCTGTTTCCAATTCACTAGATCACGGCTCTGAAAGATAGGAACGCCAGGAAAATAAGCAAATGTTGATGTCACCAGATAAAAATCTTCACCCACCCGGCATACGGACGGATCTGGATAAAACCCGGGCATAATCGGATTGTTAAACGTGCATTGTTCGCTTTGATTTGCATTTTTCATTCTTTTACCCCTCCAATGGTTAGTCCAGTCACAAAGTATTTTTGCAAGAACGGATACAGTAAAACAATCGGCATTGCCGTCACAACCGTGATTGCTGCCCGAATGGACACAGGCGTCACCATGTTGGTTACATTTTTGAATGAATCCACGTTGACGGTTCCCCCCTGTGAGGTCGCAGAGGATAACAATTTCATGAGTTCATACTGCAAGGTGGTCAAATTACGATTTCCCGCCGTGTACAACATGGAGTCAAACCAGGAGTTCCACTGACCTACAGCAATAAACAGTGCAACCGTAGCCAGAACCGGCTTGGATAAGGGAAGCACGATACGCATGAAAATCCGAAAATCTCCGGCTCCATCCATCTTCGCGGATTCAATCAATCCCTCCGACAGTCCCTGAATGTAGGTACGAATGACGATCATGTTAAACACTCCGATCAAGCCGGGAATAATGTATACCCAGAAGCTGTTCAGCAGCCCCACTTGTTTGATCAGCATGTATCCCGGAATTAAGCCGCCGCTGAAATACATCGTCATGACGAACAGTGTCGTGACCAATTTGTTAAACATATACTCCTTGCGGCTCAGCACATAGGCCAGCATGGCTGTACAGAACAGCTGTACAACCGTTCCTACCACAGTTCTGGCAACCGAAATAAATGCGGCTTGTGTCAGATTCGGATTCTGGAATACGGAGACGTAATTTTGCAGCGTCCATTCCCTCGGCCAGAGATAGATCCCCCCGCGGATCGTATCCAGCCCGTTATTGAAAGATACGGCAATAGTGTTTAAAAAAGGATATAACGTAACCACCATGACAAGCAACATAAATATGCCATTGGTGATGGAAAAAATAGAATCTCCCAAGCTTCGTTTTCTACTAAATCGCTTCACAGCTCTGCCCCCTTATCATATCAATCGCTCTTCACCAAGAGACTTGGCAATCCCGTTGGCGATAAATATGAGCACCAGACTGACCACACTTTTGAAAATGCCTGCTGCGGTAGCAAGTGAGTAGTTGCCGAGATTAATCCCGTATTTCAAAACAAAAATGTCGATTGTCTCGGATACATCCTGCACAAGTCCGTTCCCCAGCAAGTATTGAATCTCAAAACCTGCGTTCAGTACGTTACCAACGTTGATGATAAGCAGGATAATAATCGTTGGTTTGATGCTTGGAAGTGTGACATTGAACATTTTACGAAACCGTCCGGCTCCGTCGATGGAAGCTGCCTCGTACAGGCTTGGATTAATCGACGCCATGGCCGCCAGATAAATAATCGTGCCCCATCCGATTTCCTTCCACATGCTGGACAGACCTACAATCCCCCAGAAGTATTTGGGTTCGGCAAAAAAATTGATCGGTGCATCAATCAGGCCCAATTTCGTCAACAGCACATTCACTATTCCTGTTTCCGTTGATAATACATTCGCAACAATACCTGTTACGATGATCCACGACAGGAAATGAGGAAGGTAGGAAACCGTCTGTACCACACGTTTGAACAATATCATCCGCAATTCATTTAATAAGAGAGCCAGACCAATTGAGCCGACAAATCCCAGAAACAGACTGATCAGGCTCATCGCCAGCGTATTGCGAATGACACGTAAAAATGTAGGGTCCGTGAATAACGTTCGAAAATGATCCAGCCCCACCCAATCCTGCTCCATAAAACCAATGCCCGGTCTATAATTCTGAAACGCCATCAACCAGCCCCATAATGGTCCATACGCAAAAATAGCGATAAACGCAATAAACGGAAATGACATCCACATTAATTGTCGCTGACTTTTCATTCTGGACAGGTTGTACCCGATCCAGCTTGTTCCCGCTGGGATATGGCTGGTTTTTAACGAAGGCTGCAACTCCTTTTTGGCCATGTTTTTTCTCTCCTTGCTTACGAGTTTATCTATATCACCCAGTCTGGGTGAATCGATTCCATTCCTATCCAATCTCCAAATCTAGCGTGTAAGAAAGGCTACGGGGTTCCCCATAGCCATTCTGTGTGACAGGACTTTACCCCCACAGTTCCATACGTCTGCGGACTTCTTCCGTCAGCGCATCTTCATACGCTTTAATATCTGCACTTTCCTTGAGTGTGGCTTGATACTCTTCCCAGGCTTTATCAAATTCGGCTGGTGAAGTCATAATCACTTTTGGCAGCCATTTGCGTTTTACATCGTCCATCTTCTGTCTGGCGATGGTCTCCGGTTTATTTGGTTCGAAATTATAGGTATAGATTGGGAACCACGGTTCATTTTCCTCCGCAGGCTCAAGGAAGTCGGTAAATTTCGTGAATCCGTAGGCCTTCAGCACTTTTTTGTCGATGTCATTCAATGTGGCAAGGTACTCCTCCGGCTGCTCCTTAGGGTCAAGTGCATTCTTCCCGTCAGCGGTCATGCCCTCATGATGCGGGAAATAGACCAACGGGCTTCCCGTGTTCGCCAGCACCCAGTCAGGATCTTTGGAATTCGCACGTTGCTCCTCATTTCTGGAGAACACGCCTTTGTCATCGACTTGATAATCCACGCCTTCCTGTCCCCAGGTTCTCAATACTTCCATCTCAGGGTCCAACAAATCATTAATATATTGAAGTGCTCCCTCGATATCCTCGCAGCTCTTTGTAATGGCCAAGCCGCCATTTACGTTAAGGATTGGATTGTTCTGATAGCGCCCTTTAACATCCTCGGAGAGTGTAATGGACAACGGTACATAGGTTTTGTCATACAATTTTTGTTTCACGAGTGATGCCTCGGCGTCAAGGAACTGCCATCCTTGGTCCACCATGCCCAGCACACGTCCGGTTGAAATTTTGGAGATATATTGATCATAGTTTGCTGTAAAGGTTTCGTTATCGACCAGGCCTTGATGATATACCTCATTGATCTTCTTGAAATATGCTTTCGCTTCAGGAATGGTATTGTAGTTTTTAGCCGTCAGCGTTTCTTTATCAACGATGGCTGCGCCTTCGTTAGGATAACCGGCCATGAAGAGCGGAGGGTTCTCCAGTGCGAAATAACGCCAGTCATAGGAGATAATTTCAAATCCAATTGTTGGCTGACCATCAACGGTCGGGTGAGCTGTTTTATACCGTTCAATCAAGTCAAAGTATTGGTCAAGCGTTTTGATTGTCGGATAATTATCCCACTCCAGTACGGCCTTCTGAATCCAGAATGCTTCTCCGTCATGGGATACTTTCATCGATTTCTCTTGTATATTGCCGAATTGAGGAATGAAGTAGATATGTCCATCCGTCGTATTTTTCATCTTCTTCCAGTCTTCGCCCAGGTAATTTTTGATGTTGGGATATTTATCGATGTAATCCTCAAGTGGTACTAACGCCCCTGCTGCTACCAGTTGCTGAGTACCATCACTCCCATCGATAAAATCGGGATATTCGCCGCCTGCAATGAGTACACCAATCCGCTCTTTGGCTGTTTGGCCCGTAAGCCAGTCCATCGTTACTCTGACGCCTGTTTTCTCCTCAATAGCCTTTAACACCCGATTATCGTCAGGCGCAATTTTTCCCGGTACGGCAAAAAATGCGGAAAATTGTTTCAATTCCCTTCCATCTGCTGTCTTTTCCCCTTTCGAGGACGATCCCGGTGTACATCCAGTGAGTGCGATGACCAGTATTAAAGCGAGCAGAGCACTATACTTGATTCTTTTTCTGACATCCTTTTTCATCATGACCCCTCCATCGATTATATTGACAGAAGCTTTTTGGAAAGCGCTTTCCAAAGGCTGACTTAAAATTATCATGCTTCCATGCCCCTCTCAACGGGATAAACTATAGATGGAATCCCACTAATTCCAGCATCTGCGAAAAAAAATATCCCGCCGCTCCGTCAAGGAGTGCAGGATGTTAATCAAGAGAGTACGCAGCATGGGCACTTTTACGATATTGTGCAGGAGTCTCCCCCATGAGTTTCTCGAACCGGCTAATAAAATAATCGGAATCCCGATATCCCACCATTGTTGCGATTTCGTATACTCTTTGATCTGTTCTGCGCAACAGCCGGGCGGCTTCCTCAATACGCAATTGATTCAAATAATCACTGAAGCTGATTGAGAAATGCTTTTTGAAAATCTGACCCAGATATGCACTATTCATGTAAAACTGCTCCCCGAGCAATTTCAGGCTGATATTTTCTCTGTAATGCTCGTGAATGAAAGCCTCAATTTTGGCTAATACGCCCATTGCATTCGACTTTAGCTGCTCCTTCAGTTTCTCTGCGCACATGAGCGAAAATTCGCATAAATGTTCAATGTTTTCCTCCATGGATAACATCGCGTAGTTCACCTTCAGAAAAGTCGATTCCATCAGCGTGGAATCTGGAGTAACCGTATCGTTATTCACGAGATCCAGCAATGTGTATGCCAAATAATGCAAGTGGATGCGGACAATACCAGGCTCGATTCGCTCATCCAGAAAAAATTGAAAAATCGCCGTTGCATGACTGTATAACTCATCCGTCTGCTGTTCCTCAATAGACTTAACTAGCCCATCAAACAATTGTTTTTCGAACTGTCCCGGCCGATTAACAAATAAAGTCGTATCCATAAGTTCGAAGTAATAAATGGGCCTGCAAGTGGTGAAGAAACGTAAGCTTTTCATTATGCCGCAGGATTGATAAGACTCGTGCAGCGCCTCCAACTCATGTACTTCCTTCCCGACATAACAAGCAATAGCCGCCTCTTGACCATGGCTCAGATCGGCATGTAACCGGGTCAAATATTGCTCCAAGGTCACTGCCTCACGGCTCACCATCAGGTCCGTAACAATGAGCAGAACCGCATTTTTATCACCTGTGAATGGCTTCAAAATTTGTCCCGGAAAGGGCTTGCCCACCCATGCCTCAACCCGAGCACACCAATCCGTTCCCTGTTCTGGACCAGCTTCCGCCTCAATCAGGATGCAACGCAGTATGCCGGCATCTTGATAGTGGGGCTGCAGACTCGTAACAGCATCCTCCTCAGCCACCCCAAGCAAAATTGACTGCATATGCTGAGCCATAATAATCCGATCTTTTTTTTGCTGATATCGCTTCTCTTCCGTCCGCGCATTAAATGCGACCCTGAACTCCTCAAGCACCTGAACCAGTTCGGTCTTCACAATAGGCTTGAGAATATAGTCATCTACCTGGTATTTAATTGCCTGCTTGGCATATCCGAACTCATAGAATCCACTTAGAAGAATCAGCTTGATGTCACCGCTATATTGCTCGTACAAGGTTTGGGCAAGCTGCAATCCGTCCATTTCCGGCATCTTAATGTCGGAAATCACCAGATCGGGCTGCATAGCGCGAATGCACTCCAATGCCTGCATGCCATTGGAAGCCTGACCGCAAATCTGAAATCCGTAAGACTCCCAATCAATTAACAATAGAAGTCCTTGGCGAATAAATGGCTCATCGTCCACAATCAGCACGTTGATCATATCCTCGCTCCTTATTCTTGAGATGCCTGCATAAGAGGAATTTGAATGCCAATCGTTGTTCCCTTCCCCTTTTCACTGAATATGTGCACCTGAACAAAATCATCAAAATACATCCGCAGCCGAATATATGCATTCATCATACCAATGCTGCTAAGCTCGCTCATCCGATCCATACTCGGGTCTTGCATCATTTTGCGGAGCGAGGCCAGCTTGTCCTGATCCATACCGACTCCGGTATCTCGAATGGAAATGTACAGATCCTTACTTCGAATTTCGAATAATACCTCCACGACCCCATTATTCGACGTCCCCTCAATGCCATGGATACAAGCATTCTCCACAAAGGTGAGGACGGTGAGCTTTGGTATCATCATGGCAGCTATGGATTCGTCTGTGATCCGGATTGCGAATTGCAGCTTTTCGCCAAAGCGATACTGCTGGATACTCAGATAACTCTCCACAAAATTGATTTCCTCTGCAATTGTAATCAGATCGTCGCCCCAATTGATCGTCTGACGTAACAGCAGTGCCAGTTTATGAATGACATCGGAGGTTTCAAGCTCGTCCTTGATCAAGCTCCGCATACGGATCGTTTCAAGCGTGTTGAACATGAAATGGGGATTCACCTGACTCTGAAGGGCTTTCAGCTCCGCCTGCTTTTTGGAAAGTTCAAGGGCTTGCCGCTCCACCTGACCCCTAAACACAATCTCAATCAGGTTCTTAATCTTGATGACCATCATGTTATAACTATGGGTCAGGCTGCCGATCTCGTCCTTGCCCACAGGTCCCGATATCACTTCAAATTTCTCCTGCTTCACTTGATCCAGGTGCTTCGCTATCCGATCAACTCTGATGACCAGTGATCTGGATATCAACCAGATTAGCAGTGTCGGCACCAACAGATTAAGAATGATTAGTAGAGTCAAATTAAGCTTTGAATTAACAATCTCCGACAGAACGTCCAATTTCTCCGTGCTGACGACAATCTGCCAATCCTCGGATACGACGGGAATCGATTGCATGGATTGAACAGGGTCAATTGGACTGTTTGCAATCAGATTAAATGGCTTGCGCGTCTGATTCATTTTTGAATCGTTCGAGAAAATGACCCTGCCATCTGAAACGACATACACCTTCCCATTTGCTCCCTCATTTTTAAGCGATTTGTTGATAAAAGCGTAGTCCAGATCAACCTTTAACACCTTTTCAACCTGCTGCTCCCCAAAGTAATCCAGCTTACGAATAATGCTTACTTTGCGTCCTCCCTGACTTTGCGACATCTCCGCCTGTTGTTTGTCAAAATACGAATAGATCATGATATGGTCGCTCGTGTTCATCAGTGCTTGATACCAATCACTTTTCTTCACCTCATCATCCAGCTTAATGAAGTTTCCTCCATTGACGAAGGTATCATTGCCAACATAAAACGTAATTTGATTCACCTGCTGGTAGCTGTAATAGTACCTGACCAGATTGTTGTTGCTAAGCATATCATAGTAGGCAGAGTAATAGTCTTCCTGATCGCGATACTTGAACTCCATGAACCGGTTCAGCGTTCCATCGGTATAGAGAAAATTGGACACATACAAGCTATTGTCTATACTGTTCCGCAGGTTGAACTTGATCCTTTGCTGCATTTCATTGAATCGGCTATGCTCCTTCTCTTCAATGTTACCTTTGATACTTTGGTAAAACACGGTATTTGTGACCAGGACCGGGACCAGCACACAAAAAATGAACAATATGTACAACTTGGTTTTGAGACTCCAATCATCCAGAAACTGAATACGCTTACAGTATGTCTTGCGGCTCATGTCTTATCGTTGTCTCCTCTAACCATGTCATATATCAACATTATTATAACGAGTACAGGATGGGTTGGATACTGCAATCCAGGATTTCCGGGAAGCCTTTATTCAACCTCCCGTTCAACTGGTCCAACAAGACAGACGCTAACACCCCACATATTTTCGTATGAACCCGATCTGATCCTACGTCGAAACGACGATCACGTTATAATTTCAAGAGCATTTCGTACTGGCCCACATGATATGCAAAACCTGATTTGACCAGGAGGAAATCTTGAATCGGTTTCAGATGAGACTCCACATTGAGGACACTGATTCTAGGCGATTCTGTGCGTTGGACCATCTCTGTCAGGATGCTGCTTGCAATACCTTTGCCCCGGTAATTTTGGTTCACTGCAAGCTGTGGAATATCACCTGTTTTTTGATCTATAATGCCATAACCAACAATGCTGTGATCCTGACGTGCTACCACATAGATAAAAGCCTCCGGTACAGCGTAGATGGAATCAATTGAATTTTGCCAGGAGGGCTCCACATCCCAAAATTCCTTAAACTGCTCCAAATCGATTCTCTCCACACATTCCACCGTGGAGGTCGTTTGCGGTATGAATTGATCTTTTTGCAACTGGAAACATGAAAATTCCCTTTGAATTTTGAAGTTTTGTTTACTGTACAGTTGAACTGCAGATTCGTTGGATTGGATGACTTCCAGCAAATAGTGCTCTACATTTTTTTCTTTTAACAGCTTTTGAATATTCAAGAGCAGATCGCTTGTAATGCCCTGCCGTCTGCAATCTTTTACAACACCTGTCCCAAGGTCGTATGCAGTTGGCTTTCCATTCCAGCTTCGAAGTCCATTGATAACAAATCCGACCATTCTCTCATCCTTAAAGGCTCCCATAGATATTTCGGGGTGATAACCCCGTCGTTGGAGCATTTGTTGAAACTTCCAAAAAGGCAAATCCATTTTAACCTGGTAGTCGGAGAACGCATCCACAAAAGCCTCGTGAAGTGTCTCCATGCTTATTTTGTCCAACAATTTATAACTGTACATTAGGGCACTCTCTCCTTTAAAAAGATGAAACCAATAATATATTAGGGCTCATGATCCCTATCCTTATTTAAATATTCTACTAGATAGTGTTAACACTATACAGTAGGATCCGTGCGATAAAATCTGCTTTCTTCAGAGTTTTCAGACACGCCCTAATAACTAAAATAGACCGCTCCCTGGTTAAGGAATACGGTCTATCGAGTCATTATTCTATGGGGATACCGATTTTGTTAAACCAATTTTGGTGATCACCGTATCATACGGCTCCAATTCCACGGTCTGTTTTCCATGCTCTGTATTGATCGTCGTGGACTGAACCTGATCACTATTATTGATCACAACCAATATGTTGCTCTCAGGGTAGTACGCGCACTCGGTATACAAGTTATCCGTGATGTACTTTGTTTCATGGAATTCATTGCCTGCAAATCGAATCAAATTCAGAAGTAGTCTTGTATTTTCCCAGCTGAATTCGAAGGAAGGCAGGTAGATCCCTTTTCCTTTTCCAAAAGCATGTGTGGACAGTGTGATCTGACCATCCGTTTCACTCACTACAGCTGCTGATCCATCAGTAAGATAAATGTTATTTTTCGGAAGTATGCTGGCCCCCTCAGGCACCAAACCATACTCATCACTAACCTCATACGACCATTTTCCATGAACAACTCTTGCACCTGTATCCTCATCTACCCCAAGCACATGCGCCATTCTAAAAAAGGTGTCGTACCCGTGGACCGCTGAAGGCTGGTTGATCCCCATAAAGGTACCGCCTTCGTGCACCCACTGCGTCAGGATGTCTACACATTGGTGGTCATTCCAGTGTGCTCCGCCACTCCAGGCAGAACCAGCGGAACCCGCATTAATGACGACATCCACATCTTTCAATACGCCTTGACGAATATCTTCAAAATCAATGAATTGGACCTCAATCGGCAACCCGGATAAGGCCTCATTCACATGGATCAGATCATGCATATGCGTTTCATGAAAATGACCGGACAAGGTCCACGATCTTAACTTGCCCCAGCTATGCAGCACGGCTACCTTTGTTTTGATCTGATACGGTTTTCCTTCTTGGTGCAGCTCTTTCATTTCCCTGAATTCATGGGCAATCTTCTCGATATAATCCACAAAGTCCGGGTAAGGCTCAACCAGATGCAAATATCCACCCAGTCCAATCCGGTCTATCGACTCACGCAGCAGCGCACGCCGGATATTAATCCAATATTTCTTCGCATCCAGGGTAGGATCTCCGCCCTCCTTGAAGGTAGGAAGCCCACCTAAGCCAACTGGGAACAAGTAGGGATGCAAGCGAATCTCATGGGTATCAGCCTTAACACCTGAGCACATTCTAGCCTCATAACCGGAGAACACACATTTGATCATGCCGTCGAATCCAAATTCCTCAAAGCGATCATTGTACGGCTCCATGCCTACCCAGCTGTCATCATAGAAGACATACGCCAGCTTGTTATGTTTGTGCACAATATCAATCAACTTTTTACCGAATTCAATGACAAAATCATTGATAAATGCCATCCAGTCCAGTTTGCGCTGATCCGCAGGCATATGAGTGACCTGATATTTACCGCCATTCACAAAGTCTTCGGCGGAGAGTGAATACCCATATTTTTGAGCAAACAGATCCAGCGCTCTCGAACTTACTGTGAAATCGTATGAACCCCAATCCGAGAACAGATGGCGATTCCGCTCATCACTGCCCCAGATCCAGGCGAAGTTATAAAATAGGGACGTAAAACGTACAACCGTTGTTTCCGGGTGTTCTTGGCACCACTTTTCCATCCAATCCAGCAAATAGGTTTGGGTGTCTGTATTGATCGGGTCAATCTGCATCAAATGCTCTTTGTCCCAATTATTCGTCGTGTGATTGTACATGGAAATCTCTTCCCATATCCGATAAACCATGAAACTCACCGTGTATTTATGCCAAGGAGCAACGCCAGTAATGACAACATTGCCAGATTCCCTTTCATAATTCCACTGTCCTCTAGGTACCTCTTCCCCAGTCGTTCGATCATAAACTTGCCAATATTTAAACGCTTCTTTGGAATCATTCACCCTGAATTGTTCAGCGAAGAAATCCTCCATCAGATAGATGGATATATAATCTTGTACAGCGACCTTCGGATTCGTAATGAGAAAACATTGCTGCAGTTTATCCAGATTACGGGATGCCCACTCATTATGATCCCGAATAATGCAAATGGTTGAATAGATGCCATATCCGGCATTGATAATCTCATCGGACAACTTTGTACCGTCACTGTCTCGAATCACATCGGCACCCCAGCGATCGGCAAGTTCCAGCGTCAGTTCCTCATAACCGGATTCTCCCGGTAGTGTAAAGGAGCCTTTGGTTAATTTGGACAATTGGGTTCCCTCCCTATCTCAACATATCGGACAGAAAAGCGAGTGCCAGGCCCTGACCCCAGCCTTGAATCCAGTCTTTTGGAATATTGCGATAGCCATCCCGATCCTTCATTACCGCCGTACCGCCAGATACACCAAGCACACGCCCATCTTCGCTAATGTTGTTCAGGATGCCTTCCAGTGCCTTTTGCACATATTTGGTATGCAGTGGATTACCGTTATTGATCATCGCTGCTGCAATACCAGCGGAAGCTGATACCTCTTCATACGAATCTTCGTCATCCAACACCGTACGCCACAAGCCGTTCTCGGTCTGCACGAGCTTGAGAGCCGCCAATTGATCACGAAGGGCACACTCTACATCCATACATTGCGGATACAAATACCAGTCGTTGAGCTGAGGTTTTACTTGAGACATCGTATAGGCTCCCCAAGCGTTTGCTCTTCCCCAATAAAATCCGGACATATGGTCCTTGTTGATATTGTTATAACCGTGATACCACAGACTGCTGCTCGGATCTTGAAGGTATTTGATATGCCAGTAATACTGATTCAGCGCATCCTGAATCATGGCTTCATCTTTTAATTTGCTACCTACACGGAGCAGGAAAAATGCCGCCATAAACAAGGTATCCGCCCAAGCCTGTTCCGGAAAATCATTGGAAACCGATACCGTATGCTGAAGCACATTGTCTCCAAAGCGAAGTGCATGATTCTGGAGATAATCGACTTTGCTGAGGACAATATCCCAATATTTCTGATCCCCGGTTTCTTCATATAAAGTGATTAGCAAATGACCCATGGCACATGTATTTACCGTCCAACTTGGCAGACCCAGCTCGATATATTCGTCCGCCCATTTCACCAGCCTGTCCAGAATCTCTTGGTTGCCTGTTGTTTGATAGGCTCTGGATACGCCATAATAAGCCACTCCACCGGGCCAATCCCATGTCAGATCCATATCCAGTGTTTTCTTGGTAACGCTCTCGATTACGTTTAGAATCTGTTCCCTGTCATATTTCACTTGAAGCATTGTTATTCCCCTCTCCCTTCGCACACGCCCCCAAGTGCGTCCTGAGAGGTGTCCGTCCATTTTTGTAAACGCTTTACTTATTCCATTGTACGCAGTAAAATAGTCTCAATCTAAGCGTATTCATAACAAAACTGCGCAATTTCAATCATTTATACATAGGAGTCCTCGAACATGCCCAAACCGAAGAAACCTGTCATTGAATATCGTCACTATAGCCTGCCCATTGATTTTCCTGTCCTGTTACTCAGTGGAGACCGCTGGAGAATATCCGATATCAAGAGTGAGCATCTTCATTTCCATAACCACATGGAGATTGGCATCTGTTATTCAGATGGAGGCATCATGGAGATTAAGGGAGAATCTGTGCCTTTTCGGGCAGGCGACATCACGTTCATTCCCCGATATCTTCCGCATACCACATACAGTTCGCCTAATAACGCCAGCCTGTGGGCTTATATCTTTTTTTCACCGGAAGAACTCTTCCGCCATTCGCTCAAAACAGCACAAACTCACATTGAACCGAATCTATGGGCGATTCAGGGAACCAATTGCATTCTGAATAAGGAACAGCATCCCAAAATTCACACACTCGCAACATCAGTGGTAGAAGAGATTAAGCAGCAGTCCCCCTATTATCGGGAGAGCGCGTACGGCTTGTTGATGTCTCTATATATCGAACTGCTTCGAATTCATGCGAGCAGCGAGCGCTTGTCATCGCAGGATCAGGAACGAGAACGAGACCTCCAAGGTGACTTGGTCATCTCACCCGTGCTGGAGTTTATCACCAAAAATTTTATGATGCCCGTGACCATCGATTACCTCGCTGATCTGTGTCATCTGAGTACAACGCATTTTCGCCGCAAGTTCCATGAAATTATGGGAACCACACCGCTTGATTTTCTGAACAGTACCCGGATTGAAGAGGCATGCAAACGATTAAAAAGCACAGAGGCCTCCATCCTGTCCATCTCCGAGCAGGTTGGCTTCCGATCCATCTCCAGCTTTAACCGCTGCTTCGCCAAACTGATGGGCGAATCACCTAAAGCCTGGCGCAAAGGGGCTCATACAGAAGCACAGTCTGCAAAAGCGTCGATATTGGAATTCACGGGTTGGGTATGAATTCACGTACAACATATTGAAATAACCTTTCTCATAAAAAAGATACAAAAAAGCCCGAAAGTCGCAATGACTTCGGGCTTTTCCAGTTCAAATCAACAACTTCATGTTTACAGCAAATCCAGTTCCACAAGTAATCTGCGGATAAGAGTTGCCATCTCGGCACGAGTTACCGGAGCTTTTGGCTCAAGTGTCGTTGCCGATTTGCCTTGAATCAGACCCAGTTTCACCGCTCGTGCGGCACTGTCTTTGGCCCAATCAGACAATGTTGATGCATCGGTATAACCTTCAAGGCTATTAGCTGCACTACTCACAGCTGGCGCAGTATGTCCTGCCATCTCGTATGCACGGATCAGCATGACCATCACTTGCTCACGTGTCATGGCATCCTGTGGACCGAAACGATTACCGCTGTAGCCCGTCATGAGGCCATTGGCAGTTGCCGTTTGCACCACATCGTTGTACCAATCCACTGCTTTCACGTCTGCGAATGTTGAACTTGCGCCTGTGGCTGGTTTCAGGCCAAAGGCTCTCACCATCAGTGCAGCAAGCTCTGCCCGAGTCATGCTACGCGAAGGCTCATAGCGAGAAGTCGACACGCCATTCACAACCAGACGTGAGGCCAGATCATGAACCGCTTCGCTTGCCCAGTGACTCTTCATGTCACTAAACGAAGTGTCATATCGGATCGGCAAGTACACGCTGTTGGTCATGCTGCTTGCGATGGCAACCATCCGGCCGTCCCGCACTTCGAAGCGAGTAGGCACATGCCGCAAGCTGCCATCAGACTCAAGAACGACCACGGTTGATACGGAGCGCTCGTCCTCTCCAACCGGCAGGTACAGTTCTTTGGTTGTCATTTTCAAAAGTTTATCAATCTCGACTGACTTGGTACCGTCACTCGCCGTCATGTTGAAGGCAACCGGGGTTCCTCTTGGAATCGTACGTCCCTCACTGGCAAGCTTCGCAGCAAGCCGTTCGTATGCCTGATCCGGTTTGCCCACATTCAGGCTTACTTTGATATCCTCGGCCTTTTTCGCCGGGAAAGCTGCTTCGAGTGCTTTCAGATCTATAGCATTCCAATCCAAACGGTAGCTGCCCCAATCGCTTTCCAAATCCATCGAAATGCCTTTGGCAGCGAGTTGTTTAATCAGATCCGCATCCAGCTCGAAGCGTAGCTGCTCCAGTTGGCCCGCAACGTGCAAACGAATTCGCTGTCCTTGCTCGGCTGCATCAAGCAGCGCTTCTCGAACAGGATGAGCAACCACGGTTGGACCACTTACACCTGGCGTAACATCGACCAGCAACAATCCATCCTTCTGCACTGCATCCAGTTCCAGAGGTATCTTCATGTCTTTACCTCCAACGGCACTATCGATGGCTACGCCACCCACCGTCAACGGACCAACAGGTACATTCGATGCGGGTGGTTTGCTGCCGCCCGAACTTGGCACGCTTGGCTCCGCGCTTGAAGAGATCCGCTCATTCACCTTTACCGCAGCAGATGATGCTGTCGTGAGTTTTGGCTCACTCGTTGTTCGTTTGGCGATAACAACCCACTCGCCTGGTTTTGCTTTGATGACTTTATCGGAAGGCAGCGTATTCCATCCGCTGATATCCTGTTCGAACGTTGGCAGCATCACTTGCGATTGGTCCGTGAAAATACGGTATGCCAGTTCACTTCCAACCATGTTGCCTTTGTGTCCGGCAGCGCTGATCGAGACACGTGTCTCTCCCTTTTTGCCCGTTCCGATCGTGGATGCTTTGATCGTATCCATGTAATCCGGTGGTGCAGCTCCCGTCTTCGGTGCAACAACGGATACGATATCCGTTGTGCTGAGCTCCGTACCTTGCCATGTATAATCGGCCTGGATTAGAGCAGCTCCAACACGTTTTCCGTCAAGAAGGCCATCATCCTGAACGGCTGCGTTCGCTTCACCCATAACCACACTATAGGTGATGCTGTTGTTGTCTGCGAGTTCACGAGTTCCATCCGTATACTCCACATAAGTCTGAACCACAGCTTGTTCTCCACCGGCAACAAGTTCTTCCGGCATAACCAGTTTCAGTCTGCGCGGCAGCTTGAAGTCGCTGTTCAGCACCTCAACAACGGCAGAGTTCACATTGCCTGCCGCGTCCTCGGTTTTAATGCGGAGACGGGTCTTCATGCGGTTCACATCAATCGGCACCTCATGTTTAAAGACTCCGTTCTCGTCCGGTTTGAACTGTGCCAATTCTTGATCACTATCGGCATCCGTTACCGTCACTTGGGCATCGGTCATCGTTGTACCCTCTACGAGCGCAACGCCTCCCTGTACCCGTTCGCCTTGTGAAGGTGAATCCAGATAGATCATCGGAGCCGTCGTATCAATCGTGACATACAGCATCGTGACCGACGTATCCCCTGTGTTAGTATTTCGTGCTTTGAGCTGGACTGCATATACACCATCCACCTCAAAGTTGAACTTCAGCTTGTCTGTTGTTGCAAGGTTAGTGGTACCGAGCGAACCATCGTCCGTCGAAGCCTCTACAACAACGTTCGACTGATTCGAAGCCACGTTCACGGTCACCTGCTTCGAACTTGTAACCACCTCGTATTTGTTGTTGACCACTTGTTTGTTATCGAGCGAAAGCACTGGCCCTGTAGGGGCAGGAAGCAGCTTCGACCCGCTATACGTCGTTGTGGATAAACGAAGATTCGCTTGATCGTCCGATGCCGGTTTGCGTGCGACCGTAACGCCCATACGATACGATTTGCCCGGCTCCAGTCCGGAATGGCGTACCTCTTTATCCTCCATGGCAATGGTGCCGTCTGCATTGCGCTGCACTTTGCCGTCCGCACCCAGCTTAGGTGTTCCTAGTGCATTCCATCCGCCCACGGTCACATGATACTTGCCATCCTTGAGCGTGGTTTTCAAGTCGGATTCACTGTATCCTTCTTCGCCGAACGGATCATACAGATGTCCTTGCTCATCCGATGCGGTCAGGATATAAGTGAACTCTTCTGCTTCTTCTTCAGCTGTTTTGGTGATCGCCGGGAAGGCCACCTCGAACTGCCCGTTACCGATGCTTCTCGTTTCCACCGCTGGCACGGCGTTCGGAGCAAACGGATCTACGAGCGTATAACCTTCTTGTGAAGATAAGACAGAGAATGCCATGTCCGTTTTCAGTTCCGTACGCAGATAATATGTGCCTTGTTGCAGCAAACCACGAAGGTCTGCTCCGCCGAGGTACGCAATCTGCTTCACGTCAAAGGTCATCTCGCCGGATGCACGACCGTCAGCACCAATATCGGCACTTTCGATCTCGATGCCTTTGGCAATCATGATCCCTGGATCAATGGATTCATCCGGTGTAGGCGTTGCCTGTAAACGATCCGAAGACAGATACAGATCAACCGTATCTCCAGGCGAAGCGTTGTCCACGGTCCAAGTTGCCGTGAATTGGTCCGCATCCTGTGGATCTACTGCAAGTTCCGTCGAAGACAGTTCCGGAAGTACCGGAATGTTCATCAGCTTGGACTTGACCGATTGACTGGACGTCAGTGTCCAGCTTCCCGTTTTTGCGTCTTCCTGTGGAATGGCAACATAGATCCGACGGATATCGGTGCCCTGAAGCTCTTCTTTTTTGGTCACTGTTGTACCGTCGCTCTTCAGATCACCCTCTTTAGGTGCTTTGATAATCTGTTCAAACGCCGTTGCGTTCCGATCAGTTGCTTCTCCGTACACGATATCGTATGTGCTTCCGTCGTCACGCTTCAGAGTCAGGGTGGGTCTGGTTGTTGTAAAATACTCCAATTCAAGGAGTGCATCCCCTGTCACTCCGCTCATCGGGATCACATGTGTTTTCCCTCCATTGGACGTACGAATGCCGCCAATGCCGAGATTTTGCGAGCTATCCTCGATCATATCGATGCCGTCACCAACGGCAGTATACCGAATCTCGTAACGCTCAGGCTCCTCATTCTCCCATGAGGTGGCAAGCGTCTCTATTCCCGTTCCGATCTGTAACAGGCGCGGACCCTGTTCTGGATCATTAATCGCCAGATGTGCGAGTGCCTCGTTATCCAAAGCCGATCCATCGGTCATAAATGAGATGCCGCCGCCCCAGTAATATTTGATGCCCAGGGTGAGGAATAACAAGGAAATCCCTGCCCACAGTTCATCGTTATTAACGCCTGCACGAGTTCCAAATCCTAAACCGCCGACAACCGGCACTGAACTTGGTATCTGTATTTTAGAGCTGACCATGCCTTCAAAATCGACTCGGCCCTTCTCCAAGTTCTCACCAATAAACAAGCTGGCACTACCCACAATGATATCCCAACCACCAACATCAATCTGTGCCCGCGCACGGATAAACATTGGGCTGGCCCATTGGGTTTGAACCAGTGCTTCCGTCAGCATCGGAATGACTTTGCTGCCTTCACCGAAGCCGAGTTTGCCCACTACTTTGAAGCCGGTTGCTTTGAGCGTCAGGTCTACACTACCTGAGAAAACAGCCGGTTTCTGACCCAGCTCCATGTCGATACCTGCCTCCAGCGTCAGTGGCAAGCGCTCGGTACCACCGGCAATTGTCATCGCAAGTTCACGGATTGCGCCGCGAATACTTGAGATTTTGGTAGCTGGATTGATCATGATGCCCGGATCAGGAAGGTCCGATCCAAAAGCAATGACGTCTGGAATAATACGTCCGTCGGGCACCCGTTTAAAGGCAAGTTCCGCACTAATGGAGAACAAGTTTTCCAGTTTCGCCTCGAAGTTAACGCCGTACGAATTCATAACACCGTATTTGTTCGGGTCTTTATAGTGCGTAACATTGATGCCACCTTTTACACTGTCCTCGGAGTCCGGTTTGAACAAACCGATTCTATTATCCAATTCAAACGCCAGTGAGGAATCGATGCCCACGAATCCCGATTGGTTGAACATAACGTTGCTTACTTCCCCATTTACAATAAACATCTTCATTGCACCACCGAAGGACACACCATCCTGCCGCAGCACAAAGTCATTGAGTTTCAACCCAAAGCCATTCAGCGAGAAGGTAGGTGTTGAAAACAACGTGTGTTTATTAAAGTACACATAGGAGACAAGCAGATTGCGGTATGGATTGAGCGCATCGCCCAGCATACCGTTAGCCCAAGTCAAGGTTCCGTTCAGGGTAGGGTCTTCCGGATTGCGTCCTTCCTCCCATGCCTGCTCTTCATCCGTCAGCTTTGATTCCGTTCCGAGTGACTTATCGAATCCGTTGTAGAAATCAACGGTCCATTCGCCGGAATGGAATACGAACCCGCTATTCGCCACACTTAGGGTACCGTCGCCACCCACAAAGAGGGTTTGCAAGAACGGCGTGTCCGTATTTGCTCTCAAATCTTTGGCGAGCGGGAAATTCCCTGTTGAAATGGTGAGGTCTTTCCCGCTGTAAGCTACACTCTTGTTGAGAATCGCAGGTTCTGTATCCGATTGAACCGTGTATTGGGCGTTTGCACCGGTACCGGACTGCACAATCTTACCGCGCACTTCCAGAACAACCTCCTGCTCGGTATCATCATCAAGTCCTTTTTTAAACGTTTCGAAGGCTGCTTCATTTTCGAACGTTTGGACCGCATATACCGGCGAAGCCGATGCATCGATGGCTCCAGCTACATCGAGAGCAGGGTCCAGCTTGCGTGAAGCTGCTACCATTTCCTGCTTGGCAGTAGTCAGTCTCGCCCGATCCTGATCCAGCTTTGTTTTGAACTGCGCGTCCGTCAGGTTACCGTACGTCCACGGCAGCACGCTCGCAAACGTCGCTTTCTCACCAGCACCTGCGTTTAGGTCCAGTTTAGTTTTATACACAGCGAGAACTCCAGCTTTGCGAACCCGGTTCTCTTCGTTCTCGGTTATGGCAAAAGTCTGGTCGGTCTTGAAGCTCAGCGCTTCGGCCAGCTCGGGAATTGACTTGTCCCGATAGTCCACTTGCACGGCATATTCACCAAGTGGCAAGATCGCATCGTTCAGCACTTCAAGCGTTGTGCCATCCGCCTTCACCTTTTCCCCGCCACGATATACCAGCTTCAAATCTCCCGCGAACCCGTTTCCAAGCGGCTGGGATGTTACAGATCGGGTCACCGGCACTTTGTAACGATCCCCGTTCTTCACGTTCACCAGATACATGTCAAAGTTGGCAGCGGTAGACGTTGCTTCATTGCCGACATTGTAGGCAGCGATATTCGACACGTTCAGCGTGATGTACTTCTCATCCTTGCTGTACGCTTCCTCCGGTGACATGGCGTAAACCAATGTCTCTCTTAATTCGCCAACCGGTGGCAGGAAGATAAAACCCGCTCTTGACGATTCATAGATTGCACGAATTTCCGATTCCGGAAGTCCCTCGCTCTCTTGAGCAACCGTCTCCAGCTTTTTCTCTGTCTCCGGACTGCTCACCGTCACCATATACTGGCGCGTTGAAGGCCAGGCTTTGCCTGTACCCTTCACTCGCCATTTGGCTGCGACGACCTCGCCCGGTTTATATGGAATGAATTCGATGCCCTGTGCAGCTTGTTCCGGCGGAACATCCTTGCGGAAGGTAAGCTTCTGGCTTGTTGCATTGAGTTCCTTCCCGTTCTCATCCACAAAGCTCAGACCTTTCTCTAGTGTCAACGTAACATCGATCTGGCTATGGTTTGTGTTGAACATCTCCAGGTTCTCGATCTCCGTATTCACTTCGAACACGCCGTCATTCACGTAACCCGTCTCTTCTTCATTCGTCTCCAGCTTTTGCGTTGGATCCAGGAAACGAACATCGAATACCTTCTCGGGGGAAACAATCTCCCCCAAGCCGTATACCAGTTCATACGAGTGCTGGCCGCCAGCTTGAACCGTATCAGGCTCCCAATAGAAAGCCACGGCCGTATCGGCTGTACCGTAGTCATTTGTATCCTGCGTAAAATCAAGATTCTCGTCAGGTTCATATTCCCACTTCGTTCCGGCGAGATTGGCCCAATGCCCTACCACCATTTCATCAACGATGTTAATACCGCCCTCGAACAAGTTGTTGAATCCATAGGCAATGACATTTGTCGCCAGCGGATTGCTCAGATCAAGCTTGTCCCGCATTACCCAGTAAGGTGGCAGCTTATGCAGATTGTACGCCTGCTCGTCCACGTTTTTGTCATAACCGAGCTTCTCTGGTTCGTGAACCAGTTTGCGCTCCACCGTAAGTGGAACGGAATAATTCTGCCCGATCTGGAAGGCCGGGCCATCATTGCCACCGACCGACGTGTCCAGCAACACACGTGACCCGATCTCTACCTTGGCATTTGTCGTATTTTCCACCACATATTGAACACGCGCATTACCGCCCTGATCCTTGTCTTCCTTCAAAAGCAAAGTGATCACTTGGCTAATACGAATGCCCTGAACGGTCCATACGGTCACGAGACTCTGGGTACCGTCATTTCCCGTAACGACCTTTGGAGGTGTAACCTCCGAGGTCCAGTTCGGTGCCATTTTATACGGATTACCAAAGATCAGATCCGTTCCGTTGATGCGGAATGTCGTGAACGACGTCTCCGGGTTATCTCCACCAAAGATCATATCCACGCCGTTATCCTTTTTGCGGATTGGCTGACCGTCTTCTGTACGAATGCTGAAGCGTCCACTTGCATTGTCCACTGTTACCTTGATAAACCCGTTCTTAATGGATGTCGTTCCCGCTGAGGAAACGGCCGCTGCCGCGATGTGAAGTGGCAAGACGCTGATCAGCATGACCATGGCCATCAACGTTGCGATTATCCGAATAATTTTGTTCCGTCGCATGGGTGAACCCCTTCCGTTTCTCTAATTGGCCCGATTAACAAGCAGCGTGGAGTATACGCGTTCGCGCTCCTGATTTTGCACAATCATGGTGTACCATCCTGCTTTGGGCAGTGTAATCTTGAAGTCTTTGCTGATCAGTTCCTTATAGGTCACTCGGGTAGCGATATATTTCATCTGTCCTTCGCGCACCAGACCCGGGAAATAATAAATATCGTACGTGCCAAGTTCGTTCTCCAGCTTGGTTCCCCCAGCAGTCTCTATCGTGCGGAAGTTGTTCACATTGAACGTGACCGTACCTGTATTCACGATTGCTGTTTCGGATTCGGTATCCGACAACGGAATGCCATTGGCCGTAACGAACATGCCATCTGTCGAACGAACAAATACCGTTTGCAGGGCGTAGCCTGCATTGCCGAGCTGATCCTTCGCCGTGTAACGAATCGTGTGTTTGCCCGTCACCGTGAGATTCAGTGGTTTCTCCACGTATTGTCCGCCTTCCAGCACGTATTCCGCAGCCGTCACCTGAATCTGCTCCGCAGATGTGAGATTATCGCTCACTGTGTATCCGCCCAGATCGGTGACCAGATCGAAGCCTGGTTTGTTTTGCAGAACCGTTGTGGAAGCTTTGTTCAGACGGATCGTTGGTGCCGTATTATCGAGACCCGCAATCGTAAAGTTAACCTGTTTCTTGTTACCAAGTACGTCTGAAAGTAAAATCGAATGCTCGCCATTGCTGGCGTAGTCGGCGCTAAAACTCGCTACCGGGGTTGCTCCGGCATAGATCGTATTTCCTTCTACTACAGATGATGGCATTACAAAGCCAACACGCACTTTGCCTTTGGAGTAAGCCTGATCCCCAATCTGCACCAGCTTGCTGTCATCAATGATTTGTCCGTCGTTGTCTACTCGAACCATCGTGATCTCTTCTACTGCGGGAATCGATCCAACGAGTGTTGTAATCGCTTCGGATTCCAGCTTCGCATTATTCCCTGCGGCATCTGCCAGCGAGAAGCGTGCTTTACTGCCTGAAGTCATGACCAATGAGGATTGGTTCGTCCCTGAGCTATTGGAGACCACCTGGTAATCCTGAACTTGTCCCTGTTTCGGCAGCACTTGCGCCACGATCAGATTAGACGCGATCACATTACCTGTTGTCGGTGCTGCGAAATGAGTAAATTCTCCATTTGCATTGTACCCATCACCCGCGCTATCCACGACAGCAGTACCACTACCGTAACGGATCAACGCTTTGAGATCGGGATGGTTGTAGTGCATGACAATATCTGCTTCCGGCGGCGTGGTATCGATGTTGCTCACTGTTGCTGTCACACTGCCTGTAAAGCCAACCGCATCTTCGTACTCAAACGTGAATTCTCCGTTCTCGCGGAACGTTTTGGACGACGTCGGCAGATTGGTGATGCGGATCGGTTCACTCGATTGCAGACTTACTTTAACCGTGCCATTCGTTGCCGCAATGGTGGAATACTTCACATTTACCATTGGCGGCGTATCATCGAAGTTGGAGACCACGATGAACACGGTTGCTGTAGTGCTGCCATCCTTCACGGTGAAGGAGTAACTTCCGTTGCGGTATATTTTGAATCGTTTGTTCGCCTCCAACGTTTCCGGTATTTCCGGGTTGCTGTTCGTTGGTTTCACGGTCTTGCCATCCACGAGGTCGAACAGGATCTCTTGTCCTTCGTTCTGCCCACCATCCTGCAACTTCTCGCCTCCGCGAACCGGCATGATCTGCTCCAATGAAGCAAGCCCATAGGCAGGGGCATCCTGAAGCTCGATCTCAGGTGTTACGATATCGCTGATATTGTCGTAGTAACCTTTGAATTTAACCCGAACCTGTGACTTGAGTTGCCCCGAATTATTCGTGTCAACAGGAACGCCGACATAGTTTGTGTAAGGAAGCCAAGTGCTCCAATTGTCTCCGCCATTGGTGGAAACAGAATAGAAGTACCCTTCCTGTGCTGGCACATCAACCGTCAGTTCCATAATGGCAGTGTACCCGTCATCTCCTGGACCTTCTGTCCGAATCAAACGCGCGCTACCAACAGGTGGTTCACTGCTCAGATAAAACACGGAGAACAGCCCACTTGTGTGGTAAAGCTTACTGTTACCCAAGCTATCGCTGGCATGGACGTATAGACGGTAATTACCGTTGTCCTTTTTGTTGTCTACCTGCAAAGTGATCACACGATCCGCAGGCGACACACTCCAGCCCTTACCTTCCGGATCTGGTTCCTTCTCGTCTTGCCCGTCAACCACCTTGATCCATTGGTAACGAATGTTCTTGGCTGCAACACCGTTAAAGTCCACCAGCGTGTCAGACACATCAATCTGTACCGTCTGCTCTGGCATCGGATACAGATAACCCTGCGAACCGAATTTCGTGACAGGTGGCAAATGGTCGAATTTGTACTCCTGATAATAGTAGTAATAACGTCCGGTATCCTGCTGCTTGATACGTACGTGGGCGTACCAGGTCCCGTTCAACGTTTTGTCGGCAGGGAAGCTGTAGCGCTCGGCGGGAACATCCCCCAGCTTTGTTTCCTTCGGTTCATCCTCAAAAGCAACCCATTTGCTGTTGCCCACAGGACGTTCAGAGCTTTCACTGTATTGATATTCAATCGTATCGATCGGTACACCGGCTACGGTGAAGTCGGGTCCGTCATTGATCGCATAAGTGCCCGGATAGGCTTTGAACTTGGTTGAGATGACAAGCACATCGACTGCTTTGGGATCGGCAGTAGCTGAATGGCCTGCCACATCCTCGGCTTTGGCATGCAGCTCGTATTGTCCACCTTTGGAGATTGCTGGATCATTCAATGTCGATATCTCAGCTTCACCTTGTGCGTTCAGCTCGGCATCCTGCCACCCGGAAGCGACAGGGCTCTTGCCCTTTGCCACGAATTGGTATTGCACCTTGTTATTTTTAATAGAAGAAGTCGGATCAGCTGCCTTAACCGTAATCTTCACATTGTCGGAGTTATTGTCCACGATGTTCGCAACTTCTACGGTTGGATCGTCATTATCAATCTTCAACAGGCCGACATGGTACGACCAATTGGAATCATCCTGTTTGAAATCGGCCAAAGGCCACTGTGTCGTGTTACCGTAATCGGACAGATTCGGCAGAATGCTTGAGCGATAATATTCCTCCAACTCAGCAGGTGTCGCATCCGGATGTTGGACAAGGTAAGCTGCACGTTCGTTGCTGCCTTTGTCGTATTGCATCCGTTGACGAGCCGAGTCCCAACTCATGTCGGCAGTCCATGTATGCAAATACCAGTTCCCGTTCAAACCTGTGCCGTCATCCGGCAGTTCTACTTTCACGCCATTCTGTCCAGTCGACAGTACAACATCCTGGAAACCAGATGTATACAATTCTTCAGAAGGCTGCTTCTGCGTCAGGGAATACCGTTTCACTGCGGCAAAGTTGTCGTTTTGCCCAGCGAAGGGATCATTCGGACTCTGGTTTAGCACATAATACACGAGCCCTGAACCACTGCCTGGACGGAACAATCCTTTGCTCGTCTGACCGTTCAAGTCGGGATCGAATGCATTGATCGTGAATGATCCATTTCCTACGTATTGTCCTTCAGGAATAATTTCTCCGTCCTGATTCTCATAGACAAAATTCACTTCAGGTGCCGTATTGTCCACCGACAATCCAGCCCAATCAATCTTCTTGACTGGCTCAGTAAGCACGTTGCCGGCGTAGTCCGTCAATGCCTTCCCGTCGCCAGGATTGCTGGCATGCTCCAAAGCAGCTGTCTCCAGCAATGACGTTTCGATGCTCTTGCCGTCTGGCACTGTCATACGGAACGTCCATGTATTCGTGTTCTGGCCACCAACATATGCGGCGGTCAAGCCGTTGGTAAACTTGAGTCGTGTATCCTCGGTCGGAGTAAACGCGCTGATCACCTGTTCGTTAAGATACACGGTAAAATCAACAACGTCGCCCTTGTTCAGCACAAGTCCCGTTAGTACTTCAGGCTGTACGCCGTTGCGGGATGCTGAGTACTGCGGTACGCGTGCGTCGATAATGGTACGGAACGTACCGCCCGGGTTTGCGTTATCAGCAAAAGGAACTGTTCCAATGCCATTAAAAGCTGCAACGGGATTACCCGCACCATCGATGAAGCCCGCTGCATTCATCCGTTCGAGCAATGTTGGACGGTCCTCCTCGGAGGGCGCGATCAGACGCTTCGGATCAATAGGAATATTACCTGTGCTATCATTTAACGCAGCCTGATAACGAAAGTTAAAAGTGGAGCGTGCATGAATGTTCCGATCCAGTCCACCCTGCGCAAAGTCACTGTATCCGCTATCTGCGCTCGTTAGATAATAAACGGACGGATTGAAGCCGTCTCCACCCGGATTACTGAACAGTTCCGTACGCATGAAGCTGAATTTGCCATCAATCCGGTCAGCGGCATTCTCTGCAGAATCTGGAAACACCGGCTCGCTGAAGTTCAGCGCCAGGTTAAGGTTACTTCCTTGCTTCAGGAACAATTCATTCTTTTGTACCGCAGGATCGGCATTGAATCGTACTGCCCCGGTATGGGTCAGTGTATTGCCGTTGTATGTAGGGGGTGTGATATCCGCGAAATAGAGTTCAATGTCGTCGATGTTCTCTATCGTAAACCCCGTAATTGAAATTTGAATGGTATCATTAGCGCCAAATGAAATCCATGACGAATTTACGGAGGCCCCTGATTGCATTGCACCCTGCCTATATTTGGAACCTCCATTAACGGAAACATCCAAACTAGCTGCCATCGTCCAGGATCCTGTAAGACGTTTGATTTTCAATAGCATTTTGGCATCACCGCTTTCAGCCAGGCGCTTCAAGACGGGATTGGATTGAACGTTAATCGTTCCGCTGAATCTTGTATCCATTGCAAAACCCTTTTCAAAAGTCATGTAACTCGGTCCCAATGATTTTACATTCTTCAAATCAGTGGATACCCCCTGTGCCTTGCCAGCAAATATTCCAAAGCTGTTCGCTTCGTCCTTCTTCACGTTATTGTTCCAGGAAGACATGTCTTCCCGATTGATGATTTTGCCGCCGCCATTCGGAATAAGAATATCCGTGTACTCCGCAGCTGCGGAAACGGTCGGCAGGTGTGGCCAGCTCACAGACGTCAACGTCAGCAAGGCAGCAAGCAGGCAGATTGATAACTTTTTGAACATGCGAGATTCCCCTTTTTCCCCGTTATGTATTCGACTTCTTCATCAGCTTGCGAATATCTTCGATCGTTACACAGATATGAATGCCAGTCATTGTCCGAAACGAACCGGAGATTAATCCGATCACGCGACCCTCTTCATTTAACAAAGGACCACCCGACATGCCCGCAGACACCTGCGCGGAAGTCAGCATGCGAACGACATCGTTCACCTCGGCGGTTGGTGCATTCACGATGCCCTCCGTAATGATCTTGCCATCCTTCAGCGGGTATCCGATTGCAAACGATCGTTGCCCATATTTTGCAGGCTGCTTGTCCGCTGATAGGGTAAGTACCGGACGTTTTTTGCTATTCTGCACAGACAGCATAGCCACATCGGTTTCCGTGTCAGCGCTCAGAACCGTTATCTTTTCAATGGAACCATCCTCAAATACCGCCTCGAAAGAAACCCCGTCCTTCACAACATGGGCTGCTGTAAGTGCTCTACCATTACCGATCAGAAAACCGGTACCTACCGTTTTGAGCGTTCCGTCCTTGCGATACGCCTTCAAGTAAAAGACAGCTTGCGCCGCGGACTGATACACTTTTTCAGCTCCCGATACGGCCACTTGTCCGGTTCCAGCGGCTCTGGCAACGGATACACCTGTATATCCATTCAGACATGCCACAGCAATTAGTACAGCCAGCAAGCCAATCATCTGACGCCGCAAACGCCATGATGTGATGCTCCTCTTCATTTCTCTCAACTCCATCAGCCCATAGTCACGCAAAGATAGGTCTTTCGATGCTTTTTCTGCGTCCGTTCGACATATCTTGCTTCCGCATTATAATGGATCACAATAAACAAGCAATAAACAGAAAATATTTTGTCGAAATGTGATTGCGCCCCCCAGAGATATTCGCTACAATGCCGATAGAATACAAGAGATTTTGTCCGAAGCTACCGAAGGATTGAACAATCTCTAAAGGAGCAGCATTTCGTGTTATTAAAAATTTCAGGCGTTGTCCTGACTGTTGTACTCGCTATTACCGTACTGCTGCTGTCAACGATCAGAGAACCACAATCTGCTGCGCTTCATGCCCGTCAAGGTGTTCTGGACCTCTCGGCCTGGAACCCTGAACAAGACGAGCGGATCAAGCTGGACGGAGAGTGGGAATTTTACTGGGAGCGATTGCTTCCTGACGAATCTGCAACATCGAATCAGGCTGGTCCAACGAAAGCACCCGACACTTATGCAACCGTTCCCGGCTCCTGGAATCGACTTAAAGTGGATGGTGAACGACTGCCAACCCACGGCTTCGCCACGTATCGACTGGTGCTGCGTAATGCACCTGTTGAAGGAACACTGGCGATCAAAAAAATGAACATCCGTTTTGCTAGCGAAATCTACATCAATGGCAACAAGCTGCTGGAAGACGGGCATGCCGTGGCAAAATCCGCAGGTTACCGACCAGGCAACTCCCCCCAGATTGGCTTTTTCCCCTATCATGGCGGTGACATTGAGATTTTGATTCGGGTGGCTAATTACGATTACACGGACTCTGGCATTCCAGGTCCACTCTTTTTCGGCGAACAAGCAGCCATGCTGAAAAAACATCAATTCAACACAGCTATCGAATTTGGCACGCTTGCTGTACTGGGTACCATTTCGATCATATTCCTCATCAGTTACCTGGGGTCTGCACTCTACCGAAACAGAGACGATTCCCTGCTGCTGATTGGTCTAATCTGTCTGCTGTATGCACTCTATAACGGCATGATCAGCGAACGTGTGTTATCCATGGCGGGCACGGAAATTTCCTTTAGCACGCTCTATAAATTAAAAGATTTCTGCTCTGTGGCATGTCTGGGTCTGTTAACCTTTTACTTCTACCGATTCAAAACAGGCATCCTGTCCGGTATGCTCACAACGGTGATCCTGATCATCTTTGGAGCATACTTATGCATGGTCGCGCTCCTGCCTATTTCCATCTATGGGCTGGCTGCACCTTACGTCGTCGTTATGTACACGTTGCTGTTAATCTGGTTGCTGTATCAATGTGCAAAACAGTTCCTAACCAGTGAGAAGGGCGAACGGCTCTCTACTTTCTTGTGGTATGCGGCTCTCTTAAGCATCATGCTGTATTGTCTGGACATTAATCTCTTCTCGATCTCGCTCAAGGAAAATATGAACATCGGACAGGCTTCCATTGTCCTGTTCAGCATCCTGATGCTGTTTCTGGCGGTGCTTCGGTTCTTCGAGGCCTATCGTACGGTCCGCACTCTCAAAGATCAGTTGCTCTTGCTGGACAAGGTGAAGGACGACTTCCTGTCCAATACCTCGCATGAGCTCAAAACACCGCTGAATGCGATTGTCAACATCAGTGAAAGCCTGCTTAAAGGCGCAGAAGGCCCACTTACCGACGAACAGGCGCACAATCTGGCGATCGTGACGGGAAGTGGCAGACGTTTAACCTATCTGGTCGATGAATTGCTGGATTATTCGAAAATGAAACATGGCGACATCCCGCTCCACCGGTCTTCGACCGATCTGTACTCGTTTGTCGAATCTGTCATGCGTATGCACTCCTTCCTGCTTGGTACGAAAAAGGTGGAGCTTATCAACCGCATCCCGGCGCATTTCCCGCCGATCTATGCAGACGGCAACCGACTGATTCAAATTTTGCATAATCTGATCGGCAATGCAGTTAAATTCACGGAACGTGGCACGGTAAGCATCCAAGCTGCGGTCGTGCAAGGCAAAGCGGAAATACGTATTGTGGATACCGGCCGTGGTATCGGTACGGACAAGCTGGAACATATCTTCCTGCCGTTCGAGCAGGAAGCAGATACGGGGCCAGTCGTTGCCGGAGGCACCGGTCTAGGACTAAGCATTACACGTAAGCTGGTCGAGCTGCATGGCGGAACCATTCATGCAGAATCAGCACCCGGGTTGGGTGCTACGTTCATCCTGACCTTTCCGCTGGCAGAGAATAAAGGAGAGAAACGTTCCAACGTCATGCCACTTACCATCGCTCCTACAGGTCCTGGTAATCGGCTACTCCGGTTCGAAGAACCAACGATTGTACAGGGGAATAAAGACGAATGGATCATCGTTGTGGATGACGACTCAGCTAATTTGCAGACAATAGTGAATCTCTTGAAGCTGGAAGGTTACAGTTATGCGGTCACTTCACGCTCACCTTCGGTACTGGAGCTGCTGGACAAGCTACCTGCCGTGCATCTTGTCATTGCTGATATCATGATGCCTGACATGTCGGGTTACGAATTGCTGGAACGAATCAGGGAGCGCTTCTCTCCTTCCGAGTTGCCTGTACTCATGCTGACGGCGAGTAATAAAGCTAATCAATTGAAGCTGGCCTTGGAAAAAGGCGCCAATGATTTTGTATCCAAGCCGTTCGAATCAGAGGAACTGTTGGCACGGATCGGCGGTTTGACTCGGATGAAAACATCCGTGCAAGCTGCGCGAGATGCCGAGATATCCTTTTTACGGTCACAGATGAACCCGCACTTTCTATATAACGCCCTGAATGCCATTGCCGAATTGTGCGTGGATGCGCCGAATCGGGCAGAACAATTGATCTTGCAATTATCGAGTTACTTACGGCGGAGTGTGCACTTTAAACACCTGGACTCAAAAACTAGCCTGATGAACGAACTGGAGATGATCGAGGCCTATGTAGCCATTGAGCAAGCTCGCTTTGGCCAACGGTTGGAGGTCATTATCGATGTGGATGCGGATGTTAACCGGAACATGGATATTCCGCCCCTCACGTTACAACCCCTGATCGAAAATGCGATTCGGCATGGGCTGATGTCCAGCATTCGCGGTGGTCGGGTCATGTTGTCTATCCGCAATCTGAATGATACGGAAACACGGTTCACCATCGAGGACAACGGAATTGGCATAACCAAGCAGCGGATGGACGAAATTCGGCAATCTACGGATGGCAGTAACGGCGTTGGACTATGGAATATCTCCAGTCGGTTGAATCTGCTGTATGGCAGACACCTTCAGATGGAAAGTCTGGACGGCGAGGGAACGCGGATTACCTTTGATCTTCCAAATCAACGTCTAAGCACAGATGGGAACGGGGGTTATGAAACATGAAGATGAAAGTCATCATCGTGGACGATGAGGATTTGTCGCTGAAGCGACTGAATCGTATTTTGACAGAAAGCGGAGAAGTCGAGGTATCTCGTACGTTTCATGACCCGGAGGAAGCCTGTGAATATGCGGCAGAGAATAGCTTCGATGCGGCATTTCTGGACATTACGATGCCTCGCATCTCGGGTATGCAACTCATTGGTGAATTGCGTAAACATCATCCTTCGCTTCCCATCGTGCTGGTGACTGGATATGAGGAATATGCGGTGCAGGCCTTTGACAAAGAGGTGATCGATTACGTCATCAAGCCTGTCACCACAGAGCGACTGAACCGCAGCATCAAGCGATTGCAGGAAAAGCTTCACAAGTCCGTGCCAACACCTGAACCAGCGGTGCCTGAACCCAAACTGAACGTTCGTCTGTTCGGTGAATTCACTGTGTTTGGCGGTGCCGGAGCAGACAATCCCATCAAGCTTAGAACGCCCAAGACGGAAGAATTGCTAGCATTCTTGCTGTATACCAAATCGACTACCCGCGATGCCTTGGCCGATACGTTGTGGAAGGACCTCAGTCCACAGAAAGCCTGGACCAACATCAATTCCACACTGTACTACGTGCGACGTGCCATCGGTGATAACAGTGACGTGCCGATCATTCTTAAGGACAGAAACGGTATCCGTATCGACCGGGAAGCGATTAACTGTGATCTGTACGAGTTCGAGGCTTTGTTCCGGCAAATGCGTCAGGCATCGGCACATCGCCCCGAGCTCTTCGAGCGGATGGATACGTTGTATACGGGTGAACTTCTGAAAGGAAGGCATTATGAGTGGGCTTTCGCGTGGTCCAGACAGCTGGAGCTGGATTTCATCATGACGATGGAAACTGCTGCCCACTATCATGCGAAGGCAGGCGAGCCGTTACGGGCGCTGTATTATTTTGAACGTATCCTCCAGATTGATTCGATTCGGGAAGATATTCATCGCGAGATCATCCTGTTGTATCTGTCGCTTGGACGAAGAACCGAAGCGCAGCGACAGTATCTGGTGCTGGAGGAATTGCTCAAAGAGGAGCTTGGCTCCAGTCCGGCAGCGGATATCAAACAACTGTTGCAACAATCATGAAATAGCAAAAAAGCCCAAGCTTTGGCATACTGAACTGCTCCCATCGTAGGTCTTCTACGGTCTACTATGACAGGGAGCAGTTCAGTGTTGCTTTAGGCTTGGGCTTTTTGCAATAAATGGACGTTTATTCGTCCATAACTGATGATTTTACATCATCATTGTCTAGAATCAATTACTCATTTATAAGTTTTTCTGTATTAAGGGTAAAGCCTTCAATCACAACATCTTCGTCCACTTCAATCATGATGCAACGTCTGCCTTGATAATTCACCTGCTTCACATATCTCAGGTCTTGCGGGCTAACCGAAATTGTAGCAACCTTGGTCTCAATCTTAATGGACTTGGATGTGAACTTCGGCATAACACTGGTTGCCTTCATCTCATAGTTCTTGTTATCAACGATCGTTTCGAAGGCACGTTCCACTTTCTCTGTCGTCAGATCCTCAATACCGCTTGCGGTCAGTACACGTTCCAGATCTTTATAATCCAGCTTCGGAGGTTCTTCCTCATGGGACTCTTCGTTAATCTCGATGACTCGGTTGATCTCTTCGTATACATGTGCAATTGTGGCTGAATCGAGCTGTTCACCGGCCACTTCCTTAACGATATCTTCGAAGATCGCCCGTTCTTCCAGTGCGGTTACGGATCTTTCTCCATTCAATACATTTTCAACAAAATGCGGATCCGGGAAATTGGATTTCCCTGTACAATATAGAACACGATTCACATCGGAGTAGTTGTCCGTTACGCTAGGGTACAGGAATCCTTGCTCTGGCGTGCTTAACTTGATAATCGGATCGACGATAATGTTGTACTTGAACTCTCTCTCCACGTAATCAAACAAGAGTGTCTTCCGCTGCTTCTCCGTGGAATTCACGCTGCACAGAATGAACGGATGGGCGAACACCTCATTCTTCTCACTCTCTTCCGTAGCTTCGTTTCTAGCCTTGGTCGGCAGATAATACTGTCCACGCACGAACGTAGCTACCATATCCCGCTCAAACTTCGTATCCACCAACATTCGATCCACGAGCAGTAGCATCAGATCCTGCCATTCATCCGGATCACCTGTTACCAGCGCCTGGTGAAGCAATACCTGTGCCGGGTCCTCCGCCGCTTCCTGGAACTTCAATTCAAACAACTTCTGATCCAAATCACCTGTCAGCAATTTTTTGAAATTGCCCATGTACAGCTCCTGCTTCTCTCTGTCCACCAGTTCGAACGGGTGACGCTCCCAGTGATAGACCTCATTGGTTTCCTTCGTAATATACACATTGAGAATATCGTAAATATTCAGTAGATCGTGATCGAGTTTAAACTGCTTGCGTATATGCGCGACTTCTTTTTTATTCATGATTCGTTAGACAACTCCCACAATATATAATTTTATCTGCGTGCAGTTCTATATCCTAAAAGCCAGTGCTCCCTTGGAAGTTTTCATCTGAGCAGTAGGTCACAAATGGGCGCAGCTATGGAGTAGCTGGATCAAGCCGTTCTTGCTCTCCATTTCTGTACTCTCAGTGAAAAATTATATCATATAATGATGACGATTAATGAGAATCAATCTATGGTATTTCCCTCTTTATCACGATCCATTTTTGAATATGGAAAATAGCTCACCGTATGGGAGGCACGAATGAGATTAAAAGAAAACAGAAAGACGCAACAGGAATGACTCCCGTGCGTCTTTTTTCGTTGTTTAACGATTCTTAAATAATTAATTACTGCTCGGCAATATATCCGTATTCAATAGGGGTGCTCTGCTGGAAGAAACTTTCCTTGTTTCCCGCAGAAACAGTAATCCCATGAACAAGGACACTCCGCCAATAATAATCAGCAATGCCCCCAACTCCTGACTGTAGGCTGTCAGCGCCCCGTCCCTAAACGCCATTCCACGAATCAGGCGGTTAAGCCAGTTCATGGGTAGTACCCATGCGAACATTTGGAACGGTTCTGGGAACGCCAGTGGCGTTAGTTGAATTCCCGTAGCCAGAAAGGAGGGATACAATACAAAACTGGTTCGTAGGCTTACTTTCGACATATCTTTGGCAGTGTATCCAATCAGCATGCCCATGAGTGACAAGGCAAAAGCATAAACAACCAATGGAATGATGAAAAGATAAGGCTCTGCTTCAAATCGCATTCCCCCCACCTGCTTTAACAATCCATAGGATAGAAGCAGCGAAAGTGAACTCAACACAACGTAAGGTACACTCCGCACCCATAGCTGGAAAGGTGACTTTCCGTTTGCAAACAGTTTCCCTTCCTGACGAAGCCGGGGTACAATTGAACCCGCTGCACTTGTTGTAATCATTAATACTACGATATTCACAAATCCAAGTACCATAAAACCAACATAACTGGAGGTTGGATTAAACAGCATCCGCTGCTGAAGGGATAACGGTGACACGATTCCTTTAGCTGTCTCGGCATCCATCCCTTTTTGGATCAGACGTGTCATGGAAAGGGTCATATTTTCCGTCTGGATGATCTCCTGAATCGCAGTGCGAATACCGGTTAACCCCGAGGGCATCGTGTTATCCATCAAGATGCCGATATTCGTCGATTTCCCTTGTTGTTGACGAATTCCCAACTGATTGGGAAGCATAATGACCGCTACAGCCTGCTCGTTAGCAAGTAAAGTTTCTGGGCTCATTCGGCTCGCATATACGCTCTTGACGCTCATGTATTGTGACGCATTTATTTTGGAGATCAATTGTCGTGAATATTCGCTATGATCCTCATCAATGACCACAACTGGTGATTTACTGAGTTGATTCTGCGAGAACATTAAGCCGAAAAATAAGGCTGCAATCATTGGCCCAATAAAAATTAGCCGTATATACTTACTGCCTACAACGTACTTCCACTCGTCAATCAGTGATTTCATCAAGTTTCACCTCTGCTGTCATCCCCGGAAGCAAATCGGTATTCGAATCCATCGATATTCGGACCAGAAACATACTTAAATCGGCTTGCCCTTTTTCCCGCGACATACGCAAGTTCGCAAACTGAGGAGCAGTTGAGATGGAAGTAACGCTCCCCTTCACCTGCGTTGGCTGATCCAAATACGGGAAATGAACATCAATGCTTTGATTCACTTCAAGCTGTTGAATTTCACTTTCCTGTATGTAAAGGTCGGTGTAATACGTATTCTTTTGTACAACTGCCAGCGGCACTCCTGCTTGAACTTGATCTCCCTGCTTTACAGCAACTCGGTCAACCAACCCGTCATACGGTGCGAGTACATCCACATCTCCCTCCCCGGCTGATTTCACTTTGAAAAGTACTTCTCCCTCTTTCACGGAGTCACCTGCAGACGCACCAACCTCTGCAATTGCTCCGGGGCTATTCTGATAAATTAAAGTCGTTTGCTCTGCCTCAAGTATGCCTTGTTTCCGGATCTCGGCCTGACTTACAGCATCCTTCCCTTTAACCGCAAGAAGTGAACCTCCAATAATAAACACCATCGCAATCCCGATATACAAACTCGCTTTTATCTTCATTCTTGTATCTCTCCCATTCCCAATCCTCGTGTATGTTAAAATTGCTGACTATTTTGCTTTTTCATTTTGGTGACTGCGTTCTCGGCTGCCTCCATGATCACTTCTCCCAAAGTCGGATGAGGATGAATCGTCATGGCCAGATCTTCCACGGTTGCCCCCATCTCAATGGCGAGTGCGAGCTCCGATATCAGTGTAGATGCCTCCACGCCGACGATTTGCGCGCCAATGACAATTCCTGAAGTCGGGTCAGCCACTATTTTCACAAAACCTTCGGTTTCCCTTAACGCCAACGCTCTTCCGTTGATTCCGAAAGAAGATTTCCCAATAACCACCGGAATGGCCTGTACTTTGGCTTCCGTCTCATTTACCCCAACACTGGATATCTCCGGATCAGAAAACACGACAAGCGGAATCACCTTGTAATCCACTTTGGAGGTAAGACCGGCAATGGCTTCTGCAGCTACTTTGGCTTCATAGGATGCCTTGTGGGCAAGTGCCGGACCGGCTGTAATATCTCCAATGGCATAAATGTGCGGGATAACCGTTCTGCACTGTTCATCCGTGTCAACCAGTCCCTTGTTTGTTACAGGCAAACCTATGCGTTCCAGTCCTAACTGGCCGTCTGTATTGGGTTTCCTGCCGATCGTAACCAATACATATTCTGCCGTAACTTGTTGCTGCTCCTTGTTTTCCGAATAATGTAGTGTAACGGAATCCGCATTGTGCTCCACCTTTTCGGCAATCGCTCCGTTTACGATCTGGATGCCGTCCGCCTTTAATTGTTTGACTACAGGGGCTGCAAGTTCCGCCGCGAATCCAGGCAATACTTGTGCGCCTCCCTCCAGAATCGTTACCTTTGTTCCGAATTTGGCATACATCTGTCCAAGCTCCACACCAATATACCCTCCGCCGATCACAACCAAACTACTCGGAACCTCCCCCAAAGACAGTGCTTCTGTGGAAGATAAGATGCGACCTCCAACTGGAAATGCTGGCAGCTCAATTGGACGAGACCCCGTTGCCAGTATGAGATTTTTAAAAGAAATGCTTTGCTCCTGTCCAGTTTGCCGGATCATCGCTGTGTGCTCATCCAACAGACTAGCCTCGCCTTCAAGAATGGTCACACCCGCAGTCTTTAACAAATAGTGGACACCACCTGCCTGTTTATTCACAACCCCCTGTTTAAAATCCTGAGCATTCTTAAATGTCGCTGCCGCGTCAGCTTGATTAAACTGTCTGAACCAATCATAACGATGCGATTCCGCAATTAAGGCTTTGGATGGTATGCAACCCACATGTGTACAGACCCCGCCAAGCTGTTTACGTTCAACAATCGCCGTCTTCATCCCCAACTGCGAAGAACGAAGCGCCGCCACATATCCCCCTGGACCTGATCCAATAACTAACGTATCCACAGATTCAAGCTTGCTCATAATCTGATACCTCCCGATTTGAAGTCAATTTAAAATATGATGACCATAATATATTATAACCATCATATTTTAAGACCGTCAACAATCGTATTTGGCCCTTTTGAAAATGAACAGACATCCAGTTACCAAATTGACAGGCTTTATTATGATGACTATAATATTTTGAAAGTATAGAAATTGAACTATAAATTTACACGAGAACGGAGAGGACAGAAATAACCTGAGGAAGCGAAGCGCTCGCCTTTATCACCGGATTTTCCCTTTTGGAAAAGGGAATCACAAAAATCTGGGGATAACAGCGATCAGAAGGTTGTTCTGTCATCGGAGTGGAAGGTGTAAATATTCTTTAGTTCAATTTCTATAGAATGATGAAATTATGGAGTGAGTGATCATGCCCTATCCCAAAGGACATAAAATAAAAGTACGAGGTAAGATTGTTGAGAGTGCGGCTCGAGCTTTTCGCACCAATGGTATCCAGGAGGTGAGTGTCCCGTTTATTATGAAGGGAGCTGGATTAACTCACGGAGGGTTCTATTCACACTTTGACAACAAGGAACAATTGGTTGCCGAAGCCTGTGAATATGCCATTAGTGATACCATTACACTTCTACAGAACGTGGCTGATCAGGAAGAGCAGAATTCCAAAATTAATAAAGTAATCGATTATTATTTGAGTCCGTATCACCGCGACCAAACGGAAATGAGCTGTATTTTCCCCGCCCTTTCCAGCGAAATATCCCGTTCGTCCGAAGAGGTTCGGCAGGTGTTCACCCATGAATTGGAGCGGATGATCGCTTTTATCTCCAATCTGGCTGAGATTGATGTGTCGAGAGGTCGTGCACTGTTCAGTACAATGGTTGGCTCGCTTGTACTTGCACGCTCTGTTAGTGATCCTGAGCTTAGCGACAGCTTTCTCTCAGCGGGCAGGCAGCAAGCCAAAGAAATGGTTAAAAGGAACGATATGTAGCCTTGATGTTGCTATATGCTGATTATCTACCTATCAAAAAAAAACACGCCTATAAATGGCGTGTTTTCTCTTATCTGTTTACAACTTAATAAATTCCATACTAGCCACCGTAACGCTCTTATCGCATATAAAGTACGAGGTCATTAACATTCCCAAACTTTTATAAAAACGAATTATTGTTCATCTATTAGCTCCAAGAAAAATATGGTATACTCACAGAGCAATGGAAAGGCTTATATGGGCGGTCGGCTAATCTCCCGGAAGGGAGGTGATGCCTTTTGACAGTATTTGAAGCGATTATGCTAATGCTTACCTTCGGTTTGCTGATTGTAGCGCTGCTGTCCAATAAAGACAAATAGACCGCCCTCTGGCTAAGGGATGCGGTCTATTTAGTCGGTACCCTGCTTGTTAAGCCCACCGCCCTTAAAAGCGGCTATTGCATCAGAGAGTCGTGTTAGCGCACGGCTCTCTTTGCATTATAAGCTGTTTCTGTCCTCATTATAACATGGAGATTGTGGATTTCAATCCCAAGATAACCATATGTTCCGTATGTTAAAACTGATGATATGGCGAAAATTTCAGCATCTTACATATTTACGCTTGAAACCCGTCCGCCCTTTATCCACTGCCTTTTGGATATTCTCAGAGGCATTCAGCAGCTTGCTCTTGGGCATGTCCTTGTTCACTTCGACAGGTCCCACAGCCTTGGCTATCTCCACTGCCTGATCGTGCAACGGTTGATAGGATGTTGCAACGGTATACAGGAAGTTGTTCATCGAATATTTCGTTCGTTCCGGAGATTCGTGAATCGTCTTTTTCACCTGTTCCAGCATCTCCATCAGTTTATTCTTCGAAAATTCAGCATCCTTTCGACTACCGAGCAACCAACAGTAACAGCTCCATCCTGCTGACATTTTCAGTTCATCTCCGCTCGCGATCCACTTATCCGAAACTGCTTGAGCAATATCCGTCTCCGCCAACGTGACGGCAACGATGAAGTCAGAGATCATGTAAAAATAAGCAGCATCGATCCAACGGTCAAAATCAGCTTTCGTCATCGCTTGAGGATCGGCAATCACGCCCGCAAAGTACATCGCATCATAATTCCCCGTTGCATATAGTTGCTCTGCCAAAGATTGATCCTTTTTGATCCGCTTCGCCATCGGTTTCATCGCACCAGTTGCCACGCCGAATAGCGGTTCATGTGCACCATTGGAGATATAGATTTTTTTCGTTCGTTCTTTGCCCAGCGCTTCTAGCTCTTGCATTACTTCATCTAGATTCATTTGGCAACACTCCCAATCCTATAAATTATTTTCATTCCTGATCGAACAGACGCTTATGTTTGTCAAAAAAATGGTAGAAAAAACGTACATTGTCCAGTTCAAACCACTCTGCCGTTTGCAAAATCGTCCTGTCGAGATTGTAAATTTTAGCATGGAGCGTCCCCAGAACAAAGGGCGAGTGCGTCGAAATGATAAATTGACTGTCAAAATATCGTGCCAACTCATTGATTTGCTCCGCCAGCCTGATTTGGTTAACAGGAGAAAGCGATGTTTCCGGTTCATCCAATAAATACAATTGGCCCGGAAGCAGGTACTCTTCGAAAAACTGCATGGAGGTTTCTCCATTGGAGTATTTTTCCTGAGAAAACTGAATGTTATCCAACTTTTTCTTGAATGCATAGGAATGCGCTAACTCTTCTGTCTCGGCCTTGCTCATTCCTTGTTGAGACTGTTCATACAACAGTCCTTCGCGGAGCACATTTGCTTGCTGAATTTTCTTGATCTCATATAAAATGTCCTCTGACTTGATGTATCGGCTCCCTTCTGGCAGTTGCCGGATGACATGCTCCTGTTCGTCACGCCCAAGCTCATAACTGCTCTTATCCAGAAAACGCTGCACATAGGCGCTATTTCCATACGTTGTCATTCGTTCAGAACCTGTGATTCCCAACTTGTTGGCGATCACGTTCAGCAGGGTGGATTTGCCAGAGCCGTTGCTGCCATAGAGCACAGTGACTCGATCAAAAATAAGGACTTCTCCTGAGATATGTTTGAATACATGATCAGGATATATATTGGGGTTGCCGGAAATTTGCGAAGACAACTTGAAATTGCTTAGATGAATCATTGACTCACTCCTTATCCATTGTTTCGCACAGATCCCTGAAAAGATAGATATAACTTCTTTGCAGACAGACATTTTTCCTTTCTTATGCTTCTACCGGCAACTTCTGATACCTGCCGAGAGCCTGATTAGAAGAGCTAATACCCCCAGCACAAGCAGAGCAACATATGTCCATGTCCAAGCAACGTTAAGCTATGGCAGGATACGTCGCTCATCGTTTATGTTCAGTTTAGTGTTGTTAACAAAACCGAGATGAGGAAGGATGCGAGAGCATGAGCAACAATCAAGTGTTAGGCTTTGCCCCTGCCCTGGGCTGGAATTCGTGGAATACCTTTACGTGGGATATTAACGAACAATTAATTCGGGATGTCGCTGATGTTTTTGTATCGGAAGGTTATCTGGCCGCTGGTTACGAGTATATTGTCATTGATGATTGCTGGAGCCTGAAGGAACGTGATGCAAACGGCAATCTGGTGGCTGACCCGGAGAAATTCCCGAGTGGAATGAGAGCGCTTTCCGATTATATCCATAGCAAAGGACTAAAATTCGGAATGTATTCATGCGTGGGTACACATACATGTGCCGGGTATCCAGGCAGCTTCGAGCATGAATTCCAGGATGCTGCCCTTTTTGCCGAATGGGGCGTTGATTATTTGAAGTATGATTACTGCTTCAAGCCGCGCCATATCTCAGGAGAGTTGCTGTACAAACGAATGAGCCTTGCGCTCAAAAACTGCGGACGCGATATCCTGTTCTCCGCCTGCAACTGGGGAGCCGACGATGTATACGATTGGATTCGGGAATCGGGCGCTCATATGTACCGCTCCACCGGCGATATCCGTGACAATTGGGATTCAGTGAAGGAACTTGCCCTGTCTCAATTGGGCAAACAAAGCTACACCGGCTCCTTCTGCCATAACGACATGGATATGCTAATCGTTGGTATGTACGGTGGAAGCAATAATGATTATATTGGCAGCATCGGCGGATGCAACGACATCGAATATAAAACCCACTTCTCACTCTGGTCCATGATGGGGTCCCCATTAATGATCGGATGTGACGTGCGCAAGGCCAACCAGATCACAAAAGATATTCTCCTGAATCCTGATCTGATCGCTATCAATCAGGATGTAGAAGCGCGCGGAGCTTACCGCATTAAACCAGAACCGCAATGGTTTCATACAGACGATGTATTTATGCTAGTGAAGGTACTCACAGATGGTGATCTAGCTATTGGTTTCTTCAACCTGAGCGACAGCCAGCGGGAATTGTCTTTGCAATTTTGGGATATGGGTCTGCCTTACGCTGCCGGTTATGCCCTGTCCCTGTATGACTGCTGGGAACATCAAGAGCTTGGCGTATTCCGTGAACGCTTCGCTCCCGTTGTCGCAGCACATGATTGTCTTGTCGTTCGGGCCAAACTGGTGAAATAGATGGCTCAACATCGCCTGTGCACCTCCTGTCAGGTCCCCCTCTCTTCAGACGATGTGGGCATCTACCTCAAATTGATCTCGCGCTCTGCCCAGCAATTTCTGTGCATTGATTGTATAGGAGTGAAGCTGAACTGTGGACGTGAGCCTATTGAGAAGCTGATCCGTTATTTTCGAGAGTCCGGGAACTGCGCCCTGTTCCGTTAACATTATGCCTTCGTCCGATGCAGCATCATGTAAGATGTTGGCGTGTGTGAAGTTGCTTTCTTGAATACTTTGGAAAAATATAACGGATCATTGTAACCGACAGAATAGGCTACCGATTGAATCGGTAGGCCCGACGTTTTCAACAGTTCACAGGCGCGCCCGATTCGGCAGGATGTAATATACTCCAAAACAGACTTGCCGGTTGTTGCCTTAAACAGACGAAACAAATAACTGCGCTCCAGATTAACTGCCTTTACGATCTCCGTGACGGTCAATGTCGGCTTCCAGTAGTTCTGCTCGATGTACTTTCTCGCCAGCCAGACATAATCCTTGGCGTCAACCTGCGGCTCGCTCGGATAATGTTCCATATAGTAGGAAAGCAGCAGACGCAAACGGGCATCCGCCCGCAGTAATTCATAGGATGATGCACCCGCGTTCCAGGCAAGATGGAAAAAAGGCTGCAGTGTCTCCGGCGAGACCGACACCACGGGTTGTACCTCTGAAAGCTGCGTCAGCCCCAGCAACCGCCCGGCATCCTCACCGCTAAACTCCACCCAGACGTACTCCCATGGATCTTGCGGGTCTGGATAATAGTAAATCTCCTTTTGCGGAAATATGATAAAGCTTTCCCCCGTAACTAGCCGAAAAACGCGGCCGCCCGTCTCCAGCGTCCCTTGACCGCGGATAATATAGTGCAGCGCATAAACGTCACGCACGCCTGGCCCCCATTGGTGAGCGTTGGCCGGCTTGTGACCACCGCTGATAAAATACAAATTACTGGCTCTACTGCTCTCATGCCAAATCGGATTCAACCTTGATTCCCCCTTTCTAATGCCACGTTGATCAGATGTTCGGTAACGCTTACAAGCTAAATCCAGAGAGGAGATTGTTGTATGCTTAGAATGGTTACGGTAGAACATGGACAAGTGCAAGGACTGCCCGCAGCGGACCCGCGGATTACCAGCTTCAAGGGAATTCCTTTTGCCGCACCTCCTGTAGGTGAGAACCGCTGGCGAGCTCCGCAGCCGCAGTCGAACTGGGAAGGTGTACTGCAAGCTTTTGATTTTGCCCCCATCTCCATGCAAGCCCCAACAGTCATCGATGATAACAATATCTATACCCGTGAATGGGCCGTTGATCCCGACCTGCCTATGAACGAGGATTGTCTGTATCTGAATGTCTGGACACCAGCCAAACGCACGGACGAGAAGCTGCCTGTTTTTGTCTGGTATTTTGGCGGGGGCCTACAAGTCGGCCATACGGCCGAAATGGAATTTGATGGCGAACGAATCGCTCGTAGAGGTATTGTCGTTGTGACGATTAATTATCGGCTGAATGCCTTCGGTTTCCTGTGCCATCCTGAGATTAGTGCCGAATCCCCCCATGCACCCGCCAACTTTGGTCATCTTGATCAGCAAGCAGGTACCCAGTGGGTCAAACGCAACATTGCCGCCTTTGGCGGTGATCCAGACCAGATCACCATCGGCGGACAGTCGGCAGGCGGAGGAAGTGTACTCAGCCAGATGACCTCTCCGCAAAATAAAGGCTTGTTCCAGCGAGCCGTCATCATGAGTGGTATAGCTACCGAGTTGTACCCGAAGGTCCGCGTGCCTTCTGTCCGTTCCACACTGCGAGATGCAGAGCAAGCAGGGGTTGAATTTTTCAGCTTCCTGGGCGTATCTTCCCTGGCTGAGGCGAGACAACTGGATGCTGAATATCTCCGTGACAAAGCACTCGAATACAAAAGCTTCTGGGGAACCGTCATCGACGAACAATTCTGCGCAGGCGATCCGTTTACTCGTTTTGTTCAGCAGGAGCGCGAAGCGATCCCCGTAATGCTGGGGCATACGTCTTCCGAATTTTGGACCCGTCCCGCCGCAGCCAATCTGGAAGAACTGAAGCAGATGGCTGTGGAGCTATTTGGCGAGGATGCTCCTGCCTTTTTGCAGCTATGTGAGGCTGATACCGGCCAATTCGAACATGCTCTGCAACAAGCATCGGTCCGCATGATCCAACATGCCATTCTGCTCGCCATCCGCGCGAACAGCGGTCATCCGTCTGAAACGCCTCTCTACTATTATAACTTCGACGCCGAGATTCCGGGCTGGGACCAGCCAGGCACTTTTCACTCCGTTGATCTGTGGTTTTTCTTCGAAACACTCGCCAAATGCTGGCGGCCTTTCACAGGCAAGCATTATGATCTGGCTCGCCAGATGTGTAATTATTTATCCAACTTTATTGCTACAGGTGATCCAAACGGTTCGGACTCCACTGGAAAGCTGATGCCTCATTGGACTCCTTGTACTACGGAACAACCGTATCTCATGGAATTTGGCGATCAGGCTCAATTACAGAAGACTGAGCCCGGACCGATGCTCGCGTTTCTAATTGAACAATATTTCAAGAAACAGAATACACCTGTTGTTTAAAACATGAGGCTTGCCCTCTCGCGATATATGTAAGAGCCATGCTGTCGCATGGCTCTTTTTGTATAGTGTGAATGGTAGAGCGATGTTCATTTTTTGTTGCACGCAATAATCATAACGTCTCTCTCCCTTCCATTAAATATGAGTCTGAGTTGGCTTGTTGAAGATGACAGGTAGCTTAATCTGTAGTGAAAAGATATCCTTTTCCTGCGACACCGTCAACGTCCCGTTGTGCTGCTGAATCATTTTCTGACAACTAACGAGCCCAATTTCGTTGCTATCATTCTTTTTGCCAACACGTTTAATCTTATTCTCCACCTCAAGAATAACCCATTGTTGCCTCAAAGAAATCTGGATATGAACGGGATGCCCTGGATCGGCGTATTTTCGAATATTTGAAAATATATTATCCATTACGCGACGCATGGCGACCAGATTGATTTCCAGCAAAAACTCCTCATGATGTGCATCTGTCTGAACCTGCACGTCTATATCGTCCAAAACCACTAATTGCTCATCTATGAGTTGATCGATAAGCGCTCTGCCCTCATACACTTCAAATTCTACTTCCTCTTCTTCAGCGGCCGAGGATACCGTAAAATATTCGAATAGTTTGTCCGACAACACTTTGATCTGATAGGCCTTCTCCCGGCTATTATGAATATACTGCAACAGATCCTCATGTGTCTTATATTTGTTAAGCTCTATGATATCCATATATCCTAATAGAATCGTGAGTGGCGTTCGCAAATCATGGGAAATCGCCGTGATCAATTCACGGTTGGCCATCCTGACCCTCTCCTCGCTGTCCAGCCGCTCCACAAATGATTTTCTCATCTCATCAATACTCTGGGCCAGAGATGACAGTTCATCCTTTCCCGATATCGTAATCGAATAATCCAAATTTCCACCTTCGAGTATTTTGATCTCTTGTTCAAGCACGCCAATATAAGATGTTTTCTTATTAATCATCAGTAGAAAGGAAACAATGAACACAATGGCCGCTATGAAAACACCAATAATCAGAATGAGGTTGTAATATTGATACTCATAAAAGCTAACCAAGTATATCTGGGCATCCTGATCCGCAAAATGGATGGTGGTGATGGGTATTTTTGATGGCACGAATTGAGTTAACAACTCTTCATTAATGGCAGGATCAATCTCCGTGTTGGAGGAAAATATCAATTTGTCTTTTGCAAAAATATACAGATTTAAGTAGCGCTCATGTCTTATCCAAGCAGACAGTTCCTCATGATTACGGGTTGACACGTTCTGGTTATCCACAAATGCTTCGAATCGATCAAGCGCATCTTGCTGCCTGTTCTCTACAAAAGTGGATTTGCTTAAATAACTATCCAATACAGTCTCGCCAACAACTTGTAAAATAACGAGTGCACTTATGGAAATGACCAAAGAAATGACAACCGCCAGAACCAGTTTTATCTTCAGCTTTTTTCCGATTAATAATCTATTCAATTTTGTACCCCTTCCCCCAAACGGTCTTCACATATTTAGGGTTCTGCGGGTCATCCTCCAGTTTGCCTCTCAAATTACGAATATGAACCATGACTGTGTTATTACACGTATAAAAGTAGGGTTGCCCCCAAACACTCTCATATATATTTTCTGCCGAGAATACCTTTCGTCGCTTCTTAGCCAACAGCAGCAAGATCTGGTATTCAATTTCAGTTAGAGCAATCTCCTTCTCCCCAACAAACACAGCTTTTGAATCCTGATGGACGGTAAGATCCTTAACGATAATCTGGTCCTTTTCTTCGGTCTTCTCCTTGCCCCGATAAACATAATACCTCCGCAGTAAAGCCTTCACCCGCGAAACGAGTTCTGTATAGGAAAAGGGTTTGGACAAAAAGTCATCACTGCCTGAGGAAAAGGCCAATTGTTTGTCAGAATCCTGCGTTTTCGCTGTGAGAAACAGGATCGGTGCGCTTGTTTTTTCACGAATCTCCAGACACGCCTTCAGCCCCGATTTATTGGGCATCATCATATCCAAAATAATGAGATCCGTCTCTTCGTTCACTTTATCAATCGCATCTTGACCATCTATCGCTTCAATCACTTCATAATTCTCACTCTCTAACAAAATCCTTACAATTTCACGAATTTCACTGTTATCATCAGCAATTAGAATTTTCTTGCTCATCTGATCCCTCCGTCTAATTTCAGTATAATATGCGCTATTAGCGACTACCAGCAAATACAATCGACTTAAGAATTCTTCAGAAGTTATGTAGGTATCTCTTAATAATTTCGTCTTATACTGTAAATATGTAGAAGTTATTACACAAAGGGGTCGTCAGGAATGCCACAAACTTCGAAAAAAGTAATGATTAACATATTGTTGGGTCTGTTCATCATGTTGTCCATTGGTTTACTGGTGTATTATTCTCCTGCCATTATTAAAATCATGTCTTCCATGGACAACTTCAGAGCGTATATTCACTCAACAGGCCATTGGGGTCCGGTCATGTTTATTTTATTCCAGATTCTTCAGATCGTGGTTGCACCCATTCCAGGAGAAGTGGTACAGATTGCAGGCGGTTATATCTATGGGGTTACACTTGGGTCCTTGTATACTACAATAGGTTTGATTATAGGCTCAGCGATTGCTTTTTATTTCACTCGTTTTATCGGTCGCGCCTATATTTCACGACTAATGCAAAAGAAAAATAATAAGTGGATGTCGTTAATTCATGATGAGAAGAAGTTCTCCGCTTTTTTATTTATCTTTTTCGTGATTCCCGGCTTGCCCAAAGACATGCTTGTATTTGTCGCCGCACTTACATCGATTAGTTCATTTAGATTCTTCACGATCCTTATCGTCGGTCGTCTGCCGTGGATCATCGCATCTACCGTTATAGGGTCCACCATTCATATGCAACAATACACGATCGCCATTATTATTTCTGTTATCGCTGTGATCGGGTTTGTACTCGGTTATATCTATAGGGAGAAATTGGTGGGATTGTTCTCCCGCTCAGACAGTACCAAAGCCAAACCCAAGGCTATACCCAGTTATAGTATGAATAGGGAGTCTCGTAAAATAAAAAGAGATACAACATGAACAAAGCCAATCTATTGATATGAAAGCCGGAGGTATATCATCTTATGCAAATACTTAAAACCAATCGATTAATCCTGCGAAATTTCACCGTAACGGACGCAGCCGGACTATTGGAATACACGGCAAATCCCAGAGTGAATTGTTTTATGGATCAACGAATTTTAACATTGGAAGATGCGGCAGCAGAGGTCGCAAAAAGAAGCAGTGACGATTCCCACATCGCGGTTTGCCTGAAGGACAGTAACGAGTTGATCGGTGAGCTGTTTGGTATGAGGGAAGATCGGGATTCCGATACAGATAAGGATTCGAATTCAGATACGTATCGTATTGGTTGGAATTTTAATGGCAGATATGAAGGGAAAGGGTACGCCAGTGAGAGCGCCAATGCTTTCATCGAGCATCTCTTTATGGAACAGGGAATAAGAAGACTGTACGCCTATGTTGAGGATGATAACTTCCGTTCCCAGAAACTGTGTGAGAAACTGGGCATGTGCCGGGAAGGTCTTTTTTTGGAGTTCATTTCATTTGTCAAAAATGAGGACGGCACACCGAAATACGAGAATACGTATCAATATGCTTTGTTGAAAAAGGAATGGCTGGCACAGCTTGAATTACAGAAATAAAGAATAACAAGCCTCATCATTCGTTTAAAAAAGTTATAGAAATGAGAACGTACACATATGTACGTTCCACAACAAATACGGCGGCTTCTCCCTGGATAGATTCCAGAGGAAAAGTCGCCGTATTTTTATCATACCAAACACCATTGAACGGGTAATCGTTTATATGCCACAATACACTCAGCTTGAACCTAGACAGTGCTGCCCCAATATTGCTTCGCAATCTTCTGCCCCTGATCAATCTTCGCCCATTGCTGAGCTTCACTTAATTCGTTACCGCCATCACAGGATGCAAAGCCGCATTGGTGAGACAGCAACAGCCGATCCTTATCGATGATTTTGGAAGCTTCGTCCAGCAAACGGACAACACGTGCTTCATCATCGAGTGTACTCGTTTTGGATGACAACAGACCCAGTACAATTTCCGTTTCAGGTCTGTCCTTGAACACTTCCAGAGCTTCAATTGAACCCGCACGATCATCATCCCACTCCAGGAAGAAACGGTCATACTTCAATTGCTTCAGGAACAGATTCGCAATTTTGGCATACGATCCACCACCCATGTTGCGGGAATCATAATTGCCGCGGCAGTTATGTGTCCACATTTTCAAGCCAAGGCTATGACCAAAGTCAATCACGGTATTATTAATATCAATGAATTCGGTAGCAAGACCCTTTACTTCATCTTGATTAATATTTTCCCCTGTAAAAGGAGAGTTCGGGTTGTCGTCTGCAAACAGTTCCCACAAGCAATCATCGAATTGCAGAATTTTACCGCCCACTGCAGCGAATTCCTCCACGAATTCCTTATACGCGATCACAAGACCCTCTTTGAGCTCCTGTATGTTTTGATATACGGAATCCGTACCTCCAATGTTATCTGACCAGGAAAGCTCGCCGAAAATATGGGAAGGAGACGGTACGCAAAGTTTCGTTTGTTGCTCGCCAGCCGTGTCTTGCAGTTGTTGGAACAGTTGAATGAAATGATGGTTCTTCCCACTCAATTTATCAGTGATGCGCAGTCCAATATCTTTGCGTGTTTCATATTTCGAAGTTCCGTCCACATCTCTGAAAAAATAGCCGTGATCCGCGATGTAACGCTTCACTCCGCCAAATCCCCATACAAAGTCCAGATGCCACATCGATTTGGAGAATTCGCCATCGGTAACCACGGACAAGTTATGTTCGATTTCCTTTGCGACAACTTGTTTGATTGCCTCTGTCTCACACTTCTCATATCCTTCGTAGTTTTCATAGAACGGATATTGGATATCATCATTATGTTCAATTTGCGTTTTATATTTCAGCAGCTCATCCGGCCGCAATAAACTTCCTACGATCTGGAACTTATCAGTCATGTAAAAAACCCCCTCGTTGTATACAATGATCATATCACGCCGAGAGTAGTTAGAAGGGATACTAAAAAACCATAACTGGTTATAGTTAAAAGCTATATCAAAAGTTAATCAATTTCACAACGTACGACGACGCAGTTCATAAAAATATTGTACCGCTGGATGCTTTAATTTGACCTGCTCCGCCATGTTTAGAATTCGTTTTTTGCCAACTCGTCTGTCCATTAAAGCCAGAATATTAAACAAGATATCCTTGCTCTCCAGATTATCCTCTATAGAAGTTGATAAATACGTCGTAGCTGCAACGGTAAAATTCGATTTACTAAGTGCGGTCTGAGCCAACAACAGCTCTTTGGCATGTACGGAGATTTTTCTGCTTCTTGCCATGACTTGAAGACGATCCTCGGGAATGGGTCCTTTAGACTCTTTTCTGATAGCTTCAATCTCTTCATCGCTCACAGGAATCATGATCTCCGGGTCGCTCTTGATCTCCTGCTCTGTCTCATACCATCGGATTGGGGTTGTAGTATCACTCATGTTGAGTACATTCTTTTTATCTACAGTAATATAACAATTGCCTGATTTATCAGGTGAATAGCTATAGCTGGTAGCACGGTACTCCACCCTTCCAACTAACGCAGGACTAAGAAAACTCTCCAGTTGTTGCTTCAATTTACTCCAGGACATATATCCTCCTATTATCAAAAGCCTACCGCATGAATTGCGGCGATCATTTCAAATATTTTTCAATCCGTCTCCAGTATCAACATTCATCTAAATTATAACATAGCAAAACAAATTGACGATGGAAGAAACCCAGTTATTGGTTTTAAAATTCCCTATGTGATAAAATTGCAGAAAATTATCTACTTACTATTAAATCGTCATAGCCTACCATTGGAACATACGGTGTTATTCACAAAGGAGAGGAAGAGTGTAATGGCTACGAAGAAAGCAACCTTACCTGCTCATATAGAAAAACTCGTTAAAGATAATGATATCGCTACCGTAAAAGAAATTTTCGAGCAATACGAATGGGATGCCCGTGGGGGCTACAGCAAAGGTACGGCCCTCAGCTTTCGGCATATTTCGGATGAATTGGTTCGCTGGCTGGTAGAGCAAGGGGCAGACATTAATGCACGTGACAAATATCAACGTACGCCTTTACATGCCCATGCCTCACACTGGTCAGGAAATGTACCCTTGTTCCTTGAATTAGGTTCGGATCTGGATGCTGTTGATTACCAAAATGAAACACCGTTACATGCAGCGGTCAGTGGGTATCGAACCAAAGTAGTTCAAGAGTTGGTAAACCAAGGCGCTACTATTAACGTAGAAAATAAACAGGGAAATACGCCATTAGCTAAGGGGTTAGCCAATTGCAGGAATAGCGATATAGTCAGTATGTCGAAAATTTCAGCGATTCTGCTGGATGCTGGTGCAGCAGTCACCCCGGAAATGAAAGAATCGGTGAAGCGGATCGGGAAGGATTTTGAATTCGTCCGTGAGAAGTTCAATAAGGACAAGGTCGATGGAGTTTCAGACGCGCTGATCAAACTGTACCGGCTATTTGATGTCGAGCCGGTAGCGAATCGGATCATGCACGATGGAACTGCACCCATTCAGGTGAAGGCAACCACCTGGCCCAAGCAGCACCAAGAGCTGTGGGAATATCTCATCCCGGCTCAGGGCCACGCTCAAACGGTGCAGGGAGAGGTCATTCGCATCACAGGACGTGTGTCCCATGAAGTATTAGATAATGGCGGAGGAAACTGGGATGCGGAGTATCGCAAGATGCTAGATGCACTGATTCGTCACCTGGGCTCTGGTGCGCCACTCGCCCCCGCACTTCTCCAAGAGGCAGCAGACTTGGCCAGCAAGCTTCATAATGGATACGATTTTGATGCGCCTGCCAGATTATCCGAGTTGGCGGTGTTATGGGTGCTTGCCAATCCTCAGCCGGTCACTATAGAGAAGCCAGAGTATACGCGTTAAACAGCAAAGCAAAAAAAGAAGCGGAAGAGTTACCGCTTCTTTTTTTGCTTTTAAATCTACCTGAATCATACTCCGTATCCATGATTACGTCTTACTCTACTTCACCTGTTCATTACTTTCAAACTCATTGAGCAATTCACGTACTTTAGAAGTGGTTTTGGCGTTCATCAAGCTGTTTCTCAGCTCACTAGCACCGCGGAAGCCACGAACATAGATTTTGAAAAACCGGGCCAGCGGGCTGAACGAACGCGGTTCAAGCTCGGAATATTGATCATGGAGATCCAAATGCAGCCGCAGTAGATGAAGGAATTCCTTACTGCTGTGTTCCTTCGTCTCCTTCTCAAAAGCAAACGGATTCTGGAAAATACCGCGTCCAATCATAATGCCATCCACGCCATATTGCTCAGCTAGTCTCAGGCCTGTCTCACGGTCAGGAATATCCCCGTTAATCGTCAGCAGTGTATTAGGAGCTATCTCATCCCGCAGTTTTTTAATCTCTGGAATCAGTTCCCAGTGAGCGTCTACTTTGCTCATTTCTTCTCTCGTACGCAGGTGAATGGACAGATTCACGATGTCTTGCTGCAAAATATGAGTTAACCAGTCGCGCCATTCATCGACCTCAGTAAATCCGAGACGCGTTTTTACACTGACCGGCAGCCCCCCGGCTTTCGCCGCCTGAATGATCTCCGCCGCAAGGGCTGGCCGGCAGATCAATCCACTTCCTTTTCCATTCTCGGCTACATTCGCTACCGGACAACCCATATTGATATCGATGCCTTTAAAGCCTTCTTTCGCCATACCGATACTCATCTCACGGAAGAATTCCGGTTTATCTCCCCAGATATGAGCCACAATCGGCTGTTCGTCCGCTGTAAAAGTCAGACGCCCTCGCACACTATGGTGCCCCTCCGGGTGACAATAACTCTCTGTGTTCGCAAACTCCGTAAAAAACACATCCGGTCTGCCCGCTTCACTTACGACATGCCGGAACACAACATCCGTCACATCTTCCATCGGTGCCAGTATAAAAAATGGTCGTGGCAATTCACGCCAAAAGTTTTCCTTTGTCATCTCAAAAGCTCCTCTATACCTTCCAGGACAGTCTCTGTCCTCATTAATAGTTAAAATAGTAAAACTCGTAACTCATACATCTGCTTGCTATCATTTACATGATCATTCGTTTTTCGTTGCAATTCACATTATGGTGTCCTAGCTTCTTCACTTATACCATGCAAATGAACTTCCTTCAAACAGCAGTATCTGTTATTACTTCCATTAGATCTTCAAATTATTGAAAGTTCGATGATCTCAAAATTGCCCTTTCCCGATTTTATCACGTCTTTATTAGATTTTCAGCCCGATTGCTCTTGCCGAACTGGAAAAGCTCCTCTAAAATGAAGCTCGACAGGCTTTTAACCTGCAAATCAAGATTTAAGGAGGCCTGAATTATATATGGAAATTTCACTGGATATGATTAAAGATAAAGTCGAATGCTTGCAGGCTTATGACTTCCGTGAACTGGAACGAGCGATTGAAGAACGAATCGGAATGAACAAAGCATTAATGCTGCGCGTGAAACAAGTTCAACATCAAGTAACGTTTGACCCTTTTCGCAACAAGATGTTATATAGTGCAATCGTGCATTTTGCCGTAGATTAATGGACCAAGATTTTCAATAGTGAAAAATAGTTCACTGACGCAATTGCATTTAAGCATATCCTATAAAGCATGCAAAAAAGAAGACGCGAATTCGCTCGCGTCTCTTTCCATATCATACTCCACTTTCTCTTGTTACAAATCTTGCTTAAACCAACAACAACTTATAAGCAGAATTGTCACCTGCAATCATATTTTACATAGTTAAATACGGAATCGTACCACTATACAAACAGTCATTTTTGAGGATTAAGGGGGTAATACCATGCAAGAATTAATATTTATGAAGAATTATAAAAACAATGAAGTACTGCGCAAGAGTTTTTTCGAGCTTGCTGTCAACACGTTTGAGATCAATTTTGAAGATTGGTATCAACAAGGATACTGGGGCGAGCGTTACATTCCTTATTCATATGTCGATGGAGACCAGGTTATTGCCAACGTTTCTGTTAACATCCTTGAGCTCATCATTCACGGTGAGAAGAAAAAAGCGATTCAAATCGGCACGGTGATGACACATCCTGATTATCGGGGGAAAGGACTCTCTACACGTTTAATGAATAAAGTTTTAGAGGAATACGAGAACAAGTACGATTACATGTACCTTTTTGCCAATGAATCGGTGCTTGATTTTTACCCCAAGTTTGGGTTTAAGCCTGTGGAAGAACATCTTTTTTCAATGAATTATACGGCAAAAAAATCACCTGAGCCTGCGAACATCCGAAAACTAAATGTAACTAACGCGGAGGATTTACGTCTTATTCAAAAATTGGCATCGGAAAGATTGCCTGTTTCTCAGCATTTAGCAACCCATCATTCTCAAGGAATACTCATGTTTTATTGCCTGAATGTCTTTAGTGATGATATTTATTACTTGGAAAACGAAAACGTCATTGTTATTTATCAGAAAGAAGACAATCATATTGAGCTCTTCGACGTTGTTAGCTTAAACGAAATGAATATGAAAGATATCTTGGATAAGATTGCAGATGAAGATACAGAGAAAGTAATCTTTCATTTCACTCCAGATGCAACAGATGATATCGTTCTAAAAAGTTCGATCACCAATGAAGGTTTATTTGTAAGAACCCATGGTGAACATCTCTACCCTCTGCACGTTAAACATCCGATTACATCTATTGCTTGATGATTTATTTAATAAGACCTACCACCAGACCATACTTAAAAAAGATCAAAAAGGAGCAGGATTCCCCCTGCTCCTTTACTATGTGAAACTTCTTTCTCTCATCAAACGTAAATTCACAAGGTATAATGAAATCAGATGACCGTTCAGCATGATCTTATGACCACCATAATGAAGGAGGGGACATTCGTGGCGTTTATCCCGCTAAACTGCCCCAATTGCAACGGAAGAATTGAATACAAGAAGGATGAGGTTTTAAAGTGTCCCTATTGTGAAACAGAACTTTTATTGAAGCAAAATCATGTCTATTACGTAGACCAGACTATTAATCATTACCATGGAACGCCCCCTAAAGTACCACCGAAGCAGACTGCCTTTGTAAAGGTAATGCTGATACTGATGTTAGTCCTAACTGGCGCGATCGGTACATATTTTTATTATAGCAACAGCTCCACCTATCCAAAAACAGAAGCCAATCTGCCTGTACGAAAGATGCCTGAAAGCGAGGTTCTGCTCTCATTTTTGCGAGATATCTTTGATAAAGGGGCCGCCTTGCTAACAGAGGAGGAATTGGCTCGTATTCGCTATTTAACCGTAGAGCATTCGGAGAATGATCAGTGGAAGTTTACATATAGCCTCTCCGATCCCTTCAGCGATGAACAGGCCGAGAAGATCACTTATATTACTCAGGACAAGAAACTGAATAGCCAGCGGATTGATCAGCGAGATTTTGAAGCTTTTAAGGGACTGACGGCATTGGACCTGACGAATACCTATGAAATATCCCAAACGGATCAAACCACTTTGGCCCATATGCCCGGATTAAAAAGTTATGGTGGCGCTTTTAACGAATCCTTTAGTACATTTTCGGGCTACTTTGGCGACAAGTCTAAAATTACGGAGCTTACCACTCAGCTTCGCAGCAATCAGGAGTTGGCCATGCTGCTGGAATTCCCCAATCTGAACTCTTTATCCATTACCTATGTGGATGAGTCCGTAACAGATTTTCACTTGTTAAACCAATTGCCAATCAAGTCCCTGTCGCTCACCTTTGTCGATGAACTCGGATGGTTGTCGTCCATGACCGGGCTATCATCCTTGTCTATACAGTACAGTGAAACCACAGACCTGCAGCCGCTGTATGCCTTGACCCAGCTTCAGGAGCTTCAGTTGTCCTATTTAACGAACGTAAAGTCCATCGACTTTGTGCAAAATATGCCTGCTCTACAAACGTTAGATATTGAAAATGTAAACTTCTCCAGTCTGGAGCGCTTGACCGGCAAAAACTCTATTACCACACTACGCCTGGCTTCTCTAAGTGAGCTTGGCTCGGTAAAGGCCATAAACAGTCTGCCCTCTTTGCGGGAATTAACGTTGTCCGGCTACTACGAGAATGCAGAAGCGCTGACACTGCCTAAAGTAGAGCGAGTGGAAATTCCAAGCTCCTTTCTCCCCGGGCTAAAGGCCCCGGTTACAACCAGTCTGACGCTCCGTGGCGGAAGTGGGGAATTGAACTTGGCTGCGCTGGGGAAATTCCCGAAACTGGAGCAACTCTCGCTCTGGGAGATCGATGAAATAACCCGTCTTGCCGCCCTGGACGGCTTGTTCCGCCTAGAGACTTTAAACATTTACGACTCGTCACTGTTCAAGGAAAGCGACGCCTTATTTCGTTTGAAGCAGGTGAAATCTTTGGTGTGCTCCGAGTGTAGGCTGAACTTTGAACAAAAGGCGGCCGCGGAGAACAGCGTACTTGAACATTTGACCTTAAACCAGTCATATTTTAGCATGAACAATACCTCTGTTACTGAAATTGATCAAATGATGCCTTACTTTGCCAAAATGTCCGCTCTGCGTTCCTTCACCATGCAGGATAGCAATTTGGCTTCTCTCGAATTCATGAGTAAATGGAAGGCCATAGAAGAGCTTCATCTCGAGAACAACGCCATTTCCAATATCGAGACCCTAAGCCAGCTGCCTAATCTGCAAAAGGTATATCTATCCGGTAATTCCGTACAAAACAAATCCGTGCTTGGTAAGGGTGTGCATGTGTATTAGACTACTATAATTAATGGATGGTATTGAAACAAAGACAAAAAAAGGGGTTCGAGAATCATGTATCAATTCTCGAACCCCTTATGTTTTGTTTAGCTTTCTAACCATCATCGCTACACTCCAGAACGCTGCGGATTGACCGTGCCAAAGATATGATACGGTGTTATCCCCTTTGAAAATAGACTATCGATCAGTTTGATCAATTCCTCCGACGATAGATCTTTGTCGTTGCGTATCCAAAGACGAAACATAGATATTAATGTTGAAATGTAAAACTCAATGATATATGGTGCCAAGACATCATCTGTTGGAAAATCCACAATCAATCGCTCAAAGGGAATTTCTCTTTTCAAGCGTTCCACAAAATGAACAGAACCATAGTCGCCCAATATAGCTTTAAGAACTGAAATCTCCTCTGCATTTTCTAAGCATTGAAGTGCATCTTGAATAGTATGTGTAGAAAACTCTCTGCCTGCCATTTCCTCCTTAATAGATTTCAAAATACGCTCCTCAACGCAGTCCAACAACTCATAGATATCTGTAAAGTATTGATAAAATGTACTCCGATTATATCCTGATTGGTTAGCAATCTCTTGAATAGATATTTTTTCGATGGGTTTTTGGCTATATAAATCGCAGAATACATTTATGAATGTCTGCCTTGTTTTGTCCGTAATTTCAGGTTGCTTTTTCATTATTTTCCTCCGTTTGCTGTTCGATCAATTATCCGACAGATATTAAAAATCTGATGGTTGATGACCGTATAGTGAATCAATACAATAATATTATACAACACGTTGTTGGATCATCAACAAGGATGAATATTGATTATTAGGAGGCTAAGATGAGAATTTTATTTTTCGGTAGAGGTGTAATATCGACCCAATACGCGTGGGCTTTCGAAAAGGCAGGCCACACCGTTGAGTTTTACGTTAGAAAAGGGAGAAAAGAAACCTTCGGAAGTCATATAGCTCTTGAAATGTGGGACGCACGAAGAGCGAAACGGTTAATCAAGGAAAACTGGAAAGTCAAGCTGCATGAGGAGATAAGCCCAAATTACGATCTTATTATTGCGAGTGTCAACACGAAACAACTTCCCGAAGCAGCACAATTACTATCGACTACCGCGGGTAACATCCCGATCCTTATTTTCAATAATATTTGGCAGGATTTAAAATCATCGATCTTGCCCTTGTCTATGAACAATGTTGTCTTTGGTTTCCCAGGAGCAGGAGGCGGCATTGAGGACAATAAGCTTAGGGGCGGCTTCTTAAAAACGATATTTCTGGAAAAACCACGTGTAGGCACGGAACAGATAAACAACAAGGTCAAAGAACTATTTGAAAGCGCCCATTTTAAAATCAATTGGATAAAGGATATGCAAAGCTGGCTATGGAATCACTTTGCCGTGAATGCGGCGATGGAGACCGAGGTGTTAAAACGGGGAAGTTTTCCAGCACTTATGAATCATCGTGACTCATTCGCAAATGTTGGTAAGAATATGCGGGAAATGGCACCTGTACTTAAAGCAAGAGGCGCAAAGATGGACGCGATTACTCTACTGTTGACCAAAATTCCATCAGCACTTCTCGGCACGCTGTTTAACAAGGTTATTTTTGCAAAGGGCAGCTTACCGCGACTTTTCATTGAATACAACAATAGTAAAGCCGGTTTTGCAGTACTTGAAGTTGTGAGAGAAGCAAAAAAGTTAGGTATACCTTCACCACGTCTTACTGCGGCATTTGCAAACACTGAGCAACAACACAAAGCTATTGAAAAAGGATAAACTGGAAAACTTGATATTGTTCAGACCAACATCAACTCTACTAATGGTTATAACAACTATAGCCCGAGCTTTAGAAGCTTCGGGCAAAGTAATTTATTAAAACAGGTAAATGTAGCTTCAAAACACTACACCCTAACCAACATCGCTACACTATCCACATGCACCGTATGTGGGAACATATCCACCGGCGTTACCTCAACCGTGCGATATCCATCATCCTCAAGCACACGAAGATCACGTGCCAACGTACTCGGATTACAGCTCACATACACCACTCGCTCTGGCTTCATCTCCAGGATCGTTTCAAGTAAAAGTGGATCACAGCCCTTGCGCGGTGGATCAACTACGATCACATCAGCTTCAATACCTTGTTCTTTCTAGCATGGAATACCTTCCTCGGATGCGCCAACTTCGAACTTCACGTTACGCATCTCGTTCAAGAACGCATTGCTGCGAGCATCTTCAATCGCTTCGGGCACGATCTCCACCCCGTATACCTGATCCGCATGTTGCGCCAGGAAAAGAGAGATCGTTCCACTCTGTGATGTAATCTGCGAAAGAAGCAAAGCTATACTGCGCCACCTTGGATACAACATCTGGCTTTTTAAGCCAAGAATTTTCACTCTTAGATAGAGAGGTTTTTTCAATGAGTTGAGTTTTCGGATTTTCGAGCTGAAATTTAGTTTTTCTGTTTTTGTCAGATACGCCTGTTCGATGAGATATTCTCCACTTACTCTTTCATAAAACCAATGTGTTCTGCGTTGTGACCCTCCTATATTTGGAGCCCACACACGCTGTGAATTGCTTTTCATTTCTTTATAATATGGATTATTTGAAGAAAAGTCCTTACATTTTGCTCAAAAAGCCTCTGTCCGAATTAATCATAGATCTTTACAAGATCATCACCTGTCATAAATGAAAGATAAGACGGCCTCGTTGAACTAACGGGACACGGTAGTTCAGAGGGAAAAAGAAAAAGAGGGGTTAATTGCCCCTCTTTGCTATTTCCGCCAATACATCTCAACTATTAGTCTTTCCTGACCAACAGTGAGTAACACTCCACATGACTAGTGTGCTGTAACAAAATCAAAACAAAAAAACGGCATCTCTGCCGTTTGTGTTTAAAGTGTTGACGCAGACAGCGGCGGTTTTCATACGATGAAAAGACACATGCACAGTATGCCTGTTGATGCGGCTCATTTCTAGCAATAATAGATGTGATTTTACCTGAAAGCCTTTAACATTAAAAATAATTGATTATGAAAATGTACTTCATTCGTATATATTTTTGTAAATAAACCAATGCACTTATCTATGATTTCCCCAGTGAACTTTTGGGACATGATGGCTTTATTCGAATAGATCCTTACTGTCTTCCAGTCATGAATAATTTGGTCCAATAACGGGTCAAGCGTATGTTTTGCATTGATATGATCAATGTTGTACTTATAGAGAGTATTTAACCTGTATTTCTCAGAACATTTTCTATAAATAGTACTGCTCAATGTTTCTATAATCGTTTCATTTTTTATAATGAGCTCGTAATTTTCTGCCAACAACAGTATATTATTCAAACTTTCCGTTATTTCATTTTGATACCTGCACATATTTTCTACGAATGTATCGATGGTTGTGTGTGCTAAATTCTTATTGTTCAAGATCTCATGATTACCGGGGGGCACTAGCGCATATTCCCAAAAGTAGTCTGGCATCTTTACGTGTTCCGAAGTCATACATGACCATTTAAATTCTGAAAATGGCAGAGAATATTGTCTATATTCTGTAATATCATCAACCGTATATATTTCCTCGTTCGTAAGATTGAAGCCATAGACAAAAACAGGGTGCAGTCCATGTTTTTTGTTATAGTAAAAGTCTCTCCCGCGTTGATAAAATAAATCAATAAATATGGAAATCGGATGACCACTTGAAATAGAGTTTATGATCTCATCTTGTAACGTATCTAGTTCAGGGGATTTTTTACGAATAGAGATCCCCATTTCCTCAAGGATCTGATCTCCCTCCTCAAGATCCAACACCTCTAACTTGAAATATCCTCTTGTTTGTATTTTTTGTTTATCAAATCTATAAATACTAATAACATTATTCAAAATCGGCAACTCATCTTTTTTAAAATATCTGGCAAGCGTTAACAACAAATTATAGCCGCAATTAAAATAAGGAAAATTATGATGAGGATACATTTTTGTCATGCCGTCGAAGGGCTGAAAGGTGTCCAGGGAAATAATTTCTTCCATAAAATATTTCTCCTATACTAAAATTATTGTTGATATTACGGCTATATTACCTCTTAACAAGGTTCATCATACGGTATTGTCGCGTTCCAGCCTTCATCTCTTCATATTTCTTCGAGCCGGGCAATGCGATGAATTCATTGATATCTCCAATATTCGTGCTCGCTTTGGCGTTGCTCGCAATCCCTTGTGTGCCAGTACGCTGCTTCGCACTCTCATCGCATGATAGAAGAACATTCGAAGTCACATCCTGATTGCGGATTACAGACAGGCCTGCTTCCTCTAACAGCCTGATGTTCTGCGCTACCTGATCTCCCAGCATCAGCTCCGTATACAGAAATACGCCGCCAACTCTCATTATCCGGTACACCTCTTCATAGAATCGTGATCGGTTTGGATAGGCATGTGCGGATTCTATATTTAACACCACATCGAAGCTCTCGTCTGCAAACGGTATATTCTCCGCATCGCCGACGAGATACAAAGATTCACCCCCTCGGGATTTGGCATTGCAGTAGGCAATATTCGCCGGGCAGATGTCGAGACCGACAATAGACAGCGGCTTGAAATATTTAGACAGAGCTGCTATGTTCCCTCCCCTGCCGCATCCGATGTCGATCACCTGCCGCTCCCGAATCGCCGTCCTGCCCACTGTCTCAAGCAGCAGCTTGACCGAGTTTCTATTCCATGCATCGTCGGGCTCGATCACCGCATGTTGCTCATTCCCGTGCGGGACGTAACCATAATTTAAGAAGGTGGCGAATCGGCCTATACCGGACAGCGCAAGAGAGTGCGAAATCTCGCTATAATCCCGAATTTCAGCCTCTTTCCGGTTCCATTCGGAAGGGTGGACAAACTGCTCACGCCGGTCGAGCATCGATACATAACGGTCATCGTTCGTATATACCGCATCGCAGCTGCAGCATTGCAGCAATGCCTCCGACTGGACCAGCACGCCCTTGCAGCTGGAGCATACCAACCTTGCATGTAAATGTTGTAGCATGACTATCACCCAGCCGACGTATGCATTTGATTCAACGCGTACACATTATAGTAATTTGGGATATTCAAATCTTCGTAGTAATCGATCACGGCATAGAAGCCGTTGGTTTGGAAGATGTTCTCGAGCCTGCTGATCTGCTCTCCGTCCAGTCCGTGTACCTCCATTACAATTTGCCTGATTTTGCCCCAATCTTCCGGTTCGATTCCTTCCAGCACCTCGAACTCACTTTTTTCCACGTCGATTTTGAGAAGATCAATTTGGTTCAGATCATAAAAACGGATCATTTCGGAGATCGTAGTTAGCTTGCAACGATAGATTTGTTCATTCAGAAGCTTCGGCGACATAAGATGATCGACAAAGCGGTTTAGCATTCGCCGGTCAGCGAAATTATCTTCGTAATGGTTGATTAACCCGTATCGGAGATCTTGATCGTGGTTCTCCCTGTATTTGATCTGGACAGAGTCCGTGGACATCGTAGGAAAATAGGCAAACTCCGCTTCCTTGATCTCATTGGAAAGCCCGACGTTAACCGTCGTTACGCGAGGCAGCGAGCTCGTATTCATCTTCAAGAGTTTAAACGTCGGAGGCAGTGGCTCAAAGGCATACACCCTGCAGTCGCTCTTGCTGCTGACATATAGGCTGAACATGCCGATATTAGCCCCGACGTCCAGGACCGTGCCATGATCCGGAAGCGTAATACCGTGCTTGAAATACATCTCCTTGTGGAAAATCTCGTTGTAGAGAAACTCGGTCTCTCCTTCGTTGTTTTGATAGATTTCAATCCCGTTGTGCAGCCGTTTCTTTGTAATGGCCTCTGTCTGCAATGGATGACGCTCATGCTCCGTCTTGCTCATTCAATTCACCTTCTCAACAATTTGTTTGTAGGGCATTTCTCTAACTGCTGGCGCTTTCATAGCGTTTGACGGCCAGCTTCCAGAACAGCCTGACCACTAGAAGCGATATAACGGGAGCTACAAAAATCCATATCCCAAGGAACAAGTCCAATCGATCGATCAAATAAACCGACGGCATGTTGGTGATGAACAAGATCGGCACAACATACAGCCCTATTCTCCGCAGCCATTTGGGGTATATGTACATCGGCATATTGTTCAAATCCCAACATTTGTCGAGTATTTCGAAGATCGAACCGGACTTCACCGTCCAGAAGGCAAGGATTTGCGGAAGTAGAAGCACCGAATAGGTGACGATCGTGCTACTCAAGATCACGCCGATATATCCGGCCACGTGGATCAAGCTTGGCTCGATGTCAAGACGCCGCCAAGCCAGTACAATCATCGTGATCCCGGCGATCAGGTTCGGGATCGGAAACGCGAAGTTAACATGCCGGAATGAAATCATGAACTGCAGTGATAGCGGCTTCGTCATATACAAGTCCAGCGTCCCGTTGCGGATATGGCCGGCGAATCTATAAAAGTTATCCATAAACAGTCCTGTATAGATTGCGATCATAATCGTATAGGTCCCCGTGAAGATCAACATCTGGTCAGGAGAAATGCCATTGATTTCGATCCCGAGCTGGAAAACGAACAAGATATAGATCAGCTTGGAAAACAGAAATACGGTCTCCATGATCAAACCGGAGTAGAAATTCGCTTTGTATTCCATGTAACCGACCAAGCTGTTCTTTGCGAAAATAAAGAACATACGTACATGCTTCCGAAACTCCGTCAAGCTGATACTCACAGATCTAACCTCCAACGGCTACATATTTCCTCATCCCGGAATCCCACGACAACTTCGAAATCATCATAAGCACAATTACCCAGACCGCTTGTAAGAGGAGTCCGCGCACGATTTCATGAATCGCCATGCTCCCATTGATGATGTTAACCGGGAAGAATACGACATATTGAAACGGTAAATAGCTGGAGATTCTGGCAAACGTATCTCCGAAAATATTAAGCGGAAAGATGGCACCACTTAGCAGATAGACGCCTTGATTGAACGCGATATAAACGCCCCAAACCTCGGTAATGATGAACGCGAGAGCACTAATCGAATAAAAAAGCAGGAAGTTGATGAGCAGTCCGAACAGAATGCTGACCAGGAACATAACGATCTGCACCCCTCTAAGCTGAAACCCCCAAATCTGAGTAAAAACGATCATCAGTATGACGAATAAGACAAGGACGACCCCGATCTGAACCGTTTTCCCACCGAAAAAATTGCATATCCGATAGCTGAAATAATGAATGGGCTGAGCGATAAATTTGCTCAGTCCACCCGTCTTGATATCATTCGCGATTTCCCCTTCGAAGCCGGCAGAAACCAGCTTGGAGACGACGCCGGACAACACGGAATAAATGATGATCTGTGAATAAGTATAGCCATTAATAATCTCTTGCGGCGAACTGCGAAACACGGCCGTCCAGAGGAAGCATTGGACGAGAATGATGAAGCCGCCGCTGATGATACTCATAAAGAAATCAGTCCGATACTCCATCGCATTCTGAAGCGCAAGGATGTACGTCCTTTTATACTTCTGTAAGGCTTTCATGTCTGACCCCATCTTTCTGATACAAGCTTTCGATGCCTCGCTCGACAGGTATATCTTCAACTGTGAAATCAAGGATCGGGAACCGGTCCAGCATCATCTTGGAAAGCCGCTGGAGGTCATGCTTATCGATCTCCATGACGGCATTCATGCCGTCATGTTGCATGATAGCGCCATAGTCGCTTAGCGCTTGCCTCGGCACTTCGTCCGTAAATTGCAGCTTGATGATCTTTTTTGCATGAAACAGCTCGTTCACACGCCGAAGATCGCCGTCGTATACGATCTTCCCTTGATTGATGATGATTGTTCGTTTGCATAAATCCTCAATATCCGCCATATAGTGGCTTGTCAGAATGACCGTTGCTTTCGTCTGCTGGTTATAATACTTCAGGAACTCCCGAATGCGCTTCTGCGAAATCAGATCGAGTCCGATTGTAGGCTCATCCAGAAAAATCACCTTAGGCCGGTGGATGAGCGACGCAATTAACTCCATCTTCATCCGTTCCCCCAGCGAAAGCCTACGTACCTGAATATTGAGCAGATCTTTAACATCAAGCATCTCCGTAAGCTCATCCAGGACAAGGTTGTAGGGCTTATCCTCGACCTCATAAATGCATTTGTTCAGGTACAACGATTCGTTCGCCGGTAAATCCCACCACAACTGCGATTTCTGCCCCATCACGATCGAGAACTGCATCTTGAATTCTTTTTTTCGCTCCCAAGGGACATAGCCTAATACCGTCGCTTGCCCGCTTGTCGGATACAAGATGCCGGACAGCATCTTAAGCGTAGTTGTTTTGCCGGAACCGTTCGGGCCTAAGAACCCGACCATCTCGCCTTGCTCGATTACAAGTGATATCTCGCTAACCGCTTCTTTGATCAGTGATTTCCGCTTCACTAAATTTTTTAGCGATTTTTTGAACCCCAATTCTTTTTCGTAGTAATTGAAGCTTTTGGATAAGCGTTCCACTTGGATAATGCTCACTGGTTCACCTCATTTATGCTCATGTAGAATAGTTAAACACCGTGCAAATGCAAGACACTGCACTTGGAACATGCCGGTGTCAGTCGTTCATCCATCATTTCCCTTATCCTTCTGTAGGTCATGCCGTGCCATAATTCCTGTACGGACGCTTCATTTAATTTGCCGATCTCGAACTCCTTAAAAAATTTGCATGCAACAATCGTTCCATCGGGCGTAATATCCATCCGGTTCGAGAGAGCCAGGCACTTCTTGTTCATCGTACCTTTACTCCTCACCTCTTTGCCGAGCACGAAATCTTCGATCTGGTCATAATCCAGATTCGGCTGGTAGCGTAAACGCATTTTCCAGACCCGATTATTCACCCGGTCCAACTCGCTCATCAAAGCAGGGATACGCTCCGGATCGAGCTTGTAGTTAAAGGCGTGCCAGCTTCGTTCGCCCTTGTGCTCGCTCGCCGGAAGGAAGTCGAACTTCTGGTCAAAGTAATCGTCCATTCCCTGCGTGCATTCGTCCGAGATGTACCACGGGAAGCAGACCATGACCATATCTACACCGACGTCCTCCAGAAAGTCCAGCAGATCGTAAAGCTTGTCGGTCATACCATCGTTAACGACGGTATGGATCGTAATTTTGCCCCTGAATCGGTTTTCCTTGCGCAGCTCGACTAGCATCCGAATAGCATCTATCGCCTTGTTGAATACCCCTTTGCCGCGAAGCGCATCATTCTCTTCTTCGAATCCATCAAGTGCAATGAGCAGCTCCAGATTGTCGGAGATTCTCAGCAAGGCGTCCAGCTTTCGCTCGATCAGCATCGCGTTCGTGCAGATCGTCGTCTCGCGAGGATGGGCTTCAAGCAAATCGGCCAAACGGTCGAAATGGCTGTATACGAGCGGCTCGCCGCCCCAGATATAGAGTCTCGACTTGGCAGGTTCCGTCTCAAGGATCAGCTTCTCCAGCAGCCCGTAGTCGAGCTGTTCCCGCTGCTGCTCCGGTGTCATAAAGTGATGGTAGCCGGTGTCGTTCCATTGATAGCAATGCTTGCAGCGCAAGTTGCATTGGTTCGTCAGTTTAATCCCGACCGACTCTGGCAACGGTGTCGCGTAACCCGCTATTTTCTCCATGTTCCGCTTGGTTTCCACCGTATTCTTGATAGTACGTTTCAATATTTGCAAATCCTTTGGGGAACGTTTAATCTCTGATTTCGGATTCATATCAACACCACCCTTCTTAAACCTATTAGGTCATTCACATGAATCAATAGATATAATACCTTGAACAAGCCGTACAAATCGGAAACATATTTTTTTTCATATACGCGCGATAATCTTTGTACTTGTCACTACTCCAGATATCCAGCAAACTCTCTTCGTTCACGTTGCCAAAGGTCAGATCATAGAAGGCATGGCAGGGAGAAACGTCGCCCCTTGCCGTAATCTCCGCATAAACCCATGGAAGGGAGCACCGATTCCGTTTATCAGCCATCTGATGGAATTGCCCCGAGAAATAGTTGCTCAAATTTTGTTCATCTATCGTCTTCGGATAGGTGATCACATGGATGCTGTTTTTCAAGCAATACGCTTTAACATTATTGAGCTGTCTCGTCAATTCCGGAATATCGATCTGGCTGAACGAACTGGTGTCACGCCACACCATCCCCTTGGCATAAGGAGCTTCATGAACGTCGAATTTGTCACTAAGAACCTCCACATATTGGGCATACTGCTCTTCCGTTGCATAGAGTTGCACTTCCATGCTGATATGGTCCAACATTGACAAGTCGATATGCTTAAAGAAAAATTCCTCAACGTACATATAGTTCAAGGGCGTAATGATAAAGGATACACCCATTTTCGGAAATTGCTTGCCCTTGCTTTCCCGAAGCTCATAAAGCTTCTCGATCCCCTTGATTACTTTCTTGAATACGCCTTTGCCTCTCTGCTTATCGTTGATTTCCTCAGGGCCGTCGAGCGACATCCAGATCTTATTTGGAGCAGTCTCGACAAGCATCTCGGCATGCTGCTCAAGCAATGTGCCGTTCGTGGGGAAGTCCGCTTTACTTCCATAGTGATTGATCATGGCGAGAATGTCGCTCAGCCAAGGGTACATCAGCGGCTCGCCGCCGAAGAAATCGTAATACGGCTTGCCCGGGCTGCACTCGACGATGATCTTTTTAATGAGATCCGGATCCAGATGCGCTAACGTTTTTTTGCTTTTGTAGGGACCTTCGAGTCCCCACTCATAGCACATCTTGCATCGTAAATTACACTCCTCCAACAGCTGCATGACGATCCATCTCGGATAGCTTGTCTTTGTCTTATCTTGGGCGATACTCAATTTGTTTACGCTCATCGCATAACCCCTTCTGCCATTGAAATCTTACCCCTTCGTTAACGCGACTCTCGCACAATAATGATCCACATAATTCGTCCGTTCTCCGGGTCTGTTCATGATCGCTTGATGCATCTCCCTAAGGACCTCTACGGAAAAATCCATCTCCCGCCACTTCTCGTAGCGTATTCCGAAACCCAGTGATTCCCACAATTCCAAATTGCTAAGCTCGTGACTTCCGAACGGCTCCAGCAGAATAAGAGGGGTTTCGGATGCAAGCGAGTCGATTAATGTGCCCGCTCCCGGCTTGGCCACGATAGCCATCGCCTCCGAAGCGATATCGAATAACCAATGATGATCAACCTCAGCGGCGTATGACTTCGTGTCTTCTCCCGTTATTTCGATGTATGGCGGAAACTCGTGCAGGCCGTTCGCACTCTTCACCCATGCACACCATTCCGGATCATTCATCCAATATCGGTGATCAGGATCGGGCTTCGCTTCCTTCCAATCGTAAGCTACGATATCAAGCCCATAGTTATGGGAGGCAAGCTCTGGAATTGTACTTTGATAAGTGCCCATCCCCCAGCCGCCGCCATGAACAACAAGCCGCCGCTTCCTTGAGTCGAAGGGCAGTGCCGTACGATGAAGAACCGGGATTTCGCATCGAATTTCCATCTTGTCGGTGTCATAGAGACAAGCATTGTAATAATACTCGTCATAGCTAGGATGAAACTTCTTCAAGCTCTTCCAAGACGGGGCCAGATCTGAATCGACGTAGAGCAGGTCTACATGAATTTGATTCGGCAGCATCTTCTCCCTATACAAATCCAGAATATAGATCCAGTGTCCGGATAACGATATGAATTCGTACCGCTCTTCCGCTTTCCACGCCTCCAGCAATAGCTCGACCTGGGCATAATCAATGCTGCCCCGGATATCCATCGGCATTCGGGCCGATAAATTGGCAAGTGCGAAATTATTGTGGTAAGCCTTTCTGCTGTCTACAATATGATCCATCTTGTCTTGCTCCAAATAGCTTTCGAACACGAGCACTTCCGTCGCGATATCCCTTTTCTCGAAATCACTTGCAGCTAACAGGCCGGGAATATAGAAACCCAGACCGAAACCCGAGCATAGAATCGTCACTTTCCGCTCACCCATAAAATTTCTTCCTCCATTCATGGCTTCAAGCGCTTCGGACTGCATCAGCGGGCGATCTTGAAGGATAACGACGACAGCACCTCATTAACCTTAGTGGTCAATCGTTCGTTATCCCATTCCCCTTCGATCAACGAATAATATAATCTGCCTTTCACCTGCTTATTCCGGATCCCCTTGCACTCGCTGACGACTTTGTTAATAAAGAGCGTATTCGCGCTTAAAGGTAAAATACCGAATCCTCGATCAGGCTTATATAGAACACCCTCGCGGTCCAGCGATTCAAGCAATTGATCGAATGATACATCGCATGCAAACTGTAAAGTCGCATGTGTCATGCTCCCGGCCGTGTCGTGCTTTTTCAGGTAGCGGTCAACGTAATGCTTGATCAGACTCATCGATCTTCTTGCATTCACCTCAACAATCGGAACGATGCGGCCGTCTGTCAACAGCATAGAATCGACGCATACGTCGCCGTGATAACCCGACCGATAAAGCTCGCTAGCCGCCCGTTTCATTACATCAAAATACTTCGCTTCCTGCAGCATATGAAGCAACCTATCGTCTGCTGTATAGGAGCCTTGGTAAGCGAAATTGTGATTAACCAACTGCTGCACTGAGATATGTCGGTAAGTGCCGTCCGGATCGATGTGGAATTGGCAAGAAAAATCCAATTCCTTGCGGAGGAACGGCTCAATAATAAACCGAACCGTTTTTCCCTTGCTGCACTGATCGGCGACATAGGATGTGACTCGCCGCAAAATCGCTTCCGACTCGATCAGCAAATTGCCTTTCCCCGATACCCCAAACTCATCTTTGATCAGGAAGGGTCCTTGATTCAGCAAAGTCAAGCCGCTTGCCAGCAGCTCTTCGGGAGAATAGACCGTCTGGCTGTCACACCGAAGATCAAGGCGACGGTTCAATTCGGTTGAATACAGCTTCGAATTGACAGTCTGAACCGTTTCGATAGCTGGAAAATCCTGTTCCAGCCCGTAACGCGCTGCAGTACGATCCGCCCCCGGAATGACGGCAAAGGGCGACAACCGGGCGCCGTCCAGCAAGTAGAGATCCATGTCACCCATTCGATCGGCTGATGTGAGCAGGTCGAATATATTGGCGGTTCTGCCTACGCTTCCTACATCAGGACTCTCGAGATCGGTTGAATTGGAAAGAAATTTAAATCCGATCTCATGCAAATACTCTTTATGGCAAACGTTCATTCGATAGCGAGTAATGAGCTTATCCTGCGCCTCGCAAAATGGGAAGAGCAGCTCATCCATGGCCATCACGATATTCTCCGTTTCAGGATCGTGAAACGACGGCAGTTTGGCTAGATTAGGGTCGCGCCAGAAGCGTTCCGCGTCAAATGTCCCGATAATGAGCTCGAACTTGCGTCTATCGTTCATACAGGCGCTGTTTTCTGCAGCTCCGAGATATAATTGCAGAAGGTCGTGACCGACTCCATAAGATTGAAGTCGAATTGTTCAAAATCGATTTCAATACCGAAACGCTCTTCCACCTGTAGTACAAAAGTAATTAGCTGTAAAGAGTCCAATCCCCCGTCTTCCATGATGTTCGAATGCTCGTTCAAACTGTTTGCCAGTTGGGCGTCTTCCTTGATTTCGCATATCATCGCTATGATCTGTTCTTGCATAGGTACCTCCCGTTTAATGGATATATTGACCCTGGTAATAATGGATCGTTCTAGCGAGTGCATCATGCAAACTGATCGCCGGTTCCCAGTCCATAATCGTCCTTGAAATGGTAATATCCGGCTTCCTTCTCCTTGGATCGTCTTCCGGCAGCGGGAGAAACTCTAACTGCGCGTTGGACTTCATTAGCTCCTTCAATATTTGGGCGACTTCAAGTATGGTGACTTCCTCCGGATTCCCCAAATTGACTGGCTGTTCATACGTGGTGCTCAGCAGTCTCACAATCCCTTCCAGCAAATCGTCGATATACTGAAAGCTCCTCGTCTGTCTGCCGTCGCCATAAATCGTAAGGTTTTGCTTAGACATGATTTCATTAATGAAATTGGTAATGACGCGTCCGTCATTTAAATCCATCTTCGGGCCGAATGTATTGAAGATCCGAATGACCCTTACCGGTATACCGTATTTCCTGTTCATCCAGTAGGTGATCGCCTCTGCATACCGCTTCGCTTCGTTGTAGCAGCTTCTTGCTCCAACCGAATTTACGTTGCCATAGTAGGTCTCCGGCTGAGGGTGAACAGTTGGGTTACCGTAGATCTCGCTTGTTGAAGCCAAGAAGAAAGCAGCCTGCTTTTCTTTGGCCAGATACAGCAGATGCATCGTCCCTTCGCTGTTGACCCTCATCGTTTCGATCGGATAGGACAAATATTTAGGCGGACTGGCAGGACTTGCAAAATGCATCACCCAATCGACAGGGCCTTCAATTGCGAGCGGATAAATGACGTCATGCTCGATAAACTTGAAATTGGGCGACCGTAAGAGATTGTCTATGTTGACAGTAGACCCGGTCAGAAAATTATCGACGCCGATAACGGTATGGCCTTCCCGCAGCAGCCTCTCGGCAAGGTTGGAACCGATGAAGCCTGCGACTCCTGTTAATACAATGAATATTATGATCCCCACCCTTACTTAAGGTTTGTGAAACCACTATTAATTCAATCGAACAGGTATGGTTCTATGCATGAATCACAAGATGTCGGGTCAAATACTAGGAGAGATTCTTGAGGTGAGTGAATTCGCTGTGGTTGTGCCGGAAAAAAGCGCTTGAAGCAATGCGGATCGTTGAAAGACAAGAAAGCAATAGGCTGTCAGCAAACGGAATCTTTAAGACAAGAGCAACGGTTTGGCTTACTCAACACGCTGTCTCCCAACGATTATAATCCCGGCATCACTCCTTCCATAAATATGCCCGGATCACCACGGGCTTCGCGCTAAGGCTTCTATTCGGGTGCAAGAAGAGATATCCACAACTGACATCATCTGCCCCCTCAACATTACTGAATAGCTACCTTCTTCAGCCATCGTTCAAGGAATATGGATTCTTCATTTTCTATATTCGTAATCAGCGTTTGTAAACTTTCGGAAATAATTGTATCCTTTGTCAAATTATATTTAATCGCTAGATTCACAAAGATTTTTGCTTTAAGTTCAATAGCTGTGAATTCATCTATATGCTCTTGATTTAATTCAATTAAATGCTGATTATCGTACAAGTACTTGAATCTTAGCGTCATTATCTTCTTATGATCATAAATTAAATGAAAGGGTCTTATATCAAGCATAGCCTTATGTTCCGATGTCTCTTTCACATAATTATATAGAGTTGTGTATATTTGCATGCCGAAGTCAAGATTATCCCTGTCGCCCCCGTAGTTAAACATCTCCCAATACTCCGGCGTTTTGTTAGTGAAATAATTTCTTATCGAATTCACTAGGGTATCTGCACTGAATTTATCCTGATATTGATCATTGAATGTATACAGGTAAACCATTTCTCTTAGATAATCATGATTCGTTGTTAGATGATTCGTGTCGAACGCAAGATTGAAATCATTAAATGATATCTCAGCCTGACTATACACCCCGTTCTTAAAAAAATCGGAAACATACAACATCTCTCTATCCAAATCATAGCCGTAAACAAATATGTCATGATGCAATTGAAGTTTATTGTAGCGATCGCTTAGGGGCACGTAGAAATAATTGATCATGGTGTGGACATAGTTATTAGCATTAATATTTTCTACAATAAAATGAATAACAGAGTCCCATTTAGTTGTTACCGTATCTCTATGTATCTTTTGAGTAGTAATCCATTTGCACGTATCCGAAGGCCGCAGTTCATAAGTCAGAGGGAAATAAAAATCTCCCCAATGATGTTTATAATCTTTGTTAATAAACAATTGGATATAATTGCTAAATATCCATGAGTGTGCACACTCGTAATGGGTAAGTATGGACAAGAGATGAGCATGTTGCGTATAGGTTGTAATCATCGGATAACTGACCGGCAATATTTTTCTGCCTAACGTTTGAGTTGAATTCTTCAACCTTTCGTTCACCCCTGGTTATCTGGTTAAATGGCTTAAGGATTTCGAATCAGTGTATCTCATTTAGCAATAAGCGCTTCGTGCTTGCCCTGTCCAGTTTTCCTGTTTTTGTTTTTGGAATGTTATCGATAATCCTCCATTGTCTAGGCACTTTATACGTTGACAAATGCAAGTTGCAATGTCGTGTCAGTGCATCTATATCAATCAGGCATTCATTTAAAACTTTCAGAAATGCGATAGGTACTTCGCCTAACAGATCATCGTGTACACCAACAACCATGACCTCCTCCACTTCTTTCAAGCCGTACAAAAATTCCTCAATTTCTTCCGGATAGATATTGATACCGCCGGATATAATGATATTCTTCTTTCGGCCTGTGAGTATAAGACACCCTGATTCATTCCAATATCCCAAATCTCCTGTCTTTAACCAACCCTCAACAATGGTAGCGTTCGTTAACTCCGGGTTTTTGTAATAACCGAGCATCACATTCGGGCCCTTGACCCAAATTTCTCCGATAGCCGCTCCTTCAACCTCATTCTCTTCTTCGTCAACAAGACGAATAGAAACGTCATTTATGGGTGATCCACAGGATAGGCAGCGCTCTCCCCGTTCCATCATGGTCACCCGCGGAGAAGCTTCGGTCAATCCATAGGTTTGAATAATGTCCGCGTGAGGAAATACAGTCTGAAGATGGTCTACTAATTTCGCGGGAATCGCCGCACCGCTAATTACAATAAATTCAATGGAATCAAAGGCACTCCAGTTCTTTGTCTGATGGAAATCGGAAACAAAGTGCATCAATTGCGTAGGCACCGCTGAGAATGCCGTGACCGCCTTATTCTGAAACAGTTTAAACACTGTGCGCGGCAGCAAGGGCAAGCTGATAAGTTTAATTCGGGTTCCATATAACATACAAGAAATCAATTGCGTGACAATCGTAGAACTGAAATGAACGGGCATCGTTACAAGAAACGAATCTTGATCCGTATACCCCACCTTTCCGCCATGTGCCAACGCATTCGTTAATACATTCCAATGGGATAACATAACGATTTTAGATTTTCCGGTTGTGCCCGATGTAGGAAGGAGAATCGCACATTGATTGGGATCGGACTGATTGGTTAACGAGATCGATTCGAACGAAGGCATTGGTTCTTGCGATAAATCCTGAGCGGTAACCCAAGGAATGTCGCAATTGATATGCGCTGGCTGTGCAGATTTGCTGATAACCAATTTGGCGTCACTGGCATTTAAAATATTTTCAATTTCAGTATTGGACGCCGAATAAGGAACCGGTACTAACACATAACCGCAGAATTGAATGCCCAGCGCCGCAAAAATGAACAAGGGCTCATTATTTGTGTATAATGCAAGATGACTTCCGGACTCAAGCTCAAAATTCTTGTGGATATATAGAGCAATCAAGTAAGCTTCTGTCATCACCTCTGCATAAGTCCATTGCTGCTTTAGATCTTCAAGGATAATATGATCTTGGCGATTAGAGGCCTCCAGAAATAGGCGCTGAATGATCGTCATCATAGCGTTTTCACAGTCAAATAATTAAGGATTAATCCAGCCGTGGAGAACTTCTCAAATAACAGATCTTCATCAGGGATCGAGATGTTAAACTTCGATTCCATTAAAACAATAAGCTTGATGAAGCCTACTGAATCGATCCCTTGGTCCAACAAACGGGTATCGTGGTCTTCCGGATACTCGATGTCCAGTTCAGCAAAAATTTCATCTCTCAAGATAGATTCTATTGATTTAGACATCATATTCCCCCGTTAGATAATCTTTAGAAAGGCTGATTAAAGAGGATAGTATACGTGATGAGCAAGTGAAAGTGATTTTGAAGAAGAATAAGTTCATAACGATGGAAAAGGTGAATTTGCACTGAAAGAGTTGTTTGCAGAGATGCTGCAATTCATGCTGGAGGTGGAATATGACACGGTTCATGTCATAAAAAGCTTGACGCGAAGAGTACAACGACGGAAATACTTGAGGGTTCCCTCGTCAACATCGCAAAGCCTAAAAAAAAAGCATTTTCCCAAGCAATGAAGCGTTGCTGAAAATGCTCTACAAAACTACGATGAATGTCACTCGTAAATGGACAGAGTGTATATAAAACTGGGAGTAAGTCCCCAATCAACTCTCCATTTTCTTCCTCGACGGGATCGAACTATACTGCGTAAAGTTTTGCTTGGAGAGCGTTTACACTAGTAGATTTACAGCACCAAGCGCTCGATATATTTAATATAATTACATATATGCCAATTGTCAACAGTTTTGAAAAAGCCCGTTGATGCCCTCTGGAATTCCATTCGTCATCTGGCTGTTTCTAGTATTACAGGTACAAAAAAAGACACGGAAGAACAACTCCGTGCCTATATAAAGCAATCATCCCGCTTCACCGAACTTCAAATTGAAGGTCAACAGGTCTTTAAGCAGTTATTGAAGACGGTTCAATCAAAGCCATACATTACATATTTCCCGTCCTCAATCCATAAGGAAGTTGGAACAACGAGAGGCGTAGGAGTTAATCCTGCCCCTTCCATTTTAGCATCGCCACCGACTCAACATGTGTCGTTCTCAGCAAGGGAAGACGCTTCCCCCCTTTCATTTACGTAGGATTTTTTTTGCTTAAACATCTTACTTTCGACGGTATTTGTGAAGCCCGTTTTATAAATGAACTTCAGCTTGTGTGGTTCTGGCTGTGTAGGATCAGCAAAGTCTCCTATAATAACCTTCTCAACAATGCTTTCGAAAACATTACGGTCAAAGGCAGAAAGCACTTCATGCTTTTGCAGCACCTTTCTCAAATGCTCCAATCTCTTTTCCAAATCAATTTCCTGCCGCGAGCCTTTTTCTAGCTGAGTCTGCTCAGCTAAAAGCTTATTGAGTTGCACTTCCAGTTCCCCATACCGGCTCTCATACGTAGCTCGATCTATTTTTTCATCCAAGCAAAGGTCAATGAGCTTACAACGCTTTTGCTCCAATAGCTTGATTTCATTTTTCACTTTATTTAGTTGCCGAATATGGTTCTGATTATTAAGAACAGTTTCCATATTTCCCATCAACTCATCTAATACATCCGTATGATTACTGCACAATCTCCGATAAGATTCAAGAAAAGCACCTTCAAGTACATTTTCGAATAGAGCCTTGCTATGTGGACAATACTTCCTGCCCTTTTTCGTTGCGGTCACGCATTGCCAGATTACCTTTGTATGGTTCGTTCCACTATGCCAGTTTCGCCTGGATAAGTTACTACCACAAAACGCGCATTCTAGCTTACTGCTAAAAGCAAACTGTCGGCTATATTTATTACGTTTTCCCTTTTCAACGCCTCTTAATCTTGCTCCTCTTCGATGCAGGATAGCCTGAGCCTTTTCGAAAATCTCTTCACTGACTATTGCCTCGTGATGATTTCTTATATAAAATTGATCTTCCTCGCCGTAATTCTCCAGCCTTCTTTTTGAAATCGGATCAACTGTAAAGGTCTTGCCTTGAAGCAAATCACCCTTATATTTTTCATTTTTAACAATACCGAGAATCGCACCATCCTGCCAAATACTTCGACCTGCCCGTGTTTTATGACCCGCGGCAGTTAATTCCTTAGCAATCATATGAGCCCCATAGCCAGCTATGTAACGCTCGAATATATAACGAACGATCTCCGCTTCCTTCTCATTTACAGATATTTTCTTCGTTTGAACATCATAATCATAACCCAGGCAGCTTTGAAATCCAACAAGCTCGCCACGCTTCATTTTCATCTTCAAGCCCTTTTTAACGTTGGAGGAAATATTTTCAACCTCTTGCTGTGCCACTGAGCTTAAAATAACTAATAACAATTCGCCGTCCATTGTCATCGTATTGATATTCTCATCCTCAAAAAACACAGCTACATTCTGCTCCTTGAGCATTCGCACATATTTGAGTGTATCTAGCGTATTTCTAGCGAATCGGGATATAGACTTTGTGATAACCATATCAATTTTTCCATTCATGCAATCATCAATCATTCGCTGGAAGTTCTCACGCTTGTTGACCTGTGTTCCCGTGACTGCTTCATCTGCATAAATATCAACAAGCTGCCAATCTCCTCGTTTGTTCACAAGCTCAGTATAATAGGCAACCTGTGATTTATAGCTACTAATCTGCTCCTCAGTATCTGTACTTACTCTTGCATATGGGGCTACTCTTAAAATATCAGAACTCCCACCAGCTTTTCGGTCAGATATTTTTCGGCTGGCCTTAATCACTTCTACTTCATATGCCATTGTTACTCCTCCCTCAGCGCTTATTATCTCGGAATTAGTATAATAAGACTGGGTGTAATCAACAATTGTGCGAATCAGGTTGTCAGGTCAGAAATCACACCGTAGTCCTTCATGATTTTGCTTTTGAGCGCACGAAACTCCTGTTCGGTAATTAGAGATATGGATAATAACTGCTTGAGCATAGCAATTTGCATGCTATATCGGATCAGATTGTGCTTCATACAATACCTCCCAATAAAGCAGATTAAGAAAATCATTATTAAAGGGTTTTGTTCACGATAAACACATAGTTTGCTACAAGTTTAAATGAAAGGGGCATGCGAATGCCCCTTCTCCTCTGTTTTGGTTTGACAATTCACTTATCCAGCGAACGATGGTTAGTCATTCTCATAGGTATCTAACCTCTCCCAGGTTCTCTGCGAGCTGCCCCCATTGCGATAAGCTGTGGCTGGACAGAAGTATCATTGTACCTTCGCATGAATTGTCGCCTTAAATGGAACCACCATTTATTTACTGCATGGCAAAAATCGCTCGCATCCTATAGAATAAAATAAGATGATTATGGCGCACCTGCAGACTGGCTTACTCCTTTTAGAGCATTCGAAGAACGTGCTGGTTAAGATGATTTTTTTATTTTCAATGAACAAGGAGAAGATATCCCTCTACTTGTCATTTCATTTTCTAGTTAAAATCGGACCTGCTTTTGAATATAAAAAGTTTATATGACTATATGGTTAATTTAGAATACCGAAAAAGCATTATCACAATCTGAATAATACTCATTTTTATAAACTCTTCTTGTTGTATAAACAATGGGGGCCTAAAGAGTATTGATAGATAATGTTTAAGAACACAAATGAATAAGAAACCCATTTAGGAGAATTGATGATGAATAAAAAGAAATCTATAATTCAACAAGATGACCATATTATTCTTCCAAAAGCCACTTTACGTCGCTTTGCTGATAATAAGACAAAAAAAATATGTTGTCTTAAATTAAGCGATTCAAATAATTTAGCGATAACTAAGCATTATCCCAAATCTTTTCACACTAAATCCAATTACTATAATCCAGAATTTGATAATATAGTGAAACGATATGAAACACTAATTGGAAAATGGCATAAAGAAATAATGAATGCGATTAAAACTAATACCATTGAATCTTTGATTACTAATCGTCTTGAAGAACTCAAAAAAGACATAATAGAATTGATCACTATACAATTCCATCGTACTGTTTTAGCTGATGAAAAATTATTAGCGCAATATATAGAACAAGAAAAAAAACGATATGAGGAATTTAGTGCAAATTTTTTCAGAAGTGGTAGAATACCAGAAGGCTTTTTAAACAACAAGCAACGATTTTTCAACAAAGAAATTGATCAGGTTCAGTATTATTCACAAAACATATTGGGACAACCCAACGAGGGAATCGAAAAGACTTATAAAGATTCTATTCCTTATATTTTCTATATCCCAAATGAAGTTGATTCCACGTTTCTGCTTCCCCCTCAACATTTTGTACCAAATAATGCATTTGCAAGGTTCATCTTATCGCCAAGACTTGCGTTGGCTTTATATAAAGATAATTCTCCCCAGCGCACTATTATTCTAAAAAAAGAAGATGTAGACTGTTTAGTTCCAAGAGCTATTGAAAGTGCTTTATCAATATCAAAGGAATATCAAGAAATTATCGGTGAAGAAAAATATCTTCATTATATAAAAAGTAAAATTGAAAAATATATGTCAATGATTACAGAAATCGCAGAAGAGCAAATAATTATAATTAGTGGAGATGAAGAAATTTTACAAGATGACCAAACCATTCTTGAAATGATAGTTTCTATAATGTACTTTAAACCAGAAAGTAAAAAAATTATCATAGAGACAGGGGTACTATCAAGCAAATTATTAAAATTGGATGAAACAACAAAAAATGAAGGCTTGTATATGTTTGCAAAGTGGGGATACAAAATTGTTTTAATACATCAACACGATTTAAGCAATTCGAACTCTGGTATTGCAATAGCCAAAACTAAGGAAGATGCAATAAAACTACTTTCATAATTAATTTGAGCGTGTCTAAAAACTCGGATTAATGAGTTTTTAGACACGCCCTAGTCTCGGGGGGTTCTTACCTTTCATTTTACAGACAATATTATCGTTATATCTTCTTCGCCCCTCTAGATTAACAATTATCTATATACCACTTTACAGCCATCAAGGGAGTCAACAGCACGGCATATTGATCCTTGGCTGTGGTGTAGTTGTCATCATCCTCATACAACTCAACCGTTTGTACAACAACTCTTTTCACTGCATGAATCGTACATTTGAGATAATATGCAGGTATTTCTTTGTGCTCCCCTAAGTATTGGAGCCACTCCCGGAAGGAAATATCCTCTTCTTCTCCAAAACGAACATCAATAATACTTAAGGACTCTGTTTCATAATAGTGATTTGCGCACATATACAAAGATATCTTATATTTTTTTCCGACACTATTATCATTGTATGGAATACTCTCTCTCAACATAAAAGTATTCAATATATTAGATTCATAGTCACAGATTGAACAACTGGTAGAATAGCCGAACAGCTTATTGCTCAAATCCCGGGTAAAATACATTTTTCTTTTCTTAGTATCACTTCGGAAATCATGCCTCTGGACGACGCTATTTAGAACCTCAAACTCAGATGATGACAGATCATGCCGCGGCTTCCAATAAGGAGAAAACTGATCATACAATTTCACAATAGGTTTGTCCACCTTCTTATAGACTGTATGCAGCATGTCGAACGATTGCAACAATCCGTCCAGTAGTTTAGCAATTTCGGCCGTTGTGACACGCTTCGAATTACCGGACTGCAGCCTTCCGGGCAATATGCAGATCAGATCTTCGGACCGCATCTCGCCAGTAATATGACTAAGCAAACGAATCCTTTGGATTTCATCATCCTTAACTCCCATAACATAGATTTCCTTGCCAAAGTCTAGTGATTTACCATCGGAATCACTCTTCTGCAAAGCCTCAATGAACACGATTTTGTCCAACAACTCTCTGATGGTCAGAGGTGACTCCCCTGTCACACGACTAATCGTATCCACTTCAAAGTCCTGGTACTCATCTGTCAAACTAACGGTCACAAAGAAGTACTTGGACAGCTTGCTGTTTTCGAACAAACTAGGGTTTTCGATTTTGGTAATCTCCCTTAGTTCTTGATACTGGTACTGGCAGTCAGATACATCATATTGTGCGATTTTAATGGAATTGTACTTGATCTTCAGTAGGTTTTTTTGATCTGCATCATAAGTGCAGGTAAGCCGCTTGGTACCATTTCCGTATTCGTAATATTGATAATTCATAAATCGTTTAATACATGTGAGCTTATCCGAACGGTCGACATCTCGCAGCAGATGATCCTGAAATAAATCTAACAAAAATTGATGAAAAGTATATTCCGATTTTAGAGGAGTGTCTTGGCCTCTGTCTCCAACGTTTGCAACCAAGTCGGTCTTGGCCAGCAACGTAATATCATCCAACACAAAGTCATTTGCAAATAAATACTCCCTACCGCCGACTGTTAACGTCCGTTCCCCATCATAATGTCTGACAAGGGATCGATTGGCCTTAATGGCCTGCATTAATTTGGCCAACGTTTCCTGAGTAAACATCAGGTCCACTTCCGCTGACAGCAACGCAAATGTTGCTTGATCCCTGGGAGTTAGTCCATTTAAAAGCTTCGTACTCTTGCTTATTTCAGGTTTAATTTTACTATTCTCTTCATACTGATCATACTGCATAATACAAGTTTTTAGCAGTTTTTCCTTATCGCGAGCAACGAGATCAAACCGATGCCTCAACTCAATAAACTTGCTGTATTCGGATTTCCGATGTGCTCCGTTACCTGGATTAACAAAAATAAAGCAGCCTTCTGGTATGTCTTTCTCATTGGGCATGACCATATTAAACACTTTAAAATCACGCAGTCTAATATAGTTGTCCTTCAATTTAACGCTCGTATGATCAAGTAGAACGTTGAAGACCTTGTCCCATTTTCCATCTGCATTTGCAGTTTTCCGCTTATAATCAATAAAATCGAATAAAAACGACAAACGATACGAAAAGATAGGCTTGGCTTTTTCCTGACTCTCAAAATACAATTCGTGTTCAGACATTGTGCGAATCATCGCTTCTACATCTTCGGCTATGAACATTTCAACCCTGTTGCGCTTGTTATCCTGTACTCCTTTGCGATCGCTCGTAATATAGTATTTTTCATCTTCATTGTCAAAATAGTCTGGGTCGGTTGTTGGAATGTTGATATAGAAAACAGGCAGATCGGGATTAGATGATTGACCGGTCAGCTCATAAGTTGAAAACAAATTGTATCTCCACTTGTCAATGTAATCCGGCATCTTCTCACTAAGTCGTGATGCTGGCAACAAATACTCAAACATACTCCGCTTTCCTTGGTACAAATCCAGTACAACGCCTTCTTCGTTCTTGCTGAAGGTTACCCGTCTTTTTGCCCCGGCTATCTTGCTGCAAATGGAATACTCGGTGTCCCCAATTTTTATTTTAATCATCTTTTCCGGCTTCTTGACCGCTGCGAATATAAGGTCAACTGGTGTTAAGTATTTTCCCTTATCGCCGTCTACAAGCGTAGACAAGTCTTGCTTGACTTCTTTATACAACTCGGCCGATAAACCCAGCGTAAAAATCGTTCCTGTATCCCTGTCTGTCTTGGCTTGACTAAGTAAAAGTTCAGTAATTTGAATTGTGCGAAGGTTAGAAATCTCAATACTGCGAATGCTCATATACAGTTGCAGGCAGTCGGCGCCTTCCCTGTGGAGAGATTCAATACGCACGTACTCAGAGGAAAGCATCGCCCCTTTAGCCCCAATCCCAAAAGCACCTGTTTTGTTGCGATCCTTGGATGTATGTTTCTGGCTCAAAAAAGAAATAACGTCGGACATCTGAAAACCTGTCTCATTGTATCGTAATACAATTTCCCGATTGGATGGGTCAAATTCAATACTCACTACCGGATTCTGTTCATAAGAGCAATCCAGAATATTTTGCATAATTTCCCGAATCAGCGATTCCTTTAAGTAGGGGGTAATTCCAGCTCCTCCGTTATCTACGTCATAGATATTGTTGTAGTGTTCTTGTATCGCACATGCGGCCTCGCCTGTATTAAGAAGCAGCCAATTTGCATTATCTTTGACCAACTCTGCATTTTTTGTACTCAAGCCTCTGTTTATGTTACGAATTGCCTCCGAGATATGATTCATCTTATGCTCCTCTATTGAATTGTTCAATCAATTCTCTTAAACTACAATTCTCCCTGTTATCCTCGGCAGTTCTCCATACTTTCCACACATTGTAGACCACTCCAAAGACAAGATCCTCACTTACCTTGTCTCGTTGGATTCTTCTATGAAGAAAAGCTGCAACAGCATCCAACGATTTAAGTGTGCTGATTTCTTGCCGCAAAATTGAAATCCCCTCATCGTACCGCTTGATGTCGGCTGCGAACGATGCATACGCAGGTGTATAAATCCGTTCCTTCAATACAGCATAGGTTAATCGGGTTCCATCTTTGCCGTATACCACTGCACGGTTTTCCTCTTCCGCAAACTGACGGATCTTGTTGGACAGATTATCGCCGCTACCGTAGCCCATCCGAGTAAACAAATTCCTCAAAACCTCCTCCGCCGCCTCTATAGTAAGAGCATCAATGTCTTCCTTCGTCCTGATCAGTTTCATTAGTCGCTCCCGATCTTCCTGCATTATTTGTTTTACGGATGTAATCCTGACATAGACCTGAATTAATTCAGTAAGCCATTGGATATATCTGGTGGAACTATACAACAGATTTTTGCTCGGCAACAACGGAATCACATCATTCTGGAATCGGCGAAATAGTCTGTATAGATATACCGTATCGAATAGTTTGTTCGTATCTTCAAAGTAATACAGGCTCAGTTCATTAAATTGTTCCATGTTAGTTACTCTGTCGATTCTACCAAAGCGCTGCTCCAGATCAGCCGGCGTATCCGGTAACTCGTAATTAATGAGATGATTGAATCTGGACAGATTAATGCCCACAACACCTATCTCATGCGAAATAACAAGGATTCGCTTTGTACTAAGCTCGCTGTTCTTATTGTCCAACATCGCTATTTTGTTTCGCCGTTCTTCGGGCAAATACGTTTTCCCATGCATAGCTTCGATTTGATCCTCGCCAAACCGACATATGAGCGCTTTTCTCAGATAATCGATTACTAACCGATGTTTGGCAAAAATAACAATTTTATTATCCACGCCTTCCTGGAGGATTCGATCCGTTACAGTGATAAGCTTCGCCAATTTATCATCAAACTGCGTTATGACCTCTAGATCGCTTTCCAGATAGGAATGCTTAATAAACCTTTTGTACACCTCGTCGGAAGCAAATGCACGGCTATAATTAAAGATACATCCCAGCTTTCGCTCCAAGTCTATACTAGAATAGGTTGATTCTATACGCTGTACTGTTACGTCATCAACAGTATATACAATCGGTATAACCTTTCTATTCCGAAAATCCTGCTTATTCAGCATCATTTCTTTAAAGTTACGGGAAATCGGATAGTCTGTGCTGAATGACACGGAACGAAGCGGATCAACGGTCTTATCGTTTAGATCAATCGATTGGTTCAATAACTTTCCCACTAGATTGCATTCCTGATTGAAATTGTCTCCTGAGGTTTTGATGGGCGTAGCGCTCAGAAACAACACGCTCTTCGCGCGGAACTGCTCAAGAGCACGGTATCGTTCGGAGGCCTCGTTCTTACTTCCATGTCCCTCATCCAAAACGATTAGATCCCAATCAATATTGTGGGTCTTTATCCGATCAATAGCCGCATTGGAGTTTATCTGATCACGACTGTCATAGGTAACAATACATAGATTGGAGAGCTCGTTCAGTTCCTTAGAATCCGGCCCGTAAACGTCAATAGCTTCTTTATTGCCATTAATAATTTTAAAATCTAGTCCGAACTTAACCAATAATTCGTTATACCAATTAAATACCAGATTTGGTGGACAAACCACCAGAATTTTATTTCCGCCGTTCATTATACTATTCCAAATTACAATGCCCGACTCAATTGTCTTCCCACAACCAACCTCATCAAAGACAAAAGCAAAACCGTTATGTCTGACCTTTTCCATAATAGCAAACTGCAACGGGAGCAATCTTTTCTTTGATCTCTCCATCATTTGAATATTTTGCAGTACAATATACTGAATCCTGTTTGTCATCACTTTACTCCTCGATAATCGAACTGTCCGCTTTAATGTCGATGCGATCATTTATCAGCTCATAGTTGTTCTCAAATAACACGATAGAAGTACATCATATCCTTTCGACAGCGTGTTGTTTTATAAGTATTGAGTTATAGTCGCCGGTGGTGCCTTATTCTAAACCTCTCATAAAACCACTCTTATTCAATATATGTACTAACTCAGTTATCCTTTTTTTCTTGTTTGAAACGGCTCGTTAAGCTTTATTATGACTTAATACTACCATTTCAAACTTGGTATAGGATTGCTTGGGGAACGACATTCAATCCAACTCAAGTGCTGACCTTATTAAGTTAAACATTTCTTCTCCATGAGCGATTGCCACTTCTTCTGTCCATGCGTTGGCATCGGTAGTTAAGTCAGCCATTTTTCTTAGTTTCAGACTTTGTCCACCAATCCCGTTGCGAAAATTCGCCTTTTTAGCAAGTGGCAAATTATTAGAAAACTTAGAGTTTAACCCACTTGAAACAAGGCATAGGTTACCGAAATGATTCAGGTCTTGCTCGTCCCATTTGACATTGCTGTCGATGGGATGCTGCGGATACCAATGCTCCACCGAATTACGGAATTCAAATTGGAAATCCTGCTTCGTTTTTTGCCACAACAAGTAATCCAAGTAATTGAATACTATGTGCGGAGTAATTGGTCCTAAAGAAAACTCACCATCGTTCATATATTCACTTACTGCCACTTTTGCGATGTTTTCCAGTTTGTCTGAATGTTCATTTGAGTCATAGCCATCCATATGAAAATAGAGCCACGCAAGGAACTCTGTAGCCCAATGCATGACCAGCGGGGATGTATATGTCACCCTTAACATGGATTGCAACATTCGACTTGCGATTGAGTCAGTAACATCCACATAGTACGCTTTTGGCTGTCTTTTAGCATATTTTCTGCTATTACTCCATGAAACCTTGAGTGATTTAAGACTCCATCTTCCTTCTGTATCGTCGCTGCTGAACTCTCTTTTTAGCATAAAATTATCAAACAAAAATCTACATCTTAACAAGCATAGCCCGAAACGCTCTACAGTTTCACCAACATGCTGTTTACGAGGAAATACTGTTTCGAAACGTTGAATGAGTTTTTTGTCATCAATCAGTTCTCCACTCCACGTTTTTTTAGTGCCCACTTCAGCCTCATTTTCCTCTACTTCAAAAATCTTTAATACGTGCAAGAGAAAATGTCGAAATGTTAAAAAACTTTCAAAACGTATATTGTCCTCATCTGAATGATCGAGGCGAGATGTATTTATTGATGTAACGTCTGCGCTCTCAGCAATCTCACTTATTGAACGCATTGCCGTGCTGTCTGTTTTGCAACTTTCTAAATAATACCCGTCAGAATCATCAGGGTAACAATCCCAGTCATCTCCAAAGTAGTGCTTTCTCTCAGCTACGTCAAAGTGCATTTGCACATAGCCCGTCATATCGCTGCAAGCATCCCATATGCGAGCAAAAGCATCCCTTTTTTTTTCATCGGATATCATCTCTATTAATCTGGACTTTACGATATCCTGCTGCTCCAGTTGCTCACCACGATTGTTCATAATTTCAAAATATTTGTTCAGGTCGGTGTTTTGCGGGACAATTACTCTCAAAAGATTGACCTTTTCCAGTTTTCTCTTTAATTCTTCAGTTTTCAGAGTTCCTGATGAATCCTCAACTTTACCAAGAATTTTCTTACATATAACATTAAAACCTGAAAGTATACCGCCATCTGCATTTTCCCGCCAGCCAACCTCATCAATGTTTGTCAATCTTACCAGTGTATTATCGGACCTCGGTCGGTATTCAAAAGAGACAGCGTTTCTCTCAAACGGAAAACTTAGTGCAGTAAGCAAAAGGTAGAGAGCCGTCAATCGTTGCTGACCATCAATCACCTCAAACTTTCCATCTTTGCGCTCAAACACAATGAGGTTACCAAGATAATAATTATCTGTCTCAAAGTTTAGTATGTCATCAATCAGCTGCTCAATTTCTTTATCTTCCCATGCGAATGCCCTTTGATAAAGTGGTATGATATACTTGTTCTCACTGAAAATATTCCCTCCTGCAAAAACAGTTTTAATGTTATGGACGTTGTTTGTCATTATTCAGCACCCACCCGACAATCCCATTATTTTCTGCACTACGTTTAAAAGTAAATTTTTATCATCGTTCCTGGGAGAATAACTTATCTCTTCCGAAGACAACACAGGAATCATTATTCTTAATACATCCGACTCCTTCATACACTTTTGCAACAAATAAAATAGTGGTATAGTTTCTTTGTCACCAACTTTTTCCCCAATGGCATAATTCCCCACTGTATCAAAGCCTAATTTCTGCATTTGCAAGCGAACCATAAAAGCCCAAGCGTACAGCCGTTTGATAACTCGGTCGTCAAAATTTCTGAATCTGTCACAGTAGTACAACACCACACAATAAAACAATTGTTTGGCATAAGAGAATCCAACACCTGTCCCGCTCAGGAATAGTTCAAGTTCGGCCTTTGAAACTGCCCCCTTCACATCCGAAAGCAGATTAAGGTAATGATCTACATATTCAAAAAAGTTCTTGCCTGATACAAAGGTCTGGTCAATTTGAAATATAGGCATCCCCTTAACCGTTCGCATAGCATAGTAGTATTGTAGATCAAAGCTGACTCCTTTGAATTCGTCAATGTCTGCAGATGTGAAACTATGACCTTTATTTTTTTCAATCCAATGTTTTATAGGAAACAGGTAATCTTGAAAGAGAATATGAATTTCCTTTGGATCTGTTCTCTCCCATTTGTCTACCGTGTGTTTCATTTCATGTGGATGGTCGCGCATTTCTCGCAAATGGAACGCTTTCAATAAATCATGGGGCTCCAAAGCCCTACCACGCGTGTTTTGTGAGTCAAATAACTGAAATGCTTCTGGGAGATTTTTCGTGGCCACAACTACAAACTCTAAAACACTCGATATCGCTTCAATAAAGCGCTTTTTTTCAATTAAGCTTTGCTCTGCGAAATATGTCCTAATTGCCAAGTAATTTCGTCTTATATTTTCTTCCGATATTTTGGAAGAGAGTTTAGTCTCTAACATTGGCACATTATATGATGCCTCCAGAGCTTTGCAAATAAGGGCTAGCGTAATAATTCTCTGTTGCCCATCAACGATATTTAACGTTCCGTTGGTTTCGTCGTTGTGGAAAATAATCGTTCCAACACGATATTTGAAATCGGGATATTTCTTAATCTGATCTATGGCAAATTCAAGGTCTTCCATAAGAGCGGATACATTTTTAATACTCCACTTATATGGACGCTGATAGTTAGGCAAATGAAGATTTTTTAGCTGAAGAACCTTATCAACTGGTACAATTTCTGGATGTTCAAACACTCTTCCCCCTCCTAATAGTGGCTGATCATAGCTGAACAGCCCTTGAATTGGTTATCGTCAACGATGGTTAATGTCTATTACTCGGAAGACGTTGAGATATACCTGCATCTTCCAGCCTCTTGTTCCATTGATGTAAGGTTTCATCTGAATGAGATGCTATTAACCATCTATATACCATGTGTTCATGCGTCATTTTCCATTGATGTCCAGCCTTCGAAATAAAATCCTCAGCATAAAACTGATGTAGATTCAATCCAATACATAATGCCAGAACCGCTGGTAATTCCTTTGTTAACGCTTCCTTATTCCTGTAATCACTTATTATTCTAGAACTTAATCCAGACCGTTCAGCTAAAACCTCATTGGTTATGCCTCTTCTTTTTATATGACATTCCAATGTTCTTGAAAAACTTCCTGGCAGATTCAATAGTTCATCGGAAATTTCTTTGGAGAAAACACTTATTTTTGCGGTCTCCTCTGCACGCTCTTGTGCATTTTGATTATCTATATAGTTGGGATTGTACGTTGCCTCAACAAAATTGACAGCACTAACATCCCTACAGAGAAAACACCTTCTATAAAAGGAATCATCATATAATTTGCTGATTCGATTTGTTCTATCAAAGATCAAACAACACTCATCAACATGCTCTATTGCATACTCAGTCAACTCTACTGAGCCATCTTCGTAACGTTGTACATATTGGGGATCGTTAATACAAAACATGGCATTTACATAAACAACTTTACCTAAGAACACCATATCAGAGAGAACTCGTGACATTTTTACTACATTAAAAGCATTTATCTCATCAATGACAAACGTTTGATTCCTTCCTAATTTGCCACTTTGGAAGGAATATGGCGAATAGTATCTGCCATCAACATATACAAAAGTCCCTGCTGCCTGCTCAAACCCAATGTCAATTGCTCGTAGTCTTGCTGCTAATTTGGATACGCCAAAAAAACAAGCAAGTTCCTCAATCGCAAGCTGCAGTTTCTCAGCATTTCGTAGATTTTTCTTTTTACCATGTAACCGTACCAATATCTCATTCAGTTTTTGTTTTGTAGTTTTTAATGGCATTAAGATTCTTGGTGTTAGAACGTTTGCTTGCCATTCCATCCAGTGTAAAGCTTTATCAATTCCTACCGTATCTCTTCCGTATTCCTCAACTACTTCACAATTTATTGAAACTACGTCATTATTCAGCAGCTTCTGTAATTCGAAAAAGTTTGCATGGAGATCGTGATGAACACATTCATGAACAATTGTATTATTCTGAGAACCAATATTTCTCATAAAAGATACATTAGGATTTACCAATATAGTTCCCACATCAACTTTTTGTGTTCGCGTGTGTTTCATGTCTTCCTCGAATACTTCCACCTGAGCCTCACCAAAGTACGACTGACCAAAGATGTTATCTGGCAAAGGTGCATAATGCATAGTTAGACACATATTGTCCAGCAGTTCAGCCATGTCTAATGGCATTGGATTCTCCAGTGCATCTGGATAATATTTTTGTAAGAATTTTTCAGCTTCATTATCCAGGTCTTCCGAATATAAATAAGGGACAAGGTACTTTGATAGTGCGCTTTCTCTGCTAAACCTCTCTTTACTGTAATTCCTAACATCAATTATCATAACTTTTCGAAGGCCTGATATTAGATGTCCGTAGAAGGATAAAATAAACCATTTAGAATGCTTATCGGCTACATAGTTTTGTTTTCCCATCCCTTTTAGAACAATTTCAGCATTGATAGTAACATTAAAAAAAATCTGACGGTGTTCTATACCATAGAATGTTATGCTTCTTACACGTATGTTCTCTATATCAATATATGATGGATCTAATACATAATACGAATTAAGATCAAACGATCTTCCTTTTTGAAGGATGGCTTTTTTTATTGCTTGATGCATTTCATGATAATAAATGTTTTCGAGGTAAGCTTCGAATGAATTATAGTTATTATGCACCTTGTCCCCCCTACCGGATTCTCATCACATCTGGTCTACGAATTAGTAATATTGCTCAATGTACTGATAGGCTTTATCAAAGACTTCTTTGTCCTTAATTTTATATTTGACCCAGACAACACTCCGAAGAGCTTTTTTCACTTCCTGCTTTCCTGCAGTTGTCCCCTGCCAACCATCGAATCTTACAATCTTAACGATATCATCTATATCACCAACAATTCGTTCGACGATAATTGGTGTCTTTGAATTCCTCAAACCATCAAAAAGGTCTGTTAGTGCCGCCTTGCCTTTATCCACTTCTTCCTCAGGCACTACTTCTTGTTCAGCTTCTGCAGCTTCCCGCGCAAGCTCTAACAGCAGTTTTAGAAACTCAATACTGGTTATTAGACCTTGTTCGTGTTTCTCGCGGAGATTCTCAAGTTTTTCTCCTAATTTAACAAATTTGATATCATTACTATATTTGCGAATTCTTGCGACTAAATCAATTTCAACTTTGATCGTTGTCTTTCTCAGATTTTTTTGTCTTTCAATAAATTCATCAATTAAATCTGCATCCATCGTAAGAATTTCCATATCATCATGTACTTCTCCGACTTGCAGATTCTCATGAACCAATTCCAAAGTTTTCGCCCCAAGAGAAGCCCAAATCAACCCGCCTCTTCCATCAGTAGGTTTTACGGATTCGAATACTCTTGAAAGCCATTGATAATCAAATTTCATCGAATTCAGAAACGGATCTGGTGATAGAGCATCCCACGCTCGATTAAGTACTTTATAATCTGCTCCAAATTCATCCTTGATTTTATTGTTTGGCAAACATTCTTGTGCAGCAATTAAACCTTCCCAACCATCTATTGTACGGTCTACTCCCATGAAATAACTCAAACACTTGCGCATTAATGCAGGAATTTGTTTTTTGACTTCTTCAATATTCGAGATGACCTTTTTCATGCTTGATTCGTCAAAATCTAAAGCAGTTGCGACATTATCAAAGATACCTATGTAGTCAACAATCAAACCATGAGTCTTACCTTCATCATAGGTTCTGTTAGTACGACAGATGGCCTGCAGCAAATTATGATCTTTCATTGGCTTATCCAGGTACATAGCCTGCAATATAGGTGCATCAAAACCAGTAAGAAGCTTTGACGTTACAATAACAAGCTTCAAAGGATCGTTAGGTTCTCTAAACCTGTCTAAAACCTTACCTTCTGCATCCCTATCACGTTTATACGCTTTATACTTATCATCTTTATCATTATTAGTGTCCATTACAATAGTAGTTGCTTCCGGACCTAGCAATTTATCAAGTTCTTCTTTATACATAAGACAGCACGCTCTGTCATAACAAACAACCTGACCCTTGTAACCATTCGGTTCAATTTTCGCCTGGTAATGCTTCGCTATATGCTCACATATCTTTCTGATACGTTTCCGGTCATACATAATAGCTTTCATGTTAACTCTCCGAGACAGCTCTGCTTTATCTTTATTAGATAAATTCTCTGTTAATGATTCGAATTCAGCATCGAGCTTTTCCCTATCGACATGTAGGTCAACTGGTACTGGTTCGAAATTCAATGGTAACGTCGCATTGTCACGAATTGAATCCGAGAAAGAATACTTGCTCATATATCCACTCTTATCCTCAACTGCACCAAATGTATTGAAAGTATTCTTATCAATACGGTTAATCGGTGTACCTGTAAGGCCAAAGAAAAACGCATTCGGAAGAGCAAGACGCATCTTACCACCCAGATCACCTTCCTGAGTTCTATGAGCTTCATCCACCATAAGTATGATATTGTCTCTAGGGTTAAGTTCCTTTTTAACATCACCAAATCTAAAGATTGTTGTTATAGCAATCTTTCTCTGGTCTCCTAAGAAGAAAGATTCTAAGTCATCTTTTGAGCCTAGACTTACAAGATTAGGAATATCCGATGAATTAAATGTTGCAGTTATCTGCGTCTCTAGATCAATTCGGTCATCAACTATAACTACTGTTGGATTGTTTAATTCAGGTATCATTCTAAGTTTCTGTGCTGCAAAAACCATTAGTAAGGATTTTCCAGAACCTTGAAAATGCCATATTAGTCCTTGTTTTGGGAATCCAGCCTTTACGCGTTCCACAATAAGATTCGCGCCTTCATATTGTTGATAACGGCATATCACTTTATATTTGCGATACTTTTTATCGGTTGCAAATAATGTAAAGAACTGAAAAATGTCCATGATCTTCTCTGGTAAAATCATATCTTCAATACTGATTTTCACATCAGCAAGACTTCCTTCACTTTTATGTTCTGGAGTATGCCATGGCCCCCACATTCCAACTGGCATACAAACTGAACCATATCTATAACTTTTGCCTTCTGTAGCGAAATTGAATATGTTAGTTACAAACATGCCTGGTATGCTTTTTTCATAGGCAGCTATATCTCTCGCAGCATCCAACCATGTTATAGAATTACGAACAGGCGTTTTCAACTCACCAATCGCCACAGGAAATCCATTAATCAATAGAACAATATCTAGCCTCTTACCATTCTCTTTTTGAGGATATACCCATTGATTAGTGACAACAAATTCGTTCAGAGCCAAGTCTTCCTTAGTCATTGTTCCAAAGAAACGAATGGGAATCATTCGCCCATCTTTGCCGAATGGATAGGAATTGTCTTCAAAAACCATTTTCTTGAATATTTCATTCTGTGTTACTAGATTGTGCGGCTGAACCGTCAAAATGAGAGTACGCAGTTTATAAATAACTTCATCTGCACGGGATGGTTCTTCAGCAATTTCAGGATTAAGACGAATGAGAGCCTCTTTAACCATTGTCTCAACCATTACGTCAGAATATTCACGTTGCAATTCTTCGGCGGGGATAAACTTCCAACCATTGTTATTGAGCGATGCAAGAACCATTTGCTCAATCGTGTTGTCTTCATTAAACATCAGTTGTACCTCCAATCTTAGTAAAAAATAAACGATTACATAAATAACGCTTTGCTTTCGTAGTAAACGCATCCTGTGAGTTGATCAAAAAAATGAAATAGCATCTTATGTCAGCCAAGATTCTCAGAAATGATTCTCTTGTAAGTAGAATTCAGTTCTTCAAGTGCTTTTTCCAATTCACATTTTGATTTGTCGGCTTGTCGGAAGAAGACTTCAAACTCATTCTGAAGTTCAATTGGCGGCAAAGATATTGGATATTGATCTAGGAACGTAATTGGAACTCTTCTTTGTCCACCTGTGCCCGTCATAACCTTTTCTGCGTCTTGCCTGAACTTACTAAACATTGTGATAATATACAACCAGTATGAATTGCTTTTCCCAATGATAGGTCTCAAGACATGAAACTCTGTAGAACCAAAACCAGTCCCATTTTTGAGTTCAACTGCTATACCTCCCTTACCATTTTCCATACAAGGTGTAATTTTCGCAAACAAAACATCATTTTCTGCAAAGTATGTAAAGCCTTTATAGACTTCTGAGTAAGGTCTCAGAATGGTTGAGTCAACAATACCTTTTTCACTAACTGAAGGCATTGCTACAAAGGAATACTCAGCTTCAGAATTTAAATCTTTAGGCCTTCGTGGATTAAGTTCACAGCAACTTCCTAATGTTGTTAATCCCCAACCCTTTATATCACTTCCGAGTTCTCCAAACTTCTCGATAAATTGAGCTTTCACCAACTCATCTGTCTTCTTCAACAATTTTTGATAAGTCTTTTTAGTTCTGTCAATGGACCATAAGATCTTTGCCAACTCACGTTGCTTTTCCATATCTGGCAGCTCAAATTCATAGTTTTTAAGATTCTCCCATTTGACACGTGGCGAAAGAGAACCAGCCGACTTTCCAACTGCAAAGTCGAACAATGCATCGTTCTGAATTATGAAAGGAAGCAATTCTGGAAGTATCCTTTCAGGTATTGACTCGATTACTGTAATATCTCCTGAACAAATGCCATCAAACGGGGCAAGCACAGCTTTCTTTAGATAAGCTCTACGACGACCAAATAAAATATCTCCTTCGCGAAACAATTTTGAAAAAGTATTTTCTTTTCCTTCGTCCCACGCTGTCAATGTAATTTCTTCTGGAGTCAGATGTTCAAGGCCTACAATCGGATATCCATCTTTACTGCTCTTGCAAGTTTCTCTGCGTTCTTTAGCAACATCACCTAAGAGTACCCTACTCATTGTCTTCGCCTCCCTTCCCAATCATTTTATTCAATTTCATGTATCGAAGTTTCATAATCTCTGAAGTGGTTCTCCAGCCTTCATAGTGTTCCTGTAAATTTCGATCATCGACTTCAACACTCTGTCCTGGGTGCTTTACATATAGTGGAATGCTTAGAGAAAAGTTGTTTTCTTCCAAATCCTGAATTGTTACAACACGAGCAAAATCGCTATCCGTAATATAATCGTCATAAGCTTTGGAAATTTTTTGGATGTGCTTTTCCTCCAAAAAACTCTGCGCATTTTTGCGTTCAACTTCTTTGACTGCATTGATGAAAAGAACTTTGCCGCGACGCTCAGGACGCTTATTCATTCGGCAGATGATGATACAAGCCTCCATTGGAGAGTTATAGAACAGATTAGGTCCTAACCCTATAATGCATTCAAGCATATCTTTACGGACGAGATCTTCTCGCATCGTGCTCTCTTCATTTCTAAATAGCACACCATGAGGGAACAGAATTGCACAGCGACCGGCTTCTTCATTAAGACTTTTGATTATATGCTGCAAAAAAGCATAATCAGCACGTCCTTGTGGTGGGACACCAAGGAAATTCCGACCGTATTTGTCACTAGCGAATGCTTCACGATCCCATTGACTGATAGAGTACGGTGGATTAGCAAGAATTAAATCGAATTTTCTCAATTGCCCTTTTTCAATAAAAGCAGGTGCTTTCAAAGTATCACCATTGACAATGTCAAAGTCTTTCACACCATGAAGAAAAAGATTCATCTTGCCAATGGCGGATGTAAGTGCGTTAATTTCTTGTCCAAAGACCGATACATTACGCCATTCTTTCTTCTGATCCTTCAAGTATGCAATTGCTGAAATCAACATCCCAGCACTGCCGCATGTAGGATCATATATGGATTCGCCGGATTTAGGTTTTAGCATTTCCGTCATCAAGTGTACCACCGTACGGTTCGTATAAAATTCCTGCGCGGTATGGCCGCTGTCATCAGCAAATTTTTTTATCAAATACTCATATCCCTGACCTAGCTCATCCTCCGGGCAGTTCTTAATAGAGAGTGTTTTAGTACCGAAATGTTCTATTAACTCTTTCAGTAACCGATCAGGGAGACGATTTTTATTCGTCCAGGCACCATCGCCAAAGATCCCTTGCAGTTTATTAGCATTTGCATTTTCTATTTTTCGAAAAGCATTTACAATTGCAACTCCAACATTCTCTGTTACTGATCGCACATCACGCCAATGAGAGCCCTCCGGCACGATGAAACGGTGATTCTCCTCCCACGTTAAAGCTTCTTCGTCTCCATCGTATTCTTCAAGAATTTGTTCGCATTCCTCATCATAAACATCGCTGATACGCTTGAAGAACAACAGCGGGAATATATACTGTTTATAAGCTCCGGCATCGATATTTGTCCTTAATAGAACAGCAGAATTCCAAAGATAGGACTGCAATTCTTCAATTGTGATACGCTTACTCATTGACATATCCCCCTACCAGGAGTAATTTCATCATTTTTTCTTCAGCTTCAATCATCTCGTCAAAAGCTTCATAATACTCCCTGCGAACATGTGAAGGCGACACAGTTTCTTGTTCTTTCTTTTCAATATAATTGTTAATTGCCAACGTGTAGTCCTTACCGCGAATATCATCTACATTGACGATCTTTACATGTTCAATTACATTCTCATAATCAATGAAATAATCAAACACTCTACGAATGTCATTCTCCGTCATGATGTTCTGTGCTCGCTGAGGAGTATAGATATTTGAAGCGTCAATCATGCATATACGTCCTTCATGCTTCTTCGGCTTTTTATTATTCAGAAGCAGGATACAGGCAGAGACACTCGTTGAGTAAAAAACGCCACCTGCTAACGTAATAATGCATTCCAACTTATCGGATTCAACAAGTTCTTTTCGAATCTCGCCTTCTTTACCGCCACGGAACAATACACCTTGAGAAAGTACAACAGCACATCGTCCCTTATCGCGATCCATGGATTTAACCATGTGCTGCAACCAAGCAAAGTCTCCATTAGAGTCCGTAGGGCATCCCCATAAATTGCGACCATATCTGTCAGAACTAAACTGTTCAGCACCCCAATTCTTCAAGGAAAATGGCGGATTCGCAATGACACAATCGAAGGTTTTTAGCTTACCGCCTTCCACATAATTTGGCATTCGCAACGTATCGCCTTGAGATACCTTGAAATCATGCGCCCCATGAAGGAACAGATTCATTCTGGCAATTGCAGAAGTTGCGAGGTTCTTCTCTTGACCATAGATACGACCATAAGTCAGTTTATCACCCTTCATATAATGGATAGCTTCAATAAGCATCCCACCGGTACCAGCTGCAGGATCGTATACGGACTCACCAACTCGTGGTGCCAAGAGTATAACCAGAAGTTTTACAATTGAGCGCGGGGTAAAAAATTCTCCTGCGTTCTTCTTTGATAAGTCCGCGAACTTTTTAATTAAGTATTCATAACTGTCTCCCATAACATCAGCAGAATAGTTACTATTTCCTACTTTTATTTTTGACATATGTTCTACAAGATCTTTTAATCGTTCATCTGATAACTTTGTTTTGTCTGTCCAATTTGCATCATCAAAGCTGCTAAAAACACCGTCAAGAGTATCGGGGTTGGCACGTTCAATTCCGTTCATGGCCTTGACTATTGCTACTCCAATATTTTCACTTACTTCACGAACATCCTGCCAATGGCAGCCATCGGGAATGATGAAACGATGGTTTTCAGGGAAACTAGCAAATTCTTCATCACCACCAGATTCTTCTAGCGCAGCTTGTGTTTCCTCATCATAAACGTCAGATAGTCGCTTGAAAAATAGAATTGGGGTTACATAGCTTTTAAACTCATCCTGATTAATTGGGCCGCGCAATATATTGCAGGCTTTAAAAAGGTGAGAATAGAGTGTTTGACTTGATGTTTCCTCAGTCTCTGAATTACTGTTTTTTAGTGCTTTATCAGCAGCATCCATTGCTGAATGGATCATTTCTTCTCTACCTCCCGTTTTTATTTTGGCTCCTACAGACTCTTCTATAATGCTGACGCTCCCTGAAGACTGTATCTTTTCCATCTTTGCGGGATATATGTTTTCAAACTTAAGCAGTATCTTCAGGAGCCGCTCATCAAGAAATGTCAGTGCGTGCTTTCTGATATGTGTCGACACCCCGTAGTAGGCTTCTGCCACACTCCCAGTAATTGCAGCCAATGTATCACTATCGCCACCAATAGAAACAGCGTTCCGGATTGCGTCTTCAAAATTGAATGACTCAAAAAATGCAACAAGTGCTTGCGGCACTGTTTCTTGGCATGTCTCATTAAACTGGTATGTTTCCCTAATCCCCTCAAGCGTGAAATTCATAGGGTAGTAGTGCTTATCAATGTAATCGCGTATTTCTAAGATATTTTTCCCGATACGAGCCAGAAAGACTGCAACAGCAATAGCCTCCGCACCTTTTATCCCCTCAGGATGATTATGTGTTACAGCTGTCACCTTGTGCGATAGTAATTTAGCTTCTTCAATGGTGTAAGCTACATAGCCACAAGCGCTAACTCTCATTGCTGCACCGTTACCAAAACTGTTGTATGGTTCAGGAGAATCACTATACATCCATTTTCGGAGCATTCCTCCATACCCTTTGCTTGGATAGGCTCTTCCAATAACTTGCATGGATTTAACAACTTGATCGCTCAAGTCACTAAAGTCACGTTTACAGATCATAAGTGCTTCACATATCGCTAATGACACTATCGAGTCATCAGTGAAAAAACACTTATATGTTAAAAAATCAAAATTTTTAGAGCGATGATTATCCCATTCAAATCTGGAACCGACAATATCGCCAATAATAGCCCCAATCATGCAATTTCCTCCCTGGTGCCGGGCAAATACTCTTAGTGAAGCCTCAGCGTACATACAAATTTTCAAAAATAAATCCCCGTTACAACAAAGTTTTTTATATCAACATTTTATTGTTTCACATTCATAATAGTTTTTTGAAGACGCCCCATAACTTCAGTCCATCTACCCTCAGCAAGTCGAATGCTTTCTACATATCTGGAACGTTCCATCTCATATTCTTCTGCAATCACCTTTTGTTCATCGACCCTGGGCAACGGAATTTCTAACGTTTTCAAGTCTTTATAGCTAATATTATTGACAACCGTTCCTTGCTGTTTTCCTGCTAAAACTTTGTTCCCCAATGGGCTATCCAAGAAAATTTTTAGATATGTCCCTAAAAGCAGTTTTTCATTCGGTCTTATTACAATAATGTTTGATGACGCGATGCAAGGATACTTCTGTTCTTGATAAATTGCTATTCTGATCGCTGTTCCACGCGCTGGTAGTAATAGATCCCCATCTCTAAGTAAGTAATTTGCAACTTTACGCTCTTCCTCCTCGATGTAATCAAGACCCGCATAATCAATGTCATAATCATTAAGATTCGATATATTTACAACCCCAAAACTACCATTGTCATCTTTTTTGTTGATCGTCTTTCCGCGAAAAACTTCAGCAACATTACCTAATTCTTCTTTTTTAATACTTGAGTTCTGATAATGCTGCCAATCTTCATCCACCATCGCAAAGATATGATCAACATTCCAGTAACCCATTTCCAATAACTCTTCCAGCATAACAAATGTATCATCTATAAGAACCAGTTCATTGATTCCATTTTTTTTAATGTTGCTTGAAGCAGCATCGTACCTCTTAATCATTACATCTTCTGTTCGCCCAGTTGTGATCGTAAACATATATGTCTTAATAGCAGTAGATGAAAATATCCCAGTTGGTAGCTCAGCTATTTCCTCCAATTTATACATGCCTTGTATAAACTCTCTTAAATCTTTAATCGATCCCGCAGCAAAAGTTATCCGGGCTGGAAGTACAATTACCAGTACTCCCGAGCTATTCAAGTGTAATAGTAAATTTTCTACAGCTATCATTTCATATTCCCTACAAATGAAATCTCCGTTATCTTCTCTTCGTTCTCTCGCTCCAAATATAGGTACAGCCAGAATTAAATCAAACTTCCTTGCTGAAAACTCATACTCATAAATACTTGTCTGCTCGACAATAACATTGACATACTCCTTAAACATTTCGTCGAGAAGAACTTTACTCACGCTATTCATGGTAGTTATGAAGAATTCACAATCAGAATGTCGAGTTACTAATTCAGTAAGGTAAGGTACAAATTTTTCAGCTTCAGGTATCAACACCATCTTAGTGTTTGGATTAAAATGTTTTTCAAATTCTGTAATCAGAACTTTTGGTATGTAAAACATCCCTTTAGGATCTGCAGATGCCATTACCATTTCCCAATCAATATCTTCATCATCCATAGCCATAAAAGCACCAAAAAACGTCTTAGAATCCGGGTATGGATTTTTCATTCCGTAACTATTTGATATTGAAAGCATTAGCTCATAAGCTTTCTGCTCAGTAGGCTTTCTTGAACTTAATAAAAATTCATCTTTTGTCTTTTTTAAAAGGAACAATGCAACTTGCAACTCTGACTGAGCAGTATATCCCCTCAACGCATTATAACGATTCCAAATATAGTTCACCTGCTTGTCGTTGCGCATCTTTATCCCTCCCTTGCAAAACAACTCACTGTTATTTTCATACATAAAACATAGCACCACACATAATTCGTGTCAACCAATATTTATTTTTGGTATGTTAATACCAAAAATAAAAGAATCATTATATCTTCTTATTTTATTGTTTCATACGCTACAATAAAATAATTTTGAGAAAACATGAAGTCCGACTTCGTGTTTCTTTTCAAGCATTATCAGAGAGCCCTTGCAAATAAACAGTATTTTGTTTATTTGTAAGGGCTCAATTTTGTTCAATAACATGAAGTCCGACCTCCTGTTAGGACGATTATGGCTGAATTACTATTAGTACATAAATTGAAACTTTCACAGAACGGCCACCTGCAGGGCAGTCCAGTTGTGTGAACTACAACTAAATATTTGCAATCGACTACCGCTTTGAAATCTTCGCTATCTCTAATTTCGTTACTCAAGCTGACAGGTTCTGTCCTTGGATAGTGAAAGAGCAAATCTCTGCCATTTATCTTCAGAAGGTTCAATATGAAGACCCAAATCACCTTAGGAAAGGAAGGATATGCAAATGAATATACTTTTCGATATCATTCATTGGTTATTAAATAACATAGATACACTTCATAAAGTTCATGATAATTTGGTGGACGAGTTGATAAGATACTTCGAATTATATGTAGTGTACCGTCAATTCCGCAAAACTCATCAAGAGCACAGTTCCCTTAACCAAGAACAAGTGGACTCTTCCGAGAATGACGTCAACAATAGTGACAAAGCTTAAGTAATAGCTACAATCTGTGAAGTCCGGATGAGAGAATTTGTTATTGTCAAAGAACAAGCGAGGGTGAGCTCCTCTACCATCGGTTTCATTTTTAGGTCAAATCGGACCCTTCTCTCAAATAATTTGAGAATAAAAAAGCGGCAGCACCAAACTCTTAATAGAGCTTTGATATGCTGCCGCTTTGCTTTTACATTCATTCCATACGTTAGAAATCCTCATAATTTAAAATAATCATCTGAACTGATTTGATCACTTAGAATAGTTAGTTCATCTAGTTGGATTACGTTTTCACTTTCACTATGAAAATATTCAACTTTTGTCTGTAAGGATTGAATTTCCTCAATCACTTTTTGGAGGTGAATAGAATTGCTTATTAAGTATGATCTCAATAGTGCAGCCAACATGTACACAGACATCATTTTTTCTTCCCCTAAATATAATTGATTTCTTTTATCAATTGCTAAATATGTAATTTTAGGAGGAATAGTAATTTCGCACTCAAATAGTTTCTCGATATTTTTATAATCTCTCAAAAATTCTTTATGTTTATTTATTTGCTGATTGTATATTTCATAAAGACTGTTCTGGATTTTTAAATGGTTATAATCAATTTCTGAGATGTAATGGTTGCTCTTCCATTGGAGTGAGGGGTCATCCCAAAGGCGCCTATAGCCACGACAAGCTGGTGATGGGCAGCCCGATATTCAGGGCGCAGTCGTTCAGGGCGAATAGCCAGCAATTCATTTTCAAGATGGGCTTCACTGGTAAGTGCATGACATTCATTCGCCGTTAACACAGGCATATCCAGCGGAAGCTCGGCCCGCTCCTGCTGCAAGGAAGCTACCTCATCCTGAATCCGCTCCGTAAAATCCTGCATAGCCTTTAAATAATCGGTTCCCTGTTCCGCACCATAATATTGCTCCATGCTGAGCGGATTTTGCCGCGTGCAATAACAAACCAAATAGGGCTTGTCCTGCTGCTCGTCTACAGCAAGAATCACTTCAACCTTGCCAATTTCAATGGCTTGAACGACCTCATATCCCTTTACCATCCGTTTCTCCTGCTCCATTAAGCATCCTCTTTTCCCTGCTTTTCTTGTTCCCCTGTCCGTTGCTTACGATCTGAGATGCAAGGACGCTGACTTCCCTCTTCATCCTCTTTCTTATGGCGACCAAAGCCAGGCTTTTCCTTCATTAAGCGTTCATAGGCACGTCGCTTCCCCCTTAGTAAAATCCATTTTCCTCTCACCTCCTCTCTCTGAAAAATGGCATTACAAAAACTCTCCATTTACAGGAGAGCCGGTTATTCTATTCGGTTTTATTGTATATTGGAGAATTAGCGCTCATGTTCTCGCTGCCGCTTTCGATACCAGCCCTCCAGTAGCTGCACAATGAGGTCTTCCTTCTGCTTTTCAGTGAACTCCCTTGGGAAGAAACGGTCAATTCTTTCACGCTGGATATGCAGCTTTTCCTTCTGATTTGGCTTCTCCTCCGTAAGAATAGAGAAAATAACATCCATATTCAGTCGCCCATCCTGGCTTAGCTTCTTCATACGCTGCCCCTGTGCCAATGATGGTGTACAATCCTCAGACTGCATTGTTTCGTAGAGATCCTTCTGCTCTTTTTCGGACAAGTAAGATAGCTCTACTGCTGGATTAAAGGCAATTTGCTTCTCATCCACCATTTCAAGAATGGTTGGGGTGAGCTCGGTTAGGCGGATGTAACGGGAAATTTGGTTTCGACTTTCTCCGACTTGTTCAGCAAGTATTTCTCTTGATTCTCGCCCATCCAACTTCCGCCCAACTTGGGCGGAAGTTAAATCCGTTCGCTGACCCTGCCTTTTCATCGCTTCCAGTTTCATTCTATAAGCAAAGGCCTTCTCACTCGCTGAAATGTTCTCTCTTTGCAAATTGCTATCGACCATTATGATTGTTGCCTGGTCGTCGTCCAGTTCTCTTACAATACACGGCATTGTTTCTACACCCGCAAGCTCACTGGCTTTTTTTCGCCGATGCCCCGCAACCATCTCATAGCTGCCGTCTGGCTTCTGACGTACCAATCCTGGAACAAGAACTCCATATTGCTTCACACTATCTGCCATTTCCAGCATAGCTTCATCTGCCTTGACCTTGAAGGGATGGCCGGGAAACTCACTGATTTCAGCAAGTGGAATGTCCATTACTTTTTCCCGTTGCGCATCAGCACGGCTTTCATCTGTCGAGAATAAATCATCGACCGTGCTCAGCTTGATGCTGGCGCGTCTGTCGTCTTTCGCTGCCAATACGCTGCACCTCCTTCGTAAAAGCCATATAAGCCTTCGCAGCCTGACCATTTGGATCATGCGCGTAGATGCTCTTTCCCTTGGCACTCGTTTCCGCCGCGCGGATGGACAAGGGAATTTCATCCTGAAAGACGCGCAGCTTGTCCCCATACTCATGCCGAAGCACATGAGCAATATCCTTGGCAAAGTTAGTGCGGCTGTCTACCATCGTAAGCAGCACGCCATCCACCGCCAGTTTCGGATTAATTTGACGGCGTACACGGGCAATGGTTTGCAAAAGCTGAGCCATTCCCTTTGCTGGCAAATAATGCGCCTGTACCGGAATAATGACACTATCTGCTGCTGCCAAGGCATTAATTGTCAGCATCCCCAGGCTTGGCATGCAATCAATAAGAACATAATCATAATTTGACTTTACCTGATCTATATATGAGCGCAGAATCGTTTCACGGCTCATCGTGTTTACAAGAGAAACCTCAACCGCTGATAACTCAATATTGCCTGGCATGAGTGCGACACCTTCCTGATGCTGCAAAATTCCTTCTTGTGAATCGAAGGACTCCTCCATCATCGTTTTGATAAGCAAAGTAGCTAACGAAACAGGAATGCTGTCTGGTTCCCGGTAGCCCAAGGAATCTGTCAAATTCCCTTGCGCATCCGCATCCACTAGAAGTACCCTTTTGCCTTCCTTAATTAAGCCAATTCCTAAATTTACAGCCGTTGTTGTTTTGCCCACACCGCCCTTTTGATTAGCCAGGGCGATTACCTTTGTCATCTCATTTCCTCCCTTCAACGTAAAAAAGCCGACTGCGCTGAATTTCAGGGCAATCGGCTTTTAAAGGATATCTATATGAAAAGAGAGCATCCGGCGAAGGATGCTCTCTTGAGTATCTTTAATAAAATCATTGAACAAGTCAATTACGCTTTCCAGTTCATATTAATCATCCGAATCATCGTAATCTTCCAGTTCGTAATAGTCATCTGGTTCGGTATTTTCCTCCGGCTCGTCAAATTCTTCTGGTTCATAATAATTATCTGGTTCATCATATTCGTCTTGCTCATAATAATCATCTGGTTCATCATGATCATCTTCATCATCAGGATATAGTGAAGTAACACTTAAAAGCGAAATAGATTCGATCTCAATCTCCTCTAGTTGGGAATCAATAGAAATTGCTCCAGTTTGCTTTGACTTCCATTCAAGCGGAATGGCTCCACTAATGATGCCTGCAAAGTGACAAGAAGGGCTTCCCAACTCCATAGTTTCACCACCAGCATGAGCAGATGCATCTAAAGATAAATAAAAGTTTATATGAAGCTTTACAATGACCTCGTCTCCATCAATTATATAATCAATACTATCTAAACTGTAATCCTCATTCTCACCAAATTGGAGATAGTCCAAACAACTATCAACAGCACTCTCTATTTCCAGTTGTATATCACTATTCTCCTCAATATATTCGGTTACTTTATCCATTAAATCTTCAGGATACCATTCTCCATACTTCTCCTCTACCAAACTATAAATAATAGTTTCATCAACTAAACTGGTAATGTCGTCACTAATATACTTTTGAGCTATTTTCAGCAAATCGACCAAAGTAATAACATTTACTTGTGATTTTTTTGAAATCTCCTTACTAAACCACTCAATAACAGATGGGTTTAATTCACGTTGGTTTGTCCTTTGATTAAATGGAAACCAGTCAGGTTTTACATCAGCAGTTATAAAGGTGATGACACACTCGTTTTCATTAGCGATTTCAACCAGTTGATTCAATATAATATAATCGCCCATCTTGTTTTCGCCTTTTGCTTTATCTTTATATCCAGGTAGTCCTTTATCCTTATCATGATTGTATTTTTCTTCTATATCCTCTTGTAAAAGCTTTGTGAGGTACTCACTGGAAAAGAACTCTTTAAACAAAAGGGACAATTTATTTTCTTCAATAAGTAAATTGTTCTGATGATCGGTTATATTAATGTACTTTATAATTTCTTCATTCTTTATAGTTCCTTCCAAATAACCTTGCAATAAGGCAAGAAAAGCTTCTGAATATTTATATCCATCACTTTGCTTTTTTAGTGTTCTTAGAGCCTTCTCTTTATTAGAATGATTTACGAAAAAATTTGTTGCTTCCAAATACTTATCCTTCTTTAATTCAATTCGTTCTTCAAAAACTCGTGTGGTTTCTTTTTTCACTTGCTCTAAGAGAACTATACTTTGTGTCTTACAATCAAAAATATCTTTAAGTTCTAAGGACTTATTAAAATACCATTCGTATAATCTTAAAATACTAGAACTATCAAAAACTAAAACTGATTCGTTCCATATCTCACTTTCATTATAATTCATGCTTTCATCTCCTATGTAGGATAGCGTTTTTGATCATATCAAGAATCCGAACAATGTCCAATTTAATGGATTTATTTCCAAAAAAAGAAGCGTATGAATATATAATACGCTCCTTGCTTTAAATAATCTATAGAATCATCAAGATAGAAATACTTATTCCTATTACGACCTCCGCATGGCTTGTGTAGCAGTTGCAGACAAATTGATGTAGTGGTGTTTACCTTTTATAAAGTTCTTCAAACAAATAACTAGGGAAAACAGCTAATATATTTGAGAGCCTTGTCATTAAGCCAATCTACAAGGTTTCATAGTTCTACAATTCGAAAACATTCGTATTAACTTGGAATGTGCACAACTATGTGATAAAGTTTTGTAGCCACGTTGTTACGCATTAATTCGGCTACTGCGAACCTTAATTCGGGATGTTGATTGTATTTCGGTATTTCAAATTTCACTAATTCGAACGGATAACTATATGTTTGAACAAAACTTACATATCTATTCCAAAACGATAGAAAATCTGTCACTTTAACATATGAAACAATAAAATTGCATATATAGCCTAATGTATCATACCGATATATCTTGTCGATGTGTAAAGATATGTTTGACTTTTTAACACTTGATAAATTTAAGGCTTCTATTATTGAAAAAGGACGGTTGTCTTTTCTGACTAAGATGTCAACTTCTCCTGCTTCCTTACCTGCACTTGATGTCCCTAATCTAGTTTGGTCTCTGTTGCCCGAATATCCCATAGCATCAAGTAAATCACGAATATAGTCATTGCGATGGTTCTCAGGTGAATCTTTATGTGAGAAGCTCGCCTGTAATTTTTCACAACAGAAAATTAAATCTTGTAAAAGAGTGTCCTCGCACACTTCCTTCTTAATGATTTTTATGGGCTCACTCAGATTTCCTTTCAATTCTTCAAATCGTTCTCGTAAATCTTTAGGCATGAGGTCCTGATATTCATTCAAGTCTACATCGGGAAATAGGATTGTAAACCGTTCTGGACTTCTTATATATATTATTAGCAATCTTTCTAAGCTATCGGGTAAAAAGTCATGATCCGCAAAAAGAATATAATAATACTCTTCAAAATCAGTAATTGCATTTATAACACAATTTCCACCATCTTCTGAAGTATACGTCTTTTTAATTTCTGCAGCCAAATTATCATCTATTTTATTTGCAAGGAGGTCTTCAGAATCGTCAGTACAGTCATCCCACCACTGAAGTATAACATAAAGCAGAAATTCATATTTTGGTTTTACATACTCTCTTATTACATCAGAACGGATAATATCGTATAGATCATAAACCATCTTACTCCATACATCATTATCTATTCTCAAATTGTTATAAGGTAAAAAATCCTCCGGTGTAAAATCATTGTTATCTTCCAGCAAATCTAAGAGTACTCTGATTATGCATTCTACGTTTTTATTAACGTGTTTAGTTGCCTTTATTTCAATATCTGTTAATGATGAATAGTCAAATAAATCCAATGATAACAAATAATCACCCGCCCCAACTTTTGAATTAATTATCATGATGAATTTCACAAAAATATATGGTTTAATCACTGTTTAACTGAGTTATTATAAAATATCTGCAACATATCCATCTTTCGTCTTTGAAAACACAACTTTAGATGGGAACACTTTCTCGCCCATATTTGCTAAGCCAACAATAGTCATCGCCCATTCAGACAGTTCTCTTGGAATTCGATAGCATTTTACTTCATTCTCTTCTACAATCGTAACTACTGGGATCATCTCTTTACTTAAGCCTACTGATAATACATCGAAAGTTTGATGTCCGTTTTTTATTACAAGCAAAGGTTGCCTATCAATGTCAAAATAAACCTTTGCACCTCGACGATTTATTACAAAATCATTAGATAAGTCATTATCTGTAACAGCATCAATCGGCAACGCCGGTATTTGTCTGTCGTTTCTCATCTGTTCAAAATAATCAGCAAGATGCTCACAACAATAAGCATTGAAATATTCACCTTGTATATCAATATCTTTTTTTATATCTTCTACCGATTTAAAGCGATTCATGAAACTTAAGAGAGCAATGAACTCAATTAAATCATCGGAGTATACTCCAGCAAAAGCCTTATACCATGCGTTGTTTAATTCAATTGCTACTTGGTGAAATTTCTTGTAAAGGGCAAGTTGTCGCTCATTGAGGATGAACCATCTCTTATCGAGAATCTTCTTGTTTATCATTTCTTGAGGCGAAGCATATTCCATTGCGTTATTTAGTGCTTTAAGCAACTTTGAAATGATGCCCGCCAACATATCAGCCATACGAATTCCGCAGGAAGTCAATGAGTCTGCCTCGGAAACTGAGCACAAGCCCACTCGTTCAGCAGCTTTTACAGTGTTACTATTTTCGCCTTCCTTATCTATAGTAATTGAATAATCACAAATTCCTTTTTCATCCAAAAATCTGCTAAATCCCACAAAAGCAATCTCATAATTCCAGTCAATTGTTTTAATTCTGGATACGTCGCCCAAGAGCAAGAGAATTTGGCTGAATTGCTCGATTTCCTTTTGCTTCAAAGTTTCGTTTGCCTTATCTTTTTCGATTTGGGCTATAAAGAAGTCTTTCAATAAGCCAATAAGTTCACCTGTATCATTATACATCCCCGCCATAATTTTGCTTGGCTGATATAAGACGATTGCCTTCGTGATGGAATATTTCATTGCATCCATATCCACAAAAAGGCTGTTATCATAGTCCTCAAATAGCTGATGAATTATGTATTCGATTTTGCTTGTGACAGCATAGTAGACAAAGATTCTTTCATCGAACAGCGTTACGAAGTCCTCTAACAAGGAGAGGTTATCAGCGTTTAAGGAGGCAAAGCCACTTTTTAGTTGGCTTTGCTTAATAGTAGTGCTTTTTAGTTCGCCGTTTGACTGCCTGTGCTGATACTTAGACTCAAATGTTGCGTATCTTTCATATAAGCCAGCCTGTTTGTTCGAGTGCCAGCCAACGACAACCGCAATAAAGCTGTCGAAGTAATTCTCCGCAGTAATGGTTTTGTGGTTGATTTTCCGGCTATGCTCAGATTCATCATAGTAAAAACTGTATTTGCTCATCGGCTACCTCATTTCGCACTGTGGTAAATCCTCATTACTTGGTTTACTTTGACGGCATATGTCATTACCCCAGATAATTTATTAAGCACACATATTATCAACAAAATTCTCAAGAACTCTTCACCATAAAAGTTTTTTGATGCTCCTTTTATCGTAAGTTTTCAAGTATAGTGGGCGCTAGCCCCCGAAATAACTGGGCTATGCTGATTTCCTCACCTTCGTTCAGATGAGTGTAGCGCACTTATTTTTTTGTAAGTAGAACTAGCTGTAGTTATGCCCCTGCCTGTAAAATTCCCTTTTCTCTATCTCTTCAAGCTCTTCCTGCAATTGTATGGCTAAGCAATACCCCTTATCTGTAAGCACATGGTATTAAACCTTCGAGATAAACATCCTTTTTTTACATAATACGACAATGACTTTAGAATTAAAACATCTAATTAATTAATGGCTCAAAACCATAACTAGTGGTTGACTACGAATCTGATATTTGACCGTTCCGGGTAAGTCCATCACTACAGTGCAGTAATTTAGAACACCGATCTACTTTCACTATCAACCACTAATTTTTAGATTGAGCCTAATTAATCTTGATATCAAAAAGAACGCCCTAAGGACGCTCTCTTAAAATTATAATCTATATTATTTCAGGCTAATTTCGACTATCCCCCGACATGTCTACACACTCGACGTCAAAACCAAGGTCCAGCACGACCGAAACCTCAATTGTTTCCTTTAGAACCTTATTTTTGAAATCGGGACCATCCTTCGTAAAAGTCGTAAACGGCGCAAAGTGTTGAAAACAAAGGATTTCTAGGTATCTTTGCGTTGCATTCCTATTACGACCTCCACATGCACAGTGTGTGGGAACATATCCACCGGCGTTACCTCAACCGTGCGATACCCGCCATCCTCCAGCACACGTAGATCACGTGCCAGCGTACTCGGATTACAACTCACATACACCACGCGCTCCGGCTTCATCTCAAGGATTGTATCCAGCAAACGTGGATCGCAGCCCTTACGCGGCGGATCGACAACGATCACGTCAGCTTCAATGCCTTGTTCTTTCCAGCGTGGAATAACGTCCTCGGATGCGCCAACTTCAAACTTCACGTTACGCATCTCGTTCAAGAGCGCATTGCTGCGAGCATCCTCAATCGCTTCAGGTACAATCTCTACCCCGTACACCTGATCTGCATGTTGCGCCAGGAAAAGAGAGATCGTTCCGATGCCGCAATAGGCATCAATTACGGTTTCTTTGCCGGTCAGTCCGGCGTACTCTACAGTTTTCCCGTACAGCACTTCCGTCTGCACCGGATTCACTTGGTAGAACGAACGCGGAGAGATCGCAAACTGCACATCGCCAATAAAGTCATAGATTACATCACGTCCCCAGAGAACGCGGGTCTCATCGCCAAAGATAACGTTGGTCTGTTTTTTGTTCACGTTCTGGCAGATGCTCGCCACATGCGGAATGGCTTCACGGATACTGCCAATCCATTCGTCTTTGTACGGAATGTCTCGACCATTCGTAACCAGAACAAGCATCATCTCGCCTGTACGGAACGCCTTCTTCACAACCACATGGCGCAGCAGGCCGCGACCTGTCTCTTCGTTATAGGCACTGATTCCAAAATGACTGCCGATCTCTTTCACCTTCGCAACCACTTCGTCATTGTGCTCATGCTGAATAAGACAGCTCTCCATATCGATGATCCGATGGCTTCCTTTAGCGTAAAATCCACCTACCAAGCCACCCTCGGCTGCACCGATAGGTACCTGTGCCTTATTCCGATAGCGCCATGGCTCGTCCATGCCCATTGTTGGCAGTACACGAATGCCCTGCTCCGTATCTTCTTCGTTCATGACACCTTCGAGCCGAAGGCGAATACGATTGCTGCCAATCATTTGCACTTCAGAAGTAGCCTGTCCAGTTGTTTGATTCGCATCACCAACTGAAGCGTCATCCTGCACCCGTTGTTCGGCGCCCTCTTTATCATCCTGCTTGTTGGATGCCAACGTCTCCGCATCCTCCACCATCACATTCAACTTGCCAATCCGCTGCAAATTATCGACCACCAACTGGCGTTTCCACGCAAGCTGTCCAGCATAGCTCATATGCTGGATCTGACAGCCGCCGCACTGATCGTAGATTGGGCATGGCGCAGACACACGATCCGGGCTTGCCTTCACGATCTCCAGCATTTTGGCATAGCCATACTGCTTCTTGGTCTTCAATACGCGCACACGTACGGTTTCACCTGGAAGCGCACCCTGCACAAAGAGCGTGTATCCATTCGCACGACCTACACCCTCACCGTCATGGTTCATGCCAATGATGTCGATGACGGTCTCTTCATTTTTGCTAACGGGCAGACCTTCGATTGGTGCAGATTCACGCGCTCTCCCCTTAGGACGAACGGCAGAAAGAGATGCGCCTTGTGGCCGCACCTCTTTTCCTTGCTGACGTGGTGATGGACGAGATGATTGACTTGGCTGACGGGACGCTGAAGCGTTCCCTTGCCCCTGAGAGGCAGCCGAATTCCGGCGGTTTTTTCCACGACCGCTGCGGTTCGTATTAGACAACGTACATTCACTTCTTTCTTCTTATATGGTATCACATCAAAAATAACGTTCCGAATTTCTAATGAACTTCAGAAACGTTATAACATCCTCGGATGGTGTTTTACGACCTTATTAGATCATTTCCTCCAAAATAACGACGTTGAAATTCGTTAGATTCGCAGCTTAGGCGATTTAGCCACATTAAGGCTTCCTGAGTTCGTTAAGCTCAGACGCATGTTGCCACATGAGATTATACGCGATCCCACCATACACGGCAACTGGAAAATCCACTTCCATCTCACCTTACCGCAGAGCTGAATCCAACTCTCCTCAACAGTTATGCGATACTGTGCAACCACCGCTGCAGCATCATAGCTTTTCTGAAGCGATCAACATTGCTTTTCGCAAGCGACCCACACTGCCCCCAGCACCCACATTTTCAACGATACAATTGCAGATGATGCTTGAGGTTCGTAAATGTGGCTGGCAGCGTGCCGCCCAACTCTCCATCAAGGTTCAGTTGCACATAGCCTGGCGAGGTAACTTCCATATGACTCGTCTGGAAATGAACCACTTTCTTGTCGTTCAGATGCTCCCCACGCAGCGCGAGCGTTACGAGTCGGATCATGTCAGCCAGATTACATTTGCGGACACCGATCACATCGAACAGACCATCGTCAATGGTTGCACCTGGAGCCAACTTCTCAAAGCCTCCAACTGAATTGGTATTGGCGATGAGGAATAACATGAATTCATCATGAATCTCTTCCTGACCGTCGGCGCGAATAATCAGCTCCTGAGGAGACAGGCTCGCCATTTTCTCAATACCCTTCATATAATAGGCCAGTTGCCCAATCATCGTTTTCAGACGACTCGGTACTTCGTAGGTCAGTTCAGTTAATGATCCGCCACCGGCGATGTTGATAAAATATTTATCATTCGCTTTGCCCAGATCGAGCGGACGAAGCTGCTGGTTAATGACCAGATCCACGTAATCTTCCCACTGTCTCGGAATGCCGAGTGCACGCGCAAAATCATTCGTTGTTCCCAAAGGAAACACACCCAGCGGAGGACGGTTCTCCCGTTCGGCCATACCGTTGATCACTTCGTACAACGTACCATCGCCACCAGCAGCAATAATCATGTCATAGCCGCGTTCAATCGCGAGTTCAGCTTCGCGGGTTGCATCACCTTCACCTGTTGTTGCATGACATGAAGCTTCAATACCACCTTGATCCAAACGCTGCAAAATATCAGCCAGACGTTTCTTCATTTCTTCCCGGCCTGAGGTCGGATTATATATTAAGCGAGCTTTTTTCATCTCATACGCCACCTATTCCACATTATCCATGAGTCTATATGACCTCATAATCTTACCTTGCATCAGTCCACCAAAGGGCATATTTTTAACACAACAATGAACTTCCGTTCATTCTGCTCTAATCTTTCGTCTTACTTATATCTATGCATCAGGAATTCCGTCTCATTCCAAAGCCTTTATCTCCTATCATATCATCAAATGTAAAGATGTCCTAGCCTTTGACACTCCCATCCCTAAAGGGGCAAGATCACTAAAGTGATTGGGATTCTTAGCTAAGCTTAACGTCCTCATTTCATTTCTGCTTTGGACAGATGCTAAGATTAGGGTATGCCATTACCCCTCCTAAGACAGTGCATATAGCACCTTAGGCTGATTGACTGTTACCGCCAATCACAGTTGCGTAGCGAATATTCATCGCCCCAACGATATCACGATGTTTTTTGAATCCACATGGGCACTTATATCTTCTATCTTGCGCCTTGTTCTTTTTTGAACATTCTGGACAGGTTTGACTTGAATATGCAGGGTTCACATATTCCACTTTGATCCCTGCCATATTTGCTTTGTATTCAATGAATTGTGCCAAACGGTAGAATGACCAACTGTGTAGATTCTTTTCGTTTTTACGACTTGTTCTTGTCGTCTGCCTTATATTCGTTAGTTGCTCTAAGCGAATGACAGAAGTCTTATTTTCGACTGCGAAATTAACGATTTCACGACTGACTTTGTGGTCTTTGTCTTTCATCCATCGTTGTTCTTTATCATCTAACTTGCGAATAGCGTCCACTTTCTTTTGTTTTCCTAGCTTTTGACGAACACTACGAAACTTCCGTTTCTTGTATTTGTTTTCTCGCCCATTCCCAAAGAAGCGAGCGTGATCATTATCTGTGATGGCTACGGCAGGGACTTTCAGCCCTAAATCAACGCCCAAAATCCGCATACCCGTTTTTTCAGTTGTTGGCATGGTGACAGCAATTTGGGCTATCCACTTACCTGAGCTTTTCGTGACACGGAGCGTACCAAGTTTATGCTTCAAAAGGTCAACGTTTCGATGATCTTTGTCGATGAACAATGCACGAATTTTTAAACGCTTAGATTTTCCCTCTACCATGAATGGAATGGAAATGTGCGTGAAGTCAAGAGAATAGTTTTGGTTATTCCATACGCAAATCGGTTTCTTTAGGATCGGTATGATTGCGTATTTACTTTTCTTAACTTTGTTAGAGAAGACACTATTCGCATCTTTAATCGCTTGATTTTTTACTGCACTTGGTAGATTAGCAGGAATGTCTTTTGTTGTCTTCTTCAACCTTTTCTTTTCTTCTACCATCTCGGCTACGAGTGTATTAACAACTCGGATATATTCATGACTACTTTGTTGCAATAGTTGGATCTGCTCTTTAGTCGGCAGCAGCTTTACCTTAACCGTTAGGGTCTGAGACATATACTTCACCCCCTTGTCTTTTGTTGTTCAACATAACGCTTAATGGTCTCACTTGATACATTTCCAGCGGTAGAAACAAAATAGGAACGTGTCCACAAACTGGGCAAATGCAGAAGGTGTGGAAACTCTTCTCGTAGTTTTTTTGATGTGACTCCTTTTATTTTTGCCATGATATCAGCAGGGCTTAATGTTGGAAGTGCATTGAGAAACATATGTGTATGGTCTTTGTCGCACTCCATGGCAACAATCACAATTTTAAGCTCTGCACATACCTCATGCACCAGTTCCTTGAAGCGCTGTTCTACCTCTAATTTGAGAAATATCTTTCTTCTGTATCGTGGGCAGAACACAAAATGATAGTTCAACAAAGATACGGTTGTGTTTGTTCTTCTATATTCATTCATATCTATATTGTATCAGTTCAATAGATGAATTGAAACAAGCTGAAAAAATTAAGAACGCAGACATTTCGGATACTTGAAGCATCACAATAGTGATACTCCGTATCCGACCTCACTTTCATCCCACATCTAAAGAATTGGGCTTTCTCGTTCGGGAATTCTGTAATCTATAAGTATATTTTTTCATATATGTATTCACTAAACCATCCATTACCCAATAAACCTCACGCACCGATCCTGAATCTTCCCCACTACCTTTTATGTAAAATAGTCTCATTAATCAACCATTCTGCCCGCTTGGACAGGAATTAGTCTTCGATTTTGATGATCTTCATATGATTATGACATAGATATGCTACAAATTTACAAATCTTAAGATGAAAAGATAATTAACATAAACCTTTTTCCAATATAGTTTTAGTGAACCCTCAACTTAGCACCACATCATACCCTTGAAGGAGAAGTGTAAATGAAAAAAATCGTGTTAATGCTCCTGGTCTTTCTTATGGCATGTATTCCTTGGGTCACCGTTGTTGAAGCAGCAGAAATTAACCATGATCAGGTTGTCGGATTTCAGGAAGTCTCCCCAGTTACCGTGACACAACAAGCAACCAAGCGTTTTCAGCCTTTTCTAAAAGTCTATCATGGTTGTGTGCCTTTCCCCGCAGTGGATCAACAGGGCAATACCAGTGCTGGCTTGAATACGTCCGGGTCATCGAATGGAAACTGTAGCTCAAGTACAGGGCAGATTTACTCCCGTTCCGCCTGGCACAATGGGGTGTGGGCTATCATGTATTCGTGGTATTTCCCCAAAGACTCCCCTTCCTCTGGACTCGGCCATCGTCATGATTGGGAAGGAATCGTCGTGTGGGTCGATAATCCGGCAGCTGTCAATTCCAAAATCCTCTCTATCGCATATTCCGGTCACGGCCAGTTCACCAACGTCACGCCGAGCAATACCAATACACAAGGTAACCATCCGTTGATCTCCTATAATAGTACCTGGCCGCTAAACCATGAGCTTAGCGTTACCAGCGCTGTTGGCGGAACTCAGCCTTTGATCGGATGGGACGATCTGACTTCTGCGGCACGAAATGCACTCAACACGACAAACTTCGGTAGCGCCAACGTGCCTTTCAACGATAACAATTTCACCAACAATTTAAATAAGGCCTGGTTCAGATAAAGAAAATCCCCTTCAAGTGAACAACTCACTTGAGGGGGATTTCGTTATAAAGTTATCGTAGTATCCCGGATACCTGTATCACTTCTTCAGCCAACCTCAAAATCCGATTTTTCTGCCTGCACGCATCTGTTTGTACCAGAAATAGACGGTACAGCCTACACAATAACCCAGCAGTGCCGCGCTTGCAGCCGCGAGAAGCATAACGGAGAATACATAACCTGCGGCTACCCAGCCAAGCGAGAACGAGATGAGTGCCAGAGTCAGGAAGAGCACCGCCAGAATATTGTTGAATCGCTGCAGCTCCACCGCCTGCGTCAATGTCCCTTTACCAGTCAACACAGCTTTCCCAATCTGCACAAACAGATTAAGCTTGCCACCAGAAGCCAGCCCAACTACCTGAATGATCCACAGCAAGCCCAGAACTACCAGCGGATTGAACACAAACGAGAGTAAAACAAACAATACAATACCGACCTGATTCGCTTTCACATAACGCATGGGCACTTCCCGCATCTGTATATCTCCTTATCCCCATTTTATTAGTTGGTTTTATTGTAGTCGGTATTGGGTTAATGAGCAACACTTCATTTAAGGATAGTAAAATCTCTTTTCAGCACGTCCCAATGGGGAGTCGGGATGCCTGTTGTCTTTTTCCAATCCGTGAATGCGTTACTTAGGGCTTCAATTTCACCAAAAGAACCCGCGACCAGCTTATGAACCGGAAGCATGCTATAGATTTTTAACAGGAGGTACAACGTCCGTTGATGCTTGCGAATCATTTTAGCCTGAATCTCCGGTATAATCGTTATGCCCATAGCCTCAAGCACGCTGAAGCCCTCATCCATTGCCCTAATCATATGTTGGATTTGCTTTCTGTTCCCGTCCAACTTGATCAATTCACGCTTCTCATTAAAACTCACTGCATTAAGCATCAGAATGGGGATGATATGGCTTTTCAGCCAGGCATCAATATCACTCAGAACATTTAACTTGTATTTCACATGTTGGAAAGCTTGATCCAGCAAAGGTTTAAAGCCTATTTCACCGTCCAGACTACCGATCACCATTTGTCCGTTGCCTCCACCGACCGATAACATGCGGTCCTTTTCCCGCTTCCCTGCACTCACATGGAATCCAAACGCGACCTGTTTTGCTACCCTGCTGTTTTCCTCCAAAAAGTTTTGCATGCTTCGCGCATCTGCGTTGTTTCCCACAATCACAATATTGCTACTCTGATTCTCTGCCAGAATAGGTAACACTGAAGAAAAATCGTTATATTTCATGACAACAAAAATCAGATCATATTGGTCATCCACTTCCAACGTTCTGGCTACCCGAACCTGATCAACTGTCGTTTTGAATTGAAAAAAATGCCGGATGACGATTCCATCCTTCTCCAGCTCCTCTGCCCGCTTCCCTCTAGCCAGAATAGTAACATCATTGCCGCCGCGCACCAGAATGTGCGCCAGTTGACTGCCCAAAACCCCCGCACCATACACTAATATCTTCATTGGTTATCCCTCAATTTCATAGTTTATAAAAAATCGTTGTTTTATCAACATTTGTTGATAAAATAAGATTAACAAAGCACCTACTGTGCTTTCAATCGTTAAAATATCCGTTTTTGTTGAATAATCAACGAATGATTCCTTATTGTTGAAAACCATCATAGGAGGGGCCATGGACAGACGAGTACTCAAGACACGAAAGGCAATAATTGAAGCTTTTGTGGGGTTACTGGAGGAACAGAATTTCGAGCAAATTACGATAAACGATATTGCTGATCGGGCTAATGTAAACCGAGGAACAATCTATTTGCATTACGCTGACAAGTTCGACCTGTTGGATCAATGCATTGAGACCTATTTGCAGCGGTTGTTGGATGCCTGTATGATCGAAAGCCCTACTACAACACCCGTTACGGCCAAGGATGCGTTGCTCCGAACCTTCTGCTATCTGGAACAACATGCCTCTACCTATACCACACTTCTTACTAAAAAAGGTATTCCGGCATTCCGTAGTAAGTTGATGACATTGTTGGTCCAGGGAGTACAGGATCAAATGGATGCTTGTGGAATCCAGGAAGGTATGAAAAAAGAGATTACCATACAGTTTCTTGCTTCCGCTGCAGTCGGAATCCTGGAGTGGTGGATTATGAATTCCATGCCTTATCCGGCCGAGGAGATCGTTGACCAATTAATAGGTTTACTGCAGCTACATCTGCAATTGCACGCACCCATTAATGGATAAACTAATCCTCGCTCAAGTGATCTACAACAAACAAAAACCACGTCCTGAGGACGTGGCTTCGTTTTTTTGGCAAACCGATCAGATCGCTCCGCGAACACGCATCGCGGCCAGTGAAGAGAGTTATTATAGGTTAACAGAAATACATATTCTTCAGGCTCTAATTATGCAACGAAGCTTTCTTGGGTCTAAAAATGATAAAACTGATCGCGGCCAAAATCCAGACTCCGATACCGCCATAGAGCATCACCAAACCAAAGCCATGCACAAGAGCTGCATGGACGATTGCTCCGGCTGTATCCAGAGAGGTAATATTTAGTGAATCCAACTGGAGAGATGATGTGTTGCCGCCAGCTATTTTTTCCGCCAAAGACCTCAATTGCACTTCATCAATGGTCCCAGATAGCACATCCTTCAGATAAGACAAGATACCTTCCTGCAAAATATATCCCATCAATGCGATATTGATAGCTAGGCTGATTAATCTGGCACTCGTGTCTATGCCGGAAGCCATGCCTGAACGAGTGCTCGGAACCGAGCCGGTGGTCGTGTTGGTTACAGGCGTGTTGGTTAAGCCAAGCCCTATACCAGCCAATAGGGAACCGGGGAGCATGGTCAACCAACTAGCATGATCGCTGCTGCTGCCTAATTTCATCCATAAGAAGCCGGTTCCGATAATAAACAGACCCATTGGGATGATTATGCGCGACTGATAGCGAAGCGAAAGACGCTCTGCTAGTGGAGGGATTACCAAGGTGGGCAGTGTATAAGCCAAGAGAGACAACCCTGCTGGCACAATGCCGTAACCAAGACCACTCTGGAAATAAATCGGCAGATAGATCATGAATGGCCAGAAACTGAAATTCATTCCGATGGAGCCTAAAAGAGCGCCAGAAAAATTTCGTATCCTGAATACGGAAAAATCGAACATCGGATGGGTGCTGAGTTTTTCTGCAAACCAAAAAATAGTGAAGCATATTGCGGTTGCAACAAGGATACTGATGGCCGTCGCGCTGGTAAAGCCGAGTTCAGGCCCTTGCGTGATAAAGTATACTAGCCCAAAAACCGTCAACGATAGCGTGATGATGCCGATGATGTCCAGCTTTTTCGCCTGCCGATCTCTGGAATCCTCCACACCGGCTATAACCAAGATCAACGTGAGGATGGTCAGTGGGACGTGGACTAGGAAAACCCAATGCCAGTTCGAAAACGACACGATCATCCCCCCGATGATGGGTCCAAAACCAAGACCGATGCCGAACACGATACCCCATACGCCAAAAGCTTTACTCCGTTCTTTTCCTTCCCGAAACTGTTGCGAAAGAATTGCTATCTGGCAGATGAGCATCGCGCCAGCACCCACGCCTTGAAGAAATCGGCTGACGATCAGAACTATCGTGCTTTGCGCCAAGCCACAAATCAAGGATGTAATACCGAACAAGATGAGACTGACAATAAAAATACGCTTCCTTCCATACCGGTCAGCCAGCGTTCCAACAGCCATCAGAACAGTTGTACTAGCAATGGTGTAGGCACTCATAATCCATTGCATATCCTTGAGATTTCCATGCAATACCTTTTCCAGTGTTGGCAGTATCACTGGCACACTGGAAATTTCGAGTCCGAACATTAGCGTGGACAAACATATAGCAGCTAATGCGATTATATTTTTGACCTTATCCATTCGTGCCTTAAAATCTTCTGTACCTACCTTATTGGAGTCGTATTTACTCAATGATGCCATCCTCTCTCTCCCTTTTCATATATAATCATTTTATTGCTGTAGATTATTTTATAATTAAAGTCATTGATTTTACATATCACATTCAAACGCATATAATGAAAATGCAAATTAATTAAAGAAGTTTTGTACAAAACGCCTTAAATTTAAAGGAGGAAATTGAAAGTGGATCATGTAGACAAACAAATCCTCTTATATCTTCAAAATCAGGCAAGGATTTCAATGACTGAGCTGGGTAAAAGCGTGGGGTTATCTCAACCTGCTGTAACGGAACGAGTTAAAAGAATGGAAGAAAGCGGAGTTATTCAGGAGTATCGCACCGTCATCTCTCCTGAAAAAATCGGAAAGCATACGGCAGCCTATATGTTGTTTCGGACTAGAGACTGTCTGGCATTTCTTGATTTTGTCCATGCATCTCCCCATGTTGCCGAGTGTCACCGTATAAGCGGCGAACACAGTTACTTATTAAAGATTGTTACCGAATCCACACGAGCTCTCGAAGAGTTTAGTAATCAGTGTGACAAGTATGGAACCTATACGAGCCTGATTGTCATGTCTTCACCGATCGATCACAGACTTCTCATTCATTCTCTCCCTAATTAACTCAGATAAAAGAAAAATATAGATTCCCTCTCCCCTCATATACATATACAAAAAGGAATTTGCCTTCAGGCTAATGAATAGCCTTAGGGAAAATTCCTTTGATGTGGGATGACTCATTCAACTTTCAGAGATCGTAGAAAATTTAATCATTATCCGAATCAATTTGGATGAGCTTGCGCGGTTCTTGTTCTTTTCCACCGTACCAGACCAAAACAGCGGCGAACAAATTCAGTGTACTTGGGCGTACACCTCAATGAATACCACGGACTAAGCCAAGGTTCGTTAAATGAGCCCCTCCATAACGAAAAAAGCCATCACATGAGGTGATGACTTTTTTCGTTATGGAGCCTAAGCGGATCGAACCCCTGACCGCATCGCTACCAGCGATGCGCTCAGCCATGAGCGCTAAGGCCCTTTTCAAGAAGAAGCTTCAACTTCGGCCTTATCTTCATTGCATCTTTCCAGCAAAAACTGGATCTGGCGCTCCATCCACTGCCCTAACAACGGATGTGGAAGAAACGTCTCACCGCTATACGCGTAATTCAATTCCTTAAGTCGACCCGGGATAACGTTCCTCGTGAAATAACCGGCACTCAAAAACAGCGGCGCCACAATGACTCGGTTCCCCCGCACTTCGCTCCAGTACTTCACTTTGTCGTACACACTCTCCGGATTCAGCAATGCATAATCCGTATGGGCTACACCACTAACTTCCTGCACACGCTCTGTAAGAGAAGAAATTCCAGCTTCCCAACGCTCGCGAAAACCGTCATGAATACTACCATGGCCCACCAGCAGAATCGTTTCCTTCTCTGGTTGCTGCGACAACAATCGGACTTTGTCCCACACCATCACGGCAATATCCGGATCGTTATCCACTGGATAACCGAAGTGAACCCGAGCCTTCACATCGAACGGTTCCAGATCCGTTTCGCGATCAGGTGTTTCCTTTGCACCAATGGCATATTCAATTTCATCCACATGTGTACTCCCGGACGAAACAAATAGAGGTACGACCAGAATATCGGTTACGCCTTGTGCTTCCAGTCGGTCGATACCGTCCTGGATCAGGCGTCCTTCCACAAGTTCAAGAAAACCGGCTTCAACCGATAATGGAACAGGCAGATTCAACCGGGAGATCGCGTCATCGACGGATTCCACCCAGGTCTGCTCCTGTGAACCGTGACTGATGATGAGTACACCCGGCTTCTTCATGTTAGCGTCCCAGGCGTTCCAGCGTCATTTTATAACCATCATTGCCGTAATTCAGACAGCGTTTCACACGTGAAATTGTAGCTGTACTCGCACCTGTCTCTGCTTCAATCTGGTTATACGTATTGCCTTTACCCAACATACGAGCCACTTCCAGCCGCTGGGACATGGATTGGATCTCGTTTACGGTGCAGAGGTCATCAAAGAAAACATAACACTCTTCAATATCTTTTAGCGTCAAAATAGCCTCGAATAGTTGTTCAATGCTTTTATCATTTAGCTTTTTCAGCTGCATTTCATCATCATCCCCTAGCGGTTACTGTGTACCTACATTGTACTCACCCTGAGTTGGTATTTCAAGCGTTACCGATTTCACGCACTACAGAATAAAAATACATGTTACCGCTTACAAAAGGTACTATTGTCCTCCCCTCACGCACATCGGGCGAAATTCCCGCGCTTTTTCCCAGTTTTCACCTGTATATATCCGATTACTTATGTAGGATTTCAATCCTCTTAAATGTGACAATTTTGTGTCTAAACTGCATTTTACTCTTCGTGGACCTGCCATCTTACATGCGCCCAAATCCGCAAATATCCCGTTTTCCGGGATACCCGCCTACGCCGTCTCTCCGCGAATGACATACAGTATAACAAAAGGGAGTTCCACAAGGGTCTATGATGTACATCTGTCATGCAACTCATGGAACGCAATTCCGAAATCCAATAGAAGGAACGTGATTGTTCATGCCACAGCATTATTATCACCGCCAGCCAGCACCAGGGCAGCGTCCGTCTTCTCATGCTCATCGGCAGGCACATACTTCTGCCTATATGCCGCCCGGTGTGGTTCCGCGGTCTTTAAATGAAACCCAGATTCAACCGATGTATCCTGGCGTAGAACCACACTACCCGGGCTTTGGTGAAGTCGAAGCTTCTGCAGTCGTACCCTATGGGCAGGGTGTGGCTGGCGGGAACTTTTATGGAGGTGCAGCTCAGATTGTTCCCCCAGCTCCGGTACAGGTGCCTGCTGCTACAGGCAGTTCCGGGTTTTCGTTAGCCAACATCGGTGAGTTAAAAGGAATGATCGACCGCTTCGGCGGTATTGATGGAATCATGACTGGAATAGGCAAAATGCAAAAGGTCGTCGGTGGTATCCAGCAGATGGCTCCGATGATGAAGCTCGTTATGGGCATTCTGCCTTTTGGAAAAGGAAAATCGAATAACAGCGCGGCCGATGCAGACTATGAAGAATATAAGCCGTCCCGAAAACGTAAAAACAAACGCCGGAATAAAACAACGAATGTGCCACGTCGCCGCAATACAACTCCAGTCCGTCGCAAATCCAATTCCACAAAGCGCCGTCCCAAAAGTCGCAAAGGTTAAAAAAATTCAGGCACCCCCTTACAGAAGGTGGGTGCCTGAACACCGTTCACCCGTATACAAATAAATTTCAGGAACTTACGTTCTTATTTCTGTAATTTGAGGTATACTGGATAGTAACTAAAGGAGGCGGACCATGGAACTTTTCAAAGACAAATACACTCCCGCATTAATCGATCGGACCGGCGAACAGTTGCGTCAATTCTACCCTAAGCTGGATACACAGCAATTTCATGAATTGGTTTTCGCTGAAGGCTGGGAACAGTTGGAATTCAAAGCGCGCATTCGCAGAATCACACTGGCTTTGACCCAGGTACTGCCGGACAATTATGAGGAAGCATTACATATTATCGAACAAGCCGCCCCTACGATGAGAGGCGTTGAATATCTGTTTGTACCGGATTTTATCGAAGTGAACGGACTTGACCCGGAGGATTACGAGTTATCCATGAAGTATCTGACCCTCTTCACACCTTATTCCAGCTCGGAGTTCGCGGTACGCCCGTTTATTGAACATTATCCAATTCAAACGATGAAACATATGATGGCGTGGGCAGAGAGCAACAACGAGCATATCCGCAGACTTGCCAGTGAGGGCAGCCGGCCACGTTTGCCATGGGGTGCGAAACTCCAGAACTTTATCACTGATCCAACACCTGTACTTCCGATTCTGCATGCATTGAAACAGGACGAGTCCCTCTATGTTCGCAAAAGTGTCGCCAATCATCTGAATGACATCTCCAAGGACCACCCTGAACTGGTTATGGATCTGGCCACGACCTGGTACGGACAACATGCACACACAGACTGGATTGTCCGGCATGCCAGCAGGTCATTACTGAAGAAAGGACATAACAAAGCACTGAGTCTTTTTGGTTATAACGAGCAGGATTCGATTCACATTGAGCAGCTTCAGCTTGTCCAGGATACGATTAGCATTGGCGAGGATCTCCATTTTTCGTTCGATGTCGTTAATGAGAGCGGCGAGTCCCAGATGCTGCGAATTGAATATGAGATGGGTTATATGAAGGCAAACGGCAAGCAGGCCCCCAAACGGTTCAAATGCTCCGATAAAATGTACCCGACAGGCAGAACCAAGGTAGCCACCAAACAATCCTTCAAAGTCATCACAACGAGAAAATACTATGCCGGTCTGCATACGCTTACCATTCTTGTGAATGGCAAAGAAGCAGCTACAACTTCTTTTGTTCTTGAAATGGAGTAAAAGGAAGTCATCATAAGTTATACACAGCTTGTTGAAGCGGAATAGTTATTCACATGTGGATACATTTTTTCAAAACTTCTAATAGAAGAATCAGAAAGGCCACCTGGCAAACATCATCTCCCGACAGTTATTGCTGCCTGAGACCCTTGTCCAGTGGCCCTTTTCATATGTAACAAACGTTGCTTCAGCTATGCAATCTTCTTCTGATGATCTGCTCGCAAGAGCGTGCGCTTATCACCGAAAGATGGAACTGTATACGGAGCAGTAAGGCGTAACATTTTCTACTTAAACCAACCGCGCTTCACAAACCAGGCGACCATGCTTCCGCCAAGTACAAACATTAACAGCAGCACCGTACCATACCCAAACTTCCATTGAAGCTCAGGCATATAGGCAAAGTTCATGCCATAAATACCCGCGATTAGTGTGAGCGGCATAAATACAGTCGTAATCACCGTGAGTGTCTTCATGATCTGATTCATCCGGTTGGAGTTCAGGGAAATATAACTGTCGCGCAGGTCAGCGGTCATCTCCCGATCGGCTTCAATCATGTCCGTCAGCTTCAACAAGTGGTCATAGATATCGGTAAAATAAGCCGTATGTTCACCTGTTCGCTGCACATGCTGGGAGTTCACCACCCGATAGAGCAGATCCCGCATCGGTACTACGGTTCTTCTAAGCTTCAGCAATCGAGTCCGCAGATCAAACACCTGGTTCATCAAGTCTTCAACCGACTCTTGTCCACCCCGGTTCTCCAGTTCAGCCAGTTCATCCTCAATCGCAAATAGAGACGGGAAATAATGATCGACCAGCTTGTCCATCACCGTATAGGCTGCTGCCACCGGACCTCGCGCCCAGATGGTTCGTTCATGTGCATGGTGCAACAAGCGTTCCCACGCTTCATCCACTTCCTCCAATACGCCATGATGAAAAGACACTAGGAAGTTTGATCCGAGAAACAAGTCAACCTCCTCGGCTTCCAGTGTAGACGGGTTCAGTGCATGCAGCACAAGAAACTGCAGATTATCATAATAATCGAGCTTGGGCCGTTGCAATACATGCAGACAGTCCTCTATGGCTAATGGATGAAAATGAAAATATGTATCCAGCAAACGGCTTTCCTCTTCCGTTGGCTGGTTAAAATCGGCCCATACCCAGGCGTAATCGTTCAGATCCAGCTGTGTAAGTGGTACGTTAACGGAGACTTGATGTTCTCGTGTAATGGCGAGTGTACGAATCATAAATTAGACCACGTCCTTGTCCTGTATCTTTACGTCATTGTACAACTTTAACCATAGGTACGTCTCCCACGTGTCCAAAATATCCACAGACGCATTCAAACTCGACAACAAAAAAAGCCAACCCTGTTGGCTTCTCTCATTTCCCTATCCACAGTTCCCTGTATCCACAGGAATATCTTCTTTTGGTTTATCATTCCACGGATGGCTATCCACATATCCAGCCTGTCCACACGTTCATGCACAGGCGTCTCTTGATTTTGGTTGTATATTTATCCACATATCCCGATATTCACACAGTTATGAACAGATTGTCTGGTAACTCCGAATTCGTTCGGGATAACTTCTCTTTTTAGAAAATAATCCAGTACAATAATCCTGCCAGTGCCCCAGTAATCGGAATCGTAATGAACCACGTAATAATAATACGTCCAGCAAGTCCCCATTTCACCGCAGAGAAACGTTTCGCGGAGCCAACACCCAGAATAGCTGATGTGATCGCGTGCGTTGTACTCACTGGAAGGTGAAGCAACGTTGCTGTGAAAATAACGGATGCAGCTGACAGATCCGCGGCAAAACCGTTAATCGGTTCAATTTTAAAGATTTTGGTACCCATCGTTTTGATGATTTTCCAACCACCAATGGATGTACCCAGAGCCATCGCCGTTGCTGCTGAGATTTTAACCCACAGCGGAACATCCAGATTATCCTGCACACCTGCTGCAACCAAAGCAAACGTAATAATACCCATCGCTTTCTGTGCATCATTCGTACCATGCGTGAATGCTTGCAGTGCTGCCGTGAAAATCTGTACCGTACGGAAACCTTTGTTCACGTTATGCGGACTGCGTTTGGCGAAAATATATTTGAGAATCGTCATGACCACATAACCGATGGCAAACGCGATCAGAGGTGATAATAGCAAACCTCCGACGATATCAATGAATCCGCTCCATTTCACTTTATCAGATCCTGCGCCAACGAGCACGGCACCTGCAAGGGCTCCAATAAGTGCATGTGAGGAAGAAGACGGAATACCAAACCACCATGTAACCAGGTTCCAGATAATCGCTGATATCAAGGTGACTATGACGACCTCTATCCCGTTATCCAGCGTGGTGGGGTCGGTCACACTCCCCCCAATCGTCTTCGCAACGCCTGTGAACATCATCGCACCGACAAAGTTCATCACCGCTGCCATAAGAATAGCTCGACGCGGCGTCAGTGCTCGGGTTGAGACCGAAGTCGCAATGGCATTGGCCGTGTCGTGAAAACCGTTGATGAAGTCAAACGCCAGTGCAAGGAAGACGACTATACCCAATACCCAAATCGTTGTTTCCATTATTCTCTGGCTCCTTAAGAATTACGCATAATGATGGATTCAAGCACGTTCGCCACGTCTTCACAAGCATCCGTTGTTGTCTCAAGACGTTCGTAAATTTCCTTACGCTTGATCAGTTCAATCGGATCAGACACGGTAGCGAAGAGATGTTTGATACACATGCGCAGCACTTCGTCGCCTTGGTTTTCCAGATCATTCAAACGAATGGTGTACTCACGGATCGCGAGCAATTTTTTCTGGGACAGCAGATGGATCGCCTTCTGAATTTCGTAAGCCGATTGGCGCAAAATTTCAGCAAACTGTATGACGAACTCATCATCTGGATCTGTCAGTTGGTACATATAGAAACGGGAAGCCGTTGCTTCGAGTCCGTCCAATACGTCATCAAGTGTTGTTGTCAGCTCCATAATATCATCGCGTTCGATCGGCGTGATAAATGTTTTGTTGAGTTCTGTAATGATCGTATGCACATAATCATCACATTTCGACTCGTACTTCTTCATTTCATTAGCAAAAAGAGTCACATCCTGAAGGTTGGAAACATGCTGGGAGAAATAATCTGCCGCTTGAACAACCGTATCTGCCATATTCTCCAGTGTCTCAAAAAATATATCCTTCTTCTTCTTAAGCTTCATAGCTCTATCCCCTTTACGAGAAAAATTGCCGACAACCGATGAAACATGAAATGACAACCTTTGATATCTTATCATATTTGTTTCATGGTTTGTACAAAAGGTGTGATCCTTTTTTATATTCTTATCACATTAATCTGAAATGAATCTTAATTATTTGGAATAATGGTAAATTCAAGTCAAGATTTTACACTGCGTTTACAATTCGACATCAAAATTCAAAATCGACACGATTCTACTTTTCACGCTAAAGACAAATATAATGCCATTTCGACGACAAAATGAGTACATGTTTCATTGTTTTCTTTCATTACATCCTTTTATTGCTGCACAGCCAGCTTCACATGACTGGAAAATTCAGGTTGGTTAGGAACAATGCTGATAAAGGTTTTACCCGGCACAAGAGCAACTTCACTGCCACCCTGAACAAACCGTATAATGTCCCCCTGCTTCTTCACCCACTGCCCACGAATCATCTTGCCCTTTTGAAAAAGCATGGCTTCCCCGCCCTGTTCCAAATTAACGGACAACCGACCTACACTATCGAGCACCTTGTGATCTGCACCTGCCACAATGATGTTCGCTGCACCAAGTTGAGTCCCATTATCCAGATCCTGATCTGCCTTGCCATTCACCATTCTCATATATCGTCCGCTAACTTCATCATAATCATACGTCACCCGGTAACTATCCAATAAATAATGGATATCGAATTGCTTCACTGCCTCTCCTGCGGATGTCGCGCCTTCTTCGTTATAGTTGTATACCGGCGACTTGAAATCATGGCTATAACCCTTGATGTCTGACCCTTCTCTCAGCTTGTCCGCTGAAGTATACAGATTATGTGGGGCTTTACGATCCGAGGAACGCCAGAAGTAAGGTCCACCATTCGAGATTTCATCCATATGCTGTTTCTGCTGCCTTTGCAAAATGGAATACGCCTCCGGACTGCCTCCGGCGTGAACAAGTACCCCATCATAACTCTCGCCGAGCTCAATTAGATATGGACGTATACTGCGAACGGGTCCAACCGTCTCCGCACCGCCTCCACTCTGGAAGATGGCTATGAAACGGGTAATGCCTCCCTCAGCGAGAACTTCAAGAATGATATCGGCTGAACTTAGACCCGATTGGGGCCGAGCTGCGGGTGCATTATTAATCATTACGGCGAGTGGTCGACGCGTAATCGCTTCATCTACAGGCAGACCCGTCAGAGGTGCTGTATAGAGAGACGTGTTGGATTCCTCCACGTGTTCTTCTTGTACAGGTGCAGGTGTCGGTTCTGGCTGAACTGGCATCTGTGCCACCTCCTGGTTTTGGCAGGCAACAAGACTTAATGAGAGAATAAACAGAGATGCAGCCGATGCTGCTTTGTTCCATTTAAAAAGCTTCAATATAGGACCTCCTGAACGATATGGCCTGGTTCTAAGTTGTGATATATGTCTCATGTGGGCAACCATTTCACGTATTTCTTTCCATTTAATCACACCCTATCCGATTTGTCTCCGCCTAGAAGGCCTTGATACAGCTTGAAATTCACATTTGAAACAGCATATAGCTAGAAAAATATGTCCTAAATGTGAACTTCTCAAACCTTACTTAAAATTTGAACTAGATTGTGATTTTAATCACAAACAAAACGACTTTTGAACTATACAATAAAGACATCAAAGGTGATCACTTAGAAAAAACAAAAACAACACACACTAGATTCCATGAAGGAGTGGTTCATATGTTCAGCACAAACCAATGGCTTAGAGAAAACAAAGTAGCAATGTGGATTTTGACAGTACTTCGGGTGTATATCGGTTATGATTGGATGACTCACGGATGGAGCAAATTGACTGGCGGATTCGAAGCTGGCGGGTTCCTTGCAGGGGCATTGGAAAAAACAACGGGTGATCATCCAGCAGTTCAAGCATGGTGGGGAACGTTCCTTGAGAAATTCGCAGTACCAAACGCAGGACTCTTCGACTTCGTTATCCCATTGGGTGAATTCCTTGTAGGTTTGGGTCTCATCCTCGGTTGCTTCACTACACTAGCAGCACTGATGGCTATGGTCATGAACTTCGCGTTCCTCTTCTCGGGGACAGTAAGCACGAATGCTCAACTGGTTGTAATGGAAATCTTCCTTGTCGTTGCTGGTGCAAATGCAGGTAAAATCGGTCTGGATCACTGGGTACTGCCTTACCTTCGCGGATTGTTCACTCGTAACAACAAAGGAAATCTTCCTAAAGACACACCAACGATTAGCCCTACTCAAAAAACAGCTTAAACAATCATTCATAGAATTCTCGGCCCTGCTCCCAATCCCCCTGGAGAGCAGGGCTTTTTACTTTTCAAAATCAGCCCGAATGCCCGACTGACTTGCCCATCCACAGAAAATCGTATTATGATGAAATAAAGTTGAACTTCAAAGGAGTACACGATATGCCGACCCAGCGACGTCTCGAGACCGATGCGGACTTCCAGGAAGCCATGAATATGAAGTATAAGGTTCGAGTTTTTAAAGATAATCACCAGATTGACTCCGGTGGCATCATTATCCGTTTTGACAGCAACACCGTAGTAGTACAATCCAGTGTCAGTGAGCTCGCTTATCATTCGCGTACAGACTGTGAATTGTTCGAAATCCGCAAATAAAGATCTATTGCATGAATAAGTCCTCATATTGAAAAAAGGTTACTGTAGCCCTTCAAGGGTGTACAGTAACCTTCTTTTGTTTATATATTGTAATTGTATGCATTAATACACGTTATGTTATGCGTACCAAACTGGCTTCAAGCACCATAATCAGGCTGTTGTCTGTTCCAAGTTACACGCCGTCTCCAAACTGCCAGCAGTTCAAACTGAGCGTTCCGTAAGGGTAAGACTGGAATAGACGCTTCGCTGATCGGGACATATCCGCTGTACCCATGGCGTAGAACAAAGGTGCAATGTGTTCTGTACCATACGACGGAACTGCCGTGCGTGCATGAGGGGCTTTTTTCTCATATTGAAACAGTTCTCTTGTGTTCCAATGCTGCAAGCGCTCCCCGATCCAGTTATCAAATTCCACCGCCCACTCTTGCGGTTCATCCGTATTGCCCAGCAATCGCAAATTGTGAACCGTTCCACCGCTGCCAATGATTAACACATCATCATGCCGCAGCTGTTCCAGCATTCGGCCAATATCATACTGTTCCTGCGGCGTACGCAGCGAGTCTACAGATACAGCAATCACAGGGATATTAGCCTCGGGATACATATGGAGCAACGGTACCCATACGCCATGATCCAACCCTCGGCCACGAATCGGCTGATGTGCCAGATTGCTGCGGGTGAACAAAGCACATATCTCGTTCGCTAAATCTGGCTGCCCAGATGCAGAGTATTCCATCGTATACATCGTAGAAGGAAATCCGTAAAAATCATGCAAGGTCTGATGTGTATCATCCATCGTCACGGACGGTTCAGGACAATCCCAATGCGCCGTAAATACGACAATGGCTTTCGGAGCCGGCAGCCTGTCTCCAAGCTGGTTCAAGAAGTGAGTGTAGTCATTGCTCTCCACCGCCAGAGCGGGAGAACCATGCGCAATGAAAAGTGCGGGTAATGTCATTGCTGCCAACCTCCAGACACGAATAGAATGCTTACTCCTCTATTTTACCCTTAAGAAGGCGCTTTTCCAAGCTGACATCCCCAAACAGTTGTAATCCTGCCACTTATATCATCCAGTGCTGCCAATCCTGCTCGATCTTCTGACGTTCGCCCAGCCACTCTCTGGTACGCGTAATTAGCTGTTCCCGCTCTTTACCTGAAGAGAAGGTGTGATCGCCCTGGAAGATGATCTCCTTGTCACAGCGGCCCTCTTGGCGCATCCAGAATACCTTTTGATACAGGAATGCGTAGTCTACAGGAATAATCTCATCTGACGTGCCATGCACGACGAGTACATCTCCGCTAAACTTAACTGCTTCCTGGAATGGCTGTTGTTCAGCAAGAGACTCGAAGAACGTCGGTGTGAATTTGTATCCCAGATAATCAGCCGCACCCAGCTTCACGCCTTCATCGTATACTTCCCGTCCCGTAATCTTCACGATATCATTGAATGGATAACCCACGGAGGACCACATAACCAGGTTTTTGACACGTTTGTCACGTACAGCAGTTAGCAATGCAACGGCACCACCCAGACTATGACCAATCAGCGTAACACGCGTAGGATCTACATCACTGCAATTCACCGCGTAGTCCAGCACCGAACGGGTCTGCAGCACCATGGACTCCAGTCCCTCCGCTCCGTACTCCCCGCTGCTCTCTCCGCAACCGATATAATCGAAACGCAGGACCAGATAACCGTCTTCAGCCAGCTCCCGTGCAGTCTTTACAAACAAACGGTCCACGCCGATCCGGCTACCAACGAAGCCGTGGCAGATGACTGCCAGAGGTACTCGCTGCTGACTCTTCTCCTCCTTGATATCTTTCACGACCGGATAATGAATCGTGGCTGTTAATTCTTCCTGTCCATGACGGATACTGATCTGACGTTCCATACCGATTTCCCCTTTCCACGCTTAGCCTGTTAACTTCCATTTATTAAATATATATAATCCGATAAGTTTAGTGTGTATTAAGATGTTATTCATATATTATCATCCCGTAACCTTCAAGTCAACGTAAGTAAGAACCCTTTCTACGTCGACTACCAATCTACATTTTATCGGATAATAAGCACAAAAAAATGAGCCACGCTGATGACAGCTGGCCCGGATATCATTTGGAATTCAAACCAAGTGTTGCAGGATCGTTATTCGTAGCTTCTACGGAACATCTCGTGGGTCTCCACCCGTCCATTCCACTCATGCTCATGACCCGAATCACTATTGTCCCAGAAACTTCTTCCCTTCAAATTGCCATCTGTCAGTTCTTCTGCATACTCCGTATCCTCCAGGTTCTCTTCAAAGGATACAACCTCGTCCACGACTCCACGGGAGTTGCTGTTCAGTAACAGCTTCCGCGTCAATTCTGTTTGTTTATCCATAACAAGCACACTCCAATCTTGGATTTCTGTTGGAAATGCTACTATTGTGATGGAATCGGCTGCTCTTTATGCATACTTCACACAATCGTTAGATCTGGGAGGCGTGAGGGTATTTTTTCACATGAACGGGGGAAAATAAACGAACAAACATAGGTAGCATATGCCTCGGAATCCTTCTGCCGAAAGGAATGAATTCATGGAACATCTACTGGAATGGATTCAACATCACGGTAAACTGGTGCTGTTATGCACCTGTGTTATACTGGCCTGTGTATGGATATGGGTCCACCATGAGCAGCTTTTTTATAAGGAATGACTTTGCGAAACGAGAGCCCTTCCCGTATACTAAAATACCGTCAGGGTCTTCAGTCAATTGGAAGATCAGAACGTGTGTAGACAGGGGGAGCAATCATTGGGGATTTCCTATAAGAAGCTTAAAGAAATACAGAATCGGCAAATAACTGAGATGAGTCGAATGACACCTGAACATGTGAAACTGTATGACGAGATCAGCACAATTGCACGTCATGCGCCAGCGGACGAGAGAACACAGGAAGAGTGGATACTCTCCGCAGGAAGAGCGATCGTACAGGCTCAGCGGGATAACAAATCTGCTCGCGAGTTATACGGACCTGATCTGGAACAAGACATCCATGCACAGCTCGGGATTACAAATACAGCACCGGAGAAGACGGCTGCCGTTGAGGTGGGTAAATCAAGCCCAACCCGTGGTAATAGTTCAACAGCTTCATCGAAAAAGAATGCCAACGCTGTAGAACCACAGCTAACTGAGAATCCAGAGCCTGTGAAACGGACACCAAAGTGGTATGCCATGATCGCTTGGGCGGCTTTGTCTTTTGTCATGTTGATTCAAGGATGTGTGGGATTGTTCGTGGGCTGGACTGGCGGAGATACGGAGCCGTTCCAACACATCAGTCTGTTCTCTCTGCTCGTTGCGGCAGTTGGCGGGATTGCATTGGTGGAGATGCTGCGCCGCCTTGCTGAGCGACCGGACGATGAAGGAGCGGACAAGAACACCGTACCTAAAGTTAACCTTAAGGGAATCATCATCTACATCGTCATCGTGGTCCTTGTGCTGTTTGTAGGGTATCCACTGCGTGATAAACTTCCGGTATTTGCACTGGCTCCGTGGGTGAGTGCAGTGATCGGAGTTGTGGGACTTGCAACGGTAAGGCCTTTATTTGGACAAAAGAAAACTGCATAACACGTTATAAAATCGATTAAGGGGCCTTGAGGGTCCCTTTTTCATGTTCTGACGAATTTAAACCCTTCTGATATTAGGTACACGTGACATGGGCACAGGAACGCTCACGAATTCGTGAGGTCTTTTTCCATTTGGAGCTGGTTCCGATGTTTGATTCCTTTACCCGGTGTCTCTCCAAACTCCCGCTTGAACATCCGGATAAAATAGTTCACTTCCATCCCTACGGTCTCTGCCGCCTCTCGCACACTTGCTCGTGGATGCTTGTCCATCCAGTCCGAAGCCTTCTGCAAACGTAATCGTTGCATATATTGATGTCCTGTCACGCCATAATGATGATGAAATAATCGATTGAGATGCTGAACCGAATAGCCCACTGCGTCAGCAACATGCTTCAATAACAGGTCATCCTGGTAGTGCGTATGCATCAATGCTACTGCTCGGACGAGTGCATCCTTGCTCGGATCGGACTCCCGATTAGAGTGTTTTACAGTGCCATCCTGTGCCCTAGATGATCCAATACCTCCTATGCCGACATCAGATGAAATTTTCAATTGTGCTATATCCAAAATGAGCTGGTAGATCAGGGTTGATGTGTTCCACATCTCCGTTGCTCCTTGATCCAGCGCGTGCCAGAGATTGGTCATGCGTGACCAGATGATTTCAAAACCCGAGATATGGTACGGCTCTTTCTGAAGCAAACCCGCGGATTGTAGTACCGATCCAGCCGATGCACCGCCAATACCGATATAACCCAGTTCCCCTTTGGATTTGGAATGAGGCACATACTCATGCGCAACCTCGGGTTCCACGATGAATAACTGCCCTGCTCCCATCGTCCATGTCCCTTTTCCCGTTACCTTGAACTGCCCTTCACCATCGCGTGACAAAAACAACTGATACACCGGAAATCCATCCGGTCTATGCAGAACTTTCTCTTCCTGCGTCCCCACACAATACAGGTACAGTGGCAACCGGGAATCCGGCAGGCCCGTCAAACGAAACGCAAGCATTCCATCATTCCTTTCGGCTCATAGGCTTTTACATAAGGTAACCTAAAGATATTTACACTGTCCACTCCGTTTCATGTAAATATTTAGTTCAATCTATATAGCCAACTTCCCTTTATTATCCATTATTTGTTCCCGATGTAACAATGGTCTTAGGAACCTTTTTGACGACAAGATTTTCAAAAAGCGAGTTTGAAATTCACGCCAGACGATTGTCGTTCATACATAACTCGAACACCCTTTCCGAATGGAAAGGGTGTTCGAGTTTGTTTCAGTGTAAATTTTTACATTCACTCCTGTGGAGGTGTTTGCCCCTCACTTGAGGCTGGTGGATTGGTAGTAGACGTCTGCTCCTGTGTAGGCGTAGGCTGAGCTTTTTCAAGCTTGAATGTATCCGATGGGCCTGAAAGTGTATGTTTATTCGTTGTTGTATTTGCAGCAACTGAAAGAATATACACCTTGTACTCGCCTCCTTCCACCAGATTGGCTCCAGTTGAATCTATAGCTGATTTCGTTAAAGTAACTTCAACCGCTGCAGGATTTCCAATTGGGTAGCTAGTGTTAGAGCTTGCTGTAGTAATATCCAAATTATCTGTTCCTTTAACAATAAAGAGTCGGTATGCAGAAATCCCAGTTTCAGAAGTTGGTTTAGTAAAGCTAAGCTTATAACTCGCTTCGGTTACAGTACTTGTATTTTGAAGGCCTGTAATAGTAGCAGTTTGAACCGCAGTTGCTTGTGTAAAGATATTAAACTCATTGGAAGCAGAGGACAGATTGGAAACACGTGATGTACTGTCCGAAACGGACAAGACAAATACTCTGTATTTCTGTCCAGCTACAAGGACACTACCATTAATATCTCGATGTCCACCGTTTAGTACTACCGGACTGCCTGCATTGTTTTTGTTGATTTCAATAAAAGAATTAATTCCAAGAGCAGAACTTGTATTGAATCCACTCACTTGGTTAGCAGGCACAATCAAGATACGATAATTGGAGATATTGGTTTCGTTAGTTGCCTTATTAAAGGTTATTGTTACATCCGAAGGCGTTCCAGACTGTCCTTGATCTTTAACGGTTGCATTCACATTACTGGCCACTGCTACAGCGGAATTTGAAGTCAGTGTGGCTATACCGGAGGCTGACGATATCGCATTCGCTAAAGACGTGTTATTATTAACAGCCATCACGTACACTCGATAGCCTACATCATTACGGATCAAGTCACCATCCACTGTTCTCGAACCATTAGATAAAGTAATCGTCTGGTTGCTTCCAGTTCTACTTACATACGTATAATTCGAGCTATTCACTGTATTGGCTACGTTCAGATTGAAGCTGCCTGCATTTGCATTTTTCACTACAAACACCCGATAGTGATTCACATTTGTCTCATCTGCGGATTTAGTGAACGTTACACGCAGATCACGTCCATCTCCAGTATCCCCAATATCAGTTGCAACCACATTGCTCGGAACCGTTACAGCTGCATTCTGTGCCAACGTAATTTGGGAAGAGTAACCAGACAAAGCATTTTGACTGGAGTTTCCGTTGTTATTCACTGACAGCACGAATACCCGATAAGCAACGTTATTGGTAATGGTGTAACCATTGGTATCTACCGCATAGTTTGGAAGCGTAACGGACAGGTTACCACCCGTTTTGCTCACCTGCGTATAGTTGTTTGACGCATTAGCTGCGCTTAGTGTGAAGCTGCCCACATTAGCGGAACGAACTACATATACTCGGTAGGCAGAGATTCTGGATTCATCCGCGGCCTTGTTGAAAGAAATCCGTAGATCACGTCCATCACCGTAGTCACTAATATCAGCAACAGCCAGGTTACTAATGACTCCCGCGTTACCGGTCGTTGTAAGTCTCAGCACAGTGGAGGAAGCTGACAGCGCATTGGTGTATCCATTTTGCTGGTTGCCCACCGCCATCACAAAGATGCGATAATCTTGCAGATTCGTTACATTATAACCGCTTGTGTCCTTCATGGATGAAGGCAAAGTCGTTGTAATGTTGTTACCTGTTTTATTTACCGTATAGTACAGACTGGAGGACAGGTTACTTGCCGTTGTCAGATTGAAGTTGCTGGCAACCGAGTTACGCACCACGAAGACGCGATAATTCGCCACCTTGGACTCATCCGATGAACGGTTGAAGCTCACCTGAATATCACGACCATCTCCATAATCCGAGTTATCCTTCACCTGCGTAATTACTGGAGACGTTGCTGTGTTCACGGACAGCGTAAGTGAAGAGGATGCCGCGGACAGCTTGCTGTCTGTTGTTGTATTAGTGCTTACCGACAAGATGTAGACCACATACGCGGTGCCGCTTTTAATCATCTCGCCAGACGTATCCCGTGTCGAAGAAGTCAGCTGGCTTTTCACTGCGGTACTGTTTCCTTTGTATATGATCGTGGAGTTTGCACTGGACACTTTGTTCGCTGCAGCCAGATTGAACGCAGAAGAGTCCTTCGCTTTAACAACAAAAGCACGATAATACGTAATGTTCGATGTTGTGCTCGGCTGCGTGAAGTTAATCTCCAGATCGCGGCCATCGCCATAGTCACTAATATCTGCGGCACGCAGACTTGTAACTGCCTGTACTGTGGATTTCACATTATTGAGCTTCAATGCTTGGGAAGACCAGTTCAATGCATTTTTATAATTATTACTGCTGTTACCAACAGTCAGTACATACAGGCGATACGTTTCATTGCTGTTAAGCAGATCCCCGTTTACGTCACGCGTCTGTGCATTAAGTGTCAGTTTCGGGTTACTGCCATTTGGTGTAACGGATGTATAGTTCGCAGAAGGTACGGCAGTTGCTGAGGACTCCGTGAAGCTATTCACATCACGAGTTTTCACCAGCATAATCCGGTAAGCTGATACCGCCTTCTCTGAAGTTGGACGTGTGAAGCTCACGGTCAAGTCACGACCATCTCCGTTACTTCCGGATACCGAACCATAGATGTTCCATGCAGCATATTGTGTCTCATCTACTGGAGGTGTTGCTGTTGTCTTGATATCTACACGCTGATTGCGTGAGTTCCAGAATACTTTTTCTCCAAAAGCTTCACTGACAAAACGAATCGGAACCATCGTGTTGCCCTTAATCGTGTTCGCAGGTACATCCAGCGATATCGCTTCCCCGTTGATGTATGCCGTTTTGGAACCAAGTGTCAAAGTAACTTCCTGATCGTCGCGAGTTGCAACAATCGTTTTGGTTCTGTTCGTGTACTGTACCTTCGCATCCAATCCTTCAAATATCGACCGAAGCGGAACCAGTACGCGTCCACCTTTCATCACAGGTGCCTGAGCAGATGATAACTCTGCATCATTAATATATATACTGATCCTCGCAGCTGCATCCATAACCGACGTTGGAAGTGCGGACATCAGCATGGCTGATACAGCTAGCGCTGACATTACCTTCTTCACTTGTTTTCCTCCCGCTTTCCTCATATCCCATATCCCCATTCTCGCATTTAGTTAACATCGAAGTAGATTCGCTGTTCTTTTCATTAATTCCTGTATTTACCTATGCACAAATAAGACGTTCCGATCAGCTCAAAAGTTTCCAGTTGTACAAAAAATATTTTCTCAGAAATCTCCCTCTATCTTCCACCCTCCAAAAGTTAAAAATAACAGAAGAATTTGTCACCATTCCGCAACCACATCCAGCACCAATTGGGTTAATGTATAGTGACTAGTGAACAACACCTATCATTTTCTCAACTACGGGAGGTTCATATCTATGACATCATTGCTCCAATCTGCCAAACGTAAAGGCATGCGCACCTTCATTACAGCCACCGCCATCCTCATGCTGCTCCAAACGGCTGTCGCTCCATTATCTGGAGTCGCTGCTGCCGCTTCTTCCAGTACAGATACCAAAGTCACAACTGCCAGTTCAACAACGATATATAAAACATTTCAGTCCATGCTCTACAAAAAGAACGGCTTGCCTGCCGCGGATATTTAACTCGAATCTCATATCGATCAAGTTACGACTCATCATGCAACCCTGATGGTCTTACAGCTGGAGAATGCCCGCAACAAGGCGTTAACAGCCATGACGGACCGCCTGCTCGTTCCTAACGTTCAGGACAAAATGATCAAGGCTTACAAGTTGAATGATAGCTTCACCACACTCATGTCCCGTACCAACGACACCAGTCTGTGTGCACTGCTCCAGCAAGCACGGGATAGCGGTTATCGCCTGGTTATGCTGGAAGGTTCCCTCTATCCGATCATGAATTATATGGCTTTTCAGAAATATATCTCGTACGTGAAACCAGACATCAAACAATACATTAATATCATGGCAGTTGAAACCAGCAACCTTGCCGCCGATGATGGTGCACTGGTCATTGGCTATCAGGAGATACTCAATCGCGCTTTGAATCAGGAACGATTCCTGAACGAATATCCGAAGTCCAATCGGGTACAACAGGTTAAGAACCTGATGAATAACTATACCTTGTATACCTTTTATGGCCTGAATAATACGCCTTTATTTGACTATGAAACGAACAAAATGACAGCCAATGCCCAGAAAGGTTACAAAGCTGTCTTACAACGTAACTCATCCGAAGACAGTGCCTTCCTGACCAAACTTGAAAAGTTCATGGACATCGTAACCGAAGCCAAATTCGAGAAAACGGCTGCTGTCGAGAAATGGCTGGAGCAGAATGTGCCGGTCAGCGACTATGCGAATTATTAAGTTAATCTGTCCCCAAGGTTAACATCCGTTTCAAATTCAGGCTAAATTCCAACAGATAACCACGACAAAAACCGCCACAGGACTCACCCCTGTGGCGGTTTCTTCTTGTTTCTATAGTCACAGCTAACTCAATCCGTCAGCTCCCTGCACTATTGAATCGGTTTGACCATATGATTATACTCATGTCCTGCGATGACAATCACGTCATCTTTGACATATCCCTGCCGTTCGTACAGCATTAGCGCACGGCCGTTGTCTCGTTCTACAATCAGGGATACCTGCGAGTGACCCAGATCTCTGCCCTGCTGCTCAAAAGCAGCCATCAGTGCCCGGCCGATGCCCTGCCCCTGATAAGCTTCACTTACCGAGAGAGTATCCAGATAATACTCCCCCGGACGGGTTTCTTTGACCAATGCATACTTCTCATCCCGGCTTCGTCCAGGTCGATCCAGAATCGGCTGGTCCAGACGATCTGCTTCTCCGCCATCATAGGCGACCAGAATCCCCGCAATCAGCCCATCCTGCTCCATCACTGTCACATGACGATAGCTAATCCGGTTGTTTTCCTGTACATAGAACTCCTGCAAAATCTGCATCGCCTTCTCATGATCCGCCTCACCCGCAAGCGCGTATGCAATGTCTCCTATCGCCTGATACAGCAAAGGAATAACCTGATCAGCATCTTCTATGCGTGCAGGTCTGATCAGAGGAGATGTTTCTTGGTGATTTAATTGCATTTTGGAATTATTCATCAGATTAACATGTTGAACAGATTTAGATTTTTGTTCAGTTCGGTATAGGCGATACCTTTGCGGTTCATGCGTTCAATGAGCGGGTGGTAATCTTCCTTGTACATCAGCTCGATGCCCACCAAGGCAGGGCCATTTTCCTTATCATGCTTTTTCGTATATTCAAACCGGGTGATATCATCATTCTTCCCTAGAACTTCCTCCAGGAATTCACGTAAAGCTCCTGCACGCTGCGGGAAATTAACCATGAAATAATACTTCAGACCTTCATAGATCAGGGAACGTTCCTTGATCTCCTGCATCCGGTCGATATCGTTGTTTCCGCCACTAATAACACAGACCACCGTCTTGCCCACGATTTGCTCACGATATTGCTCAAGCGCCGCAACAGCCAAGGAACCGGCAGGCTCAACCACGATCGCATTTTCATTATAGAGTTCCAGAATAGTTGTGCAGGCTTTGCCTTCCGGCACTTTCACAATGTCATCAAGTATACTGTTGCAGATATCAAAGGTGAGATCGCCAACCCGTTTCACCGCTGCACCATCCACGAATTTATCAATATCATCCAACGTCACAACCTGTTTGCGGAACATCGCCTCACTCATGGAAGCTGCCCCAAGTGGCTCAACTCCAATGATGCGTGTCTCTGGACTCACGGTCTTCATGTAGGTTCCCACTCCGGCTGCCAACCCTCCGCCACCAATCGTCACGAATACATAGTCGGCATTCTCGTCGAGACTTTCCATGATTTCCATCGCTACCGTACCATTACCTGCAATAATCTTCGGTTGATCAAAAGGATGGATGAACGTCATGCCCTGTTCGTCACATGCACGCATTGCTTCTGCGTATGCATCGTCATACGTATCTCCGATCAGCACCACTTCAACGTTGCTGCCGCCAAAACGTCTCACTTGCTTCACCTTCTGGTTCGGCGTTGTACTCGGCATGAAGATTTTGCCGTTAATTCCGAGCGCATTACAGCTAAAAGCAACACCCTGAGCGTGGTTGCCCGCACTTGCACAGACAATACCCTTCTCCATCTCGGCTGGTGTCAGACTGCGAATCATATTATAGGCGCCCCGAATTTTGAACGAACGTACCACTTGAAGGTCTTCCCTTTTCAGATACACATTACAGTTATATTTGGCCGACAATACAGCATCCCGCTGTAACGGCGTTCTTACAATGACCTCACGCAGCACATGATGTGCGCGTACGATATCTTCCATGCCAACACTGGCACGACCGGGACTTGTGGTTCCCGTTGGTTCTTGTTCAACTGGTTTCATGTTGTCTCCACACTCCGCTTTTATGGTCTAGCAATGTCGCGCACTGCTTTTCTTTGTATTGTATCACTTTTGATCTATTCTTGCGCCTGAGCTCTCATCATTTATCATTCGTAAAATCTCATCAATAATGACCTGAGGGTCTGTATACATAACCATATGTCCCGATTGATCGGCCCCAATCCATCTCGCATTGGATAGCTGGCTCACCGTCTGGCGATGCGCCGTGATGAGGGCAGGTCTGATTTTCCCCTCTCCCTTGCCCGGGTTCGTACCCGAGATCACGCTAACTTCCAGATTACCCAGAGCCGGAGGATGTTCCAGCAACGTTGCCATGTCATCCAGAAACGTTTTGCCTTCTGCAAGCATCGTGCTGGCTGCCCGTACAGTGAAATCCTCCTTGAGGTGATCCGCTGCCACATCGTCAGGCTGAACACTTCCAGCTTTGCTGCCAAGCATCTTATATAAGCCAGTCCGCGCCATGATTGGAATAATGAAACCATTGATGGCAAAGCTCTTTTTAGTAAGCTTGGAAAAATACATTTTGCAATGCTCGTCTGATGGATCTACCAGAATAATGCCACGTAATCGAGATAGATGTGCAGCTGCCGCAGCCCGTACAATCGGACCGCCCCAGCTATGTCCAACCAGAATGAATGGGCCCGGGCTCAGAGCTGTCAGCAGTTCCCCAAGGTCCCCTGCAATGCGTTCAAGGCTGCGGGGAGCCGAGTCGACATCACTTCGTCCCGCCCCTGCCCTGTCATACACGACTGCACGTGCATGCTCAGCAATGGCTGGTGCAACCAGTCCCCAGGTTGATCTGGAGGCACCCATACCGGACTCAAATACAACCGTCAGCTCTCCTGTTCCCCTGGACATATAATGTAGTTTGCGACCATCGCGGGTCTGAACAAACGCACTTGAACCAAATGTATGTAAGCTAGGGTTAGGATTCATATTCCCCTCCTGATTACGTGCATATTCGTCTTTCACCGAATCTAATTGAAAATGATTATCAATTACTTCATTATAGAATAATCCATGCTTTACGACAACCATGTTGCTTCAGCAAGTTAGAGCAGTCCTGTCACCTCTGTCACGTTACTAGGATCATCCCCCATCCCACCGTTCCTTTCACCCCTTTTTCCTTATTCAAAAAGAAAACCCGATCCATGATCGGATCGGGTACTGTCCCAGCCACTATGCGGCTGGCCCTCATGCACTTTCTTATGGCTTCGTGCGCAGTTCCTGCACGTATCGCATAATCGTAATCGCTTAATCCAAGGATCGACGAATACTCGGTTTAAGAGCACAGCCCCTTATCCCCGAATACCATGATCCTTGTTGTTCAGCTGCTCCAGAAGTTCATTCATCGCTTCTTCCGTCATGGCCCCACCGCTAAACGCAACCAGTGCTCGCAGCGGCATATATTTCATCATCGCATCCATCATATCTGCATGATCCCCGGCATCATCACCGCCGAACCCACTGGCTTCCTGGAATTGTTGCAAAGCCTGGTCCAGTAGCTGTTTATGGGCCGGATCACGCTGGATATCACCCAATGTACTATTACGCGTATAGGTTGGAAGGAATGTCGCTGTAGACTCTACATTCACACGTGTGTGCACATGAATGTCCCGTGAGGAACTGCCTACCTGAATCTCGAACTCTCCGGTCTCCACATGCCAGTCCTTCATATCTACGTTGTAATAGGCGAATGAACGTTTGTTTAGTGTGAAGCTCACCACTTTGGACGCTCCAGGTTCAAGGGCCACCTTCGCAAATCCTTTTAATTCTCTTACAGGACGAATAACTGTGCTCTCTACATCGCTGACATACAACTGTACAATCTCTTTGCCCGCTCTGTCACCGGTATTGGTGACCCTTACTTGCACATTCACCTCATCCTGATCGGTCAATTCTGTGCGATCTACCTTCAGGTCAGCATATTCAAATGTCGTATAACTTAGTCCATAACCGAACGGAAACAGTGGCTCCAGCTCTTTTTTATACCTTCCCGGTAATCGACACGATCCCCTTCGCCCGGGAAATTCAGATAAGACGGATTATGGCTGAGTTTGGCAGGGAATGTCTCTGCCAGTTTACCGGACGGATTCACCTCCCCATACAACAGATCAGCTATCGCTCCACCAACGGCCTGTCCACCAAGATAAGCTTCAAGCACCGCTTGCACCTGCGGCAACCAAGGCATCTCCACTGGAGATCCGTTGCTCAGCACCACAACCACACGTGATTGTACTTTTGCAATCTCTTCGATCAGACGAATATGATTGTCAGGCAGACGCAAATGGGCACGATCATACCCTTCGGATTCATAACGATCCGGCAATCCAACAAACACAACAGCGGTATCCGCTGACTGTGCTGCCTGAACAGCCTCATGCATCAATGTCTCATCCACATCATCCGCTTCAATCCGATAACCTGGGGCATACGAGAAGGTTACACTTTCGCCAGCCACCTGTGTCATCTCTTCCACAATATCATCCACTTTGGTCGGATTAATATGGGAACTGCCGCCGCCCTGGAAGCGAGGTTTGCGCGCAAATGCCCCGATTAACGCCACTTCGCCTTCACGTCCCAGCGGCAGGAGACCTTCTTCATTTTTCAGCAAAACCATACTCTCGGCTGCCACCTTGCGCGCAAGTTGGTGATGCTCATCCTTGTTATATGTAGCCCCTTCTTGCTTTTGATCAACGGTATTAAAGATCAGCGTAAGCAGACGCTCCACCGCCCGATCCAGCTTGTCCAGCGGCAGTTGTCCGCTCTCTACGGCATCAATCACTTTACGCTCACCGATTCCACCGCTTGTTGGCATCTCCAGTTCCAGTCCTGCTGCAAGGGCGTCTGCACGTTCATTGACCGCACCCCAGTCTGATACCACAAAACCTTCGTGACCCCATTCGTCTTTCAGAATATCCGTAAGCAACCATTCATTCTCACCTGCATACGTACCGTTCACCTTATTGTAAGAACACATCACCGTCCACGGCTGTCCATCCTTCACTGCACCTTCGAAGCTCGCCAGATAGATCTCACGCAGCGTCCGTTCATCCACCACCGCATCAATCGACATGCGCCGTTCTTCCTGATTATTAACTGCAAAGTGTTTGAGAGACGTACCCACACCCTGGCTCTGCACACCCTGAATATGACCGGTAGCCATCTGCGTAGATAACAACGGATCTTCGGAAAAGTATTCAAAATTACGTCCGCCCAGCGGGGAACGTTTAATATTTACACCCGGTCCAAGTAATACCGCTACATCCTCGGCCTGACATTCCTCACCCAAAGCCACCCCGACCTGACGCGCCAGCTCCTTGTCCCATGAACTAGCCAATCCTGCCGCAGACGGGAAACAGGTTGCAGGCACACTCGACGTTAGCCCAAGATGATCCGCACTCCCATCCTGCTTGCGAAGCCCATGAGGTCCGTCCGTCACCATGATGGATGGAATGCCAAGACGCTCCACCCCTTTCAGATGCCAAAAGTCCAGTCCCGAACACATGCCCGCTTTTTCTTCCAGTGTCATCTGCTGTATCAGTTCCTTGATGTTACGTTCCACATTAACCCCTCCAGTTCATGATGTTGATACATAGCTATATCACTAAGCATACAAGGTTATCTACCACACATTCAAATGTTTACCCGGTTAGTAACGGTTACATAACACCAGTCAATCATTTCTTCTTCCTGACGATGATCAAAATAAAAAGGAAAAACAGCCCGATCTTCACGATCAGGCTGTCTCTATACGTTTCATAACCGTCTATCCACCCAATTTACGCCTGTGTCTTAAACCAAGCTACCGCGGCTTCTGCTTCGGTACCAGTCAATTGATGACCCTGACGCTCCCAATGTGTGTTTACATCGGCACCTGCACCGCTTAGCAGCGAAGCAAGTTCCTCCGTTTCACGTCTTGGTACAATCGGATCGTTCTCGCCCGCACCAATGAACACAGGCAGACCTTTCAGATCCGGCAGTTCCAGTCCGCGCAGCGGTACCATCGGGTGATGCAAGATTGCACCTTTGAATACATCTGCTTGATGGAAGATCAAGCTTGCCGCAATGTTGGCACCGTTAGAGTAACCCAGTGCATACACGTTGGACCGATCGAACCCATATTCCACCGCAGCTGCATCGACAAAAGATCCCAGCTCTGCCGTACGAGCAATCAGATCTTCTTCATCAAAAATACCTTCGGCCAGGCGGCGGAAGAAACGGGGCATCCCGTTCTCCGATACATTACCCCGCACCCCAAGTATGCAAGCTCCTGGTGCGATCATCTCCGCCAGACCGATCAGATCGTTCTCGGTTCCGCCTGTGCCATGAAGCAACAGGATTGTTGGCGCATCCGGCTGAGCACCTGCTTTATAGATATGTTTCATTGTATTGGTTGTGGTCATGATTTGGACTCTCCTTTCCATTCACGTACTTCAATTCGTGGCAACAATTGTTCAATCTGTTCACGCTGTGGTTCATACCATTCAGGCAACATCAGTTTCTCACCCATGCTCTCTGCTGGTTCATCCCGTGCAAATCCCGGAGGATCCGTAGCCAGTTCGAACAGTATACCACCCGGCTCCCGGAAATACACAGCGTTGAAGTATTGACGGTCAATGACTGGCGTTGGATGATATCCGGATTGTTCAAGATCCTGCTGAATTTGTTCATGCTCCACGTAATCTTTGGCACGCCATGCAATGTGGTGGACCGTTCCGGCTCCACCAATCCCGCGTTGGATACCTGTGGACTGAATATCGATGATCTGACCGATATCGCCGCTTGCCTGAAGACGAAGGAGTCCGTTCTCTTCACCGACTTGCTCCAGACCCAGTTTGCTCACCAAGACGTCCATGGTTTTCTCAGGAACGTGGCTGAACAATACGGCTCCGCCAAATCCTTTGATGGCATGCTCCGGTGTCACACCGTTGAAACTCCAGTTGCTTGGCTGACCACCTTCACGTTCAACCAGTTCAAGCAACAGACCGCCTTTGTCGAAGAAACGAATGTACTGCTCACCAAATCTGGTTTTATTTTCATATGGAATATCAAAGGAAGCAAGACGTTCTTTCCAGAAAGGCAGGCTTCCTACAGGAACCGCATATACGGTAACTCCAGTCTGACCTGACCCAATGACACCTCTTCTTGAATTTTGCTGTGGGAAAAAGGTAATGATTGTGCCCGGTGCACCCTGCTCATTCCCGTAATACAAGTGATACACGTCCGGTGCATCAAAGTTAATTGTTTTTTTCACCAGTCTGAGCGCCAACACACCTGCATAAAAATCAACGTTTTTCTGCGCATCGTCAACAAAAGCTGTAATATGATGAATTCCTGAAGTTCTGAACATAATCTCCACTCCCTTGGGTTTTAGTTGTATCATAGGTTGTTTTTGCTTCTTTTATTTATTGCTTTTCATTATTTATCTTTAATTTAAGATTCTTTAAATTTATATTAATCCATTGGACTACATTATGCAAGCTTTTATTTTAAAATTAAGATTTAATACAAAAAGCAGGCCCCGATCACATCGGGAACCTGCTTATCATTAGAACCATTGATTAGGTTGCTTCGTATACCTGTATTACTTTTGCATTACTGCTTCTTAAACCAGTTTCATTCTTTTTGGTGGATTCACCAAATCTTTATGCTCGTATTCATCCTTGATATCTCCGACAATCTCTTCAAGGATATCCTCCATCGTAACCATACCTACCGTAGCACCTGCCTCGTTTTTCACGGTTGCAATGTGTACACGGCTTTGCTGCATCTGGATCAGTACATCCTTGATTGGAGAACGCTCGGAGAAACTCGGCGTATTGTGAACAAATGTCTCCATATTGAAATCTCTGCCCGCAGCCACACTCGTCAGCATTTCTTTTGTATTAATAAAGCCAACAAAATGTGCCTGATCCCCATTTGCAATAACAGGGTATCGCGTGTATTCATGTCGATTCAGCGTCTCAATGATCTGATCAATCGGCATTTCCTTATTCAGAGTAACAATTTTATCTCGTGGAATCATAATCTCCTGAAGCAGACGCTCATCAAAAGCAAAAATGTTTTTGAGATAGTCCAGCTCCGTCTGGTTGATCTCGCCACTCTCGTAGCTCTGTGCCATAATCAGCTTCAGCTCTTCTTCGGAGTGAACGGTATCATGCCCGGCAGGTTTTACACCAAATATGCCAAGCAACAGACGAGCAGCTCCATTCAGCGCATAGATGAACGGATTCATGATTTTACCGAACCAGTACAGTGGTGGTGCCAACAACAGCGTCATTCTCTCTGCAAACTGAATCGCCAGCGTTTTCGGTGCCAATTCACCAATAACCACGTGCAGGAAGGTAATGATCGCTAGAGCAATACCATAGGAAAGCACGGTAGACAATGCCGCCGGCACTTCCATGCGCTCAAAGAGCGGATGCAGCATTTTCTCAACAGTAGGTTCACCCAAGGCTCCCAATACCAGCGCCGTGATGGTAATCCCCAATTGACATGCCGACAGATAATAATCCAGGTTGTGCGCCACTTTTTTGGCCAGTACTGCCTTTTTGTTGCCTTCCGAGATCAATTGATCGATTCGGGACATCCGTACTTTAAGAATTGCAAATTCGGCTCCAACGAAAAAGGCTGTCAGACCTATAAATACGGCTACTAAAAATAAATTCAAGGCTATTATTCCGTCCAATGATTTCCCTCAACCTGAGGGATTCACCTCCATTAAAATTTAAAATAAGGTTTGCACGAGTGACGTTCCGGTGACGGCTCGTTCTTCCGATCGCCATTGCCTCCAAATTTTCCTGATTGTTGTTTTCAAAGGTTTAAAATTGGTTTGCAAACGCGAACGCTACGCTTCTTCAGAATCGGTTCCGTCCCCTACACTGTTACGTTGCCAAAACGTTTTAAATTCTGAGGGCAGTAGCCAAATAGGCAGTCAAAGCCTAGATTACAGTCAGATCGAACCAACCAAGATCACGCCAGATCGCTAGTCGCTTCCTCAACCTGTGCGCCGCTCACTCGTTCCAGAAGAACTTGTTTGATGTGATAGTTCTCGGTATCGACAACGGTCCAGACATAATCGCCGTGTTCTACCGTGTCTCCTTTTTCCACACCTACACCCTTCTGGTATTGAATCCATCCGGCCACGGTATCCATCTCTTCATTTCCTTCAAAGCTAAGTCCGAACTGCCGTTCCACTTCATCCAAAAGTACCCGACCATTAATGAGATATTGATTCTTTCCGGTTTCCTGGATATCAGCCACCTCATCGGCATCGAATTCATCGCGAATCTCACCGACAAGTTCCTCCAGAATATCCTCCATCGTAATGATACCCGAGGTACCCCCATATTCATCCACGACCACGGCCATGTGTACACGTTCCTGCTGCATTTTAATCATCGCATCCTGGATACTTGTAACTTCGGAAACGAACGGAATCTCACGAACGAACTCGCTCAGTTGATACGATCTTGCAGCAACCATGTCAGGCAAAATCTTTTTCACATTCACAACGCCGATAATGCGGTCCTTGTCCCCATCCTCGATGACAGGGTAACGTGAGTAGTTATGTTCATCCAATATAGGAATAATATCGTCATAGGTCATATCCTGATCTAATGTCACCAGTTCCGTACGCGGCACCATGATATCTTTGGCATCACGTTCGTCGAACACAAATACATTTTCCAGATATGAAAGCTTGGTCTTGTTGTTCTCGTCACCTTCATAACTCTGGTTCATGATGATTTTGATCTCGTCCTCCGAGTAGGCTTGATCATGTTTGGCAGGCTTTACACCGAATCCTCGCAGAAGAACACGTGAAGTTCCATTAAGCGCCCAGATGAACGGATACATGATTTTACCAAACCAGTATAGCGATGGGGCGAGCATTAATGTAAGTTTTTCTGAGAATTGAATCGCCAACGTTTTCGGTGCCATCTCACCAACAACCACGTGCAAGAACGTGACGAGGATAAAGGCGATCGCATAGGAAGCAATCGACGAGATTGAAGCAGGTACATCTAAATAATTGAATACCGGATATAACAATCTCTCAACCGTCGGTTTTCCGAGCGCTCCCAGTCCCAGTGCAGTGACCGTAATACCGAGCTGACAGGCTGACAGATAATAATCCAGGTCCGAGACAACTTTTTTAGCCAATACGGCCTTTTTATTGCCCTCCGCGACCAGTTGATCCACTCTTGATGTACGAATTTTGACTACAGCGAACTCCGATGCTACGAAAAATGCAGTCAATGCAATCAAGATAATAAGTAAAACGATATTCAATATGGTAATTATGTCCAATGATTTCCCCGGTTCTCAGGGATTCACCTCCAGAGATAGTTACAGCGTGATCCGTTAACTGTGTTAACCATTCATCAACTGTTAGTCTTTCAACACGACGTCTGCCTTATATAAAATTGATTTCAATGATATCTTTTGTATAAGTCTTACGTTTGACCTTGTAAAACCAAAACAGGAATTCAAGATGAAGTCAATGACATGCAGAAACTTCTTCATTCAAATCGGGTTACCCCTCATGCTGTCAATTGTTCCTCGCTTAACTCCACCTAGATTCGCCATTTGGACAATTTACAATATCGCCTACCCAATAGATATCCACCTCCCCTCGTACTCATTCCTGTTTCCGAAAAGTATACCATGTTTCCCGCTCAACCATCCAGTTGCACGTTATGGTTTGCCACAAGCTTACAGTATAATGTTCACAAATTAGTCTCTATGTATGTTACGTACTTTATATAATATGATTGATATTACCTCATAATGTGATATTGTTCACATGTTTAGTATAGTCTAATTTATAAAAATACTACCCCTTAATTTAGGGCATTAAACATGCCTGATTTCATCCTGTTTCGTATCTTTCCCATGTCTTTCCCATATAAAATAAGTCCGCTGTATGCACAAGATACATCTATATACGTAGCAAAGAGCCCGCAAGATGCAAATACCTTTCCGGTATACATCTTTACGGGCTCTTATATTCATTCTATACGAGTGCTTTAGCAGCAATATCCGTCCGCTGATGTTTACCATCAAAATGGATACGCTCCGCCTGTTCATAGGCTTTGTTTCTAGCTTCGGCAATATCCGCACCAAGGCCAACTACGCCCAGGATTCGTCCACCATTGGTGACCCAATCTCCCGCTTCACTACGCGCTGTACCTGCGTGGAATACCACGGCATCATCTACTTGATCCAGACCTTCAATGACTACGCCTTTGGCATAAGGACCCGGATAACCTCCTGAAGCAAGTACCACACATACTGCGGCTTCATCGCTCCATTCAATCTCAATGTCAGCCAGCTTGCCATGAACGGTTGCCCAGAAGATATCGAACAAGTCACTCTTCAAGCGTGGCAGTACGACCTGTGTTTCGGGATCACCAAAACGTGCGTTGAACTCAATCGTTTTGGGTTTACCATCTGGTGAAATCATCAGTCCGGCAAACAACACACCCTGGAATGGACGTCCCTCGGACACCATCGCTTTAGCCGTTGGTTTAATGATCGTCTCCACGGCTTGCTCAATAATAGAAGCAGGGATATGTGGCAATGGTGAATATGTACCCATACCGCCTGTGTTTGGCCCCTGATCATTGTCGAATACAGGTTTGTGATCCTGTGCTGCTGCCATCGGACGAACCGTCTCCCCATCGACAAAAGCCAGAATGGACATTTCCTGCCCTGCGAGGAATTCCTCGATGATCACTTTGGCTCCTGCTTCACCAAATACTTTGTCCACCATGATGCTGCGAAGTGCCTGATTAGCCTCTTCACGCGAATAAGCTACCGTCACACCTTTGCCCGCTGCCAGTCCATCTGCCTTGATGACAACCGGGATTGCTTGCTCATTCAGGTATGCTTGAGCCTGTTCGTAGTTGTCGAATTTTTCATAGGCTGCGGTTGGAATGTTATATTTGTGCAGCAGGTCCTTCATGAACGTTTTACTTCCTTCGATCTCTGCTGCATTACGACGGGGGCCGAATACCGGAATACCTGTCGAATCAAATGCATCCACGATCCCATCTGCAAGCGGATCATCCGGACCAATAACCACCAATCCCACTTTAAGCTCTACAGCAAGAGCCGTTAGTTTATCAAATTCATTTACCGCAATGGCATGACACTCAGCGAGCTGAGCAATACCTGCATTTCCCGGTGTACAGTGAATCTTGTCTACCTTTGGACTCTTCGCCAGAGCCCAAATGATTGCATGCTCCCGGCCACCGCCGCCTACTACCAGAATATCCATTCGTTCTGTTCCCCCTCCGTGCATAACTGGATTTGTTACGCTAATGCGTGTTGAAAAACCTAAAAAAGAGGGGGTGTACCATAAGTCATAAGTATGACTGGCGACACCCCTTATTAAACCTTTTTCGTTCTAGTGTTTGAAGTGACGAACGCCTGTGAAGACCATGGCAATTCCGTATTCATTGGCTACTTTGATGGATTCTTCGTCTTTGATCGAACCACCAGGTTGGATCACTGCTGTAATTCCGGCTTTTGCTGCCAGTTCCAGCGTATCACCCATTGGGAAGAACGCATCAGATGCCAGAATAGCACCTTTTGCTTGCTCGCCCGCTTGCTCAATCGCAATTTTGGCTGCACCCACACGATTCATTTGTCCAGCGCCCACTCCTACCGTCATATCATTCGCAGCAAGTACAATCGCATTGGATTTCACGTGTTTAACTACTTTCCAGCCAAACAACAGCTGTTTCAGTTCTTCTTCCGATGGCGCACGATCCGTTACCACGTTCAGTTCGCTCGCTTCGATGGAGTGTACATCGGACTGTTGCACAATCATACCACCGTCGATGGACGTTACCACGAATTGGCTCTCCCGTTTACGAGCAGCATTCAACTCACCCGTTTTGAGCAAACGAATGTTTTTCTTCTTCGTCAGGATATCGAGAGCCTCTTGTGTAAAGTCAGGAGCAAGTACGATTTCCAGGAAAATCTCGCTCAATTTGCCTGCTGTGTCGCTGTCGATAATGCGGTTTGCTGCCACAATGCCACCAAAAATAGACGTTGGATCTGCAGCATATGCCTTGCTGTAAGCTTCATAGATACTTGCGCCAATACCTACGCCGCATGGGTTCATATGTTTAACCGCGACAACGGCTGGTTCTTCAAATTCTTTGACGATCTGCAATGCTGCGTTCGCATCGTTGATGTTATTATAAGACAACTCTTTGCCATGCAATTGCTCGGCTGTTGTCAACGTATCTTGAGCAGCCAGCGGTTTGCGGTAGAATGCCGCCTGCTGATGTGGATTTTCGCCATAACGCAAATCCTGGAGTTTTTCGTAAGTAACCGTCAGACGCTCTGGCAGTGGATCGCCATTTACGTTGGACAGGTAGTCGGAGATGAGTGCATCGTAAGCCGCCGTATGACGGAAAACTTTTGCCGCAAGCCGTTTGCGAGTTTCGAGAGTGGTATCTCCATCGTTGCGCACTTCCTCCAGCACTTGGCTGTAATCAGATGCGTCTACAACGACACTGACAAAGGCATGGTTTTTGGCTGCCGAGCGAAGCATCGTTGGACCACCGATATCGATGTTCTCGATGGCATCTTCGTATGCCACGTCCGGTTTCGCAATAGTCTCTTGGAACGGATACAGGTTCACGACAACCAGATCGATATAGCCGAGACCGAGATCTTCCATCTGGCGTGTGTGCTCTTCGTTATCACGCACAGCCAACAACCCACTATGAACTGCCGGATGTAATGTTTTGACACGTCCGTCCATGATTTCCGGGAATCCGGTCACATCCGAAATTCCGATGACAGGTACGCCTTCCTTCGACAATAGGCTACTTGTACCTCCTGTCGAAATAATCTCCACACCCATTTGCGACAGCTCGCGGCAAAAGTCCACGATGCCAGTTTTATCCGATACGCTAACCAGCGCTCTTTTGATACTCACAATATGCTCCTCCTTTAATGTCCCATGGCTTCGCGTTTCATGACGAAACACAGCCGATTTATTTCCCGAGAAATATCACAAAATGCGTACCAATATTCGACTTCTGTTATACAGTTGATAAATGGATTTTCACACTAAAACACTACGAGTCCAGAATAATCTTTCGATCGCTGTTATTCCTAGATTTTTTTGAACAATTTCTCAATGGTAAAAAACCAGTAATAAAGGCGAGCGCTTTGCTTCTCCAGCTTATTTCTGTCCTCTTCGTTAATGTGTGAAACAGTTTAAAACTATATCAAACCGGTTTGTTAACAGTGACGTGACGTCCGTCTAACTGAACCAGACCTTGCGCGAACCAGGAAACAACTTCAGGGTATAACTGCTGTTCAGCCGCATGAATGGAACGGCTGATTGACTCAGGCGTATCCTCTGGCAAAATGGGAACGGGATGCTGGGCAATAATCGGTCCGGTATCCATGCCTCCGTCCACAAAGTGCACGGTCACACCCGTGACTTTCACACCGTATTCCAATGCCTGTCCAATCGCATCCTTGCCTGCAAATGCCGGTAGCAAGGAAGGATGAATGTTAATCAACCGCCCTGCGTAACGATCCACCACAACAGAAGTCAGCAATCTCATATATCCGGCAAGAACGACCAAGTCGATCTTTTTGGATTCAAGCACTTCCACGATCTCTGCCTCATAGGCTTCACGGGAAGCATAATTTTTCGGAGTAAACAGATGACAGTCCACGCCTGCGTCCTGTGCCCGCTGCACAACACGTGCAGATGGTTTATCACACACGAGCAGATCAACGGATGCATTCAGCCCACCATTCCGTACTGCATCGACCAATGACTGAAAGTTAGTCCCTTCACCCGAGGCAAATACAGCTATGCGGTAGTTCGCCATTAAACATCCGCTCCCGTGAAGGTTACTCGCGCATCTCCTTCAGTAACACGGCCAATGATGTACGCTTCTTCACCAGATGCTTTCAGTTGTTGCAGTGCTTCCCCTGCATCTGCTTCATTAACCACCAGTACAAGCCCAACACCCATGTTAAATGTGGTGAACATGTCACGGTTCGAGACAGCACCCTTTTCCTGTAACAGGTTGAAGATTGGCAGAATCGGCCAAGAGCCGTAGTCAATATCCACATTCACATTGCTCGGCAACATACGTGGGATATTCTCAATGAAGCCACCACCTGTAATGTGTGCCATGCCTTTCACTTTCACCTTTTCCAGCAGGGACAACAGGGGTTTAACATAGATCTTTGTAGGTTCCAGCAGGGAATCACCCAGCTTACCGCCCAGTTCCGCTACTTCATCATGCAGATCAAGTCCCGCATCTTCCAACAAAAGTCTGCGTACCAGCGAGAATCCGTTACTATGCACACCGCTGGACGCCAGTCCAATCACTGTGTCACCAGGGGCAATGGTTGTACCGTTGATGATCTTCGCTTTGTCCACGATGCCCACCGTGAATCCGGCAATATCGTATTCGCCTTCACTGTACATGCCCGGCATCTCCGCCGTCTCGCCACCGATCAGCGCACAACCAGATTGATGACAGCCTTCAGCGATTCCCGCAACAATAGCTTCAATCTTCTCAGGAATGACTTTGTCACATGCCAGATAGTCAAGGAAGAAGAGTGGTTCTGCACCCTGTACCACAATGTCGTTCACACACATCGCTACCGCGTCGATTCCGATGGTATCGTGACGGTCCATGGCAAATGCAATTTTCAGCTTGGTGCCTACGCCGTCTGTACCGGATACAAGCACCGGCTCATCGTATTTATCTTTGTTCAAACCGAACAGGGCGCCAAAGCCTCCCAGATCTGTCATCACTTCCGGACGGAAGGTACGCTTCACGTGTTTTTTCATCCGTTCAACCGCTTCATTACCTGCCGCGATATCAACGCCGGCCTTTTTGTATGCTTCAGACAAGTGGAATCATCTCCTTTTTTTTCGCCCCACCTAAATCCTCCCGCCCGGGAGGACCCCATAGGACCTTTGCAGGTCCTCTGGACACCCGCCAAAAAAAGCGGTGCAGAGGTGGCTGGTGTGATCTTGCTATGGTTGGTTCGTGCGTGATCTCGCGGGATTGTTCGCCGATTCCGTTGGCTGCAAGCCATCGGTCGGCGAACCCCGCTCAGCTGCGCTGCGGGGCAAGCCCGCTGGGCAGCTGCTTCGCCTGGCTGCCCTGGCCCCTGTTGCTCCGCAAAGCGGGGCTTAAGGGCTCGGGCTAAGCCCGTTGGCAGCTGCTTCGCTCGGCTGCCCTGGCCCCTGTTGCTCCGCAAGGCGGGGCTTAAGGGCTCGGGCTAGGCCCGGGGCAGCTGCTTCGCCTGTCTGCCTGGCCCCTGTTGCTCCGCAAGGCGGGGCTTAAGGGCTCGGGCTAGGCCCGGGGCAGCTGCTTCGCCTGGCTGCCTGGCCCCTGTTGCTCCGCAAGGCGGGGCTGAGGGCTCGGGCTAGGCCCGCTGGGCAGCTGCTTCGCCTGGCTGCCCTAGCCCCTGTTGCTCCGCAAGGCGGGGCTTAAGGGCTCGGGCTAGGCCCGGGGCGGAGAGATACGTTTGTCTCGCCACATAACAGCTAGCAACTGCAGCCGAATTTTTCTTCGCCGCCAAAGTCGAGGCGGGTTGGGTAATCATGATCAAAACATGCGAGACATAGTCCGCCTTTAGGATCATCCTGATTATCTCCCTGAATCGATGCAATCAGTCCATCGGGACTGAGGAACTCCAGGGAGTCCGCATTAATTTCACGGCAGATTTCTTCCACCGACAACTGTGAAGCAATTAATTCACGGCTGTCAGGCGTATCAATACCGTAGAAACACGGGTTTTTGAAAGGTGGTGATGTAATCCGTACATGTACTTCCGTTGCTCCTGCATCACGTAGCATGTTCACGATCCGACGAGAGGTTGTTCCCCGTACGATGGAGTCGTCAATCATGACCACACGTTTGCCTTCCACAACGCGACGCACAGCGCTGAGCTTCATCTTCACGCCCTGCTCCCGCAATTCCTGGCTTGGCTGGATAAACGTACGTCCAGTGTATTTATTCTTGATCATACCCATCTCATACGGAATACCTGTCTGTTCAGCATATCCAATGGCCGCCGAGATGCTGGAATCTGGTACTCCCGTAACCAAGTCCGCATCCACAAACGACTCAATCGCCATCCGGCTTCCCATCCGTTTACGGGCCGCATGCTGGTTCGTACCATTCATATCACTATCTGGACGAGCAAAGTAGATATACTCCATCGCGCATAATGCCTTGCGGTGTTTGTGATGATCAAAGCGATCCTCGTGTAGACCATCTGCATCCAGCACAAGCAATTCACCCGGCTCGATATCACGAATCAACTCTGCGCCGATCGTTTCGAGTGCACACGTCTCGGATGCAAACAGATACGCATCTCCCAACTTACCCATCGTCAGCGGACGAAGTCCGTGCGGATCGGAAGCCACGAGCAGCTTGTCATTGGTCATGATCAGAAATGCATAACCACCCACAATGCGCTGGAACGCCTCTTTTGCCGCTTCCACAAGCCCTTTGGAGGATCGTGCAATTAGATGCGCAATGACCTCAGTATCACTTGTTGTTTGGAAAATGGAACCGCTCTGCTCCAGCTCACGCCGGATCGTTGGTGCATTCACAATGTTTCCGTTGGTTGCTACTGCCAAATCGCCATCACGGTATTTAAATACCAATGGCTGTGCGTTCGTCAGTTTACTGTCACCACTCGTTGAATAACGGACATGTCCAATGGAAATATCCCCGGTCAGCGTCTGCATCAGGTCTTTGGTGAATACTTCCTTCACCAGACCCATGCCGCGATGATAGTTAAACTGGCTGCCATCACTCACACACATGCCTGCACTTTCTTCGCCCCGATGTTGTAGCGCATGCAGTCCATAATAGGAGAGAGAAGCCGCGTCAGGGTGTCTGAACACCCCGAACACCCCGCATTCTTCTTTCAATTTGTCGAGTCCTTCCTTGCCAGACCCTTCATTATAATAATCGCCTGTCCACAACGGTCCTGTCGTCAGTTCATGAGACATGGAATCGCATCCTCCCAGACCTGAGCCAAACCTCCTACAGGTTCGCTCACGGCTGATGTTCCGTTCAATTCAATCGTCAGGTTACTTCCTTCTACACGTCCAATCACAGCTACAGGTACACCACGCTCACGTACAAATGCTTCAAGTTTACCCGCTTGCTCTGGCGTAGCCGACAACAAGATACGGGATTGGCTCTCACTGAATAGGGCGTGATCTGCACGCAATGCAGTCTCCACATTCACCTGTGCTCCTACGTTACCACTGATGCAAGACTCTGCGAGTGCAACAGCCAAACCGCCTTCAGACAAGTCATGTGCCGAGCGAACGAGACCGGATTGAATAGCTTCCAGCACCGTGCTGAGCAACGCTTTTTCTGTTTGCAAGTTCAGTTCTGGTGGACGACCTTCCGTCTGACCATGAACCGCGTATTGCAGCTCGCTGCCACCCAGTTCAGCTTTTGTTTCGCCGAGGAGGATGATAACATCACCTTCGGATTTGAATGCTTGTGTCGTGATATGATCCGTGTCATGAACGAGACCTACCATACCGACAACTGGCGTTGGATAGATGGAGCCTTTGGCATTTTCGTTATACAAGCTTACGTTACCACCGATGACCGGCGTATCCAGCACACGACAAGCTTCCGCCATACCGTCTACCGCTTTCTCCATTTGCCAGAAAATATCCGGCTTCTCCGGGTTACCGAAGTTCAAGTTGTCCGTAATTGCCAGCGGCTCTGCACCGGAACATACAATGTTACGCGCTGCTTCACTTACGGCAATCCGTCCACCAACTTCAGGATCAAGGTACACATAACGTCCATTACAGTCCGTTGTCATCGCGAGACCTTTTCGTGTTCCACGAATCGTAACTACAGCTGCATCCGAACCTGGACGAACGGCAGTGCTTGTACGCACCATGTAGTCGTATTGGTCATAAATCCATTTTTTACTTGCTACTGTTGGTGATGCCAGCACTTGTTTCAGTGCTCCGCCGAGATCCGACACTTCGTCATAACGAAGCGTGTCGATGGAAGCACTTTGCTCGTAGTAGGCAGGTACAGAAGAAGGTTTGTCATACACTGGACATTCGTCAACCAAAGCCGTTACCGGCATATCTCCGACCACTTCGCCGTGGTGGATCAATTTCAGACGACCATCATCCGTTACTTTACCAACTTTGGCACAGATTACGCCCCAACGTTCAAAGATTTCCATCGCCTGTGCCTCATCCTTCGGCTCAACAACGAACAACATCCGTTCCTGGGACTCAGACAACATCATCTCGTAAGGAGTCATGCCTTCTTCACGCTGTGGTACCTGATCCAGATACAATTCCAGACCGTTACCCGCTTTACTTGCCATCTCTGCACTCGAACATGTCAGACCCGCAGCGCCCATATCCTGAATTCCGAGCACGATGCCAGTGTCGATCAATTCCAGACAGGATTCCATCACCAGTTTCTCCATAAATGGATCACCAACCTGAACAGCTGTCCGTTGGGATTCGGATTCTTCCGTCAATTCAACCGATGCAAAGGTTGCTCCATGAATACCATCCCGCCCTGTTGGTGGCCCAACATAATACACGGGGTTTCCTACACCTTTAGCTACGCCGCGCTGAATCTTGTCATGATCAATCAGACCCACACACATCGCGTTAACCAGCGGATTGCCTTCATAACTCTCATCAAACATCACTTCGCCACCAACGGTAGGAATACCGATACAGTTACCGTATCCAGCAATACCCGCTACCACATGTTCGAACAAATATTTAACGCGATCGCTCTCCAGCTTACCGAAACGAAGGGAGTTCAGTATGGCTACCGGTCTTGCACCCATGGAGAAAATATCACGGATAATACCGCCCACACCTGTTGCCGCACCTTGATAAGGCTCAACCGCGGAAGGATGGTTATGGCTTTCAATTTTGAATACAACGGCCTGGTTATCACCGATATCCACGATACCGGCACCTTCACCAGGTCCCATCAGGACACGTGGTCCAGTGGTTGGGAAACGGCGCAGCAATGGCTTGGAGTTTTTATAAGCACAATGCTCGGACCACATTACACTGAACACACCAATTTCCGTGTAGTTTGGCTTGCGCCCCATGAACTCACAGATCAGCGCATACTCGCTGTCAGATACGCCCATTTGTGCGTAAAGTTTATGTTCTGCGACCTGTTCTGCTGTTGGTTCCTTAGCGGATAGCTGCTGCGTCATGCCGATCCCTCCATGCTTTCAAAATAGATGTAAACATACGTTTGCCGTCTTCCGAACCAAACAGTGAATCCACTGCACGCTCTGGATGCGGCATCATGCCGACCACGTTTCCAGCCTCGTTACAGACTCCTGCAATATCACCCAGAGAGCCGTTCGGGTTGGTACCATACGTAAATACGATCTGGTTGTTCGCTTGCAGACTCGCCAGCGTCTCCTCGTCGCAATAATAGTTGCCTTCACCGTGAGCAATCGGGATGATAATCTCTTCGCCGGGTGCATAGTCACGTGTAAATGGTGTATCTGCGTTCGCCACTTTCAACACTGTATCGTGACAACGGAATTTCAGGGAAGTGTTGCGGATCAATGCACCTGGAAGCAATCCTGCTTCCGTCAGGATCTGGAATCCGTTGCAAATACCCAAAATATATTTACCTTGTTCAGCAGCTTTCGCTACCTCATTCATTACCGGTGCAAAGCGGGAAATCGCTCCGCAACGCAAATAGTCACCATAAGAGAAACCACCCGGAACTAAAATACAATCATAAGCCGATAGATCTGTAGCCGTGTGCCATACATAATCAACCTCTTGCCCAATGGCATCTTCCACTGCCTTATAACAGTCGATGTCGCAGTTGGAGCCAGGGAACACAAGAACTGCAAATTTCATGAGATTAACCCTCCAATTCGTAGCGGTAATCTTCAACAACGGTGTTGGCCAGCAGCTTTTCACACATGACTTTCAATCGTTTCTCCGCTTCCGCACGATCTGTTGTATCCAGGTTCAATTCCATGACTTTACCGATCCGTACACTTTCCACTTCGTTGAATCCCATAGAATGCAGGGCTCCTTGAACAGCTACGCCTTGCGGGTCGAGTACGCTTTGCTTAATAGTGACATATACGGTTGCTTTGATCATGATCCTTATGTTCCTCCTCAGTAATGAACGGGATAAATGCTTTACGCTGTTAAAAGGTGGGGCTTGGGGCGCTTGCTCCGGGGCGGATTGTTCTTCCGGTCGCTTGTTGTCCCCAGGTTTTTTGGATTGTTTTGGCCCGCTCTGCGGTCAAAACCCGGGGACAAAGGCGAACGCTATCGCTCCTTTAAGAACAATTCCGCCCCTCCGCTAGTCCATGCGACGTTTTTTAAAGGCCTAAACCTTTTACGTTGCACGGTGTGTAATGGTCTAGCCTGACCATTACGTGAAAACAATTAATGGTCTTTAAGTTACTTTAGTAATTAGTGAATTTAATTCTCTTAATTTTTCAGGCTTCCCCTACCTGTGGGAAGCCACCGCTCTTAATTGCCTCACCCACCAGTTTGAACACTGGCGGAGGGAAAGATTTGAGCTGGAGAAGCGGAGCGTTCGCCTTTGCAACCGGAATGTTTCCTTTTGAAAAAAGGAAACATTCCGGGGGCAACAGCGATCGAAAACCAAACTTTCCCATAGCTCGCTCAAACGTTAGCTTCCTCAAACTTTCCCGCAGCTTACTCAAACTTTATTATTTCGTTAAACGGTTATAAATATCGACGTATCTTGCGGTTGTTGTCTCAACTACCTCTTGTGGGAGTGGATCAGGTTTGCTGTTCTTGTCCCAATCGGTTCCGGCAAGGTAGGTTCGCACTGGCTCTTTATCCATGCTGTCGATCTCGATGTCGAGTTCGTAATTCTCTTTGGCCCAGAAGCGTGAAGCATCTGGAGTGAAGATTTCGTCAATCAGGATGACCTTGCCATCTACGATGCCGAACTCGAATTTGCAGTCTGCCAGAATGATGCCACGCTGATCACAGTAATCACGGGCGAATTCGTACAGGCGCAAGCTTTTTTCCTGAAGCTCAACTGCGAGTGCGTCTCCCACCAGTTCTTTCATGCGATCCATTGGGATGTCCTCATCGTGACCAACATCGTTTTTGGCTGCCGGTGTGAAAATGGGAACTTCGAGCTTGGCGTTTTTGCGAAGTCCATCAGGCAGTTTAATGCCATTCACTTCACCACTCGTCTCGTATTGTCTCCATCCCCCACCCGTGATGTATCCACGCACGACACATTCAATATCAATGCGTTCTGCTTTGCGGGTTACCATGATGCGGTCTTTGAGCAATTCTGGGTCTGTGATGAGATCACCCAGTTGATTCACATCGGTATGAACGACGTGATTCTCCATCATGTCACCCGTCAGTTCGAACCAAAAGCTGCTGAGTTTATTCAGTACGTTTCCTTTCTCGGGAACCGCCGGGTCCAGCACGTAATCAAATGCCGATATACGGTCCGTAACCACGATCAGAAAATGTTCACCCAGATCGTATAATTCACGTACTTTTCCTTTATATAACAGAGGTGCTTTAACGAGATCTGCCGCAGTGGACAGTGCCATGGGCTCACCTTCTTTCAGGAGATGTAAAGTATACGTCCAATTCCCCTCTTCACGCGGGGCCACTCCGAATGCAGAACAACCTTCCGATCGCTGTTATCCCCGGATTTTTTGATTCCACTTTTGCAAAGTGAAAATCCGGGGATAAAGGCGAGCGCTTTGCTTCTTCAGGTTTTTTCTGCCTTCTCCGTTCCAGCGTGAACACATAATCAACCTATACTTTTAGGGAGTAAAACTTGTTCTAAATTTGATAAAGGCGCAGCGTATGCTTCCGAAGTAGCTTTCTTTCATAATGTTTTTAGCTTTGCTTCTTCAGCTTATTTCTGTCCTCTGCGTTCAAGTGCTTACCCATCATTCTGCGCTATAGCCTTATGAAGTTATATATTAATCGTTCAAACCAAGCTTTTTGAAGATGGTGTCTACGTGCTTCAGGTGCCATGACGGGTTGAATGCATCTGCGATTTCTTCTTCGTTCAGCACTTCCGTGATTTCCGGTGTGGATTTCACGATATCCTGGAACTGACGTTGTTCTTCCCATGCTTGCATCGCACGTGGTTGAACGGTATCGTACGCTTGCTCGCGGCTGAAACCTTTGTCAATCAGTTTAGTCATGATGCGACCGGAGAATGGTACCCCGTAAGTGCGCTCCATGTTGCGTTTCATGTTCTCAGGGAACACTGTCAGGTTCTTCACGATGTTACCAAAACGGTTCAGCATGTAGTTCAGCAGCATCGTTGCATCCGGCAGAATGATACGTTCAACGGATGAATGCGAGATGTCGCGCTCATGCCAGAGCGTTACGTTCTCGTATGCCGATACCATATGTCCGCGAATAACGCGGGACAGACCGGAGATGTTTTCACTACCGATTGGGTTACGCTTGTGCGGCATCGCGGAAGATCCTTTTTGACCTTTTGCAAAAGCTTCTTCCACTTCACGGAATTCACTCTTCTGCAGTGCACGTACCTCTGTAGCGAACTTGTCCAGGGACGTTGCGATCAACGCCAGTGTAGCCATATATTCCGCGTGACGATCACGTTGCAATGTTTGAGTCGAGATCGGCGCAGGTTTCGTACCCAGCTTCTCGCAGACAAACTCTTCCACAAACGGATCGATGTTCGCGTACGTTCCTACTGCGCCTGAGATTTTGCCGTATTGTACATTGTCTGCTGCATGACGGAAACGCTCCAGGTTCCGTTTCATCTCTTCATGCCACAACGCCATTTTCAGTCCAAATGTCGTTGGCTCTGCATGTACGCCGTGCGTACGTCCCATCATTGGTGTGTGCTGATAAGCCAGTGCTTTTTCGCGAAGAATTTCAATGAAATTCACGATATCCTTTTCCAGAATCTCATTCGCTTGACGCAGTACATATCCCAAGGCCGTATCTACGACATCTGTGGAAGTCAGTCCGTAGTGCACCCATTTCCGCTCCGCACCCAGACTTTCAGATACCGTACGTGTAAATGCGATAACGTCATGACGTGTTTCCTGTTCAATCTCATAGATGCGGTCGATGTCAAAAGATGCGTTCTGACGAAGCAATGCTGCTTCTTCCTTAGGGATTACACCCAGTTCGGCCCATGCCTCACATGCACAAATTTCAACTTCCAGCCACGATTGGAATTTGTTTTCTTCGGTCCAGATGGCTCTCATTTCGGGTCTGCTATAACGTTCAATCATGAATTTGTATTCCTCCAGAGGTTAGTTTGTTCAATCCATTGTAATCCTTCTTCAACATCCTGACAGAGCAGATTCACATGCCCCATCTTCCGTCCTGTTTTCGCTTCGGTTTTACCATATATATGAAGCTTGGGAATCACACCGAGCTCTATCGCTTCAGCATCAGGTTGCCCTGTTCTGGCGATAATACCTTCCAGATGCTCTCCAAGCACATTGACCATAACAACCGGACTCAATAACGAAGTGTCCCCAAGTGGTAACCCGCAGATGGCACGGATATGTTGTTCAAATTGCGAAGTCGCGCAAGCTTCCATGGTATAGTGACCAGAATTGTGCGGTCTTGGTGCCAGTTCGTTGACGTACAGTCTTCCATCCGCCGCTACAAACAGTTCCACAGCCAGCAGTCCGATAGCCTTCATCGATTCTGCCACCGCGGCTGCCAGCTTTTGCGCTTCAATCTGGATGTCTGCAGCAACTCTAGCCGGTACGATTGACGCATGCAAAATGTTGTTCACATGAATGTTCTCCGCTGGCGGGAACGTCTTGATCTCCCCATTTGTACTACGCGCTACAACGACCGATATTTCGCATTCGAACTTGATGAATTGTTCCAACACCAGTTCCGCACCTGTAGCTGCAAGTTCTTCGTATGCGGCAACAGCCTGACTTGATTCCCGGATTACCCGTTGGCCTTTGCCATCGTAGCCGCCAGTCACCGTCTTCAGTACACATGGCACTCCAAGTTCGCTAACAGCAGCAAGCATCGTATCCGCACTTGTGATCTCACGATAAGGCGCGACTCTTACTCCAGCGGCTTCAATCGCACGTTTTTCACGCAAACGATGTTGTGTGGTGTACAGTAACGCACTTCCTTGCGGAACGTAAGACTCACGCTCGAGCAACCCAGCGACTTCTGCATCTACATTTTCAAACTCATACGTAATGACATCGCATTGCCGAGCCAGTTCAAGTGCAGCTTTGGCATCGTCATAACCAGCTTCAATCTGACGAGCAACTTGACCACAAGGTGCATCCGCAGCGGGATCAAGAGTAACGAATCGATACCCCATTGCCGTTCCTGCGAGCGTCATCATCCGTCCGAGCTGTCCGCCTCCAAGAATGCCGATGGTTGTTTTCCCGGGCAGCAGGACATTTTTCAACTCTCCTGCCGCACGCGACTGTAAACCTTCTCTAGTCATAGTTCTTCACTGCCTTCGAGTACTTCTTGTTTGATGCGCTCTCTGCGAGCTTCAGAGCGACGTTGGACATCCGGGTCAAAAGCACCGATCATTTGAGCTGCCAGCAATCCTGCATTGGTTGCCCCTGCCTTGCCAATCGCCACAGTTGCGACGGGAATACCGCCAGGCATCTGAACAATGGACAACAAGGAATCGAGACCGTTCAATGCTTTGGATTGAACCGGTACGCCAATGACTGGAAGCATCGTTTTGGCGGCAACCATACCGGGTAGATGTGCTGCCCCGCCTGCCCCTGCAATGATCACCTTGAATCCTCGATCAATTGCTTGCTCTGCGTATTCAAACATCAAATCCGGTGTACGATGGGCGGAGACCACCTTTTTCTCATACCCAATCTCCAGCTCGTCCAGCACCTCGCACGCATGTTTCATCGTTTCCCAATCCGACTTGCTGCCCATAATTACAGCGACTTGCAGTGACATGAATACATCCAACTCCCGTCTGCGCTTTTTTGATTACATCTGACTATTAAGGAACTCTTATTACAGTGTGAAATGAAAAAATCCGCTACCCGCGAAAACATCACATTTTCTCCGGACACCGGACTCCAAGAAATACGTATCCCTCATTTGGGCATGCCAAAAGGGGGCTTGCTGTCCGCATCTGGTTGCATGCGACTCTCAGCCGTATCTCCTCGTAGTCCGGAAATTTACGGTTCCCGGGTAGATACTTCCGGGCCCTATTCCCGGCGTTATACGAGCAAATATCTATCAAACTATCTTCGTTCATTTTTGTAATCTCTTATTACATATTTCGTTCCTACTCGACCTTATTCTTACCTGATCGACACATCTAACATTCTAACAATCCCCTACAGCTAATGTCAACTTAAAGACGAACATTTAACATATTGACAAATATAATGTTCGGGAATTGCTTCTTTAAATTCGTTTAACCAACCATTTCATCCCATAAAAGAAAGCCGGCTCCTCTTCAATCTCTCGAAGACAACCGGCTTCCTGCTTTTCAGTGCGTACACACTTCATCCATTATTTTACGATCAGTACTGGAACCCGCGCATGCTGCACTACATTGTGACTGACACTACCCAGAACAAATTCCCGAATACCACCCAGTCCACGGCTACCAATAATAATGATATCAGAATCATTTTCTTTGGCAAAATCAAGCAACACTTCCGCAGCTGCTCCTTGAATCAGATCCACATTGGCCGTTACACCCGCAGCCTGAATTCGTTCTTTCGCTTCATCTGTTGTCTGTACCGCCAGATTGTAATAGTCATTATTAAGTGAAGGTGGCAATGGAGCCAACCCCTCACCGATGAATACACGCGGGAAATCAAAAGCATGAATGACATCCAGTACTGCATTTGGGGACACTTTAGCTAGCTCAATCGCACGATCAAGTGCTTTATTTGAAGCTTTGGAACCATCATAAGCCACTAATATTTTGGAAAATAACATGTGAATCCCGTCCCTTCCTTTATATGTAGAGCACGCGAAGCAAGCTTCGGTCTGACATGTAATAAACTAACAGAACCATATAACTCCTTAAACGTTCCGGAACCACAATGAACCATTTATACGAATGAATTTACATATCAGACGAATTAATGATACACCTTTCACTTCAGCGTAAGTCTTGTTCGAATGGTTACGCATTTGTTCCATGTGTTCATTGAATAAAGTAACCATAGATTACCGCATTTAAGAACAACAACAACGGAATGCCAATGGTGAAGCTGGGATGTTTAGTCTTATGCCTTTTCCGATACATCGCGATCCAGACTCCCAAAGCACCGCCTATAAATGCTAATAAGAATAACGTCCGTTCGGGTGTACGGTCACGACGCTGTTGTGCACGCCTCTTATCATCCGACATAACCAGATAACCAACTACATTAATAAATAAAAACCACAATATAAGTCCGGTTTGCATATAATTCTAGCGATCCCCCTGTCCCGGGACATCTCCCTGTCTCCATTATAGTCCTCATCAGAGACATGTTCAACGCACCGGGTAGGGAACCATAATTTTGTGTAATAACGCTAACCTCGCTCTGACTTAGGACTCCTGCTTTGAAATACCGTTCAGGCTTGGTGCTCTTTTGGCTGCTTTGTCCGGGCGCACAGCGATACTCTCTTCCCGAATACTGTCTTTGTTTTGCTGATTATGGATTTTCTCTGGTTTGTTGTGCGGCATGTAGGTATCACCTCCTTGGCTTACGTTGCCTGAAAACGGAGGATCTTATACGACTTCAACTACCCTCAAGCGTGTTACTCTCCCTTTTTCTCCATAGCCGCCTTCAGCAGATCTCCAAGGTTAGACCCAATGGATTCCTGCTTCGCATATTGTTTCACCAGCTTTTGCTGATCGCGTTTGTTCACATGCTGTTTGTCCTTATCCAACGTTTCTGTAATACCACAAGGTAGACATTGTACGTATAACCCCGCCTTACCTTCTTTGATTTCCATCTTTTTGTGGCACTGCGCACAACGACGGTTGGACAGTCTCTTCTCTGCCGAACGACGATACCCGCAGTCTTCGGTGGGACATACGAGAAACTTACCGCGCTTGCCCTTCTTCTCCAGTAGTCGTGCGTTACAATCCGGGCAATGGCTATTGGACACATTATGCGGCTTGTACTCTGCTTTGCTGCCTTTTACCGTAGACACCAGCTCTTTCGCCATTGAACGGATACCATCTAGGAACGGTCCCGGTTTCCCTTGTCCACGGGCAATCCGCTCCAGTTCAGCTTCCCAGCGGGCGGTCAGATCCGGTGAACGAAGCTGCGGGGCAGCCAGTTCAATCAGCTGTTTTCCTTTACCGGTTGGATGCATGCTGTTGCCTTGACGATCTATTGTATCGGAACTGACCAGTTTCTCGATAATATCCGCACGTGTAGCCGGAGTGCCGAGTCCATGTTTTTCCATCTGGGAAAGCAAAGCAGCTTCGGTATACCGTTTGGGCGGCATCGTCCGTCCACTTTTAATATGGCAACGCTGAACCGTCACGGACTGCCCTTGCTGCACATCTGGCAAAAGCGCACGCTCATGGTCTGCTGCATCATCAGTACGGTCATCGTCATCATCGCTGTAATCGCCGCCGTATACTTCACGCCATCCACTTTCTTTCACCGTTGTACCTTTAACATGGAAGGAGTCATTCCCCACCTGAACCGTGATCGCAACCGAATCGTACTTCGCTGCCGGATAGAATAGGCTGATAAAACGACGTACGATCAGATCGTACAGTTTGCGTTCCTCTGGATTCAATTGATTCAGAAGCACCGTCTGCTCCGTTGGGATAATCGCATGGTGATCCGTAACTTTGCTGTCATCCACAATACGTTTGGTGATATTCAGATTTTTGCGCAACAAAGGACGTGCCAAAGACGCATAAGGTCCAATGGCTACACTATCCAGCCGTTCTTTCAACGTAGCTGTCATATCGGAAGTCAGGTATCGACTGTCCGTACGTGGGTATGTCACAAGCTTGTGCTGTTCATACAGACGTTGCAGGACATTTGATGTTTGCTTTGCAGAGAAACCATATTTCCGGTTGGCATCCCGTTGCAGTTCCGTCAGGTCATATGCCAGTGGATGTGGCTCTACTTTCTCGCTTTTCTTCACCTGGGCAATCATGCCCTTGCGCCCGTCTACCCGTTTCTTCAATTCTTGCATTTCCTGAGGGTCGAAAATTCGTGAATCTCCTCCAGCTGCCCGCCAGACAGCCTGAAAACCACCCAAATCTGCCGTTAACGTCTCATACTCCTGCGAGCGGAAACCATTAATTTCATTTTCCCTGTCCATAATCATGCCCAAGGTCGGAGTTTGGACCCGTCCAGCAGACAACTGTGCATTGAAACGAACGGTCAGCGCACGGGTCACGTTAAGTCCAATCATCCAGTCGGCTTCCGCACGGCAACGTGCAGATTCATAGAGACGATCGAATTGACTGCCTGGTTTCAGCGAAGCAAATCCGTCTTTGATCGCCTTATCTGTCTGGGATGAAATCCACAGGCGTTTAAAAGGTTTTTTCCACCCTGCCATCTGCATAATCCAACGGGCCAGCAATTCTCCCTCACGGGCTGCATCCGTCGCAATGACAAGCTCACCCACATCCTGACGTTTCATTAGCTGCTGCACGGCTTTATATTGATGGTTGGTCTCTTTAAGTACCTTCAGTTTCGTACGCTCTGGCAGAATGGGCAGGTCCTCCAGATTCCATGTTGCATACTTTTTGTCGTAATCCTCGGGTTCAGCTAATCCAACCAGATGTCCAAGCGCCCAGGTAACGATATATTTTGGGCCCTCCATATAACTTTTATGTTTATCACGCGCACCCATAACTCTGGCTATTTCACGTGCTACAGATGGTTTTTCTGCGAGTACCAATGTCTTCACTTCATATCTCTTCCTCTCTGGTAGAACGTTATGTCTCTTTTATCCCTATCTTTTCATTATATCATTTCACACTAAAGGTATGCTCTGTCATCTCTACTTCCTAACTACTCGCATCCCGTAACCTCATGTTTAATCAACTTATCAAAATGATGTTATATTTATTCACATTATATTATGTAATAGTTTTTCTGAGTACATGTAAACAGAAGCATGAATAAGTATTAACACGGTAAAGTATTGATGTATACGTTTTTTTGGATAAATATAAACCTTGTAAGATTACCTGACATAACTATACAATGTGTCAAAAGCATAGAAACAGAATCGCTACACACATCAATGAGACACAGGAAGGGAGTGTGGATGCATGACTTATCATGGATCTGTATTGAAAAAAAGTGGGGCTTTGTTACTGGCAGGTGCTGTTGTTGCCACAACATGGGGAGGAACGGTACCTTCGGCATCAGCCGCAACGGCAACGCCTACGAGTAAAACAACAGTCGCAGCTGTATCCAAAGGAAAAGCGCCAGCTACTCCTGCAGCATTTGTTCAGGCTATGGAAGAAGCGGCTACACTTGCAGGTGTTCCTTTTACCATGGACAAGCTCTCCGGCACAACCGTACAACGTAAAGATGCTGCGGTCGCCTTGCAACAATGGCTCAAGCTGGATTCGACTACCGTATCATTCAAAGATGTCCCGGATGAAGCCACTTTCGCAGGTGCTGTTGGTGCATTGAATACGGCAGGGCTAATGAAAGGTTATACCGATTCCCTCTTCCTTCCAAACGCTGTACTTACCGAGAATGACCTCTCCATACTGAAAGATCGCATTTATAACTACATAAAACCATTTGTGCTGGAGGAAGCAACCATCATGGATCTCCAGGCCGCAATGACGCAAGGAAAACTGACATCAAAAGAGCTAGTTCAGAAATATCTGGACCGCATTGAAAAATACGATGATCAAGGTGTAAGCATCAACGCCGTATTAACGCTGAACCCGGATGCACTCCAAATTGCGGAGCAATTGGATGAGGAACGTGCAGCCCAAGGTGCCCGCGGGCCTCTGCATGGCGTTCCGGTTTTGGTAAAAGACAATTTCGATACCAATGACATGCCGACAACCGCAGGCTGTATCTGTCTGAAAGATTCCATTCCTGCTCACGATGCTGAACAAGTGAAGAAACTGAAAGCAGATGGCGCCATTATTTTGGGCAAAACGAACCTGCATGAATTCGCATTCGGCATAACGACATCCAGCTCATTGGGTGGACAAACACTGAACCCTTACGCCCTGGACCATTATCCAGGTGGCTCAAGCGGTGGAACAGGCGCAGCCATTGCATCAAACTTTGCTGCAGCCGGCATGGGTACAGACACTGGCGGTTCGATCCGAATCCCATCCAGCTTCAACAGCCTTGTGGGTATCCGCCCAACCATCGGACTGTCCAGCCGTGAAGGCATTATCCCACTGGCTTTGACACAGGATGTAGGTGGACCTATGGCTCGTACGGTTAGTGACGCTGCAATCATGTTGGATGCTACAGCCGGATATGATAAAAAGGATGTCGCTACAGCTTACGCGGTTGGAAAAATTCCTTCCAGCTACACTGATTTCTTGGATGTAAACGGGTTGAAAGGTGCACGCATCGGTGTGGCCACAGAACTCATCCCAAGTACCAAAGCTGAAGAAAAAGCCGTTGCTGACGTAATCAACACCGCTGTGGAAGAACTGAAGACACTGGGCGCTACCGCAGTTCCCATTTCCATCCCGAACTTGACTGAGATCAATAAATATCCAAGCCTTAGTGGATATGAATTCAAGTTCCAGTTGAATGACTATCTAGACTCATTGGGTGCAGACGCTCCTTATCACAGTCTGTCCGAGATCATCGCTTCTGGAGAGTTTGATAAGTCCCAAGAACAATCCATGAAAACTCGGGATGCACGCCAAACATTGGAGACTACCGAATACAAGGACATCGTCCTGAAACGTACCCAAGTTACACGTGAGTCCCTGCTGAAAGTTATGGCAGACAACAACCTGGATGCCATCATCTATCCTACGTCCACACAAGCCGCTGGTGTTATCGGCGAAGGACAAAACTCTGGTGGTAACAACCGATTGAGTCCTTTCTCCGGCTTCCCGGCGATTACGGTCCCTGCTGGTTTCACAACTGATGGTTTGCCCGTAGGTATGGAATTCCTGGGTCGTGCCTTTGATGAAGGTACCTTGATCAAGCTGGCTTACAGCTACGAACAAGGAACTCATCACCGCCAAGCGCCTAAGCTTACGCCGTAAAATATTTATGGGATTAAGCAATTCCGGTTAACACAAAAAATAGATGCAATCATATCACTTTTTTGAAACGAGTTAACCCACTAAAGAGACCCCCCTCTTCATGACTACATGAAGTTTGGGTGGTCTCTTTTATGTTCTCTATTTATTTTTGTATTGCATACAGTCGTATGATACTCATTCCTGAACCTTGTCCGGCACGCCCCATTTCAGCACCAGACCTGCGTACGTCAGACCACCGCCAAAGCCAAAGAGAGTTACGCTCTGTCCTTCTTTCAATTTCCCTTCATCCACTGCAAGCTGTAAAGCAAGCGGAATGGAAGCAGCAGAGGTGTTCCCACGATACTCCACACTGGTTAAAGTACGTTCCAAAGGAATCGGACCACGCTCGCAAACAGCCTCAATCATTCTCATATTGGCACTATGCGGGACAAACCAGTCAATCTGCTCAGGTCTTAATCCAGCTTTCGTTATAAGATTACCTAATTGCTCTGGGATCGTCCGTACAGCCCACTTATAAATCTCTCGACCATTCTGAACAAGGCATCCCTCACCCTGCAAAGGCACACCATTCATCTCCGAAGACAGACCACTCTTATAGAGATGTACACCACCTTCTCCATGTGTACCTGATATGGCTGCCATAAAGTCACCTTCAGCACCCGATGATCTCTCGACCAAGAAGGCCCCCGCTCCATCACCAAACAGTACACAAGTCGTGCGGTCTGTGTAATCCGTAATTTTGGATAACGTCTCTGCTCCCATAACCAGTACTTTGCGGTACATTCCACTGGTCACCAGACTGTCAGCAAGCTGTAGCCCGTAGGTAAAACCTGCGCATGCAGCATTTAAATCCAGTACGCCCGTGTGTGGGATCTTAAGGTTAGCCTGTACTCTAGATGCGGTACTTGGGAAAGCATATTCAGGTGTACTTGTAGCCACAAGGATCATATCCACATCTTCTATACTTACATCATAACGATGTATCATATCTTCTACAGCCTTCGTAGCCAGGTCAGATACAAATTGATCTTCAGCTGCAATTCGCCGTTCTCTCATGCCTGTACGTTGCACAATCCATTCGTCACTTGTCTCGACTAATTTCTCCAGATCAGCATTCGTTAATATTCGATCCGGTACATACGTCCCCATTGCCGTGATGGTTGCCTTTGATTGATGATTCATACCGGTAGTCACCTCACTTGTTTTTTATCATTATAGCACTAAGTATTAGTACTTGGTACTAATTTTATAAAATATTTATTATGATTCTTTCGTTAGTTGTTTATTTTAAAGTGATCTCTTCATTCTATTACCAAGAGTAATACAAACGATGGCATGCATTTTTGATGAAGAATTGTGGATATTCCCTGACTAACATGAAGAATGCCTTAATTATATGCGTTTTTTATAGACAGCTCATTCAAACAGGAGGAAAATAAACAGATTGCCCTACATTACTACAGAATAGAGATGATCTATACCCATGAAAGAATTAAATATCCTTGCCATTTCCGGAAGTCTGCGCAATCAGTCCTCCAATACGTTACTAATGCACGCCATGATTAAGCTGGCTCACACTAATCTTAAGTTTGAAGTATATGATGGATTAAATGGTCTACCGCATTTTAACCCTGACCTCGATGTCGAGGAGGGTCCCGTGTCCGTACAGAACTTGAGAGGCCAACTTAAGCATTCGGACGGTGTCCTTATCTGCACGCCAGAGTATGGAAACGGCGTTCCCGGGGTCTTAAAAAACGTACTAGATTGGGTTGTATCTTCTGGAGAATGGCTCAATAAACCCACCATTGCCATCGCTGCTTCCCCAAGCCCCATGGGAGGTGACAAAGCCCATGCTTCCTTATTGCTGACACTAAACATGATCAATGCACAAGTTCTACAGGAGGGCTGTATAACTATTCCTCATATTACATTGAAAATGAACAAACAAGGCGTCATCATTGATTCGGAAACCCAGCGTGCATTGCAGAACTCCCTTACAATCCTTGGGGAGGCTTGCAACCAAATGAAAGTATATACAGATGTTGTACTTAAATCGATGATAGAGAAATGAACCATTTAAAGTTATTTAACATTCTCATAAATATTGAAATAAAAAAACAGCCTTGGTTATTTACCAGGGCTGTTAAGGTTTATACAAGTATTTAGGATTAAAATAAAAAAGACACACTCGATATCATCAAGTGTGTCTTCCTGTTGCTTGGCGGCGTCCTACTCTCCCAGGACCCTGCGGTCCAAGTACCATCGGCGCTAGAGGGCTTAACGGTCGTGTTCGGGATGGGTACGTGTGGAACCCCTCCGCCATCGCCACCAAACGCATAGCTTAGCTTACATTTCAGAGTTGTTGTTCTCTGAAAACTAGATTCGAAACGAAACATGCGAATTACAACTTGCTATTGGATAAGCCCTCGACCGATTAGTACTGGTCAGCTCCATGCATTGCTGCACTTCCACCCCCAGCCTATCTACCTCGTCGTCTTCAAGGGGTCTTACATACTGGGAAATCTCATCTTGAGGGGGGCTTCACGCTTAGATGCTTTCAGCGTTTATCCCGTCCGTACATAGCTACCCAGCGGTGCTCCTGGCGGAACAACTGGTACACCAGCGGTACGTCCATCCCGGTCCTCTCGTACTAAGGACAGCTCCTCTCAAATTTCCTACGCCCACGACAGATAGGGACCGAACTGTCTCACGACGTTCTGAACCCAGCTCGCGTACCGCTTTAATGGGCGAACAGCCCAACCCTTGGGACCTACTTCAGCCCCAGGATGCGATGAGCCGACATCGAGGTGCCAAACCTCCCCGTCGATGTGGACTCTTGGGGGAGATAAGCCTGTTATCCCCAGGGTAGCTTTTATCCGTTGAGCGATGGCCCTTCCATGCGGTACCACCGGATCACTAAGCCCGACTTTCGTCCCTGCTCGACTTGTAGGTCTCGCAGTCAAGCTCCCTTATGCCTTTGCACTCTTCGAATGATTTCCAACCATTCTGAGGGAACCTTTGGGCGCCTCCGTTACTCTTTAGGAGGCGACCGCCCCAGTCAAACTGCCCACCTGACACTGTCCCCGCACCGGATTACGGTACCAGGTTAGAACCTAGATACGATCAGGGTGGTATCCCAACGTTGCCTCCACGCAAGCTGGCGCTCACACTTCAAAGGCTCCCACCTATCCTGTACAGATCGTACCCAAATTCAATATCAAGCTGCAGTAAAGCTCCATGGGGTCTTTCCGTCTTGTCGCGGGTAACCTGCATCTTCACAGGTATTAAAATTTCACCGGATCTCTCGTTGAGACAGCGCCCAAGTCGTTACGCCATTCGTGCGGGTCAGAATTTACCTGACAAGGAATTTCGCTACCTTAGGACCGTTATAGTTACGGCCGCCGTTTACTGGGGCTTCGGTTCACAGCTTCGGATTGCTCCTAACCACTCCCCTTAACCTTCCAGCACCGGGCAGGCGTCAGCCCGTATACTTCGCCTTACGGCTTCGCACAGACCTGTGTTTTTGCTAAACAGTCGCTTGGGCCTTTTCACTGCGGCCCCCTCGTGCTATTCACACTACCGGGGCACCCCTTCTCCCGAAGTTACGGGGTCATTTTGCCGAGTTCCTTAACGAGAGTTCTTCCGCGCGCCTTAGAATACTCTTCTCGCCTACCTGTGTCGGTTTGCGGTACGGGCACCATCACCTGGCTAGAGGCTTTTCTTGGCAGTGTGAGATCATGACCTTCGCTACTATAATTTTCGCTCCCCATCACAGCTCAGCCTTACAATGTGCGGATTTGCCTACACATCAGCCTTACTGCTTAGACGGACATCCATCAGTCCGTGTCACTACCCTACTGCGTCCCCCCATTGCTCATAACGGCTTACGGTGGTACAGGAATTTCGACCTGTTGTCCTTCGACTACGCCTTTCGGCCTCGCCTTAGGTCCCGACTTACCCTGAGCGGACGAGCCTTCCTCAGGAACCCTTAGGCTTTCGGCGGATCAGATTCTCACTGATCTTTTCGTTACTCATACCGGCATTCTCACTTGTATAATGTCCAGCGCTCCTTACGGTACACCTTCAACCCTTATACAACGCTCCCCTACCCCTGATGCAAAGCATCAAGCCATAGCTTCGGTGGTGTGTTTAGCCCCGTTACATTTTCGGCGCAGAGTCACTCGACCAGTGAGCTATTACGCACTCTTTCAATGGTGGCTGCTTCTAAGCCAACATCCTGGTTGTCTGTGCAACTCCACATCCTTTCCCACTTAACACACACTTGGGGACCTTAGCTGATGGTCTGGGCTGTTTCCCTTTTGACAATGGATCTTAGCACTCACTGTCTGACTCCCGGAAGTAAGTCTATGGCATTCGGAGTTTGACTGAGCTTGGTAACCCTTGCGGGCCCCGCACCCAATCAGTGCTCTACCTCCACGACTCTAGTTTCCGAGGCTAGCCCTAAAGCTATTTCGGGGAGAACCAGCTATCTCCGAGTTCGATTGGAATTTCTCCGCTACCCCCACCTCATCCCCGCATTTTTCAACATGCGTGGGTTCGGGCCTCCAGTGCGTGTTACCGCACCTTCACCCTGGACAGGGGTAGATCACCCGGTTTCGGGTCTACGTCCACGTACTACATCGCCCTATTCAGACTCGCTTTCGCTGCGGCTCCGGCTCTTCACCTTAACCTTGCACGGGAACGTAACTCGCCGGTTCATTCTACAAAAGGCACGCCATCACCCCTAAAACGGGCTCTGACTTTTTGTAAGCACACGGTTTCAGGTTCTATTTCACTCCCCTTCCGGGGTGCTTTTCACCTTTCCCTCACGGTACTGCTTCACTATCGGTCGCTAGGAAGTATTTAGCCTTGGCAGATGGTCCTGCCGGATTCATACGGGGTTTCACGTGCCCCGCACTACTCGGGATCCGTCTCGGAGGGAACCAACTTTCAACTACAGGGCTTTTACCTTCTTTGGCGGGCCTTTCCAGACCTCTTCGCTTAACCGGTTCCTTTGTAACTCCATGTGAGACGTCCCACAACCCCAAAGAGCAAGCTCTTTGGTTTGGGCTTCTCCGCGTTCGCTCGCCGCTACTGACGGAATCACTATTGTTTTCTCTTCCTCAGGGTACTTAGATGTTTCAGTTCCCCTGGTATGCCTCTACACAACCTATGTATTCAGTTGTGAGTAACTGGAAATTACCCCAGCTGGGTTTCCCCATTCGGACACCCCCGGATCAAAGCTTGCTTACAGCTCCCCGAGGCAGTTTCGTTGTTCGCCACGTCCTTCATCGGCTCCTAGCGCCTAGGCATCCTCCGTGTGCTCTTAGTAGCTTAACCATTTTGTTCCGGTTTCGGTCGCTCGCTTCCCTTGGTTTGGACTGCGTCCAAATCCAAAAGTCGCTCTCACCCGATACCATCACAAAAGCAATTTAACTACCTTTATACACTTGACTTGTTTACACAAAATCAGCTTAAAGGAATGTTCTAATTCGCGTTTGTTTCGTTTCGATATCTAGTTTTCAAAGAACAAGCTCCATGCAAAAGCAAGCTGTTTGAGAGTTTGAGCTCTCAAAACCGAACAACGAGTGAGTGTTTTGCAGCTAAGCTGCGTATTTGAATGTTTCCGTTACAGGAAACGATTCTCCATAGAAAGGAGGTGATCCAGCCGCACCTTCCGATACGGCTACCTTGTTACGACTTCACCCCAATCATCTATCCCACCTTCGGCGGCTGGCTCCTTGCGGTTACCCCACCGACTTCGGGTGTTATAAACTCTCGTGGTGTGACGGGCGGTGTGTACAAGACCCGGGAACGTATTCACCGCGGCATGCTGATCCGCGATTACTAGCAATTCCGACTTCATGCAGGCGAGTTGCAGCCTGCAATCCGAACTGAGACCGGCTTTGTTGGGATTGGCTCCATCTCGCGATTTCGCAGCCCGTTGTACCGGCCATTGTAGTACGTGTGTAGCCCAGGTCATAAGGGGCATGATGATTTGACGTCATCCCCACCTTCCTCCGGTTTGTCACCGGCAGTCTATCTAGAGTGCCCACCCGAAGTGCTGGCAACTAAATATAAGGGTTGCGCTCGTTGCGGGACTTAACCCAACATCTCACGACACGAGCTGACGACAACCATGCACCACCTGTCTCCTCTGTCCCGAAGGAAAGATACATCTCTGCATCGATCAGAGGGATGTCAAGACCTGGTAAGGTTCTTCGCGTTGCTTCGAATTAAACCACATACTCCACTGCTTGTGCGGGTCCCCGTCAATTCCTTTGAGTTTCAGTCTTGCGACCGTACTCCCCAGGCGGAGTGCTTAATGTGTTAACTTCGGCACCAAGGGTATCGAAACCCCTAACACCTAGCACTCATCGTTTACGGCGTGGACTACCAGGGTATCTAATCCTGTTTGCTCCCCACGCTTTCGCGCCTCAGCGTCAGTTACAGCCCAGAGAGTCGCCTTCGCCACTGGTGTTCCTCCACATATCTACGCATTTCACCGCTACACGTGGAATTCCACTCTCCTCTTCTGCACTCAAGTCACCCAGTTTCCAGTGCGATCCGGGGTTGAGCCCCGGGATTAAACACCAGACTTAAATGACCGCCTGCGCGCGCTTTACGCCCAATAATTCCGGACAACGCTTGCCCCCTACGTATTACCGCGGCTGCTGGCACGTAGTTAGCCGGGGCTTTCTTCTCAGGTACCGTCACCTTGAGAGCAGTTACTCTCCCAAGCGTTCTTCCCTGGCAACAGAGCTTTACGATCCGAAAACCTTCATCACTCACGCGGCATTGCTCCGTCAGGCTTTCGCCCATTGCGGAAGATTCCCTACTGCTGCCTCCCGTAGGAGTCTGGGCCGTGTCTCAGTCCCAGTGTGGCCGATCACCCTCTCAGGTCGGCTACGCATCGTCGCCTTGGTGAGCCGTTACCCCACCAACTAGCTAATGCGCCGCAGGCCCATCCCCAAGTGACAGATTGCTCCGTCTTTCCAGTCTCCTTCAGGCGAAGAAAACAACTATTCGGTATTAGCTACCGTTTCCGGTAGTTGTCCCAAACTTGAGGGCAGGTTGCCTACGTGTTACTCACCCGTCCGCCGCTAACCATCAGAGAAGCAAGCTTCTCATCAAGTCCGCTCGACTTGCATGTATTAGGCATGCCGCCAGCGTTCGTCCTGAGCCAGGATCAAACTCTCCAATAAAGTATGAAAAGAGCGATAAGCTCATTTTGAATCTGACGAGATTAAAAATCTCATTTGTGCTCCAGTCGATTCAAGCCAAGGCTTGTCTCAACTTTCGCGTTCATTCTGCAAGCAGAATGTTTACTCACTCGTTGTTCAGTTTTCAAAGATCAAACTTGTTTTGTTACCGAATGTCGTTCTCTTCAGCAACTCTTATATAATATCATGTCCGAACCAACTTTGCAAGTTCTTTTTTTAAAGTTTCTTTCGAAGCTTATTTCATTCGCTTGCCGCACCGTGTATCTCGTGTTTTTTTGGCCGGAAATAGAATATACCATGTACAGTTATGAAACGCAAGTCTTTTTTAGATAAACATTAAATTCTTATAAAATGAGTACCCTATAGACCTTTTAACAAGTATCTCCTTATAACCAGCTAAATGATACATCTGCGCACTAACTTTAATGATCGGAGTAATTAAAAAAGGTTTTTCATATAATTCCTAATCCAATTATAGAGAAATCAAGTTGTATAGAGTACATACTCATCACGTTATAGAACTTATTAACCGATGATTTCATTGGATAAACAACCAACAGATCATAGAACATTATACTCATTCCTTCTATATAGAAGGAAAACATTTTTGAAATTCATTTTGCTCAAGAAAAGAATACAAAAAAAGCGAAAGCTCCGGGTTTAAATCCCGTGGCTTCCGCTTCTTTCATATATAAGGTATCAAACTTATCTCCGTATTCTTCATTAAAACCTAATGTACGCTTACTCCCCGCCAATAAATACGTATCGGCAGACTACAATGAGCGCCAAGATCCACATAAGCCAGTGAATTTTCACTTTACGCTCTGTAACCAAGTTACTGAACACTGCCAGAATCACATAAGATACGATACCTGCGGAGATCCCGTTTGCGATTCCACCTGTGAAAGGCATCAATACAATGGTAAGGAATGCAGGGAAAGCTTGCAGGAAATCATCCCACTCAATGCTGCGCACTTGACTCATCATAAGTACACCCACGATGATCAATGCCGGAGCCGTCGCAGCGGATGGAACAACCAGCGCAAGCGGTGCGATAAACAGGGCCAAAATGAACAATAAACCTGTCGTTACCGAAGTCAGTCCTGTACGTCCACCTGCCTCAACACCTGAAGCACTTTCAACGTATGCCGTAATGGTACTTGTACCTAGTGCAGCACCTGCGCTGACACCAACTGCATCGACGAGCATCGCTTTACCAATCGTTTTCTCGCCTTTTTTCTTATCCTTCATAATCCCCATACGCGTTGCAGTACCTACCATCGTACCAAACGTGTCGAACAATTCAACGAAGGTAAAGATGAAGATGATCTCAAACAATCCGAGACTGATGGCACCTTTCAAATCCAGCTGTCCAACCGCCAGATCACTGAAGTTAGGCAACCAGCTTGCGCCTGAAAGACCACTCAGATTCGTAACGCCCATCGGAATACCAATCAGCGTTGTTGCTACGATCCCGATCAGCAGAGCGCCTTTGACGCGCATAACCATTAATATAGCAATAAGGAGCAAACCAATCAGGGCCAGCAACGCATCGTGATGTGTTACAAAGTTGCCCAATGACAAGTTAAAACTGCTACCTGGAATCGGCTGACTCAGATCTGCGTCTGGTGCAACATTAACTGTTACAGCCACGAGGTTAGCAAGTTTGAAACCAATAATGGTAATAAAGAGACCGATACCAACCGTAATGGCCATTTTGATCGACTGCGGAACTGCAACAAGCAGCATTTGACGAATCTTCGTCACGGTCAAAATAATGAAGACGATACCGGAAAGGAATACCGCTCCGAGAGCCGCTTGCCAAGTAATCGCTCCATTCGAACTTAGAACGACAGTCATGAAGTACGCATTCAGCCCCATACCTGGTGCAAGTGCGATCGGAATATTCACGAACAATCCCATAATAATAGTCATTAATCCGGCGCCGACGGCTGTTGCAAAGAATACTGCATTATCCGACATCCCCGCACCGGCTTGTCCCAAGAACAACGTATTTACAAAAAGAATGTAAGCCATTGTCATAAACGTAGTGAGACCCGCAACAATCTCCGTTCTAACGTTTGTTCCGTTTTCTTTTAATTTAAAGAAACGATCCATAATTACTAACTCCCCCTTAGAGATGTTGAAGCCATATTGAAAAACGACAAATGACCCTGATGAAGATTCTTCACCCAGGGTTCAGCTGACAAGGAGTGGCAGGATGCCTTTACTAAGAACAAAAAAAATTCTAATGTGCGTGATGTCCCCGCAATCATGTAGAATTCATGTGCTTAGCCTTCTCCTCTTCGTAGCCAGATCATTAGGGTGATCTCGTAGAGACTCCCGGGCCAATCCCCAGGATTATACGAATAAGTATGCGCTATTTGTTTGTTTCCCATCACTATTTTAGGAGGGCAGTATGTTTTTGTCAATGAGAAAAACGAATATTAATATCACGCTTTTAGAATATCGTTCGTATTATTTAACAGATTGAACCAGTTCAGCGGTTTACAACCCAATTGAATACGCTTTTTTCGGTGTAATCTCAATGGGATATGTCCATTCTTTCAGACTGAAAGTTCCGCAGGATAACATAAAAAGCTAGCCTGATCAAAGAGCAGAAGCGCTCTAATCAAGCTAGCTTATATTTCTGATGCGTTTTAGCAATCAGGTGAATGATGATCTAGGAATAACGATATCTCGTATTCCGAAGGCTTATACTCATTAGGTATATGGAGCAATTTGCGACATGTTCCGGAGCTATTTTTTACCGGATCAGTCCTATGTTAATTATATCTCTGTCTGCGGAGCATCTTGTACCTCTTGTTGTTCCTGATTTGTGTTTGTTGTTGAGTCAGAGGGTAAATCCTGGTTTCTGGTCTGATCGGAAGAAGCATCCGCTGCCTCTAAATTCACAAATGGAAAGTCCCCCGAACCGGAAGCCAGATCTTGCATACCTGAACCGCATCCTGCCAGCATCACCATCAGAAACGCACTTCCAATACCCATCTTCCATTTGCTCATATAGTCGGTTTTACGCATACATTCAATTCTCCTTTCAGTAGCCATATAGCTCTTAGTATGTACTTATTGTACAGGCCCTACCTGAAAGGATCATGAAGTGAACTTTAAAATGGGATTAATTTTGAGAGTTTATTACTTGTAAAAAAAGTAGCCCTACAAAAATTTGATCACAATATTCTTCTTAATAAAAAAACGCCCTTTTATTTGCGAAATACCGCAGATAAAAGAGCATTTTTTAAATCTATCGTTAAGAGTCTATATCCTATTCCCACTCAATCGTTGCAGGTGGTTTGGAAGTTACGTCATAGACGATACGGTTTACGTTATCAACTTCGTTAACGATCCGTACGGAGATTTTCTCCAGCACATCCCAAGGGATACGTGCCCAGTCCGCAGTCATACCGTCGATGGATGTTACTGCACGAATACCTACTGTGTAGGAATACGTACGCGCATCACCCATAACGCCAACACTCTTCATGTTCGGCAGGGCTGTGAAGTACTGCCAGATTTCGCGGTCGAGACCGGCTTTGGCAATCTCTTCACGCAGGATGTAGTCTGAGTCACGAACAATTTTAAGTTTCTCTTCAGTAACCTCACCTAGAACACGGATCGCAAGACCTGGACCTGGGAACGGCTGACGGTGTACAATTTCGTCCGGCAAGCCACACTCGGTACCGACTTTACGTACTTCATCCTTGAACAGCGTGTTCAGTGGCTCGATCAGTTTAAAGTTCATGTCCTCAGGCAGACCGCCCACGTTGTGGTGAGATTTGATGGTCTGTGCAGTCGCTGTACCACTTTCCACGATGTCCGTGTACAGTGTACCTTGCGCCAGGAATGCAAAGTCATCGAACTGCTTGGACTCTTCGTCAAATACGTAAATAAACTCGTTACCGATGATTTTACGTTTTTGTTCTGGATCATCCACGCCAGCCAGTTTGGACATGAAGCGCTCTTGTGCATCAATTTTGACAACTTTCATGTCGAATTTGCCGACAAATGTCTCCATTACACTTTCTGCTTCGCCTTTACGCAACAGACCGTGGTCAATAAACATACATGTCAGTTGATCACCAATGGCTCTGTGAAGCAATGCAGCTACAACGGAAGAATCTACACCGCCGCTAAGTGCACACAGTACTTTACTGTCGCCCACTTTTTCACGAATGTCTTTGATCGTGTCATCGATGAATGTCTCCATCGTCCAGTTGCCTTCGCAACCACAGATTTCGAACAGGAAGTTACGAATCATGTCGTTACCGCGAACAGAGTGACGTACCTCAGGGTGGAACTGGACAGCATACAATTTACGCTCATCGTCACTCATGGCAGCGATTGGCGCACTTTCCGTGCCTGCATCCAGTTTGAAACCTGGAGGAAGTGTAACCACGTGGTCACCGTGACTCATCCATACCGTATGTTCGCCTTCAATACCTTTTGCCAGTGTAGATCCAGCGGCAAACTCAAGGTCTGCTTTACCGTACTCTCGCTTCTCGGAACGTTCTACTTTACCTTCGAGCTGTTGGGCCATAAGCTGCATTCCGTAGCAGATACCGAAGATTGGCAAGCCTAGGTCATAGACACCTGGGTCCACGTGTGGCGCATTCTCAGCGTATACGCTGGACGGCCCACCTGAAAATACGATTCCTTTTGGTGCCATTTCTGCGATCTTTTCCGCCGGTGTGTTATACGGCAAAAGCTCGCTGTATACGCCAAGATCCCGGATTCTTCTGGCGATTAACTGGTTGTATTGGCCCCCAAAGTCAAGGACAACCACAATCTCATTCTGCTTATTCATAACCGTGCCTCCCTCAATTCAATGAAACTAATTATACGCAACGACAAAACATACCGTCAAGGAAAGGCGAAACTCCTTTTTTCGACATATCAAAACAGGATTACCAAATGCCTTTAAATATGAAATTTCGAACAGAAAAGCTTGGCAGCAAGATACTGGTTCAAGTGTATGATCGTGGAAAGACGCCTCGTTCGCAGCGCAGCGCGAAAGGCGTCTTATGTATGGCATGCAGCGTAAACCAAATGCTGCGTTTAAAAACAGTGCGCCAGCCAATGGCGATCTTCATCTGCCCACATGTGGCCAAGCTCTATTGGAAAGCGATAGCGATTGTATGGCAGCTGCTTCGCATCTTTGGTGTAACGTTGTAACATCCTTGTGTTACAACGTCTGCAACCGCCGGGCCAAACGAAGTGCCCGGCGCAGGAAGTTCAGACTGTCCGCGCGCAGCGGACGGTCTGGCCCGTACAGCAGCCGTTCCCAGTCGGCTGCAAACCGCGCGATGTCCGCGCCGTCCGCGCCTGCGGCCACAGCTGGTGACGCTGCATATTCACGCAGCGTCATCCCCGGCGGCCGCGGGCCGTACCGGCGCGCGAGCGCCGCCCAGACCGGAGCGGCGGCACCCAGCAGCCGCTCGCGGTCCGGAAAGCTGCTGCGTGGCCACGCCAGCAGCAGCCCTAACCGCAGCGCGGGGCGTAGCCGCCGCATGCGGACCAGAGCAGCGGCGCCCAGCAGGGCCGCTGCCACAAGGGCTGCCGCGAGCCATGGCTCCGCGGCAATGGCCCGTGTGCGGGCGAGCAGCCATGCGCCCGCGTAACCCAATCCGCCGCTCATATTCGGCGGATTCTCCGCAACAGGCTGCGGCCCGGCGAGCGCTGCGACATCTTCGCCTGCGCCTTGCGCCATGGTGAAGCCAGGCGTGGCCTCAAACGGCATCCAGCCTGCACCCGGAAAATATACCTCTACCCAGGAATGTGCATCTCCCTGTGAAATCACATACTGACTGGGCACATCCGGGTCAGCAACTCCGGGGCCAAAACCTTTAACCCAGCGTGCGGGGATGCCCTCTACACGCAGCAACACAATCATGGCTGTGGAGAAATGATTGCAATACCCCTGCCGGGTGACGAATAGAAAATCGTCCACAAAATCGGTTCCACGCGGTGGCATACGGGTATCCAACGTATACTCGGCATGAGCAGCCAGATAAGTCTTGACGGCTTGCACTGCGTCATACCGGGTCTCACTGCCTTGAATGATTTCCTTGGCGAGCGTCTGCACTCGACCAGGGAGTGATGTAGGCAATTGCAGATAGGTCCTGCGAATGGCTGCCGGATCTTTCCCTTTATTCGTTTCCTCAAGCAGACGTAACTGTTCAGGTGTTGCGACAGGAACCATGACGTCTGCCGAATAATGTTTAACCATCTTATCGTCCCCTGAGCTCGAGAGCCACAGTGTTGCCGAATCGCGATTAGACAGCAAAGAAAACATGTTTTCCTGATTATCCTTGTTCTTATCCTGGAACGATACGTTGACCGGTATGCCCCCGGTAAAGAGTGGATTTGGCCCTTTCCACTCTCGCTGCATCGTAACGGTTTGGCGGATGCGACTCCAATAGGTTGGATTCTCCCATCCATCTGTGCGTAGCATTCCGGATGGACTGTTCGTTTCGAAGCTTTGACCCGGATCACTCCAAGTACTACCGTTATAATATGAACGGGTCTCCCCTCGCCAATACGTCACTTTCGGACTCTTCGCTATAAAAAAGATGGAGTTCCCCTGCACCAACGGTGCTCCCATAGGCGCGTCCGCTGTGCTATATCCCGTGACTGTCGTTGCAGCAGGGATACTACTGTGCTGTGTATAACCTGCCCAGCGAGCTATGCGTTCACCCATCTGCTCCAAAGATATGCGTTCCGGTTGAGGAATGGAAGCAAACTGGCCAGGTAACGCGGAGAGAAGCACCATACCTGCGGAAACAACGATAGTTACGGCACTCCAACGGCCATAGGGGCTGCCGCGATAACTCGGAGTAGTGACTCCTCCATTGAGACGTAATAGCTGGAGCAGAGCCTGAATAAGAAAAGTCCATAGGACAGACCGTATTACAGAAGCATACACTTCCAGCCCCGCAAAGGATTCAAGCAAAAGCAAATAGAGCAGTGTTGCACTGCCAAACAGCATAACGCTTCGACGTAACAATACAAGGGATTGCACAGAAGCCATGAGCATGCTCCAGCCGCACATCATGAACAAACCTCTCGTTTCTGTACTAATCGAGTGGAATCGCCAGTTATTTATAAACGTGTCCATATCCGCTGAAAATATCCCCGGATAAGCGACCGCCCAACGGGCAGGATCACTTCCTCCGTACATCAGACATAAAGCAGCGAGTGCAATGAATAATCGGATCAGTACTCCGGTGATCCATCCTGTACTAATTAACCCCGCGAGCAACAATGCTCCCGTTAATCCCGCCATTACGGACAAGAACCGTTCACTGCCCTGCTGATTTGATGATGTAACAGGATATATCCACTCCAGAGACAGTATAAGTAAAATGGCCGAAATAAAAATTTTGTACAGGACAGGTACGATAACATATCCCTCATCCTTTATATCCGTCACAGAATTCTGGTTCACAGCTTTATATACAGAATAGGCCGATTCTAATCTCGTACGGGCCGTTGACTCTAAGTCGGCCACAGTGGAATTGGGTTGCTGGTTACCATTACGCTCCCACATCCGTTACCTCCACCTTTCCCAATGAAGATAACGCAACGTCTGTAACCGCGTGGATCGGCACCCCGCTGTGACGAAGCCGCTCCAAACTTAAGTTGTCATATCCCAATCCATTCATCAATCTATCCGTTGATCCTAATTGGTCTTGGTTCGCTTCAGTCAATTGCACCTCTACACGATAACCCGACCCGATTGCAGTTATGATCCATTCGGCCAGAAACTGATCCATCTTACCTGTGAGAACCACAATTCGCGACCCGCTCGCCAGTCCATCCAGCATCTCCGTTCGAAGCGAAACCGAGCCTGATTGTGTTTTGGATATTCGTGCCCCCGCTAACTTGTCCAGTCCATGATTCTCATCATCTGCATGGAACGGCCCATGTTGCCATTGATCTTGTGCATCATAGTTCTTATCGCCGCCTTCCATCCACAGATGATAAGGAATGTCATCCCGCTCAGCGGTATGAATCCAGCGGGCAGCTGCACGAACCACTCGTTCAAAAGCAGGTGCATCCATGTTCTCCCGTTGTATTACGTCATAACCCGACGCGCCTTCATACACCAGGATGCCGAGAGAGGCTATATCCGTGGTATCAGGCAGAAAGGTCTGAAGTTTTCCCGTTTTGGCTGTACTTTTCCAATGAACTCTTCCCAGTGGGTCACCCTGCTGATATTCACGAAACTCAGGGCTACGGTTTCCCTGGCTATTTCTTCGCTCCGACAGAGTCCCTTCGATCATCGCAGCGAATTCTACCGAATCCCCCTTCCCCCAAGCCGTTGCTTGAGGAACAACAATCAGGGGTGTACCTCCTTCGGTCTCTGCGGAGAGGGTATTCCAGCCAAACATATCACCCCAATACAATCTGCCCGTATCCCATCTGTAGACTCCTCTGCGTAACCCGGAACATTCATATTGATAGGAAAATTGTCGCCGTGTTCCCGGGAAAATCAATTTGCGATGAACACCTGCAGGTGTGTTCTCACACAGAACGATCCATAACAATGGAATAACGCAATTGAATTCCAGTTCGACAAGAACCCGTACCTGCTCGCCTGCCTCAATCCGGTTCGTGTGTATTTTCCGACGGATGTGAATACGCCGTGGTCCGAACCAATGGAGAAGCAGACCTCCTGTAAACATCAAGAAAGTTATAACGGATAGAAACAACGCCGCTTTGCCCCCATGCCACTGATACAAGGAAGCAAAAGCCACCACCAAGACAGCACTCACAATCCGTTGTCCCAGCGCAGTCATTGCCTCCGTCCCCTTCCCTGTGATGCCATCTGTACAGGTACCGGGACCGATGACAATGCTTCTTCAATGACTTGAACTTGCCCCCAAACCTCCGCTCTGTTCTGTGCCTTCAATTGAATACGGTGGGAAAGGACAGGCACAGCTACCTCTTTCACATCATCCGGGATGACATAACTGCGTCCTTGAAGATAGGCAAATGACTGCGCCGCAGCCATCCAGGCCAGTGTTCCACGCGGACTGATGCCCAGTCTGACTGCCGGAAGGTTGCGAGAGGCTACAGCAACGGCCACCAGATACTGTTTGACGACCGGATCAACATGTACCTGTTTGACTTCACGCTGCATGGCTACGACCTCTTCAGCAAGTAGGACAGGGCGAAGTTCATCAAGCTCCTCTCTACCTTGCATGCGCGTTAACAATTCTAATTCCTGTTCCGGATCGGGATACCCAAGTCCAATTCTCATGATAAATCGATCCAGTTGCGCTTCAGGCAGACGGTACGTACCCTCGAACTGTAACGGATTCTGTGTCGCCAGCAGAAAGAAAGGGCGTGGCAAGGCATAGGTTGTGCCATCAACCGTAATACGTCGTTCCTCCATTGCCTCCAGCAGGGCAGACTGAGTGCGTGGTGAAGCGCGATTTATTTCATCAGCCAGGACAACATTGGACATGACGGGTCCGGGCCGAAACTTGAATTCAGCTGTATGTGGATGATAGATTGAAGTGCCCGTAACATCTGCCGGCATGACATCGGACGTGAATTGAATCCGGCCCATGGAGCAGTCCAGTGCAGAAGCAACGGCACGAACCAGCATCGTTTTCCCGGTACCCGGCACATCTTCCAGAAGTACATGACCTCCACTGAGCATTGCAGTGAGGACATAACGAATCTCTGTTTTTTTGCCAATAATCACACTCTCAACACGCTTCATGACCCTGTTTAACAATTCGACCGCATGTTCATGTTCCATTCGGATATAAGACATTTCTCTGATCTCCTTCCGTTCATCAGCATTCCTGAACCATAGTAATCTATGATTCAGTGTTGCCCGGAAGTAGAGAGAATAGTCCTGCAAGAATGACTTTCTTCAGATCATTTTATAATTAAATATGCTGTTCATTGCCGAAATGGATCTGGAAGTGCCCGCCTTTACCGTCCACTCTGCTTCATTACTGGTTAAGGAATTCACCCTCAACCCCATCTGCTCCAGTAACTCACGTAACGGAACCCAGATGGTTCCACCCTGACTCTGTACTGCTTCCGTTTCAATTGCCCCTGTTGTTGTCAGTGTTCCGCTCACACTGTCTGCATGAATCGTTCTTTCCTTCCATACTGCTATGGCCGTCCTTGTTTCAGAGTTCCAGCGAGTGCTGCCCCCGAATTTTTTCATAAACGTACGCAAAGGCACCATGATTCGCTGACCCTCCATGCGGAACTCACCCGGTTGCAAGGTAGCCGCAGCCAATCCCACCTCTACCTTCAGCTTCTTGCTTGCAAGCCATAACGTCGCGTTCGCTTCTACATGCTCTGCGATCCAGGCCTTTCCCGGCGCCTTGCGGGCCTTATACTTACCATCTGGATGTACACGGAATTGAACTGGTTGATCTGTACTCTTTATGGTGTCAAAACGATATCCATGATCACGATAATATTTGATAATACCCGGAAGTGCTTTGACCGTTTCAGCATGTGCACCACCGTCATGCATCAGGACAATGACCGAACGTGCTCCCGCAGGTACTTTGGTCGAATTGCTGAGGATCTCTTTGGCCGGAACACCTTTACGCTTGGAATCTCCACTATCGACGTTCCAGTCCATGACGGTGTATCCACCCAGTTGGAGCAAATCAAAATAACTCTGGTCAAAATGCCCGTAGGTACCACCTGGTGCTCGCACCAGATTCGGACGGAAACCGGTTATACGCTCCAGCACTTCCTCTGTTTGCTTGATCTGTTTCCAGAACACTTTAAAATCACTGTACAGCTGTTCGTATTGATGATTAAACGTATGATTCCCCAAAGCATGTCCATCCTCCACAAGTCCCCGGATTAACTCGGGATAACGCTCTGCCTGCTCACCCAGCACAAAAAATGTAGCCAAAACCTTCTCCTTGCGCAAAATATCCAATACTTCACGGGTATGGTTACCCGGTCCATCGTCAAAACTCAGATAGACTACCTTGTCTTGAGTATTCTTATCTTCCGAAATTGGATCACCTGAGCCGGAAGCAGAAGATGCATAAGCCGTGCCTGCATATACAGCAAATGCACATAACAATATCGCAATCCGCACGAGAATGACATACCATTTTCCAGATAAAAACGTATGTATGATTGTTGCAGAGTTTCCCCCTAATTCCTTGATTCTGAATTCCGGTCTCTGTACCATTTACGAATCGACCTCCACCGTCTCTAGTAATTTGCTGATAGACTTCAGCAGATTTGTTAGAATTATATGGAGGCTACATTGAAAAAAGACGTGATTTTGTTTAATATTTTTTCACAATTTGCTATGTAGCCTGATTGATTCTTCGCTTCAGATTAGGTAGCATAATGAACAGGCAGAACACATTAAAACACCTTGGAGAGTATTCATGCTCCCACCCCGTATTCAGGAGAGTGAAATCTATTGGAATTGCTTGAGAAGATCCAACATCTGTTTGGGTCCTACGGATACAGCGTTTTGTTTTTTGGCTTGTTGCTTGAATTCATCGCACTTCCCTTTCCTGGTGAAACAACGATGGCTTACGCAGGGTTTCTCTCCTACAAGGGGCATCTCGACTTTGGAATCCTCACCATACTGGCTTTTCTGGGGACAACGATTGGCATGACCATCACTTATTTTATTGGAGCCAAGGCAGGACTGCCCTTTATAACACGATACGGAAAATGGTTTCTGCTAAAGCAGGACAAGCTCGATAAAACGCAAAAGTGGTTCGCCAAGTATGGTAATGCCTTAATCTTCATCGGTTATTTCATTCCGGGTGTAAGGCATTTCACAGGATATTTCGCGGGCATAGCCGCTGTTCCCTTTCGCAAATTCGCTCTCTACGCCTATTCAGGCGCACTGTTCTGGGTTGTACTGTTTCTGGGCATTGGCAAAATATTTGGCCCTCAGTGGAACGCCGTATTCCATCTGGCTCATCAATATGCAGCATATATCGTGGGAGGAATCGGCCTATTGCTTATCGTAGCTGTGCTCTATCGTTACCGCAAAGCATGGACAGCAAGATCCACCGTATCCAAGCCAGCCCCTGTTCGACAAAGACAAAAGTAAATTCGGACAAAAGTCCATATATAATAAACAGGCAAGGAGTTGCGAATAATCGCAGCTCCTTTTTTTTGTGATAATCCGAATTCATCCAGGTCATACTAACTTGAAAATATAGGGTGTATAGGGAGGTGAAGGCATGAGTGAATCGTCGCTGGAACGCCAAGATCAGAGGCAAATCTCTCCGGATCTAAGCGAAAATATGGAATACTGCAAGCAAGTGATGGGGAACAGCAACGACTTGATGATGCGCCCGCTCCAGTGTTTACATAAATGGCCTGCAGTGATGTTGTACATTGATGGATTAGTGGATGTCCAGATTCTGAATCATTCCATCCTGGAATCCCTGTTAAAGACACATGAACTTCCGGAATTCTCTGCAGATGATGAGCATCTGAGCTACCTCCAGAATGACATTCTGGCTGCGAGCAATGTAACATTTGTGGATGACATGGAAGATGTGCTTAATGCTCTCCTATCCGGTTCGGCCATCCTGCTACTCGAAGGCTGTGCACGAGGATTGAAAATTGCCGCAGCTGGGTGGGAAGACCGTGCTGTTGGTGAACCCATCTCACAGACCGTTGTTCGGGGTCCTATGGAGGGATTTAATGAAAATTTGCGTACAAATACATCCTTGATTCGCAAACGCATTCGTGACCCTCATCTCTGGATCGAAGAAAAGGAGATTGGTCGTATCACCAAAACAAGGGTTGCGGTCTTATACCTGAAGCATACCGTTGATCCGGAAGTGGTAGAGGAACTAAGGCGCAGGCTCGATGAGATCGATATTGACGGGATTCTGGAGAGCGGGTACATCGAGGAACTTGTACAAGACGAAACCAGAACGTTATTCCCCACGGTTTACAATAGTGAACGTCCAGATACGGTTTGTGCTGCCTTACTTGAGGGCAGAGTAGCCATCATCGTGGACGGTACGCCTTTTGTGCTACTGGTTCCCGCCTTGTTCGTGCATTTCTTCCAATCGCCGGAGGATTACTATCAACGGGCCGATATCAGCACATTGATTCGCTTGATTCGTTATCTGTCCTTTTTTATCGCTTTACTAGCACCATCCTTCTATATTGCCATTACCACCTTTCATCAGGAAATGTTGCCCACCAATATGCTCATTAGTCTGGCAGCTCAACGTGAAGGCGTTCCTTTTCCAGCATTCATTGAAGCCATACTGATGGAACTGACCTATGAAATTTTGCGAGAAGCAGGTATACGTATTCCGAAAACGGTCGGTCAGGCCGTTTCCATTGTCGGAACACTGGTCATTGGCCAAGCAGCCGTAGATGCAGGAGTTGTCTCCGCTGCAATGGTTATTATCGTATCCATAACGGCCATATCCAGTTATGTCATTCCAGAGAATGGACTGTCCATCTCTGTCCGAATTCTGCGATTTGTATTGATGATACTCGCGGCAGCTTTTGGTTTCTACGGTATTCTAATTGTTTTGCTCATCACGGTTACACACCTGTGCAGCTTGCGTTCTTTTGGCGTACCGTATATGTCTCCCTTTGCGCCTCTGATTCAGAAAGATCTGAAAGATACGCTGTTTCGTGTACCCTGGTCCCGTATGAAAACCCGTCCACTCTCTACGGGTACACCGAACAAAACCAGACAAGGCAGCAAAAAAATGAAGCGTTAATTCGGTAAGGAGAACAACGTATGAACAAGAGCTTCCGATTAATTGTATGCATTGCATTCCTGCTCCCTCTCCTTACCGGATGCTGGGATCGCCAGGAACTGAATGAACTTGGCATTATGCTGGGTCTTGGTGTAGACAAGGATGGCGATTTGATTAAAGTGAGTGCTCAGGTCGTTGTGCCGAATGAAGTATCCTCCAAGTCAGGGGGAGGCAATGGCACTCCTGTCACGCTGTACGAAGCGTCCGCGCCCACGCTGTTTGAAGCGATTCAGAAGCTGACCGAGACAAGTCCACGCCGTATATTTATGGCGCATATCCGTGTGTTGGTATTCGGAGAAGAATATGCACGCAAAGATGGCATCTACGATGTCATGGAAGCGTTAATGAGGGAACCTACTGCTAGACCCGATTATTACGTCATGGTTGCACGAAATACTACAGCTTCCAAAGTACTGGACGTACTTACCCCATTGGAAAACATTCCTGCGGAGAAGTTATTTAATTCTTTGGACGTGTCTGCCAAGACCTGGTCTCCCACAACAACCGTAACCGGAGACCAATTAGTTGAATATATGCTGACACCTGGAATACAGCCTGTAATCACTGGTGTAGAGGTCGTTGGCAATTTAGCGAGAAGCGGAAGCAAAGATAATATTGGGACAATCAAGTCTCCTGCTCGACTGAATTCTACGGGATTAAGCATCTTCAAAAAGGACAAACTGGTTGGCTGGTTAACGGAAGATGAATCGAAAGGATACAACTATATCCGCGACAATGTGGTGTCTACCGTCAGTCACATGCCTTGCCGAAAGGGAGGAAATGTGACGTTCAAAGCTCTCCGCACCAAGACCCAACGAAAAGCAAAGGTCATTGACGACCAGCCTGTGATCCACATCAAACTCAAAAATGTGTCTTCCATTGGTGCAGTAGAGTGCGGAATCAGAATTGGTTCAATGAAGACGCTCAAAGAGTTGGAAAAGGACAGTGAGGAGCGACTGATAGACCTGATGGAAAAATCCGTGAATTCAGTGCGGCGAAAGTTCCATATTGACATTTTTGGATTCGGTCAGGAAGTGTATCATGCCGATCCTAAATTTTTCAAAAAGATTGAGAAAGATTGGGATCAATATTTTGAAAATCTGGATGTTAAGTATGAAGCCAATGTACAGATCAAACGTGTAGGTACACTGGATGATTCATTCAAGGAGGATTTGAAGGAGTGAGACCGGATGTTGATTACAATTACTGTCATTGTCATAGGGGGCCTCGTAGGCTTGGTTGATCTTCCAGGGCTCTTCCGCCGCAAGGAATGGAGGGAAACAGCTGTGTACAGCGGAATGCTCGTCATAGCCACAGGGTTCAGTGTGATTGCAGCCAACCTGTGGGATTTCCCTAGTCCGCTCTATATCATCATGTGGATCTATGAACCTGTTAATCAATTCTTGGCACATCTGACGGGAACCTAGAAAAGGAGAGGACCATTATGCTTGAACAGGGGCGCCTTGGAACAAGACAATTGACCACTCTCACTTTTATGATGGTGGTCGGGGATATGATGCTGATCTACCCCTCAGTTATCACGTCCTATGCCAAACAAGACTCCTGGATTTGTGCTTTTATAGGCGTTCCTCTGGGGATGGCACTAATGGCCATGATCCTGAAGCTATGCAGTATGCACCCAGAAAAAAATCTGGTGCAGATGGCACGAAGTATTCTAGGGTTCTGGCCAGGTACTTTCTTTTCCTGCTTCTACCTTTTCTTTTTCATTATCGGTGCCTCCACCCATACGAGAGAAGTCGGAGATTTCATGACCACTCAAATCTTTCAATACACTCCGATTCGCATCATCATTCTGATGTTCGTCATCGTGATCGGCTGGGGAGTCTGGCATGGATTGGAGACGATGGGACGAAGTAGTGAACTACTGATGCCTGTCGTTATTGTGTTTATTGTCGTTCTTGCAGTCTGTCTGCTTCCTGAGGTGGATACCAGCAATTTGAAGCCAGTAAGTGATACGGGTGTCGTCTCTATTTCCCAGGGCATTCTGGTGAGCATTATCTATCCCATCGGTGAGGTCGTCCCCATCATGATGATACTGCCCTATGCCGCCAAGCAGGCTCATCGAACACGGGATATGCTTATTGCAGCAGGCTTAGGCAGCTTGGTATTGGCAACGCTTGTTACCATATCCCTGCTGGTTTTGGGCGCCTTTCTCACGCAACATAACATATATGCTTCTTTTATTTTGTCCCAGAAAATCAGTATTGGGGGCTTTTTCGAACGTATTGAAGCCATTATGGCTTCTTCCTGGCTGATCTCTACGTACTTCAAAGCGATGATATACTTATACGCCTTTATTGTTGGCTGTGCGGAACTGTTCAAGCTTAAGCAGTATCGAATGCTTGTAATCCCCGCGTCCGTACTCGTTTTCGGATTAGCCAATCTGGTCTCACCCAGCATTACCTTTATCGTCATCACCGTTGTTCCATACTGGGTAGATTGGGATACCACATTGGGGATCATTCTCCCAGGCTGTCTTCTGTTGATACAATGGCTCAAGTCTTACAGAAAATCATCGGTTTCTGACAATAATTCCTCACAGGGATGAATACTTTTTTTGGGGAAGGAGCCTGGTATGGATGGAAAAATGGAGTTCATCCATGAGTATCATCCATGCTGAATATAGAGAAGGAGAACGGTGTCTATGTTAATTAAAGAGAAAATCACCATTAGGCAATTTGCAGTCCTTACCTTTCTGGTCATGATTGGGGACATGATTCTACTCTATCCCTCCGTGGTTACTGCTTCGGGTCAACAGGATGCATGGATCTGTTCTCTTATCGGTCAACCGATCGGCATACTCATCATGTGGGTGCTATACAAACTTCATCAGACGCATCCAGATCTTTCCCTTATTGAAATCTGCCAAAAAATACTTGGCCGGTGGGCAGGGTCTGTTTTGTCAGCTGCATATCTATTTTATTTCGCCATAGGTGCTGCCATATGTATCCGTGAGGTTGGTGACTTTATGACCACACAGATCTACCTTCAGACCCCCATCCGGGTCATTCTAATTATCCTTATGTGCGCTCTGGTCTGGGGGCTTATGCATGGCTTGCATACAATAGGAGGAAGCAGTGAAATGCTGACCCCCATCGTTGTTGCCTTTATGATTTTGTTGTTTCTCGGGCTGATGCCCAAAGTAAACAGTTCACATCTGCAACCTTACTTGAACACCCCTTGGCTCCATCTGGTTCATTCCATCATTCGGGGAGCATTTACTTCCTTTGGTGAACTCATCGTAATCACCATGGTTCTTCCTTACGTGATGTCCGGGCCTCATATCAAACGGGACATGTTACTCGCCACCTTATGTGGAGGGTTACTGCTAACTACACTTTTGCTCATTTCGCTCATGATTTTTGGACCCTTTCTGACCCAACATGACATCTATATCTCCTATACCCTGTCCCAGAAAATTAATATCGGCAACTTTTTCGAACGAATTGAGGCCTTCATGGCGACTGCTTGGTTAATTGCTACCTATTTCAAAAGCCTGCTGTATATGTTCTCCTTTGTCGTTGGAACAGCTCAGCTATTTCGGTTAAAGACATACAAACCTCTCATCCTGCCATCAGCGATGTTATTATTTGCTTTAGCTGTACTGATTTCTCCCAATGTCATTTTCTACACCAATACGATTATGCCCGCTTGGGTGGATTGGGATATCACGGTAAGCTTTATTATTCCTCTTTTCCTTCTGCTCGTGCATCGGCTTCGTTCTGGCAAGAGCAATAACAATTCATCCAATCAAAAACGATTGCCCACCTAAAAAGGCTGTGTTCACGGTAAATTCCGCGAAGCACAGCCTTTAATGATGAAACGGATAAGATGTATTTATTCACACCTGCCTAAATCATTTATTACAATGTCTTCAAAGCCTCAAGCGCAGCCTCGATATGTCCTTTGACCCGAACTTTGGACCAGTCCTTGATCAATTTCCCCTCTTCATCAATTAGAAAAGTGGAGCGAACCATACCCATGTACTCCTTGCCATACATTTTCTTCAGCTGCCATACACCGTATTGCTCGGCTACAACGTGCTCTTCATCCGACAACAAAGTGAACGGCAGTCCATATTTGGCGATAAACTTGTCATGTTGTTTCATCGGATCGGTGCTGATTCCGAGAATGACCGTGTTCAGCCCTTCAAATTCAGCATGTCGATCCCGGAAATCACAAGCCTGTTGCGTACAGGACGAAGTCATATCCTTGGGGTAAAAATAAAGCAGTACCCGCTGTCCGCGGTAATCCGAAAGCTTTACCGATTCTCCCGTACTGGACGGAAGCTCAAAATCCGGTGCCAATTCGCCTACATTTAACGTCATGTCAGTTCCTCCCTAATCTCCCCCATGAAATGCTATAGGGCGTTATTATGAACCTGCTCCGCGATACCGCTTCACGCCAAAATTCCACAACAGCAATCCCATAGAACCAAACACCAATCCCATCACAGGTGTAAGCAGCGCCATGCGATGCATCTCGGACCTCTCAAGGAATAACGCTGCGGGATAGATGCCCACGAAGGCAAACGGAATGATCCAGGTTAACAGCACCTGAATGGCACGGTTATAGATCGTTACCGGGTAGCGTCCATATCCTTGAATGTTATACATCAACGGCAGAATACCTGTTGGCGCGTCCGAATAAAAGGATAGTGAAGTCAATGTGGTATAGATGCCCGCATAGATCAAGACTGAGCTGAGTGCCAATATAATTAAGGCAGGGATATGCCACCACTCCAGCATCAGACCCATCTCTGCTCCGCTGAAGATCATGATGATCAAGCCAATAAACGAGCCCACGAGTGCAGGCGGATCTACATTTTCAAGCAAGATCTGGAACAGGTTATGTGCAGGACGTGTCAGGATCCGATCCATCTCACCTTTGACGATGTACCGCTCACTGAATCCCCACAGATTGATAAAACAACTGAAGATGCCATAGGGCACCATAAAATATCCATAAACAAAGAGCACTTCACTCTCACTCCAGCCGCCCAGGTTATCCGTGTGGCGGAAGACCACAAAGATAAAGATCAGGTTGGTTGCCTGGAACAGCAGATCCGATAGGATCTCCACCCAAAAATCAGCACGGTACGTGAGTCGTGTTTTCATGTAATTTTTCAAATATTCCCAGATCAGACCCATATAGTACATATCTGTTATCCCCCTTGCACGAACAGACGCTTGCGCGCCTTACGCCAGATCAATACCATCGGAAGCAGCAGTAAGGCAAACCAGAACACCTGAATACCGAGTACACTCCAGATGGCGGTACCTTCCACTCTTCCAGTGAAGACGGAACCGGGCAGATACGTAATGGCCTGAAAAGGCAATACTTTCATCACCGCGGACATCCAGCCTGGATACAGGCTGATCGGGATGATTAGACCGGAGAACAAATCAACCACGACGCGTTTCATACGCATCATGCCTTCATTGTTTTCCACAAAGAATGCCGCCAGTCCGGTTATCACATTAATCTGGGAATTAATGAGGAAACTGAAGAACAGCATGACGAGAAAGCCAATCCACGCGGATGGCGCCGTAGGCAATTCAACCGGGAACAGCAGAATGGCGATGAGCATCCCCGGAATCATGAGGAGCAGGAAGCGGAAAATACCTTCACCAAGCCCTTGCATCATTTTGACCATAACGTAATTGATCGGCCTGATGAATTGAATTGCAATGGAACCATCCCGTATATCTGCGGCAATCTCCCGGTCCAGGTTGTTAAAGTAAAAGGCACGTGCCATCCAGGATACAGCGATGTAAGTGGTCATCTGCGCTGCCGTGAAGCCGCCGAGTTCACCACTGCTACCGTAAATGGCTTGCCAGGTAAAGTAATACACGCCGATATTCAGCGTATATATCAAAATGCCGGAGTAATAATTCACCCGGTATGCCAGCATCGTTAGAAAACGGATGCGCATAAAATCAATAAATGCACTATTCATCTCAGGATACACCCACCGCTTCTTTCCCTGCTCCCACAATCTCGGGACGCTCGGCGGAACCGGATTGGTAAATACTGCGCACAATCTCATCCGTGTTGATCTCAATAATCTGAATATCGGTAATATCGGCTTGTCCAACGACACGTCCGAGTACATCCGAAACGTTCAGTTCCAGCGGAATCCATACGGATGCGGACAATTCATTCTCAACCGTCCAACGTACAGGCAACGCAGCAGTCCATTCCTGCATCTGACTGATGTTGTGAGCTGAACCAAACTTGAAGCGGATCTCCCGCTCCTTCCCCCACTGTGACTTGAGATGATCCAGACCACCATCATAGATGATGTTGCCCGCATCAAGCATGATCACCCGGGAACACAGGGCCTCAATGTCCTGCAAATCGTGGGTGGTGAGCAGGATGGTCGTTCCATGCTCCTTGTTCATATCTTTCAAGAAATCCCGAATTTCCGACTTCACCACAATATCCAAACCAATAGTTGGCTCATCCAGGAAAACAATACTCGGATTATGCAACAAGGCTGCCACTAACTCGCAGCGCATACGCTGACCAAGACTGAGCTTCCGCACCGGACGGCTTAACAGGTCCTGAAGCTGCAATCGCTCAACCAGTTCATCCAGACGTTTCCGGAAATCGACCTCTCCTACACGATATACTTTGCGCAATAAATGGAAGGATTCGATTACGCCAATATCCCACCATAATTGACTGCGCTGACCAAAAACAACACCAATATTCTGTACAAACTTCTCCCGTTCCTGATACGGAACATATCCACCAACCGATATTTGCCCTGAAGTAGGCACCAAAATGCCGGTCAACATCTTGATCGTTGTTGATTTACCGGCACCGTTCTCCCCAATATATCCGCATATTTCGCCCTGCGGAATCTGAAATGAAATATCATTTACAGCCAATACCTCCTGGTATTGACGTGCAAACAGGTCTTGGAATGCGCCCTTCAGCCCACCTCGGCTTTTCTGGACGCTAAACGACTTGCGCAAATCTTTGACATCAATCGCCAGCATGATTATACCTCACTTGGATTTTGTTGAAATTGCTTGTAGCCCAAAAAGAAATTATAATGGTATCAGTCAAAATTCAGCAAGCTTTAAAATAGTCTGGAGCCGCGTCCTGCCCTTATGTTGGGAAAAGACGTGTACGGAAAGCTCCGACTAGTTCTTACTTGAATACTCGAACTCGTTTTTTTATTTTATCTCAAATACAAAGGAGAGCTAGCATGACCAGAAAGACGAAGAGAACCATATGGATTTCTCTTGCCGCCTTCGTGTTAATTATTGGAGGAGCAGCGGCATATTATTTCGGTTCTATTCTCAATCAGTTGGACGGTTTGGCAAAGGACGGCGACGATTCACCATTCGCAGGCATCGAAAATGTGGAGAAAGTAAATACTCCTGACCCACCCAAATGGGAAGGCACAGAAACGGTAAATATTCTCGTTATGGGTGTCGATGCACGTGGATTGAAAAAAGGTGAAGTTCCTCGCTCCGACAGCATGATGGTTGTATCGCTCGACCCACTGACCAAAAAAATCAATCTGTTCTCCATTCTGCGCGACACTTACGTCAATATTGACGGATATGGCAAGGAGCGGATCAACACCGCTATCACCCACGGCCCTAATGCAGCGATGCAAGCTGCCGGCGATCTGCTCGGCATTCCTGTACAGTATTATGTGTATACGGATTTCCAGGGATTCATCAAATTGGTGGATGCCGTTGGCGGTGTTGATTTTGATGTGGAGAAAGACATGCACTATACAAGTAAAGCAGACAATAACGAATACGATATTGATCTCAAAAAAGGGTATCAGCATCTGGATGGCGAGACAGCGCTCATGTATGTTCGTTTCCGTCATGATGCGATGTCGGATTTCGCTCGTTCCGAGCGTCAGCGTGAGTTGCTGAAAGCTGTGACGGCGAAAATGCAGTCAACAACAACCATTGCCAAGCTGCCTTCCATTCTGGAACAGGTTAATCCTTATGTGGATACGAATCTGACACTCTCCGATATGTGGAAACTGGGTGGCCTCGGTTACCAGAGCAGCATGAATGGCAGTGAGCAGATCCCGCCAATGAACCTGCTGAAAGAAGAACGTACAGCAGGCGGTGCGCAAGTATTGACGGTTACCAATGAAGAGAAATTGAAGCAGCATATTCAGGATATTATTCACCCGCCTGCTACAACCGATGATAGTACAACCAGCACCGAAGATAAAACAGCCAGTGGTGACGATCAAAAGTCAGAGCAACCGGCTCAGTAATCCAAACATGCAGAGGGCAGCCATTACGCTGCCCTCTCGTTGTGCCCGGCTATACTATTATGAGAAAATCATCATATCTTTCTGTAGCTTGTACCTTTATCATATTTTGAATTACGAAAGGAAGTTATCTTATGAATACATCACGTTCCCGTTCCGAACTTCTATACGCAGAAGCACTTGAGCATATTGTAGGAGGTGTTAACAGCCCTTCACGCTCGTTCAAAGCCGTTGGTGGCGGTGCACCTGTATTTATGAAAAAAGCCCAAGGGGCCCACTTCTGGGATGTCGATGACAACCGTTATATTGACTATCTGGCTGCTTACGGTCCAATTGTTACAGGACATGCCCACCCGCATATTACGCAGGCCATTACGGAAGCAGCAGCAAATGGCGTGCTGTACGGTACCCCGACTGAACTTGAGATCAAGCTCGCCAAAATGCTGAAGGAAGCTATTCCTTCCATGGATAAAGTACGTTTTGTAAACTCTGGTACAGAGGCGGTCATGACTACGATTCGCGTAGCTCGTGCCTACACCAAACGTAACAAGATCGTAAAATTCGCCGGCTGTTACCATGGTCACTCCGATCTGGTGCTTGTGGCTGCCGGTTCTGGCCCTTCCACGCTCGGAATTCCTGACAGTGCGGGAGTTCCAGCCAGTATTGCACAAGAAGTCATTACTGTGCCCTACAATGATCTGGAAGCCCTGAAGGATGCTTTGGAGCGCTGGGGTGATGATGTTGCCGCAGTCATGGTTGAACCGATCGTTGGGAACTTCGGTATGGTTATGCCGGAGCCTGGCTTCCTGGAAGGTCTCTGTGCCATGACACGGGCCAACGGCTCACTGGTTATCTATGACGAGGTTATTACGGCTTTCCGTTTCCATTACGGTTCTACACAGACGTATGCCGGACTCGATAATCATGCGGAGATTGAACCCGATCTGACGGCTCTTGGTAAAATTATTGGTGGCGGCCTGCCAATCGGTGCTTACGGCGGACGCAAACATGTTATGGAGCAGGTTGCTCCACTCGGCCCTGCTTATCAAGCAGGAACGATGGCTGGTAACCCTGCATCCATCTCGGCTGGTATCGCATGTCTGGAGGTCCTGCAAGGCGCAGGTGTATACGAAGAGATGGAACGCCTTGCTATCGACCTGACAGCAGGTCTGCAAGCTTCTGCTGACCGTCATGGAATTGCACTGACAATCAACCGGATTCGTGGTGCATTCTCCACCCATTTCTGTGACCATCCGGTTACGAACTACGATCATGCTCAAGACACGGATGGAGAGCTGTTCGCTTCCTTCTTCCGTCACATGCTGAACCGTGGCATTAACTTGGCTCCATCCAAATATGAGGCTTGGTTCCTAACCACGGCTCATACAGACGAGGATGTTCAGGCTACATTGGAAGCCGCAGAAGCTTCCTTCAAGGCGATGGCTCAGGAATAAAACGGATTATTTCCATCTACAATATAGCGTACAAGCTGTATGGTCGGTGGAAAACAATTCATGGAAAAGGCGTCCAACAAGTGATCAACTTGTGTGGACGCCTTTTGTTATATACGGACAACACTCCGATTCTTCACGTTATTTCTGCCTGATCTGAAGTTTCAAAATTTCCTCCCGGATCACCTGCATCCCTTCTTCGATTCTCTGCTTCGGCACATTGGAGATGTTCAATCGCAGCATTTGATCCTCATGCACCTGATATGTTCCCTCCGGATAATACCGTTCTGTTGTATCAACGATGACACCACGCTTTTGAAGCCGGGACAGCAGAACACGAAGTGGGATATCACCCGCCAAAGGCAATACGGTATGCTCCCCTCCTGTTCGAGGAGCGTCCATAAACGGAGCAAATTCTGGATATGTGTCCAGTTGCTCATGTACTGTGTTCATCCGGGCAGCATAGCGGTTACGAATCACTTTCCTGTGATGAGCAAACATTCCGCTGTGGACATAGATCTCCAGCGCAGCTTGAGACAGGACTGAAGTGTCGATATCGAGCATTTTTTTGTACGCACCAAACGACTGGATCAGGGGTAAGGGCAGAACAGCTACGCCAATGCGCAGGCCTGGAAACAGAATTTTGGAGTAACTCTTCAGATAGATGACCCGGCCTTCCGTATCATAAGACCATAACGGGTCCTGTTTCGTATTGTCCTCCAGATCAGCCAGATAATCGTCCTCCACCAGATAGACATCGTACCGCTGAGCAAGCCGGATCAATCTCTTCTTCTCCGCAACAGTTAACGATGTGCCAATTGGATTGTGAAAGCGCGGCATGACATAGAAAAACTTGATATCTCCCTCAGCGAACTGACGTTCAAGCGATGCCCAGTCCAGCCCATCCAGGGTACGTCTAACACCGGCAATCGGCACATTCAATCCAATCAGTAGCGAGGGCATATTATGATAGGTCGGTAGTTCAAGCAGTACTTTTCTCTTTCCATTGGGAAAAGGCATCAATGCAAGTACAGCCAGTGCCTGTTGCACACCTGACGTGATAAAGAACTGCTCTGTTCTCGCAAACACCTGATAATCCGAAAACTGCTTCTGCAACAGCAGAATTAGCGAAGGTAATCCCTGATCCGTGCCATACATAAATAACTCTGCCTGCTTCTTCTCCATCGCCTGATCCACACAGTGACGAAAGTCTGCATAAGGGAACACCCTTGGATCGGGAGCAGCTGAAGCAAAGTCCAACGCTCCCTGCCAATCCATGTCCTGAGCACCTGTCCCGTTCTGTACAGCATAATAACCGGATTGAGGTATGGCGTACACCAAATGCCGCTGTTCCAGCCACTCATATGCTCGAATCGCTGTACTTACACTGCATTGATATTGTTCTGCTACAACTCGAACTGCTGGCAGTCGAATGCCCTTATCCGCCCACTGGCGACGATCCTGCTGCTGCATCTGTTCCTGAATCCATTGCTTTAACGCTTCGGCAATCACTTCGTATTTTCTCAATGCACCCATCCCTCTCCAACAACTGTACCGATACAGTTCAACCTTTTATCTATTGTAGCACGATGCACCCGGCAGTATATTGAATAAGGCCAGCACATGCCTCGAACCTGACATAACTCAGGATAATGAAAGATAAAACGCTATGACTACTGTATTGGAGGAGCATTCATGAACACAACACACACTCGGGGATATGCTTATATCGCAGCTATACTGTACGCAGCTATTATCGGTCTATCTTTTTTATTTGTTAAAATGACCGTCACTGTTGCACATCCGATTGATGTGCTTGCCCACCGATTCGCGCTGTCGTTGATCGTTGTCAGCATTCCTATCATTTTTGGCTGGATCAAAATTCGACTTAGCCTTCGTGATCTGTGGAGAATTATTCCACTTGGGCTGTTATCTCCTGTCTTATTTTTTGCCTTTCAAGCCTTTGGACTTGTCTCTTCCAACTCATCGGAAGCCGGAATTATTCAGGCTATGGCCCCTGTATTCACACTCGTTCTCGCTTCAGTATTCCTGAAAGAACGCACATCAACGATGCAGAAGCTATTCCTGCTTCTATCTGTCGCTGGAGTAGTTTTTATCTTCATAATGCAAGGAAGCGGCATGTCTATAGGTAACCTGAAAGGGATTGCATTATTGCTGCTATCCACAGTCTGTTTTGCAGGGTATGGTGTGCTTGCAAGACCATTAACCCAGAAGTACAAACCAATGGAACTAACATGGGTCACATTAATGGTTGGCTGTATTGTATTTAACGCCGCTTCCCTGATCCGTCATGCTTCCAGCGGTTCCATGATGGACTACATCAAACCACTTGGAGATACATCCTATCTGGGTGCGCTCGCTTATCTGGCAATTCTCTCCACCATGATCTCTACCCTGCTCGCGAGCTATGCCCTTACTCATCTGGAGGCTTCGCAAATGAGTGTATTCAGCAATCTGTCCACGCTCATCTCCATCGTAGGAGGTGCATGGATATTGCATGAACCAGTGGGTAGCTATCACTATATTGGTGCATTGTTAATTATCGCCGGTGTGCTTGGCACCAATATGAGCGGTCGTAAACATAAGCTGGTCAGTGGAATCAAAGCGTGATATAATTCTGGAAATTGTAAACATTTGTTATCCGCGATGATGAAGAGAAGTACGTATGTCAGGATGCTACAGAGAGCCGGCGGGTGGTGGAAGTCGGTGCATCGGATATGTGGAAATGGGCTTCGGAGTTCCGAGTTGAACAGAGTCTGTATCCGTTCCTAGGAATACACACTTTCAGTAGGCGAGGCGGCATGTCCAGCCGTTATCCATGGACAGGATATCGATAGGCATGGAAGCTCATAAACGGGCTCCTGGTAGATGCCTCATCCGTATCCCTCAAGTGGGCCGCAACAGAGCGGCCAATGAAGGTGGCACCGCGAGGCACAAGCTTCGTCCTTTATTCTGTTCCCAACCGGGGAATGGAATAAAGGACGAGGCTTTTTTTTATTAAATACCTATATAAGTTAACTAAACATTTACACGAGAACGTAGAGGACAGAAATAACCTGAAGAAGCGGAGCGGTCGCCTTTATCACCAGATTTTTACCTTTGTAAATTTGAATCAAAAAAATCGGGGGATAACAGCGATCGGAAGGTTGTTCTGTCATCGGAGTGGCAAGTGTAAATAGCCTTTAGTTCAACTTATAAAGATGCAGGCTGAAAGGAGGTGATGGTCGTGGAAGACGGCTGGTGGCGACAGCTCAACGTTGAAAAATTACAAAACCAAAGGAGAATAAACCATGGACAAAAACAAGGATATTATTTTGACAGGAGATCGGACTACCGGACAACTTCATCTCGGCCATTACGTAGGCAGCCTGCGCAGTCGGGTGCAATTGCAGGAAGAGTACAAAACCTATATTTTACTGGCAGATGTTCAGGCACTCACTACCCACTATGATCAACCTAGCCTGATTGCAGATAGTGTTCATCAAGTCACGCTTGATTACCTCGCCGTAGGCATTGATCCGAACAAAGCTACCCTGTTCATTCAATCCATGATTCCGGAAATTGCGGAATTGACTGTGATCTTCTCCATGTTTGTTACCGTCAATACACTCCGGCATAATCCGACCATCAAGAGCGAAGCACGTGATCGTGGATATACCGACCTGTACTACGGATTTCTTGGATATCCGGTCAGTCAGGCTGCTGATATTGCATTCTGTAAAGCCACCCTTGTTCCGGCAGGGGAAGATCAGATTCCTCACATTGAGACAGCACGAAAATTGGTTAGCCGGTTCAACGAGTTATATGCTCCCATTCTCCCCGAACCCCGCATTTTGACCGGAGAGCGGCTTGGAGGACTGGATGGCGTTGGTAAGATGAGCAAAAGCATGGGGAATGCGATCTCATTAAATGCAAGTCCTGAAGATGTAAAAGCCAAATTGATCAAGGCCAAGACTGATCCTGCCCGCATCCATCGTTCTGATCCAGGACACCCGGATATCTGCCCTGTTTTTGCCTTTCATCAGCTTTTCCGCAAGGAGAACGCAGACGAAATACATGCCAGTTGCAGTCAGGGGCGGATTGGATGCAAAGATTGTAAACAGATCGCAGGTGAAGCCATCAATGATCTGCTTGCTCCTTTTCGCGAACGACGGAATTATTATGAACAGCGTGATGATCAGGTGAAAGAGATTCTTATTGAGGGTACCCGTGAGGCCAGGAAAGCGGCCCGGGAAACGATGTTAGAGGTAAGAGAAGCCATGGGTATTCGTTATTTTGACTGACAGTATGAAGCGCTCCAATCCCGTTAACACTGCTGAGGACAGTCTATCGGGAAAAGGAGACCCCTCAGCATGAAACGAACACAACCTTCTTTTTTACAAGCTATGATGTTGATCATGTTGTCCGTTGGCTTGATCAGCCATGTTCTGATTATTCCTGCCCTTTTGGCTGCGGCCAAAAGGGATTCTTGGATTTCCGTCCTGCTATCAGCCGGACCATTTCTGATATTTGCGCTAATGCTCGCCTATGTCTCTCGTTTCCTCCAGCATCAAACCCTGCATGAATGGTTAACATCCCGTCTCGGCAAGCCTATCGGCCTGTTCTTTCGAGTTGGTAACAGTCTTTTTTTTCTGAGTGCAATCTATTTAACTCTGCACGATACCACGACTTGGGCCAAAACAAATTACCTGACAGAAACGCCAATATTGGTAACCAGTATTGCTTTGATGACTCTCTGTGCCTACGCTGCGTATAAAGGTATTCGCTCACTGGCATTTACGGCAGGATTGATCCTTCCACTGGTGGTACTGCTGGGTTTCTATGTTGCAATCGTGAACACTCAATACAAGGATTACAGTCGTCTCCTGCCTGTGTTAGAACATGGCTGGCATCCGGTGCTGAATGGCATGATTTACAGTCTTGCAGGCATGTTTGAACTGCTGTTCATCTGGTATATCCAGCCTCATCTCACCAAACGCATACGTGTATGGCAGTATCTGATGCTCGCACTCATTCTTGTGGGACTAACAGTCGGCCCACTCATCGGGGCGATTGTGGAATTCGATCCTTTTGAGGCTGCCAAAATGCGATATCCCGCCTTTGAAGAATGGCGAATCGCCTCCTTGGGCAAGTACATCGCCCAGACCGACTTCTTTTCCATCTACCAATGGCTCGCAGGCTCGTTCACCCGGATTAGTCTCGCCATGTATATTGTAGTAGAAATATGGAATATTAAGAGCTCTACCAGAAGGCTTATCAGTTGTATCTCGTTAGGTGTCTTCTTTATTCTAACCATGTTGTATCCTCTGGATGATATGACCTTCGAAAAGCTTCTGGTCGAATACATATTTCCGTTCAATCTCATGTATCTGAGCGGACTTGCGATTATCGCGACGACGGTTGCCTTTATCCATTCACGCCATCAGAGGAGGAAACATCATGGAGCATCAAGCGATTGACACCACGTCCCATGAAACACTGCTTGCCTCTTTGAAAGAGCAGTTCAATCCATGTGCAGATGTTGTTATTCAGACCTTTCCTGTCAAAGATGAATCTGATCAGCCCGTAATCCTGCTTTATTGTGACGGTCTCGTCGACGGTAAACAAATTAACCAATTTATTATTCCCCGTCTGGAAAAGCACTCCCTGATCATCGAGGAATCACATCCTAAAGAACTGGGATTAACCTTGAATCCGTTGGATGACCTCACAGATACTAACAAGCTTAATATGTTGATATTTAGTGGACAACTACTGATCATTTTCGGTAATGGTGTACAGTCCTGCAGTGTGGATATTGCTGATATCCCGGGACGCAGTCCCGAAGAATCAGCTATTGAGACATCAGTTAAAGGCCCGCGCGATGGATTCACCGAAGAACTCACCACGAACGTTGCCCTTATTCGCAAACGAATGAAAACCTCTTCAATGTGTTATGAGAAATATGTCAAAGGCGGTCGTACCCAGACATCCATCGGGCTTCTATATGTAAAAGATATTATCAATTCAGACATTCTGAAAGAAGCAAGACACAATCTGGATCAGATTGAGATTGACGGCATTCTGGGCACCTCAATCATGGAGCGAGCTGTCATGGGAGGGATTCGGAGTATCTTCCCACTTACAGATAATACCGAACGTCCTGATTTTGTCGTCGATTCCCTGTTAAATGGACGTTTTGCCGTTCTCATTGAAGGTTCTCCTGTAGCTGTCATCGCACCAACTACACTTTTCAATCAATTGAAGTCTCCGGAGGACGAAAGTACACCCTTTTTCATCGTTACCTTCGAACGGATTTTGCGTATTTCCGGTCTGCTGATTGCCTGTTTCTTCCCAGCCTTCTATATCGGCCTGACCAGTTTCAATGTGGAACAGATTCCGTTACCTCTCTTGGCTACGATTGCCGGTACTCGGATGGGCCTGCCCATGCCGGTGACGCTGGAAGCATTTCTAATGATTTTTATGTTTGAGCTATTTAACGAAGCCGGTCGCAGGTTACCACGTGCATTGGGCCAGACCGTCAGTGTGGTCGGTGGACTTATCATCGGGGATGCAGCCATTCGTGCCGGGATTACGTCTCCCACCATCATAGTCACGGTAGCGATCTCAGTCATCTCCAGCTATATTCTCGTGAACACCGTGCTGAGCGGGGCTACTGCACACATTCGTATCGGAATGCTCATTATGTCTTCGATCCTTGGATTATTTGGCTTTATGATCGGACTGTTCGCTCTTTTGGTGCACCTCGTATCGTTGGAGTGTTATGGCGTATCCTATCTGTCACCCGTATCTCCCTACATTCCAGGAGATTTCACGCAGGCCGTATCCATGCCCCCTTCTATGAAAAGAACCAAACGTCCAGCAGCACTTCATACCCAGGATTCCACCCGCCGGAGGAAGCGTCCGTGAAAAGATGGGTATCCATAAGTGGGCTTCTTATAAGCTGTTTGATCCTGCTAACGGGGTGCTGGGATTCCAAAGAGGTGCAAAGTATTAACTTCATCACGGCAATAGGAATAGACTATGTGGACAACCAGTATATTACGTATGCCCAACTGATTGACTTCTCCAGTATCGCAAAACAGGAAACGCCAACTTCCCGGGAGACAAGGGATATCTGGATTGGACGGGGCGAAGGTACAACACTGAGCATGGCTATTAACGACTTGTATGAAACGTCACAGCAGCAAACGCTCTGGACTCATGTTAAAGCCATTGTTTTATCCAAAAGAGCCTTGGATGGTCGACTGGAGGATATCTTTAATACACTTCTTCATTCAGGCCAATTGAGATATACTCCCTGGATCTACGCTACAGAGCATAACATTCCGGATATACTCTCTCCCTCTGCATTGTTGAACCAATCCGCCCAGACCATTGAATTATTTGAGCCCATGAGACTATACAAACAGCATTCCGCTTATGAACCTATTCGCCTCCATCAGCTACTTGATGGATTACGGGAACCCGCTTCTGTCGTTCTTTTACCCTCGGTTTCAACAAGGAACGAGACTTGGTTCAACGGGGATAAAACTCCCCCCCTTGTTAGAATGGATGGATTTTATGTTATTTCCAAAGGCACAAGTCAGGGTAGAGTTGCAGGAGCAGACGCAGACGGTACAAGATACGTAAATTATGAGCGCGTACATCAGTACCCACTATACGTATATGGGAATGGTCGAAAGACTCCTGATTTAACCCTGATGCTTCGTGATCCCAAGACTAGAATCAAGGCAAGGAAACAAGGAGATGGCGTCACATTTGATCTGGTTACCTCAGTAAAAAGTTCCATCACCGAAGACCATGGAGCCCCACGCACGCCTCATGCCATGGAACAAGAAGCCGAAAAACAGATCGAATCCCAAATCCGAGATACGTTCGAAAAAACCAAGTCACACAAGATTGATTCATACGGTCTTGTGGAACACTTATATCGCCACAACCTTCCCTTATGGAAACAGGAAGTCTACAACCGGGCGGACCCACTCCAACGTTTTAAGCTTGGAAAAGTGGAGGTTCACGTGGATATCCTGAATGCGAGCACGTATAAATACAGTGAATAAATGAAGAAATAGAAGCCCCGTACCTGCATTGAATGCAAGGTTACGGGGCTTCTTACCATCTCCAGCTATGCGGTCAATTGGGGAAGTTATCCTAATGGATACGCCATGACACTCATCAAAGCCAATTCAGGCTGGGTCGTGTCCAAACGACTGTACTGGACGATAACGGGGATATTGCTCGAAACCGTAATCGCATAAGGCACGCCCGGCGGAATAGACTGCTCCCCGGATCGTAGCGATGCAGTACGAATGTGCTTCGTCCTTCTCGCTGGCACTTCAGCGACCATACCTTCGAGTGGTTCTCTGTCTTCAAAGTAAATCGTGATGTGCAGCTCCGCATCCGTGGCACTGGTGTTCAGTACACAGATGCTCTCATGACTCTCCAATGTGCCCCGGCTCTCCGGGGGAATGTAACCATCCGGAATAACCCAGTAGGTGTGACCTGTAGCTGCTGAAACATTCTTACTTGCAGATGTGCCTGATTCTGTCTGGTCAGGTGTCATTGAAATACCTCCTCCTTTTTTTTTGCGAGTGCAATATAGGTTAAAAACAAATGGGCTCGCGGGGCAGTCGCTTCGGCGGACGGATCGGGCTACAGGCCGCTGTTGGCTCGGGATTTCTATTCAATTCCCCCTCAGCAGGGGAAATCCCGCTCCAAAGGCGGACGCTTCGCTCCCTCTACCCGATTCCGCCCTTCTTCGCTGCTACGCTCGCCGGACTGATTTAAAAGATTATTGCCTTCGCTATTCGCTGGGCAACTTTTGCTGGCTCGTTACTTCGTTTAACTCGCTACAGCTTTTAAACCCTGAATAGCTCGCAGGGCAGTCGCTTCGGCGGGCGGATCGGGCTACAGGCCGCTGTTGGCTCAGGATTTCTATTCACTCCCCCTCAGCAGGGGAAATCCCGCTCCAAAGGCGGACGCTTCGCTCCCTCTACCCGATTCCGCCCTCCTCCGCTGCTACGCTCGCCTGTTTTTTTAAAAGGTTATTGCCTTCACTATTCGCTGGGCAACTTTTGCTGGCTCGTTATTTAATTAACTCGCTTAATTATTAAGGGCATGAACCTACCGCAGATACATCTGCAACGGTTGCAATTGCAACTCGCGGATGGCTTCTGCCACCTGTTGGGCAAGCCGGCGGGCGCCTCGTTCCTGAAAATGCGTGTTATCCTCCACGCCTGAGGGGAAGTTCACATACTCGCCTGGCAGTACCCACATAAAGTCGTCCTTGGTGCCTTCAACGCCCGCCTGCTCGAACAGAAGACGGCTGCGCTCAGCCAGATCGATCAGCGGAACATCTTCCTCTTCTGCCAGCTCACGCACGGCGATGATATAATCGCCGTGCGTATCGGTCAATGTGCCATCATCCGCAAAATAGCGACGATGCACCGGGGTGATGAGCACTGGACGAGCCTTGGCTTCGCGCGCAGCATCGATATACTTTTTCAAATATTCCTTATATGTTGTGAATGGGTCAGTCCCACGTTCAGGGTCCGGCTTCTCATCGTTATGTCCAAATTGAATAAACAGAAAATCTTCAGGCTTGATTCGCTCCAGAATGGCGCTTAATCTGCCTTCATTAATAAAGCTGCGGGAACTGCGCCCTGACTGTGCGTGATTATCTACTGCCACATCATGTTTGAACTGTGCCGGCAATAACTGGCCCCAACCGCAATACGGATATCCACTTTCCGGCTGATCCGTTACGGTTGAATCCCCCGCAAGAAATACGGTCATGGTCTGATTCGCAAGGGTAATCTCCAAAGCATTAATTCTCGGTGCAGGACCGGAGAATGATAGACGAAGTCTGCCGCCGCTAACAACCACCGAGAATCTAATCTCTGCGTATTGTCCGGGAAGTGTGCGAATGGTTGGCAGTACAAGCCTGCCTTCACCAGCTTTCACGCGGGTCACTGTCTCAGCCAATTCATCACCTGCAACGAGTAATACTTGGTAGGTTCCGTCGGGAACATCCACGATAAACGATGCTTTTAGAGGAATACAGAAGCCTGAACGCAATCGGGCAGACATGTTTGTCTGCCCCGGATTGATATGATGTTGTTTCGTGGGATCCGACACATCGTCATCACTAATGCGTTGTTTTTCATACACCAGAGATCCTGCCTCGAATCCGTATCCTCCGCGTTCCTCATATGCGGTTGTTGCAGTTACTTTCAGATAATCCCCTGTCTCATCTGCTCTTCCCGAGTCCGGTCCAAAGTTAAACTTCCAGCTGGTCACGGACACTGCCTGGCCCTCTGCCGCTGCCTCCATGGCAACGGCCTGACTACCCTGAGCTTTATTCAAAAGCGATAACCTCCTTGGTTAACTTTCGTAAACGTTCATTCGGGCGAAGATACGAAGATACAGTAATCTGGCTTATCCTTTCAATCCGCTGGTGCTCATCCCTTGAACAATTTGTTTCTGGAAGATGAAGAACACAGCTACAACCGGAACCAGACTGACGATGGACATGGCGAACATTGCGCCCCAGTTGGAAGCAGATTCACTATCGAGGAACATTTTCAGCGCCATCGACACGGTGTATTTATCTGGCGAGTTCAGGTACAATACCGGACCGAGCAGATCCTCCCATCTCCAGTAGAAGGAGAAGATGGCTGCAGTCGCCAGAGAAGACTTGATTAGCGGCATAATAATCTGGATATACAGTCTGAATTTGTTACATCCATCGATGGTTGCAGCCTCATCCAGCTCCTTCGGAATCGTTCGAATGAACTGTACCATCAGGAAGATGAAGAACGGCATCCCGAAGAATGTAGGTACAACGATTGGCAAGATAGTATTCAGCCAGCCGAGCTTCGTGAAAATGATGTACTGAGGAACCAATACCACATCATGTGGCAACATCAGTGTTAACATCATCAAGGAGAACCAGAACGTGCGTCCCTTGAAATTCAGTCTGGCAAAACCGAAAGCGATCAGCGATGACGATATTACAGCACCGATGGTGGAAATCACCACGATTACAAGTGAGTTGGTGATGTAATCCATAAACGGTCTTCCAGCTGTGCCTTTCCAGCCATCCACATAGTTGCTCCAGATCCACTCCGCAGGAAACAGGGTATCCGCTGTGACAAAGATCGTACGGCTTTCCTTAAATGAACTGAATAGCATCCATAGGACGGGATAGAGCATCAGGAGGGCAAGAGCTGCAACGAACAGGTGATAAATGGGCCATTTCACATTTCTCCAAACCATCGTTACTTCCCTCCTTCAGATTCGTAAAACACCCAGTATTTGGATGTCAGGAACACAGCTACCGTGAGTATACCGATCATGATGAGCATGATCCAGGCCATTGCCGAAGCATAACCCATGTTGTTAAACATAAACGCCTGACGGAACAGATACAGGGAGTACAGCATCGTACCGTCCATTGGACCACCTTCGCCTTTGGAGATAATATAGGCAGGTACAAACGTCATGAATGCTCCAATCGTCTGCATAATCATATTGAACAGGACGATCGGGCTAAGTAGTGGCAAGGTGATGCTGAAAAATTTCCGTATAGGATTCGCGCCATCCACACCTGCTGCCTCGTACATCTCAGTAGGGATATTTTTGAGACCAGCCAGGAAGATCAGCATGGACGAACCAAACTGCCACACAGACAGTGAGATGAGCATAACCAGGGACGCATTCGGGTCACCAAACCAACTGATAGGCCCGATCCCAATTGCCGTTAGAGCACTGTTGATAACACCCTCATTACTGAAGAGGTTACGCCACATAATGGATACGGCCACACTACCACCGATAATAGATGGCAGGTAATACAGCGTCCGGTACGTTCCAATCATACGAGAGCCAGTGTTTAGGACCATCGCTACGAAGAGGGCAAAGATCAACCTTAACGGTACCCCAATGAATACATACAAAAACGTCACTTTGACCGAGTTCCAATATTTCGGGTCATCAAAAAACATTTTGGTGTAGTTATCAAGCCCAATCCACCGCGGAGAAGTGAACAAGTTATAACTTGTAAACGACATATATAAGGACACAAACATGGGGATGAGTGTGAAGCCCAGGAATCCAATAATAAACGGGCTTATGAACGCATATCCAGTTAAGTTTCTACGTAACGACGAATACTGCCTCAATGGAACGAACCTCCTTCATGGATCAGCTTGCTCCCTCATCCTGGCTTCGGTCATCTGGACGGGGAAAGGCCCTCGCATTCGCGAGTAGCCCCATTCCCGACCATCCCTGAGGTGGGACGAGCAAGCCATCATTCAACTGTTATTTATTGTTCGCAAGTACAGATTCGGCGTTCTTGCGGAATGTTTCTGCTGCTTGTTCAGGTGTAATTTTGCCAAAGTTCAACTCTTCAACCACATCTGCCAGAGCAGAGATTACTTCAGGTGAACCAACCGGTGGCGGAGAACTCATTGGTGAAGCCTTAGGCTCCATGGCTGCTACGAATTCAAAGACCTGTTTTGTTGCGTCACTCAGCTCAGGTGCGATAGCTTCTTTGATTGCTCCTGAGATTGGCACACCGCGCTCACCTTTGATCAGTTTGTTGGCTTCCACGTCATTCACCCAGAAATCAATGAATTTAGCCGCTTCTTCCTTCACTTTGGAGTTGGACGTTACACCCCAATACATACTTGGTTGCATATATAGTCCTTTTTCCATATCCGGTCCTGGCATTGGAGCGATTTCGAGCGGACGGTTCGCTACCTGTTGCAAGGCTACGAACTGGTTGGACCATTGCCATACGCCAATTCCTTTTTCCTTCACGAGATCTGATTCCTCAATAATGCCCTTGGTTTGGTTGGCTACATCCGGTGTAGGTGCTGCGCCCTGCTCGATCATGCGGCGCATAAGTCCGAAGAACTCTACAAACAATTGGTCATCATCATATCCAAGACCTGTACCTTCCGCATTGTATAGCGACAGTCCTTTGGTACGCAGGAAGTAGTGGAAGAAAATATCAGGAGCTACTCCTCCATCTAGATACAGACCTTTCTCTGCGGCTTGTTTACCCAGTGCTTCGTACGATTCCCAAGTCATATTGTCAGGGATTGCATCCACGCCTGCTTTTTTAAGCAATGCCGGATCATATTGGAAGCCCAGAACGTTAACGCCGGCAGGTACACCGTATTGTTTACCGTTAATTACACCTGTGCTAATAACATTCTCGGACACATCGTCCACTTTGATCTGGTTGCCCAGATAAGGTGCTAGATCCTCAAGCTGACCATTCTGTGCATATTGGCTGATGTAGGAAATATCCATCTGAACGATGTCAGGCAACTGATTTGCAGCTGCTTGTGGTGCGAGCTTTTTCCAGTAGTCATCAAATGAAGCATATTCCACGTCGATTTTGACATTCGGGTTTTTCGTTTTGTACAGGTCGATGACCTTCTGTGTATATTCATGCCTTGCATCCGAGCCCCACCAAGCGATCCGCAGGGTAACCGAGTCGTCCCCAGACGCTCCTTCAGTTCCTCCACCTGAACTACATGCCGCTGTAAACACGAGCAAAGCAGCCATCATCAGGAATATTGCCTTTTTCACCATGCCAATCTCCCCTTTTATGTTGATATGGTTGTGTGAACGAGTTATCTTTTTATTTCTGATAACGCTTTCACAAACTTGTTAATGTCATTTTCGCAAATGTACGACCATAGTTGAATACACAAAACCGTCTTGTTGGTTCAAAAAACAGAGGAGGGCAACAGTCCCCCCTCTCGGCGCTGTTCGTCCTCCCCAGACACGAATCACATGATTGGTAGCCCATTGTTATATGCCGATCCTGCGGAATTCCGTAGGTGTCATACCGGTCCACTTTTTGAACACCTGACTGAAATATTGTGAATTCCCACCAAATCCGAACAATTCAGCAAGCTCAAACACTTTCACATCCCCGCCTCTGCGAATATGATCACATGCTCGTTCAATGCGCAGACGATTCACGTAGTTGGAGAAATTCTCTCCCGTGACTTTTTTGAAAATTTTACCGAGGTAATCCGGATTCATATACAACATTTGATGGGCGACTCCATTGAGTGAAAGATCTGCCTCTCCATAATGACGATCCACGATGTCCATCATCTTCTCCACGGCTGAAGACTGGCGACTTATATGATTTTTGTAATAACCAGAGGTTAACCGGGCTGCACTGCTCGCTACAAAAGACTTCAAAGCAGATAACGTGTCCATATGGGGCAACTCTGCCATACGCTGAGTAAATTCTGTTGCCTCTTCAGGAGGACAGACATGAATCATCGCCGAGTACAGCTGCACTACATACGAACGTGTCACCTCAATCTCCAACTGCTGACCCGATAACAGATCGAAAAGACGATCAACCACTGCGGCTGTTTCCTCGCTATTGCCCGATTTGATCAACTGACACAACTGCTCGGCATCCTGTTCTACATGCAACCCGTCGCATTCTCCGGCCAGGACCAGATCGTTCTTGGTAATCAACTTGCCTTCACCGATAAAGAAGCGATGATTCAAATATTGTAATGCCTCACGGAATAATCGCCGAGACTGGATCATTCGATCTGCTTCACTCAGCGCAGCGGTCACTTCCAATTTATATAGTCTGGTAAATGCAGCCCGAACCTCTTCAATATTCTCGTTCAGTCCAGCCGGATCAACTGAATCCGCGAGCAGAATGAGGAGTTTGCCTTCAATGGTTGTGCTTAACAGTACATGTGGGAGCAGATCACTGGCGATATTTTTGATGGCAAATAAATGACTGTAATCATGTTCATCTGCAATTCGGAACAGCAGTAACCGAACTTCTGTATCTTCAAGTTCCAGATCAAACAGCTCCTGGTAATATTCCAGATCAACCGGCCCATAGGTTCGGTTCGTCATGAACTCCAGCAAAAATTGTTCCTTTACATGGGGAAGGACCCGTTGCAAACGCTGTTTCATCTCACCAGCGACATGCTCCTTCACCTGCGCATCCTGATGTTCCTGCAACAGTTCAGTTAACGCATCATGGATCTGATTCTCGTTGCAAGGCTTGAGCAAATAATGCTTCACACCATACTGCATCGCTCTACGGGCGTATTCGAACTCTTTATAGCCAGATAACATAATGAACCGTACTCCTGGGTATGCTTCGGATGCTTTCTCTATGAGTCCCAGACCATCCAGACCCGGCATGGAAATATCCGTAATGATAATATCGGGTTTCGACTGCCCGATTTTGTCCAGCGCTTCAATCCCATTCCGCGCCGTACCCACTAATTCCGTACCTGCTGCGGCCCAATCGACCACTTGGGATATTCCCTCCAGAATGACACGTTCATCATCTACGAGCATCACTTTGTACATCGTCATCGTCCTCTCTAATCCAAGGTATGCTGATCGATACTACAGTTCCTGATCCGGGCTTGCTGCTCATCACCATTCTGCCTTCTTCGCCAAAGGTCAGTCTGATTCGTTCCTGGATGTTAGATAACCCAATGCCCTGTCCTCTTGTCTGTATGCGTCCTTCTTGTAATTGTTCGAGGAATTCCGGTGTCATCCCTGGACCATCGTCCTCGACTTCAATAATGACTTGTTCTCCCTCTGCTCTCGCCCTTATTCGAATTCGGCAAGGATCAATGCTTGGTTCGAGTGCATAATGTATGGCGTTCTCTACCAGCGGTTGCAATGTTAACTTGGGAATTCGTGCTGATCCCACCTCAGGTGCAATCTCCATATCAAAATCCAGTCTCTCTTCAAAACGGGTGCGCTGAATTGTAACGTAGCTGCGGACAATGTCCAGCTCTCTTTCCAGCGTGATCCACTTCTCCGTCATATTCACAGAGCTGCGCAGCAGGAATCCAAGCGCCTCAACCATTTCCGAGATCTGACGTTGCTTCTGTACTTTGGCCATCCAGTTAATGGATTCAAGCGTGTTGTATAGGAAATGAGGATTAATCTGTGCTTGAAGCGCTTTCAACTCAGTCTCACGAATCACCAGTTGCTTCGCATAATTCTCATCAATTAATTCACGTATCCGTTGAAGCATCATCTTGAATGTGCGATGCAGCAGCCCAACCTCATTCTGTGGAGACATCGGAACGTTACCTAAGGCAGCTTCCTCCAATTTATCCAGATCACCTTTTTCGATATTACGCATCTTTTTGATCAGCTGCGCAATCGGATGGGTAATACTGCGGGAGAACTTTGCTCCAATTATGAGTGCCGCCAGAAAAATCATGATAAAAATAACCGTGACCAACTGTTTAACAAACTGAATCTTTTTAAACATCTGGTCAAAAGGAGTGGTGTACAGGTACGTCCAGTCTGTGTAGGAAGAATTGGCACGGGCTACAAAGTGTCTCCCCTGCTCAAACATGGCAATTCCATAGGGTTGGGTACGCTTCAGTTCCGATTCAATCTCAGCTTCACTTACCGAAGATTCGGTTGGATAGATTACTTGTTTTCCATCCGAAATCAATAACTGTGAGTCCTCTGCGGGTTCCTGCATCTGATCCTGTACGATTCGGTCCAGACGCACTCGGATAATTAGAGTCCCGAGCTTATCCAGTGTAAATGCGCCCCCAGTAAAAGATTTCACCTGTCGTACAGATAAAAGCCTGGCTTGTTTATCCCCGCTTGTGTGCCAGACATTGGAGCCTGTATATTGATCCCCCAGCGATACCAATTCCCTTTGCTTCGACTCCGAAATCCCTTCCCGGTTCCCTGCAGCCATGACGTTATTATCATTATCGATAAATAGCATGGAATAGACGTATTTCTCAGAACCCGCATAAGCAACCAATCGGTTGGTAATTTTCTTGCGCAGACCATTTCTCTCATATCCCGTCTCGGCCTTTTCAAGTTGAAGCAAATATTGTTGAAGCGGCTCGTCTGACATCACCTTGAAGGAGAGATTAGAAACTTCACGTAGTTGATTCTCAATGCCTACTGAAGACATATTGAGGACCTGCGAGGATTTCTCATAGATCTGACGGTCATAGATACTGAACACATATCGGAGTACGGATGCATAAAACGTAAAGCTGATTAACATCAAAAGTCCGATGAGAAGAATCGTTTTGTGATGAATCGGCAGTGTTGTGAAAGCGTTCTTAATTTTATTCATCCTAAGCGCTCCTTTGGCTTGCGAGGGGTGCCTGTCATGCTATAGGTTAGTGGTTTTATTGTAAGTTATTTTCATATTTACACATCCATTGGTCATCTGACAAGATATATTTATGCAACATTTTAGGTCATTAGAGAAGGTATACATCTGTGTCAGCAACTCAAAAAGAACACAAAACAGCCAGAATACCTTGAACAGATCAAGGTATTCTGGCTGTTGAATAACATCATGCTAAAGCATGAACTACAATTTACGGATTCACAAAAACAGTTTTCAGCTTCGCTACATATTGCACATCAAAGCCAAGACCTTCAGCCACCATGGCAAGGGGTACATATGTTTTGGACTCTTTGCCTACCTTATTCAGGAATGCAGGTGTATCCACAGTGACCGATGCTCCATTTACCTTCACAGCATTGGCACCAATCTTCACAGCAACTTTCCGGTCTCCATATGTAATGGTTGCGGTTGAAGCTTTGTTATCCCACACCGTAGTAGCCCCGACAGCGTTTACGATGTCTTGAATCGCCACAAAGTTTTTGCCGTTACGGATAATCGGTTTGTACGGAGTATTTAATGTTTTGCCACTCACAATAATGTTCATCGGCTCACCTGTCGCAGGTGCAGTCAGCTTGGTGTAGTCGCCCCAGATCGTTTTGGCAAATACTTCGGCAATGGCCGCATATCCAAATTGGTTCGGGTGGAAATCACGATCTTTGATCATATGTGTCATCGTGCCTTCACCACCAACAAACTCCTTGGCCACGTGTGCGACTTTGACATCGGTACCCTGAGCAGTAAATTGTGCTGCAATGCCATCAATGGTCTGTGTGAAACCTTGGGATGCCTCCATCAGTTTGGCATAGAGTGCCTTGCCTGCTACTTCTGGCATCGGTTGATACTGGTCAGCGATGACAATTGTAGCTGTCGGATTAATTTGATGGATATCATTAATCGTTGCACTTACATTGGCTGTATATGTTGCGAGTAATTCTTTTACCTTGGTTTGCAGTTCCTGATCACTCAGTTTGTCTGCTGTACCGAGAAGCTCAGATACATCATTACCCCCAATGGTAATTGCAATCAGATTGGCCTGTTTTACACTCTCACGGATTGCAGCAGTATTGGCTCCGATCTGTCCCGCTCTTGGATCAGGAAGACTTGGTTGAATGGCTTCAGAAGTCAGCGTTTTGCCATCCTTAATTGCAGTAGTAAAGTTTTTCAGGCCACTGGTTTTCAATCCGGCGATCCCGTAGTTGTCCACCTGTGTACGTCCATGCAGCAAACCTTGCTCCTGGAGACGTTCTACATAACCATAAGGCAATTCTTTTGTGTTGGGCTCATAACCTACCGTTATGGAATCTCCCAATGTGACGATGCGGAACTCTTTAGTTACGGCTACTGCATCTTTCTTCGCTGTCAGCGAAGTCTCGTTTGTACCCGCTGGCAATACACCGGTTTTGGTGTCAGCCGCGTGTGCAGGCAATGCAGATGATGTGAAGAGCAGCATTCCTGCCAACATGCTTACCGTTAAACCGGCAGCTGTATTTTCCCATATACGTTTACGCTTCATTCAGGTAACACTCCTTCTCGCAAATCTATAATTACACTAATATACGTGTTCAAAAAGGTCGGTTTTCAGTACCGAGAAGATGGGATGAAGCTAGAAATGGAGTAGCGGAGCGTAGGAAAACTACGTGAGCAACCAAAATGTTTCCTTCGGAAACATACTTCGTAAGCTTCCCGCTTATTTCGGCTAAATTCCATATTCGATGCTGATGATGCCGTTAGGCATCCTTCGTAATCAAAAGCGGACTTTTTGAACAACCTCACTAATATATAGTACATTGGTCATTCCAATGACATAGGTTGGTGTTACTCTATTCTATCATTTTAAAGTAGGTGTTGTCCTCTCTACTGAGAGCACACATGAAATAACAGACTCCCTAAAGGGGAGCCTGTTACTGGTTAAGCTCAGCTATGACGTTCAGTGATTAGTTAAGATTGCGGCTTATTCGAGTCTTCAGCAATCGAATGACCCTTGTCACTCTCCGGTTTGTTCCCGGTAGCTCGCTCCAGATACCGATCATAACGATCATCCACTTCGCGTGCCATCTTCCGGTACTTTAACGTTTCCTCGACAATTGGATCACGTTCCGTCTGGATTCGCACTTCATACTTGGGAGGAATCAGCTGGCGTTCACGCTGATTGGTGTCGCCGGACTCTTCCATGTCCCCTTCCGTCAGCATATCACTGAGCCGTCGTTCCAGTTCTTTGGATTCATCCATTGTTTTCGCTCCTTATAATGAATTTCATTCCAAGCCGGTAGCCTTCGCTTCCTTCAACACATCCATCAGTGCATCATGGATTTTGCCATTGCTGGCAACGACATGGTTCACAGACAGTTGGTAAGGCGTTCCGATGGTATCCGTCACCTTGCCGCCTGATTCTTCAACCAACAGTGCACCTGCGGCAATATCCCACGGTTTCAATCCAACTTCGGTGTAGGCGCTGAGACGTCCTGCAGCAACATATGCCAGATGAAGAGCGGCAGATCCTCCTGCACGTAAGTTACGAACTTGCGGAGCAAGCGCCTGCACAGCAGCCATATTCAGTGGCAACGCAAAGGTCGTGTCTGCGGGGAATCCAACCGCAATCAGGCTCTGAGCCAGTTTTTGTTCACCAGATACAAGCATCCGGTTTCCGTGAACATATGCTCCTTTCCCTTTTTCCGCAACAAACATTTCATCACGGGAAGGGTCGTAGATCACGCCAACAATGACTTCACCATTGTGAGCCAATGCGATGGACACCGAATAAAACGGGAATCCGTGTACAAAGTTTGTCGTTCCATCCACAGGATCAACAATCCACAGGAACTCTTCTTCCTCTGCTTCTTTCAGTGCTTTTGCCGAAGCTTCAGGTCCCGGTTCGACGCCTTCTTCACCCAGAATGGCATGGTGGGGAAAATGCGTAAGAATCAGGCGGCGGATCATCTGCTCCGCTCCTTTATCCACTTCGGTCACCAGATCTTGGGGTGAATATTTGGTGCCAAGTTCAGCTACCGTCCCAAGACGGCTTTTGATCCATTCGCCAGCTTTGGAAGCTGCATTAATGGCAACGGCAGTATAGCTTTTGCTTGTCACGACATAAGGTGTCTTTTCCTTCTCATTCAAAGCGTTCACTCTACTTTCTATATCAATCTACGAAAAGTTGAAATACTTGTTAAAAGTATACGCCCCACAGGTCGTAAAGTTTCTCGTTGCCCAGGCCCCTTTTGGCACTACGGATGAATGATGACGGTAGACTCGTCCACCCACTCCACACCCTCTTCGTGATAGAATGCCAGCTTCTGCATCAGTTGCACAAGTGCCTCATCCTTGCGTTTGGCTTCAATCATCACGTCAAGCCTTGGGGTGTCTGCTGCGATATGACGCAAGAAATCGAGCACAGGCTCTACCTCCACACCATCGGCATGACCTCGCAGATCCTTCTCACTCTTTGGACTGGAGACATGGATTTTGGGTGGCAATGGCTGATCAGCCGGTGAATCCGCCTGGGCAAGCGGCGACTGCCAGGTCTTTAGAATATCAGGCCACAGATCCCATGCCTGTTCTCCTTCGTTGTTCACCCAATGGTGATGGATATCCAGTACCATGGGCAATCCCAAGCGCTGGCACACGGCAAGTGTCTCAGGCGCATTGAACGTTTTGTCATCATTTTCGAGTGTGAGCCGCTCCTGAATGTCCCGATCCAGCTTCAAAAAGTTTTCTTCAAAACGAAGCGCCGCCGAAGGCTTGTCCCCGTATGCACCACCAATATGTATATTGTTCTTGGCAGTGGCATTCAGACCCATGGCATCCAGCATCCGAACATGATGACGAAGGTCGCGAATTGAGTTGTGCAGAACTTGCTCGCGGGGGGTACTAAGTACGGTAAAATGATCCGGATGAAAGGACACACGCATATGATTTTCCTTCACAAAATCACCAATGGCCGCAAAGTCCTGCTTCAGTGCCGGGAACGGGTCCCAGTCATTCAGGTCTTCGTGTGTTGCCAGTGGAATCAATTTGGAAGAGAAGCGATATACATGAATATGGCTACCCTTGTTGTGCCTGAGCAAACGTAATGTATTGTGCAGGTTCTCGGCTGCAATCCGTTCGAGCTTGCGGATCGCCGCTTCCCTGTCATCGATTTTGTTAAAACTCGACATGGTCATGGTCCGGGAAGGCGAGGCGTTCTCTATAAGCACGGACATTGCCACGTAACCAAAGCGTACGAGCATGAATCTCTTCCTCTCTATTAGGGCGGAGAACCCGCACGGCATATTCAGCCGTCAGGATGTACCGTCACTGTATATAACCAAGTTTTACCCTAAAAGAGTGACCATAATCGTATTCTGGCAAATCAGTCCTTCCGACCCGCACTTACAGTCAACAACTACTCCTGTGCTTGCTCCCCAAAGAACATCTCATCCGCAAGGGCAGTCTGGATGCGTGATTCTTCCTCAGTCAATTTGCGGATGAGTAGCATCTCCACCTCGGTTACCTCTTGCCCCTGGAAGTTGATCTCCGCAATGGAAACCACGATCTTGACGATGGCTACAGCCACGTTATCCGGTGTGTATGCAATCACTTTCTGGCCGGTAGGGAATACCCGGAAGCCCTGTTTGACCATTTTGCCGCGTCCGTATTCAAGCAGTTCGAACAGCTCCTGCTCATTCTTGAACTTGCATACGGAATTGAATTCAGTCTGAAATCCCATGCATATCCCTCCTGATCTTGTGGTCGCAGGCTACGCCTGTACGCCGTTCTCGTAATTCAGTGCCTGCTTGCGGTTGTAACGCTCCAGTGCCAGTTCAATCATGCGATCCAGCAGTTCGGCATACGATACACCTGTCTCACGCCAAAGAAGTGGATACATGCTGTATGGTGTGAAACCAGGCATGGTGTTGACTTCATTAATAAGCAAAGCGCCGTCATTTTTCCGAATGAAGAAGTCCGCACGTGAAATACCGTTACCTTCAATCGCACGGAACGCCTGCAAAGCCGCCTCGCGAATGCGATCTGCGGCCTCTGGGTCCAGTGGAGCTGGAATCAGCATCTGTGATTGACCATCAATATACTTGGCTGCATAGTCATAATACTCACCGGAGGATACGATCTCACCTGGAACGGAAGCCATGGGCTCGTCATTACCGAGGACACTGACTTCAACTTCGCGGGCTTCAACGAACTCCTCAATGACAACCTTCGTATCATACCGAAGTGCGAACTCAACAGCTGTCTTCAGCTCATCGCGGTTACGCGCTTTGGAGATGCCCACACTGGAGCCCAGATTCGCCGGTTTGATAAAACAAGGATACCCCAGCTGATCTTCGACCTGTACGATCATTTCGTGCTCTGTCTGCTTCCATTGTGTAGCATTAAAATACGTAAAGGCACATTGGTCGATGCCAGCCTGTGCAAACAGCTTTTTCATGACCACTTTGTCCATGCCGCCAGCCGAAGCCAGTACACCTGCACCTACATATGGCATATCCGCCATCTCGAACATGCCCTGAATGGTGCCATCCTCTCCAAACGTACCATGCAGCAGAGGGAACATCACGTCAAGCGCTTCTGCTCCGCCATACAAACGGCCAAACAGGGCGTTCAGCGCATCCTGTGTTCCACCCGCCGATTGCTCCAGCTTCAGATCTTCAATCTGCGCGAACGGCGCATGCATGACAGGTCCTTTTTTCCACGTCCCCTGCTTGGAGATATAAAAAGGAACCAGTTCATACTTTTCATAATCAAATGCGTTTGTTACAGCAAACGCCGTTTGCAGCGACACCTCATGCTCGCCCGATTTTCCGCCGTACACGACGCCTACTTTTAATTTATCCATACTCATGTGTACCCTCCGATTATCTGTGCCTGATGCTGTCATGCTTGCATGCTCAGCACCCTTGTTATTCTGCTTGCATTATCTGGTCTTATTTTACACGGAACTGGATGTCTGCGTCACCGCATCCCGAAAATCTTTCGTCATCAAAACTCATCTGCAATATGAAAAAGCCGGTATACCGTCCGCTCCGTCCAAGCGTAAGAATCCCGGTAATCCCAAAAGCGGTGACGGCTGCTAACCGTATGTGCGTTAACAAGCGGCATACCGCCTGCATCAAACGCGGTCACAACGGTGCTGTGCTGAAATCGTCCATCTCCATCCCAATCGTAGAGAATAACATCGCCGAGCATCAGCTGCTCAGGACGCTCCACTTCTGTCGCGGTCAGACCCCAGCTGCTGCCTGACAAATAACGCTCCAGACTGTTGGAAACTGCCCAACTGTAACTCCACATTTCGGAGCCGTTCACATATCCTTTATACCACCAGCCGGCTTCTCTTCTACCAGTATAGTGGATGGGTGCGCCCCCTGCAAAGAGACATTGGGACACGTAATTGGTACAATCCACATCAAATTCCTCAAATGCCGGATTCCCCGCATTCCACCATCGATCTGCATAGGCAACCGCCAGATCTCTGCGATATGACTGTTGCCGTGAGCTTCTTCCTTGACCCAACACTTCCCGATTCAGCAGCGGCCGATTCATCGCCTGTACAAAATCAGCTTGTTGAAACGGACGCCCTTCCCCAGCAGGGCGACGCTCCGGCACTTCTCGCTCGACCCGTCCAATAATCCATCCACCACTCTGCCGCAGAAAGGTTAACCGCTCCCGCTCAATCCGGTCCTCCCGGTGGGTGATCCCGCTCTTCTCGTAGAACAGTCTGCTGTACAATTGTACATCCACCACCGCTTCTTCCTGGCCATCCATAAGCGTGCGCACAAGCTTGGCGCTGGTCTCGCTGCGAAGAGGCACGGCGCGCCGCTTACGATACCATTCGTCCAGCCTTGCCATACGCTCTCCCCGTTCCACCACGAAGTCAGGATCAGTAACGATCCGTTCGCTGGTCTGTGGACGGTAGTCGATCTCACAGCGATTGTACTGGTTCACGTAAGTATATAAGGCACTCTTCCATTCCCGTTCCAAGCCTATGTCCCCCTTTGGCATGAGTTCTGTCTGGAATATTTCATTGCGTATATAAACTCCTACTATTCATATGAAAGGGTCTTCGGTTGTATGTACACGGCTCAGGAGGGAGATCCGAAATTCGGCAAATACAGGTACACAAGATATCTTATTCCTGCTCGCTTCACGAAAACGCCTTCATCGGTCCAAAAGCTTGCTTGATCAGGCAAAAAGACCTTTACGTACGGAGGTGAAAACGGTATACTTAAAACTAAAGTTATGATTATGAAATTACGTTTCATCTGATGAAACTAACGAACAAGAACACGGAACGATGAAGGCCTGTTCTTCACCTAAATGAACGTTTTCTTCATCTCACCGACACATCCCAAGGAGGTACATGTATGTCAGCAAAGAATCATTTCTCCGCCGCTCGCAGTCTTGAGGTTGGAGGCAAGTCTTACCGCTACTACAGTCTCGATGCTCTTCAGGAAAACGGCCACGGCGATCTTTCCAGGCTTCCTTTCTCCATTAAAGTGTTGCTTGAAGCAGCAATTCGTCAATTCGACGGACGTGCCATCACCGAAGAACACGTAAAACAACTGACCGGCTGGGCAGATGGCCGTGACAATAACAAGGAAATTCCATTCATCCCTGCACGTATCGTTCTGCAGGATTTCACCGGTGTACCGGTTGTCGTTGACCTCGCTGCAATGCGTGATACTGTAAAAAAAGCAGGCGGCGATCCAAAACAGATCAACCCGCTCGTACCGGTCGATCTCGTTATCGACCACTCCGTTATGGTTGATGCTTTTGGTACCAACGATGCACTTGATTACAATATCAAAGTTGAGTTCGAGCGTAATGAAGAGCGTTACCGCTTCTTGCGTTGGGCGCAAACGGCATTCAACAACTTCCGTGCAGTTCCACCATCCACAGGGATCGTTCACCAGGTTAACCTGGAGTATCTGGCTTCCGTGGCAGCAACCAAAACCGTGGACGGCGAAACCGTTGTATTCCCGGATTCCCTCGTAGGTACAGACTCCCACACCACCATGATCAACGGACTTGGCGTTGTTGGTTGGGGTGTTGGTGGAATCGAGGCCGAAGCAGGTATGCTGGGCCAACCGCTTTATTTTGTAACACCAGACGTTATCGGTTTCAAACTGACAGGGAGCCTGAGCGAAGGCGCAACAGCAACGGATCTGGCACTGACCGTTACCCAATTGCTTCGTAAAAAAGGCGTTGTTGGTAAATTCGTAGAATTCTACGGTCCAGGTCTTGCCAACATCGGTCTGGCTGACCGTGCAACAGTAGCCAACATGGCACCAGAATATGGCGCAACGATCGGTTTCTTCCCTGTTGATAGTGAAACGTTGAACTATTTGCGTAACACTGGCCGTCCTGACGAGCAGGTAGAATTGGTTGAAGCTTATTACAAAGCTCAAGGCATGTTCCGTACTTCAAGCACCGTTGATCCTGAATTCACAGATGTGATTGAACTGGATCTCGGCTCTGTTGTACCAAGTCTCGCAGGACCAAAACGTCCACAGGATCGCATCGAGCTGACACAAATGAAAGAAAGCTTCAACAGCATCATTCGCACACCTGTAGATAAAGGCGGCTACGGTTTGAGCGATGAGAAAATCGAACAATCCGTACCTGTGAAGCATCCGGACGGTTCCAACAGTGAACTGAAGGCAGGCGCAGTTGTGATCGCGGCGATCACAAGTTGTACGAACACTTCGAATCCAAGTGTTATGGTTGGAGCGGGACTACTGGCGAAAAAAGCAGTTGAACGCGGCCTGACCAAACCAGGATATGTGAAAAGCAGTCTGACACCAGGTTCCCTTGTGGTTACCGAGTACCTGGAAAAAGCAGGTCTGATCACGTATCTCGACAAACTCGGATTCAACGTTGCGGGCTACGGTTGTGCAACATGTATCGGTAACTCCGGCCCACTGCCGGACGAAGTGAGCGAAGCTATTGCTGAGAACGATATGACCGTAGCGGCTGTATTGTCCGGTAACCGTAACTTCGAAGGCCGTGTACACGCACAGGTTAAAGCCAACTACCTGGCATCACCACCACTCGTTGTGGCATATGCACTTGCGGGTACCGTAAATATTGACTTTGAAACCGATCCAATCGGTTATGATACGAACAATGAGCCTGTATTCCTGAAAGACCTCTGGCCTACCTCCGAGGAAATCAAGGATACCATCGCTAGTTCCCTGAACGCTCAGATGTTCCGCAACAAGTACGAGAATGTATTTACAGCCAATGAGCGTTGGAATTCAATTTCTGTACCGGAAGGTGAACTGTACGAGTGGGATCCGAACTCCACGTACATTCAGAATCCTCCGTTCTTCCAGGAGCTTGGCGACAAGTTGAACGATATCGCAGATATCCGTTCTGCACGCGTTATGGCATTGCTTGCGGATTCCGTAACAACGGATCACATCTCGCCAGCAGGTAATATTGCACCATCCAGCCCGGCTGGACTGTACCTGAAAGAACATGGCGTAGAGCGCAAAGACTTCAACTCCTACGGTTCACGCCGTGGTAACCATGAAGTCATGATGCGTGGTACGTTTGCCAACATTCGTATTCGTAACCAGGTGGCTCCGGGTACCGAGGGCGGTATCACGAAGTACCTGCCAACGGACGAAGAAATGTCCATCTACGATGCTTCCATGAAGTATCAGGATGAAGGACAGAACCTGATCGTTATCGCTGGTAAAGAGTATGGTACAGGAAGCTCTCGTGACTGGGCGGCAAAAGGAACATTCCTGCTCGGCGTCAAAGCCGTTATCGCAGAAAGCTTCGAGCGTATTCACCGTAGTAACCTGGTCGGCATGGGCGTAATGCCATTGCAATTCCAGGAAGGTCACGGCTGGTCCAGCCTTGGTCTGAACGGACGTGAAACGTATGACATTACTGGCCTCAGCAATGATGTGAAGCCAGGACAAGAGTTGAAAGTTACCGTAACTCGTGAAGACGGTACACAGTTCGAATTCCCTGTCATCGCTCGTCTGGACAGCATGGTTGATGTGGATTACTACCATAACGGCGGTATCCTGCAAACTGTATTGCGTCAAATGATGAAAAAAGCTTAATGATATAAATCATTATTGTGATGAAGTTATACAGAAAAGCTCCCCACCACGTGCACTCAGCACGTGGTGGGGAGCTTTTTTTGCTTTTCTTTTTATAATCGGGATACATTTAAAAATCATTCCTCAGCCTAACTTCCTTCTAATGCCCAATGTGATGTGAGGCTTGATCTAACAGTTGAATCGTGCCCATGATCAGAAACAAACACGACAGAGCAATTAACGAGCCTCCGACCCATCTAGACATGATCACTCGCTCCGTAATCTGTTTTTCCGAAGCATCCGTTACCTTGTGTGGATACACGAGAAACATTAGCCCTGCGCTAATGAACAGTACAGCCATTATAATCAAGTTCTTCTCCTCCTTACACGTGACTTTCCTTAGAATTTAACTTTTTCGTCGTCACGCGGGATTCTCCTCCCACCAACACCTTTTTCAGGCCGATGACCATGGTATAAATGATATATCCAATCAAGCCGCCGAGTGTATTAAGCATCAGATCATCCACATCAAATATGCCCATGCCAGTCACTAACTGTGTCACTTCATAACCCAGACTGAGCAGCAGTGACAGCAGGAGCACCTTTACTCCGGAGAATAACTTGTTACCCGTCAACACAGGAATGAAGATGCCCAGCGGGATAAAGGCCAGTATATTGCCTACCAGATGGATTGCGGTGCCCGGACGATGTAACGACAGACTGTTCCAGTCTCGTGAGATTTCCTGAAATGGTGTCAGGTTGACGGTTCGGGTATGGACCAGATCCGGTTGTTGCAAGAACGCCATCAGTCGATCCTTCACGATGCCAAAATCGACCGGGCTTCCTTTGAACAGGATCAGCTTCGTCAGCAGATATAAATAGATAATGAAAACGGCAATCCAAAGGATGTAATGTTTGCTTTTCTTCTGGTTGTTGTGCTTCATGTTGTTTCGCCTCCTTTGTGTTGCCCTGTTATTTCTTTACGGTGACAATGACGCCATCCATGTTATCACCCGATATTTCAGTTTGGCCTTGCTCAGGTATGTAAACGGTTGTGTCTCGGGTGGCCCGATAATAACGGATATGATACTCCTCACCCTCTACTTCAACAGTAATGTTCTCTTTTTCTTTTAACAAATCAAGATACTCTTCCAGCACCAAATTATTCTTATACATGACAGCACTGTGCGGCAGCCCTACATATCGAAAGTGCCATGGTTCATACTGAATACCGGTGATGCGCACTTTATCCTTTGGGTAACGTAAAATAAATCCGTATTTCCATGCATTCTTCTCCAGCCAAGCACCCTCTGGTGCTTCATTCATGGCAGCCAAGCTTGAGCCGATATCCAGGGATAACCCAAGATTGTGCTCACTGTGTCCCGCAGGAAGCGCATAGTCTGAACCCTTTTCCCGATATAACTCGTCCTGCTTTTCAAAGTCCCTGTATCCACTGCTGACGAGAAAATATCTGACTCCCTCTTCGCCTGCTGCTTCAACCATCCTCTGAAACTCCTGCGCCACCTGTCGTGATAACATGATTTTCTGATCCAGTATTCCATATCCACGAAGCAGATCATCCTCATGTGCCACATATACAATATCGGATTTAACTCCTTCCGGGTGAACGGGGTACTGCTTATCAACTAGTAACAAGTTGCCCTTATGTACCTGATCCTGAATGCTTCCGGTGACGGATACGGTATAACCTGCGGGATTTTCAAGCGTATTCTGAATCTCTATGGGCAACTCATCCTTCTGCTGAATCCATCCCGGTGATTGCGTAACGATATATCCGATCAAAACGATACATATCAAAAAGCCCCACTTTTTCATGCTTGTTCCTCCTTTTACCTCATACATCAAGGATAGACAACACAAGTTAAAGAAAAAGCAGGGCAATTTTAAAGTTTTTCTTAAATTTGAAGTTAGACCTCATTGAAATACGGGCAAACGAACTTCGAATAACGTCCGTACCACGTCGCTCTGAGCCGAGATCGTACCGTCATGCTGCTCCACAATATTACGAGCGATAAACAGTCCAAGGCCTGTCCCACCCTCCTGAGGGGTCCTGGCACGATCTCCGGTGTAATACATATCGAAGATATGTGGCAATTCCTCTGGACGAATATGTCCACCATAGTTAATTACCTGAATGATGACCTGTTCTGCATCCCGATATCCATTAATATCTACGTACATGCCATCCTTGCCATGCCGTGCAGCGTTAATTAGCAGATTCTCGAGCACACGAGCCAGTAGCTCGCCATCACCGGAGACCGTAAGGTCAGTGTCTATTTTTAGTCGGGCGACTAGTTGGTTCTTTTCAAATACAGGATAGAGCTCTTCGTTCATCTGCTTCAGCAGTTCGCTAAGATCCAGCTGTGTCTTGTTTATAGGCAGCATGCCATAATTCATACGGGTAATTTCGAACAAATCATCAATCAGCTTCTCCAGACGCTGTGATTTGGTGAATGCAATCGACGTAAAGTGCCGTACCTGCTCCTCCGTTAGCTGATCATCCTTCATGAGCAGATCCAAATATCCAAGCACAGACGTCAGCGGTGTTCGCAGGTCATGCGCCAGATTGACAACAAGCTGGTCCTTACTATTTTCAGCAAAATCCCCTCGTTCTACCGCTTCCCTTAGCTTCTCACTTGCCAAATTCACATCCTCCGCAATCGTACCTAACTCGTCCTTCGAGGAGATCTGCACACGATGCTGAAAGTCACCGTTGGCCAAATGCCTGATCCCTGTAGAAATGTCCTTGAAATACGTCGCGTAGGGCTTGGTAAACCAGAAGAAAAATAGAATGGCGAGTGGGATAAATAAGATCAGGAAGAAATAGATATCCCCGATACTTCTCATAAAATGACGATATTCAGCGAGCTGATCTTCTGCACGGACACCCGAATAATAGGCTTGCATAATCTTGTAAATCCCATAGGTAATTGCACCAGAGGCAAGCATGCTTAACCCTAGCAACATAATCATAGTTGTACGAAAACTTCTTCGTTTAGTCATTAAACGTGTACCCCACACCCCAGATGGTTTTGATAAACTTGTTCTTGTTCACATCTTCCCCCAGCTTTTTGCGCAGGGTCCGAATGTGGACCATCACAGTATTCCCACTCTCGTAATAGGCTTCTCCCCATACCTGTTCAAAAATGCTTTCTGCACTGAACACCTGCTTGGGGTGGCTCGCGAGCAGATACAAAATGTCAAACTCCTTCGGTGTTAGTTCCACTGGTTTGCCGTAGAGTGTAACGCGATGTTGATCTGGCGTGATGATGAGCCCACCTTTCTCCAGAATGGACCTCTGCACAGGCGCAGACTGGCTGAATTGCAGCGAACGACGTAACTGGGAGTTAACCCGGGCAACAAGCTCCATCGGATTAAACGGTTTGGTCATATAATCGTCCGCACCCATCACGAGTCCCGTAATTTTGTCCATATCTGATGTTTTGGCACTCAGGAAAATGATCGGCAAATGATGCTGCTCCCGAATTTTACGGGTCACCTCATACCCGTCCATGCCAGGCATCATAATGTCCAGAATCGCCAAATCTATCGCTTGGGTCTGAACAGCTTGAACCGCCGCTTTCCCGTCAAAAGCCTTGATGGTGTGATATCCTTCTTTTTGTAAATGTAAAGCAACCAGATCAGCGATCTCAACTTCATCGTCTGCGATCAGAATCGTAATTCGCTTCATTGCTTATTCCACTCCTATGTGTGATGCTCAACAATATAACATATTTGAATCCAACAGATAAACCAATGAAAGGAATCCATACATATGAAACTGGAGCGTTTATTAGCCATCGTAGTGTTGCTAATCAATCGTGGACGGGTACAAGCCAAAGACTTGGCAGATATGTTCGAAGTATCGATCCGGACCATCTATCGGGACATCGATACACTGGGTCAAGCAGGCATCCCCGTGGTGACGTATCAGGGGGCAAGCGGCGGGATTGGCCTGGCTGAAGGCTACCGGCTGGATCGAAACGTATTAACAGACAAGGACCTCGCTTCCATCGTCACTGCACTGCGCAGTGTATCCACTTCCCATGCTAATGCTGCGCGAGAGCTTCTGGTCGAAAAACTCAGCAGTATCGTACCTGAATCCAAAAATGACGATTTTCAGGCCAATACCAATCGATTCATCGTGGATTACTCAACTTGGACGCATCCCGAAGCGCTGAAAATCAAGCTTGAACTTATCGAACAGGGTATGGATCAATTACGCCCCGTAACCTTCACCTACTGCAGTGCGGAAGGTATCCATACTCACCGAACTGCCGACCCTCATACCATCGTACTCAAGAAACATTCCTGGTACCTGTATGCTTTTTGTCACGAGCGGAATCAATTTCGCATGTTTAAGCTTGTGCGCATGCAAGATGTCACGCTTGCTAATGAGCACTTCGAGCGTAAAGTCATCAACCCGCAGGACAGACCCTGGCAACAGGAATGGAGCCGTCCGGACAATCAAGCTAGATTAACCTTGAAATTCCATGCTCGCGTCCGTCATATTGCGGAAGAATGGTTTGGGATCGAGAACGTCATGCCTGATGGGACTGGTTATTATATTAGCCAGGTTGCTTTTCCCGAGGATGGCTGGTTATATGGGTTCATTCTGGGCTTCGGCGCGGACGTTGAAGTATTGGAACCTCAGCATATTCGGGATGAAATCTGCCGTATCGCGGAGCAAATTGTACAAAATTATATACCTCCGACTCAAACCTGACAGACAGCTGTCCAGTTCCTACCCGTATACTTCAGATATATTCAATCTGTACATATATGAGGAGGAACTAATCATGAACGTCACTGTATGTCAAAGCTGCGGCATGCCGCTCACAACCCCTGCCCAATTCGGAACGGAAGCAGATGGAAGCACAACCCGTGAGTACTGTATCTATTGTTACAAAGAGGGCAAGTTTGAGCAGCCCGGTATGTCACTTGAAGGCATGACGGAGATGTGCACTGCCATTCTGAAGGACGAAGGCATGGATGAGGAATCCGCTCGTTCGATGCTGCGTAACCAGCTTCCTTTTTTGAAACGTTGGCGCACGAATACAACGAATCAACATACAGAATCTCTGGCTGAAAACCCTACTGTTTCCGCTAATCCTGATCAGGTAACAACAGATCATTCGTTCTCTGCCCAGCCCGTTCGTTATGTCACTCTCCCTGGAAAACGTATTGCCGGCGTATCCGCCCGCACAACCAACGCCATTGAAATCAGTGGCAAAGGTTGTATTCAGGGACTCTGGAACAATTATTTTGCCTCAGAGCACCTCCCTGCACCTGAAAGTGCTCGCTATGGTTGTTACACGGATTACACCGATGGGATAACCGGAGAATACACCATACTGGTAGGGCATGAGGTCAGTCCGAACGAATCATTGCCTGAAGGATTGGACGACATTTTACTCCCTCCTGCAACTTACGCCGTATTCACTTCCAGAAAAGGACCGATGGCAGAGGTTGTTGGCGAAGCTTGGGGAGCCGTGTGGGCATGGGACAAACAAAGCGATCGTACGTTCACCGGGGATTTTGAATTGTATGATGAACGCAGCCTGAATCCCGAAAGTGTACAAGTAGATATCTACATCGCTGTTCGTCAAAATAGATAGAGACAACACTGTATACCTCAGACAAGATCAAATTTTCCTCGCATCCTTATTCATATCACGCAAGCTGCCGAGTTCGCTCGGCAGTTTTTTGTTATATCCGGAACTACATTACCACCTAAACAACCCGACCATGGTACCAAGTTAGTTAGCATGATTTGCATCATTTAACCAGACAATATGCCTCATAAGCGGGTACCATTGACTTCCTTAAAATTGGGACTATTCACATAACAACCATTGCTATCCTCCCACACAAAACCTTTCAAATCAGGTCCTTTACTCCTGAATTTCCCTAAAAACGTTTACATCTCCTTAAAACCGGGTAAAATCACTACAATCCAATTGGAATTACGCTTTAAACTCTTCTATTTCGTCTAACAAGTCACATGTACCTATATGCGCACCTGGCATGGTAACCAGTCGAAATACATAATTCAAAAAAATGCATCAAAGGAGGAACCAAGATGATCCGCATGCCTATTCAGCAAATGATCCCGTACCATCACCAATATCCGCGCAACACGGCGACCACTGCTCCTAAAAAGGAGAATGAGAACACTCAAGGTCTATCCTTTCATGAAATTTTACAGCAAAAAATGGCGAAGAAAAATGCTTCTCCTTCTCTTAGATAAAAATGGACACCGGACCCTATTCGAATCCGGTTATCAACCGTCTTTCCGCAGCTTGGCGGAAGGGCGGTTATTGGCGTTGAGCCATAAACGACTGTACAGTTCTCAGGCATGTTTCTATAATGGTTTAAATATCTAAGAGATCCATGACATATACGAACTGTAAAAGGGGACTTAACACATGATCACCATTGGTTGTTTTCACGCTCACTATTCCAACATCGCCTTAATTGAAGAAACGCTTGCTCCTTATGAAGTTGAATTGGTCCATTACGTCGATCCAGGTCTGGACCGTCTTAAACATGACGCTGACTTTTCGGAGGTCGTTATTCACGAGAAGGTAGCCCAGACGCTCCAATGGATCGCAGAGTGTCATGCCAATGCCATTCTGGTTACGTGTACCCTGTTTGCGACAGTATTGGAGCAGGAAGCCATACAGGTCCCTGTGCCTGTGATCGGCATAGATGATCCGTTATTGCAGGAGATGCGGCGAGTACCAGGAGATTACATAATCGCATTCACCAACCCGGCAACCGTTGAAGGAACGATGGCACGGTTGAATCAGGCATTACAACAAGAGGATGAGAATGGGCAACTACACGTTGCCAAGACCTCTCAGACGGAAGCGGTGTGCATCCCTTGGACATTTGAGTTGATTATGCGTGGAGATCAGCAAGGGTATCTCGAAGCGGTACGAGAAGGCTTACAGCAGATTGCTGAGCAGTATCCGGGTAAAACGGTAGTGGCAGCCCAACTGTCTATGGCTCCCGCAGCTGCACAGGTTACAGTAGATCGCGGTATTCCAATCCATAGCCCGCTGGCATTGCTTGCGGCGTATTTGGAGAAGAATTTGGGCCTGGCTCGACAGTAGATTCATCAAACAATTAATTGATACAAATTGGATGTGCTCCTGTGATCTAGTTAAGAGTTAGTAGAGTAAGTATAAGTATGTTTAATTTATTATTTACATAAATACATATTAATCCTAATTTTTAAAATAATAATTAAATATACATAATTTAGGTATACAAACCTAGGGTTATATGATAAATTTATATTGTTATAATTTAACAAATTACTCAGAGGGTGAGGTTTTACATTGAGATTATTGCGTTTATCGAAGTTACTGTTGGTTTGCTGTCTATGCCTATTACTTATTCCTACCAGTGCTTTCGCTTCTGCAGAGAATAAAACTGTGAAATTGGACATAACTTTATTAAAGCAGGGTATTCCTTATGAAGTAATAGAATCCTGGAGCCCTGAGTTTAAGAAAAGTCTTTCGAAAGAAGATGGATCAATTGAAGTAGTGGCTCATGAAAAAGCCTCAGCACCTGAATTCAACGGAGAGGTTGGACCACTCGGAAATATCAAGGATGATCAATTTGACTATTATATAACCATAGTTCGAACTGATAATGTTAATAATCGTGAGCGGTTTATGGTTGCATTAACAGGAAAGTGGAAATCAATGCCTTTTTGGCGCTTATCTGATGCTTATGGCGCTTCTTTTGATAAAGAAATTTGGAGAACAGTGCCAGGTTCTGGGTATTATGAAGATAAAGTCAAGTATAGCGGAAACTCTACGTTTACAACTTTAGGAAGTGGACGTAATTTCTCATATACTGGTGAGAATGGTGTTGGATTCAATGCTGATCTCAAAGGGGGCATTATTATAACAGAACAGGTTGCCTCTGCCGTCTTTACAATAGAACATAAAAAGCAAGGAAATCAAAGTGGTCTATCTCAAATACAATCCAATTACTACCACATTAAAGGTACGGGCAGTGTAGGATTGAGTTTTGGAGCTCTAGAGGTTAGCTTCTCAGGCTCTGCTGATAATGATTCCAGAGGTACACTTAAAAATTTTAATTATTAATGAAGTCTTTGTTAAATATGTATATGTAATATAAGGTAGAATAAAGTTAAATTCAAAAAAGAGAACGATATAAAAATCGTTCTCTTTTACACATTTCACTCAACAAGAGAGGTGAATAAATTAATGCGATTTTTATATATTCTTATCTTGTTCCTAGTCGGTATGGGTTCTTCCGCACTTCTACATGCTAGTAATCTTAAACTTTCTGATGGCGTGCTGTTTGTCATCGCAGGCATCCTATTTCAGATTTGGCGTAAGTTGGATTGAATCCAAAAGTTACGGTGAAGCGGGTTTGGCCTTGTCCAAACATTAATCAATATTTATAATTTAAAGCTTCAAAAAACCTTCATCACCTGGCTCCCTTAGGAGCGTGTCCGATATTCCTCGGCCTTTTCCTGCATCCCGGTAGCTACAGCCTCATTCTCGGACAATCCTTTATCAGCGGCAAAGGCACGAATGTCCTGCGTGATGCGCATGCTACAGAACTTTGGTCCGCACATGGAGCAGAAATGAGCTTCTTTGGCCCCTTCTGCTGGCAGCGTCTCATCATGGTAGGACAGCGCACGTTCAGGGTCTAGTGACAGGTTGAACTGGTCCCTCCAGCGGAACTCGAACCGTGCTTTGGACAATGCGTCATCCCGGCGCTGAGCACGCGGATGTCCCTTCGCCAGATCGGCGGCGTGAGCTGCGATCTTGTAGGCGATGACCCCTTCCCGCACATCATCCTTGTTGGGCAGGCCCAGATGTTCTTTTGGCGTAACATAACAGAGCATGGACGTGCCGAACCAGCCAATCATGGCTGCCCCAATGGCGGACGTGATGTGATCGTAACCCGGGGCAATGTCGGTCGTCAGCGGCCCCAGCGTATAGAACGGTGCCTCTTTACATATCTCCATCTGCAAGTCCACATTCTCCTTGATCTTGTGCATCGGCACATGACCCGGGCCTTCGATCATCACCTGCACATCATGCTTCCATGCGATCTGCGTCAGTTCCCCAAGCGTAGCCAATTCCGCCATCTGAGCTTCGTCATTCGCATCGTAGATACTGCCTGGACGAAGTCCATCTCCCAGCGAAAACGCCACATCATACCTTTTCATAATCTCGCAGATTTCTTCAAAATGGGTGTACAAAAAATTCTCCTGATGATGCGCCAGACACCATGCTGCCATAATGGACCCGCCCCGGGACACAATGCCTGTCATTCGCTTGGCGGTCATGGGGATATAACGCAGCAGTACACCTGCATGAATCGTAAAGTAGTCCACGCCCTGCTCTGCCTGCTCAATGAGTGTGTCACGGTACAACTCCCAGGTCAGCGCTTCTGCTTCGCCATTCACCTTCTCCAGCGCCTGATACAGCGGCACCGTACCAATCGGCACAGGTGAATTACGGATGATCCATTCCCGGGTGGTATGAATGTTTTTGCCTGTGGACAGATCCATTACGGTATCCGATCCCCAGCGTACCGCCCAGGTCATCTTCTCGACCTCTTCCTCGATGGATGAAGATACAGCAGAGTTGCCAATGTTGGCATTGATCTTCACATGAAAATGACGACCGATCAACATCGGCTCACTCTCCGGGTGATTGATGTTGGATGGCAGAATGGCCCGTCCACTCGCCAGCTCCTGCCTCACAAATTCCGGTTCCACGCCTTCACGAATGGCGGCAAACTCCATCTCTGCCGTAATGACTCCTTGCCTCGCGTAGTGCATCTGGGTCACACAGCGTCCTGGCTGTGCCCGCAGCGGTTTGCCACGTAATCCAGGGTACTCTTCGGCTCCAGCTCTCTTTCCTCCGGGCTTCAGTCCGTTATCCACCGGTTTAACCGTACGGCCTTGATAAGCTTCGACATCGCCGCGCTCTGTGATCCAACGGGTGCGCAGGGCTGGCAGACCTGCACGGATATCCGCATGAAATGCGGGATCGGTCATCGGGCCGCTCGTATCGTAGACACGTAGCGGTTCGTTATGCTCCACCCCTTGGGGAGTATTCGTGTCATGAAGGGCTATCTCACGCTCCGGTACAGCAATGTCCGGCCGTGAGCCCTGAATGTAGACTTTGCGGCTGCCCGGAAAGGGCTGAACCCGTCCGGCCGCTCCTGTTTCTTTTTCCACCTGCTGACCGTTATGTTCCTGTTCCATCGCTTGTTGTCCCGTTTGATTTCCTGTACTCATGTTCGCTTTTCTCCTCCTCAGTGTTCGTCGCTTGTTTGGTTGGAATAGTCATTAGCTCACTTACGTACCTGTCCCAAATCATGCGCATTGCAGAGAAGAAAGAGCGATCCTACACCAGACCAGGGGAGACACTTTTCATGTACAGTTAACAACAGACGGAGGCTACCACAGATCATCGATCTATAAGACTCCCCTCCTCATCCAAGCCCACTTCCGCAGGTTATCGAAAAAGAAGCCCATAAAATCCGCGCTATATCGCCCGTTCCCTGTATATAAAAAAGCCGGTCCCCGAAGGAACCGACTTTTATGTCCATCACCAATAATGCACCTTTATGCAGCTCCTTAACGGAGCCCTACAAGGGTCACATCATGTGGTGGTTGTGGTCATATCGCCGATTACTTCCCTACGCTGGTATGATCCAGATCAGGTGCAAAGGGTCCGGAATCTCATGCGATTCCGTCTCAGTCCGGACAATTCGGACTCCCCCAGTAACGTTAACAAGTTGCGGCTTACATAAGCCGCCGTTCATATTCAATGAAGCTGGCCCCGCTGGGCCGTCCATAACAGAGTAGCGCAACCGGAACATAAAAACAACCTTTATATTCCAAATGATCAACTCTATTGGAGAAAAACCTTACCTCAGCATCAGGATAACATGAGCCCCATTTGCGTAGCAGCATCCTTCAACACAGGTGCGTATTCATGCAATGTCTCCTGCGAAAGTCGACTGACAGGTCCCGAGACCGAGAGGGCAGCTGCGATATTGCCTCTGCGATCCATAATCGGTACAGATACCGCGGCAGCTCCCGGCTCACGTTCCTCATAACTCGTGGCATATCCGTTATCCCGGATATCTATCATTTGTGCCAAATACACCGCCGGATCAATAAACACCGGCCATTCCGGCCCGTTCATCAGTTCTTCACGATCCTCGTCCGTGGCAAACGCCATTAGGACTTTGCTGGAAGCGCCCACAGACAGCGGGAGTCTAACACCCACTGGAGCGACTCGGCGAATCGCCTGATCACTTTGCACAGCCTGAATCCGAATCCGTTCACTCCCATCACGCAGGTACAGACTCACAGTCTCCCCCAATCGATCTCTCAGTCGCTCCATCGCAGGCAGTAGCAGAATAGCGGGATCATCACTACGGGACATATGAGCTGACAGCTCCCAGATTCGGATGCCAAGTCGGTACTTCTCTGTTGCTGCATCGCGGATCACGAACCCTCGATCTTCCAGCGTAGCCATCAAACGGTGCACTGTACTTTTGTGCAGGCCGATCTGGCTGGCAATTTCGGTGAGTCCCAGATCACTGCGTGTGGTAAAACATAATAATATATCCAGCGCCCGTTCCACAGCCCGGACGGTTAACTTGCGATCTTCCATGGCATAATGCCCTCCTCATGTTTCATCACATGAAACTTGGTTACATAAATTATATGAGAAACGGTCTCATCTGTAAACCAAAAAGAGCCAAAATCAAAATAGGCCAACGTGTAAATTTTTCCTTTTTATAAGACTTAATCCCCTGTAATTTGCACACTAAGGTAATGTTACCCATATATCTTAAGAACTATATAACAATTGCGTAACAAATGCCCTCAATCAATTGACTTTGACTATATTGGAACATACGATAAAGATATATTACATTAAGATATCGCTCTGAAAACAGGCTCTGAAATCGACGCAATTCTCTTATCATGTCGTTGTTATCTTCAACTGAACTTCAAAGGAGGGGCATTCATGTATCAATCATCCCAGAGCGAAGCCCCGCTGCAAACAAAAGTGTCCGATCTGCCCTCTTCCCTATCACCGAGGCTGATTCGGTTCAAACATATTATCGTAGCGTTGCTGCTCTCCGTTGTATTTTTTCTACTGTTTTGTTTTATTGCACTGCATGGTTATATCGCATGGGTATTATCCAATCCAACGGTAGCGCCTGTCTTCTCCAATCCGATGCAAGCCAAGAACATGAAGTATGAAGACATCACGTTCCCGGCAGCAGATGGCAGCCGCACGATGCAGGGATGGTATATTCCTGCTGACAATGCTGCAAGCAAAACGATTATTTTCAGTCACGGCTATGGTGCTAATCGTGAAGAAACATGGGTACCCATGTATGACCTGGCACACTATGCCCATCAACTTGGGTTCAACGTGGTGATGTTCGATTACGGCTTCGCTTCTCAAGTGAACAAAGCTGTAGCCACAGGTGGCAAAGCTGAGTCACAGCAATTGCTGGGTGCCATCCAGTTCGCCAAGCAACGTGGTGCGCAGGAACTGGTTGTCTGGGGCTTCTCGATGGGTGCCGGTACAGCGTTACAAACCGGACTGATTACGAAGGAAGTGGATGCAATGATTCTGGACAGTGCGTTCCTGCTGGAGCCAGATACGCTGTACCACAACATTCACAACCAGATCGATCTCCCGCGTCAGCCTACACTGGAGATCATGAAACTGTTGTTCCCTGTTCTGAATGGTACCGGATTACAACAGATTCCATACCAGGAAGTGAAAAAGAAAGATTATCCGTTCCCGATTTTCTTCATCCATGGTACAGAGGACGAGAAGGCGCCTTATCCAATTGCGGAGCAACTCGCCGCCAACCAGACCAATCCGTACTCGGATGTATGGATTGTCCAGGATGCGCATCATGAGTTGATCTTCCGGGAGCATCCAAAGGAATATCTGCGCCGTGTCTCAACTTTCCTGAGTCATGTAACGAAAACAAGCAGTGACGATGTGCAAAACACGAATAATGGAGAATAACCAAATTTCAATCACCGAACTTTTCGTTGATTCCAGAGCCCTCAGGGGCTCTTTTTTTTGCACTCATAGGACAACAAGCTCGCGGAATATACTCTTGGGACGCATGAACAGACGGTCTGCATGCAATGTATTTCATCTGAAGGAGGTTCAACATAGATGAACTGGTATGAATATGGTCACCTGCTGCCTCTGCGGACATTGGAGGAAATCCGTTTCTGGAAAGAGCAGGAGAAAGAACATACACTCGTCATTCGTGCCCTGGTTCCTGATCTGGAGCCCCCATACGTCAAGCTACTGGAGGAATGGGAGGTTACCTTTGCAAACAGTGAGCGAGTAGCCAATCAGCTTTTAAAACAACTATTGCCCGCAACCCATCCACCTGCTCCCTACATGGTTCGTTGTATCGATCAACTTGTTTTGGCAGCTCGGCAGCAATCGAGAGAGTTCATCAAACAGCTGTATGTTCTTCTGGAGCAAAGTGCTGCTGTGCAAGCTGTTCCGCTTGCCAAAGTACTCATTCTGCATTTTATCCGCGAGTCGGAGTATTTTCTGGGCGTATTGGATACGCTTGGCCAACCTGGCATCTTGCGTGAAACGGATTCGGAACCGTCACTTTTTCTGGAAAATGCGCTGCATACGTCAGGGCCAGGAAGCATCCATCGCCAAGCTTCAGAAGCCCCAACTTCTCCAGAGGGAAATGTAAATGCACCTGCCGGTTCAGCTCATATCCAATCCGCAACCATTCAACCACCTTCTACCGGAACAACACAAGCCACACCCAGCTCTACAGCACCTCCCGTAAAAGAGAAGCCGGTTCCCATCGGAGGACACACACTGCCTCCTCTCCCCTATGCGTACAATGCGCTGGAGCCACATATTGATGAGCTGACGATGCGTATCCATCATGACAAACACCATCAATCTTATGTGGATGGACTAAATGTAGCAGAGAAGAAGCTGGCGGAATCGCGAAAAAAGAATAACTTTGAACTCATCAAACATTGGGAACGTGAACTTGCCTTCAACGGGGCAGGCCACTACCTGCATACGATCTTCTGGACAATTATGAACCCTGCTGGCGGCGGCAAACCTTCCGGTATGCTCGCAGAGCAGATCAAGCGAGATTTCGGGAGTTATGAAGCGTTTAAGAATCAATTCACAGAAGCCGCGAACAAGGTGGAAGGCAGTGGCTGGGCGATGCTTGTCTGGAGCCCGAGAGCACATCGTTTGGAGATTTTGCAGGCGGAAAAACACCAGAACCTGTCCCAGTCCGATATCGTACCACTCCTGCCACTGGATGTGTGGGAACATGCCTACTATCTGAAACATCAGAATGAACGCAAAAAGTATATCGAGGATTGGTGGAACGTTGTCTACTGGCCCGCTGTGGCCGAGCGTTACGAAACGGCACGCAAGTTGTTGTGGCCGCCTTATTAAGCTTGGGGTTAGATGGTTTAGAGAAAAAAAGAGATATCTCCAGCCGAATGACTGAACGATATCTCTTTTGGTGTATACAAAAAAGCAAGCCTCCTGTAAAAAGAGACTTGCTTGTATTTTGAGAGACTTCCTATTTCTAAATGTTCACTTAAGAAGCACAGCCCTCGCAAGCCACATAGTTGTCGCCAACCTGTTTGCTAATGGAGATCAGATCGCCCAGCTTGATATCAGACTCATCTGTAAACTCCAGATCGGCTATACGTGCAACGATCAGTGCAGCAGCCTCTTCCTTGCTTGTTGCCATTTGGCTGAACTCGGATTTTTCGCCTGTTGATACAACCTCATATAAATACGTATATCTCAATGTGTCCATCCTAACACTCTCCTTCCGAAATCACATCATATCATCTCTATTAACCAATTCCAAGCCCTAGTAAAAAGTGTTAATCGTAACGTAGCTTCATCTGCTCAGCTATCAGGCGTACTTCTTCAGAGCCAACGCTAAGCACCCTGCTGGTCTCCGCCTGTGGATAGCGATCGCGCAGTGTTCGAACCAAAGCCGCAGTATATGCCGCAGCTGAAGGTACACCTGCCAATTCGTTCAGACTTGCCATCGTGCCAGGCTGAACATCGGGATATCCTTCACTCGCCCCGCCTGCTGCATGCTGATAGAATTGTCGCACATCTGCTGCCAATTGATCACCCTGACCGTCCACGATGATAAAAGCCGTAATGATATACGCCTTTGCCTGCCTGCGCTGGGCAATACCACAGAATTTCAATCCACCTACACTGACATCATAATCTCCCGGGCAAAAAGCACCCTGAACCTCGCCAGTTTGCGCCTGATTCGACCACGGCTTTAGCGACTCCGCAATAATCGAAGCCATCTCCCGGAAATCATCATGAATATTGATGGCATGTCCGGGATTAGGCAGAATCAGCGACACATTAACTACCCCTGGGTTCAAGGGTACTGCCGCTCCACCGGAAGGCCGAACACAGACCGCTGTCCCTTGGCTTCTAATCTGTTCCATCGCTTCTACAGCCTGTGGCAACCTGCGGTCACGCAGACCCGCTACAAAGGCATCTGGGTGTCTCCATATATGTGCAACTGGTAGATGCCCTGCCCCAACCCGCCTGCACATAACTTCTTCCCAAGCAAAAGCTTCGAGTACACTGCTACCTTGTCGCATGAGTGGTGTCTCCCAGATTTGCAGACGCATTGAAGCCTGCTGATCTGCCTGTAGTCCCTTTTCCGGCTGAACCGGTTGATCTGAATGGGAAGGTACACTCATCGTTCCATTACCTCCGGCTTAACGAATTCATATGTATCCAGTATATAGGAATGACAACGCATATATAAATAAGCCGGTTCCCAGGGAACACGGCTTATTTATATCACATCCTATGGCTTAGAAACTGCTGCTTCCAAAACCAAAGGAACTTACTCATCAGGCTTGTCCAGCGAGTGGACATACCTGATCTTAATCTTTCATCAAAGACAAGAACTCCGCACGTTGTGCCGGATTCTCACGGAAAGAACCACGTACAGCAGACGTTACCGTCTTGCTTCCCGGTTTCTTCACGCCGCGGGAACACATGCACAAGTGCTCGCCTTCCACAACGACCATAACTCCATGAGGTTCAACGGCCTCTGTCAGAATGTCAGCGATCTGTGAAGTAATACGTTCCTGAACTTGCAGGCGACGTGTTACTGCTTCGACCAGACGAGCCATTTTGCTCAGACCAACGATCTTGCCGCTTGGTATATACCCAATGTGTACCTTGCCGAAAAACGGCGCCATGTGGTGCTCACACTGACTGTAGTAGACAATATCCTTGACGATAACCAGTTCTTCATGATTCTCGTCAAACGTTACACCGAGCACATCGCGCGGGTCTACTTCATATCCGCCAAAAATTTCTTCATACATTCGGGTCACACGTGCAGGCGTTTCAAGCAGCCCTTCACGTGTACTATCTTCTCCGATCAATTTCAGGATCTGCTCTACATGATACTCGATCTTCTCCCGGTTGTCGGATACTTTTGAATTCAAATAATCTTTAACGCCAGCCACTGCCAAACGCCTCCTTTCGAACCAAATACTTTAAGAGGTTGTTCAAAAAGTACGACCCAACTTTTTGAACACACACTTTAAGCAGTTATTCACTGCTATTATTTTCGGCGGCCCGAACTTTTACGCGCAGGATGCTGTTGCGGCTGAGGCATTTTCGCTCCTGGCTGCTGATTCTTCATCATCTGCTGGGCACGCTGCATTTGCTTGCCATTCAGGTTGTAGCCCATTTGCTTCGCCATTTTCTGAAGCATGTCCGGATTGCTTTGCATTTTCTCAAGTTGTTTACGCAAGTAGAACACCCCGATGAAAAATCCCCCGACCAGACCAACAATCAATGTAATAATCGGTATAACAATATCCATCTCTTAGACACCTCTGTATGCATTCTAAAAAGCCTGATAATCTGTGTCACTTCATGATGTTCGACACATAAGTTGTAAACCTGACACAGAGCGGATTTCCTGAAAGTATCATAGCATTTCCGCACGCCTTGAGCAAACGGATTTTCCAGTTGAACCGCACACAAGCTACGTCATGACAGCTTCAATGAAAACGGTTGTATGCTGAGCAAGATCGATTTCAACCACATCCAGAGAATAACGCGTACTTCCGCGCGCCACCCTGATTACAGGTCTGCCGGGCAATCCCCGATGTTGACGCACAATGACTCCAGTCTCTTTGGTAGACAGTCTTACCGCTGTACCATTGGGATACACGGATACACTCTTGTTGAACTCAATCAGAATGTCCCGATCCAGCTTTGTACCAGACAACGCCATCATCTCTTCACAGGCCTCATGTGGCATCAAACTGTCCTTGGATAAACCATTAATGAGATTATCATAGATATTAGCCACACTAACGATTCTCGCAAACAGATGAATGTCACTCCCCTTGATCCCTCTCGGCATGCCTGTACCATCTACATGCTCATGATGTTGCAGGGCCGTATGGGCGACCAACAGACTGAACTCCCGTTTGTTCTTAATCACTTCGAATCCACGCCATGTATGGTGCAGCGAAGAATTTGCAGCAGAGCCACTGCCAGGAGGTTCCCCCACTTTGCCAATATCATGCAATAATGCCCCCACAGCAAGGTCCTTCAGTTGGTTATAATTGAGTCCCATATTCAGTCCGATGACCGAAGACAACAAACATACATTCATCGCATGAACATACTGTGCATTGTCTTTGGTACGAATATCGGTGAGCTGCACAAGCATTTCACGCCCGTTCAGTACATCATTCAGCAACTTCTCTATACTGAGGGCAACTTTCCTCGGACTCCAGTCTTTCCCGGATCGAATGGATTCGAGTGTGACACTCATTTCGTTAATTATTGCCCGTTTCGTGGTTTCATCCAGAATGTCTTCTGCATCCACATCTTTATACGCTTCATCCTGGATGTATAACATGGTCACGCCAATACGCTTCAGCGTATTGACCATGTATACGGTGAGCTGGACTCCGGCAGACAGCAGTACCGTGCCGTTACTGGAATATACCGTCTTGCCCAGAAGCTCCCCCGCTTCCACGCTCTCCACGTTTACATACTTCATGAACGTCCCCCGCTCTTACGATAGCTGCTCCAATGCGAGCAATTGCTCCTTGGTTTGCAGACCGCCTACATAACCCACCAGGGTACCGTCTTTACCACTGATACGGTGACAGGGAATAATAATCGGAATCGGATTCTTGCTAATGGCGTCCAGAACTGCACGAACAGCCTTGGGTCTGCCGATGATTTCCGCAACCTGTTGGTGTGATGAGGCCTCTCCATAAGATATATCGGACAGAACTTGCCATACTTGTAGTTGGAATGGTGTTCCAAGCCGATCAAGCTGCAAGTCGAACGTTTTTCTCTCCCCTGCAAAATACTCCTTTAACTGCTTTGCAGCTTCGCTGAGCTTCTCTTCGTTCTTCTCATATCGATACTCGCCAATCCAGATGCGGGCCCATTGTTGCAGATGAGCTTCGCGTACGTGAAAGGCGCCAAAATCAATGTGACACAGTCCTTCATCCGTCGCGCATAACGTAAGAGTACCAATGGGTGTCAGTACCTCATCGTAGTATACAGGCTTGCCATGAAGACCCGTAACGGCTGAAGGTTTCCACGCTGCGGCTTCCGGTTTGGCAGGCTGTGCAGACTGCTCACTACCCGGTTCAATCCCAGCTTCCATTTTCAAATCCTGTTGTAACGCACGTAAGGCATTGTTCTCGTTGTTCTGTTCCTCTGACTGCTTCTCACTCACTTGTCCAGCCTGTGGCTGTTTGGGTAAGGTCTCGGACGAACTCAGTCGCTCCTCGGCCTTCTGCAGCATGCTTAGTACGTTCCCATCTTGTTCGTTAGCGGCAGCTTCCCCAATTGCTCTCATGGCGTCTTCTCCTCCAATTCTGCTTAACGCCCAGGCTGCGGTTCCCCGCAACTCGGGGCGCGGATCACGTTTTAGTACTTCTGTAAGTTTCGGTACAGCACTTTTGTCTTTGAAATTGCCCAGGGCAATAACGGCGTTGCGTTGAATCGGTTTCTTGCCCCGCCAAGCGGCGGAACTCTGACCGAAACGTTCCTTGAATTCCCGGTTACCGATGTCCAGCAGCGGCAGTAGGAGTGGCTTCACAATCTCCGGATCGGGGTGAAACTCGGGATGGTGATCCCAGTTCTTACCCCGGTTCTTCGGACAGACAATCTGACACGTATCACAACCGTATAGACGGTTGCCTATTTTCAGCATAAATTCTTCATCCACGAACCCTTTTGTCTGGGTTACAAAAGAAATACAGCGCTGTGCATTTAACTGCCCCGGCCCCACTAATGCCCCTGTAGGACAGGCATCAATACATTTTGTACATTCACCGCAGTCTTCGGTCACAGGTGTGTCTGGTTGAAAAGGAATATTTGTTACCAGTTCTCCGAGAAAAATCCATGAACCAAATTTGGGTGATATAATGGCACAGTTTTTGGCACTAAAACCAATCCCCGCACGCTGGGACACCGCACGATCCACCAATGCTCCGGTGTCTACCATGCTTTCGATCATGGCTTCAGGTACGCGTTCCTTTATAAAATTGACCAACTTGTCCATCGCTGCACGCAGGACCTGATGATAATCCTGACCCCAAGCCGAACGGGCAAAAATGCCTCGATACGCACCAGGCTCCGATTTCGGCGGATTCACCATTTTGGATGGGTATGCCACGGCTATTGCAATAAGTGAAGCGGGCTCGCCATCCTTTAAGGCGGGATGCACTCTTTTTTCAATATCCGGCTCTTCAAAACCTGAAGCATACCCCTTATCCCGCGACTGCTCCAGCAGCGACTTCAGGGAAACAAAGGGATCAGCCGAAGCAAATCCGATATCATCAATGCCCAGTCCGGGGCCAGCTGCCTTGATCTCCTGTTTTAACTTCTCCCATACGGAGGCATCCTGTGCTGCCCCGGTCTGTACGCTCGTCATTTCTCTTCCCTCTCTTCTTCCGACACTTATTCCGTAAATAGTGAACGCCCGCCTCACGGTAAGAGGACAGGCGTTAATTTCTATATATGCCTTGCATACTTGAATTCAAACGGAACAAGTCTATATGGTTTAACGCAAAATGCAGTCTGAAGTTGTTGTCCTGTCAGCATTTTACAATTTCTTCAATTCAGAAAACGGCCAGAAAATAAATTCAGCCTTGCCTACAATCTGGTCGGATGTAATACTGCCAAACACTCGGCTATCCTTACTTTTGCCTTCATGACGATTATCCCCCATCACGAAGAAATGATCCGGCTCCAGTGTGATTGGACCAAAATCCGGGTCCTGCACCTCAATATCGGTGTACGTTTCCGCTTGTTGCTCGCCGTTCACATATAGATGGTGATCCCTAACCTCAATTGTATCTCCCGGAAGTCCAACGATCCGTTTCACCAGAAAATCCTTCTTCTCCACGCCTTCGCTTGGATCACGAAGTACGATCACATCTGATCGGGAAGGAGTACCCAGATGGTATACAATTTTGTTGACGAAAAGGCGATCTCGCTCAACCAGTGTCGGCTGCATGGACTGTCCCTTGACCATCGACAGATTGAACACAAACAGGTTCAGCAGCATCATGATTACAAAAGCAACAACAATCGTTTTGACCCAGTCCCACAGCTCGACAACCCAGGATTTGCCCGGTTGTTCAGGCTTTGACGGTTCATTTCGTTGCTCGGAAGTCACATGTTCCATTGAATGATAATTGGAATTCAAAGGGACACCTCATTTATTAAATAGTTGAATTAAACTTGTAACATGGTAACCAAACTCCCTTTCAGTCTACTCCATTTGGGAGAGTGAAACAATTGGTTATGAGCACCAATACCTTGGTTATCGTGAATACAGCCGGGATAGTCAGGGTGATTTAAATAGAATTCAGGGACTCCGAAGCATGTTCAGAAAATGAGGGAACCAGAGGAATATGACGTGAAGAACACTCATATAAATAGAAAGGCACATCCCTCACGTTCTTACACGTTAAAGAGATATGCCTAATATGAAATGAAAATCTTTTTTTTATTTCTTTTTAAACATGCAAACTAAGCTTTGGACAAAATACTAAGAGTCTGGAAAGCGCTCATAATCTGATTGGCACCGTAACCCATTGCTTCATATAGAGGCATGGCTACTTTGTTGTGCTCATCACCCGCCACCCATACTTGGCTGACTTTACGCTGCTGGAACCGCTGTTCCATAGCCTCGACAAGTGTTTTGCCGACTCCACGGCGACGATAGTCTGGATGTACCGCAATACGGTAGATACAACCCTGGTTGTGATCAATCGTACCGATCAAAGCGCCTACGAGGTCTCCCTCTTCTTCCGCAACCATGATCAGGTCTGAATCCCATGACAATTGACGGGCAAACGGGCCCATCGTGTTCTCATAACACTCTTCCGATAGTGCAACCTGGAGAAGCTCCGTCATCTGGCTTGCATCACTCAACTGAAAGGAACGAACGTGCATGTCTTAAATCTCCCTTTTCGTTAGCTTAGATGAGGTTTTTTACAAAAAGGGAATCCCTTTTTACCAAAAACCCAATGTTCATATAATGACAAAAAACGAGAAAATACCGCTTCTTCGTCAATTAAACCATACTTTTCTCCATAAAACACGCATTTTCTTTTGAAAGCGCTTAATTGTAACCGTTTACATACGAATATTAAACTTTTAATCTATTTAAACGCCTGAAAACACATAAATAGTTGCATAAAGGGTAAAATATGTTTGTTATCTCTGGCCCATCATTAGATCAACGCCTCGGGGGACTTAATAAACAAAAATGTTGCTTAATTAGCTCGAATGCGGTTTAATATTAGTGGCAAGGGTATTATTACATATGTACCTGTTTTCAAAAAAACCTAAAATCTCAGGAGGTATTTCATTATGACTTTTCAATTACCAGCACTTCCTTACGCTAACGACGCACTGGAACCACATATCGATGCAAAAACGATGGAAATCCACCACGATCGCCATCACAATACTTATGTAACTAACTTGAACGCAGCTCTGGAAAGCGCTCCTGAACTGCAAGAAAAAAGCTTGGAAGATCTGATTGCTAACCTTGACAGCGTACCTGAAGGCATCCGCACAGCGGTTCGCAACAATGGTGGTGGACATGCTAACCACAGCCTGTTCTGGGAAATCATCGGACCTAACGGCGGCGGCGCTCCTACAGGCGATATCGCAGCAGCTATCGATAGCGAACTGGGTGGCTTTGATAAATTCAAAGAAGATTTCGCTAAAGCAGCTACAACTCGCTTCGGTTCCGGCTGGGCTTGGCTCGTAGTTGGTAAAGATGGTAAGTTGTCCATCACTAGCACACCTAACCAAGACAGCCCTCTCTTCGAAGGTCTGACTCCGGTTCTGGGTCTGGATGTATGGGAGCACGCTTACTACCTGAACTACCAAAACAAACGTCCTGACTACATCGCCGCTTTCTGGAATGTAATCAACTGGGATGAAGTGAACAAACGTTACGCTTCTGCAAAATAAGACTGTTAGCATGCAACAGTTAACATAAAAGAGAGCCTGATTCGGTCATCATGACCGTGATCAGGCTCTCTTTTTGCTATCACTATAGTTAATGGGTGTTTTGTTTCTAACGAACCCAGGACACGCTATTGCTCCATATTTCATCGTATCGCGAACCTAACGAATCTCAGAGTAGCTATTTCCCCAGATACGGGCTTTGATACGCACTTTTGGGTTGATTTGGCTATGATAACGTCACTCAGGTTCGTTAGAATTCATAATTGTGGTATATCCACATGATAAGACCTCTGGAGTTCGTTAGCTCCCCCATTTAATCATTCACTTGATCATACGCACCAGCAAAATAACTGCTGATCAGCTTCAAAAATATGTTGGGGAATGCCATCTTATCCATATCTTCCGGTCCGATCCAGCGGTAGGTCAAGCCATCACCTTTACCTGTCAGTGTCGTAGTACTCAGTGCTAGGTCACTAACGTCAGATGTTGACATCAACATTTCTCCATCGTTAAGCGATGTTGCGATGTTCTGCGCATTAGGCGTGCCTGGCTCCGATGAATGCGTTGTGTCTGACTCAGGTGACACAGCTGATGATGAGGCTGTACCCTCCCTTGTTGCCGCCTGTGCATCGTAGGCGGCTCTGGCTTCCGCTGCGATCAGCGGAAGCTCACTGCTCTGGTCCTGCTCGGTACACTTGTACACCTGCAGGCTCCAGACAATGTGGCTGAACACATGCTCCGCATGGGTAGCCAGCCCTTCCGGGCGGGCAGCGAAGCCTTCCGCCCACAGACTGCCGGCCAGCAATGCCATGGCCGGCTCATCCGCCAGCGGCGCCGCCTTCTTGCTCGCTGCGGCGGGCGCCGCGAGCACATGCGGCAGCTCCCACATACGGGCCAATAGACCCGTGTCTGGGCGCTGGCGTACAAGCACTTGGCCGCGATGAGCACCGCGGCCCTCCACAATCGCGACCAGCCGCTGCTCAGGGCGCGGCGGCTTCGCCTTGGTCTTGACCGGCAGTGTAAGCTCTCTTCCGGCGATGCGACCGGAACATTGCTCCATGACCGGGCAAGTCAGGCAGTGCGGCGCTTTGGGTGTACACACCAACGCGCCAAGCTCCATCAGCGCCTGATTGAAATCACGCGCACGCCCTTCCGGAATGAGCTCTCCTGCGAGCTCTTCCATCAACACCCGGGTGCTGCCCTTCATAATGTCCTCATCGATGAGGAAGTATCGGGACAGTACCCGCATGACATTGCCATCTACTGCAGGTTGTGGCTGGTTGAAGGCAATGCTGAGAATGGCCCCGGCAGTATACGGGCCCACTCCTTTTAATGCAAAGACAGCCGGCTTGTCCTGCGGCATCTCGCCTCCGTGCAGCTCCATGACTTGTCTCGCGGCTGCCTGAAGATTACGTGCACGGGAGTAATAACCGAGTCCCTCCCAATTTTTCAAGACATCCTCTTCGGGTGCTTCCGCCAACGCCTGTACGGTCGGGAAATTCCCGATAAAACGATTGAAATACGGAATTACCGTATCGACTCGAGTCTGCTGAAGCATAATCTCCGATACCCATGTGAAATACGGATTGTTGTGGCGACGCCACGGCAAATCCCGTCTGTTGACCATATACCAGTCCAGCAAATTCACGCTGAAATGTTGTTTCTGTTCCTGTAAACCCATATTTCCGTCCTCTCCTATTGCCAAGCTAACTACTTTTCCATCTGTTCCACGATCGCAAAGGCCGCTGCCAATTCCGTCTGATGTGTAATACTCAAATGAATGTCATATTGCTTATCATATGGCAGCTGCAGACGTTCCCAGGCTTGACTGGACAACGAGGCCACTGGACGTCCTGTCCCATCAGGTAGCACCTCAATGTCAGTGAAGCCCATGACACCACCAATACCGCAGCCAAATGCCTTAGACACCGCTTCTTTCGCTGCGAATCGACCGGATACAAACTCCGTCATCCGCTTCCCTCGACGAACCGCGATCTCCCGCTCTGCTGGCGTTAAAATTCGTTTTATGAAAGCTTCCGCATGGCGACCGGACAATAACTTCTGCATACGTCCAATCTCCAGCACATCATTACCTATGCCATATATCATCAACGCTTCACCCGCTTAATCTTTTATACTGTAAGAGGTTATTCAAAAAGTCCGCTTTTGATTACGAAGGATGCCTAATGGCATCATCAGCTTCGAACATGGAATTCAGCCGAAATGTCCGTTGCTCACGTAGCTTATACTACGCTCCGCTACTCCATTTCTAGCTTCATTCCATCTTCTCGGTACTGAAAACCGCTCTTTTTGAACATGCATTGTAAAAGATCTCCATTCAATCACATGGTCCGTAACTCTCCGAACACGTATTCTATTGTAGCAGGAGGGGCGATCAGAAGCGAGTACCTATCCGCATTACCATATATGCTAAAATATGAATCAGGAATCGTCTGAAATTCTTAGGAGGTCTGAATAATGCCCATAACTTTTGAATTGCCCACTGACGTAGATGCGATCATTCGCGGAGACTTTTTTCCTGCACAACAACCCGCTCAAGGTGTTATCATTCTGGCTCACGGATACAAAGGCTTCAAAGACTGGGGCATGTTCCCCTATGCAGCTGCACAGCTGAGCGATACGCATCATGTGTTGACCTTTAATTTCTCTCACAACGGTATCGGCGAATATCTGGAGCAATTCTCTGAACTTGAAAAGTTCGCAGTGAATACCTACAGCCGGGAGCTTGCCGATCTGGCCCTGGTATTGGAACATGTGGCTACACAACCTGAACTCACTGGACTTCCTGTATACCTGGTTGGTCATAGCCGCGGTGCGGGCGTAAGTCTCGTCTATGCACTGGATCATCCCGAGCAGGTGGCAGGTGTCATCTCCTGGAATGGCGTAACCAATCTGGATCTCTTCACAGCGGAGCAAAAAGAAGAAATGCGTACGCATGGCCGCAGCCATGTCCTTAACGGACGAACAGGCCAGCAGATGCCACTGGACGTGGCTATTCTGGAAGACCTGGACAAGCATAGCGAACGTTACGCTATCATTGACCGCTTGGGTGCTTCACCTGTGCGAGTCGCACTCATTCAGGGAACAGAAGATCCCCAGCGTCTGCGTGACGGTTCTGCCGCACTTGTGCAAGCACGCCCTGATATCCAATGGCACCAGATACCTGAAGGGAACCACACCTTTAATACGGTACATCCATTTAAAGAAACCACTCCACAACTGGAGCAAGCCATCACCCAAACCCTGCAACAGATCAAAGACTGGAATAACTAACTCATCTTTAATATAGTAGTCACCTGGATTTTGCGGTTTCTCGTTCCACATAACAAAAGAGTCACTGCGTGAGCAGTGACTCTTTTGCATTCCCTAAGAGGGACGTTATTTCAATGTTGGTGTTAACAGCTTATAACGATCATGCTCATCCACCCGTATTAGATACCAGGAATGGCATTGCGTTTGTGATGTGTGCGCGTATAGAACGCTTCGAGGCGCTCTTGTGCAGCCGGATCGATCTGTTTGCCTTCGAGATAGTCGCTGTTCGCTTCATACGAAATTCCCAGCTCATCTTCGTCCGTCTGACCTTCCCATAGCCCTGCCGATGGTGCTTTGTCCAAAACAGCCTGTGGAACGTTCAGATATGCTGCCAGCTGGCGTACCTGACGTTTGTTCAGAGTGCTCAGTGGTGTAATATCCACAGCACCGTCGCCCCATTTGGTATAGAAACCTGTGATGGCTTCGGACGCATGATCCGTACCTACAACGAGCAGGTTCTCTTCAAACGAAAGCGCATATTGCATAACCATACGAGTTCTCGCTTTGACATTACCTTTGCCTTGGTGAGTCATATGGCGTGGGCTGCCCAAGGATTTGAAACCTTGCTCCACTTCGAGTGCAATCTCGTTAACTGCATCTTCGATATTGGTTTCCACGACATGCTTCAGATCGTATGCTTTGGCTACAGCGTAGCTGTGGTCGATATCGGATTGTTCACCATAAGGTTGGAACACACCAAGCGTTTTGTACTCTTGGTTGTTCTCTTGCGTAAGCTCGTCCGTCGCTTTTTTGCAAAGCGCCGTAGCCACTGCACTGTCAATACCGCCGCTGATCGCAATCAGCAAACCCTTGGCACCCGCATTTTTCACATACGTCTTCAGAAAATCAACACGCTTGCGTACTTCCTCTTCCTCATTAATGCTTGGTTTAACCTTCAATTCAGCGATGATCTGTTGTTGCAAACTCATCGTTCACACACCCCGTTTCTAAATGAATGAAATTTGATGTCCAGCTTGAAAGGTCCGAATGGTTCAATAACCTTATCTATCCAAAATGAAACGCCCCGGCATCGGTGATCCGAAGGGCGGGGCGTTCTATTGGGGCGAATTAACGGCAGTAACGGTCAAATGCACTTTTGAGATCAGCCGCAATATCCTCTGCAGAACGGTCTTCCACTTGATGACGCTCGATAAAGTGAACGAGTTCTCCGTCTTTCATCAGAGCGATGGACGGTGAAGATGGAGGATACGGTGCAAAGAATTCACGTGCTTTTGCAGTTGCTTCTTTGTCCTGACCAGCAAATACAGTGTACAGGTGATCCGGTGTAATATCGTGCTGCAGTGCTTGGGACACACCTGGGCGACATTGACCTGCGGCACATCCGCATACAGAGTTAATGACAACCAGCGCTGTTCCTTTTGCATCCGGAAGACTTGCTTCCACTTCTTCAGGAGTACGCAACTCCTGGATTCCTAGACGAGTTAAATCATCCCGCATCGGTTGAACCATATCTTTCATGTATTGATCAAATGACATCGACATTCGGTTTCACTCCTTATAAATGGTTGTTCTATGATCTCGATAGAATTAAAGGCCAATAAACTTTCCAAAACAACGTTACATTCATATCGAACATTATGGATGTAATGATGTGCTATTCCTATTATACATCCATAAGCAATGAAAGCAAGATTCAGAAACCGCTTGCGGAAAGGCTTCTTCCATAATATTATGTCTCAATGTCTGGCAAAATATGCTGAATGACTAACGTTCAAATGCCACTTTGAAGGTCGTGCCCTGGCCTTCCTCCGATTCCACAGTAATGGTTCCATTATGTCGTTCCACAATACTCAGGCACATGGACAATCCAAGTCCGGTTCCCTTGGCTTTTGTCGTATAGAAAGGTTCAAACAGCTTTTCCTTCTTCACTCTGGGTAGACCAGGTCCTGTGTCACGTACACACAGTTCCACCTTATCATCCACTATCCGCGTCTCCAGCGTAAGCACACCCTTCTCATTCATGGCTTCCATCCCGTTACGGGCCAGGTTCAACACCACCTGTTTGATTTCCTTAGAATTGAGATGCAGCTTTGGCACATTATGGGCCAACATGAGTTCAATACTCTGACCACGCAGGTTCGCATCCGCCCATAACAACGGACTCAGTTCATGTATGATATCGTGCAGCTGGGATTCTTCTTTCTCGGCAATACGATTCTGAGCCAAAGACAAGAAATCATTAATGATACTGTTGGCCCGGTCCAGCTCTTCCAGAACGATCCGGTAATAGTGATCGAGGGAATCAGGACTCTTTTCCTGCATAAGTTGAAGAAACCCCCGCACAACCGCCATTGGATTACGCACCTCATGCGTAATGCTTGCAGCCATCTGCCCCACCAGACTGAGACGATCCACATTATCCAGCTCACTTCGCAACATCTCAAGCTCCGTGATATCCTGAATGATCAGCATGGCTCCTGTAACTTCTCTCGCAGGCTCTGTTGAAAAGGCATAGATCGGTACAGTTCGGGATTGAAATACGTGTGCACCGTAACGAACGGTCAACCCACTAATCTCACCATGAACGACGGCTTTGCGAATGCTTTTATCCATTTTATCCGCCTGACCTTGTTCAACAAATTGACTGGCAGGCTGTCCAATGAGATCTGGCGTGGAGGTGCAAGGCAACTGCTCCCTTGCGGTTTGCTCCATCATCTCATTGACAAACATCACTGTGCCTTGTTTATCTACGGTGGCAATGGAGAGAGGCACTGCGTTCAGAATCTGATGAAGTTTCTCCGTTTCGGCTATGTATCGCTGGTGGACTTCCGAAAGATGCTGCTCCAGCCCGCGATAGTGCTTCATCCGTTCCAGCCATAGCAGACTCAGACTGCCCGCAACAATGGCTCCAGCGGTATATCCAAGTGCTGTAAGTATCATGTAGGTCGCAGAGTATGTGGATTCATTCTGGAGGGATGCGATCCATAACAGACTCGTTACAATCAGTTCCATTGTAATCAGGATGATGAGGATCGCCATTTTGCGTGAAGGTGTATTATGCTTGAATCGTTTGGCAGACAACCATACAATAGGATAGAGAAGAATGCCCGTATGAAGGAGAAATCCGTACAGATCATAGGGATGCGCAAAAAGAAAATAGAAGAGAATATGTAGAATGGACAGCGTTACGCCTATAGCGGACTTACAATACAAAATAACAAGTATCACAGGTACGATGCTTAATGATATGGGTACGGCCACCGGGCTTGCATAGAGCGCAAACAGCAGACACAATAACATGCTCGCGACACTTGTCACAGCAAAACTGGTATGAACGATTCCGGCATGTTCCATTCTGGCAATAGCCCGCTTGGAGAGTACCAGACGGAATAAGGGAATCAGAAATACCGCCGACCCTGCCAACAGTACTTGTAAAAGCATGTCCTTTAACGCAACCACAATGCCATCTCCTCCTCTGCCTGCACATTCCCTCATGTATTTCTGATTAAAACATAGGCGACAGTATATTACAATATATCCCTTAAGACTGCAGAATAGAACTGCTCATAACTCCATTATATTTCAGAAAAAGCCAGGAGTAGACACATTTTTCGTAAAACAGACAAAATCAATGAAAAAAGAGGGTAATAACATATGTATGATGTCATTGTAATTGGTGGTGGATCTGCGGGCCTGATGGCTTGCGTTGCTGCTGCCGAGCATGGAGCCTCCGTGCTTCTGCTGGATAAAGGAGATCAACTGGGTCGTAAACTCGGCATCTCTGGCGGAGGTCGATGCAATGTAACCAATGCCAAGGAAACGGATGAACTCATCCGACATATTCCGGGTAATGGACGCTTTTTATATAGTTCGTTTCAGAATCTGGACAACCAGGGAATCATGCGTTTCTTCGAGAATCTCGGAATTGCCCTGAAAGAAGAAGACAACGGCAGAATGTTCCCTGTAACCGATAAAGCGAAAACAGTTGTGGATGCGCTGGTTGGCAAAATTGTCTCCCTCGGCGTTGAGATTCGCACCAAAGAACCGGTCAAGGAAATTATTCAGAATGGTCAGCAGATACAAGGTGTTAAATTGATATCCGGTAAAACCATTCTTGGGCGCTCTGTCATCATTGCTACCGGCGGCAAGTCCGTACCCCAAACCGGATCTACCGGAGATGGTTATCCTTGGGCTGAGGCTGCAGGCCACACGATAACGGAGTTATATCCGACCGAAGTACCCATTGTGTCTGGAGAGAGTTGGATTCAGTCCAAAGAACTGCAAGGTTTGTCTTTGAGGGATATCGCTCTATCCGTAGTGGATGCCAAAGGAAAAACAGTCATCTCCCATCGCGGGGATATGATCTTCACGCATTTTGGAGTGTCTGGACCGGTTGCACTGCGTTGCAGCCAATTTATTCGCAAGGTTCAGATGAAGTCTGGAAACCCACAGGTCATTATGAGCATTGATCTGTTCCCGGAACTGTCCTTAGGTGCATTGGAAGCACAGGTGCAACAAGTATTGGAACAAGAATCCCGCAAGGCTGTCAAAAACATTTTAAAAACATGGGTTCCTGAACGTATGATTCCCTTAATGATGAAACGGGCAGAGATCAGCGATGACCTCACGTTCCACCATTTCCCCAAAGGTATGTTAAGCAACTTGTGTGGGCTAATGAAAGCTTTTACCTTCCGTGCAGACGGAACAAGATCGCTCAAAGAAGCCTTTGTTACTGGGGGAGGAATCCACTTAAAGGAGATATACCCAAAAACAATGGAATCCAAGCTGCTGCCTGGACTATTCTTTTGCGGTGAAGTTTTGGATATTCACGGCTACACCGGAGGGTATAATATCACCGCTGCATTCTCCACAGGATATACGGCTGGTATGCATGCAGCTGAATATAAACACGCTACATCATAATAGGTATTACACACTTTAAGCGCATGATGAATTAGCTCAGATGCCAAAAACCCCGATATCCACATCTGTGGACGATCGGGGTTTTTGGGTATTGTTCCATTTTAGAAAAATTGGCTCGAACTGCTCTTAGCTTGTGATGCTTCTATGCTTTCACACTGCCTGAGAATCCATCAGCCGAATCATCGTATGTCGGGTCATCGCTATAGTTATATCTGCCTTGCTCCGTCTGGCTTCCCTGGTTTTGGCTCGCATAACCCTCATTCCAGTCTTCATTCACGAGATGAGCCGGAATCGATATATTCTGAAACTGATCCAGTTCTTCCGTTTGCGAGGCAAATACGGCACTACCTCCATGAGATTGTACAATCTCTACGGCAGACTGAGGATCTTGGCGATCTGTAGGGATGTACAATTCCAGCGGGCCGGATTGATACGGCTTATATCCCAATTCTTCCAAGGTTGCCCTGGCGGCATTCAACGCTGAATCGTCTGAAAAGTGCACCTGTAGTTCGCTATTATCCATCATCGTCTCTTCCTCCTTGCTACAGCTAATCTCTCATCGTCCATAGATGAGATACTTCTTCTATAGCATGGGCAGAACTAGCGCACGATATGCTCTGATTTAGAAAGGAATTCCTTTAGGCCTTGGTCAGCCGGACCCATCCGGCAATAGATAAGACGCAGAGTCCAAAAGCCACCGCACCTGCAGCTGTGAGAATACCGACGATCCAGCCGAGCCAGGCCAATCCTAGCGTGAAACCCATAAGAATGCCAATCGGGATGAACAACATCCGAACCATCATTGAACCTGCAAGATGCAGTGCCTCCGTGTCATACGTTATAAGCTGAACATAGTCGGACGTGGCAAAAACATCCCAGGAACGATAAAACATCACCGTCAACATGATGATTAATAACGCACACACAATGACATTGACCGGAAAAGGTGGTAATGCAACTGCTGCGATGGATAGTCCGCCAAGCTGCAGATACAATTTCATCGTGGCCGAGTTCCGGAAAAATGCCTTGAATGCAATCTCCGCTGTCCGATTCGCGATGGAACGATTACGTAACAGTTTACGCGGTTTACGGAAGATGATGGACCGTGTTCGTGGGGCTTTCGGCTTGATCACCGCCCGGCTTAACATTAGAGCTGTAAGCTGCAACCTGCTCCGCAGATCCTCCCGCACATCCCCTTCAAACGTTCCCTTCATCAATAGCCTCATCTGTCCAACTGTAATTAGAAGAAGCATGATAATTACGATTCCAAAACTGATTTCCCACGTCTGTCCATGCATCCATGATGTCGTATGAATGGTCATGTAACCTATGCCAATGACGAGAGGGATCATCTGAATCCAGCGTCGCCATCCAGTATGTCGAACCTTCGTCATATGTAGTGTTATGGCTTGGAATGAAGCTACCGCACCAAACCAGACAGCCATAAGTGCAATCTGGAGATTCGACATCTCATAGACACGGGACCACAGGGGTGCGGTCAGCGCTGTAATCAGGATCATTTTGCCCAGATGTTGCAGACAGGACCGGTAGAGCCCTTGCCTCATTAACGTGCGCATCCACAACGGCCTTGATTTCAAAAACAATACATCCGCTTCCTCCACAAATATCAACACACCACCGGTAAGCATAACGACGTCAATCAGCCCAGTCAGTACGGGGAGCGGTAATCCTGTCGCCCATGCAGGCAGTGATTTGGTCCACAGACTCGTGTACCATCCAATCAGATAGAGCAGACCCGGAACAAGCAGGTATACCCACACTGTCCAATCCACGACGAGTCTGAGATTTTTCATCTGTTCCTTGAAATGCTCTTTGCGTCTTCGTCTGTATAAACGAAGTGGGGTATAACGCTGGGAAGTTTCCATTCTCTCTCACCCTCTCTATCTAAGACGTCAGTACATCGAAACAATCAAACAAAGAGGCTCCCGGCAATCCTGCTGCTTCACGGATCTCATCCAATGTTCCCTCGGCAGCAGATCTGCCCGAAGCAATCAGAATAAACCGGTCGCAGATTCGTTCAGCGGTATCCAGTACATGCGTAGACATAAGCACACCCGCGCCGCGGCGACGTTCATCATCAAGTAATTTTAGAAAATCCTTGGTTGCACGAGGGTCCAGTCCGATGAACGGCTCGTCCACAATATAGATATCCGGTGAAGACAGAAATCCGATCATCAGCATCATTTTCTGCCGCATGCCTTTTGAGAAACTGGCTGGAAGATCATTCCGAACGTGGTCCATACCGAAACGAATCAACAGTTCCTCCGCTCTGGCAACAAAAGCTTCTTCCTCCATTTCATACGCCGCTGCCGCCAGATCAAGATGTTCCCATAGCGTCATATATTCATAAAAAACCGGTTGCTCCGGGATATAGGCATAACGACCATCTCCCCCAATCGTCACTTCATAGTTCGCATGTTCCAGCAGACCAAGAAGCGTTTTGATTGTGGTACTTTTGCCCGCACCATTGGGTCCGATAATACCTACCAGCTCTCCTCGCCCCACATTCATTCGAATATTGCGTATGGTCGATTGTCCTGGCTCGTATCCTGCCTCTGTAATATGTACGTCCAATATGGACTCCTGTATGGCTGTACCTTCATGCTCTATCTTCATATCGAACACTCCTGTTCTGATTCGGGCTTGAACTAAAGACTATTTACACTTGCCACTCCGATGACAGAACAACCTTCCGATCACTGTTATCCCCCGATTTTTTGAATCAATATCACAAATGTTAAAATCGGGGGATAAAGGCGAACGCTTCGCTTCTTCAGGTTCTTTCTGTCCTCTACGTTATCGTGTAAATATATATTTCGGGCTGCGTGTTTGATTATTTGAACGTTGTTCTTTTCTTAAAAAAATAAAGCAATAAATCATAGTAATGAATGACTTATTGCTTACTATTATATTTCATTTTCAGTAACACAGTATGTACGAATAATTGAGACTAGTTGTTCAAATGTGAACTTGTGGTTCACCATATCAACAGTAAAGTCCTCAGCAAACGTTTGATCCATTTTAAGATACACATTGTTATAACGCAGAAAGACTACCAATGCAGTAAAAGCCGTTCTTTTATTAGCATTATGAAAAGGATGGTTTTGACCCAAAGATTGAAAGATCGCAGCAGATTCAAGCAGACCAGAATCTTTAACTCCAATCTGCTCTCCAGGACTGTAACACTTAATCATAGCGACGTTGATCGCAATAACCTCTTGAATACTCAAATACCAGGTCATGCTCATCTATCCTTGAGACCTTTCAAGGTTTGATCATATTCACCCATCACATCAGCCAATGTATCCATAAAATCACTACTGATTCCGTTAGGCAAATTAACTTTTGTAGCCTTTTTAATAATAATCTCCCCATTAGACTGATTTACCTCGATTTGAACCATATCGCCTTGCTCAAGACCAATTTGTTTGAAGGCATCTGTCATTTTTAATCCAAGACTATTACCGAATTTCGTTACTTTTCGTTCCATCTTACTCACCCTATTCATTCATTACTACCTCTAGTTATACTATTTAATTGGTATAACAATTATAGTGAAACTTTTATCAATTTGTATATTATTTCGAATTTTGAAATGCAAAAAAGAAGCAGGGGTTCCGGAGCCCCTGCTTCTTCATATTACAGTGAAAATCTCATATTACCGATTTGTCTCCACCACGGAAGTAGTTTCACTCTCTGCATCTGCATCCACGTTCAGACCCAGATCCAGGGCTCCGCGGCTTTCACTCGCGTAGCTGCTGTTGTCGCTACGTTCACCGTCATTCACGCTGTTATTGCGTTCGGATTGAGTCCATGTCGCACTCTCTCCTTCTGCTTTGGCGTTCAGCCCCAGATCCAGGGCTCCGCGGCTTTCGCTTGCATAACTGCTGTTCACGTTACGCTCACGGTCTTTCACACTGTTGTTGCGTTCGGATTGAGCCATCGTTGCACTCTCACCTTCCGCTTTCGCGTTCAGACCCAGATCCAGTGCTCCGCCGCTTTCGTTTGCATAGTTACTGCTCACGGTACGCTCACGGTCATTCACGCTGTTGTTGCGTTCAGATTGAGCCATCGTTGCACTCTCACCTTCCGCTTTCGCGTTCAGACCCAGATCCAGTGCTCCGCCGCTTTCGTTTGCATAGTTACTGCTCACGGTACGCTCGGTGTCTTTCACGCTGTTGTTGCGTTCAGTTTGAGCTACTGTCGCACTCTCTCCTTCTGCTTTTGCGTTCAGACCCAGATCCAGCGCTCCACGGCTTTCGCTCGCAGTGCTACTGTTTACGTTACGCTCACGGTCATTCACGCTATTGTTGCGTTCAGATTGAGTCCATGTCGCACTCTCTCCTCCTGCTTTCGCGTTCAGACCCAGATCCAAGGCTCCACGGCTTTCGCTCGCGTAGCTGCTGTTTACGTTCCGATCACGGTCATTCACGCTATTGTTGCGTTCGGATTGAGTCCATGTTGCACTCTCTCCCTCCACTTTCGCGTTCAGACCCAGATCCAGTGCTCCGCGGCTTTCGTTCACGTAGCTGCTGTTTACGTTCCGATCATCGCCGCCTCGTGAATAGTCGCTCATCGTTGTACCTTCTCCCGACACATTGGCATTCAGGCCAAGACCCAGCTTGCCAGAACTGCTATGCTCAACTGTGTGGTCGGAAGAACGATCATTGTAACGGTTCATACTCTCGGAAGATAAGCCGGCGTTAAGGCCAAGATCCAGATTCAATGCTCCAGTTGCACTGGATGAACCTCCGTAGCTACCATGGCCTCCGTAACCTGTGTCACGGTGTCCTGACAGAAGAGATCCTAGCTCCAGGCGCAAACCTGCATTTAGATCCAGATTACTGCTGCTGTTATTGCTATAGCTATCTGCGTAAGTTGCCTGCGAAGCTCCCAGCAATCCAGCCACCAACGTACCCGACAATACCGACAATTTTACCCAACGATTCACTTTTTTCATGATGATATACACTCCTTCTCAATTTTGGTTGAATTAACGCCATTGTTGCCTATGAGAAAGAGGTATATTGCGGCGGCCGCCCAGGCGGTGCCTGTGACCATTGACTGAACCCATCGAGCCGTTCCATTCGGAAGGCAAAATCGTAATCTGGTGTAACCAGACCTGTTGTTGCTCCCGGAAGTGCAGCGGCTGGAGCCGTTGCTCCACCTCCAGTTACACCGGACGAACCGGAGCTTGTCCCGGCGGAAGCATTAGCTGCTCCGGGAGAAGTTGCTGCAACAGACCAACTGGTTGGTCGTTCTGTGCGAGGTTGCAATGGAGATGCTGCATCAGCATCATCTGGTTTCAGATTGGCTTCCAGGTTACTCTGCACTTGTTCAGTGACAGCTGGTTTAGCAGTTGTCTGATCTACGAGGAATAACTCGTTATCGGGCAAACCTGCACTAACATCGGAATCCGACGTCAGATCGGTTTCTTCCACAGGCAATGCCTGCGGGACAACAGGTTGTTCTGGACGTACTTCTGGTTCCGAGGCGACTTCAATCACTTTGCTCGTAACCTGTACTGCGTCTTGTCCTTCCTCGTTGTTCTGAGATGAGGCAGGATTTGCGAGCGCACTCGTATTGGAAGTTTCAACATTCGGTGTTTTGACGAGCGTCGGCTTTTCCGGAGTGACTACAGGCGGTTCCGGCTTCACACTGGGAATCTCCACCTTTTCCTGATCAGGATTGAGTTCAGCGGATACGTCTACAACTGGAACCTCTGCTCTCACAGAAGGAAGCTGGACATTTCCCTTACTCAGATCCACACGGGATGAAGAGATATTGACGGAAGTAACCTCAGGCACATCCACCTTAACGGAAGGTAATTCAACCTTGCCCTGCCGAAGGTCTGTTTTCACAGCAGACGTCTCTGCCTTGACCACCTCGGGTACCTCTGCGGTAACGCCAGGCAAGGAAGCTGTACCTTCGTTGAGGTTCACCTGACTGCTTGATACATCGGCTTTGATCACCGGTGTATCCGCCTGTACAGATGGCAGTTCGACGGTTCCCTTCTTCGCATCAATCCCAATCTCTGATGTTCCGGCCGATCCAAGCGGTGTATCTACTTTCAGCTTAGATACACTCAGCTTACCTGTCGATTCATTCGCTTTGATCGACGGAACTTCAACATCCAGCAGTCGTGTGGATACCGATACTGACGGAGTCAGGTTCAACCCGCCATCCGAATCACGTGAAAACAAACTGAGCGACAATCCGCTGGAAGGTTTTTCAGAAGATACCTGAGCCTCGTCTGCGTATACATGTGACGATCCAAACCCCAGCATCAAAGTCCCGGCAAGTATTGCCAGTGGTATGCTTCCAAGACGCACAATCGATTTTGGTAACTTTACATTCAAGTTGCTTCACCCCCTTTCCGCTAATGCGTTGGTGGGACAAGGCATATGAGTTTTCCCCTAGGAATAATTAGAATACAGGGATTTCTGCCTGTTCCTCATTAAACATGAAGGCGTTTACTCAAACGCTTTTTAATCATAAACTTAAAATTCGAAGTAAATTCAAACCTTCATTTTAACTGTTCTAACCTGAGCAAATCCGGCCTGTTTTCAGTCGCCTGCAATCATGGTCTTGGCTTCAATGGAGCCATTCAGATCGGCTTTTTCCCCGCTACGTTTCATCAAATAAATCAACCCAAGCAGGGTCAGCAAAATGCCTGAACAGACAAAAGCCGGCACTACACCAAACGAGGTGACCATAAATCCGCCTACCACCGGGCCCATAATATTACTGGCTGTCATCACGCTGCCTACCGTTCCAAATACCCTGCCTGTCATCGCCTCAGGTGTCTGTTCCTGCAACAGGATCTGAAAGGGTACAATCGCAAACCCAATTCCGACACCTGCCAGGGCAAAGAGGGATACTAACAACAGATTGGCACCTAATCCGGCGTGCGGCCAAATCCCAACAATAACTCCGGCTCCGCCGATAACCAGACCCATGAGTATGGTACCCAGACCCATTTTCAAAACATGCCCTGCATGCTTCCACTTCCGTACACTCATCGCTGCAATTAATGTACCTGCGCCACTTGCTGCCACGCACCATCCCAGCAGATCACTTGAAATTCCGGGAAGTTGTCTGAATAACACCACAGTCTGTGAATCGGCAAATTGCAGAAAAAGTATGGCTGAAGCAAGCAAAATCAGAGACGTTCCTACATGAGGGAGAGATGCAAGCATGCGGATACCCTCCAGTGTTTCTTTCCAAAAAGAGCCTTTTGGGCGGTTGCGAACACCCCCAGCTGTCTCTTCCTCTACTTCTGTTACGTTATGAATTGCGGTTTGGATCACCCGAGTCCCAGGAATCCACAATAAAATGATGCCAGAGATCAGAAAAGACGCTGAATCGAGAACAAAACACCAGGTAATTCCAAAAGCGGCTACCAAAAGTCCGCCAAGCGCCGGACCAATAATTTTGGACATCTGTTCGATCACCGAGCTGATGGATACAGCTTGGGCAAGGTGTTCGCGAGGTACAATTTCCTTCAGCTTTCCGTTTTTGGCCGGAGAGAAGATTACATCAAACAGGGATTTGAGGACAAGCAGTATGTAGACGTGCCAGATCTGGTCAGCAAAAATTAACGCACCCACGATGATGATCCGTGCACCATCGGCTACAATCATCAGCCATTTACGGTTCAGGCGATCTGCAAGCGTGCCTGCGAATGGCCCTGTCAACAGAATGGGTAGTGCTGCGGAAAGTGTGACAAATGTAATCTCCCAAGGCGTTGCATTCCAGCGGATACCCACGAGGGTCAGAATTGCGAGCAGATGCAGCCAATCACCCAGATTGGAAATGGCCTGTGCCACCATCAATGTTACAAAAGATCGGTTATTCTTCAGTGGTCGTTGTCCTTCAAACGTTAAATCACTTGTCATCCTTCTTCTCCTCCATTATATTCCAATTCATAGTATGAACTCATTATATAGAGCAGCCATTGACTCGACCTCCTGCCAGAGGCGGAGAAAAAGCGACATCTGAAGGATGAATTTTCAGCATGATGAATGATCAAATTTTAAATGCTAAAAATGCAAATCTTGTGACATATCGCATGTTTTTCGTAGAAATAGAAGTTTACAATTAAACCATGGCGACAACCTGAATCGTCAAACATAACTAACCAACTCATATAAGTTGAAATACTCTTTTACATGAACAGCATAACGGAGAGGACCCCTCTTCATCATTTCAACTTATAAAACTAATCTGAAAAGGCGGGATCAGCATGCTGGAATTACAAGAAATCGGAACCGAACGTTCACTTCATCTGTACCGCACCTTGGCCCAGACATTCAAGAGCGTGAATGAACACGCTGTATCCGGAAGCAAAGTGCATGGCTTCAACCCCACCGCGTACGGGGTACTCGAAGTGTTATATATGAAAGGAGCTCAGCCGATTCAACAGGTTGGCGCACAACTTCTGCTGCAAAGTGGTAATGTGACCTATGTGATCGATAAGCTGGAGCAAAAAGGATTGTTACACCGCAAACATTGTCCGCAAGACAGACGTATCATCTTTGTGGAACTGACCGAAGAAGGACAGCGCACCATGGATGACATCTATCCAGGCTATGCGTTGAAGATTGATCGGGCGGTAAGTGGACTAAGTGAGGAAGACAAGGAATTGCTGTCCGAACTCTTGGGAAGACTTGCACATTCCGCAGACCGTTTATCAGCGAGCAGCTAGAGCGTATCTTAAAACCTGTCGAAAGCGGGAGCGCTAACGCTAACGAACCTGTGACGTCTTATTCAGGGGTCTGAAGCGCTCGCAGCATTTTAAGGAATCTGACACACGCTATCTTTGGATAAACAGCCGTTTACAACGTGTTTTTCAGGTGATTTCGGGAAATAACGTGTCTCATGTTCCTTACAATTTAGAAAGACGAGCAGAAGGTCAAATAAGACGTCCTCGGTTCCTTAGAAATTCGTCTGGACAATTCATCAGGATCAGCCAGCCTGTACTTCAAAATGCTTTTGGCCCAGACACCCCCAACATATCACTTGCCTGAGTTTGAAGATGTAATCTAGTCCACTGCACGTGTGCCATCAACAAAAATAACCGGATTTGCCTGACATCGGCGAATCCGGTTTTTCGTATATATATCTTCTTTTTACTTTGAGCCTTGTGGCTGCGGTTGAGCATCTGCATCTTCGGGTACAATTAAACGTTTGCGTAGAGCCAGCGTCGTTACCCACGATACCAGTGCAATGACAAACATAATGACAAACAGGGAATGCAAGCTTCCTTCCAGCACGTTACGCAGCAGCGCCCATTTGTCATCCGATAGGGCAGCATCCGTATGTGGTGCGAGAAGCTCGTTCAGATCATTTTCCGAAATTCCGGCTTCCGCCAGATTCTGCTCACTGGATAACGTGGAGATCCGATAGTTCAACCAGGTACCAAAAGCCGCTGCACCAATCGTCTGTCCCAACGTACGCATGAACGTATGCAGTGCCGTAGAGGAGCCACGCTCCTTATACCCTACAGACGACTGCGCAATAATGGTGAAGATTGTAAACGCAAATCCGAAGCCGATACCATAAATAAAGGTCAATATAAAGAGCACAGCCTGCGGGGATGTCCCGCCAACCAGAAAGAGTCCACCCGATCCAATCGCAATACCGGTTAACCCAATCAATGCGGTCATACGTGATCCAATTTTCATTAACAGACGGCCTGCCATCACACTACCAATGAGCCAACCCACCGACATCGGTGCGAGTAACAGCCCGGATTCCGTCGCATTACCTCCCCGAACCCCCTGCACCCAGAGCGGCAAATAACTGGTCAGGCCGATCATCAAAGTACTGGTCAGCAGTCCGGCGATATTCGCTACACGGATGTCCCGAATTCGGAACAGATGTAGTGGAACCATAGGGGCCTGAGCTCTTTTTTCCACCACAAAAAATAAAATAATAAACAGAGCGGCGACCACACTCAGCACAACAATCAACGGAGAACTCCAGGCATAATACTGCCCACCCGCCGACAGGACAAATAACAATGCAGTAATGCCCACAGTGAAGGTCAGTGCACCGACATAATCAATCTTGGCCGTACGTGGAGAGATATCTTCCTTCAGATAACGAAATACAAACCACATCGCGAGCAGACCAAACGGCACATTAAAACCAAAGATCCACTGCCAGCCGAGATTATCTACAAAATAACCGCCAAGCAGCGGTCCCGCCAGAGAGGAAATGCCCCACACGGAGCTAATCCATCCCTGGATTTTGCCACGTTCTTCAATCGCGTAGATGTCCCCAATAATCGTAAATGTAACAGGAACTACCGCACCCGCACCAATCCCTTGAATAGCACGGAAAATAATCAATTGCTCCATGTTCTGCGACAGACAGCACAAGAGTGAACCCAGTAAAAATAACGCACAGCCAATCAGAAATACAGGCTTTCGTCCATACAAGTCACTGATTTTACCGAAAATGGGCGTACTCACAGCCATCGTCAACAGGTATGCGGTGAAAATCCAGCTCAGCAGCTGTACACTCCCCAGCTCACTGACAATGGTCGGCCCTGCCGGACCAATTACGGTGCCTTCAATCGCTGACAGAAATGTCGCGAGCAACAGCCCCGTCAAGATGAAACTGCGCTTCAAACCTCCAGTTGCATTCACACAAACCCTTCTCTCTTCGTTTCTCTCTTTATTTAGCTTTCTTGCGAAGGAACTCATCATACAACATGGAATACATTACCATATCCTTGTATCCAGTGGACGTATGTTGCACCTGTCGCAGCAATCCTTCACGCGTGAAGCCGCGGTTTGTCAGGAACTCGCCGGAAGCCAGATTACGCGGATCAACCAGCGCTTCAATTCGATTAAGACCCATGGTCTCATATCCAAAGGGCAGCAATGCGGAGAAAGCCTCCGTCATATAACCATGGCGCCAATAATCACGTCCCAGCTCATAACCGATCTCACCCCGGAATGCGCCTTCAAGCTGCCATGTGTTAAAGCCACAGCTGCCGATGAGCTTGCCTGTTTCTTTGAGTTCGATCCCCCACCGAATCGCATCCTCTTCTCCTGCCATTTGGTTGAGCAGTCCAATCATGTCTGCCGCTTCGCTTGTCCCAATCATGGGTGCAAGATTCATGTAACGGGTCACCTCGCGATCTGACCAGCATGCGAACATCTGGGCCGCATCCCGGCGACGCATTTTACGCAGACGAAGCCGCGCAGTCTCCATTTCGGGAATTCTTCCTTTGCATTTATACATATAAAGACACTCCGATCCGATCTATCTCCGCAGACCATAATATTCACTAGTCATCTAATCATAACCTGCGCCGAATGGCAACTATTCAGTCATGCACACACGTCAAAAAACCGGGCCAATTTCGCTCCCGGTCTTGTTGTACGTATGGATCCATTCAAGTTTGAGTGAATTACGGAATCATGGCTTGTCCAAATGAATTTTAAGCTTTGGACGTTTTCTTGCCCTTCCCCAGTAATTCATCGCTAACTCGGCCAAACACAGCCGTGATTTCCTTGAATTCTTCGATGCCAGTCCCGGTTAGGCTCCATTGGTCCCCGTGGGCGGTCAGGAAGTTCTCCTGTGTCAGGTGTTCAAGCTCCTGCTTGATCTCCCGCTCTCCAACGCGATATCCCCGTTCTTCCAATAGGGGCAGTGCCTCGCTAACGTTCAAATCCTGATTTTGCGCGAAATATAGTAGATGAATCCGTACAAAAAGATTCTGTACCTCTGCATGCATAAGCCAAGCTCCTTCCCGGGTTGTAGCCCTCCGTGGTTGCTAAGTAATTACCCCACGTAAGAAGCTGAGAAACAGGAGGATTCTTCAGGTATTCCCTTCCCTTTCCGAAATCCTCCGCTTGACTAACCGCATCCTCTGCACTATCTTGAAAATAAGTACCATTTTGCTCGGGAGGGTGATTTACCATGTTTCAAGCTGTTTCCTATGAAGGAACACGAAGTGAGCAGCACACCGCCGTCCTGGGACAGTTAAGTGCTCTGATCCGCGATGAACCTAGTGCGATTGCCAATCTGGCGAACGCTGCTGCGCTGCTCAATGTATTTATGACCGACACCAATTGGGTCGGCTTCTATCTGTATGATGGAAAAGAACTGGTCCTCGGGCCATTCCAAGGACTTCCTGCCTGTATCCGAATTCCACTGGGACGTGGTGTATGCGGCACTTCTGCTGCGGAAAAACGTACCCTGGTCGTTGATGATGTTCATGCCTTTCCAGGCCACATTGCCTGTGATGCAGCATCGAACAGCGAGATTGTCGTACCTATTATCAAAAATGGCGAACTGTACGGGGTGCTGGATATCGACAGCCCGATCAAAAACCGTTTTGATGACGAAGACCGCGTCTTCCTGGAGAAAGCCGTAAGCCTGCTCACAAAGCAGTTGGAGGCAACCATACCCCTTTAGGAAATGATGAATAAGGTGATCGGAGTCTCATCACACACGATGATGAAGAACCCGTAATAACAAAGAGCGCAGTCCTCTCAGAGGTCTGCGCTCTTTGTTATCCATTATGATTCACACCCATGTTCTTGCTCGCCCATGTTACTTTATGCATCTAGGATAAATCATGTTCCGCTTTAATCATCATCCCATCCCGCAGGAATTCAGCCAGCCTCGGGTGGTAACCATCGTACATCTGACGGAAATTTTTATGCTCTACATACAGATTGGCCAAATCCCGATAGATCTCAGCTGTGGGTGTATAATAACCTTTGATCCATTCAAGATGCCTGCCAATAATCTGTTGTACTTTTGCACTACCGGGCTCCAATCCATCCTCAATGGCCTGTTGCAAGTCCAGATGAACTTGATCAATTTTCGCCTGGGAATCCAGATAATCTTCTTTTGACTTCATCTCCTGATTTTCAGGCAATGTGGATGAATTGGAAGATTGGATGTCGGACCTCTGAACACCCTCTGTCTGCACATGGTTCATATCATTATTGACTACAGGGTTAGAACCCGATTCATTCAGCAACTGGTGACGCCCCTTATTTACAAAACCGATATACAGCTCATGTTCATCAAGTTCCTGTTCACCTTGCAAATGAGAGATCGTTTTGTCCAGTGTCTGAATCAATCCATGCAGACGAAGTGCCTTCTCCAGAATATCAATGCGATGCTGCTTCATGATGCGTATGACATCCTGAGGATTATCCCGGAGCATCGGGGCAATCTCATTCTCCTTCATACCTACTTCCTTACAGAAAAGGATTTGCTGGAGTCTCAACAATTCTTGCTTTTCATAATAGATGTCCTCATCTACATCCCCAAAAGCCGGATTTAGAAGACCAGTCTCTGCATACTGACTCAGTTCGTTCAGACTTACGCCTGACATTCCCGATACGTCAACCATGGAATACGCCATTTGAATACACCTCCTGCCTGTCCTGCAACTCCAGAGTTCAGGCTTAATTCATACTGCATTGTATTTGAATAATGAGAGAATATAAGACTTTCGGCAATGCTGTACCGCTTCATTCCGCTCGTGCTCTGGATGGGTACATCATGCTTCGGTGATATGAGCGGCGTTTGGTCAGTTATGTTGCGGTATGTTAACTATGTTTTACCCGTCTCATCAGATGTGAACCCGCAGTCAGTGAAGAATTCGTATGTATTTTTTTGATATATAAGTTCAAACAAATAATATTTACACTGGCCACTCGATGACAGAATAACCTTCCGATCACTGTTATCCCCAGATTTTTTTGAATCCCTTTTTAAAGGGAAAAATCCGGTGATAAAGGCGAACACTTCGTTTCTTCAGGTTATTTCTGTCCTCTCCTTTATCAGTGTAAATATTTAGTTGAACTTATATAATTTCTATGATCTCCTATAAAAAAAATCCTGTGCCATTATCGTGGCACAGGATCATATGATTATGTTTTCATTGGCATACGGAATATAGAGCACAGGAAACGAAAAGAATCACCCTTTGTTAAACATGACAAACTTCAATTCCGTCATTTCCTCTACAGCATATTTTACACCTTCACGCCCAATCCCACTTTGTTTCACCCCACCATAGGGCATGTGATCCACTCGGAATGTGGGAATATCATTAATCATAACTCCACCTGCTTCGATCTGATCGACAGCATGGAGGGCGGTATGAATATCGTTTGTAAATACCCCTGCCTGAAGCCCGTATATCGAATCGTTAACATGTTCAATACCCTCTTCAACGGAATCTACCGTATTGATCACAACGATGGGTGCAAACACTTCCTGACAGGATACCTTGGCATCACGCGGAACGTTAATCAGTACCGTTGGACGCAGAACGCCTCCTTCAGCTTGACCGCCTGCTGCCACTTCAGCCCCGGCCTGTTTGGCTTCTTCAATCCAGTCGAGTGTACGCTGTACATCCTTGGAGGTAATCAGCGCAGAGACCACCGTATCCGGGCTCAGCGGGTCTCCGACCACCACTTGTTTAGCCGCTTCAGCGAAACGCCGGATGAATTCTTCCGAGATGTCACGATGTACGTAGATTCGCTGTAGCGAGATACATACCTGTCCCTGATACGTGAAAGCTCCGGTCACACATCGAGGAACCACTTTGTCCAGATCTGCGTCCTTATCCACGATCACCGCTGCATTCGATCCAAGCTCCAGTGTCACGCGTTTCAGTCCTGCTTTGCTACGAATGCTCGTCCCTACCGCTGGACTGCCTGTAAACGTAATATGAGCAACATGGGGGTGCTCCACAAGCACATCACCAATCGTTTTGCCATCACCGCTCACCACATTCAGTGCACCATCCGGCAATCCGGCTTCCTGAAGCAGATTAGCAATGTAATAGGAAGACAGAGGCGTCTGCTCCGCAGGTTTGAGAACAATCGTATTGCCCGCTGCCAGCGCTGGACCTACCTTGTGGGCTACCAGATTCATTGGAAAATTAAACGGCGTTATGGCTCCAATGACGCCTAGAGGTTGCCGCATCGTATAACCGATACGCCCTTCCCCACCTTTGGCTGCATCCATCGGAACCGTCTCTCCGGTCAGTCGCTTGGCTTCTTCAGCGGCAAAACGATACGTTTCCACCGTCCGGTCAACCTCGGCCAGTGCTGCGGTAATTGGCTTCGCCGCTTCAAGCGCAATGATTCGCGCTGCTTCTTCCTTGCGTTCTTCAAGCATGGAGGACAACTTGTACAGAATATCTGCACGCTGATGTGCAGGCATCTGGCGCATTGCCTTCCCAGCTTGAACCGCAGCTGCAACAGCAGCCTCCGCTTCCTCGGCTGAAGCCGAAGAGACCTCTGCCAGCATTTCCCCGGAGTATGGTGCTTGAAGTGCTTTATAATCTACGGATTCGGTCGGTTTGCCACCGATAAACAGATGTTGTTTTTTCATATGCTGCATCCTCCATCCAATAATTACTTCAAGAATATGGCGGTATATTACCTTATCTATTTATACACTATTTCCGTTCCATCAACCCACTACGGTGTTCGGCAATCATAGCTTGTAACGTACCTGATGAGCCATTGTGGCGATCTTGAGCTGTTGCATTATAAAGGATTTCACAACCTATTTAACCGTCAGGACGGGGCACTCTGCATGTTTTAACACGCCATGGCTGACACTGCCCACGATCATCTCTGCGAGCATGCCTTTCCCGCCGGTACCCATCACGATCATTCCACAATCTCGTTCTCGCGCTACACGGCTGATCTCATTAACGGGATCACCTGCAATCAGCAGTGTTTCATACGCAACGTCCCGTCCAGACAGCTGTCTGGTCACTGGTTCTATAATATGTTGCCCTTCTTCGGCAATCCGAGCTTCCAGATCAACACCCAATGCAGGTTCATTAATGGAGATGGCAGGATTAACATGCACGATCAACAGACTTGCGGGTTGTTTCATATTCTCAGCCAGAATCAGTGCTTGCTCCAAAGCTTTATGCGCATGATCCGAACCATCAACAGCAACCAATATATGTTTCAGCATTGCAATTCCTCCTCCAGTGAATTAATGAGATGTAATGGCGGAATCAATATCCCGCAGATGATGACGGCGTACCAGCAGTACCACGACACCAACCAGAACCATTAATGCGCCAAAATAAAACGGCGTTTCCGGCAGGAACCACTCGGACAATTTACCTGCAAGCCATGGAGCAAGTGCACCACCCAGGAAACGAACGAAGCTGTATGCGGCAGAAGCAACAGAGCGTTCCACAGGTGCAGCTTCCATAACAGCCGTTGTAATCAATGTGTTGTTAATCCCAAGGAAAATCCCCGCTACAATAACTGCCACAATAACGGTAGTTGGCGAACCCATCACCGTACCTACTGCCATAACAACCAGATCAATCGCGAACAATGTAAGCATGACACTCATGGACGGAACTGATCCGAATCGGCGTTGCAATCTTGGTGCGACGAATACCGACGTAATCGCCAGCATCAGCCCCCAGCCAAAGAATACATAACCCAACCCGTGCTCATCCAGATTCATGACATATGGTGAATAAGCCATCAAGGTAAAGAAACCAAAGTTATACAGGAAGGCGGTAATCGCCAATGTTTTCAATGAAGGATAACTTAATGCTTTGAATGGATCGGACAAAGAACTGCGTGTTTTCGGTTTAGCCATTTTGGGCAGCATAAATGTAATGCTGATAAAGGCAATCGCCATCAGGACAGCTACGCCATAGAACGGGCCACGCCAAGAGATGGAACCTAGCTCACCACCAAGCAGCGGACCAACCGCAATCCCGAGACCAAGTGCTGCTTCGTACAAAATAATTGCCTTGGCTGTCCCTGACGTGGACAGTCCAACAATGGCAGATAACGCCGTTGCAATGAACAAGGCATTCCCAAGTCCCCAACCGCCACGGTAACCAACCAGTGCACCTACCGTGTCTGAGGTACCGCCGAGGAAAGAGAAGACAATAATCAACAATATACCGCTGAGCAGCGTCCACTTCACACCAATCCGGCTGGATACGACACCTGTAATCAGCATCGCTACCCCGGTTACAGCGTTATAACTGGTAAATAGCAGTGACACCTGGCTTTTCGAAGCATGCAGCTGATCTGCAATCGCGGGCAGGATCGGGTCAACCAGACCCAGACCCATAAAGGATATGATACATGCAAAGGCAACCGCCCATACCGCTCGCGGCTGGGATAACAGGCCCCCACGTGATGACGGCAATTCATCCGGTAATGATGGCTCTCTTTTCATACGTAATTCCTCCTGTGAATAATTTATGTGGTTAAGCTTTATATTTGAAAACGACCGTGAAAATAATGAAAAAATTCTATACATTTTCAGAATTAGAGGTAACAAAACGGCACAAATGACACCGAAACATCCGGTGTTTGTACAGGATCGCCACAGGTACTATGGTGCTCACTCCATGTAGCGATATGTGTATACAGTTTTGTTTATTAAATATTAGATGCCAATTCGGTTAGCCGTCTTCATCACTCTTCGGATCATGTGCCTGTAACTTCTGAATACCGCTCCGAACGCGTTCACGCAGCTCTTCCAGTTCAGTCTGTACGGCATGTATGCTCTGAAGTTTCTGCTCAATCAGTTGCAACTGACCATCCAGCGTTGTTTCCATCGCGGTAAGCTTCTCGATCCGTTCTCTTACTTCGGTCGTCTGCTGGTAGTCAAAACGTTGTTCGTTCAAGGCATCTGCCGTTGCCACATAGGTATGTAACTCCTGAAGGGAGAATCCAAGTACCTCTTTGGCGCGAACCACCTTCTTCAGATAATCGATATCCTCCCGAGTGTACAACCGCGTCCCACCATCTGTCCGCTGAGGTGAAGGCATGACACCGATCTCTTCATAATACCGAATGGTTCGCTTGGTCAAACCACATTCCTTGGCTACGTCGTCGATTTTATATAAACTCATTTCCCTCACCCCTCCCATATGTCTATAATTTTATGTACATAATTATATATAATATTAACGTTAACGTCAACGTTAGATTTTATATATGAAGTCTTAGCAAGTTGAACATCCTCTACAAATTTCTTTTCAACAAAAAAAGACCCGCTTCACACGCAGGTCTTCCTCTGTACACTATTCACTAATCTTACCTTAAGCGTTCTGCTCATTCTGTTGCTGTTGTGCACGCTGCATTTGCTTCAACCGGCCTTCAACTCTGGTAAACAATCTGAACGTATAAAATCCTGTAGCAACCAGACTCAGAACCAAAGCTCGTACATCTGTAAGCCAGAAACCGATAATGCCGAATATCGTGATAATCACACCAAATTGCATCATCAGATTGGCGCTATAACTTTGCGCTTCGTCCCATAACTCGGGATTACTCATTGCACGCGGGGTCCGATAACCATATATTCCGTTAATCATTTTCGGTGGTTTTTTGAACACCATGAACCCCAGAATGAAATAACACACCCCAATGATGATCCCTACTACTGCTCCTGTCAAAACGTTCTCCCCTTCACTGTTGTCTTCCATAGAGCTGCTTACACTGGCACTCCGATGACAGAATAACCTGCCGATGTAGCTTCACCTCTTCAGGTTATCTCTGCCCTCTCCGTTCTCGTGTAAATGTCTGGCTAGACTTATCTACATAAAAATATAAAAACGGCTCTACGTATATACGAAGAGCCGCCTGGATCGTTTCGTAAACTTAGATATTCTTCACTCGAAGTACACGCATGGCGTTCAGTACAGCCAGCACTGTGACACCGACATCCGAGAATACCGCTTCCCACATGGTAGCTATGCCGAACACACCGAGTAACAGGAAGATCGCTTTAACCCCCAGAGCAAACGCGATATTTTGCCACACAATCATTCGTGTACGCTTAGCAATGCGGATTGCACTCGCTAGTTTCGACGGTTCATCTGTCATGATGACCACATCTGCCGCTTCAATCGCGGCATCTGAACCAAGTCCACCCATGGCCACACCCACATCGGCGCGTGCCAGCACAGGTGTATCGTTGATACCGTCACCGACAAACACCATTTTCTCCTTCGGAGATTTGGTAGCTTCCAGTTGCTCCAGACGTTCGACTTTGTCCTGTGGCAGCAATTCAGCATAGACCTCATCCACACCCAGCTCACGTCCTACCGCTTCACCTACGGCTTTGGCATCACCTGTCAGCATGACCGTTTTGCGAATGCCGAGTTTCTTCAGCGCCTGAATGGCCGCGGCTGCGTCATCCTTCACTTCATCGGCAATGATCAGATGACCAACATACGTGCCAGCTTCAGCCACGTGGACTATCGTTCCAGCCGTCTCTGGTGTGGTATAGGATATACCCGCCTGCTTCATTAATTTGGCGTTGCCTGCCAGCACTTCCCGACCATCGACGCTCACCTTAATCCCATGTCCGGCAACTTCGTCATAACCTTCAACACCTTGCGTGGGAATGGCTTTGGCCCAAGCTGTGCGAATGGATTCAGCAATCGGATGATTGGAATTGGCTTCGGCAATGGCTGCAAGCTCCATCAGTTCTTCTTCCGTGCGTCCACCTTCGGGATGAATGGCTGTTACTTTGAATACACCTTTGGTTAGTGTACCCGTTTTATCAAAAACAACGACTTTCACATCGTTCAACGCTTCAAGGTAGTTACTGCCTTTAACGAGAATCCCGTTACGTGAAGCTGCTCCGATACCACCAAAGAATCCAAGTGGAATAGAAACGACCAGCGCACAAGGACATGAGATAACCAGGAAGACCAAGGCACGATAGATCCAATCGGCAAATGTTGCACCACTAAGTATCAACGGCGGAACAAATGCAATCAAGGCTGCAAGGATAACAACAACCGGTGTGTAATAACGGGCAAATTTACTAATAAAATGTTCTGTTTTCGCTTTTCGGCTGCTCGCGTTCTGCACCAGGTCCAAAATTTTGGATACCGTTGATTCACCAAACGTTTTGGTCACTTCAATCGTCAATATACCATTTTTGTTCACAAATCCACTCAGTACATCACTTCCGGGCTCCAGCTCACGAGGTACCGATTCACCTGTCAGAGCAGAAGTGTCCACCATGGAACGCCCAGCTCTAACGATACCATCCAGCGGTACTCTCTCTCCTGCTTTCACGACAATACGATCACCAATCCGTACGTCTTCTGGAGATACACGTCGGGTCTCGTCACCCGAACCCGTCAGGATATTCGCGTAGTCCGGGCGAATGTCCATCAGTGACTGAATCGACTTGCGTGACCGATTAACCGCCATGCCCTGAAACAGCTCCCCGAGCTGATAAAAGAGCATGACCGCTACCCCTTCGGGATACTCTCCAATAGCAAAGGCACCCAAGGTAGCGACAGACATCAGGAAGTATTCATCGAACACCTGACCACGGATGATGTTTTTGGACGCCTGGAGCACGATATCTCCCCCGGCAATCAGATATGCGAGCGCATAGAGAGTAAACTGTGCCCAGCCCTCCAGCGGCGACCAGATTGCAGCTGCGAGCAACACAGATCCTGCAGCAAGACGAGAAAGCAACACTTTTGTCTGTCCTGCGCCATGTTCATGCGAGTGGCCTGCATGGGCATCATCATGGGTATGGTTGTGATCATGCCCAGCATGACCCCCGTGCTCATGGGTATGATCATGTTGATGTTGATCATGAGTATGCGAATGTTTGCCATGTGAATGTGAATGTCCATGATCATGTCCAGTATGGTCATGACTGTGGTTATGCGCACCACCTGCACTCCCTGTATGGGTGTGCACATGTCCGTTCACGTGTTTTCCTTTTTCCGAAATGCGAATATGAGGCTCCAGCCGAAGCACTTTGCGCTTTGCTTCTTCCACTACCTGTTCATCCATGTCGGAAGTGGTGTGTAGCGATAATGTTTTGGTAACAAAATTGACAGAGCATTCGTTAATGCCCTTAATTTTTTTGACGCCATTCTCAATCTTTAATGCGCAGTTCGCACAATCCAGTCCATCAAGCAGCAGTTCCCTTCTCACCTGTTCCTGTCCGGTTCCCATGTGAATTCTCCCCTTTGCAGTACAAAACCGATGTTATATTTCAATTGTATTCAATATATGAGCACTCATTCATATGTTTGGTTACCCCTATTATATGCACGCCTAAACATGAGTGTCAACAATCGTTGTTGATTTTTCATACAGATTATGCTAATAGTAATCATTTCGCTTTAGGCGGGTTTTGGATATAATAGAGCTATAGTTGTTAAAATAGGCGGTGATAGGAAATGGAACAACCGGTTAAAGCACCAAGCGAATGTGATGCAGCCTGCTCAGGTACTGAAGCCGACGTGCAGACGATTCGCACTTCACTCATAGATCGGGAGACCTCTTCCGAGATGGCAGATTGGTTCAAGGCATTCAGCGACCCCACACGTCTACGTATTATTGATGCGCTGTTACAGAAGGAATTATGTGTTCATGACCTGACGGTTCTGCTCGACATGGGACAGTCGGCCATTTCACACCAGCTGCGTTCACTCCGCAACATGCGGATCGTCAAGCGGCGCAAGGAAGGCAAGACCGTGTACTACTCTCTGGATGATGCTCATATTGAGCAGATTTTCCTGCAAACGCTCCAACATATTAAACACAGCTAGGCAGCAGCCAAGCTTGTTCATGAAGAAGAACCCCCGCCTCTCGGCTATTTGCCGATGGACGGGGGTTCTTCTTGGTAAGGGTACCGTTTTATACAGGATACAAAGTGACTAAATCTTCTGATTAACTATCTCTTGGAGATTGCCACTCGGTTATAAAAGATTGTTCTTGTTCGGGTCGTACAGGCCCGATCTGTCCTTGAACCAGTTGAAGATATGTGATACACATACTTTGAGCACCGCGTATCCTGGAACAGCGAGCAGAATGCCCACGACTCCAAACAGATTACCCGAAGTCAGAATGACAAAGATAATCGTGATAGGATGGATTTTCAGCGTTTTACCCATGATCTGTGGTGAGATGAATTTACCTTCAATTAACTGTACGATCGTCCATACGGCAACCATTTTCAGCAGCATCACCGGAGAAGTGACGAGTGCCACGATCAATGCTGGTGTAATCGCAATTGCAGGTCCCAGATACGGAACAACACTTGTGAACGATGCGATAATGGCAAGAATCAATGCATAATCCAGACCAATGACCATATAACCGATGTAGAGCAGAATACCGATGCAGAAGCTGACGATAATCTGTCCACGAATGAATGAACTGATCTGGTGATTGATATCTTCCAGCACATGCATTGCGCCCGTACGGCTCTTGATCGGCAGGAAAGACAGAATTTTCGCTGGCAGCTTCTTGCCGTCTTTTAGCAGATAGAACAGAATGAACGGAACCGTTACGATGGACAGCACGGTCTCCGTGAAAGCTCCGAGGAATCCGCCCAATTTGGTCCAGGTCGAGTTCAGAATTTCAGTAGCCTTTTGGGAGATTGTTCCCCACCAGTCCTGCGAATTCAGATTCACCGTTTCCTGGAACTGACCGAACAATTTACTGCCCGTAAGCTCCTCAAACTGCTGTTTTACCGTCTCACTGTACGTTGGGAAATTTTCAATCAGCCCCACAATCTGGTTACGCACAACCGGAATGACCGCCAATACTACGACTGTCAGAATGCCTCCAATCGCAAGATACAGGATCAGAATGGACCAGCCGCGCTTGATTTTCCACCTTTCCATCACATCCACAATCGGATTCAGCAGATAATAGAGTATGCCTGACAGAATAATAGGTAACACAATGGTTTTGATGAGTACTGCGAGCGGATGAAGAACAAAGGATACTTTGGTCAGAACCATCACGTTCAGTCCCACCAACAGCAAAATTAGCAGAAATAGCACAAACTTGTTGTTAAGAAAAAATCGCTTGAACCGCTCCGGCCAAACGCGGGGTTGCTCAGGTTGCTCCATAGGCGTGTCGTCCTCTCTTATGACCCTTAATCAAAACTAAACTATTAAGCTAGATAAATGCCCCTTGCATCTGAAAAAAATAAAATACCTTGTACAAGCCAACATATGTATAACACTCTGGATTTATACGTATGGTGCTGATTAACCGTTTCAAATTAAACCGGTAAAGTCATTTTACCCCAAAATGAGTCTTCTGCCCCACACGAATCATTTGCAAATTCTCCCTATTCAAAAACAGCTCGCCTCACTGGGAGACGAACCGTAAATTTATAGCTATACCCTGCCATTAAGCCAGCTTTTACGCTGAAAATTTAAGATTAGGCTTTTCCCGCCAATTGTGCGATTAACTCATAGGAATGCAGACGTGCCTTATGATCATAGATCATCGACGTAATAATCAGCTCATCTGCCTGCGTCTGCCGAATGAAGGATTCCAACTGCCCACGTACGGTTTCTGGTGAACCATTAACAGCTGCCTTCAACGTCTGCTCAACACCAGCTTTCTCACGATCCGTCCATTTGCCTTCCATCTCTGCCGGAGGCTGTACCAATCCCGTTGTGCCGCGAATAATGTTCAGGAACTGCTGTTGCATCGTTGTACCCAGCCATGCTGCTTCCTCGTCTGTATCCGCAACAACAGCGTTGACACCAACAATCACATGTGGCTCCTTCAAGCTTTCAGATGGTTGGAAGTTGTTTCGATACGTCTCTAGTGCAATCCGGGTGTAATCGGGCGAGAAGTGGCTGGCAAAAGCAAACGGCAATCCCAGCTGACCTGCCAGACGTGCACTGAAATCACTGGACCCCAAGAGGTAAATTGGAATATTCAATCCTTCTCCAGGAACTGCGCGAACAGGTGCATGATAAGATGTCGCCGAAGCATCAAAGTATGCTCTAAGTTCTGCCAAAAGCTCAGGGAAATCTTCCCCACTGTTCAGATCTTTGCGTAGCGCAAGCGATGTACGGCGGTCACTACCTGGTGCGCGACCCAGTCCCAGATCAATTCTGCCAGGATACAAGGATTCCAGTGTGCCGAACTGCTCAGCGATGACAAGCGGTGCATGGTTAGGCAACATGATGCCTCCTGAACCCAGACGAATCGTTTTGGTACCACCAGCCAGATATCCAATAACGACCGAAGTTGCGGATGAAGCAATACCCGGCATGTTGTGATGTTCAGCTACCCAGTAACGGTGATATCCCCAACGCTCAGCATGCTGTGCCAGATCCAGGCTGTTGCGCAAAGCATCAGCAGGTGTTGCACCCACTACAACAGGAGCCAGATCCAGGATGGAAAGCTTAACGTCATTGATGTGTTCTTTATGGGATGAAGCCATATTTTCTGTAGTCATTATCGTTTAATCTCCTCGATGATTATATTTTTGTATATCCAGATATATAGATTAATTAAATCACAACTGGATATGGTGATGTGTTCATAAACTAGCCGTTTACATCCGGACGGAATCCCTGCCTGCATATGCATCCTAGCTTCCGTTCCGGCATCCGGCTTATAACTCGTTCTGTACGTATTCGGCAAACTGACGTATCGTCTCTTCGTTGCGCCGATAATACGTCCATTGTCCTCTTCGTTCGGAGAGCAGCAACCCTGCCTTGAGCATAGTCAGCAGATAACTGGAGATAACCGACTGAGCCAGTCCAGCCTTCACTTGAATCGTGCCAACACAGATTCCGTTCTTGCCACCATCCGGATGCTGAGATAGTTCCAGCGGTGGGAAGTGTTGCTCCGGGTTTTTGAGCCACAACAAGATTTGTCTACGTGTCTCGTTCGATAATGCTTTGAATATAAGTATAGGTTCCATGGGTACGATTATACCCCCTTTCATCCATTTTGCAAACACATGAACAAACAAACCGACTCATGATCGAGTCGGTCTGGAATCATATGGAATTCCTATAGGGTACCAACATCTATATTAGAATTTGGTTGTAACCGTTTGTTTAACCTGATCCAACATGGCTTGATATGCGGGTGCATCCAGGTATCCAATACTTCCAAAGAGCAGATGATCTACGGCTTCAATGCCTACAAAATCGAAGATACCTACGTCTGAAGTTATTTTCAATCCAGCAGTCATGCCAATCTGATCATAAATTTCACTTGGTGTACCATGTGTGTTGATGATGAGTCCTTTTTTGCCTGTCAGCAATTTCTCGATTCCCGCTTCACCTGCTGCATATGCAAAACCATAGGCGAATACACGGTCAACATATCCTTTCATAATGGCAGGAAGACCTGTCCACCAGATCGGATAGATGAATGTGATAACTTCTGCATCCGTAACAAACTGTTGCTCTGTAGCGATATCCTGGGGTGTCTGTCCTGCACGCATGGAAGCTGTGTCAGCTTCGGTCAGTACGGGTTGGAATCCAAGTTTGTACAAGTCACGAACAACCACTTCATGGCCTTGAGCTTCGAGAGCTTCTACAGCAGTATTGAGGATTGCGTTATTCAAGCTGTCTGTGCGCGGGTGAGCATATACGATAAGATGTTTCATAGTGTGAATCCCTCCAGGTTTGGTTTGAGTTAGGTTGGGAAAATGAGGTTACATTGATACGCTTCCACATACATAGATATCTATGTATGTGGGTAAAAAATATTTGGGCTCCTCTGCCTCCATCCCAGTCAAATCTGGAAGGGTTGCAGACAGAAGAGTTCATTCATTATAACTTTCGGACAATAATGGATAACAAGCTCTCCAATTGCTCCGACTGTTCATCGGACAAGCCACTATAGATGATGTCATTAATCTGCTCTGATACCTGATGAAAGATCGGTTCGAGTCGCTTCCCCTGTTCGGTTAGGCGAATCATCGTCACTCGGCTATCTTCGGCACTCTTGCTACGTTCAACATAGCCAAGCTTCTCTAGCTTGTTGACCAGTACCGTTACCGTTGGTTGCGTGCGTTGAATACGTTCAGCCAACATCTTGATCGACAACGTCTCTTCCCGGTACAAGAACATTAATACATCTCCATGAGAAGGTACAATCCCTGTTACCTCATGCTGTTCCAATTCGTGTACAATCCGTTTATTGACATGGTCTCTGATTCTTGCAATCAGTGCAATTGCGTTATATTTAGGCATGACCCCATTATACATAGATATCTATGTATTTTCAAGTTCTTTTTTATAAAAAAGAAAAACAGCCCTTTCCATCCTGCTAACATGTGGAAAATATCGGGCTGTTTCGATTCTACTTTAAGCCTGATCTATAATGTTAGATCTTAGCTAATCGTTTTTGAATTCATGTTGGATTCATGCTGAATTCAGTTAATCCATTGCGTGATTTTCTCAACGGATTGTCGGGACTTCTCACGCTGGGGCTCCTCTGCCCGATAACCGAAGGCTACCATCATAGAGACGCCCCATGCGCCATTTTCCAGCAAGCCCTCTTCTTCCATAATACGGTGGACGCCCTCGCGGCTGAAACCTTCGATTGGACAAGAATCAATCTCGATCTGAGCTGCCGCCGTCATCATGTTGCCGAGTGCAATATAAGTTTGTTTAGATGCCCAGTCGAATAATGATCGTGGATTATCCAGAATCTTCTGGTTATTTTGAAACTTTCCATAAGCCTCACTTGTTAGCTCAAATACGTTATCTGGCATTCCCTTTGTTTCCTTCAGCATGTACTCCGCATAGGGAGAATTATAACTGGCGTCGGACCGGGCCAAAATAACAACAAAATGGCTTGCTGTAGCCAATTGCTTTTGAGCGCCGGAAGAGACTTCGGACAGACGCTTACGCAGGTTTGGATTTTGTACAATCAGAAACTTCCACGGTTCAAGACCAATGGAACTTGGAGATAATCTGCCTGTTTCCAATATAAATTGGAAATCCTCATCCGAGATTTTGCGGGTATCATCAAATATCTTTGTTGCATGCCGGAAATGATATGCCTTTAAGATGTCTTCCTTTGTCTTAGACTTTGCTGTAACTTCCATGGAGCTCCACGTCCTTTTTATATATTTTTTATGTTGAACAATAATGTTAAAGTGGTTTCATCTCAAGTAGTATTTTAGGTCCTATGTGTATAAATTAAAAGTACGCACATTATTGTTTCTTGGTTTATAAAAGTAAGTATTGGATGAAAGACAGCAATAATCCACTGGGCACTTACATGGCCCAGTGGATTATCTATAACTCTTTTCTTTTAAATCTTGAAATCTTCAACCAGCTTATTCAGATTTAATACACTATCCTTCACTTGATCAGATTGTTTAACTACTTCCACAGATTGCGTAGCAGAAGCGACCATGTGTCCTGCGATTTCCTGACTGGATGCGGCTGATTGTTCACTTGCTGATGCAATCTCGTGAATGGAGCCCACTAGTATTTTGATATTTGCAGTCACTTGTTGTGAGGTTGCATTGAGATCTTTAACGGCATTGGCATGATCAAGGGAATCGACATAATACTGTTCAGCTGTATCCTCCAATAATTTATAATCTTTGCCAACCTGATTGAACATAAAGGATAGCAATTCTTTGGCATTCGAGGACAGATTGGTTACAGACTGCATAACTTCTTCCGTGACCTGCTGAATTTGATCGGCAGCCTGTCTGGAATCATCAGCCAACTTTCGAATCTCGCTTGCTACAACCGCAAAACCCCTGCCTGCTTCTCCAGCCCTTGCAGCTTCAATGGATGCATTGAGTGCAAGCAGATTAGTCTGCGCTGTAACATCCAAAATAGATTGAGATAATATACCAATCTGATCTACAGCAGTTGCACGTTCCAGCGCTTCTGACATCTTCTTACTCGTATGATCGTACATGTCTATGGCTGCTCGGCTCGATTCGCGGGCTTCCTGCTTCAACTTTTCAGCCTTCGTGCTGGTCACATAGGCGGACTCTGCTTGTTTAGATGTCTGTTCCGATATATATTCAGCTCCCTGTTGCATCTCTTTAGCCGAATGATTCATATTTTCCGTATGGGCTGAAGCCTCTTCCATTGCAGCAGAGAGCTCTTCAACTGTAGCTGATACTTCACGAATTCGTTCATTCAGACCAGCCATGTTCTGGTTGGTAAGATCGCTAACCTGGTTGATATGATGAGATTCCTGAACTACACCACGAATGACATTTGTTGTGGAATCGGTCATTGTACGAATAGCTCGTGCGATGACACTTATCTCATTATTTCCCTGTGTTAGATGCGGATCTAAGGATGCCGTTAAGTTGCCTTGTGTTATTTCTTCACAATAACGGGTGATAGCTTTCATTCGTTGACGTATACTGCGAATCACTACAAATGAAATAAGAATGAGTGCTGCAAGTGAAAACAAAAGAACCGAACCGAGCACCAATGCTCGCTGCTGAATCACTTCCTGTGTATCCGCATAGAGCTTGGCTGACTCTTCTTCGTTATGCGCACTCAAAAGGGTGATCGTCTCCACAATCGCTGTACTGCTTTTGTTAATTCTTCCTCTCTCATCACTATCGTAGGTGCCCGACATCTTTTTGGTATCCATGATTTGCTCAATATCCTGATAATATGTATCCATCTTTGCTGCCAAATCTGCAAATATCTCTTTTTCTTTGGTATCCAATGTTCTTGCTGAAAATTCATTCAAACCATCCGTGATACTCTTCTTACCTTTCTGAACCTGATCGTACTGTTTGTCGGTATACTCTGCATTATCAAGAACCTTTGTATAATTGGCACGCATATTATAGAAATTACTTTTCAATTCAAGAACATTGGTTTGATGCTGGAAGCGGTCATTGTAGAGGATACCTTGTCCCGTTTTTGCTTCGTTCATTCCGAAAATCCCAATCAGAAAAACAGTAAACAAGCCGATTAGACTAATCACAGTCATGATGATCATCGTTGTTGTTAATTTCATATTTTTGAGTTTATTTCCTTTCTTATATTTTGGCTTAGACTGAATTGACATGATTATTCCCCCACTTTAAATAGTAGATAGCCTTATATATCTTATATCTATATCGTATGTATCCATATTGTTTGTTAGCATTTCAGGAAAATCGACTTTATTCATTTAATGAGAAAAGTAATGGGAGACAACAGAAAAGCCGCCAGGATATAATCCAGCGGCTTTTCTGTGAATATGAAACGATATCTGTGCGACCTATAGTTGCTCCATCCACTCATTTTCAGAAATGACGGTATATCCTTCTTGTCTCAGCAATGCTGAGGTGACACCTTCTCCAGTTACCTTGTGATTGGCAAAATTCCCATCATAGATCATCTGTGTACCACAGGACGGACTAAACTCCTTCAGTACCACACACGATACATTCAATTCTCGCGCCCATTCGAGCGTCTGATAGGCTCCCTTGATATACAGCTCTGTGACGTCCTTGCCACTTTTCTCGATCACTTTTGCTGTGCCTGCCAGTACGTCCTTGCCCGTGCCACCGATAATTTCAGCCGATTCCCGTGGAGTGGAGAATCCGCCAAGCAGCTCCGGACATACCATCTTAGCCTGCTCCTGCTCCACCAGCTGCTGAATCTTCTCATCCAGACTCGCTGTTCCATTGTAACGGCAAGCTACCCCTGCCAGACATGAACTCACCAAATATTTCATCGTTATCTCCTTATACTCATTCCATCTATGAAGTAAATTGTAACATATAAGATCAGCCCTATAACTCGCCTCTGGTGATCATCTTGATCCGTCCATCTTCCCTGTATTCAACCTGAAAAACATCCGTGCTCGACTCCAGTTCAAATGTGACGACTCCCAATTGCTCGGCATTTCTATGAAGTTTATAGGCGTCAAAATCAATGTTAAATATCTTCTTAACTATTGGCCCCACTTTTTCTCTAAGAAGAGACTCATCTATATTATATAATTTTTCATGATAAGCCTCCATCTCTTCGATGTTGCCTATTTCTTGTTGCTCATAATGATTAGCATCCCCAACGGTATAACCCAAGCCCGCTTTTCCTTCGGTTATCTGGACAAAGTAGTTATCTTTAAAGGAAAAAAAGACTGTATCCTTGCCGAGTTCATCATCTTTGCTTCGGCTTACTCTTACCAGATCAAGATTGGCTTTACCAGACAATGCCTCAATCGCTTTTCTGGCATCCGCCAGTGCTGCCTGGGATACATGATCAGGTCTAAGGTCGCCTGTGATCGAGACAGCCTTGTCCTGCTGCCATACAATCTCCCCATAACCATCGCCAGTCTCATTCTCTAACGCTAATGTCGTATGCGATATTGGCTCCAATTCCCCTTGCTTCATACTCACAAAACGTTGGACTGATGCAGGTTTAAGCGTTGGAGTGCTGCCTATACTTTGCAAAAGCGACGGAACTTGACGCAGATAACGGTGCTCCAGCTCGCTTGGCTGCATCTCTCGTCTCATCTGTACTTCACGCAGATTTCCTGTTGTCGCATCGAGCCATATCTGTGCATACTCCTTCTCGCTTTCATTTCCAGCCTCTACATATACTCTGCCGGACACAGGCAAGTCTTCCACTTTCTTAATCTTCAGCTGTTTACCCAGATCATCTCGCATCGTAGTCGCAACATTTCTTTTCATTTTGTCGGTTAGCAGATTTGTGTTCAAACCATCGGATAACTGTAACGCTGCTGTCGGATAGACCTGCTCGATCACGGGTTTCACCAGCTGTCCATCATCCCAGATCCATAGGAACAATCCAGCAGCAATAACCAACGCACCCATACCGGCAACAAGAGGCCCTCTTCTAGGGCGACGCTTGTGTGACACGTTACCTACTTGCGGTCTAAACGGCCTGGATGACCTGGAACTGTCCTCTAACCTATCTCCCTTGCTTTCCTCTTCCGACTTCTTCATCCACTCCACCTGTTGAAGCACCTTTCGCTTGTGATCCTCTGTAAAAGGAGACAAAGCAAACGGTCCCTTCCGGATTTCCTTCTCCCATTGCTCATCCTTGTGTCTCATTTGCTTCGCTCCTCCCATTGTTTCCGTACCTTATCCTTACCTCGGGAAAGTCTGGATTTAACTGTGCCTGAGCTGATTTTCAACATCTCAGCAATCTCACTCGTCGTAAGCTCATACTTCAGATTCAGCAAAAGAATCTCCCGGAACTTCTTTGGCAACGCCAGAACAATATCCCAGATTTCATGGATATGCTCCTTACTCATCACTTCCATCTCGCCCGAAGGATGTGCAGAGTGCTCTGCAATCATGACTCTTTGGCTCGAACCCCCACGCTCTGTCTCAATGGGTAACGTCTCTCCCCACAGACTGCTACGAAAAAATCTGGATTTTCGATATGTAAAAGTGGTGTTCCTAGTAATCGTCAACAGCCATGTTTTCAGTGAGCAATCTCCACGATAATGAGCGATCCCCGAATACGCCCGAATAAATACCTCCTGTGACAATTCATCTGCCTGTTCGGCACTTTTGGTCAGAAAATAAGCGTAATTCCACACGTCATTTCCGTAGTGATCCATTATGCTGCTAAGTGTGTAATTGTCTATGGTCTGAGCCTGTGCCAGTAATTGATCATCCAACTGTTGTTCACCTCACTTAATATGACTGAGTCTAATGTGATTTGGTTCCCTGTTTTGGACATTATTTCTTATTAATGTAGCAAAATAAAAAAACAGCATGTTCATCATCGCTGAACACGCTGATCCCTTCAAGTTTACTTAGTTAGTAATCTCTAACAGAAATCTTTTAGGCGAACGCTCCACTTCCACAGTCTCTTTCTGCCCTCTGATCTAACGTACCATTTTCATCGTTATACTTTCACCGCAGCAATCATCAGAAACATCGGTCTCCGATTCTCGTCTCTCATGCCTGGAACCTGTTCGATCATCTCTGGTGATGGCTTGGATTCAGCTAACTGTTGAATAGCAAACCCTGCCTTTATGAGTTCATTCATATGTGTTGCCAGTGTGCGATGATATTTAACCACATCCTGATTCAGAAAGTTCGCCACACGCTTCCCTTCATCGTGATAATCATCCACGGGCCAGTGTAGGATCTCACCTTCGGGTCCATAATGCCAATCCTGCGCAGCGCGAGCGGTGAAGATAGGATGTTCGGAAGATAGTACAAATGTGCCCCCTTCTGCGAGACAATCATTGATCTTAGCATACACCGTGTCTAACCGTTCAATATAATGCAAAGCAAGTGAACTAATCACAACGTCGAATTGTCCCGGTGCAAAATCAATATCTTCAATCGCCAGCTGCTTGTACTGGATCTGTGGATCGTCCGTCATTTCACGAGCACGCTGAAGCATATTTTCAGACAGATCCACACCGATCACTGAACTCGCTTGTTGCTCTCGCGCATACCGGCAGTGCCAACCAAAACCACATCCCAAATCCAGCACACGCTTGTCCTTCAAATCAGGCAAAAGAGTCTGCAGTTCATGCCACTCCCCCGCTGCATCCAGCCCTTGAATGGAACGAGCCATCTTACTGTAGTTGTCGAAAAACTCAGCTTCATCGTATTTATTTTGTTTCATCAAGCGATTCCTCCCGCCTTATGAATATCCACCTACTCTAACACTTAAACGATATTGAAACGTAAAAGTTGCCAAGCGAATTCATGGCGTGTTATCATACAGAACGAACGTTCAGTATTATTGAACACAGAATGAACATTCAGTTTACTAACGGAGGTCATTATGAATACGAATTGGACGCATCCATTGGAAGGGCAATCAGTAGGTAAAGCTTTTATAAGCTACCTCGTGCCTTCTGTATTAGGGATGCTGGTAGTTGCTTTTAATTTTATTATCGACGGCATTATGGTTGGACACAAACTGGGTTCTACCGCGATGGCCGGAATCGGCATTGCCTCACCTGTCTACACGCTCTTTGTTGCCATGTCGCTGTGGATTGGTATGGGCGGGGCAACGTTGTACTCCAACGCTATGGGTAGAAAAGATATCACTTCAGCCAAACAAATTTTCACCAAATCCATTATGCTCATTATGTTAGTTACGGTAGCCATTGGATATGTTGCATTTACATTCAAAGACAAACTGGTATACTCCCTCGGTGCGAACGCCGAGACCTTCCCGTTTGCTTCGGACTATATGAATATCATGTTATTGTTCGGGTTTGTTTTCACCATTGAGAATGCACTCTCTGTCTTTGTACGAAACGATGGGAATCCCAACACGTCCATGTACGCTCAGATTACGTTTGCTGTAGCCAATATCATTATCAATTATATAACATTGTATGTACTCGAATGGGGTGTACGCGGTGTGGCCCTCGGTACAATTGTATCGGCGTCTCTTGCGCTACTTGTCCTGTTCACTCACTTTTTCAAAAAAACAAATAATCTCACGTTCACCCGGTTCAAATGGAACAACAAACTGTTGGCATCCCTTCTACTCATTGGTTTCCCCAGCTTTCTGGCTGAACTAGGCATGTCGGTCTTCTCTGTCTCCCATAACATCTCGATGGACCGCATTGCGGGCACGGATGGCGTAGCATCCTTTACCGTATTGAACTATATTCATGGTGTTGTATTGTTGGCTTTCCTGGGTCTGGCATCCGCTGCCCAGCCTCTGATCAGCTATTATCACGGTGCCAATCAGATTAAACGGGTACAACAAACGATACGGTTAGCCACTATAACAGCTCTGGCATGCGGTCTATTGTTACTGGTTGTTGTTCAGATCGGTGCACCTTATTTCGTACAAATTTTTGGAAACTTCAGTAGTGGCGTAACGGATAATGCCGTTTATGGATTACGTATATTTACATTTGCCTATGTGTTTATGGGTGTTAACTTTGTCATGAGCACCTATTTCCAATCTGTAGGTAATGCCAAAATGGCCATCTGGATCACAGCTGCGCGTGAAATGATCATCATGATTGCGTTGATTGCAGTCCTGCCTTCATTCTTTGGTGTCACGGGTGTGTGGCTTGCCGTACCGCTGTCCGAAATGCTGGTTCTCGCAACCATAGCCCTGTACTATAGAAAACGATCCCTTACGGATCGAATTAACGCGTTACAGTCAGAATAACGTTAACAGGTAGTAACAGCAACAGATAGAAGATCAATGGAACGTAGATAAAATGTAGGTAGACCTCATAAATAATCTAATAAACAAATTAATAAAGCCCTGCACGATCAATATAGATCGGGTCAGGGCTTTTGTTTTATCCTAAATTTAGATGGAATTAGATACGTATATCAAATCGACCATTGCTGTCTGTCGTTGCGTTTGCAATCTCCTTAGGGGTAGCTAATCCCATTCCATTGGATGGTGGTTGGGCCCGTGGAGCCTCCTTCGTAGCAGTTGTACCGGTTCCTTGGGAGCTTTGCTGTGCAATCTGTGCCTCAATCTGCTTGATCTGCTGTTCAAGCTGTTTGGTCTTTGTCTCCTTGGTTTGCTCATCGTCCTTGCTGGATTGCACTTTCTCCAGTTGAGCTTCGAGCTTCGTCTTTTGTTTCTCCAAGCTACTTGAATTGTCCGAACTCGAAGATGTCGATATGTATGATGTAGTGGAGCTGGCTGTAGAAGATATATTCATTATGGTTCTCCTCCTCTTTACTTGGCTTCACTATACCCTATCCCACTGAAACGTACGTTAAATTCAACTGAAAGGTTGCTGAACGAGCTAAGATTCAGAAGTTGATCATATGGAAGTATGTATATCAGCATTACTCCGTAGTCCAATTATTAATACTGTGAGTTTTCATATAAATGATTATATTGATGCTGTCTTATCTATATAGTTAGTTCTTTCTCGGCAGAAAATAGTAAAACAAAAAGACACACTCGATATCATCAAGTGTGTCTTTTTATTGCTTGGCGGCGTCCTACTCTCCCAGGACCCTGCGGTCCAAGTACCATCGGCGCTAGAGGGCTTAACGGTCGTGTTCGGGATGGGTACGTGTGGAACCCCTCCGCCATCGCCACCAAACGCGTAGCTTACATTTCAGAGTTGTTGTTCTCTGAAAACTAGATTCGAAACGAAACATGCGAATTACAATTTGCTATTGGATAAGCCCTCGACCGATTAGTACTGGTCAGCTCCATGCATTGCTGCACTTCCACCCCCAGCCTATCTACCTCGTCGTCTTCAAGGGGTCTTACATACTGGGAAATCTCATCTTGAGGGGGGCTTCACGCTTAGATGCTTTCAGCGTTTATCCCGTCCGTACATAGCTACCCAGCGGTGCTCCTGGCGGAACAACTGGTACACCAGCGGTACGTCCATCCCGGTCCTCTCGTACTAAGGACAGCTCCTCTCAAATTTCCTACGCCCACGACAGATAGGGACCGAACTGTCTCACGACGTTCTGAACCCAGCTCGCGTACCGCTTTAATGGGCGAACAGCCCAACCCTTGGGACCTACTTCAGCCCCAGGATGCGATGAGCCGACATCGAGGTGCCAAACCTCCCCGTCGATGTGGACTCTTGGGGGAGATAAGCCTGTTATCCCCAGGGTAGCTTTTATCCGTTGAGCGATGGCCCTTCCATGCGGTACCACCGGATCACTAAGCCCGACTTTCGTCCCTGCTCGACTTGTAGGTCTCGCAGTCAAGCTCCCTTATGCCTTTGCACTCTTCGAATGATTTCCAACCATTCTGAGGGAACCTTTGGGCGCCTCCGTTACTCTTTAGGAGGCGACCGCCCCAGTCAAACTGCCCACCTGACACTGTCCCCGCACCGGATTACGGTACCAGGTTAGAACCTAGATACGATCAGGGTGGTATCCCAACGTTGCCTCCACGCAAGCTGGCGCTCACGTTTCAAAGGCTCCCACCTATCCTGTACAGATCGTACCCAAATTCAATATCAAGCTGCAGTAAAGCTCCATGGGGTCTTTCCGTCTTGTCGCGGGTAACCTGCATCTTCACAGGTATTAAAATTTCACCGGATCTCTCGTTGAGACAGCGCCCAAGTCGTTACGCCATTCGTGCGGGTCAGAATTTACCTGACAAGGAATTTCGCTACCTTAGGACCGTTATAGTTACGGCCGCCGTTTACTGGGGCTTCGGTTCACAGCTTCGGATTGCTCCTAACCACTCCCCTTAACCTTCCAGCACCGGGCAGGCGTCAGCCCGTATACTTCGCCTTACGGCTTCGCACAGACCTGTGTTTTTGCTAAACAGTCGCTTGGGCCTTTTCACTGCGGCCCCCTCGTGCTATTCACACTACCGGGGCACCCCTTCTCCCGAAGTTACGGGGTCATTTTGCCGAGTTCCTTAACGAGAGTTCTTCCGCGCGCCTTAGAATACTCTTCTCGCCTACCTGTGTCGGTTTGCGGTACGGGCACCTTCACCTGGCTAGAGGCTTTTCTTGGCAGTGTGAGATCATGACCTTCGCTACTATAATTTTCGCTCCCCATCACAGCTCAGCCTTACAATGTGCGGATTTGCCTACACATCAGCCTTACTGCTTAGACGGACATCCATCAGTCCGAGTCACTACCCTACTGCGTCCCCCCATTGCTCATAACGGCTTACGGTGGTACAGGAATTTCGACCTGTTGTCCTTCGACTACGCCTTTCGGCCTCGCCTTAGGTCCCGACTTACCCTGAGCGGACGAGCCTTCCTCAGGAACCCTTAGGCTTTCGGCGGATCAGATTCTCACTGATCTTTTCGTTACTCATACCGGCATTCTCACTTGTATAATGTCCAGCGCTCCTTACGGTACACCTTCAACCCTTATACAACGCTCCCCTACCCCTGGATCGACTTCACTCCAGCTTCGAAGTCCTGTGTTTATCCCCTGGAAAGCATTTGGTCATCCAAGATAGAGTCTCTTGTCAGACAAAAATGTCCTTGTGGTAAACACCGCCTCAAAGAAGCAGTGAAGTCGATCCAAGCCATAGCTTCGGTGGTGTGTTTAGCCCCGTTACATTTTCGGCGCAGAGTCACTCGACCAGTGAGCTATTACGCACTCTTTCAATGGTGGCTGCTTCTAAGCCAACATCCTGGTTGTCTGTGCAACTCCACATCCTTTCCCACTTAACACACACTTGGGGACCTTAGCTGATGGTCTGGGCTGTTTCCCTTTTGACAATGGATCTTAGCACTCACTGTCTGACTCCCGGAAGTAAGTCTATGGCATTCGGAGTTTGACTGAGCTTGGTAACCCTTGCGGGCCCCGCACCCAATCAGTGCTCTACCTCCACGACTCTGTTTTCCGAGGCTAGCCCTAAAGCTATTTCGGGGAGAACCAGCTATCTCCGAGTTCGATTGGAATTTCTCCGCTACCCCCACCTCATCCCCGCATTTTTCAACATGCGTGGGTTCGGGCCTCCAGTGCGTGTTACCGCACCTTCACCCTGGACAGGGGTAGATCACCCGGTTTCGGGTCTACGTCCACGTACTACATCGCCCTATTCAGACTCGCTTTCGCTGCGGCTCCGGCTCTTCACCTTAACCTTGCACGGGAACGTAACTCGCCGGTTCATTCTACAAAAGGCACGCCATCACCCCTAAAACGGGCTCTGACTTTTTGTAAGCACACGGTTTCAGGTTCTATTTCACTCCCCTTCCGGGGTGCTTTTCACCTTTCCCTCACGGTACTGCTTCACTATCGGTCGCTAGGAAGTATTTAGCCTTGGCAGATGGTCCTGCCGGATTCATACGGGGTTTCACGTGCCCCGCACTACTCGGGATCCGTCTCGGAGGGAACTAACTTTCAACTACAGGGCTTTTACCTTCTTTGGCGGGCCTTTCCAGACCTCTTCGCTTAACCGGTTCCTTTGTAACTCCATGTGAGACGTCCCACAACCCCAAAGAGCAAGCTCTCTGGTTTGGGCTTCTCCGCGTTCGCTCGCCGCTACTGACGGAATCACTATTGTTTTCTCTTCCTCAGGGTACTTAGATGTTTCAGTTCCCCTGGTATGCCTCACACTAACCTATGTATTCAGTTAGGTGTAACTGGAAATTACCCCAGCTGGGTTTCCCCATTCGGACACCCCCGGATCAAAGCTTGCTTACAGCTCCCCGAGGCAGTTTCGTTGTTCGCCACGTCCTTCATCGGCTCCTAGCGCCTAGGCATCCTCCGTGTGCTCTTAGTAGCTTAACCTCGTTCTCCGGTTTCGACTGCTCGCTTCCCTTGTTTTGCTTGCGCAAAGCCAAAAGTCGCTCCCATTCGATACCATCGTACGTGCAATCTACCTTATAAAAACACTTCACTTGTTTACACAAGATCAGCTTAAAGGAATGTTCTAATTCGCGTTTGTTTCGTTTCGATATCTAGTTTTCAAAGAACAAGCTCCATGCAAAAGCAAGCTGTTTTGAGAGTTTGAGCTCTCAAAACTGAGCAACGAGTGAGTGTTTTGCAGCTAAGCTGCATATTTGAATGTTTCCGTTGCAGGAAACGATTCTCCATAGAAAGGAGGTGATCCAGCCGCACCTTCCGATACGGCTACCTTGTTACGACTTCACCCCAATCATCTATCCCACCTTCGGCGGCTGGCTCCTTGCGGTTACCCCACCGACTTCGGGTGTTATAAACTCTCGTGGTGTGACGGGCGGTGTGTACAAGACCCGGGAACGTATTCACCGCGGCATGCTGATCCGCGATTACTAGCAATTCCGACTTCATGCAGGCGAGTTGCAGCCTGCAATCCGAACTGAGACCGGCTTTGTTGGGATTGGCTCCATCTCGCGATTTCGCAGCCCGTTGTACCGGCCATTGTAGTACGTGTGTAGCCCAGGTCATAAGGGGCATGATGATTTGACGTCATCCCCACCTTCCTCCGGTTTGTCACCGGCAGTCTATCTAGAGTGCCCACCCGAAGTGCTGGCAACTAAATATAAGGGTTGCGCTCGTTGCGGGACTTAACCCAACATCTCACGACACGAGCTGACGACAACCATGCACCACCTGTCTCCTCTGTCCCGAAGGAAAGATACATCTCTGCATCGATCAGAGGGATGTCAAGACCTGGTAAGGTTCTTCGCGTTGCTTCGAATTAAACCACATACTCCACTGCTTGTGCGGGTCCCCGTCAATTCCTTTGAGTTTCAGTCTTGCGACCGTACTCCCCAGGCGGAGTGCTTAATGTGTTAACTTCGGCACCAAGGGTATCGAAACCCCTAACACCTAGCACTCATCGTTTACGGCGTGGACTACCAGGGTATCTAATCCTGTTTGCTCCCCACGCTTTCGCGCCTCAGCGTCAGTTACAGCCCAGAGAGTCGCCTTCGCCACTGGTGTTCCTCCACATATCTACGCATTTCACCGCTACACGTGGAATTCCACTCTCCTCTTCTGCACTCAAGTCACCCAGTTTCCAGTGCGATCCGGGGTTGAGCCCCGGGATTAAACACCAGACTTAAATGACCGCCTGCGCGCGCTTTACGCCCAATAATTCCGGACAACGCTTGCCCCCTACGTATTACCGCGGCTGCTGGCACGTAGTTAGCCGGGGCTTTCTTCTCAGGTACCGTCACCTTGAGAGCAGTTACTCTCCCAAGCGTTCTTCCCTGGCAACAGAGCTTTACGATCCGAAAACCTTCATCACTCACGCGGCATTGCTCCGTCAGGCTTTCGCCCATTGCGGAAGATTCCCTACTGCTGCCTCCCGTAGGAGTCTGGGCCGTGTCTCAGTCCCAGTGTGGCCGATCACCCTCTCAGGTCGGCTACGCATCGTCGCCTTGGTGAGCCGTTACCTCACCAACTAGCTAATGCGCCGCAGGCCCATCCCCAAGTGACAGATTGCTCCGTCTTTCCAGTTTCCTTCAGGCGAAGAAAACAATTATTCGGTATTAGCTACCGTTTCCGGTAGTTGTCCCAAACTTGAGGGCAGGTTGCCTACGTGTTACTCACCCGTCCGCCGCTAACCATCAGAGAAGCAAGCTTCTCTTCAAGTCCGCTCGACTTGCATGTATTAGGCATGCCGCCAGCGTTCGTCCTGAGCCAGGATCAAACTCTCCAATAAAGTATTGAAAAGAGCGATAAGCTCATTTTGAATCTGACGAGATTAAAAATCTCATTTGTGCTCCAGCCGATCCAAGCCAAGGCTTGTCTCAAACTTTCGCGTTTCATTCTGCAAGCAGAATGTTTACTCACTCGTTGTTCAGTTTTCAAAGATCAAACTTGTTTCGTTACCGAATGTTGTTCTCTTCAGCAACTCTTATATAATATCATGTCCGAACCAACTTTGCAAGCTCTTTTTTTAAGTTTCTTTCGAAGCTTATTTCAATCGCTTGCCCCACCGTATATCTCGTGTTTTTTTTGGCCGGAAATAGAATATACCATGTAGAACACACACTTGTAAAGAGTTAATTTCAAAACTTATCAAATCCACGATCTAACCATATTAAGGACCTTCAATCTACCATGAACTCTTAGGTTCAATTTTATTATCCTGCAGCTTAATCTTCTTTATTTAAATCTGTCTTTCTTCTATATATAAGAAGGCAACCCTCTCAACTCTTATATTCGAGACGAAAGGGTTACCTTCTATAGTAATCTATATTTATTTCCGTTCTACTTTATATCCTTTATACTCAAGCAGTTTCACGATGCCGTGATCGCCCAAGTAGTGTGCCGCACCAACAACAATGAAATACTCCTCACCTTTGCCGTTTTTCAAGTAACCATCGATTTTGTCCGCCATACCAATGTTACGATCAACCAGCATTGCTTTGTTATATTCCTCGTTAGTGGAGAAGCTGTTTGTCAGTTCAAGCAGTTGCTCGTCATTACCCGTTTTCCACATCTCAGCCATTTCTTTCACACTGTTATCCAACACGTCGAAGTTTTCGATTGTCGCTTTCAGTGTTTTCTCTTGTGTTTCTTTGGAAAAGTCGTTAAACATGCCAAGTTGAGATTGATAACTCTCCAACTCAATAACTGGAAGTTTGCGCTCGATCGCTTTCTGGATGAAATACAGATCCACTCCTGCTGACGCTTCATATCCTGCCGTTGTGGACTTCAAACTTGCAAGTGTGCTCTCTACTACCCAAGGCTTAAATGCATCCAAGGCGTTAGACTCCAGACCATTTTTCTTCAATACATCACCCAGCTTAGTATACGTTTCACTGGAAATGTGGTCTTTCAGTGTTGTTCCATCTTGATACGAACCCAGACTTAGAACCAGCTTTTGCTGCTCTTCATCAGCGGCTTTGCTAATATCAATCTCTACCCCGAGATAGTCAGCTTCCGCAAAGGCTTCTTCAAACTCCGGACGCAATGGATAGAAGCTCTCATCAGCAATATGCATGGACCCTACCAGATAGACCGTGTTGCCATTGCTTTCAACTTCCCACATGAAGCCACGTCCACCGGTTTGAGCAGTTTCAGTTGCTCCACCTTTGGATACCAACAGCACCGTGCGCGTTGCAGCATCCCAGCGAACTTCGTAACCTGCTGCATCACCAACGATGCGGATTGGAGCATACGTTACACCGTTGATACGTGTAAGCTTGCTTTTAAGTGTAATCGTTTTGCCATCTACCACTGCCGTGATCGTATCATCTGTGGCAGTTGTTAGCTTCACATCCATAGCATCCAGCGTAGTCCGCAGTGGAACCAATGTTGTACCTTTCTCCAGGATCGGCGCTCCTGTAGCATATTTCACAGCTTGGTCATTAACCTTGACGGAAGTTCCTTGTGGAGCAGCCATAGCTGGCACTGCAGATGCAAGCAAACCTACTGAGATGGTAAGAGATAAGAGCATGCGTTTCCAATTCTTCATATTATGTAATCTCCTTTAAGGAATATAGTTGCCAATCCAATTTTTAATAGAATAGACATACTTAGATACTACGGTTAAAGATGGGAATTGGTGCCACTCCACAAACGAAGCAGCACGTTCTCCCTTCATTACTCTCATTTAGATAAGAAACAATAAATGCGAAACCATCATATATGTTCGATGCTAGATATTCACAAAATCCAAGCCATTCCATGATAAATAGATACTGATCAGTGCCAGGAAAAAGAACGCTATAGCAATCTTCCGATTCCCCCGCAGCTTCACTCCATATGCGACGAAGAAAATAGCAATAGCTAATTTAGAAATGCTTTGGTAATAGCCCTGCTCTGAAAAGGCTGTACTACTAAATACAATGGAAAGTAGCAGTGTAGAGAGAATTAGTGCTTTAAACCACAGCGGTTCCCTCAAGAACTGTATAAAGAACCCTTTTAACTGCTGCATGATCATTAACCCTCTCCTGAACTCGATCTAATATGACAGCAACCACACAGCCGCACGCACACTGACCTTTTTTTTAAAAAAAACACCATCTATCTTAGATCTTATAAGCCTTCATCGCTTTAAACAATTCCTTGAAGGTTGGGCGTTTACCGTACATCAGCACACCTGTGCGATAGATTTTGGCTGCAAGCCATCCGAAGATGATAATGGATACGATGAGAATCGCTAAGGACGTTAGAATCTCCCAAGTTGGCGCAACTCCTGCGCCAATTCGTACCAGAATCGCGGTCGGCGACGTGAATGGAATGAAGCTTGCGATTTTCAACAACAGAATGTTCGGCGTAGAAATACTGAAGATCGCAATATAGAAGGAAACAAGCGACAACATCGTAATCGGCAGAACAGCCTGACCGAGTTCTTCAGTACGGCTTACCATTGAACCAATGGCAGCAAACAACACGGCATACAGGAAGTAACCCAGAATGTAGAATATGAGTCCGTACACAATAACTGCAATATTCACATCACTCAGACTCATATTGAAATCACCTAATACTGCACGGTTATGCGGCAGCAAGATATTTCCGGCAACCACCGCTCCGAAGATCCCGATTTGCAGCATCCCCACCATGAAAATACCGATGATTTTACCAAACATCTGACTGAGCGGTGATACACTCGTAATCAGAATCTCCATAATACGTGAGCTCTTCTCCGCCGTGATCTCGGAGGCAATCATGTTGCCCGTCATCATAGTCGAGGTGAACAACAGGATGATCAACAAGTACACTACAATATAGTTAATTGGGCTCATGGCACCTTCTGACTCTGCACCGGCCCCATTTTCATCTGTGCTCAGGCTTTGTTCGGTGAGCTTCACAGGTGTTGTAATCAGTTCCTTCTGATCTGCTGTGAGTACATCCTTTACAACCACATCCAGCTTCACACTCTGCAACGCTGCTTCAATAGATGCAATGATCTGAGGTGAGACATCTTCTGCTGAATAGAGAATCGGCTGCGGGAACTCTTGCCCGGCAACGGCTTCAAACTTCAGATAGCCATCAGTAACTCCTGATTCCGCATCGGCTTTGAGAGCCGCCTCATCTTTGTCACCACTGTTGATGAATCGATAAGCCTGATCTCCTTGAGCCGCAGAGAAACTCTCCAGTTTCTCGGAAATTTCAGGCTGCCCTGTACTCAAAAGACCAATATTTACAGGATTACTACTTGAAGCTCCACCAATGGAACCCCCATTAAACAAGGTAATGAAATACGGGACATTGAGTCCGATTGAAATTAAAAGTGCAAGTACAATGGTCGTTACCATGAATGATTTCGTTTTAACTTTGTTTTTGAATGTAAAACCCGTAATCGTTCCCATTTTATTCATTCGACTCACCTACCTCACGAATAAAGATTTGGTTAAGCGTTGGTTCCTTCAGTTCAAAGTGTTCCACTGTCGTCTGAGTCATGGCTGTTCTCAGAATCTCTTGAGCCGCTTCCACCTGACGAATATGTATCAGGTACCCACGCTCATTCCGCTCGACTTTCTTCACACCAGACAACTGTTCGAGTCCTTCCACACTACCAATCGTGCCCAGGAATACCTGTTCACGCGGATACCGGCTCTTGATCTCCTTGATCTCTCCTTGTACCACCGTGTTGGAACGATGCAGAATGGTGATCTGACGACACAACTCTTCAACGTGCTCCATACGGTGTGTTGAGAACAGAATGGCCGTGCCTTCATCACGCAATTCCTTGACGGTGGACTTGAGTAATTCCACGTTCACAGGATCCAGTCCACTGAACGCTTCATCCAGAATGAGAATCTGCGGTCTGTGCACTACAGCCGCGATAAAGCCCATTTTCTGCTGATTACCTTTGGATAACTCCTCGATCTTCTTATCGTAATACTCAGGTACCTCAAACCGATTCAGCCAGTACTTGAGGCTCTGATCTGCGTCTTTACCATTCATGCCACGAAGTCGTGCCAGGTAATTAATCTGTTCGCTGACTTTCACCTTCGGGTACAATCCGCGCTCTTCCGGAAGATAACCCATAATCTGTTGCAGCTCCGTATTATAGGGCTTGCCGTTGTACAGGATATTCCCTCCGTCAGGGTGAATCAGTCCAAGCACCATACGCATTGTTGTTGTTTTACCTGCACCATTGGCTCCGAGCAGTCCGTAAATCTCCCCCTCTTTTACATTGAGCGTGACTCCATTAACGGCTGTTTTGTCTGCATATTGCTTGACGACTTGCTTCAATTCCAATCGGTTCATCATTTATCGTCTCCCTTCGGTTATTTCCACTGTACGGGTGCATACCCGGCAATCCAGAATGCCAGCACTTCATCCAATTCCAAGTTACGGATTCTCAATACTCGGTTATTGGACAGCTCCAACCTTTCCTGTGCTTCGCTGACCCGGGTTGTAATTACGCGAACCAGACCTCCCTCTTCTATAGAAGATTCCACAACACCGGGGATACTCTCTGGTCTTAAGTCTCCTTCATACCAGACTTCCTTCCACTGATCGAGCACCATATCTTTCTCGGCCATCCCCAGCGACTGACCACGGTGCATCAATACGATGTAATCCGCAAGCCTTTTGACTTCGTCCGCAATATGTGTGGCAATCAGAATCGTGGTGTCTCCCCCCGCCATGAAGGTACGGAACTGCTCAACCATCACTTTCCAGGCAAAGGGGTCCAGTCCTGATGAAGGCTCATCCAAAAGCAATAGTCTTGGGCGAGCTGCAATTGCAGCTGCAATCTCAAATTTTCGCCGTTCTCCCTTGGACATCTTGTTCAGCTTCACATCAACAGGTACTTCCATATCCTGAATCAGTTGGTCGAACAACTTCATATCCCAACGTGGGTACCAGTACGCCCGGAAATGGGCTGCTTCCTGTGCTGTTATCCGGTTCTCTTCTGAACCAGCGTTATCTGCCACAAAACCAATCTGTTGTCTCAGTTCAATGGGAAGTGGCCCATCATGTTCCTGACCAAACCATATAATCTGACCAGCATCTGGCAGCACAACTTGCTGCAGCATGTTAAGAAGGGTGCTTTTGCCTGAACCGTTGTGACCGAGAATAGCCACTATATACCCTTCCGGGATGGTCAGATCAATTGGGCCAATAACTCTGCGTTTGCGCATTTTGGATACGCCGTTCAACTGGATTGCTATCGGTTCCACGTATGAATCACTCCCTTACTTCACGTAAATAGCCTTCAGGACTTCCCGGAACAGGATCTCCATCTCTTCTTCCGTACAGCCTACCGATTTCCCGGACTGTACCGCTGCCTGCATCGCTTCCTGTGCGGCCTTCAATCTATAATTTTCTCTGTCGCCGGCTTCTACCTGAGCCACAAATGTACCTGTCCCCTGCTTCGTACGAAGCAAGCCTTCATTCTCCAGATCCTGATAGACCCGTCTAACCGTAATAACACTGCAATTCAGTGCTCCGGCGAATTCACGAATGGACGGCAAATGTGTTCCCTCCCCCAACTGACCCGTAATTATCAACGATCTTAACTGATTTTCAATTTGGTGGTATAAAGGTTCAGCGCTATTTTCATTAATTTGAATGGGTATTTTCACATCTTGCACCTCGCCCTCCGGTACACTCCAGTCTGTTACCTGACCGTGCCGGTTTCATCCTGTATTCGTACATAAGCTCAATTCTCATTTTAATTCAAATCCCGATGAACCAGCTTCTTCAGCGTAAACCGACTAAACAGCCATAATCCCACTACGCCAGCCACCAGAGAAATCCACATGATCGGGGAAAGCAACCCCCATGTTTTACTTTCATCCAGTACAAGCCGTAATCCGTAACTACCGGACATCCGAATCAATAAGGACATGCCAATGGCGATTGGTACAAAAAGCGTACTGAGAAACAAATATTTCTTGCCACTGTTCAGAAACTCTCCGTAAATATACAATCCTGTTACCACAAGTCCATAACCTGTACAGGTAAGGCTAAAGGCCAGGTATTGATCCCATCGGAATCCTTCGGAATGAAGGTTAACCACATATAGCGATCCGTAGAAAAAGATACCGTTGTAAGCAAACGCCATCAGAGACTGCTGTAACCTGGACCACATCACCGCTTGTTCAGGGATAGGAATTCTACGATAGTAGGCCAGCATCTGTGTATAGGAATCCTCATGTATGTAACGGAAGGATCGCCTGCAGAACATAAACCCTTGAAATGGAAGCATAAGTAAAAAGAAGGCATCCACTACCGGATTAATGAAATCTGTCTGTTGTTGTCCTATTAACATCACACCGCTCATGCTGCCAGTGTATATCATGAATATTGCAGACCATAGCCATTGGAGCTTATCCTTACTCATCTGGCTGCGGGTCAACCACCACGCCTGCTTCCATTCGTTCATATGCATGCCTGCCTTTCACCTGTCATTCACTCATGTTGCTTACTGTGATTACTGTATATATCAATATACACAGTATACAGACCTATTTCTCATCCCGTCAACCCCTAATTTTCCTGAATCAGGAAGACGGGATGGGACACAGTACGAATTTACGTTAAAATAAATTATAGTAACAAATCAAAGAAAGGAAGGATACAGCTATGGATTGGCTGGTAGAGATCGGATTTGTTCTCCTTTTCCTTATCGTCGTTATCTGGTTGGTCCTCCGGGATGAGCCTCATCGTCATTCTGCCAAAAAAGGCAGACACCGCATCGGCCGTAACAACGGTTATACCGACTCTGCTTCGGGATATCCGGTCATTATGGGAGATGACTCCTACGATCGACATGCTAGACACACACCGGATCACAAACATCATGATTCGGATTCTTCAGGAGGCACACATTCTCATCACAACAGCGATAGTGGTAGCAGCAATGACAGCGGTGGAGATAGTGGCGGCGGAGACAGTGGGGGTGGGGGTGGCGGGGATTAAACATCATTCCCCCAATCACAAAAGAAGGGCTGTACCCGTTATTGTGTAAACACAATTCGGGTACAGCCCTTTGCCGCTCTCTAGCACCTGTTAGAAGAAGAGGCCTTACGATTAAACGAGGTTATAACCACTAGGCAGACTGCGGTTGGCGCGGATCGCACGAATCTCGGCCAGAGTCAGCCGCTGATTCGTAGAGATCAGGGATTCCACGTCATTGCCACGGATCAGATCATCCAAATCTCTCAAGTTGGTGTTGCCACGGAAGACCCGGAATCCACCTTGGAAGTTAGGACGTGTAAACACAACCAGTGTTGCATTGGAACTTGTTGAGAAAAAGCGCAGGCTCTCCACCCCATCCAAAATATTGTCCAGGTTACGAAGACCCGTGTTGCCACGATAGATGCGGCTTCTCCCTCTGTAGTTCTCTTCTGAATACACGGTAAGACGTGGATACGTCTGACTGACGTTGACTGTTTTTTTCATTTTCTTTCCCCCTCTCGAACTCATTCTATGAATGAATGAGAGAGGAAGCGTGGACGAATCGTCTACTAGATTCGTCCATTTTCATATTTTCAGAAAGTTATAGTGACGCACGCCAGAGTAGCCGGTGGTTATATCTATACTTTTATACGCCGAGGATAACTTCCCATACCGGACGTGTATGACCACCAGGATATAAGAGATATAGAAGAACATACACGACAACACCTGTTAGCGCTGATCCGAACCAGATCATGGAGGTGAACTTACCCCAGCGGCGATGTTTTCCGAACTTCTTTTTGAACCCCAGCACCAGTGTGGAGATGCCGAATATCGCTGCCACGGTAGCCAGGATAATATGAAAGATCAGAAATATCCGATAAAAGATCTCCAGATCCGGGTCCCCGCCCCAAGCTGTATTGCCCACGAACACTGTACGAGACATATAGATTACAAAGAAGATTAGAGCTGCAATAGCACCTGCTACCATGGCGGACTGATGAGCCTCACGTTTACCCCGAATAATCAGTACCCATCCAATCCCCACCAGTACTGCACTAATCACAATGAAAGAAGTACTGATCGTTGGTAGCCAAAAATACATATCCATCGTGTGTTCCCCCTCTTGTCAGAACATTACTTCATTATTTGGCAGTCGGATTGAGCGGCCCCCCTGTGCCCCCTGCAGGATACGAATCATCATCATCTTCCTGCTTCTCTTTCCGATACCATTGGAAAAAGACATAAGCCAGCATGGAGGCAAAGATTCCTTCCTGAATAAACTTCATTACAATGCCACCGACCTGCTGATCTTCCTTCGCGGAAGACAAAAAGTTGAAGAACGCAGGCCCACCGAATGAGCGAAGTAACGCCGTAGAATCTCCTGACACACAATACCGCATGGCTTCAGCCCATACTGCCGGGTTGCTGTACGTCTGATACAACGGCTCGGACGCAAAAATAATCAATCCACACGCAGGCGTGAGCAGTACCATATTCAGAAAAATAAAACCAATCTTGGATAACCCCGATGCTTGTCTGCCTTCTGGCAATGGATTCAGCAATGTCCACCACATGAGCATCGAGGTGATGAACAATGCAATATAATACAACCGGTGAACGGTAAAATTCAGCATGACGTAATCATGTACAATCGGTAGGTGATACAGCGAGAACAGCCCGTTAAAGAGCACTGCCGCAACAATTGGATGAGCCAGGAACGATAGCTGGCGTGTTGGCAACCAGGTTACGATTTTGCGCCATACCCAGATCGGCAAACCTTTCATCATCAGCGGCGGGGCTACCAGATAGGAGAACGCCATGCTCACCATGTGGAAACTAAACATCACGTGACCAAGCAGATTAAATGGTCCAGCCTGAGCCAGATACAGGACAAACAGCCCTGTAATAAACATGATTTTCTGTGCAGCAGTCGCAGGCTCTGCATCCTTTATTTGCTCGCTTAACGGTCCCACGAGCACCAGATAAGCCGCAGCAATGATCAGAAATAAAGCCAATATAAGCGGACTCCATAAGTCGTTGAAGCTAAAATATTGCAACCCGAGCATACGGGAAACCTCCCCGTGACCTGATTTGGTTGTTGCCTTCATTACTTTGTGAAGATTCATTCGCCAAAAAGGGGAAAAGACGGCGGCATTGCGCCGCCGCCATCTCCTTTACCACCAGACCCAATAGAGTGCCATAATGATGCACGTAAAGGCTACGAAAAAGCCAAAGGCCATGAACAGAATCGGCATCAAGTGCCCTTTGTCCTTCAAGTGCATCCAATAACCCAATTGAACGAATACTTGAAGAATAGCCATGACGAGCAAAATAATAATGATAAAGGTTGTGTTGACCCCTCCGGCAGAAGCAGCCGCAAACGCAATCAGCGTAAGAATAATGGAGAAGATAAACACCACGACGTGTTTCTGTGGCCCTTCCGTCCGGTGACGGTGTTTCACAGGCTGTTGATCTGTCTTATCCTGTGCCGACATGTGCTACCCCACCTTTCCGAGCAGGTACACGACCGTAAAGATGAACACCCATACCACGTCAATAAAGTGCCAGTACATTGCGGAGACGTATACTTTAGGTGCGGTTACGACCGTCAATCCTTTTTTGAACAGCTGACCGATAATGATTCCGATCCACACAATACCAAAAGCAACGTGGGCTCCGTGGAACCCGACCAGTGTATAGAATGCTGAACTGAATGCACTCGTGGTCATGCCAAACTCTTTATGTTTCACATACTCGTAGAACTCGTAAATTTCCAGTGCGAGAAATCCCATACCCAGCACTACCGTGATGCCAAGCCACAACGCCAGTGCATCTCGCTTGCCCTTATGCATGGCCTGAATCGCAAATACACTCGTCAAACTACTGACCAGGAGAATGAACGTTGCAGCGGCCACAAGTGGCAGGTGGAACAGTTCATTCGCCGTAGGTCCATCATTGGTTTGGCCACGAAGAGCCAGGAAGGTAGCAAAGAGTGTACCGAACAGTACCGTCTCGCCGCCAAGGAACAACCAGAAGGCGATAAGTTTGTTACGGCCTTCCAGCGTTGCTTTCTCCGGTTCATGCGGCAATTTGTCGTTCACCGGTTCGGCATGTGAGGTTGTCATGTTCTAGCCCCCTTCTCATCCTGATCCTCCGGTTCAATATGCCAGCCATGATCATCATAAAGTGAACGAAGTGCCATTGCGCCAAATGTGATTACGAGACCAATAATAACTACAATATAATTGTTGAAAATGACATTCATAAACGCATTACCAAATTCATCATTGCTGAACATCAAGCCAAGTCCGGCGATAAAGATACCTACTGACATTACAAACGGCAACGGCGTTGCTGAAGGCATATGAATCGAACCTACAGGTTCTGCCGGTGTCATCTCCGTATGTCCTGCCATTTTTTCCTTCCAATATGCATCAATTCCGCGTACCAGCGGTGTCTGCTTGAAGTTATATTCCGGCGGCGGAGATGGAATAGACCATTCCAGTGTACGGCCGTCTTCCCACGGATCGTTTGGCGCGCCAGCTGGTTTTCTCATTGTGATTACGATGTTCACGAGGAACAGGATAACCCCAACACCCATTAGAAACGCACCGACGGAGCTGACCAGATTGAGCAGGTCAAAGTCCTGATTCGGCAAGTATGTAACGATCCGGCGCTGCATCCCCATCAGACCGAGGAAATGCTGTACAAAGAACGTTAATTGGAAACCGATCATAAATGTCCAGAACGTCCATTTGCCCAGTGTTTCGCTGAGAATACGTCCGAACATCTTCGGCCACCAGTAATGCAGTCCCGAGAACAATCCAAGTACGAGTCCCCCTACAATAACGTAGTGGAAGTGGGCTACCACAAAGTACGTATCATGGAACTGGAAGTCTGCCGGAGCAGATGCCAGCATAACGCCTGTAACGCCACCCATAACGAAGGTTGGGACGAATCCAACAGCAAACAGGTTTGCCGCTGTAAAACGGATCTGTCCACCCCACATTGTAAAGAGCCAGTTAAAGATTTTGATCCCGGTAGGTACGGCAATCAACATCGTGGAGATGGAGAAAAGCGCGTTGGCTACATTACCCAGACCTGTTGTAAACATGTGATGCGCCCATACCATGAAGCCCAGAAAGGCAATCAGGATGGTGGCAAATACCATGGAGCTGTATCCGAACAACCGTTTACGCGAGAAGGTCGGAATAACCTCCGAGATAATACCAAATGCCGGCAAAATCAGAATGTATACTTCCGGGTGCCCGAAGATCCAGAAGATGTGCTGCCAGAGTACGGGGTTACCGCCACCTGCGACATCGAAGAAATTCGCTCCCAGTATACGGTCAAACGTCAAAAGTACAAGCCCTACCGTGATGGCAGGAAAAGCAAAAAGGATAATGGCAGATGTAATAAATGTCGTCCATGTAAACATCGGCATCCGCATGTAGGACATTCCTGGAGCACGCATTGTAATAATCGTTGCGAGAAAGTTAATGCCCCCGATGAGCGTTCCCAGACCCGCGATCTGAAGGCCGATGGTGTAGAAATCCACACCATGCGTTCCACTGTACTCACTGCCCGAAAGCGGCGTATATGAGGTCCAGCCCGCATCCGGTGCTCCGCCCATAACCCAGCTCAGGTTCAGCAACAATCCACCAAACAGGAATGTCCAGAAACCCAGCGCGTTAAGAAACGGGAAAGCAACGTCCCGTGCCCCGATCTGCAAAGGCACGACAGCATTCATAATGGCAAAAATAAGTGGCATGACACCAAGGAAAATCATCGTTGTTCCATGCATTGTAATCAATTCGTTGAAGACCTGTGCCGATACAAAATCATTCATAGGCTTCATCAGTTGAATCCGAATCAAAATGGCTTCAATGCCGCCGATTCCAAAGAAAAATCCACCCGCAACCAAATAGAGAATGGCAATTTTTTTGTGATCGACGGTGGTGATCCAATCCATCAAGCCCCTGTACCTCTTGACGCTATGCGCATGAGCCAAGGTTGTGTACCCCCTTCTTCGTCCTTGCTGTTCTATTCATAGTCCAATTTGTAGTTGGCCAGATATTCGGCAATTCCGTCGATTTCTTCATCCGTCAACCCAAGATCTTTGGGATTCGGCATGGTATTGCCCGGCTTCACGGATTGTGGATCATGGAGCCATTCTTTCATGTTATCCAGTACCGGACTACCTTCTTCCTGTCCCTCGCGAGAATTCAGCAAAATGCCTGCGACAGATTCCTTGCCGCCGATTCCCGTCAGGTTAGGTGCAACCGGTCCACCTTGATCACCAACAGCGTGGCAAGAAAGGCAGTTTGTTTTGAACTTTTCAGCCAATTGAGTGTCTTCAGGAAGGACTGCGGGTGCTTTCATCTGGTTCACCCATCTGTCAAAGGATTCCTGACTTACTGCTTTTACCTTAAACTCCATGAAAGCATGCGATCTGCCACATAATTCGGCACATTTACCACGGTAAACGCCTTCATTCGGTGCAGAGAAACTGAACTTGTTAAGTGTTCCATCCGGGTTTGTGTCCATTTTGCCCGCAAGTGACGGCACCCAGAAGGAGTGAAGCACGTCCGCGGTTTTTAATTCGAATGCAATTTTTGTTCCGGTCGGGATGATGAGATCTTGAGCGGTGGTTACGTCATATTGAGGATAAGTGAATTCCCACCAGTACTGATGCGAGGTGACTTGGACCTTAAGTGCATTTTTGTCATTGGACAGATCTTCGCCTTGGGCAAAAATCGTTTGGACCGTCGGTACTGCCAGAACAATAACCAGCAATAACGGAATGGCTGTCCAGATTACTTCCAGCTTGAAATTACCTTCAACCTGTTCGGGCATCTCAGTCTGCCCAGCTCGTCTACGAAACCGGATCAGAACATAGGCCGCTATGGCAAATACAATGATGAGCACCACGATCATAATCGCGATGGATAACTTCATCAGATCATATTGGCCTTGCGCTACAGGACCCTGAGGTTTCATTACCGACAAGTCTTCCCGCCCGCATGCGGATAGCAGCAAAGAGAACACCGCCAGCAAGGGGAGAATTCGCTTTGCAACCTGCCACTGTTTCATCATTGATCTACCCCACTTTTTTACGTTTTCGTAGATTACCGTTGTCGTTCGGTAGAAAGGCAACAAAAGGTACGTTTCAGCACGATACGCATAATCCTCTTCATCATACAGAACGCTTAGAAAAATAACGCTTCCAGTACTCCCGTGATTTCCTGCTCAGGGCATGTCTGCGCATTCTTCCAATTCATTCTATATGCTTCAATCACTTATTAAATATAAGTTGATGGTATGATTTTGTCAATCTTTGGACACATGTTCACAAATTGTTCACTTTATGTAAAAAACCGCTCTACAACTTGATTTGCAAACGATTTCAGTTAAAAGTATTACACTCTACATTTGAAAATTTTTGCCAAATTTCGGTGATAAAACTCGATTTATTGGTGAATTTTCTCACAATGAAAACATGTGCTATTATGCAAAAGAAAGATCAGAATTTATGGAAAACCTCTTCCATATCCATTCAGAAGACATGCCTATCGCTCCATACCGCTATCTTCAAGCTCAAAACAGCATGGAGCATTTGGGAGAAAGTTCAACTCAAGTCCTCTTCTTCACTGACTTCATCTCACGTACCATCGGTCAGAATCAAGGGGCCATTCCCAGTAATCGCAACCGTATGCTCATACTGGACCCCCCAGCTGCCATCTACCGTCCTTACCGTCCATCCATCTTCATCCCACACAACGGCCCCGGAACTGCCTTTTGTAAAGATTGGTTCAATCGTAATAACCATGCCCTCGGTGAGCATCGTGCCCGTTCTGCGTTTGCCATAAGGCAGAACATTTGGGGGTTCATGAATATATTGACCAATCCCATGACCAATGAGAGGCTTCACGATTCCGTACCGATACAATCTGGCTGTTCGTTCAATGGCACTTCCAATATCTCCGAGTGTATTCCCTGGAACTGCCTGGGCAATCGCCCGCTCAAGTGCCTTCTCCGTGCGCCTCATCAGCTTGCGAATGGATCTGCTTGTTTCACCAATTCCATATGTCCAGGCCGAGTCAGCAAGCCAGCCGTCTTTGTTCACCACCATATCGATGGTCACTACATCCCCGCTCGCCAACTCCTCTTCCCCCGGAAATCCGTGGCAGACCACTTCATTGACAGAGGCACACGTCGCGTACGGATATCCTTTGTACCCTTTTTGCTCCGGTGTGGCTCCTCGTGCTGCCAGAAACTCTTCCACCCGCTCATTAATCGCTGCGGTCGTGATACCAGGGACCATCCACTGCTCAATATGCTGGTGACAGCTCCACAAAATTCTTCCTGCTTCCCGCATGTAGCCAATCTCTTCTTTGGTTTTCAAAATAGGGTCCACATGCATTCATCCTTCCCGCTGTAGGTGTACTCCCATATATATGCAGCAGGAACGCAAAAAAAACCGCCTTCCGGAGCTTAACGCCCGAGAGACGGTTCTATTCATTATCGGAACAGTATAATCAGAGTTGTGTGTTGTTTCAGGACACGGAAGAATCCATCTTGACAAGCTCATGCTCAACCACAGAAGTCAATTCTTCCTCATATCCACCCGTAATCCGGTATTTTCTCACGTACTCCTTCACGAATTTTTTTGGATCTTTAGGACGGAAAATCCGAGTCATTTCCCTCAAACTTTCTTTGACCTCATTGTGACCTTTCGTTGCCATTGTAATTCCCTCCCAAAACGTTGAAAGTGAATGCTCCGTTTAGAGAATGCCGAATAAGTCTTAAATGCCATCCATGAAGTTGTGTGCGCGGCTTAAAGCAAGCTTTAGGTCGGGAACCTCGCTAGAAAGCAAGTACCTGACACTATAAATACCCGATATGATTCGGAATGAATCATAATCTTATTGTAGCATATTCGGAAGTATCTTACGACTTGACGATTTCCTCTAATAAATATAACGGTTTTCATGCCCAAAAAGTTTAATTCCGAATCATATCTTAAGATTGCCACCATTCTATACGGAATTAATATATCCAGCATAACACTGAACTATTCGGGGGATATTATCACGGACAACCCATACAGTTAAATTACTGGTATCCAAAGGAGGCGTCGTCTCATGGACCGCAAAGAACAAGATATGCTGCCCCTTTCGCATGAAAAGGTGGAAGTAGACGGAGTTTACATCAATGAAGCTGGACGTGAGGAACATCTGCACCGGGGGCAACATTTCCCGGCCGATCCCGTTCTTGGCAAGTCGGAATGGAAACTGACCGAATATGCATATGATAATCATCACGAAGGACGAACCGATGAGCGGTTGGTTCCCAAAGAAAACGACACCGATAAAATGGGCAAGATTACAAACCCTCGCAGACAGATCGAGGGCGGATAACGATTTCGTTCGTGCAACGTATTAATCGTAAACGACAATAGGGGCAGAGTAAGCTGTACAATGGCTTACTCTGCCCCTGTTTGCTTTTTCCTATGTGTTGCATCCCCATCCGTTCACAGGCAAATTAATTCATCGGTTCAGTTCTATACATCTCTCTCATAGCCTAGTTAAAAAGGTCAAAGGAGGCTGGACCGGATGTCCCCCATGAAATCGTCTAGCGGTCTGGATGAAAATATTGCCGGTATGCTTTGTTATCTGTTTACATTTGTAGGTGGGATTGTCTTTCTCGCTGTGGAGAAGCGGAGTCGGTTCGTGTTATTTCATGCGCTGCAATCTGTAACGGTCTTTGGCATCATTATGGTCGGGCATGTATTATCAGCTTTCCTTCCGTTGTTCGGACCACTGGTGGCATCGCTGTTATCCCTGCTTGGTGTAGTGGTCTGGCTTATTATGGTCGTTACCAGCTTGCAGGGGAAATGGCTAAAACTGCCGTGGGTTGGCGATTTTGCAGAAAAACAGCTGCGTCATCTGTAACTTCAAACAAAAGGTATACGTGTTCCAAAAAGAAAAGACGATCCGTTTCCGTTCAACCGGATGTGGATCGTCTTTGATTATAACGAGGGAAACGAGTCAACCTCTAGCCCTTGTATCATGAACACGTGGCTCAGAATGCTTTTTACGGATCGGAATGAAACTTAGATAGGTACCACATCTCCATACCCATTCCAGCGGCCCATACTGGTACCAGCGCATCCACAGATTACTGGCGATGACTTGTAAAATAACCATACCAATGCACACAAGGGTAGACACCATATACGATACAGCAGCATCTGCAAATATGAGTTGGTATACCACTAACAAAATGATGGTCTGTGCAATATAATTGGTCAGGGCCATTCGTCCGAATGCATGCAGGGGACTTAATATTTTGGAAAAGGTCATGTTCTGGTTCAATCTCAGTAATGTACTTAGATAAAAGATGGATACCACCGGACCAATTGCCACACCGATATGTTCTAATCGAAAAGCAGCATCCATATTGGCTTGCTCAGCAACAGGCAGGCTCGCACCAATCACTTCGTATAGAAACGGACTCATCGCATCCGGAGGAGCAACCCACCACATGATACCGATCCCCACCGTAGAAGCGATGAATGAAATGAACCAGATTCTGCCCAGATACGGAAGTCCTTTCTGGATCTTCTCCATCAGTTGATATTGACCTGCTGACAATCCCAGTATAATTAAAAAAGGAATCGTTAGCATTTTGACACCTATCGCGGCGGCTGCAATAAATCCCACCACACCGAGCACCAAATTCACAGTTCGAGGTGCCCAATATAACGGAATGACAACCAGCCCTATGATGGCATAAAGAAATAAAGCTTCTCCAGACTGATACTGTTGATGAATATATCCCAGCGCTAATAAAATAAGCATCCTGCGGATATAGAGAAACAGCTTGGTTTGACCTTTGGCAGCTGACCGGCTTAGAAAAAGATAAAATCCAAGGCCAAATAAAAAACAGAAGATATCGTAAAAACGTGCCTCCACCAAAAAATATAATGCTCGTTGGATCCAAAAATCTACACGAGTATCCGGCTTCAACATAACCCACAATGCCAATACATTTACGAATGGTAGGCCTATCAAGGAAAACCCTCGAAACAAATCCAGAAACTTCATTCGATCTTGTTTTAATACAGGTTGATAATTCATCGTTCCTCCCAGTGAAATTATTGTTATGTAATCAAAAAGCGATTGGATCGCTTATCTCTTTGGTGTATATCCCCATGCATGATAACAGTCTATCCTTCATACAACATGGCTTGCCATCGAATTAGGTGAATAACTTCTTACAACCGGCATAAGGTCTTGTTCCTGTATTGTTCCTGTACAGCAGCACATTGGACGCTATGCTGATGATAAACAAAGCAAAAAACACCGAAAACATGACTCTGTTGAGCCTGTATCTTCGGTGTTTCACATATAAAGAGGGCTTGTTCATGCGATTGAATATTCATAGCATAAATGATGTATGTCATAAACCATTCATGCTGTATATCACCATGATTAACCTGATTCATTATTTATCTTGTGAATCGTCTATTTATAACAGTTAACATAACAATACTGCTGGATAATAATCCTAGCCTAATTCGGCTATTTAAGCTGACTTGCCCGTCTCTCCGAGGATGGCATCTGCCTGTTGTTCAGCCATTTTGGCAGCCGTTTCCTTGGTACCCAGACCGTTGAACAGCAGGTTCATGAAGATCGCCGTGAAGCTTCCTGCAATGATACCATTACCGAGCATAATCTGAGCCCAGGCCGGTGCACCTGCGAACAACTCAGGTACAACGGTAACCCCAAGCCCCATACCTACAGAACAAGCGATGACAAACAGATTCTCATGTCGGTTCAGATCAACCTGACTGCCGATAATCCGAATGCCTGATGATACCACCATGCCAAACAAGGCCACCATGGCTCCGCCAAGTACTGCCCCTGGAACGAGCTGTGCGAGGGCTGCAATTTTTGGTACAAATCCAATGACCACCAGGATTCCACCAGCCACAACAATGACATCACGTGTCTTCACACGTGTCATCTGTACCAGTCCTACATTTTGCGAATACGTTGTATACGGGAACGAGTTGAAAATACCACCTAACACAATGGCTAGACCCTCTGCGCGATAACCGCGCGCCAGATCCTTGGACGACAGGTCCTTGTCCAGAATTTTGCCCAGAGCCATAAATACACCTGTGGACTCGGCCACGCTGACAATCGCCACCAGAATCATCGTCAGGATCGGTACAATCTCAAATGTCGGTCTGCCGAAGTAAAACGGCTGAACAACGTGGAACCAACTTGCATCGCGAATAGGAGCAAAATTAACCTCGCCCATAAACCCTGCCGCAATCGTACCTACGAGTAGACCAATCAATACTGAGATGGAACGGATAAAACCTGTAGTGAATCGAGTCATTAAAATGATAAAGAGCAGCACGCCGAAGCCGAGCATTAGATTAACTCCGCTGCCGAAATCTTCTGATCCCTGACCGCCGCCCAGATCGTGGAAAGCAACGGGAATCAAGGTTAAACCGATGATCGTAACCACCGAACCCGTAACCACTGGTGGAAAGAGCCGAATAAGCTTCCCAAAGATTCCGGAGAAGATTAATACGAACAGCCCTGAGGCAATAATTGCTCCGTAAATGGCAGATACTCCACTGTTCATCCCGATTAGGATCATCGGAGACACGGCCTGGAATGCACAACCGAGCATGACAGGCAGCCCTACGCCGAAATATTTATTTCCCCATACCTGAAGCAATGTAGCCACACCACATGCGAGCAAGTCAATGGCAATGAGATAGGTTAGTTGTTCCTGTGTAAAACCCAATGCATTACTAACGATCAATGGGACAACAACAGCTCCTGCATACATTGCAAGCACGTGCTGTAGTCCGAGGGAGAATGTTTTGATTGGATGCCGATGACGCTGAAAAATACGTTCGCGTGCCATATTAGTTCGTGCCCTCCTCGTCCGCAAATGTAACCTGTCCATCCGACAGTGCCCCGATGCGAACCAATGATTCCACACGGTATCCTGCTTCTTTCAGCAAGCGACCTCCCGGCTGGAATGCTTTTTCAATAACAATACCGATACCCACCACTTCGGCTCCAACCTGCTCCACAATGCGAGCCAGACCAAATGCTGCTTCGCCATTCGCCAGAAAATCATCAATGATCAGCACGCGATCACCAGGCTTCATGAACTTCTTGGCAACGGTAATTTCATTGGTCTCTTGCTTCGTGAAGGAGTAGACCTTCTCTACCAGAATGTCTTCCGTCAGTGTGAGCGACTTCTGCTTCCGTGCAAAGATCAGCGGCACGTTCAGCTCCAACGCAGTCATGATACCTGGGGCGATCCCTGACGACTCAATCGTCAGCACGCGAGTAATATTCTCGCCTTCAAAGCGGCGAATGAACTCCTTGCCCACTTCCTTCATCAAAACCGGGTCCATCTGGTGGTTCAGGAATGAATCCACTTTGAGTACTTGCTCGGACAGGACAATACCTTCCTGTCTCACCTTGTCTTTTAACAATTGCATTGTAATTCTTCCCCCTGAATGCCCTCCGCACAGAAGCTCACATGCTCTTCCAATCGCATGGTAAAAAAGCAAAAAGCCCGCCTTTTCACACGCTGCGGAATAACCGGAGACGGGAAAGACGGACTTGTACGTATATGGACAAGCCGTATGGATGCTGCAAGTGTACTGGATGGACAGAATGACAGGAGTTCAATCCTGCTGTGAGAAACCTCAAACAGTGTAGTCAGAAACAGATAAAAGCCACTTGAACCTGCTCTTCAGTCAAACTGTCTGAGAATGATCTCATGCCAACCCTACAAAACATTGCAACATCTTTCCCGTAGTCCGATCATTCCGGTGATCAGGTAGAGACATGCAGGCCTATTCCTGCACATATACGAGTAACGGCATATTTAATTTTTTGGCTCCATGATTCGTTACAATGTATGATCGCGAACCTGAATGTAAAAGGTTAAACATAACTGACAATGTTAGAAGTATACCGAATCGACGGCGTGAAATAAAGAAGTATTTTCATGGAAGTTGCGGAAACTTGTCTTAATTTGCAAACAGGGGGTGATTGGAATCTATTTTTTATGTACAATATGAGAACGGAAGCGCGGATCTGAACGGAGAATGGATGGAAACGCGGCCTAGATTTTGAATCGAATGATCAAAGGAGATATGTAAACATGAAAGGCGTACTTAACGAATTCAAGGAATTTGCCGTCCGCGGCAACGTCATCGATCTGGCGGTCGGTGTCATTATTGGGGCTGCTTTTGGTAAAATCGTCACCTCCCTTGTGAATGATATCATCATGCCCCCGGTTGGAAAACTGATGGGTGGAATCGACTTCAGTCAGAAAATCATCAACCTGGACCGGGATATCAAAACAGCAAACGGACAGGACATCACCACCCTCGCTCAAGCCAACGAAGCTGGGGCTACCGTGATTGCTTATGGACAGTTCATCAACGTCATGATTGATTTTCTTATCGTTGCGTTCTGTATCTTCATGCTTGTGAAGGGCATCAACTATCTGAAAAGCAAAGAACACAAAAAGCCCGAGCCGCAAAAAACGACCAAGGCTTGCAAGTATTGCCTATCAGAAATTCCAGCCGCGGCCACCCGCTGCTCGCACTGTACTTCAGAGCTCGAAGCTGAAGGCACCGGTGCTCTAGCATAATCACGATGAACGTTTAATGACGCACCGAGTTGAATTACGGATATAAATCCTGATGCGGGGGACAACCTCTTACGTGCTAGGGTTTATGTATGAAAAGCTAGCCATATGGGCTTCATTAACTATGGGTTGCGTAGCTTAAAGGTTTGAAGGTTCCACCGTAAAGGTGGGGCCTTTTTTTGTGCCTAACATACATGTATTACATATGCTCCCCCATGAATTTCATTTGCGGCCATTCTCATGAATTAGAAGCGGCGTGGCAGCAAATGCTCCAGGATCGACTTCAGATCCTTATCTTCCTTGTAAACTTCTTCCCCAGTATCAAGCTCTGTCACACGAATATATTCAAAGTTTGCCGAAGCATCCACTGGCTTGAACAACAATTGGGCCTCATCTTCCAAACGTACATTAAATCCCATATCCTTAAACATGCTGGTTAACTGACTGTTAGCCGGTTCCTGACCTTGCCCTACAAATATAAGTCCTCTAAGACTTTTACGTTCCTGAGGTTGCGGATAAATCACCTGAAAGTGTACAATGCATTCCATACGATGGTTCCCCTTTCGTTTAAAACATACTTTGTGAAATTTTGAACTTTAAAATCTGCTATATAAGGAGATACGTTTCATGACCCCAGAACGTTTCGACATTTATGACGATCAGCAAAATTGGATCGGCACTTCACTACGCAGCGAGGTCCATGCCAAAGGATATTGGCACCGTTCATTCCACTGCTGGATCGTGCGTGACGAAGGCGAGCAACGACAGGTTCTTTTTCAGCGGCGGCGTGATATTAAGGATACCTTCCCCGGATGTTATGACATTACAGCAGCAGGTCATCTCACCGCAGGTGAACAACTGCAAGACGCCAGTCGTGAGCTGGAGGAAGAACTGGGTGTGAATACTCCATTCGAGGCACTAACCTATCTACTCACGGCTACACAGCAGCTCCAAGGAGAGGTGCGTGGTGTCCCATTCATAGATCGGGAATTCAGCGCCGTCTATGGATTATGTCTGAACCAGCCGCTCGAAGCCTACGTTCTGCAGCCTAGCGAGGTGGATAGCCTGTATGAAGTGCCGCTGGATGATCTACTCGCTTTGTTTCGTAATGAGATCGACGTCATTCAAGCTACCGGAGTTCAGACCCACCCGTCTAGTGATCATGCAGCTGATGAGCCGGGACGTATCGTTCGCGAGATTCGGGCAACGGAATTTGTACCCCATGGTACAGCTTATTATACGGACGTGCTGGAAGCTCTATATCACGTGCCAAAAGAATGATCATGTAGTATCCTGTTCAACCCGATCCAGTTCAATCGAATGTTCATAGCTTCATTTTCTCAAAAATAGCATAACTTCATACCTTTACTATCGACTTGACTGGAAACAGATGCTGTGACGAACATCACTGTCATATCTCAAACCAGCACAAACAGGCGTCTGCCTTCGGGCAGCGCCTGCTTTATGTACACACGTATTCGTTTCATCAAGATAGATACCTTTGTGCTGGCATGTTCACTCCATCAGAGGTGAATTAGTCGCCGATATGTCTAGCTCTGGTCACCCTCTCCTGAAGGAGAAGACCAATAACGCGCAGAGAGTTCTTCGTACCGGTGCCCATAGCGGGACTCCAGTTCCTCCCCCATATCCTGTTCCAGTTCGTACAACACCAGCTCTTGAGCAAAATGATTCAGCAGCAGTCCGGTCATTACCGGATGCTCCGTCACCACTGCCTGTGTGGCGCATGATTCCCCGCGCATGCCCAGCATGCACCAGCGGCGATCCACCACCAGGGAAAATTTCCGACCATTACCTGTACCATACATAGGCAAACCCGGCCAAGGGACAGGCTGATCAAGCATGCCTTCGCCACCATCACACGACCATAACAGCCGCACACCCCGAGCTTCAGCCTGCTGTAAGTCATTACGCAGCAACTCTGCCTCTTCACGCCAAACGTCTACGACAATCTCATGCCGAGCCTCGGCCAATTCACGGCTCAGATTCTCAAACACATTTTTGTCCCCTTCGACGTTATAGAAGACAGGCTTCTCCGGTTCACTCTTGGGCATGCTGTTCTGAACATAATCCAGCGAGGTACGCATTTGATCGGAGATCATACGTGTCATCTCCTCCGGCTTCAGCACACTATACTTCGCCGGTTCCCCCGGACTACACCGCAAGAACCCACGCTGTTCCAGCCGTTGCAGGGTCGCATATACATTGGAACGGGACACACCCAGCCGCTTCGCAACCTCATATCCTGAGGCTGATCCCTGACGGGCGAGTTCCACCATAATTTTAGATTCCATCTCGGTAAACCCGAGATGACGCAAATGATGCAGCAGTTGGTCCATATTCCCGTCCCCCCATGCTGTCAGCAACCCGCACTGCCTAACAATGATGCGGCAGTGCTTCTACTGCATCAGATCAGATCTGTTCGGCACCACAGCGCGGGCACCACTTCGACCCTTTGGGTAGCTCGGCTGCACAAATCTGACAATTCACCATTTCACGTGACACTTCGGTCTGTACGTCCACCGTATTCACGATCGGATTGTTTTCTTTCCAGTAGCGGATGCGTTCGTCCAGTTCCTGCTGACGCTCACGTTCCCGTTGCATCTCTTCATCTCTGCGACGTTCCCACTCGGCATCAAACGCTTCCTTTTCTTCCTGGGTAAATTCCGTACTGTTATATTCGGATTCCGTTTCCAGATCCGCTATGGACGGAATGACCGTATGGTACGGCTCGTCTTCCTCCAGTTCCAACTCAGGTGGCGCATCGTAGAAGTCCGGCTCTGGAGTTGGGGTCTGAGCTACAGCTGCCTCCTGTCTTGCGGCTGTGGTGGCTCCTGCAACTCCTGCTGCTACTTTAGGCGCTGCTGTCTTGAGTTCACCCAACTTACGTCCGCATTTAGGGCAGAAGTTGGCATCCAGGGAAGCGACGTGTCCACACTCGCACAACCGTTCGTTCTTAAGTTGTGCAATCTTGTTGCGCAGACCATCAATCTCGTCCTGCAATTCGTCGCAGAGCTGCGACAGATCCACCATTTCTTTTTCCGCACGCGTCATATCCTGGGCCCGATAACCCTCATAGAAGATGCGACCCATATCTGTAAAATGGACTTCCTGTTCCTGTTGCAAGCCCACAATCTGGTTGTTCAGTTTCCCAATCTCAACGGCGTGTTGGGCACGCTCTGTTGCTTTGTTCGCTCCGTCTTTGATGCGCTGAAGCAGTTTCATGACCATTCCTCCTCTGTCCCGTCAAAACCAATATTATCATTTCTATTTAGTAGTAAATTAGCATATTACATCTTTCATGCAAAATGCTCAGGCATATAACTTATACGATATCATGCCAAAAAGTTGCGTAATCTCGTGCAGGTGCCCGTTTTATACCGATACTGGATGAAATCGGGGGCTTTCGTCAAGACCATATGTTCGGGTATAATGAAGCTTTGGCCCTACTTAACCGCCTGATTAGGCGACTAACTCTATCATACCAATTTACAATGCGATTGTGAAAAGGGCAAATGGTTTACTTTTAGCCGGGATAGTCCTATCCCTGAATGCATACAGAGGTGGATGAAACATGTTAAGTCCGAACTCAACGTTCTACCCCCGTCCGCTCGGGGTTACCCCGGCGGCGTCCCTGCCCCAGTCCCCGTCTGCTCCGCTGGAGACCAGTCGGCAACTCGTGGGTAATGAGCAACAGGATGCCTTTTATTTTCGTTCTCTGGAAGAGGCCGGCATCAAGTTAAACGCACCACAAATCTCGGCAGTCCGTCACGGCAGAGGACCGATTCTGACGCTCGCCGGAGCCGGTTGTGGCAAAACAACTGTACTGGCTGCAAGAGCCGGCTACCTCATAGAGGTCAGTGGCGTACATGCAGGCAGTATCCTGCTGGTGACGTTCACGAACAAAGCCGCCACCGAGATGAAAGACCGGATCGCCGCATTGCCAGGCATACGCCCGACAGCCGCGAGAGCCGTACAGGCTCGCACCTTCCACTCTTTTGCGCTGACATTATTGCGTCATTACGGTGTGCAGGAAGAGATCTTTGGCGAGTCGCGAGCCCAGCATACGGTGCTGAAGATGCTTCTTCGCCAAAATGGCATGAGTGAAGCCTTCCAGCCTGAAAGTCTGCTGGCTATGCTGTCCGCATGGAAGATGCAAGGATCGGAAACAACCGATCTGCCTGAAAAATCGCAGGAAGAACGCGATGCCAAGCGTGTTCTGCTTGGTTACGAAGCCTGGAAGCAGGATCGCGGCAAAATGGATTTTGATGATATATTACTACGGGCAGCCGCGCTGCTTCGTGATCCTGCTGTTCTGGGGCCGCTTCAGAAGCGTTTCCAGTACATTATGGTGGATGAGTTCCAGGATACCAACCATCTGCAGTATGAAATTGTGCAAAAACTGGCTTCCGCTCACCGCAATCTGATGGTTGTGGGAGACGATGACCAGACGATCTATACCTTTAATGGCGCACGCCAGGAATCAATTTTGGAATTCGATAAAGTATACCCCGGTGCACGCATCGTGACGCTGGATATCAATTATCGTAGTGATGCACGTATTCTGGGACTCGGAAGTGAACTGGTCGCCCGCAATAAACGCAGACGTGACAAACGGCTACGTGCCGCTGGAAACCGCGGCGATGCCCCCCGTTTCGCTACACCCTCCAATGCGGAGGAAGAAGCAGCGTGGGTCGTAAACCAGCTGTGCCAGCAGGTTGAAGAAGGACAACACACCTATCGCGATATTGCGATTCTTCACCGGACAGCCAGCAGCAGCCGGGCTGTATTCGAGCAGCTTGTGTTGAAAGATGTGCCTTTTGTACAGCATGGTGCTTCTCCGGTGTTCTATGACCAGTCTCTCATCAGACCCCTGATGGATCATCTGCGTCTGTCCCTTGACCCACGAGCCATGGATGCTCTTCCAAGTGCACTGGGTCCGCTCTACGTCTCACGCGATGCGGGTCTGGAATGGATACAGCGTTGTGAACAACAACAGGCTAAGAAATATCCGCTCATCCATCTGGTGAAATGGGAAAAGCTGAAACCATTTCAGCAGGAACAGGTCAAAGAACGCATCAAACTGATCAAATCACTGCACAAACTAAAACCCATCATCGCCATTCAGGAGATGCGCAGGCAGTTCTACGACAAGTATATGGAAAGTGGTGATCCCAGCATCTTCACCCACTATAAGGAAACGATGCTGGAAACTCTGGATGAATTCGAAGCTGCTGTCAAAAAATTCGAAACGGTAGAAGAGTTCATCCAATTCGCGGATGAGCTGTCCCGCAGACACCGTGAGATGGAATCTTTGCGCCGTGCGCAGGATAGTGACGCGGTACAGCTGATGACCATTCACCGGGCCAAAGGATTGGAGTTCCCTTGTGTGTACTGGATTGGAGCCAGTGAAGGCATTGTGCCTCACAGTACCGCACTACGTCAGGATATTCCTGAGGATCAGAAAGCTGCGCTTGCTGTGCAGCAGACAGATGCCGAACTGGACATGGCGCTGGAGGAAGAACGCAGGCTCGCCTACGTTGCCATCACACGGGCCAAGCAGTACTTGTATGTCACCTCACCGGCTAGCCATCACGGAAAACCAGCGGATGTGTCCCGTTTCCTGCTTGAAGCCTTCGGTATGGAAGTACCGGACAAACGCAAACCTCGTGAGGAGAGCCGGACCAGCAGTCAGGCTTCATATGGTAAAGGTAATGGACAGTATGCCCGCTCGTCCGGCTCGGGTGCCCGTTCAGAAGGTCGGGATGCGGCACAGCGTCGTGCCATCAGCCACAGTGACCGTCGTGACTACGAGGTCCACAACGAACGTGATGAGGATCGCCTCGGTGAACGGCGTGGTAGTGGGGAGATTCGCAACCATAAGGCATTTAGCACCACAGGTGTGAGTCCAACAGCTGCGAGTTCCTCCAGTTCACAGTCGCACACTTCAGGTTCAGGTAATGCTGAGCGTACGGAGACCGTTGCGGTCTGGAAGTGTAGTTCATCCACCTGTAAAGCGTGGCTAAGACAGAAGCCGGCTGTGCCTTCAAAAGCAACCAAGAAGGCATCCTCGGGCCCTCCCGCCTGTCCCCTGTGTTCAGGATCGATGGAGGCCGGCACCCGCCAGGTGCCCGTAACGGGGAGATTTGGGAAATAACTCAAAGGAAGAGGTCCCTTATGGAGTTAGACATGATTATTAAAGAGCGGATTCAAGAAAGATTCGACATCCTACAGGAATTGTACGATATGTGGTTTACCGAAAATCCGGCTTATATCGCTCCCAAAGAAAAACTTTTTCCACAAGCACATATTGAAAGACTTAGAACCATTACTTATCTATTAGATAAAGGGTTCATCGTGGTTCATCCCGTTAAAGATGAACCATCACTCGTGTCAGTTAGCATCACAGTAGATGGAATTGATTTTTTTGAACAAAGTCGATTAGAAGGTAAAGGCAATGGCTGGTCATATGTGACTGAACATATTGATGAGTAAATAATACGAGCATACTAGCTCGTTTCAGGGCGCTTTTTGCTGTTTATTAACAGTAGAAGCGTCTTTTTTCCATTTCAGAATGGGGGTTGGATTATGCAGGACGACAAACAACATCTGTATGTATCGGTAACTCATAACCTGATTGAACGAACAAAGAACGAATCTACACCCTTTGAAGTGTTGGTGGATGACGGGCAGTTGGGCCGATTGAAGGATCTGATGAAGGTGCTGGAGGATGACGATGCCTATACCTTGCAACGGGCCCCGGTACCCTACAAATCAGCAGACCACGATGAGGCAACAGAGCAATTTTCGGATGGCATGACCTTGCTGTACACCTTTCTGTATGACCATGGCACGCCGGACTCCCGGCAGGCGATTGAGAGCATGAACGTTCTTCCGAGGCTGCAGGATACGGATTACGATGATCCGGGGTACGAGAATTCACCACTGAACAAATGACTGATGCCAAAAAGCATGCGTAACCGCAGATCACGCGGAAGACGCATGCTTTTTAATATAATGAAGGACAACCGCAACGTGGACTGGATTCAATCCAGACGAATCTCCTGCCCCTTCTCAGCGGATTCGTAGATTCCGCACAGCATACGCGTGGAAGCCACACCATCCGCAATTGGGCTGATTGGCTCTGTGCCGTTCAGACAACAATCCACAAAGTGGTCAATCTGGTTCTGGAATGCACTATGAATATGGAGACCCGTATTGTCCGTCTGGGGTTCAATATTCAGGATAGTATTATTTTTCTCCGTGACGATCAGTGTCTCTGGCTCCAGTTCGAACCCACCACGCTCGCCATATAACTTCACCGATGATTCATCTCCGCGTGCATGCAAGGTAAAGCTTACATCCACCGCCAGCGAAGCCCCGTTCTCAAATCGAATGAGCGCATTCGCCATATCTTCTACGTCATTCACAGCTGCGCTGTAGTCGGCTGCTTTGTAAAAAGAAAGATGTTCGATATGGGCACGATTGCCCAGCTTCCGATACGTATTACCACTGACCGAAACAGGTTTCGGCCTGCCCATGAGGTACCAGCATTGGTCGATAATATGTACACCGAGATCAATCAGGGGGCCGCCGCCGGAACGGCTTTTGTCAGCAAACCAACCACCTGGATTGCCGTGACGCCGCAGAATGGAGGCTTTGGCATAATACAGTTCACCAAACTCCCCGGCATCAATGAATCTGCGCATCATCTGCATATTGTTATCATACCGACGCACAAATCCAACAATAAAGGTACGTCCGCTCTTCTTCACCGCTTCTTCAATCCGCAGCGCATCTTCCACATTGGTTGCTACTGGTTTCTCCAACAATACATGCTTGCCTGCCTCCAGTGCAGCAATGGCAAATTCGGCGTGTGTATTGTTCCAGGTACAGATACTGACAGCATCCACATGCGGGTCCTCCAGCATCTCCCGATAATCGGTGTATACGGATTGAGCATCATACTTTTGCGCAGCAGCCTTAGCCCGTTCTTCGTTCAGATCGCAAATGGCATAGATGACGGCATCCTCGTTTTTGGCATAACACCTCATATGAAGATCCGAGATTGATCCTGTACCGATCATTCCGATGTGCAACATTTGTTTCGTGCTCATCATCGTCCTCCCTTCCTTTTCCACAGCTTCCACAACATCATTATCGTTAGTCTGCCCGCAGCATGCCTTCGTAAATACCCGGCGTTGAATTTTCAATCTTCACGGCACCCAGCGTCCGGGCATAGAAATCCACAGGTCCCGCTGATCCGATAATCGCATACCCGTAACCGTCCGCCTTCATTGCATGCATACAGGCCAGTAACAGGGCTGTGCCTACACCTTTGCCCCGTGCATCCTGGCTCACACCTGTCGGTCCAAAGAAGTTGCGACATGTCGCTTCGTAACAGGCAAATCCAATCATTTTCCCATGCTCAACCGCAATATAACAGGACACCGGCTGACGCGCAAAAGCGACCTCACATTCATCCACCCAAGCCTGACTAAAATGTGACCTCACCCAATCCAGTACAAGCTGTTTCTCTGGGGCAATGGCTCTTCGAATCACAATGGAGGATTCCTCCAACGCGCTCAGTCCACTCTCTTGCTCCGGTAAACGATAGAGCGCTACCAACATATCACTCATCTAATCCGTTCCTCCTCGTACTTGAATGTGAAATAGGACAAAGGTTTGGCCACTTACCTGAAATTAACCTGATCCTGCTGCGGATAACCTGCAATACAAGCGATATTTCTAATTTAAACTAATCTACCGCTTACATTCATTACAATTCAACTGCAACACTTAGACGATTTGTCCCGTCTATTAACTTGAAGCGCGGCCCTAAGGAAGATTTTACCGCGTCAGTACACAGATTAGAAGGGATGAATATTGATGAACAACAACATGAAAAAAGTAAGTGCACTGATGGCCCTATCCATGGCATTGGGTGGTGGAGCCGCTTATGCAGCAACACTGGACAACACACAACCAGTCCATCAAACATCCGTTTCAGCAGATAGTAACACAGTGAGTGTAGTAAACGTATCCGTGAATGGTGCATCCATCTCCGATGGTTATTGGAACAAGGATGGCAAAGTAGCCATGATCCCGCTGCGTGATCTTACCGACGCACTGGGTATTGAACTGGAATGGAATAAAGAAACTAAAACTGCAGAGCTGACTCGTGGTGCTCTGTGGACACAGGTAATTACAGGCAAGGACCAATATTCCGTAAATAAAATGCTGCTCACGCTGGGCACAGCGCCCGAAATCACAGGCGGCAAATTGTATGTACCGGCTTCTTTTGCGGAAAAAGCTCTGCATGGACAAGTGAACACAACAGGAAATCAAGTGACTATCTCCAGTGAAGAGGACGTGAAGACGGTTACTGAACGTGGTGTAATTACCAGAATCTCAAACCAAGATAAATATCAGTCCATCCAGATTGGTGGTGCAGGTACGGAGGGTATTGTGCTTAATCTGAGCGATGAGACGAAATTCATCTCAGTTGAGGGGAAAGAGATTGCACTGACTGATCTGGCCATTGGCATGAACGTGGAAGCTGAGCATTCCCTGATCACCACCCGCAGTCTGCCACCACAAACGCCGACCTATACAGTCACTGTGTTGGATGCGGCTACAGCATCTGAGGCACAACCTAAAGAGCTTCTGGGTACAGCGGGTACAATTGAAAATGTAACAACAGCTGAAGGCAGCATCTCACAGATTGAGATTACAGGTACACGGTTAACAGAAACCGCTCCTGACCATGTCGTGCTGAACATTGCTAAAGACACGCTGATCGTGAACCACGAAGGTGAAACGGTGAAAGCTGAAGAACTCACCAAAGGCGCTAAAGTCATTGGGTTCTACAGCCCTGTGCTGACACGCAGCCTGCCTCCAATCGGAACAGCTTGGAAAGTGGTTGTTGAAACACCTGCAGCAGAGCTGGAAGCGAAATAATACGGTTAGAAAAACGTCTGGCTGAAACACATGTTATATGTTGTTGCAGACGACCGCGTGCATCGCTTAGCGCGGGATCATGAGTGTGGAGCATCATAAGACCAGCCATCCGCATGTAGCTCCTGGCGCGCGGTGTAATGAGTTTGGTGCATCAAGAGCTCAGCCGTGCGGCCAGGCGGCGAAGTCAATTCAAAATAACCTTATCCGCTTGTCTTCTGACAAGCACGGGTAAGGTTATTTTTTGGGGCTTTTTGGGTTTTGGTTTTGGTTTTGGCTTTGGCTTTGGCTTTGGCTTTGGCTTTGGCTTTGGCTTTGGTTTTGGTTTTGGTTTTGGTTTTGGTTTTGGTTTTGGTTTTGGTTTTGGTTTTGGTTTTAGTTTCTTAGAGCGTGTCTACAAACTGCTTCAAATCAAAGCGTACCTGAAACTTGTCCAGAGCAGACACGTGCGATGTGCGATGCATACGAAATACGTTGCATACTGAATGTAAGAGCAAGCGGCGTTAACGCTAACGAATCTGAGACGTCTTATTCAAGGCTTTGAAGCGCCCGCAGAAATCTAAGGAATCTCAGGCACGCTAATTTGAATAAATAGCTGTTTATAGCATTTTTATCAGAGGAATTTGGGAAATAACGTGTCTGATGGACCTATGTCAAAAAAGTAGACACTACGCTGCCGATTTGTCCGTAAATTTCATTGCAAAACGAGCAGGGGAAAGATACCCTAGCGCGCCATGCATTCGCTTGCGGTTGTAATAGAACTCAATGTACTGGTAGATGGCAGTATAAGCCTCTTCCGGTGTCTTAAAACGAGGGTTGCAGTAAATGAGTTCCTTCTTTAAAATACTGTGCCATGACTCAATACAGGCGTTATCATAACAGTTTCCTCGGCGGCTCATGCTTGATTCCATTCCGTATGATTTTAGTTGCTCCACGTATTCTTTTGACGTGTATTGAGAGCCGCGATCCGAGTGAGGGAGTAATCCCGGAGCGGGGCGTTTGGCCGTGTAAGCTTCCTCCAGTGCACCCATCACCAAACTGGTTTCCATATGGTTATATAGACGCCAGCCTACAATTTCACGTGTGCACAAATCCAGAACGCTGGCGAGATATAGACGACCTCCTCGGCAAGGAATGTAGGTGATGTCGGTAACCCATACCGTATTCGGTTTGGACGTTTTAAATTGCTGATTCAGCGTATTTGGCGCAAGGGGATGGTCGTGTTTGGAATCCGTCGTCTGAACGCGATATTTGGGCATGACCACAGAACGTAGATTCATTTGACGCATGTATATACTGACGGTACGGGAAGAGATTCGCAACCCTTCTAAATGGAGCAGATACGTAATTTTAGGGCTTCCACACCGCATCTGGTGGTCGTAAAAATGATACCGAATACGCTTCATGACCTCGTCTTTACGGTTCTGCCGCATGCTGGTTCGGTCCATTCGCCATTTGTAATATCCGCTCCGTGATACTTGAAAGGTTCTGCACATCTTCTCCAAAGAAAACTCGGAGCGATGATCTTCCACAAACTGAAATCTTAGCTCTTTGGTTTGCTGAAGATGTGCACTGCTTTTTTTACAATCGCCAGTTCTTCTTGTGTATCCGCAAGCGTGTGCTCTTTCTCTTGAAGCAACCGGCGCATCTCTTGAAGCTCTGCTTCCAGTTCCTTCACTCGATCTACGCTGGCAACAGGCTCATGTTTTAGTTCGCGGTACTTACTCATCCATTGGTGCAACGTACTTTTTGGAATGTTGAGTTCTTCTGCCAAATCTCCAAGTGTCTTCGTCTGCTCTTGAATGAATTTGACCGTTTGTTTCTTGAATTCTTCGTTATATCGTTGCCGCTGTTCTCCCATGTGGACACCTCCGTTAGTCCTATTATCCTTCCGTCCGTTAACGGGTGTCCACTTTTTATTCTAGCTCCACAGGCACGCTAATTTGAATAAATAGCTGTTTATAGCATTTTTATCAGAGTAATTTGGGAAATAACGTGTCTGATGTTCCTTACATTTTAGAAAGAGGACCTTATCGCCAAATAAGACGTCCTGGGTTCCTTAGAAATCATCCGGATAACCGTCAGAATCAATCGGCTGTGACTTCATCTTCAACAATCGCTTCCACTTCAATCTCAACCATCAACAAGGGATCAATGAGTGCGCTAACTTCAACCATGGTGGCTACAGGCTGGATCTGTCCAAAAAATTCACCGTGTGCCTTGCCAACTTCCTCCCATCTGGAGATATCGGTCACAAACATCCGGGTTCTCACCACATGCGACATGTCAGCCCCCAGTTCTTTCAGTGCATTCTCGATCGTCTGCAAAACGAACCTTGTCTGTGCATACGGATCACCCGCTCCAACAACTACACCATCTTGCATCGCGGTTGTACCCGCCACTTCAATTCGGTTCCCTACACGGATGGCACGGCAATATCCCACCAATGGTTCCCATGGGGAGCCCGTAAATACCTGCTGTCTGCTCATTCTCTCGTCCCTCGCTTTGGTTGTATTTGTCTCTTCAGATTAAACATGAATTATATCAGTCCCCCATCATCTCAGACAATGGAATGAAGTTTAATTCTATCTTAATTCCATTAACATTTTTGCACAAAAAATAAATCCCCTGAATGACTGCCCATTGGTTAGATCAAGGACGGTTCATTCGGGGATTTATGAGAATTAGTATTAGTATCTTTTCTTTAAGGATGAAACATCCAAATTACAACTTGATATTAGCCTCATCGAAGTATTCTTCCAAAGTTAACCCACTCTTCGCCACATCCGGTGCCAAATCTGTACCGATGTACCGGATATGCCAAGGCTCATAGACGTAACCTGTGGTATCTTCTTCACCTTGCAGATAACGGATGACATATCCGTATTCTGCAGCGTGTTCAGCCAACCACTGGCCTTCCTTCGATGTGCCAAATACCTCTTCCAGCACATTGCCCACACTCGGGCTCGATACATCGATGGCAAGACCCGTCTGATGTTCGCTTCTGCCTGGCACAGAACTCACACGATCTGTGTATTCTTGACCTTTGGTTTTGACATTATTGTTATAGATGGATACCTGACGCTGATATGAACGATAACCGGACACCGCACGAAGCTCAATGCCATCCGCTTTTGCACCTGCAAACAACTTCTCCAGTGCCTCCGCAGCTTCCTTGCGCATATGCCGCTTCTCGTGTGGTTCGTCGAAGGAGAACGGTACATTCGGCTCTACCAGATCGTCCGGCTCGTAACCGTCAGGCAGACTCCGTTGTTTGTTCACAATGACGGTCATAGACTCGGCATTGGTCACCACGGATTGTGCATCAATCGTCGTTTGCAGTGCGCTGATACTGCGTTTCTCCAGCAATGGATCTTCCGCTGTCGCACCATTCCCATTGTCCGAAGAGCCCTGCCCTTCGCCCGCTGAAGCATTCCCAGACTCGCTATCCGTGCCTTCACCGCTGTTGCCAGAAGATGATGTGTCATCACCGCCAGCATTGTCGCCATCCGTTCCTTTATCCTCCGTAAAATGAACCGTTGTGCCGTCCGTCTCCTGTTGTGTGTTACCTGTTCCATTCGGATTCTGGCTCTCCTCTGTGCCTGAACCGTTCTGGCACGCGGCAAGCAATGCTCCGCATATCATCAATGAGGACAGCATAACCACCATGCGGCGCTGTCTTCCCGTAGTTGATTTCATGTAAAAACTCCTATCGCAATAATATAAATGTTATATAGTTCTCAGCGTGCAATGTTCCCTGCGACAGTATACCTTAATTGAGAGCGAAGCTCCACCGGTAAAGACCTCCTTTAGAAGAGATCCGAATGAACATATACGGGCTGTACAGCCTGTATGATCGTTTTTTGGACTTTTAGAGCAACATCCCCGTGCTGTACACAATAGAATTGAAATGGGAATATACCTTCATATATCCAATATGCAAAAAAATTGATTATACCGAGATGCACTTTATTAATGAGCATTAGCATTGTTGGATAAAGACAAAATTCATCTTGTACCGGGAAATGAATTAAATCAAATAATGCAACATGCTGCAATAAAAACAAGCAGGGGTGATCTGAGATCTCCCCCGCTCTGATGGGTGCATCATTTGGTTGCCGGGCTGTCCGTCTTCTTCTGGACAGCCTGCCACATCCGCGCGGCTACACGCTCGCGGATCAAATCCAGCCCTGCGGTGGCTGGCACGCCCGGCAGCAGCGCCGTCAGCTCCGGCAAGGCCGGCGGCTTGCCCGGCTGCGCGAGGCGCACCTCAACGGCGCCAAAGCCCGGCCCCGGCTGGTGCATGGCGCCGTCCGCGGCGGCCTCGGCGATCCACTCGCCGACGGCCGCGCCGCCTTCGCCGCCCCGCACTTGCGGGCGGCCAGCCGTTTCCGCTGCGCGGCCGGGGCCGCTGGGATCATGGGCGAGTTCCTCCGCCCATGCCCCCAGCACGCCGGCGAGCAGCGCTTCGCGCGGCAGGCCGGCGTGCGCCAGCTGCAGCAGCGGCTCGGCCGCGAGGCGCGCGGCTACGGCGCGCTCAGCGGCCGCGGCATGCGCGCAGCCCGGGCGGCCGCAGGTGCATGCCACGGCCGCACTGGCCGTTGCTGCGCCTGGCGAGCCCTCGGGCGCTTGCGCAGCCGGCAGCAGCCCGGCGAGCTCCTCGGACGCCGGGCCGCCGCGCAGCAGGGCGTACAGCGTCAGCGGGCGCTTGCGCAGCTGAGCCAGTACAGCCTCGCGCTGGGCTTCGCTCAGTCGGGCGGGCGTTCCCGTGACCGTGAACATGCCTGCGGCCGATCCGGTCTTGCCCTCAACAGCGGAAGCGGAAACGGAAACTTCCTGGTCCGCTTCCGCTGCTGTATTTACTTCTGCTGTCCATCCACCGGGGGACATATGCAGCTCGATCTTCCATTTTTCGCTCACAATAATCCCCCTTTCTCAACATCTATATTCCCCTGAATGTTCAAGGTCACAGCCACGTCTCACCCTGAAGAGAAATCAGGCCACGCAGCTCATCATCCGACATCTCGGTCAGCCAGTTCTCACCCGAACCAACGACCTGCTCGGAGAGTGCCTTCTTGCTCTCAATCAGCTCATCAATCCGTTCTTCCAGTGTTCCCTGACAGATCAACTTATGCACCTGCACGTTGCGATTCTGCCCGATTCGGAATACACGGTCCGTCGCCTGATTCTCAACCGCAGGATTCCACCACCGATCATAGTGAACGACATGACTCGCTCGTGTCAGATTCAGACCCACACCTCCGGCACGAAGAGATAGAACAAACATGGACGGCCCCTCTCCTTTTTGGAAAGTCTCCACCATATCATCTCTTTGTGCCTTCGACACACCGCCGTGCAGGAAATAAGGTTCTTCCTCATATCGCTGTTTCAACCTCGATACCAGCAGATCTCCCATAGCAACATACTGCGTGAAGATCAGAGCCGATTCCCCGTTATCACGGATGGCGTCCAGCAGCTCAAGCAAACGTTCCATCTTACCAGATGCCTCAGCCTTGCCGTGGTCTTTCCGATTGCTGTCCGCCAGCACCGGATGATCACAGATCTGCTTGAGCTTGGTCAGGGAGGACAGAACAATCCCCTTCCGGGCAATGCCATTTCTGCCGTCCAGACCACCCATCAGATCATCCACCACACGCTGGTACAACACCGTCTGCTCCGGCGTCAGAGAACAATAGGATTTCAGTTCAAGCTTCTCTGGCAGATCCTTGCGAATATCCGGATCACTTTTCAGCCTGCGCAGCATGAATGGAGATACCAGTCGATGAAGCTCACGCAAGGATGCTGCATTTTCTTCGGATGGCCCCAGTCCCGTATACCGCTGGCGGAACGATGAAGCTGTGCCCAGATACCCCGGATTGAGAAACTGGAAAATCGACCAAAGTTCGCTCAGCCGGTTCTCTACAGGCGTTCCCGTCATCGCAATACGATGAAGTGTAGACAGACGCATCACGCTTTGCGCTTGTTTGGTACGGTAATTCTTAATATATTGTGCCTCATCCAGCACAATGGTGGACCAGTGCAATGAAGCCAGATCCGGGCCATCTCTGCCTGCCAGATGATAGGTCGTCAGTACAATGTCATGCGTCTGTGCTTCTGCCTGGAATTCGTTCCCGTGCAACCGTTGTCCGCCATGATGAATATATAGCGACAGATCCGGGGCAAACCGCTTCAGCTCACGCTGCCAGTTTCCAAGCAGCGAGGTAGGACACACAATAAGTGCAGGCAGATGAACAGGCCGCTCATTCGTGTGCTGATCCGCCGGGAAAGAATGATCTGATCCATTTAACAGCTCATTCTCACGGGCTTCCTCTTCAGCCGCCTGGCGTTCCTCGTGTTTGTGGTCCAGCAGACAGGTAATTACCTGAATCGTCTTCCCAAGTCCCATATCGTCCGCGAGACATACGCCAAAGCCCAGCTCACGCATCGCGGATAACCATTGGTAACCTCGTTCCTGATAAGGTCTGAGTTCACCATGCAATTCTGCCGGAACCTGACGAGGCTCAATGCTGCGAAGCACCTGTCCATCGAGCAGGAAAGCAAGCATCCCATCAGATTCGGCACCAAAGACGGAGAGGCCCTTCCATGCGGAATCCTCCCCTTCATCCGCTGCCAGATGCAGCCATTCGGAGAGAGGCATATATTGTTCTTCTTCTTTTTTCATATAACGCAGGACTTGGCGAATCTCTTTTGTATCCACTTCAATCCATTCACCACGGAACATAACATACGGAACTGTAGATTCAGCCAGTGCTGCCAGTTCCTCCGCCGTGACCGGTTTCCCATCCAACATAGGCTCCGCCTTGAAAGCAACCAATTGTTCCATGCCCAGTGCCGATGTGGCTCCAGGCAACCGCTCTGTTCCCCGATTCAACATCTGCAGACGCAGTCCCGCACGACGTTTCCCGGCACGACTCCACCTTGAAGGCATGAGAACGGTTATCCCGGCCTTCTGCAAACGTGGAACCGCATGCGTGAGAAACTCAAAGAAACCCTGCTGCTCCAGCTTAATTTCCTCCGGACGAGCGATAAGCAGCGCCGTCTCCAGTTCAGGTGCCATTTCTGCTGCTTGCCCGAGTGCCATCAATAATTGCTCTGCCGCCGAGGTATATAACACCTTCCCTCGGTCCAGATCTCGCTCTGGATGTGCCCAGATCGTCCGTGCAGGCAACCTCAAGCTTGGTTCCTGCTCACTGTCCGCCCAAAAGCTGATCCCCCAGATCGTTTCATGTTCGCCCAGCGGCGGCTCCAAGCGGAGCACCAGCTTCAATTGGCCTTCAGCAGGCGCCAACTCTTCTGCTCCCACGATCGGCATCGACGTTCCACCAACTTCTTGCAGCGTATGAATAAACGCTGTCATATCGTCCGTCGGCCCTTGCACCGTCACAGGACGGAACATTGAGATCAGACTATTCCACCAAAGTTCGGCTACTGGCGAAGATCCGCGTCGATATGGCGTGCGGTAACGGGACAGTTCACTGTCCATGCCCTCCAGTTCACTTGTCACTACAGCATGAATCATGCCACTCATGAATGAAAATAATACCGCAGCCCCTGCTTCTTCACGCGTTTCCGGTTCCAATGAAGCATAAGCTCCAGGAGCAGCCAATCCAATTGGAGGCATCGCTTCTGCAAGATCGCGGAAGCGTTCAATGTCCTCCTCCTGCTGCAAACGTGGCCGCCATACGCCTGTTAATGTCTCTTGCCCGGTCCGTCGCCGTGCTCCGGTTTTTGCTGCGAATTCAGCCGATGGAGCAATTGCTCCCCGCAACAGCAGCTCCTGTGTGAACTGCGCCGCCTTGATCCAGTAACGCATCTCTTCTCCAACCTGAATTCCAGCTGCATTTAACAAACGGTCATCCCATTGCAGCAGCAGCCTGAAGGCATCCTTAGGCGAGACTGCCAATCCTTCCAATGTGCGTCCCAGCAGTTGACGCCGCTTCGTGTTCTTCGCTTCAGCCGTGTTCCTCAGCGGATTCGGCCAGCGCAACTCCGCAAGACGCAGAGCGGCAGGCTGAAACAGACGACCCCCGTCGCCAAAATTCAACCTTCTTACCACGTGGCTCCATGCATCCACACGTGGTTCCGATGTTTCACCGGAAAAACAAAAAAATACGTCACCAAGCCATACTCCATACAGCGATTGCATCATTAAAGTCTCCCGTCATCCCTTCGCATTGTTACTCTCCATCATATACGAAAATGACCGGATTTAAAAACCTTTGCCCATAAAAAGTGGTTATTTCGATGGTTAGGGCGTGTCTGAAAACGCACTAGCGGCACAAAAAAATGTCCCTTCTCCCGAAAAGCGGATGAGGAACATTTGGGTCAACCGAAGGATAATACTGAATATTGAAAGAATTACGGATCGTTATACTACTATGATCTGATCAAGCTGCCCAGCAATACATCCAGGTTCAAAATACCTGCACGATGATCTTCACAGAACCCGATTTTGTCAAAAACGCCAAGCATGAAACGGCGGTGTTCCTCAGCTGGTTCCTCAAAACGATCGTAACTTACGACAGAATCGACCATATCTACGATCAGCGGTACAAATCCACCTTTGTAAGGCACCACAATAATACGTGTAGAAGAGGTATCCTCCTGGTCTGGCATGCCTAACAATACACGAAGACTCACCACCGAAACGACCTTACCGTACAGCGAAGCAAAACCTCGGATCTCCGGGCTTCCAAATGGGACCGTTGTCACCTGCACCATTCTGATGATCTCATGAACTTCATCAATTCGTAGTGCAAAGATCTGGTCTCCTACCGAAAAATTAATATATTGCATTCCCTCGTCCATAGTTATCCCATATCCTCTCATTCCGTATAATCAGATCATTATAAAATATAAAAACAAAACCACATGAAGAGCACTTTATTTGGCTAAGTGACCTGCTTGTGGTTCGCATTCACCAAGTCACCACAGGTACTTTCGTCCCATTAGATGTTACTTTGGTGTATCGGTTATTTTTGATCAAATGTTTAGGCTTCAGATCAATTTTGCCAACTTCAACAGACGTTGCATTACGGTTGCTGTCTCCGCTCTGCTCATTTACCCTGTTGTGGAGGGTGGTGGAAGTCAGTCGTTTTAGAATTGAGCGTAAGTAACCTGACATAGGATTGAAAAATTATATTCATAAAAAAGACCCTAGATCAGCTTTATGCCGATTTCGGGTCTTTTTTATCCCCATATATTATGGATCTGTTTCTATGTTTTCAAATACTTGGAACAAAAAAGCGATATTCCTGTGGATAACTTGTTTCATTACTCCAAAACGACTGTTTTATCGGATGAAAACACGAGTTATACCTGATTTGTGGATAAGTTGTGCACATATTGCACACATGCTGTGGATATCTTTGGCGTTTCATGTGGATATTCATTAATTTAATGTGGACATGTTGTGTATTTGTTTGTAAATCTGACGTAAAATCCGAATTTCCGCTTCAGTTATCCATTACTGTGGACACGTTGTGGACATGCCCATTTTCCTTCGCTGTAGTTATTCGACCAATTCACCCTGACGCATGATCAGCCTGTCATCGATGTACACGTCCGGCTTTTGTACAACTACATCAATATGAACACCTGCGGCAATCGTTCCACCAAATGTGTTATTGCTGCCAAAGGCCACATGAATTGTGCCGTACACCTTCTCATCTTCCAGCACCACACCCGTGATTCGTGCCTTGTTATTGGTACCGATCCCGAATTCGCCGAGAAAACGACCATCCCCCTCACCCAGCGTTTCCAGTAATTGAGCCCCATCAGGTCCTTCAGCTGACACCAACCGTCCTTCACTAACGGTTAATATCATCGGTTCACGGAGTGCCCCAATTCCAGCAACGGAACCATCTACAACAATACTGCCCTCGCCCTTGCCCTCAACGGGAGCAATATAGGCTTCTCCTGACGGCAAGTTGCCCGATTCACCAGGGTTCAAATACATACCTGTGCTTGGTACACCGTTACGATCTTCAATGGAAAAGGAAAGACTATGGCCCTGCTTCTCTATTCGCACATGGCGACCTGCGGTTAATAGAGCCGTTACCTTCTCGGTCAACGCCTTTACTTGCGAATATTCAGCTGTAATGGCTCCGTTCACAAACATATCCTCTGTCATGCCGGGCATGGTTGCCACTCGGGTCCCTGAAGCAGCGGCTTTTTTGCGTGCCTGGGTATGTGTTAATGAATATTTCGTTACACACACGGCTACATCTGCTCGAATCATGGCCTCTGCAATTGGCGCAGGTGGCTCTTCGCCGGATCTGCTGCGTTCCTCCATGATTAACAGGACTGATTCTGCTCCAAGTGCTTTGCCTGCCTCATAGATGGATTCAGCCAGGTCCCGTTTCATATCGTCTGCGATAACTACCAGATTCTCTCCGCTGCGCAGTCCGAGACATTCGGTTAGCACATTTTTACTGATTTCCACACGTTGCTTGCTCATACATTCATCTCTCCTGTCTTTGGTTCAGCTCTCAAAAGTCGACTTGACCCTTTCGACAATTGGCACGGGATTCCTGCATGTCCAAACCTGAACTCACCTTAAGGTATCGGCCCATTCGGCGAGAATTGCAGCTGTTTCCTTATACTGAAACGTCGGAAAGTAATGTCCATAGGGTACATCTATCCGTTTGACCTGTGAGTTCATATCCTGGGGATAGTGATATTCCTGATCTTGATTGGCCCATACAACTAATACATTCTTGGCATAATGCTGACTTTCCATTTTCGCCCACAACGTTGATCTGGCGCCTTTCCTCTGACCCGAGTGGATCCACCGCAATAAGTCTGCATGTGCTCCTGCAATGCGAGGGGACTGGAGACTGGAGCGTATTCTCTTGCCCATGGTATCGGCCATAACACCGTTGTCGCCTACGCCGCTATGTGAACTGAACATTTGATTCCAACTTTTCTCCGATCTGCCACGCAGCAGGGAGCGCATCACTCCTCTTGGCAAACGAGAAATCCATCTCAGCACATTCGGATTCGAATTGTCAGCTACTGGCTGAAGCAACCCCAGTCGAATGTCTGTCCGCCCGCTACGCACCTGTGCCGCAGCTGCAATAGCAGCCCCGATCGAATGACCAACCAGCTTCACCGGACCTTCAAACTCACCAAGAGCCGTAAGCAGTGCATCCACCTGACCTTCAAACGCTTCATCCCCCTGATGCACCGGAGACCGTCCGAATCCAGCGAGATCGATTAACCATACCGGGTTCCCGGTCCGGTCCCTAAGCTGTTTTCCTAACGGTAACATCTCATCCGCAGATTGAAGCAAACCATGCACAATAATCCAAGGCTCTCCCTCACCCTCCCAACCAAGCATAGCCATATTTCCGCTCCGCGACCGAATATAATCTGTCGGAAAACCCTCAGGTAACGGTGTATACCGAAAACGATAGTCCAGATCGGCTGTAACCAGCGGAAGCTGTTCCCGGATGTCCGGCCAGGATTGCCCCATACGTGTGAACAGAGCCTCAGTCTCTTCAACCGGGAATGACCTGTTGGTAATAAAAGCAACCGACTCCGCTGGAACACCACTGATGCGTGAACCACCTGACTTCATGATCCATTGAATCCATGGTAGTGGCACAGCCCCTTTGGGCTTGGGTACGTCCAATTGCTGCGCCAAGAGTTGCAGCAGTTCCTTCATATTGGGACTGTCTTCCTTCCGCGCCAACAGTGGATAAGTTCCTCCGACTGGAGCAGCTTCCCTGGATAGAAAAACCAGCGTCTGTGCAACAAGGTCATTCTCCACAAGCGGTAACCAATAGGATGAACCTCCCGGTACTACCGGCATAAGTCCTTTCTGAATCGCCTGAATGAGCAGCCCAATCCCACCCGTTTGCTCGGTTTCACCTGTGGGACGTGGCCCAACCACTGTACTCGGATTTACAACGGATAAGGGATAGTGATGCTGTTCTGCATGCTCGCGAATGTGCAGATCGGCATGGAACTTCATCTCTTCATATGCACTTTCATTGTTATCCACATGCTCAACCTGTAGATAATTCCCCTGTTCATTCCGCTCTCCATAAGGACTCATATAACCAACAACGTGGATAAAGTGTCTCAATCCATGAGTAGAGTGGATTTCCTGTGCTAGCTGTGCCAGTTCCCTGGCCCCGTTCATGAATATCTGCTCGGCTACTTTTCGTTCCAAAGTGACGTCCATCGTCCCTCCCGCATGAATGATCACATTTGCTTCAAGAGCACGCTCCCGATCTGGTGCGGTAAGGCCAAGACCCGAAATGGACAAATCACCTTTAATAAAGGTAATCCGGTCGAAATCCTTCACTCCATAAGCCTTCAGCACAGTTCTGGCTCGCTGTTCCGAACGAACCAGCAAGAGCAATTGTGCCTCTCCCTGCGTGAGTTGTTTGACCGTTTCTTTCCCGATAAAACCTGTACTTCCTGTCATAAAAATGGTCGTGGCTGCAATATCAGACTCTCTTATTACCTGATTCATGTTTGTTGTATGTACAATCATTCTGTTTCGGCTCCTTTTAGTACTATACAGTACTAGTTATATTCAAAAAAAGAGCTTCGATTAACGAAGCATCTGACAAAACGTACGTGCCGATTGTTCTATAATCCCTACATCACGGGCAGTTCCCGCTAGGATTAGTGAACCTTCCAGTGCTGCAATAAACAACAACGCAGCCGGTCCCGGCTCGATCTCTTTGCGAAATTCACCGCGATCCAAACCTTGCTGAAACAACTTCTCCACCATCGGTCTAAGCTCACGAAAGAATCTGGATATGCTTTCCTTCACTTGGGGTGCACTGTCCGGTGTCTGCATATATAACGTAACAAAAGGACAGCTCCCTTCGTAATTTCGGCCCTCAATGCCTGCCGACAACAATGCCATGAATGAGTATATGCGCTCCTCTACTCCTCGCTCACGCTGACTGAGCAGCAGATACAGCTCCGACTCATACTGGGCAATCCAGTATTGTACCACGGCTTGGAGCAGTTCCTCCTTGTTTTTAAAATGATAATAAATATTCGACTTGGATACCCCACTCACTCGCACGACCTCATCCATGCTGACGTAGCTGTACCCCTGACGCAGAAATAATTGTGCCGCTACTTCTACTGCCTTGGTCCGGTTCACCGGATTGGAACTTTTGGATTTGGCGGGTCCCGTGTTCATTTTTGGATTTGTCATATTTAGAACTATAAAGTACTAGTCAGTTTAAAACAAGTATTTCTGTTAACAAAAGAGGACCTCCCACTCCAACCACTCCATACTTGTCCACATTTAGAGTGTTATACACACAGGATATCCACATATAGTATTAACTCTGTGTTAAATACGTCATGAGATCGTTAAACTGCTTTCGGGTTATCCACATTTCAGGAATATAGGTGACTTTGAACTTTTCAGAGAGCGTTATTGACTCCTTGGAAAAACAAAAACAGGCCAACCAGAATAAGATTTCTGGCTAACCTGTTTCAATTGACTTATATATCCGATAGACTAACTTTTCTATCCAAAAATTTCTGAGCCGTTTTTGGTAACCTGTGGATACCGTCCATGATCCGGATTATTTTTTCAGACTATCCCAGTTCTGTTGCAATGCGTCGAGCAATCCGGCTTTATCCGATTTGCCTGCAACGTAAGCCTGAATTGTGCTGCCATACTCTTGTGGAACCCCCTCAGGGAAGCGGTTGAAGTTCCAGCTGAGTGTTTTATTTTCCTGGCTATACTTCATGATCTCTGTGGCGAGGTCACCCAGATCCTCTTCGGATGCTGTGATGGAACTGAACGCCGGGATGAATTTGAATTCTTTTGTCATGTATTGTTTCCCGATATCCGAAGTTACGAGCCATTCCAAAAACTCTTTTGCTTCCGGTTTCACTTGGGAATTCTTGTTCACAACCCAATAGTTCGGCACGCCGACAAACAATTTGTCATTTGGTTCATTGTTAATTGGCATCGGCAGAATACCCAGATTCAGATCCGGATCGATTCCATCGATCTGTACTTGAGTCCAGTTCCCTTGCTGCATCATCGCCGCTTCTCCACTCGCAAACAACGTAACTTGTGTATTATAGTCGGTTGTCAGCGGGTTTTTGTTGCTGTATTTCAGCGTTAAGTCGAGCAAGTTGATCCAGTCGGCGAACACTTGGTTGCCAGGAATCTTCTCCGTACTTTCGTTGAGTCCTTGGATGAATTTCACCGGATCTGCCTGATTTGCAAATGCGACGTTTACGTTATGATTGCCCAGCACCCACCACTCCTGATACCCGTTAGAGAATGGGGTAATGCCTGCGGCTTGAAGCTTCTGTGCCGCTTGATCCAATTGTTCCAGTGTCGTTGGAATTTCGGTAATACCTGCTTTTTGGAAGAGGTCTTTGTTATAAATGAAACCATAACCCTCCAGCGCGAGCGGCTGTCCGTAGAGCTTGCCGTCTTTGGTCATTGGCTCTTTGGCTACTTCGAGTGCATCCTTGGCCCATGATTCTCCAGACAGATCTTCCAGATATTCAAGCCATGTATCCAATTCACGATAACCACCTACGTTGAAAATGTCCGGTTGTTCGCCTGCGGCAAACTTGGCTTTCAGTGCAGCACCGTAGTCACTGCCGCCACCTACAGTTTGAATGTCCAGTTTGACGCCTGGATGGGAGGATTCATATTCCGCTTTGAGACGATTGAGCGCTTCCGCGATTTCGACTTTGAATTGGAAGATCTTAATGGTTTTATCTCCAGCAGCAGCCTCGCCACCACCTTGAGCATCCGTGTTGACCGGACTGCCACTCTTGTCCCCATTGCCACAACCCGCGAGCATTACCGAAAAAGCAATCAGCATAAGCAACGTCAACTTTGTCATTCTTTTCATACATACACTCTCCCTATAGTAGTTTCAGTATAACCGTTCCACTAATGAATATTTACACTGGCACTCCGATGACAGAATAACCTTCCCTTGAAGCGTGTTTTCATTCTAACGAACCGAGCGCACGTTATTCGCACCTATTTGCGTAAATCTCCAGCCTAACGAATCACAGAGACGCTATTTCGTCGATTTGGTCAATTTTTAGGGCTCTGACGCCGTTTTACATCCAAATAACGTTACTGAGGTTCGTTACAATTTGTATTCCTTGATTATCCACCTATTAAGATGCGGTGGATTCGTTAGCGCCTTGAAAAAGGAGCATACCATCACTCTGTAAAAGAAGTTCCTGGCTATACAAGCGTCTTTCTTGGTCTTTTCTCTTGATTAATCTTTTCCCCAGGAGTTATGCCCAAGCTATACGGGCATGACTCCCTTTGCACACCTCCATGCGAGGTGGGAGCAAAGGGATCAAGAATGCGTTGTAGGAGCGGAGCGTTCGCCTTTGATACTCGGTGGCTTCCTTGCCCTAATACATTCAGGCCACCGAGGAGCAACAGCGACCGAAAGCGCAACTTGATCCCGGCAGCGACCCTTCCCTCGCACTTACCCTTTAACTGATCCAGCCGTAATCCCCTGAATGATGTACTTCTGCATCAGCAGGAAGAAGATAATGATCGGCATGATACCGAGCACAAGTGCCGGCAAGGCTAGATCCCATTGCTTCGTATACTGACCGAAGAGTGCAAAGGTGGCAATCGGGATCGTACGTAGGTTGGAGCTTTGCAGGATCAGGGATGGGAGCAGATAATCATTCCAGATCCAGAGTGTGTTCAGAATGATGACGGTTACATACATCGGTTTCATGAGTGGAAATACGATCCGGAAGAACACCCCGTAGACCGAGCTTCCATCCACCCGGGCCGCTTCCTCAATCTCCAGTGGGACGGATTTCACGAATCCGTGGAACAGGAAGACAGACATCGGTGCTCCGAAACCGAGATAACAGATAATGAGACCGCCAAGGCTGTCGATCAATCCCAGATTACTGGTTACAGTAACAAGTGGAATCATGATAGACTGGAACGGAATCACCATCGCGGCAATGAACATGCCGAACAAAATACGGTTGAACCGGGTATCGCTGCGGACCATTCGGTACGCGGCCATGGAACTGATCAGCACAAGCAACAGATTGCTGACCACCGTAACGATAAGCGAGTTCATCAGCGCGGACGGGAAGTTAATTTTCTCCCAGGCGTTAGCATAGTTGCCCCACTGAAATACTTCCGGCCAAGCAGCCGAATTGGTGAGCAGATCACCGAAGGTTTTGACCGAATTCACAAACAGGAAGTAAAACGGAACCAGGAATAAAAGTCCAAGGAGTACCATGACTATCTCGGTAAAAATGGTACTGAAGCGGTAATTTTTCGTCGTCTCCATTAGGCTTCTACCTCCTTGCTCTTCGTCAGACGTACCTGAATCATGGTGATGATGGCAACGATTACGAAGAACACGAGTGCTTTGGCGGTTCCGATGCCATATCTGTTATTCACAAAGGCTTCATTGTAAATATTAAGTGCAACCGACTCTGTTGATCCGAACGGTCCACCTTTGGTCAGTGACAGATTGAGATCGAACATTTTGAACGACCAGGAGATCGCTAGGAACAGACAGATCGTTACACCCGGCATAATGAGCGGAAGAATGATGCTCCGCAGTACCTGCCAGCGACTTGCGCCATCAATCTCGGCGGCTTCCAGCAGATCAGGGGATACATTTGTCAGAGATGAGATGTAGATGACCATCAGATATCCTGCAGTCTGCCATACAAACACAATCACGATTCCCCAGAAGGCGGTTGGTTCGTCTCCCAGCCAAGGAAGGTTGAAGAAGGACCAGCCGGTCACATCGCCTACTGCTGAAAACCCTTTCACAAATATGAACTGCCAGATAAAGCCGAGCAACAACCCACCGATCACGTTAGGCATAAAAAAGATCGTACGCAGAATGTTTCTCGTCTTGAGCGGTTTGGTCAGGAAATACGCCAGGAAAAAGCCAATCACATTGGTCAGTACCACACCAACCACGGTGAAGCGCACCGTAAACCAAAACGCCGTTTGGAACTTGGGATCATTCGCAAAAACATGCACGAAGTTATCAAACCCTACCCAATTAATGTTCTCGGATACCCCGTTCCAATCCGTGAAGGAATACACCATGCCAAGCAGGAAAGGGACCACGATGATGAGAATAAAAAACACGATGGAGGGACCCACGAACACAAGCTGCTGTAACAGCTGTGAAGATTTGCGATGCTTCATATCGTTCTCCCCTTCTATAGATGGATGAAATTGGTCTCTTTTTCTATTAAACCCCATTATCACCGAGGGAAACACCGACCCTTGTGAACAGTTGGGGGTAAAATATTGTCCTCTCTTAACCTGCAACCAGAAGGGGTGTTCCGATGTCCAAATACTACAGTATACGCACCAAATTGATTGCCTTTATGCTCATCGCTACCACCCTTCCGCTGCTCGCATCGATCAGCATGACGTTTATCCAGACCAAGACGGCCCTGCGGGAACAAGCTGTGGAAGAAAACAAACGCCTGATCTACCAAGCGTCCACCAATCTCAACAACTATGTGGATAACGTGGCCAGAGCGTCGCTCGCTGTGTATAACGACCCGAACTTTCTGCGTAACTTGGCAAAAATTCCTGGTGATTATCGTGCGGTGGCCGAAGTGTACACCACTTTGCAGACGATACGCGCGGCTGTGCCGGATGTATTCCAGCTGTATTTGCACTCTTTTGCCGCCAATCAATCCACCTTAATTACAAATCCCTTTCCGAAGCGGGAGGAACGAAAACAGGCCTATTCCGGCTCGCTTCATGGAAAAACAGGCGGTGACAGCCCGGATATCTGGGTGGAATCGGCCCACATGAGTCACACGTACGGATTCAAGGCCGCCTCACCCGATGACCCTGCAAGAACGGTCATTACCCTGCATCGGGTGATCAAGGATATTCCGTCCACCGAGCGTCTGGGTGTACTCGCCATTGATCTGAATATGAATACCATTGCAGCAATCTGTGGCAGACTGTATGATCCGGCTAAGGAACAGATCTATGTTGTGGATGGTCAGAATCAGATTATTTACCAAGGACGTTCCGAGGTCAATCATACGGATGCACTACGAGAGGAAACGGCTAGTGAACTGAATATCGCGCGATCTAGCACAGGTACAGCCCAGAATGTCGCAGGGCATTTTGAACAGGATCGTTCCATGTATGTATACCAGCAACTTGGCAGCACGTACGCCGACTGGACCATTGTCAAACAGATTCCGAATGAGACGTTATATGCCAGAGCGACCACACTTACGTGGAATAACGCGATGATTGCCATTGCGGCACTTGTATTGGTCATTGTTGCAACCTTGTTCATCTCCATCCGAATCACCGGTCCGCTCAAGCAACTCATGCGGTATATGAACCAGATTCAAGCCGGGCGTCTGCATGTGGATATCCATCTATCCAGCCGAGATGAATTCGGGGTACTCGCTCGTCATTTCCGGGATATGATGGATACGGTAAATAATCTTATTTTGCGGGAATATCGACTCGAGATCGCCAATAAGACAAATCAGCTCAAAGCGTTGCAAGCGCAGATTCATCCGCATTTTCTGTATAATACACTGCAATCGATCGGTACACTTGCCCTTCAACAGCAAGGACAACGGGCGTATACACTACTCTCTAGCCTGTCCAAAATGCTGCGCTACAGCATGCGGGATCAGACCTGCGTGACCTTACGCGAAGAGGCGGAGCATGCCCGATTATATCTGGAACTGCAGCAGGAGCGGTTTGGTGACCGCCTTGAGGTGGATTTGGATTTTGCCGAAGATACCCTGTCTGTCGAAATGCCAAGAATGACGTTACAACCTTTAATTGAGAACTATTTCAAACATGGAGCAGATATTCAGCCTGGCAAAGGTCACATATCCCTATCCAGCCGCCGGATCAATGATCATTGGATTGAAATAGAACTGAATAATAACGGCCCCTCCATACCTGAAGATAAATTACTGGAGATCCGCGGATGGCTGCATCAAAGTCATACAACAACCGGGTTATCCACACAAGAATCCGACGAGTCTGAATCCATCGGTCTACGAAATGTAATACGCCGACTTCAATTGAACTCACATCCCGGTCACTCAGCCAGGCTTGAGATCAACAATCAGGAACCCAATGGTGTGAAGATCACGGTTAAACTATACGCGGGAGAGTGAACAACATGAAGGCACTGCTTGTAGATGATGAAAAACATGTCCGCGATGCCATAAGGTTGCTTGGTCATTGGGAAGAGTTTGGCATTGATACATTACTTGAAGCAGCAGACGGGGATGAAGCCATCGCCGCCATCACGGCACATCAACCTCAAATCATACTCAGTGACATGCGTATGCCGGGCAAGGACGGTATGGCATTGCTTGAATGGATATCGGCTCATGCCCCACACAGCAAGGTGCTGGTTATTAGTGGATATGATGATTTTGAACTCGTGAGGCATGCAATCAGACATGGTGGCATGGACTACCTCCTGAAACCTGTGGAAGCAGATGAGCTGAATGCCTCTCTATTAAAGGCCGTTACAGCTTGGGGAGAGGAAGACGCCATTCGGATACAATCCACCAGGCAATCCATTGTCGTTAATCGAATGCGCCCCCACTACCAGGATCGTCTGCTCACTGAACTTGCCGTCGGAAGAGGCAGCAGTTCATCACACATGCAGCGATTGCAGGATGAGTTAAATCTCCCCTGTCTAATCCCTGTCTGTAGTGTCGCTGTCACCAGCCTGTCCCATCTGGATGCAGATTGTCTGGCAAAATACCGCAGTCAACCGGACCTGCTTGTGTTCTCGGTGCTCAATATCTGTGCCGAGATGTTATCCACACCAGACGAAGGCGTAATGTTTCGTCAGTTGGATCAACCGGACGAGATTGTTCTGCTGCATTGGGGTCCATCCACTTCATTGGAACATATTCTGGACAAGGTCAATCATGGATTGGAGCAGACGATTCAGCGCAGGCTTCATTTTGGCATCTCCACCTGTGAGTCCTACCCTGGCGGAATCTCAGCGGCCTATCTGGAAGCGAGTTCAAGGTTGTGGCGACGTAATGCTGTGCAAATTAAACAGCGAATCCATGCCTCAGTGGAATCATCAAATGGGAATAAAATCAGGCGTTTAACCGCCCATGAAGAACCCCTGCGTATGGCAGCCATGAGCTGCCGGGCTTCCAGTGTATCTGCTGCGGTCGCCGAGTGGCTTGACCCGATTACTGATCTTGAGGTTGTCAGTGCTGAGCAGATCCAGCAATGGATCGATGAGCTGGAATGGATGCTGAGCCGCTGGCTTGATGATACGGCAGGTTCGTCATTCCATGAGGAAGAAGTGACGGAGGAACAGTCTATTCCCTTTGCCGAGTTACCTTTGGACGCTGAAGGACTGTTATCCTTCCCCCTGCTTCGTTCATTGTTGGAACAACGGCTGCTTGCCGCAGGAAAGGCGCTCACCGCTCATCACCATGCCAATCCTGATCCCATGAGTGAGATTGCACGTTATATGGACGCCCATTATCAGGAGGACCTGTCCTTACAGCAGATTGCCGCGCGTTTCTATCTGAGCCGGGAGTATATCTCCCGTAAATTCAAACAGCAATTTGGTCTGAACTGGTCGGAATATCTGGGCAAACTGCGGATCAACAACGCCAAGCTGTTACTGCAAAATCCTTCCCTGCGAGTCGTCAAAATTTCGGAGATGGTTGGATTCCAGGACGAAAAGTATTTCAGCAAAGTGTTCAAAAAAATAGAGGGCATCACGCCAGCGGAATATCGTAAAACATTATTGGAGGCTGGTACGTAACGAGTATTTGATCCGAATTAAAAAGAGTACTCCCGGCATGGCCCATTGGTATTATCCCCTCAAGGTAGACAGTGAAAAAAGAGATCATGTTAAAATGAACTCAACACTGAAAACCGGAGGGGATTTTTGCTATGCCAGCGAAAAAAGGCCAAACTTTTAATCAATATAGTGAAGAAACGAAGAAAGAGGCTGTTCGTCTGCGATTGGAAGAAGGTTGGACATACAGTCGGATCATGGAGAAGTTTGGTATTAAGAGTGAGAGCCAGATTATTACTTGGGTACGGAAAAGCCAAAATGGAGAGAGTTTTGAGGATTATCGAGGACGTTGGACGAAGAAGCATTTTAGCAGTGCAGAAGAAGAAAATGCTTATCTGAAAGCGCAGGTAGAATATCTAAAAAAGCTCAATCCGAATTTGCACGGAGAGGGAAGCTGGATTTCGAAGCCCGGTGCCAGTCCGTTCGAGAAATAAGTAAGTGGGCACCTGTGGTTTGGTTGTGTAAAATTGCTGAAATTTCTCGTGCAGGTTACTACAAATGGAAGAAGAATATCGTCCTCCGAGAGAAACGAGCAGATCGGGATGCGGATCTAAAAGCACATATTTTAGGCATTCACCGGCTTCGTCCTTATTTCGGCTACAAACGTATGCGAACCGCATTAGGAAAGGAAGGCCTCGTGGTGAATCACAAAAAGGTACGCCGCTTAATGAGAGAACTCCAGATTCGTTCCGTGATTCGCAAGAAACGTCCATTTGCTGGCCGGAAACCGTCAGTTCTATTCCGTAATGTCTTAAATCGGGAATTCTCGGCGGCAGCTCCTGTACAGAAACTCGTGACGGATATTACGTATGTCCGGATCGGGCATGATTTTGCTTATCTCTCGGTTGTGATGGATCTATACAACAACGAGATTGTAGCTTGGGAACTCTCCGAGCGAAATGACTTAAAACTTGTGATGGAAACGGTAAAGAAACTGAAATGTGGACCGGCCTTACTCCATTCCGACCAGGGGTTCCAGTATACAACACAGAGCTATGCCAAATTGCTTGAAGAGAAGAAGCTAACAGGAAGCCATTCTCGGCGTGGGAACTGCTATGACAATGCATGTATTGAGTCGTTCTTCTCCCACTTAAAGACAGAGAAGTTGTATTTGGAGAAGCCTCAGAATTTGGAACAAGCAAGGAACCAAATTACAGAGTATATGTTGTTTTACAACAAGGACCGTTTCCAAAACAAACTCGGCGACCTCTCCCCAATTGAATTCCGAGAAAAAGTCGCCGCTTAATGGAGTTTCTCTTTTTTTATTGTCTACTTGACGGGGCTATGACCACATCGGAAGTACTCTTTTTAATTTTACTTTTACAGAAAATAGCCTATATCATGACGATTTGTTGACTCTTTCTTTTCTAAGATAGGATACGATCCGAGAGATTGTACCTATTAAAATTACAGCCATAAATCCATAAGCCATATTATTTCCTGTCTTATGAGCTACTACGGGGAAATAGATGAGGCTGAACAGTAATAGGACAATATCCAGGTAGAACATAATCTTTCGATAAATAGGGATTCTCACCTCCCCCTTTTATTTACCAAAAATGGTTTTATTAATTGTAATATATCATAACATAGATACACCCTAGTACGCTCACCGATCCCGCAAAATCACCGCAGGTACAAGTCGAATGTAGATTAGCTCCCCTGCAAGTTCCACCATCGTCTGTGTAACGATGACTGCCGCAGCTATAGTTGCCCATTCTGGCGGCAGTGCGAGGGCCAGCGGCAAAACGACCAGCGAATTCCGTGTGGCTGAACTGAAAATTAACGCCCGCCCTGCACCCGGATTCAATCGAAATCCATTAGCAATGATCCGAGATATCCAAGGCATAATGATCAGAAAAGCAATGTAGATCGGGATCACGTTTACGATGATCGCCATATCATTGTAAACTTTGCCAATCTGGGAAGCGACAACCACGATCAGTGCAAGTGCCATCATGGGAACCGGGAGCCATGCCGTCGCATTCATGAACCGCTCCCCGCTCACTGTACCTCTGGAGAAAACTTGTGTAACAACAGCGAGCAGCAGTGGAATAACGATCAGGAACAGAAAAGCCTCTACAAACGGCCCTACCTGCATGATCTGCGCTACCTCGGTACCCATCAATAACCATAAATAAAACGGCAACAGGATCATTTGTATAACAAATAAAAAAGGTGTTGCGGCGAGCATCAGCTTCTCATTGCCCCGGCCGAGCTGTGTGAACACAATGACGTAATCAATACAAGGAGTTAACAGTACCAGATAGACTCCGACCAGAACGCCTGGTGATTGCGGAAAGACAAGTGTGAGCAACCATACAACTACAGGTACTACGATAAAATTAGCCACCAGTAGCGCCACCATAAATCGAAGATTCGACCAGGACTCTTTTAACTGTAAAAAGGGAATCTGTACAAACATGCTGTATAACAGAACGGCAAGAACCGGGGACACGGTGTAGTGTAAAACATTCCCCCATACCGGATTACTCAGCCCTATCACTGCTCCTACGAACAGTGCAACTACATAGAACCAAGTTTGCTGTTGCTCCATCGTTTCTCTTGTGAGCATTCTCTTCCTCCTCTTCCAGTGGGACATCGTGGGCATGGACATATTTCTGCTTCGTTTCGCGTACATTGGGACAGAGTGCCGTTCCAACATAGCGGCAGAGCACAAGGATCTGAAAGATCAACTTGTGAATTTTTTGCGGCTGTTATTAGAATGTGCAAGAACTGGGTATATTCATTGTAGACTGACCCGTGGTTCATTCATTCGTTAAACCAAGGAGGAAACACAATGTCACGTAACAATCCGTACAAGTGGTTAAACGCCATTGGTTTTATCGCTGTAATTATCGTGAACTACCTCTCCAACGCTCTGCCAATCGGAGGCAAGACCAATAAAGAAGTATCGGATATGTACCCTGTGCTGCTCACACCTTCTGGCTATGCCTTCTCTATATGGGGTTTAATCTACTTGCTGCTGGCAGGATTTGTGGTCTATCAGTTCGTGCCCGCTTCCTGGAAAAGGGACTCGATTACCCGTCTCGGGTATTGGTTTCTGGCAAGCTGTGCTTTCAACGTAGCCTGGATTTTTGCTTTTCAAAACTTGCAGACCGGTCTCGCTTTACTGATTATTGTACTGCTTCTGTTGTGCCTGATCATGCTGTATGTAAAAACACGTACCATTACGGTTCCAACCACTGCTGAGATCTGGCTTGTGAAGCTGCCATTCAGCATCTATCTCGGATGGATTAGTGTGGCAACGATTGTCAATGCAGCGGTACTATTATATAAAATAGGCTGGGATGGTTTTGGTATCAGCGAACCGACCTGGACGATCATCATGCTGATTGTCGGTATGGTTCTAGCTGTTCTCGTTAGCTTCCGTTATCGCGATAGCATATACCCTCTTGTATTCACATGGGCGTATATCGCCATTGCACTTAAACAGAAGGATGTCACTTCCGTATATTATACGGCAATCATCATTGCGATCGTACTGGCCATCTACGCGGTATGGCTATTCTTCGCCCGTAATCAGGATCGCGATTGAGTAGTTTCCATCATATATAACGCTTAAATATAACGAAAAAACATAAAGCAAAAAGCCGATTCTAGTCATTCGACCTGAAATCGGCTTTTTATGTATACTGCAGCGAATGAAGGTTGTCCTATTTAAGGGCAATAACTTCAATCTCCACCAGTGCATCTTTTGGCAAACGAGCAACTTCCACAGCACTGCGTGCAGGGTACGGCTGTTCAAAGAACGTGCTATACACTTCATTCACAGGAACGAAGTCATTCATGTCCTTCAGGAACACCGTTGTTTTCACGATTTTATCCATACTTGTGCCTGCTGCTTCAAGGATAGCCTTCACATTGCTCAAAGACAGACGTGTCTGCTCCTGTACATCTGCACCGAATTCTCCCGTTTGAGGATTCAGGCCAAGCTGCCCGGAAGTGTAGATGAAATCGCCTGCATCAACGGCTTGACTGTATGGACCAATGGCGCCTGGCGCCTGATCGGTAGAGATTGGTTTTTTCATGGACGAGTTCTCCTTTGTGTTCGTTATCCTGCTGCCGCATGGAGTCAGGGTTCGAACTCATTTTTGTTGCCTATTATACCACGATCTACCTCAAGCGAGAAACGCTCCTCACTAGCCACATGAAGCAAACAGCTCGTTCAAAGGTTTCTTAGCCCCCGTCCACACCAAGGACATGAATGACTTCATTTGAATACACATGGTTTCCCTTGGCTTGCACCAGCGCAATATTGGTCATGGCCTGTGCAATGGTTGCGGCGTGGACCGCCCGGTATTTGTCCGCTCCGCCTTTCATCCAGCGATCCAGAAACTTCATGGCATAGGCAGCCATCTGCTCACCGAACCGCTTCTCGTTTCGATCTCCCAGAATTAAAGAAGGGCGGAAGATATGCAATGACGGAAAACCGATATCGGACAATGCATCCTCCATTTCCCCTTTGGTCCGACTGTAAAAGACCCGGGAACCTGCACTCGCTCCCATGGAGGAAATCACCAGCATCTGTGATACACCATGTTGCTTCGCAATCGTAGCTGCACGAACCGGGTAATGATAATCCACCTGACGGAAATTGTCCTGACTGCCTGCTTTTTTGATCGTTGTCCCCAAACAACAGTACAGGTCATCGATTCCATCGAATAAGTGGTCTTGGCTCTCCAGCTGTTCCCAGTCCACCACATGCTGTTCCAGTTTGGGATGTTGCAGCTCAAGCGGACGTCTAACCAGAACGCGAACCAAGCTGTATGCCGGGTGCTCCAGCAGATGATGAACCAGTAATTCGCCTACAAGCCCCGTGGCTCCAATCACCATGGCTTTCCGTTCGAGACGATTCAATTACATCCCTCCACTTCGCCAACTTTTTTTGAAGTCATACCAGATATATATGATCAATCTAAACATTTACAAGGTTGTTCTGTCATCGAAGTGCCCGAGTAAATATTCAATATCTATTTTAACAGCACACGACGTCCAAGGGTAAATGTCAGAATCAGCATCACGACACCAACCCCCATCTGAAATCCATAGGCTGAGATCCAGGCCAGCGCATCGGACCAAGTCCCCATCTTTTCATACAACCAGCCGCCCAACAGCGGCCCAATAAATGAAGTTACTCCGGTCAGAGCCGAATACACCGCGACAAACATCGGTCTTTCACTTTTGGGCGTGTCTCCAATCGTAAAGTTAAATGCCAGCTGATTGAATCCACCTACACCAATCCCAAGGAAAATATGCGATAAAAATAGTGCGATCAATACAGGCATGAACGACATTAACCCCCACGACAGACAGGAGAGCGCAATGACTGGCAATGTCCAAAATAGGAGCGTTTTGTTGCTGAATCTGGCATTCAGATTGCCCCAGACATAGAAACCGGCCATCATAACCAGCGTCTGGACTACCGTGATCAGGGATACGGTCTGATAATTAATATTCAATAGATCCAACATCACATAGGAATAGAGCGGAACAATCAAGGTCTGGATCAATAACCAGACAGCCAGGAACAGCGTTGCTTTCAGGAAAGAACGATCCTGGAACGGCTTGATGAACATGCGCCAGAAAACCTTTTCGGTAGAACGTTCAAATGGAACGTCCGGATAGAAGAAATAAATGACTGTGTTGGCAATGGCACAGATCCAAACCGGAATAAACAGGATCAGAAAGCCCATTTCTCCGGGGTAACGGTCCAAAACAATACCACCAGCGAATAAGCATACGCTTCCAAGAGCATTCAGAATCGTATTTCGAATTCCAAAATAACGCCCTCTCACCTTGGCAGGTACAATATCGCCAATTAGTGAAGTCCAGATCATACCGCCGATGGTATTTGATATAAAAGCAACCGTATACACGCCAATATATACACTTACCCACCACTCTTTGGGGAATATGAACGGGATCAGTCCCGTTGCACTCCACAAGATGCGATGTGTGCCCACAAATAACAGCAGCATGCGCTTACGGCTGCGAATACGCTGCATCCAGTAAGCTGCTCCGATCTGGGCAATGTTTACAAACGTCGTAATCGCGAGCACAAAGCCGATATGTCTCGACCCGGCCCCAAGGTACAGCAGAAATCCGGTTAAAAATGGGCCTCCCAGCAAGGTCTGTAAAATAATTGCCGGTACACCCTCCCATGTTGCAATCGATAAATTCGTGCGTTGTGTCGAACCCTTGCGCCGTGGTTTGCTTGCTAACGGGGGAGGGTTAACGTTGACCGTCTTCTGTATGGGGATACACTCCTTAGACCGGGTCTCAAAAGCCGGTCGATGCTAGTTGTCATCCCAAATTCTACTCACGGCGCGAAGGTTGTCAACTCATTTTTTCACGGTCCAACGGGAGATAGAGATGGAAGGTGCTTCCTTTACCTTCAGCGCTCTCCAGTTCAATCGATCCCCCTAGTAATCTCGCTAAATCCCGACTGATCGACAGGCCTAGTCCGGTACCGCCAAATTTTCGACTAATCGACCCGTCAGCCTGCTGAAATGCTTCAAATATGGAATGATGCTTGTCCTCCGAAATACCAATGCCTGTGTCCTGAACGGAGAAAATAAGCCATCGATTCTGAATACCTGCATTCTTAATCTGCTTGGTGCTTACGGTTAGCGTGACCTTCCCCCGGTGAGTGAACTTGATGGCATTGGACATCAGATTCCGCAAAATCTGTTGAACCCGCTGAGGATCAGACCAGAGCGTCTCGGGCAGTCCCTGTTTTTTGTCCAGAACCAACTGAATACCTTTTTTCTCGGCAACAAGCTGAAAGTGGCTCATGGCATCTTCTGTAAGTTGTGCGACACTGATATCCTCGAGTACAATATCCAGCCGCCCCGCTTCTACTTTGGAGAGATCCAGAATATCGTTAATGAGCGTAAGCAGTTCCTGCCCGGAGTGGTCGATCATATTGGCAAAACGTACAATATCCTCCTGATCCATCGTGTCGGCATTCTCGCTGATCATCTGGGCAAAGTTAATGACACTGTTCAGTGGTGTACGCAGTTCATGGGACATATTGGCGAGAAATTCGGATTTGTACTGTGAAGCAATCATCAATTGTTTTGCTCGATCCTCCAGTACAATCTGGGCTTTCTGTAACTCTTCCTTTTGCACAGATAAAAGCCGGTTTGTACTCTGGATCAGCAAAATACGATTCTGTTCATTCTGAAAATCACGTAAAATAAATGCAAAAATAAGGCTCAGCAAAATGCCTGTAGGGAGTGTATAAGGCATAATATGTGAAAAGAAGTATGTAGCCGGGATCACACCAACGATAGCAATGTTTATACTATTGACCACATTGACGATAACTGTAACAAGGATTCCTTTAATAATCAGCCTGTAGTTGCTACGTCTCATCCATATATTCAGACCTGCACATATCACGCCCAAAACAGACATGTTAAGTACTGCCGCCAATGTAGCATCCGTGATGCCAAAAGTCAGCCTCGACAGCCCAATTCCAATACCCACGATAATTACGCTATAGGGTTGTCTATACGTTAGAACGGCTACAATTAAAGGAACATATCGAAGATCAAAGACCACTTCATCGTTGAGTTGAAACCCAAAAACCGTACTGATCCAACCTGCAAATATAAGGACAAGCACGGAGCTGATCTGCTTCACTCGGGAAGAGGTACGTATGACGACATATTTATAGAACACACTAGCAAGATATGCAATGGTAATAAGCATCCCCATATTCAATACGAACATTTTTGAAAATTGCATTCACTCACTCCTGTTGAACCGACTTTACTGGCCAAATTACCTTCGTCCGTATGTGTCTCTATCATATCATGCCCATTGAAGCTTCGGCATTCCTTCTTCGTCAAAAAAATACACAAAAATACACAAATCAGGATTCAATTTGTGCGCTGGTCGTAGTAGAATATATTGTTGTTTAAATTTGAATTAGTTATTTGCTGGGGTCATGTTCGTCGGAACATGAATGAAAGGAGAAAGATGTTGTGCAATTGTTAAAAAGCAAATCCTATTGGCTGTCATTGAGTTTAATGCTGTCTTTGGCCGTCATGGGGCTCTTCTATGATATTCTTAATAGTCCAGAACGCGGGTTCGTAGTGCTTGATTCGCCGCTCGACCGGATCATTCCCTACGTGCCTGGCATGTCCATTCCATATTTGGGCTGGTACCCGTTTGTATTCGGTGTGCTCGCTTACCTGTGTGCCAAGGATCGCCTGACGTATTACCGCGTCTTGTTATCCATGAATATCTGTGTCTGGATATGTTATCTGATCTACTTCAACTTTCAGACCATGGTACCGCGCCCGGAACTGACGGGTACAGGCCTGGGAGCATCTGTTCTCGGATGGCTCTATAGCCAGGATCGTCCTTATAATTGTTTTCCAAGTATTCATTCTCTTCACTCTTATCTGGTTATGCGTGCCGTTCTCTCGGTTCCAAGCATCCGCAAACCCATCAAGATTTTGGTAGCCGCCGGGGCAGCAACCATTATAGTATCCACGCTAATGATCAAACAACATGTGATCTATGACGCCTTGGGTGCAGTCATACTCGGCGAATGTGTTCTCACCATCATAACAGGCCTCGCTCTTCACCGGAGACGCAGAAAAGAATCGAAGTGGACAGAGGGAATCAGCTGATCCCTCACTTCGATTCTTTCTGAAGATGCTGTTGTCGTCTCCATTCATCAATAAACAAACCTGCAAAATAGGGGTCCCATTGGGTCCCTTTTCCTTCTTCCAAAATCGTTAGCGCTTTCTCGTGACTCATCCCATTCCGATAGGGTCGATCAGACGTCATGGCATCAAAGGCATCCGCTACCGCAATGATGCGGCCAAAAAGGGGAATATCGTCACCAGCCATCCCATCCGGGTATCCTTTGCCATCGTATCTTTCATGGTGAGATCGTACACCAGGCAGAAAATCCGCCATGGCATCAATGGGTTCTATCTGGAGCAGAATACTCTCTCCCTGCACGGGATGTGTACGAATAATCGCGAATTCCTCATCGCTTAGTTTTCCATCCTTCAGCAGCACCTCATCAGGTATGCCGATTTTCCCAATATCATGGAGCAGAGCTGATTTGTATAATAAATCCGCCTGTTCCTCATTCATTCCGCTCAGCTTGCCAATCATCAGCGAATACTCTGCCACACGCATGGAATGCCCTGCCGTGTACTTATCTCGGGCGTCTAAAGCAGCAGCCAGTGTAGAAAAATAACTTTGCAACAGTTGCCGATTGCGCTCCTGTCTCATCTCCAGCCGATTAATCATCATATTAAAACCGGAGATCAGTGCCGAAAACTCATCCGCATATAGATCCGGAGCTCGTCTGCCAAGATCTCCCCCCTGAATTCGGTTCATCTCATGCGTCAGTTCAGCAACTGGATCACGAACATCACGAATCAACAGCCAGCTTCCCACCAGCGCAAACCCCGCGCCTAGAACAACGATGAGAATTCCCCACAGTATGTACTCTTTCGCAAATTCACTGTCCATATACTGAAGTCGGATATATGTAGCCAGGAAAAATAGAAATAGAGGAAATAAGCCAATCAGTGCCGTGCTTAGCTGAAATTTACGCTGGATCGATACCAGGATGCGCCCTCCCAGTGAAGGTTCCATCCCGTATTGGACTTTGCCGCGATGTCGAATCTCAAGTAACAGGGGTCTAATCGCCCGCACCGTTAGGTAATACTCAATCAGCGCATGCATGATGGCAATCAGAAAGGCACACGCAGCGGCCACGACAGTATAGAAGTAAGGAAATTCAAGCCACCCTGTGGATATCATCCATATTGTTAATCCGGCTGCCGGAAGTGAGAAGCCAAGCATGTGCGGACCCATGATCCGATATATGGTCTGTCCCGGGAAACGATGAATTTTCTCATACATGTGGTTCAATTCGTCTCTCTCGTGATGCTCGGAATTGAAAAATTGTCTTATGGGGCCAAGCTGCACCCACAGCGTAATTAATTCTGCAACCAGCATGAACAAGAGTGAAATCAGTACAATGAAGATGAGCCGAACAAATTGAATATTGGGTATTTGCAGAGTAGATACCATAACTACTGTACCGACAACAAAAACAGCTGCCAGTGAACCGATCAGATAATTGCGTATCAGGCGAAAGATAAATGAACGGTATGCTTCCAACTGAACCCCTCACTCTCTATGTGCAACCAGTTCTCCCTTGAGATACAGGGAGATTAAGGGTATTGCCTTCTATTTGTTTATCGGTTGCTCCGACTAAAAAAATTAATAAAATCCAATGGATGGGCATCAGAACTGGAAAACACAAAAAGGCTGCTCCACGACGGAGCAGCCTTTGGTGATATATCCTATATTTATCCTTTAATCTTGGCAGCCAGAATCATTGTACCGCGCGGCTCATCTCCCATTGCATCCGGTTCAAGCGTGATGGCAACCGTATCATAGTCGTTGGCCGAATCCAATGTGTAGTATACTGCTCCCGTTCCGTCACGACTAAGGAAAGTACCCGCATTCTGAGGGGTATCTCCTTTGATCAACCAGACCTGAAAAGCCTCGTTGCCTTCCAGGTTCGGCAGGTTCTCAGCCTGCACAACCAGGTGAGTGCCTTTGCTGTCGATAACGATGGTTGCGAGACCCTGAGCTACAATGTCCTGCGTTGCAGGATTCAGCTTCACTGCCTCGCCAGTCTGCATGCCCTGTGCAGGTTCCAGAGCTGATGCCAGCTGCTCTTGCAGCTGCGCATTCTGCGCCTGTGCCTGCACCAGTTGCTCTTGTGTAGCCGACGAGCCCGCCGCTTGCTGCGTCAGCGAGTCGATCTTGCTCTGTAGCTGCGCCGTGTACACGCCCAGTAACAGTGCCGCGGCCGCAAGGCCGGCACTGGCTATGCGCCAGGCGCTGCTGCTGCGCGCACGCGCGCGCGCTTGTGGCTGCCATGGCTGTGCCTGGGCAGCCTCTTCCACCCGGGCCGCAGGCACAGCCGTTACCGGCGGCAAGCCTGGCCCGGGCTGCGCCGCACGTTTGTGCTGCGGCGCAAGATCCTCCTGAAGCACCACGGGTGCTTCAGGCTCCGCAGGAGCAGCCGCTGGCTTCGCCTCGGCGCTCTCCTGCGCATGTCCAAGCACGTTGCCTAGCACACGTGCTCGCATGCCTTGCGGCGGTGCTACAGGTTCCGCCGCCAGTGGCAGGAAGCCAGTCACTTCCTGCAATTCCCTTACCTCCTGGCGGCAAGGTTCGCAAGTTGCCATATGCGCTTCAAACGCCGCCACTTCCTCTGCTTCCAGTCCGCCCAGCACATACATCGGTGCCAGATCAGACCACTCCTCATGTCGTTCTATCATGGATGTATGCCCTCCCTTCCCGCGTCCGGATGCAATTCAGCATCGGCCAGCAACTTATGGAGCTGTCGCATGGCAAGCCTGACACGGCTCTTTACTGTACCCAGCGGAATCCCGAATCGGCTGGATACTTCCTGCTGGGTTAATCCCGCATAATAAATCGATTCTATAACTTGTTGCTGATCACCGTTTAATTGGGACAACGCCTCTTTAATCCGGGTACCTTCCCATTTACGCTGCACTTCTTCTTCCGTGTTCGTATGTTCATCGGCATAGGCCGCCAGTGTCTCGTGTTCAACTGAAGTAGTCGCTGCCCCTTTTGATTTCCGCCTCAGCATGTCCACTGCAATGTTACGCGTAATCGCAAACATCCATGTGGTCAGCTTCCCCTGTGAGGCATCGTAACGCTCAGCATTATTCCAGACCCGCATAAAAAGTTCCTGAACGGTCTCTTCTGCCGTCATGGGATCACCAACGATCCGGTAGGCAAAAGAATACACCGCTCGCTCATATCGGTCATATAAAAGCTCCAGTGCGGAGGCATCACGTTCCGCAATCTGCCGCATTAACCTGCTGTCCTCCATCGATTCAGTCATGCGAGGGCCCCTTTCTGTTTCTTCCCTCTTATTATAACCTACGTAGAATCTTTTGAAGAGGATTACCCCTATGAAGAAATAGTTTGAAAAATTTTCTGTATCTTTTCAAACTAACCTTTCACTTCCTAACTTAAAAACAGTCCGAAAAAATGCTGCTCTGGTCGCGCTTTCCTTTTTATTGCAGAAAATTACAACCTGTGGTATACTATAAGAGTTGTATTAAACAACCTCATATGATTTCTGTCTTCTTTAAACCCCGGAATATTTTCTTCATGCTGCGACCGCAGCGAACTATAAGCACAATTAACCTATGAAGATTGAAGAACCTGAATCACAATAACCCGGTAGTACAGAGTTTCACAAGATGTTCCCATTCACACTGGCGCGGTCATCGGAGCCGCAAGGACAAAAGAGAGGTAGGGCTTTTGTTGTTTTGGATATCACTTATTCTTGAGAAGATTGAAAACATACACAAAGCACCCGGAATTGGGTTCCGGGTGTTTATCCATGTCTACATATCAAATTTAGCAACATCTACAGACTGTCGGACACCCTTCCTTCATTAAGAAAAGTCCTCCCTTCACATATAGGACTAGCCAGATAAATTCGGCTCTGCTTTTAAAACTTTTCCGTTCGCCCACTGACTGCACTCCTCGATACTTCCTTACTTCTTACTTCTTACTTCTTACTTCTTACTTCTTACTTCTTACTTCTTACTTCTTACTTCTTACTTTTCTAATTGTGCAAATAACCCCGGCTTATAAAGCAAATGTTTACGCTCACCAGACGCTAACGAATCCTGCACACCTTATATTGAGGATTTCTATGCTATGTAAAATCTAACGAATCTCAGCCACGTTAATCCATGTCACTTCATGAATATAGGCTCCAAACATGCCCAGATTCAGATAATAAGACGTCTACGATTCGTTAAACTTGTGAAATAGCAAAAATGCATGGAATAGCGTCTGTGGAGTTCGTTAAAGAAAGTAATCCCAACGCTCCTTCACTTCTAATAAAAAAGGGACACCGCAGGATGGAATCCTACGCTGTCCCTTTCTGAATCATAGGTACGTTATGCCCCAACATGGAACTCAAACTCGGAGTTTATTTGGAGCACCTAATGTAACGATCCACGATCAGCACAGTCTCCTTGCACTCACAAATCCTTAGATAAACATCGTTTTGGAGATGATGACCAGCAAGATAAACAGTACAAGGATCGTACCCATGGAACCCCAGCTTCCGCCGCCATGACCATAGGATACTCCACAACCCTGTTGATAACCGTGCATCATTGGAGCCTGATTGGCATGGTGTCCGTATCCATAGCCATATCCCATTGGCATTGTTCCACAACCATATCCATACCCATGCATTTCATGACCTGTGTATTGGTATCCTTGCATATGCTCATAACCTCCCATATGTCCGTATACGTGTCCCTGTCCGTTCGGTGAATTCGGTTTTACTTCGCTCATTGTTCATTCCTCCTTAACATTTGCCTACACCCCTAAGCTATGTATTCAGCCTACCTCTGGACCGGGCTATCGCCCTCATTTTGACAAAATGGGCGTTTAGCCATCAGGTACCTTCCCCATTTTCGAAGCATACGCCATCCTTCCTTTTCTTGAATTCCACCAATTCTTCCGTTCAACCACAAGCTATCTTATCTTCCTGGCTCTCCACCATGCTTGTCCTCTAGAAAAAAAACCCCACCGGTTGCCCGGCAGAGCTCGCCATATTATACCCAGAAAGATTTAGTGATGATTACGAGAAGAATGAACAGAACCAGGATTGCTCCAGTCGATGTCCAGCCGCCGTATCCTACGCCTTCAACTACGTTGCTCATGCAGAACCCTCCTTTACAAATATATTAGGGTCCAAGCGGTTTATTAGATCAAGAATGCTTTAGAGATGATGACCAACAAGATAAAGAGAACCAAGATCGCGCCAGTCGATGTCCATGCGCCGCCGTATCCACCTACTACTCCACTCATGTAAACCCCTCCTTTGATTTGAGGTACAGTTCACTATATGCACCAATCACACATGGGACCGGGCTCAGGTCGAAAATGGGCTGTTTTTTTCCCACCGACTATTCGTTAATTGCACCTACATAAAGGGTTAGTTCTTAAGTCGGCATGTTATGTTCATATATATGTTTAATTCATAAATAAATCCCACGGTTATATCAACCAAATGTATGTACTATCGTTCAAAATGGATACCCATACGGTATATTATTAGCTTTTAACTTGTTAGATACAGATAAATTACCTTTTTAGTAATTATGAATACTGAAATCTTTATTTATGTTATTATTTTACTAATAAAATAGAAAGGAGTTTCCATCCCCGCCACCTTAAACTAGATTATCCCAAACGAATGATGACCTTAGAAAAAATCCCAACCGATGGGAAGCACATTAGGAGAAATTAGACATAATGAAGAAACTTATTACGATTTTGGCATTAGCCACATTGCTTACTGCTTGTGGTAATTCAGAAACAAACACAACAACCAATAGCCAAGCGTCCGAAGCATCCAAAGCAACTGAAACTGTCTCAACAGAAGCAAAAGCTACGAAATACACTACATATAGTGGAGAAGGATTTTCTTTTGCATATCCTGAATCCTGGAAAAGCGTAGATACAAGTCAAATGAATGCTCCATCCATTAAAGCTGCTTTTTCAGACCAATCTTCGGCAGCCACATTTGCAGATAATATGAATCTGACGATTGAGGCCAGCTCAACCGGTTCAATTAATCCTGAAGAATACGCCAATAATATAGTGGATTATTACACACAAAGCGGTTCAAGCATCGGCATTTCCGATTATAAAAAAACCAGCTATACAAACAAGCCTTATAAAGAATATAGCGCTGGTGTCTTGGAAGGAGCCTATAAGCATTCCTCGGGTACAGATGTTATCCTTGTGCAGTATCTGATTCCGACCAATACAGAACTCTATACCATGACGTTAACCTACGCCAAGGATACTTATAATCAGGATGAGATCAAAGATATCCTTGATTCCCTAAGCATTACTGCTTCTCTGGAGCAAACAGCACCAACTGCAACGACTGGAAATTCATCTGTTACGGCATCAGCTGCCGATTTCTTTAATGAGTTAACTCCGTACATTACAGAAGACACAGCCTTTATGGAGCAGGCATCTTATGATTTCTTTGGTAAACATAACGATGTATTCCCTGCCATTACGGCAGAACTAAGCAAAAAAGTACAGGGGCTCGTTGACTCCAATGTAACGACCCGTCATCTGAATAAAAATGTAGCCAACTATTACAATACTTTCGTACAAGTTAACGGGGAAGTCATTTCCGTTGAAGAAGATAGCTCTCTCGGAGCAACTTTCTCTATCGTTCATGTCATGGATGAGAACGGAAACGATATTATAGCGCTATATCCTGCAACGACCGGAGATTTGCTTGATGGTGATTATGCCACTGTTATCGGTGCGCCAATTACCAACTTCTCTTTTGAAAATGTTGGCGGTGGTTACACCAACGCCACTTTGATTGGAGCCTCATTGGTAGTTGCAGATTAATTAAAATGTTAAATGAGTATACAAAAAGACCAGCTTAATGAACGTTAAGCTGGTCTTTTTTGTCTTTCTGTTTATAGATGTCAGAAGTTCACGGTAACTACACATACAGACACAATTTAACCTTTAATTAATGACTTATAACATACCGAATAACCGTATATACGGATGTTTATACTAAACCATTAATTAGGTCTTGCCTGAAGTGACGAAAGTTTATCCTGAACCGATTGTAACTTCTGTATACTTGAGGCATCCGGTTTATCACGACGGTCGTCAATTTTGAAGGATGTGGAAACGCGCTGAGCTCCTGACAAAAACGGTGCTTCATGCAGAGCCGCAATTGCTGTAAAGATCTCGTTAAGCGGTCCCTCAATAATGGTGCTCATGGAAGTTAACTGATATGTAATGCCCCGTTGATGTTCCAATACCTTTTGCATGTCCGCCACATAACTGCTTAGACTGGTTGTACCCGTTCCGATTGGAATTACAGTCACTTCTGCTATTGCCATTTTGCTCCGCCTCCTCTGGGCCCCGTGAACAACCGCTGCCGCTAATTTTAGTCGATTTTTGACTATTTTTATTCTACCAGTTGAATACGTTACAATTCAAACTGACGTGAAGACGTCATTCAAATTGGCCAAAAATTTTTTTTGATAAATCTTCAAATCTTCCAGTCCTTTTCCTTTGCGGATTCCTGGCTTAAATGGTATACTCGGAATTACGTTTTACTGTATCGGCCCACTTTACAAACACAATATGTTGGGTTACAGTATGTTGACAGCTACAAAATGTAGTAACACTAGATTTCTCCGCTTCTATTAGTCACCTTCTGCATTCTCGCGAAAAACAGGATGAAATCACCTCCAAAGGCACGTCCCTGTAGGTGTAAATCGCTTTCTCGAAACAGAGTTGACATGGAGGTTAACGGGGCTGTTTGGACTGCATCCGGTATCCTCAAACTACAGGCACATCTGCAATAGACCAAAGCTTACATAAGCACCCTTTTCTGTCGATATCCAGAACTTCTAAGACAGTAAGGAAGCCAGAGCATCCATGGGCATTTTCAGCCGCGAGGCGGGAGAATGCTTTTTATATGAGCATGTTCTGAATTGTGCTGTTTTGTGCTCCTCAAGTTGAGCGATTTAAGACATGAACTTGTCACCGCCGTTTCAGTCTGCCAAAAGCAACCTTTACCTTTTTCTCACCGTAAGACAACACTCAATTCTTTATATAAAGAATTTCTCCAATTTATCTCTTTAACATGCGAAAGCGAGGAATATTCATGCCACAAGTTGTGACCAAGCCGAACAACCGCCAGCTTGCCTTTGATGATATGCGCATCTCGGTATATGCCGACCGTACTCTGGAAGGACTGGAAATGCTGGACAAGGAACGTCTGGTACGTGGGGTAAACAGCAAGCTCCGCCGTGATGAAGTTACCGGAGACGAAATCAGCAACGCTTTTATCATGAGCGCACTGGAACTGGTAACTAAAGAGGAGCCTAATTGGAAATTTGCTGCGGCACGCTCCCTGCTCACTTCCCTATACAAAAAAGCGGCTACCAACCGCAGATACAAGTCTTACCCGGACGAGCCTTATGGCGCATTCCATCCTCTTCTTGTAGATCTCGTGAAGAAAGGTATCTACCGCGAAGAATTGCTGGAATGTTACACCAAAGAACAGATCGACGAACTTGCTGAGTGCATTGACTACCGCAACGATCTGCTCTTCGATTACATCGGCTTGCTCACACTGGCAGAACGTTACCTCGCACACGATTTTGATGGAAAAGTAATGGAATTGCCGCAAGAGCGTTATATGGTTATCGCCATGTTCCTAATGCACCAAGAGCCTGCCGAGAGACGTATGGATCTCGTCAAGGAAGCATACTGGGCAATGAGCAACATGTACATGACCGCAGCTACTCCTACGATGTCCAATGCAGGTAAAAAAGTAGCCGGTCAACTCTCCAGCTGCTTCATTGATACGGTGGACGACTCACTCGAAGGTATCTTCGATTCCAACACGGATGTAGCTCGTCTGAGCAAAATGGGTGGCGGCATCGGCGTTTACCTCGGCAAAGTCAGAGCTCGTGGTTCGGATATCCGTGGTCACCAAAATACAAGTTCCGGTGTAATCCCTTGGATTCGCCAACTGAACAATACAGCGGTCAGCGTAGACCAGCTCGGTACGCGTAAAGGTGCCATTGCCGTGTACCTGGACGTTTTCCACAAAGACATTCTGGCCTTCCTCGATCTGAAGCTGAACAACGGTGACGAGCGTATGCGTGCGCATGACGTATTCCACGGCATCTGTCTGCCTGACTTGTTCATGGAGCGGGTATCCACCCGTGGCGAATGGAGCCTGTTCTGTCCGCACGAAACAAAGAAAGTGATGGGCTGGAAGGACGAGAATGGTCGTGCACTCGGACTGGAAGATTTCTATGATGAGTCCTTTGGTGAAGGTGCGTTCCGTGATAAATACGAAGAAGCGGTGAATCACCCACTGCTGTCCCGGATTACAGTACAGGCGATTGACATCATGAAGCGTGTACTAAAATCCCAACTGGAGACAGGTACGCCATACATGTTCTACCGGGATACGGTTAACCGCTCGAATCCTAACCGTGCACACGGTATGGTATACTCCTCCAACCTGTGTACCGAAATTATGCAGAACCAGTCTGCCACTGTGATTGAAAAGGAAGAACTTGTAACCAAGGATGGACAAACTCGCATCGTGATTTCCAAAGTGCCTGGCGACTTTGTTGTCTGCAACCTGAACTCCATCCACCTGGCACGTGCGATACCTCATAATGTATTGGAGCGTCTCGTTCCAATTCAGGTGCGCATGCTGGACAACGTTATCGACATTAACAACATTGAAGTGTTGCAAGCCCAATATACCAACAGCCAATATCGCGCAGTCGGTCTGGGAACGTTTGGACTTCACCACCTGCTTGCTCTCGAAGGCATTCATTGGGAGTCTGACGAAGCTGTAACGTATAACGATAATCTGTATGAAAAAATTAACTACCTGCTCGTAAAATCCAGTATGGAGCTGTCCAAAGAAAAAGGACATTATCCGAAATTCAAAGGTTCCGATTGGGAAAGTGGTCACTACTTCGACCAACGCGAGTACACATCAGGTGAGCGCGTAGGCGAGTTCGTGACAACCGAACAGTGGAAAGAACTGCAAGCCGAAGTACGACAAAACGGTGTACGTAATGCCTGGTTGTTCGCCATTGCACCTAACGGTTCCACGTCCATTATTGCCGGTTCAACGGCTAGTATTGATCCGCTCTATGAGCTGTTATCTTATGAAGAGAAAACAACTTACAAAATTGCCAATCCGGCTCCGGATCTGTCCGAAAAAACAAGCCCTTATTACCAAACGGCGTTCCAAGTGGACCAACATGCTTCCATTAATATGGCGGCTGCCCGTCAGCGCCACGTCGATCAGGGACAAAGTTTCAACTTCTACGTTCGACCAGATATCAAAGCAACAGAATTCCTGGAATTGCATCTGCACGCCTGGAGAGCCGGCATGAAATCAACTTATTATGTTCGTAGCCGGGCATTAACGATTGAAGAATCTTGATTTTTGCGCAATTTACGCTTTATCCATGATAGAGAAGATTTACTAGATTCGAGGTGACCACCAGGGCATCCTGTTTTGATTGCAAAATGGCGTTGCCCTGGTTCTTTTTTGCCTAAAACACGATCACAGCATCGCAAGATGTTGATATAGATGCCACATTATACAACCCTAATATAAATAAAAGAATTAATGATTACACGATAACGAAGAGGACAGAACAAAGCTGAAGAAGCGGAGCGCTCGCCTTTATCACCGGATTTTCCCCTTTGAAAGAGGGAATCAAAAAAATCAGGGGATAACAGCGATCGGAAGGTTGTTCTGTCATCGTAGTTATACAGTGTAAATTCATTCAAGGAGTGAACGGAACAATGCAAGTACAGAAAATTTTCAACACCGAAGCCCCTAACCAATCAACCCGTATTATTGAAGGTGAATGCTCCGGTATCCTGAACTGGAACGACATTCGCATGCCTCATATGTACAAATTGTACAAAGTACTGCTGCTCAACCACTGGATCGCAGACGAGATTCCAATGTCCAAAGATGCTTCCCAGTTTGCTCAACTGGACGAGGAAGAGCAACGTACGTTTAAAATCAACATCTCTCTGCTCGCGGTACTTGATTCCATGCAGACGATGTTTGTTGGTGACGTAAAACGTTACTTTACTGATTCTTCACTCGAAGCGATCTCGGCCATTATCGGACAACAGGAAGTCGTTCATAACCAATCGTACTCCTACGTCCTGTCTTCGATCGTATCTGATCGGGAACAAAAGGAAATTTTTGAATACTGGAAGCATGATCCAGTCCTGCTTGACCGTAACCGTTTCAT